>JAJFKL010000010.1 GCA_021773235.1 Gammaproteobacteria bacterium | reverse complement strand
AAAACTACGCCCTACATATTCCTGCGATATTGACCGCCGACTTCGAAGAATGCATTAGTAATTTGACCGAGTGAGCAGTGCTCAACAGCATCCATTAAAACTGCGAAAACATTTTCATTCTTTTGTGCAGCTTTTTTCAGTTTCTCAATATGATCTTCACTTTGATCTTTATGTCGCGAATGAAAACCTTCGAGACGGCTCAACTGACTTTGCTTCTCGGTTTCAGTTGAACGGGCCAACTCGATATCTTTTGTCTGTTCATTTGCATTTGGATTTTCGAACCTATTGACGCCAATAATAGGGAGTTCACCACTATGCTTTAGCATTTCATACTGCATCGATTCATCTTGAATCTTGCCACGTTGATAACCGGTTTCCATTGAACCAAGCACACCACCGCGTTCTGACATTCGATCAAACTCTTGTAGAACGGCTTCTTCAACCAAGTTGGTTAACTCCTCTATAATGAAAGAACCTTGAAGCGAATTCTCATTTTTGGAAAGGCCATATTCTTGATTAATAATTAATTGTATTGCCATTGCTCTTCGCACTGAATCTTCTGTTGGCGTAGTAATCGCCTCATCATAAGCATTAGTGTGCAAGCTGTTACAATTATCATTGATCGCAATTAATGCTTGTAATGTTGTTCTAATATCATTGAAGTCTATTTCTTGCGCATGCAAGGAACGACCTGATGTTTGAATATGATATTTTAATTTCTGGCTACGGTCATTCGCGCCATATTTAAAACGCATCGTAGTAGACCATATTCGGCGAGCAACGCGGCCCATTACAGTATATTCAGGATCCATCCCGTTAGAGAAAAAGAACGAAAGATTACCTGCAAAGTCATCGATATCCATTCCGCGTGATAGATACGTTTCAACATATGTAAAACCATTGGCTAAGGTAAATGCCAATTGTGAGATAGGATTCGCACCTGCTTCTGCAATGTGATAACCGGAGATAGAGACTGAATAGAAATTCTTAACTTTCTTATCGACGAAATACTGTTGTATATCACCCATTAACTTGAGACTAAATTCAGTTGAAAAAATACAGGTGTTCTGCCCCTGATCTTCCTTAAGAATATCAGCCTGAACAGTGCCACGAACATTTTCTAAAGACCAGTCTTTGATTTTTAATTTTTCTTCAGAGGTAGCTTCTCTGCCATTATCTTTCTCAAACTTTGTATATTGTTGTTGGATTGCTGTAACCAGAAATAGAGCTAGGATTGTTGGTGCTGGTCCGTTGATGGTGAGTGAAACTGACGTCGTTGGCAAACATAAATCAATACCATCATAAAGCGCTTTCATATCATCTAGTGTCGCAATCGATACGCCTGAATTCCCAACCTTCCCGTAAATATCAGGCCGTTCGCCGGGGTCATTTCCGTAGAGTGTCACTGAATCAAATGCAGTCGAAAGACGGGTTGCATCAGAGTTCTTAGACAGGTATTTGAAACGGCGATTGGTACGAAATGGATCGCCTTCTCCAGCAAACATACGCGTTGGATCTTCTCCTTCTCGTTTAAAGGCAAATACTCCCGCAGTATAAGGAAATTTTCCTGGTACATTTTCTTCAAGCAGAAAGCGTAGAATTTCTCCTTCGTCCTGATACCTTGGCAACGAAACTTTTGGAATGCGTGTATTAGAAAGTGTGTGACTGATTATTTTTGTGTGTAATTTTTTACCTCTAACATCCACGACATATTCATCAGTAGAATAATCTTTTTTAAGCTTTGGCCACATCTCAAGTAATTTACGACAACGTGGATCAAGCTTATCTTCACGCTTTTCTATTAAGGAATCTAAATCATTATGCTTGTTTCCAGATGACTCAAGCATTTTTTTTGATTCTATTAATTGCTGACGCTCACGGGCAATCTTTACCTGTTCAGCTGAAGTCTTGTGATAATCTCGAACAGTCTCTGCTATTTCTGCCAGATAACGCTGCCGTTCAGCAGCGACTATCACTGTTCTGCTGGTAGAACATTTTGATGCAAGCGGCGCAAAAAATTCTCCATGCCAACTTTTCAACTTCTTTCCTTTAAAAATATTTAGTAGGCCGTGATATAAAGAAGTCACACCATCATCATTGAATTTTGATGCAATGGTTCCGTATATTGGTAACTCTTCAGCTGCAGTTGAAAACAATTCATTGTTACGTTGATATTGTTTACGAACATCGCGCAAGGCATCTTCACCACCTTTGCGATCAAATTTATTAATCACCACAACATCTGCAAAATCAAGCATATCAATTTTTTCAAGCTGGCTAGCAGCGCCAAACTCTGGAGTCATTACATACATCGATGTATTAACATACGGTACGATACCCGCATCACCCTGACCTATTCCTGGCGTCTCCACGATGATCAGATCAAAGTCAGATACTTTACACAGATCAATGATATGCGACAGTGAACTAGGAACTTCTCCAGTAGTTCCGCGCGTTGCGATTGATCGAAAATAAATGTTAGGAACATCAAGAGCATTCATGCGAATCCGATCGCCGAGCAATGCACCACCCGTTTTGCGTTTAGTTGGATCGATTGCAATAATTGCAATTTTCAGGTCATCAAGCTCAAGATTAAATCGACGAATTAATTCATCAGTCAACGATGATTTACCCGAACCGCCCGTGCCTGTAATACCCAACACAGGGGTCTTACTGTATTTCTTAGCTTCTTTTGTGAGTGTACTGAGTCGACTTTCAGTAATGACGCCTTCATCTATAGATGTGATCAACCGAGCAATTTGACCGTAACCGTTTTGTAAAAGATTGCTATTATTTTCTGGGATCTCTTTATCAGACAAATCTACATCAGCACATTTAACCATTTCGTTTATGATGCCTTGCAATTGCATTTTCTGTCCGGCTTCAGGAGAGTAAATACGCGTCACACCATATTTTTCAAGTTCAGCAATTTCCTCAGGAACGATCACACCGCCACCGCCACCAAAGACCTTTATATGAGACGCACCGCGTTCTTTAAGTAGATCAACCATGTATTTGAAATATTCAACATGACCACCCTGATAAGAACTAATGGCAATCCCTTGAACATCTTCTTGAATAGCTGCATTAATGATTTCACCAACTGAACGGTTATGGCCTAAATGAATAACTTCAACGCCAGTTGACTGTAAAATACGGCGCATAATATTAATGGCAGCATCGTGACCATCAAACAGACTAGCCGCTGTAATGAAACGAACATGGTTCTGAGCTTTGTATTTCTCAGTTGTTACGCTTCTGCTTACCATTTTTGCTGGTGTTGCCATTTAATACCTCTGATTTGTCACCTTTATAAGCCTCTTTCAAGTCTATTTCCAGAGTCTTTTACATAGAAAGCATATTCCTGACTCTTGACCATATCAGTTAACACCTTCTTCTCGTAATTCAACCCTGCGTATCTTCCCGGATACTGTTTTCGGTAGTGATTCTCGATATTCAATTTCGCGAGGATACTTATAAGGCGCAGTAGTTTTTTTCATGAAGTCTTGAAGTTCTTTCGTTAATTCTTCACAAGGCTGAAAATTTGGTGCAAGCACTATGAATGCCTTCACGATTTCACCACGAATTTCATCTGGCTTAGCTACTGCAGCTGATTCGAGGACAGCAGGATGTTCAAGCAAACAACTTTCAACTTCAAAAGGACTGATCCGATATCCTGACGAAGTAATGACATCATCTGCGCGACCAACAAACCAGATATACCCATCTTCATCAATCGTTCCCTTGTCTCCGCTTAGGTACCAACCGTTTCTAAATGACATTGCCGTCGCCTCATCATCCTGCCAATAACCAGCAAACAGTCCTGCTGGCAACGGCTCAGTGATACGCACGGCAATATGTCCTACTGTATTAACCTCAGATAAGTTACCGTCTTCATCGACGATATGTACATCAACTCCGGGAACAGGTTTCCCCATAGATCCAGGTTTAACTGGAATCGCTGGATAATTCGCGACTATATTAATCGTCTCGGTTTGACCATAACCATCAAATATATTTGAGCCGGTTGCTTCGTGCCAAACTTTTATGACTTCAGGATTGAGTGGTTCTCCTGCACCAATGGCATGTCGAATTGAAGTCAAATTATATTGAGAGAGATTCATCTGAGCAAAAACCCGGTAAATTGTAGGCGGGGCACAAAATGTAGTGACTCCCAATTTCTCAATCAATTTCAAATGCAAATCAGCATCAAAACCATCTCCATTAAAAAGTATGACTGTTGCACCCATTTGCCATGGAGAGAATAACATTCCCCATGCTGCTTTAGCCCAACCGGTATCTGAAAGTGTCCAATGGATATCATCTTCTTTCAGATCCATCCAATAACGACCGGTTATACTATGAGCCAAGGCGTAAGAGTGATCACGCGGCACCATCTTTGGCATGGCTGTCGTGCCGGAAGTAAAGTACATGATCATCATATCAGATGATCGAGTCGGCTCTAATTGCGTTTTATCGAGCGTTGCGGACGTTTGTGAAGTTATCTCCGAATAAGACTGCCAACCTTCTCTTGACTTCCCTATCACAATAAAGGTTTTTAATGTTGGACATAAATGTCGAATTTCATCAACTTTTATGGCATCTTCAGAAGTGACAATGATAAGTTTTGCTTTCGACCTATTGATACGATACTCAATATCTTTCGCTGTCAATAAAGCGGTTCCTGGCATTGCAACAACACCCGATTTACAACAACCAATCATTGTAAAGTACCACTCTGGGATACGCGGTAACATGACAAAGGCAAAATCACCTTTTTGAGCACCCGTGGAAAGTAATGCGTTAGCAAATTGATTAGAGGCAAGATCTAGATCGCTAAAGGCGTAGTGCTGAATATTTTTGCCCTTATTATCGACAGCAATAAAAGCCGTCTTATCATTCTCTTTTGCTATTTTCTCAATAACATCGAAGCCAAAATTATAAAACTCAGGTATCTCGAGTTTAAATTGACTCTTGATCTCATCATAATCGTGCATCTCTGGTAAGAACATTCTCATTATTCTCCTGGCACTATCTAAAGAGTTTACTTATATATAGATAAGTCCCTAAATATTACAGCCACATGCTAAAGAAAAAAAGCTGAACTCTACAAAGGTAAGCTGAAGTACTAAATGAAATGCGTTTAAATATTAATAATAGGAGTGTTTGGCCATGACAGAATAACGGCCAAGCATTGATATACTTAACCGTCTGCTCTATCTCTAATATCACTGTGCCCATCAGTAATTAAATCTTCCCACTCTTTGACTCGAGTCAGTGTTGTCTGAATAAAGGGGCTACGTCTTATTATCCACATAAAGCTATCCGCTAATGCCTTACCCGGGTGGCGTAATGGCCGTTCGAATTGAACAAGCAATATAATCCGATCCTCTTCGGTGTCGTTCCAGACCTCATGATAGTAAGTATCATCGAATACAAAACACTTGCCTTCATGCCATTCATATTCCTTATCGTCTACCGAGATACGACAACCTTTCTCTTTCGGAATCGTTAAACCTAAATGACAAGTAATGGTGCCATTTGTAGGGCCGTAATGACGAGGTAAATGGGTGCCGGGCGCATGCACCGAATAAAAGGCAGAGATCAATCCGGGGACTTTTTCTACTTCACGTGTTGTAACCGGACATAGTTCAGCAATCCTCTGAAACTTGTAGTTGTAACCCCAGATAAACAATGACTGCCATTTGTTATCAACAGCAATGCGATCATGATCAGGAGAAACATCTCTTAATGGTGGGATTTTATCGCGCTCGAGCATCATATTCATCGCTTCAGCATGTATATCGTCATAATGGCTTTCCAGTGATTTAGTCCAAGGAAAGACATCGTCCTTAAATACAGACGGGTTGCCTACTTTTGAGAACAAACCGATAAACCAGTGTATAGGCGGTCTGATATAGAAGCCGAACCAGAAAACACCCCTACGAAAGATAAAGGCAATAAAGTCGACAAGTTTTTTAAAAGTGTCCATATTCTAAATTTGAAGAAAAATTAATCATTACCAACAGCTTCACACCCGTATGCCTTAGAGTTAGCTGTTTATTTTTATTATAAATTATATATCCGTACTGAGTATTATCTCGCAGGATGACACTATTTGTAAAATCTTGCTTCATCTGTGAATATTTGCGTCATACCTTACTCCCATAAATAATCTGAAATTTTAAGATATCGTTTTATAATAACCATTATAGTGATATCAAAAATTATATTTTATATTTAAGACAATGAGTCGTAAATATCGGTACTTAAATAATCAACAGGATGAAAAACATGAAAATAATTTCTAAATTGCCTTTATTTGCTTTTAGCGGATTAATGATTTTATGTTTTACAGTTCAGGCAGAGGTTAATTCCGATATAAAACAACTTCAAAAAGAATGGGCTCAAATAAAATATACACTAGACAAGAAACAACATGAGGAGTCTTTAGAGAAACTAACATTGAAAGCTGCTGAGATTCGCAATAGTCAGCCGAACAATGCTGATGCTTATCTGTGGGAAGGTATTATTTTATCTACTTATGCAGGTGCTATAGGTACATTGAGAGCATTGGATGCTGTTACAAGGTCACGAGACACGTTAGAAAAATCCTTAAAGCTCGACCCAGAAGCATCAAAAGGCGCCGCCAATACTTATCTTGGCACCCTGTACTTTCTCGTGCCGGAATGGCCCATTGGCTTTGGTGATCTTGACCTTGCCAAAAAATATCTAGATAAGGCAATTGCCCTTAACCCTGATGATATTGACGCTAATCTCTACTATGGAGATTTTCTTAAGAAAAAAAAGAAGTATAAACAAGCAGAAGTGTTTTATAGAAAAGCATTATCAGCCCCTGCTCGCCCAAACCGCGAAGTTGCCGATGAGGGACGTCGCAATGAATCTAAAGAACGACTTGAAAAAATATTAGTCAAATTAAATTAAGTTTTAAATAAAAATGGGTGCTTTTAGCACCCGTTTTTATATTTCAGACAATGTCGTTACTAAAGATATTTAGCCACAACCAATGCTGTCACACTTTATTCCTTAAGTTTGAAGACTAAGATCTCATCACCCATTGCATATTTAAATAATCCACTACCACCGGAAGCAACAGCGATATATTGTGTGCCATTGAGCTTGTAAGTTATAGGTGGTGCATTAACACCGTATTGACTCTTATATTGCCAGAGTAGTTTGCCAGTCTTGGCTTCATACGCGTTAAAATTACCACTGCCTTCTCCTGCAAACAGAAGTCCACCCGCAGTTGCCATAACACCGCCAACCATAGGTTGATCGGTTTTGACCTCCCATTTTATTTTACCGGTAGTTAGATCAACTGAAGTTATATTACCCCAAGTTGGATCTGTCGTTGGTTTGAAAAAAGTAAAACTTGTCCATGGCTTGCCTGGCTCTGGCGTTAACTTTTTAGAATAAAATTTTGCTGCCGTATAGATGCCGGCAATGAACATAGAATTTAATTCTGGGTAATATGCAGCTGGTGACCATGTAGTAGCCCCAAAAGTACTCGGTGCAATACGCACACCCTCTTCAGTTGGCCTAGCAAATATATTTTCTTGTGGCACGAATGCGTCTGACCGCATGAGCAATTCACCCGTTGCTCTATCATGAACAAATAACCAACCCGTTTTACTCGCTTGAGAGACAGCCTTTGTTGTTTTGCCGTCTTTTACAAAATCAATCAACACCGGTGGACTCGCAACATCATAACCCCATCGATCGTGAGGTACTTGCTGGTAGGCCCATTTAAGTTTACCGGTATTCAGGTCAACAGCGACCAAGCTGACCGTATTCCGACTATCTCCAGGTCGAGTTGAGTCTTCCATCTGCGGTGAAGGATTACCTGTACCAAAATAAAGTAAGCCTAACTCGGTATCCAATGCCGGGGTAGTCCAGATTGAACCACCACCTAACTTCCAGGAATCTTTATACTTCTCGTAGTTAGCTTTTTCATTTTCTATATCGCGGTTAAAACTCTCACCACCAGATGAAGCTTCAACCCAATCACCAGCCCAATCCTCTTCAGAAGAGCTATACCATCGCCAAACTTCTTTACCTGTATTGACATCATAAGCCATCATGAATCCACGTAGTCCATGTCCACCACCAGCAAAACCACCGACAGCCAGTGTAGGCTCACCATCTTGCTCAACTTCCATATGCAAACCGTAACCGGCACCGGTGATGCCAACAAAAACCTTACCATCGTAGACTTGTGGAGCAAGGCTCGCGCTATGCCCAGAAGCACCGGTCATTACTGCACCTTTCAATTCTTCCATATTTGTAATCGGGTTCATTTCTTCGTCGATGCCTAAATTAATATCAGAGATAGGAACATCCCATAACTTTTCACCTGTCTTCTGATCTAACGCAATTAATCGTGCATCTATCGTTACTGTAAATACTTTTCCATCTGAAACAGCAGGCCCTCGGTTTGAAGGACCACAACAAAACTTATCACCCTGTAAATCATGTTTATAACGCCAAATTTCCTTGCCGGTCAACGCATCCATTGATATAACGTCATTCAGTGGTGTCGTGATAAACATAGCGCCATCAACAACGATAGGACTTGTTTGGAAAGTTTTCTTAATACCGGTTTGGTAAGTCCATGCTAATTCTAGCTGATTCACATTTTCGGTTGTAATCTGGTTCAATTCACTGAAACGGTGGTTAGCATAATTGTTTCCGTACTTTGCCCAATCAACTGAATCACTATCACTGGATGTTGTAACTTCAGCATTAGGAGTTTTAGTTTTAGCTTCGTCTTTATCTGAACATGCCGATATAGAGAAAATTAAGAATGTGAAAATTGTAATTTTTAGAAGTAGCGTTGAATGAAAATTTTTCATGGTCTTATGTGTAACCCAAGGTTATGAATAAGTAAGATTATTTAGTGCAATATACAATATATTTACGAGTGCCGTATAGAGCAGGAACTGTTATATTTTAATCTTTCGGTTCTGTTTTAATTCCAAGCTCATTTCTGTGACCTCGCGCAGCATGTCACTCCTTGAACCCTAGTATAGATGGACTAAGCAGTTTAACTGCTGAGAGAGCCAATATCATTACCATAATCCATGAGCCGGATTCAAGCCAATATTCAAGATGCTCATCAACCGACCAAGAAAATATTTAAATTACCGTTCATTCTACGAATTTTTTAGAGAAACGTGTGGTGTACTTACAGCTTGAATGTGTTCCTCTAACCTTCCTATTTTAATCGCAACATAGAAGAGGCCTATGAACCGACATCAAGAATTTCTTGTTTAATATGGTCTCTAGTGTCAGATGGTAAACTCCATTCAGATTCTTGTATAAATTTTTCCAGTTCTTTATCCGTCATTGGTTTTGCAATATGGAAACCCTGTGCTGTTTCACAACCCATGGCTGTCAACATACCCATTGTTTCTGTATTTTCTATTCCTTCAGCAGTAACTTTTAACTTAAAGCTATGGGCAAGTTCAATAATTGCTAGAACAATTGTCTTATCATCGATGTCTGTTGCCATTTCCAGAACGAAGGACTTGTCTATCTTCAATTCATCAACGGGCAATCGTTTTAAATAGGCAAGCGATGAATGCCCTGTACCAAAGTCATCTATCGAAAGATTAAAACCAATATTCGACAAATCTTGAAGGATTTCAAATGATCGCTCTGGGTCGCTCATCATTGCACTTTCAGTAACTTCGAGAATAATTTTATTTGGGTTTATAGACCATATAATCATTGCCCTTTTAATTAATTGTATTATTTCAGGATCATGTAGTATCGCCGCTGATAAGTTAACCGCTATTTGAAAATCTGGCCATTGCTTATGCAGGTATTGAGCTTGCTTGAATGCTACATTCAATGACCATATGGTCAAATCCATTATACGACCTGATTTTTCAGCAATAGGAATAAAAATATCTGGAGGAACAAAACCTATCTTATGGTTTGTCCATCGCATTAAACACTCAGCGCTGCAAACCCTTTGTCTTAATAGATCTACTTTAGGTTGATATAACAATGTCAACTCACAGTTATCAATCGCACCATCAAGCTCTTTGCTAATTGCTAGGTTTGAATAACCATTAAACGTATCTTGTTTTGAATAAAAAGCATGCTTATTACCTTCCTCAATAGCCTTACCCAGTGCGGCATCGGAGCACATTAAGAACTGTTCTGCATGACCTGCATGCTCCGGATATATCGCAGCACCAATAGAAACTTTCACATAGACTTGTTCATTTTCTATCTGTAACGGCCTAGCTAAATTTTTAAGTATTTTATTAATTGCCAATAGCAAATGATTGCTGTTAAAAACAGTTTTTATTATTATTGCAAATTCATTATCGCCAACTCTTATTACCTTGTCTTCTGCAAGAAGCAAGCTTTGAATAAAAGTGCCAAATTTAATTAAAAATTTATCACCTGTCTTATATCCAAATATCGTATTTATGTCTCTTAAGGACATGACCTTCAGGACTAGTAACCCTATCGAGTTATCAGTTGATTTATTTGAACGAATATCATTATGCAAGACCTCCAGTGCTTGAGCCCTGGAACGAATAATTACATCATCATTATCGCTAGTATTTTCCATTTACTATGCTAACGACATTATAGGTAGTATTTTTCTGGATCAATCCCGTATGAATTCGGTTCCAGAGACTTTTTGATTCCGAGCGGGTTCCCTTCCTCGTCTTCAATTTCGTTCAATAGGTTCATAATCGGGAAATAATCGTTGCATACTTTATTCTTATTAAGAAGGACCATAACTTTTGGTCTTAATCTCCTAATTCGATTTTGTTGTACGACGACACCAACTTCTCCCGTAGTTAGCTCGACTAAAGTTCCAGAGGGATATGTGCCAAGACATTGTATGAATTGCTCAACAAGCTCTTCGTTAAAATCCAGATTTCTACGCGTATACAATTCATTAACTGCAACCTCATGCTTCATTGGTTTTGAAAATAAGCGTTCACTCGTCATAGCGTCATAACTGTCTACCAGACCAGCGATTCTTGCAAACAGGGGTATTTCCTTATCTTTTTTACCACGTGGATAACCACTGCCATCAAACCGTTCATGGTGGTCTCTTGCTATTTGTATTGTAGAGTCCTTAACTCCCTTGGTTGACTTTAGTAATTCGATGCTTTCTTGTACATGATTTTTAACCAATTGGTATTGATCGGGGGCGAGTTTATCGGGGCAACAAAGAATATTGTCAGATATTTTCATTTTACCTATATCAAACAATAAAGTTCCAATGGCAAGGTCTTCCAATTCCTGTTTTGAAAATCCTAATTCTTTACCAAGAGAAATTGCCAATATTGAGCAACTAACAGAATGATTATAAGTATAATTATCTTTATTCTTTAATCTTGAAAGAAGCAAATAGGCATCAGAGTTCGTCGTTATTCCTTCTATTATTGAATTCACCTGAGATTGAATAACATTAATTTCAAGAGACTTACCCATCTTTATGTTATTCATTACCCGTTCAAATTCTTCTGATAGCTTTTTAAATTTATCTTTTGCGATCGGAAGTTCTTTTTCAAAGCAATCTTCAGTATTAAGGATTCCTTCAGAGGGCAACATTTCCATGTATTGATCTGCCCCCTCGCCACGTTCGACATCAATGTAAATATAATCACAATGTCGCTGAACAAGTTCGATTTCGTCTTGCGCTTTTAAATAAAAACCTTGAAACATAAAGGGTGTTTCAGTCCATGGACGGTCGAGACGTGACACATACATTCCGTTTTTCACAAAATTTTTATCTACTCTTTTTTCAAGCATGTGATTTATTCTCTAATGTTTAATGAATAAGAAAAACTGATACTTACTCATCCGTTAGAAAATAGTATCTCTATTAGTATCGGCGCGAATATAGAGTACTTTAATCAAAATGCCCTCTAAAAGATGTTGGCAGAAACCCAATTGCAAGAGTTTATTCGAAACCTAAGTGTTTCTTATGATTTGCAATGCTGATATCGCGATCTATATTAAATGGATGATGGTTGAACAAGAGCAAAATTTGTCCGGGGGAAACAGGGATAAGTCTTTGGTTTATGACTTTATATCAATCATAGGGCTTTAGTTTTTCGATTCCGCTTTGATACTATTTACATTCCTATATCCGCGAGGAAGCATGTTTCCTCTTCGTCCACGTTCTCCGATGTAGTATTCCTGATCGACAGACTTCATTGCCATGTGTTTCTTGCCTGCATAGATGAGTAAATTATCGGTCTCTGCCATTGTCGTCATAGCAACGACGTATTCTTCGCGCGTTTTTAATTTTGCAGGAGGTATTTGAATAATCTTGAGACCTTTGCCTTTACTCAATAAGGTCAATTCACTGATGGGGAACATCAACAGTCGTCCTATTGAACTAACTGCGGCTACCCAATCATTTTTAATATCATTTACTTTACTTGGTGCTAAGACATTTGCGCCATTCGGTACCGAAATAACCGCTTTACCATTTCTGTTTTTCGTATACACGTCTTCAAGTTTAAGCATAAAACCATAACCTGCATCCGAAGCAACTAGATAAACAGATTCTGGTACGCCAGCCATAACTCCTTCAAAAGTCACACCATCTGGCGGAGTTAAGCGAGCTGATATTGGCTCGCCTAGACTGCGTGCCGAAGGCAGCGAGTGTGCTGGTAATGAATAACAACGTCCACTAGAGTCAAGGAACACTGCTGACTGATTACTCCTGCCGAGGCTCGCCTGTTTATAACTGTCACCGCTCTTATAATTTAATGATTCCGGATCGACTTCGTGTCCTTTTGCAGCACGTACCCAACCTTTATCTGAAAGAATAATGGTGACTGGTTCTGTCGGCACAAGACTGGTTTCATCAATTGCTTTTGCTTCTACACCTTCTTTTAACGGTGATTTTCGATCATCACCATATTCTTCGGCATCTGCTTCGATCTCTTTGCGTACCAATGTTTTCAATCGTTGGCTAGAACCTAATGTGGTATCAAGTTGCTTACGCTCATCACTGAGTTCATCCAACTCACCTTTGATCTTGATCTCTTCTAACTTGGCTAATTTACGTAACTTTAAATCTAGAACGGCATCAGCTTGTATATCGCTCAATTTAAAACGCTTCATCAACACTGCTTTCGGTTTGTCTTCTTCCCTGATGATCTGAATCACTTCATCGATGTTCAGATAAGCAATCATCAATCCTTCAAGGATATGGATCTGGGCAAGGACTTTATCGAGTCGGAATTGCAATCTTTTACGAACGGTTTCAATTCTATATTCCAACCATTCCTTTAATATAACTCTCAGGTCTTTTACCTGAGGTCTGCCATTGAGTCCGATAATATTAAGGTTCACGCGATAGCTGCGCTCAAGATCGGTAGTTGCGTACAGATGCAACATCAATTCATCAAGATTAATTCGATTTGAGCGTGGTATCAGGATTAGTCTGACTGGGTTTTCATGATCAGATTCATCACGTAAATCTTCCAACATGGGTAATTTCTTGGCCTGCATCTGCGCCGCAATTTGCTCAAGGATCTTACTGCCCGAACTTTGATGTGGCAGTGCCGTTATTACAATATTCCCTTCTTCTTTCTCCCAGATGGCGCGCATTTTGATCGACCCATTACCCGTTTCATACATCTCTTGAATGGCTGATTTAGGCGTAATGATTTCGGCACGTGTTGGGTAATCAGGGCCTTTAATATGCTCACATAATTCTTTTACAGTACTCTTTGGCGATTCTAATAATCGAATACAGGCACTGGCGACCTCTTTAACGTTGTGTGGTGGAATATCTGTCGCCATACCAACAGCTATACCGGTGGTTCCATTGAGTAGTATGTTCGGCAATCGCGCAGGTAATGTCTTTGGTTCTTCCAAGGTACCATCGAAATTAGGCACCCATTCAACCGTCCCTTGTGAAACTTCACTCAATAAAACGTCTGAGTAAGCTGCTAACTTTGATTCTGTATAGCGCATTGCAGCAAAGGATTTAGGGTCATCCATCGAGCCCCAATTACCCTGGCCATCGACTAGCGGATAGCGATAGGAAAAATTCTGTGCCATCAAGACCATAGCTTCATAACAAGCTGAATCACCGTGCGGATGAAATTTGCCTAGCACATCACCAATCGTGCGTGCTGATTTTTTGTATTTAGCCGTTGACTTTAAACCCAGCTCTGACATGGCATAGATAATTCGGCGTTGCACTGGTTTCAGACCATCGCCGATATGCGGTAAGGCACGGTCAAGAATTACGTACATGGAATAATCGAGATAGGCTTTCTCGGTAAATTCCTGTAGTGGCCGTTGTTCGTTTTGCTCGAAGTCAAAACTCATTGAATCAGGCATTGCAATTTCCTCTAATAAACATCAGATACCTTCTATATCTATTTGTTTTATATGTTGTTTTACATATTTACTTTAACTTCTGACATTAAATGATAATTTAATTGTCACTTCTATTTAATCTACTTGTTCGATCATTACTCAATACTTACTAAGCAGGAGCAAGATCATGTCTAAACTAGCAGTAAACCGGTTCATCAATACATCTGAACTCTATCTCAGACTCACTGAAAAAGATCGTTCCGCATTAAATATCGATGAAATCGACCGTCTAATATATTCAGACAATGGCCCTATTTCAGAATATATCGAATTTTCTTATCGAGATTATGTAGCCCAAATAAACAATAATTGTTCTAAATAACGACAGCTTGATCACCACTCGTCTCAAGCCATTTCTTTCGATCAGCTGCACGCTTCTTGCCGAGTAGCATATCCATCACTTTTTCAGCTTGTTTTTCGTTTGGCAGTGTCAGTTGCACCAGTCGTCGTGTTGCAGTTGCCATTGTTGTTTCACGCAACTGAATTGGATTCATCTCACCCAGGCCCTTAAAACGTTGTACAGACACATTGCCACGTTTCTTTTCAGCCGTAATCTTATCCAGCACACCCTGTTTTTCAGCATCATCTAGGGCGTAATAAACATCCTTTGCCACATCGATTCGATAAAGTGGTGGCATGGCAACATATACATGGCCATTTTCAACGAGTGGTTTGAAGTGTTTCAGAAATAAGGCGCAGATTAAGGTCGCGATGTGTAATCCATCAGAATCTGCGTCAGCAAGTATACATATCTTGCCATAGCGTAAACCGGACAGGTCATCTGAACCAGGATCAACACCCACGGCAACGGCAATATCATGTACTTCCTTAGACGAAAGTACTTCTGCTGAATCTACTTCCCAAGTATTTAGTATCTTACCCCGCAACGGCATAACCGCCTGAAATTCACGATCCCGCGCCTGTTTCGCGGAACCACCCGCTGAGTCACCTTCTACCAAGAACAGCTCAGATACATTGATATCTTGCATTGAACAGTCGGCCAACTTACCCGGTAATGCTGGTCCCCCGCTGATTTTCTTGCGGACGATTTTTTTACTGGATTTGAGTCGCTTTTGTGCTGCGGCTATAACCAGTTCGGCAATACGCTCTCCCATTTCAACATGTTTATGTAGCCATTGACTCAGAGTATCTTTAACAACACCAGAAACAAATGTTGTGCATTCGCGTGATGACAAGCGTTCTTTGGTTTGTCCAGCAAACTGCGGATCATCCATTTTCACTGACAATATATAACAGCAATTATCCCAAACATCGTCAGCACTCAATTTAACACCCCTTGGTAACAACGTTCTGGATTCACAGAAATCACGAATGGCATCGAGCAATCCCTGTCGCATGCCGTTGACATGTGTACCGCCTTGAGGAGTTGGCACGAGATTGACATAACTTTCAGTGATCATGTCTGCTGGTTCTGGCAACCAATGCAGTGCCCAATCAACTGCCTCATGTTCACCTTGCAATGAACCAAGAAAAGGCTCAGGCGGCAATAGCTCTATGCCGATTAATTCTTCAGCCAGATAGGTCTTGATACCATCTTCGTAACACCATTCGTCTTTTGTTTTTGTTGCTTCATCGTTGAGACGGATCGTGACACCAGGACATAACACTGCCTTGGCGCGCATTAAATGCTTTAACTTTGCCACCGCATATTTTGTCGTATCAAAATATTTCGCATCTGGCCAAAACCGTATCGTCGTTCCAGTATTTTTTTTGCCTACATCACCGACCACTTCCAGCTTGGAATTCTTTTCGCCACCTTTGAATGACATATTGTATTCTTTGCCATCACGACGCACCCAAACTTCCAGATTTTTTGACAAGGCATTTACAACAGACACGCCGACGCCGTGTAATCCACCAGAGAATTTATAATTTTTATTCGAAAACTTGCCGCCAGAATGGAGTTTTGTAAAAATCACTTCAACACCAGGAAGGTTTTCACCGGGATGTTTATCTACAGGCATTCCCCGACCATCATCTGCAACACTCACAGAACCATCTTTATGCAAGATGACATCAATCTTGGAAGCGTATCCTGATATAGCCTCATCGACGCTATTATCCAAGACTTCTTGAACAAGGTGGTTCGGACGACTTGTGTCCGTGTACATGCCGGGGCGTTTGCGAACCGGTTCAAGGCCGGTTAATACCTCAATGTCAGAGGCATCATATTTAGATGACAAAAGTAGTTATCTCGCTGTTAATTGTATGTGCAGGGGAATATCGAACACGCATCGATATTAGTTGGCAGATTATACTCTTTTGAAATGAGTATAAGGAAGTTTAATGTTTAATCTAGATCGGAAACTAGCGAATCACGGATATGTTGTGGCACTGGATCCACTGTGTGTTCATAAGCAGGATGATGTATACCCGCCGACAATCGGCTGCCCTGCTTTAATGCGGCAACCATTTCAGAACTAAATTCAAAGCGCATGAAGTGTACGGAAGAAGTTTTATTTTCATTATCCCGTTCAAGGTCTTCATCCGAAATCGGAATCACTTCATCAAAACCATCGACCTTTACCCAAACTTGAGCTTCGATACCTATCATCTTGGACAAAGCATCACGTCGTTCAGCTTCCTCGGCAAATTCGATCATAAATGTTGCCTTCCAGTTTGAACCGTCAGGAATCATTGAATTATACGTTTCTAATTCTTCCTCAATTCCTTCTGCTTCGAAAACACGTTCAACTCGTAGAATTTCCTGGATTTGATAATGCATTACAGTCCGGTCTTCAAAATAAAGTGTCACATTCGGACCGATAGCTAATTGACGATTCTTTTTATGCTCCATTACCTCAGCACGAAAGGTAGAACGCACTTCTGAGTATTTTTCTAATGAGTAGAGATCATCACGTGTTAATTTTTTCATACTAGATCCCGTAAGCCTGTCTTAACAATGAGAACGGACTTTCTGCACTCATTTCTGAATCTTCATCCATCCCATTATCTATTTGATGTCCCGCCATCGGACAATCACTTATATAATGGTCTAGTTCAGCACCCTTTATCTTATTTGTTACAGGCTTGCATATTTTCATTGAGACTTCATGGTATTCAGTTTTAACGGCATAAGTTCCATCATGACCAGAACAGCGCTCGATTAAAGTAATATCAGTGTCCGGCACAAGTTCTAACACTTCCTTGGTTTTTGGCCCAATCTTCTGAACACGCTGATGGCAAGGGACATGATAAGCCACCTTGCCTAGCTTATTTTTAAACTCTGTATTTAACTTATTGTCTTTATTGCGCAGCATCAGATATTCAAATGGGTCATAAAAAGCCTGTTGAACTGTCTGCACATCTGCATTATCAGGAAACAATAACGGTAATTCTTGCTTAAACATTAAAACACAAGAAGGAATTGGCGCGATGATATCGAAACCTGCTTCCACCATGTTCATTAATTGTGGAACATTGAAATCCTTTAATTTTTCAACACTCTCCAGATCTCCCAATTCCATTTTAGGCATACCACAACATTTTTCCTGCTCAATCAATCTAACTTCTAGTTTGTTGTGTCTGAGGATGGCGATAAGGTCTTCTACAACATCCGGTTCATTGCGATTGCCATAGCAAGTAACAAAAATGGCAACCTTTCCCTTAGTAAGATCAGTAGCTTCACCATCAATATTTGGCGTTTCGAGTTTGTCATATCGTTTACGCAACGAATTACTATGAAAATCGGGTAACACAGCATCCGCATGTATACCTACTGTCTTTTCTAAAATTTTACGGACCGGTCTTATAGAATTAGCCGTATTTACTGTCTGGGCAATGACAGGGATACCTGCAAGTGAACCAACGGCATCTGTCGAGGTAAGTATTTTATCACGTAGTTTTGTCTCCCCTTTCTTAAATTTTTGCGCCTTTGCACGCAACATTAAATGGGGAAAATCTACATTCCATTCATGTGGTGGAACGTAAGGACATTTAGTAAGGTAGCAAAGATCGCATAAGTAACAATGGTCAACAACATCCCAATAATCTTCTTTCTTTACCCCATCAACTTCAAAGGTGTCTGATTCGTCAACTAAGTCAAACAACGTTGGAAATGAATTACAAAGACTGACGCAGCGCCGACAACCATGACAAATATCGTAGACACGCTCAAGCTCATTAAACAATGTGGATTCATCATAAAACTCACCCGATTTCCAATCTATTGGGTGTCTAGTTGGGGCTTCAAGACTACCTTCGCGTCCTTCATTCATAATCTAAAATTCAAGTTGAAACAGGATAAATAATTAAGCCGGCATTAGCCGGCTCAATCAAACTGATAACATAATCTGGTATTTATGAACCGAGATTATCTAGTGCTTTGGTAAAACGATTAGCATGAGAACGTTCTGCCTTTGCCAAGGTTTCAAACCAATCAGCAATCTCATCAAAACCTTCTTCTCGTGCTGACTTAGCCATTCCTGGATACATATCAGTATATTCATGTGTTTCACCAGCAATAGCAGCTTTGAGGTTAAGATCTGTGCTTCCTATAGGCTCTCCTGTAGCTGGGTCACCTACAGCCTCAAGGTATTCCAAATGCCCATGCGCATGGCCAGTCTCACCTTCAGCTGTCGATCTAAAAACAGCAGAAACATCATTAAAACCTTCGACGTCTGCTTTTTGTGCGAAATAAAGATAACGACGGTTTGCTTGAGATTCACCAGCAAATGCAGCTTTTAAGTTTTCTTCGGTTTTAGAGCCTTTAAGTTCCATACTTCTCCTCCGGATATTTTTATTCGAAATAATGTATTTATTATCAATTAGACTTGGTCTAAACTGGTAAAACTTTAGCCTAGCATCAATTTCCTGTCAAACAGGATATGAAATTAATATTTTCATATGTTCCATACTAGTAATGAGGCCAAGTGATGATAATATAAGCGCCTTTTTTAATAACATCCCGTACTTTAATTCAGAGATTTCTTGTGCCAAAGAAAACTAGTTCAATCAACTTTGAAAAGACATTAGCTGAGCTTGAACAGCTGGTTCAAACCATGGAAAAAGGTGACTTGTCCCTGGAAGAATCTCTTAAGCATTTTGAACGAGGTATCGTATTAACCAAGTCATGCCAACAAGCCTTGAGTGAAGCCGAACAAAAGGTCAGTATTTTGCTGGGAAAAGACGAGAACGCTAAACTAGAACCTTTCAACCCAGATAATAACGAAGAATAAATGACCGACTTTTTAGAACGCTTGCAGGTTTATCAAAACTCTGTGGAAACCGCCCTTAATCGTTGGCTGCCTGAGCCTTCAGTTCAACCTGAAAAATTACATGAAGCAATGCGCTATTCCGTACTGGGTAATGGCAAACGTATTCGTCCCGTTATTTTATATGCCACTGGAGAAGCGTTTGGTATAGATCTAACCGCTTTAGATGGCCCCGCATGTGCTGTTGAAATCATTCATGCTTACTCTCTAATTCATGATGATTTACCTGCAATGGATGATGATGACCTGCGTCGCGGTCGTCCAACCTGTCATAAAGCCTATGATGATGCCACTGCAATATTAGCTGGTGATGCCTTGCAGGCATTGTCCTTTCACATTTTAGCCCATGATCCAGATATTCAAGTAAATGATAAGCAACGCTTGTCTATGATTGAAACACTTGCAATTGCTAGTGGTTCACGAGGTATGGCTGGTGGTCAGGCAATTGATTTAGCATCTGTCGGTATATCACTGACAATTGCTGAACTTGAAAACATGCACATCCATAAAACGGGAGCCTTGATCAGGGCAAGCGCAGAATTAGGTGCATTATCTGTCGATAATGTTGACCGGGAATTACTATCTCGCATCTCACAGTACGCAAAATGTATTGGTTTAGCCTTTCAAATCAAGGATGACATTCTTGATATTGAGAGTGATACCGAAACATTGGGTAAACCTCAGGGTTCTGATATAGCCATGAACAAACCGACCTACCCTAACCTTCTTGGAATGGAAGGCGCCAAAAAAGCAGCTAACGACTTATATAATGAAGCTCTGGAATGTCTTGAAGCCTTCGATAAAAAAGCCGATATGCTAAGGGCAATTGCTGATTACATCGTTAAACGCAATAAATAATCGGAACATTATCGCCACACGCTGCATCCTAGTAGGATGGATATGACACTTAATTAGAGTAGAATCACTCAGCTTAGTGATTTTTTCTTACACTACTTTTTACCTTCTTAACCTAAGTTATTGGAATTTAAGCAAATGAATAAACCAGTGCCTGCAACTACAGAAATACCGGATACCCAGAACAGTCTAGATACCCGGCACATAGCCATCGATAAGGTTGGTATTAAAGATATCAAACACCCTATTGTGGTCAGTGATCGTTCTGGTCGCGAGCAACATACCGTTGCCAATTTCAACATGTATGTGAATTTGCCGGAAGAATATAAAGGCACCCACATGTCGCGCTTTGTTGAAATTCTGAATCATCATGAGTATGAGATTAACGTGCAATCATTCAAACGCATGATTGAAGAGATGACCGAACGTCTGAGTGCTCAATCGGGCGATATAGAAATGACCTTCCCCTATTTTGTTAATAAAGCCGCGCCAGTATCTGGTGTAAAAAGCCTGATGGATTATGAAGTATCGTTTATCGGTCAGATTAGGGATGCTAAACCAGAGGTGCTAGTAAAAGTACAGGTACCAGTCACATCATTATGCCCTTGTTCAAAGAGCATATCTGATTATGGGGCACACAATCAGCGCTCACATATAACTGCTTGCGTTAGAATGGCTGATTTTATTTGGCTTGAAGAACTCATTGATGTTATCGAAAAAGTAGCATCATGTGAGCTATATGGCCTTTTAAAAAGACCCGACGAAAAGTACGTCACTGAACGAGCATACGATAATCCAAAATTCGTTGAAGATATTGTCCGTGATGTTGCAGTAAAATTTAATGAAGATGACAGAATTCTAGGCTATACGGTCGAATCAGAAAATTTTGAATCAATACATAATCACTCGGCTTACGCCATGCTTTCTTGCGACAAAGATAAGAAAAATAAGCCCTAATTTTCCCAAACGCAGCATAATAAAACGCCGTTTTTTGTAGTCAAAAAACGGCGTTTTGGCGTCTATTGCCAATATTTTGCCATTTAATTATCAATAATTCACTTTAGATATATTTCCTATCTTATTGTTTAATATATATATTGAACCTATATGGCATAACTAATGCAATAGTTTAGATAGTAGTATATCTCCTCCCCCCCTTGACTACTGGGTGCGCTCTGAACCGCACCCTTTTTTTTGTCCAAAATTAATGAACCTCTAGCGCCAATCCTACTCTATTAAACATAAGAGCAATTAATAGATATGCCATGAAGAAACTCCTCCTCCTCTTTTTAGTTCTACTTTATGGTTCTATGGCCTCTGCTGATGAGATTGATATGCGAGATTACATCAAACTTAGAAAAGGGATGTCAGAAGCAGAGGTTCTTTACAGAGTAGGAGCCCCAGATCACGAAACTCAAAGAACCGATCACCATCACAATATATTACGCAAAACCTGGTTTTTCATCCCGTCACAGAGAAGCACTGAAAAATGGATGTCAGAAATAGAATTTGACTCAAAAGGCAGGATCATAAATCTGGACCGAAACCGCATTAATAAATAATGCTTATTTTTTAGCAAGCTGTTTAGCCTCATTCCAAAGCGCATCCATTTCATCCAATGTTGCATCACTCAGCGATTTCTTTCGTTTTTTCAAGGTTTCTTCTATGTAATTAAAGCGGCTGACAAACTTTTCATTAGTATCTCTAAGTGAAATCTCGGAATCAATTTTATAATGTCTGGCAAGATTAACGCAGCAAAACATCAAGTCACCCAATTCTTCAGAGATATGTTCAGTATTATTCGGCTCTTGAAGTGCATGACGAAGTTCGCTTAACTCTTCATCGATCTTATTTAATATGTCCTGACTATCAGTCCAATCAAAACCAACCGTCGCTGCACGTTTTTGTAATTTTTCTGCCCTTTTAACAGCCGGCATATTTTTACCTATATCATCGAGTAGATTCTCCGGTTTATTAGCCGTATCGATAGCTGCATCTTTGCGTTCTTGCTGTTTTATTTGTTCCCAAAGCGCTTTAACTTGGTCAACATTATCCACCTTTAAGTCTGAAAATACGTGCGGATGTCTGCGCTCAAGCTTCTGATTGGCGTGTTTTACCACATCATGAAAATTAAAATGTTTTTCCTCATCGGCCATTTCAGAATAAAAAACAATATGAAACAATAAATCTCCCAGTTCATCTCGCAAGCCTTCGATATCATTACACTCAATGGCATCCACCACTTCATAGGCTTCTTCTAGGGTAAATGCTTTTATCGAATCAATCGTTTGTTCATTATCCCACGGACATCCATTCACTGGATCACGCAGCGATTTCATAATTACGAGTAATCTTTCCAGTTCTTTCATCAGACGTTCTATTTTGGGGCTTGACCTTAGTTAGTGTTTCGCATAAAACAATCAAACTATAATTTCATCTCAAAAGGATGTTATGGTGGATGACTTTACAAAAGTCTATCCAATAACAAAAGCGATATGACACCATTAATATTAAGACTTGATATAGCTGGCTCTCCCATCAGGTGGATCCCTTGGCAAGATGCGGTCAATCTTTATAGCCGTGAAATGATTGCCTGGACTGCTGGCGATAGCGTATTCACTTTTCGTGGTGGAACTAGCCGATTAACCGGTCAACGTTCAATCGTTGAAATCAATTCAATAATAGCAGTCAAACGTTCCAAACCGGTCAAAATCAGTAAACGTGTTATACCACCGTTAACCAACCGTGAATTGTTCTTGCGTGATGCCTCTTTATGTATGTACTGCGGACACAAATTTAATGATGCTTCATTAACTCGCGATCACATTATTCCCATTTCTAAAGGAGGAAGAGACCGTTGGTCAAATGTTGTAACCGCATGTCGTCATTGTAATACACGCAAGGGTGACCGAACGCCAGAACGCGCTAACATGCCTTTACTCGCGATACCTTATATACCAAACTGGGCTGAGTACCTTGCTTTATCAAATAGAAAAATTCTTGCGGATCAGATGGAATTTCTAAAAAGTCAGTTTTCAGGCCGAAAAATGCTTTTTCACAATAATTAATTTCTTCTCTGCGAATAAAAAGCTTAATCTTCGACATTCTTTCGATTTTAGTACTTATACCCAATGCCAAGTAAACTATTTACCGCCAGTAATCGTATGCTGGATATACAATCACCCGTTATTCCAGTCGTTTCAGATTTAATCAAAAAAACTCCGGGCACAATTTCACTAGGCCAAGGCGTTGTTTATTACCCACCGCCACAAAGTGTTTTCGATAAACTTACTGAACTAGAATCTTCAATTGATTTTAACTGGTATTCAGAGGTTGAAGGCACCCCGGAATTACGCTCCTGTATTTCAAAAAAACTCCAACAAGAAAATAATATACTTCTAAATAGCTCGCGGAGTTTAGTCGTTACAGCAGGTGCGAATATGGCCTTCATGAATGCACTAATGGCGATTACAGACCCAGGCGATGAGGTTATTTTATTACGCCCTTATTATTTTAATCATGAAATGGCCATCAGGATGGTATCTTGTTCACCTATCGCCATCGAAACAAACTCTGATTTCCAACCTTCGCTAGATAATATAATTGCCGCTGTCACACCAAAAACTAAAGCTGTTGTTACAGTATCTCCGAATAATCCCACTGGTGTGGTTTATTCAGAGTCGACATTACGTGCGATTAATAAGCTCTGCCAGGAATATGGTCTATATCATATCTCTGATGAAGCTTATGAATACTTTACTTATGATGGCGTTGAGCATTTTTCAGTTGCCAGCATTCCTGAATCAGAGCAACACACTATTTCACTATATTCCTTGTCAAAGGCCTTCGGTTTTGCAAGTTGGCGTATTGGTTATATGATATGCCCGGAACATCTGTTGATTTCGGTGAAAAAAGCACAAGATACATACCTTATTTGCCCAACCCGGATAGCGCAAGACGCTGCGATTGCGGCCATGCAAGTAGGCAGTGCATATACTCAGTCACATTTAAAACAGCTTGATCGTGTTCGCAACATGTTATTTGCAGCATTGCAAAACATTAACGATCTCTGCTCAACACCTGATTCTAAGGGTGCTTTTTATTTTCTGATTAAACTCAATACGACACTCACGGGTATGCAGGTCGTAGAACGATTAATCAAAGAATACAAAGTGGCTGCAATTCCAGGTGAAACCTTTGGGATGAATGAGGGCTGTTATTGCCGTATTGCATACGGTGCTTTGGACAAGGAGTCATCTGAGACAGGAATTAATCGCTTACTAGCTGGTCTCAAAGGAATAATTGGACAAGTAAATCAACAAGAACAAATAACGAATGACAACAATAATGAGGAAGTAAAATGAAATCTTTAGCAATTCTAATCAGTCTATTATTGATACCATCTATCACAATGGCAGTTGATAGCAGTGGGAATTATGCCGTATGGGGGATTGGTAAAAAATCCTGTTTTGGTTATAACGACGCGATGACGAAAGACGGCAATGAAAAATACAAACATTACATAAAAGGTTTTTTAACGGCCTATAATATTTTTACAGAAAAAACTTTCAGCATTACAGGCAGAATGAAAGAAGATGAAGTCCTCGGATGGCTCACTGAATATTGCCAAGATAATCCAATGTCAGGTTTGGAAAATGCTTTAATCAGTTTTACCTTTGACCATTATGATAAACGCATGAAAACTTCAGGTTCAGGCGCTGGCCGCTAACGTTTCTTGATTTAATAAACTGATATTAATTAAGTACATTTGGTCTCATTTTTAGCTTTTAGAAATTGATTAACACCCTGAAATGGTTCATTATTATGAGACGGTATCTATTTATCTGGGGACTAACCTCATCAATTGTTTAACTGGAGAACGGACAATGCAAACAAAAATAATCAAAGTTGGCGTACTTGCACTTTCACTCGCAATGCTTGGCGGTTGTGGAAACATGAAAGAAATGCAAGCTAGTATAGATTCAGCTAATGCAGCAGCGAGTGCTGCAATGTCAAAAGCAAATAATGCTCATAGCTTGGCGACAAAAGCCCAAAGCACTGCATCAGATGCAGCACTTGCTGCGTCAAATGCTCAAGCCACTGCTGATGAAGCTTTAGCATGTTGCAAAGCTAATTCTGACAAGATTGATCGTATGTTTGAAAAAGCGATGATGAAATAATAAATTAAATCTTTAATTTATATTTGAAAGCCCTGATTGGATTCAATCAGGGCTTTTTTATCTCCATGGATGGAGTGTATATCGCGAGAGGACAGGAGTCCGAAGCGATGAATTTACATGGACGTAATGTCAGGATTATCGTTCCAGACTAATCCTAAGTACCTACATCCCTGTAGGCAATATCGTTTGTGCACGACTGCATGCATGCAGGAGATAGAACGAATCAGGAGTCAGAGTCGAGGAGCACACAAACGATGTATCTACAGAATATTAGAAACTTCAATATCCGTCGCATAAAAACGACGTTGCCTTTTAATCAGAAATAACGATTTGGGAATCTAGCTGCAATTGCAAATTAAATTTTTCTGCCTGAGTTAGCGTTTTTGTTAATTTTTCTTCAACTTTTGCCTGCATAACCTTCGGTAACAATCTTCCTATTGCTATAGGCAATCCAGTGGGATTGTTTATTGCGTCATACGCAGCTGACCAATCAAGTTCATAATCTTCATCGTTTGAGACATCAATAATTAATGCGACAACACTAGTAAGATTATTCTCGTATTTTTCTGTGTCTTCATCTAGAAAAGGATGTGCTTCAAGAAAGATAGTGTTGTCTTTAACACCGATCTTATAGGGTTGATTAATTATATTAACAGGTGTTCTAAGGGTTACTTCTGAGAATAACGCTTCTATATCTTCCGGATACAAACGAATACAACCATGACTGACTCTCATTCCTATCCCATAAGGTTTATTCGTGCCATGAATCAGATAATCAGGTTGCCCTAAGCGCATAGCAAAAGCCCCTAATGGATTGTCGGGTCCAGCCTTAACAATTTTAGGTAATGGATCGCCTGCCGCTTCATGTTCTTGTCTGATTGATTCAGGTGGATACCAATTCGGACTCGCTTTTTTCTCTATGATTTTTGTCTTCATGTAAGGTGTATTCCAACCTTCCCTGCCGACACCTAAAGGATAGGTGATTACTTCTTGTGGTTTATCCTTCATCTTTGGTGGGTAGTAATACAAGCGCATTTCTGGAACATTCAATACAATGCCTACCATTGGTGCAACCGGCAAAATAAATTGTGCCGGCAAAGTTACTTCTTCTCCATGAACAGGCAACCAAGTATTCACTTCTGGATTAACCAATTTCATGTCCTGATAACCAAAGCCATTTCGACGAGCAATATCTAATAATGTTTCACTTTGATCCGCTTTAACTTTTATGATTTCACCCACCAGCGTATCGCCTGAATCATTCAGGACATATCTCGTGGCATGAGCACAAGGCAAAGAGCCGATGAACAAACCACATAAAACAACAACCTTATGTAATTTCTTCATCTGTTTATGTCATCTAAAAACATCATACTAGTAATAATAGTCTTCTTAGCTCGTAACAACACGTTTAGATTCACCAATACGCAACAAACTTGGCAATAATATTAGAGTAAAGAATGTACTTACCATCATGCCGCCAACAATGACTCCGGCTAACCCACGATATAACTCCGTTCCGGCACCCGGTATCAATAACAGTGGCAACATGCCAAATATACTGGTCATCGTACTCATCATAATAGGGCGTAATCTCAATAAAACAGCTTCCTCAACGGCATCTTTTCTGGAGTGCCCTGCTCGTTCAGCTGTACGCGCCTGATGTACTAATAAAATTGCATTATTTACCACCAAACCAAGCAATATAATAAACCCGATCATAGTCAGAAGGTCCATCGTTTGAAAACTAAATAAATTAATAATATACAGTGCCAGCACGCCTCCAAAAGTCGCCAAAGGAATAGAAAGCATAACTAACAAACTATCTTTAAATGAGCTAAACATGGCGCTCATCAACAGGTATAAGATTGTTATAGCTAATAGAAAGCTGCCAATCATATTTTCCAATGCAGATGTTAGTTTATCTGCAACACCACCATATTGAATGTCACCGCCATCCGGAAGGCTAGCGAGTACTTTCGGCTCTATTTCTGTCTTGATTCTCTCAAGCGCTTCTTCCAAACTCACATCAGCAGGCGGCGCAATCTCTAAGGTTACTGTTCTGCGTCGATTAATACGTCTGATTTGCTCTGGTCCAGCAGTTCGAACGACATCAACTAGCTCATTCAAAGGTAAAACACCGGCATTTGCTGTCATAACCGGAAAACTTTCTAATTCTTCCGGCGTGTTCCATTTTTTAGATCGTAAGATAATATCAATGGTTTCTTCCCCATCAAAGTAATCGCCAACAAATCGTCCGTCGCCTAATGTTTGAGACAAGGCGGCGACGATAGAACGGTCCCATCCTGCCTCAGCAATGCGTCGTTCATTGGGGATCAATCTTAATTCAGGTTGAGCTAACTCAAGCCCAGGTCGTGGCCTGGTATTCGGGTACATTGAGGAGATGGGAATAAAGGCCTGCAAGGCTGATGTCATTAGCGAAGGTAAATTTTTTGATTGAATATTCATATCAATCGTTCTTCCTGAACCAAAATTACCAAACAACGACGCCTGCTTGGCGAATGCAATTGAATCGGGAAAGCCCTGAACAACTGAATTTATTAATGGCACAAGTTTTTCAACATCTTCGTCATATTTTGCACGCGCGCCCATAAAAACCCCGCGAGAAAATGCAACAAAGAAATAGTGTTTAACATAGGGTTCTTTTACCTCGTCCGTGTGCGGCTTCATTCTAGCCGCAACGATCTCACCCAGCTCTTTTTCGAGTGTTTCAATATTTGTCCCGGGTGGCGGTAAAATAAAAGCATAGGCCAAATTTCGATTACCATCCGGCAAATAGTCCTTCTCCGGGTTTAATAGATAAATGACTGCCGCTGGAACAGAAATTAAAACAATGATCCAAAATGCGCGTCGCAACCATGTATCAGTAAGCGTCATAATTAACTTGCACAATAATTTCCAAAGTCGGTGATAAGGATCAGTGAACTTTTTCCGCGCAAGAAACAATTTGGCCGCAGTCGGTACAACCGTGACGGCTGTTAGCAATGAGAAGGTGATCGCGGCGGTGATAGTAATAGCAAGGTCTGAAAATAATTGCCCTACTTCATCACGTAAAAAAACAACAGGTAAAAATATTGCGATTGTTGTAGCAGTAGACGCTAATAATGCACCATAAACTTGGCTAGTACCTTCAATTGAGGCTTCTTCCGCGGGCAAGCCTTTTTCACGTAACCTAACAATGTTTTCAAGAATAACAATTGAGGCATCGAGCACCATACCAACAGCAAAGGCAAGACCAGCTAAGGAAACAATATTAATCGTGCGGCCGGTTAGTTCCATTACACTAAAACTTGCCACCATACAGATCGGGATCGATGCAGCGACAATAAGTGTCGCGGGGAACTTCAGCAGGAAGAGAAATAATATTACAACGGCAAGCCCGACACCCAGACCCAGGTTATTCTTGAGCATTTCGATAGACCGATGAATGTATTCTGTTTCATCATAGACTTGTTCAATTGATAATTTATTACGCTTTAGCGGCCCATCATTTAATTCTTTAATCGCCTCATGTAGACCGGCCATTACTTCGAGTACATTAACTCCCGATTCACGTTGCGCATTAATGGCAATAGACAACGAGCCTTTGGTCAAGACAAAGCTATTTTTATCAGTAAAACGATTCTCAATGGTTGCCACATCACGTAAATAAATTGGACGGCCATCTCTCCACTCTAAAATCATTTCCCCAAGATCAGATGCATCATACTTCCCTGCAAAGCGAATACTATATTCACGTTTGCCTACATCAGAAAGACCACCAGACACATCCTTACTGGTCCCTGCAAGTCGCATGACTTTATCCAATTGAATTCCTAGGTTGGCAACCTTGTAAGGATCAAATGTAATGCGTAATTCTTTATCGCTACCACCAATGACTTCGGAACGGGCAACGCCAGGTATGCGCTCAAAACGAGACTGTACGACTTCCTCTACAAAGTCTTTATAGGTTTCTATTGCTTGTTGGTTATCACCTGTTGTTTTAACCATAAACCAGGCTATAGCTCTAGCATCTTCTCCAACCGAACTAATTAATGGCTCATCAGCATCATCAGGATAATCTGAAACTTGGTTCAAACGATTCATGACTTCGACTAATGCTCTGCGCATATCCATACCAACGGCAAAAGTCAAATTGATCTCGCCTCTGCCTTCATACGCTGTTGCGCGAATCTCTGTCAATCCAGGCAGACCTCTTAACACATCTTCTTGTGGTTCGATAATTTCTGCTTCGACTTCATTTGGTGCGGCAGTGCGCCAGGGTGTTTTTATAGTTATTTCTGGTTCTTCAAGTTCTGGTGTTAATTGTATAGGTAGGCGTGAGAGGCTTATTAAGCCAAAAATCAATAACAGAAATATCGCTACAAGTAAGGCTACAGGATTAGCCAGAGATGCACGGGTAATATTCACTATCTATCAGACCCGGAAATAACTTGTACCGCCTGACCAGGACGTAACCGTTCATTACCTCGAATAACAACCTTAGCGTTTTCTTTTATATTACCAATAACTTCAATGTGCGTCGCATTAGAAACACCCGTTTTTACTGGTACAAGATCTGCCTTATTTTCACCATTTATTTTATAAATCACGACACCTGACTGTCGAATAACGAGCGCATCGCGCGAAACTGCAATGACGTTTTGTTTTTCTTTTATTGGCGTTGCAATTTCAACGGCCGTACCTGCAGGCCAGTGACTATTATCGAACTCGACTCTAATTTCATATAGCCTTGAGACATCATCACCAACAGGGATCACTGTTCGTACGACACCGTCAACTTCGCCCGACGGACCTTTGATCTTTAATTGATCACCGCTATTCACATGAGGGAAAGATGCTTGCTGAATTCGCGCCTGAACCTCAACTCGTTCAGTATCGATCAAGCGGATAATCTGATCACCGGCATTGACTCTCTCGCCTGGTGACTTGAAGCGTTCGATCACCACGCCAGTAAATGGAGCACGCACAGTCGTTCTATTAAGATCATCTCGCGCCATAGCCAATCGAGCTTTAACGACACGTATTTTAGCTAATGCCTCATCTCGACTTGTTTGTGTTTCATCAAGTTGGTTTTTTGCGGCATTGTTTTGTTTTGCCAATTTTTCCAATCGTTCTGCTTCACGTCGAAAGAACTCAACCATCGTCTCAATCGGTTTAACTTCAGTTTGAATTTCATTTAATGCAAGGTGATATGTTTTATCATCGACTTTTGCGAGGACATCATTTTTTTCAACGCGATCTCCAACTTCTAGAACTGTTTCTAGTGTGCCCTCAACCTCGGCAGCAATCTTTGAGTCAAAACGTCCAATAACCGTTCCTGTTACCCAAACAATCGGGGCGATTTCGATATTGACGGCCTCCTCTACCTGCACAATCGCTGCTGGCATACCACCACCTGCTATTACCAGTGAGGGCATAGCGATTAATTGAAATATGAGAAGGTGAATTATTTTATTTATCATATTATTCTTGCTAATCCGTGAGAACATATGTATCTCATTTGTTTGACTATTTATTATTTAAAGATTCACACCATTATATGATGTTATTTAAGCTATGGGGCAGGATAATTTTATTATTTATCTGCTTAACCCATCTAAATCATGCCTCAGCAGAACGAGACATTGGTAAATATATTGATTTGCAGAAAGACCAATTGCTGCAACTTGAGGACAATAATTTTAAAGTATTGGGGCTGGTTCAACTTAAACAAAATGCTGGGCCAGAATTCCCACTCATGGAATTTTCTGGATTAGCATGGGACCATGACCAACAGCAGTTAATTATTCTTTCAGATCGTGGCTTTATAATTCATACAACGCCAATTTTTGAAAATAAGCGATTAATTGATCTCACTCTCAATGCTTATCATTTCTTAGAAGATAAAAATGGTAAAAAGCTAAGATATAAATCTTCCGATAGTGAAGGCTTGGCATTAAATAATGCTAATAATGGTATCGATAGTGACACAGAATTAATTGTTAGCTTTGAACGTAAACCCAGAATCATTAAATTTACTATTGAAGGGAACCACATATCACAATATCCGCTCGCTAATAATTTGAATGACATTAGAAAATATTCAAGTGCAAACAAATCATTAGAAGCGATTACGCTTCACCCAAAATTCAATATAATTACTGGCCCCGAACGTCCTTTAAAGAATGAGGATAAGAACAAGCTAACACTACATACGATTAATGATGATGTATGGCACTTCAAACCTAAAAGTGAAGCTCATGGAGCTTTAGTCGGGCTAACCACCTTGCCTGACAATCGTCTTGTTGCATTAGAACGCATATTTTCTAGTGTCTTTGCCGGCGTAAGCAGTGCTCTACATTTGATTACACTTGACGATAATTCAATACATGTGGAACAACTATCATTGTTAAACCCATCTGCTAGTTACTTTAATGAAAACTTTGAAGGCATAACTTGGCATAAAGACAATCGCTTTTTTATGATCAGCGATGATAATGATAATATTTTTCAGCGCACTCTTCTTGTCTACTTTGAAATTCCAAGTCTAGCTGCTCAGGAAGAAGAGTAATGATGCATTATGTTTCTCTCAACCTCGGCATCAATTCAACCAGATTGCAGGGACGCGTTCGATAATCCAGTTGCACGCGAATTAGTTCATTCCAGGCTGTCGCACACGCTCCGGGAGACCCGGGCATACAGAATATATACGTTCCATTCGCAACGCCGGCAATTGCACGCGATTGTATTGTCGAAGTCTTGATTTGTTGATATGAAATTGCACGAAAGGTTTCACCGAAACCATCAATCGTTTTATCAAAAAGCACATTGACCGCTTCCGGGGTACCATCACGTCCTGTCACACCGGTACCACCCGTCGTCAAAACAACCTGTACATCCTCATCAACAATCCATTGCGACACCGCAGCACGAATAGCGTACTTATCATCCGGCACAATCTTTTTCTCATAGCGCTTGTGCTCAGCCTCTTCTATCAGTGAGACTATTTTATCTCCGGACTTATCCGTTTCTTCCGTACGCGAGTCAGAAATAGTCAAGACCGCGATATTAAGCGGAATAAACTCTCTTTCAGTTTTCTTTTCAGTCATAATATTCACTATTCATTTTTAATAACGTAATCATAATGCAGACAACAATAAAAACACAGGTGAAATACTGTGGCTAGGCAGAACGAACCACTGGTTTCGATGCGTCTGGACAAATGGCTATGGTGCACACGTTTTTATAAAACACGCTCCCTCGCCGCTGCGGCTATAAAAGGGCATAAAGTAAATGTAAATGATCAAGCCATCAAAGCAGCGAAGACCATCAAGGCCGGTGATAAAGTAGAGATACGAAAAACACCTTACCAATACACCATTACAGTGCAGAAACTAATCAACAATCGCGTCTCAGCCACTCAAGCCGCCTCGCTATTTGAAGAAGATGCAGACAGTATTACGACACGAGAAGAACTTGCGAAACAAATGAAAGCCGATGCAGCTTCTTTCCCAAGAACAATAGGTAGACCGACAAAACGGAATCGGCGGGAGATTATTCGATTTACTCGAATACCCAAAGAAGAATGATTGAAACAAATTAATTTAAACCATAATCTTTAAAATAAATAAACTAAAGTCATGTCTACCAACAGTAGTAGAGAGGAATGATGAGCGCCAATGAAATGTGTCATGTGGAAACAACCACTTTCCATAATGAATTAGGCAGTGAAGACTATCCCTTTGAAAAAGATCGCTATTGGTTATTCACATCAAAAGTCTGTCCTTTTGCTCATCGAACTGAAATTACGCGTGCGTTAACGGGTTTGACTGATGATATTGGACTCACCATAGCCGGCGCAGTACAAACCAAAAAAGGCTGGGATCTCGGCGGACGTTATGAAAGTGCCGATAGTGCAGCAAGTCCTGTTGCAAGTATTGATAGACTACCCGACCTCTATAAACTCGCAACACCGGATTATCTAGGCCGTGCTTCAGTACCTGTTTTGTTCGATACAAAGACCAACACCATCGTCAATAATGAATCTTCAGAAATCATTCACCAATTAGATCAGATCGCTACACAACACTTCGAACACGAAACACTATATCCAAAAAATAAACAAACACTGATAGACGCGCTTATCACTGAATTGGCTGATGAATTAATCACACCTATCTATCGTGCAGGCTTCGCAAAGGATCAACAAAGCTATCAGTCCTATTTTGAAAAGGTCTTTGCCTGCTTAACGAAACTTGATAAACGACTCGGGGAGACAAATGCTTATATCGCCGGAGATAATCTAACACTCGCAGATGTACATGCCTATCCACATATAGCCCGTTTCGATGCAGCCTATCATTCACTGTATCGTTTGAATAAACACTTCATACGAGACTATCCAAACATAACAGACTATATGGCACGTCTCGGTGAGATATCTGCCTTCTGTGGAACATTAGATATACAAGCTGTTAAGGATGGCTATTTCTTAGCCTGGAACCAACCTACAGAAGGAAAGTTTGCTCCCCTTGGGCCCGAGGTTAATCCGCTCTCTGGTGTAGCAATCACTGTTGAGATATAACTTCTGTAAGAAAATTAATTTATAGAATCATCTATTATGTGGAAAATATTACTAATCATTGTTGCCATTGGTTTTATCTATAATTGGCAAAGTAGTAGTAGTTCCGTATCGATTGATTCAAAGATCTCAGAGTCCTTTCCCATTGAATATGCTTCTTCTTTATCTATTAAAAAATCACCTATACAAAAAAACATTAATAGCTCTAAACAATCATTCCAGTTTGATGAATTCAAAATAACACCACTGGCCAACTTTCAACTTGTTGGACGAGTTCTTGGTGCAGAACGATATCGAGCCGATCGCGAGTCAGCACTATCTCCTGTTGATTTAGCACTAGGCTGGGGGCCGATGGCAAATCCGAATACGCTAGATAAATTGACGATCACACAATCCAACCGCTGGTATCACTGGCGCACAGATGAATTCCCTATACCAAGACGTGACATTGAAACAAACAGTGCAAATATGCATTTCATCCCAGGCAATAGTGCGGTTGAAACAAAACTAAAATCGATACAGCCTGGCGATACTGTAAAACTGATGGGGTATTTGGTTCACATCGATGGCGAAAACGGTTGGAAATGGACCAGTTCAATGACTCGCGATGATACTGGCAGTCATTCTTGTGAAGTTATTTTATTGGAAGATATTAAAACTATTTAATAAATAAAAGAACAAAGGGGGCAGATTAATCTGCCCCCTTTGATTCTTCTTGGTTAGTCATGATCTAGACATTTACTCATTAAAGGTTCTTCTTTGATTCGCCAAATAAAAAACAGTAAAACTAAAGCCATGCCAACTAACAACAATTGAAGCTGAGTATTGTAATCAACAAAAACAAGGGATATTGAGAAGGAAACAACAATCAAGAAGGTCGCTCTGTATTTAGTTTGCCGTGACAACGTTTTTTTATCTTCCCATTGTTTTAAGCTTGGGCCAAACCAAACATTGTTTAATAGCATTTGATGAAATCGTGGTGAGCTTTTTGAAAATAATGCTAAAGCGACTATCAAGAATGGTGTAGTAGGAAGTACCGGGAGTATTGCACCAATAACTGCTAAGGCCATACAAAGCCAACCCAAAATAATAAGCAGATGATTTTGTAAAATTTTTCTCATACTAAAAACTGTTTTTGTATCTTATCTAAATTTTTGTATACTCATTCATTTCACTAGTAAGTTAACGCTAAGTTCACTCGCCGCTTTAACGGCCAATTTGGAATGCTTTGTTAAGTGTGTTAATTCCCAAAGTGATTTCTGATTCATTAAGTCCTCCTTTTATTATTTGAAATCAAACGAGTCAGTATCGTATGAAAAGAATCAACGATATCAAACAAAGCTTATTAGACAAACCCCTCTCTACGCTCGACCTTATAGTAATAAACACCTAACACTACACCACGTACGGCTATGAAAACAGTGAATGCCAACCATAGTCCATGGTTATCCATGTATTGAAACACATACCAAATTGGCAAGAAGAAAATGAAAGTGCAAATCAACATTGCGTTTCTCATCTCCGGCCCTCGCGTTGCGCCTATAAAGATACCATCTAACAAGAAACACCAAATTGAGACAAGCGGCAATAGGATCATCCAAGGTAAATAAACAAGTGCAATCTCTCTTACCGGGTTAATATCGGTTAATAAATTGATCATCGGTTCGCCCGCAAACCAGTAAAATACCGTAAACCCAAAACCAAACGCTAATGACCATTTCAAAGCAAGTGATACGGCTTTATGAAAGAGATCTTTGCTTTTAGCTCCGATAGCTTTTCCGACTAATGCTTCAGCTGCATGATTAAAACCGTCTAGCGCTAATGCCATGAGCAAATAAAATTTCATCAAAATAGAATTTGCTGCGAGCGTAAGATCACCAAACTTGGCACCTTCACGTGTAAAAAAGGCAAAGACGAGAATTAAACAGATTGTTCTAATAAAAATATCATTATTTAAACGCATAAATATTTTCATCTTTTCCAGATGCAATATTTCTGCGAGCGACCATTCTCCTTCTTGTCCTGTTAATTGTTTTTTAACAATAAAGAATGCATAAAGGACACCACAGTACTGTGCAATAACCGTTGCTAAGGCAACACCGCGCACATCCATATCCATATACACCACGAACACAATATCCAGAACAATATTAATCACATTTACCGTTATACCGAGTCTTAAACTCGCCATCGCATTCTGCATACCTAACAACCAACCATTAACAGAAAACAGAATCATCAAGGCCGGTGCGCCCCAAATCATCCAGCGACAATACACCTCTGCGTAGTGTTTCACGTTTGCACTACCTTCGAGCAAGGTTAAGCCAAAGTTAATGATTGGGTTTTGAAATAGCAGAAAAAATACTGCGATGCTTAAGCCAACTAGAATGGATTGTATTAACAGCGTTCTAATTTCTGTAGCATCTTGTTTGCCATGGGCTTGAGCGACAATGCCTGTCGTGCCCATGCGTAAGAAACCCATACCCCAATATAGAAAATCAAAGATGACCGAACCAACAGCGACACCCCCTAGATAAATAGCACTGTCTAAATGACCAATGACGGCAGTATCGACCAGACCTAATAAGGCCATACTGACATTGCCAATAATCATCGGCCCAGCGAGCAACCAAAAGGCGCGATGCTGATTATTTTTGATCATACGGTGTGATGTAAGGTTCTAGGTAAATAACAGGGTGGCTTATTACTGTTTATAACGCTTCAGTTATTGGCTCGCCCCAATGACCTTCAAAGAAATTCTCATCAAGCGTATTGCGAGCACGTGCATTGTATTCACGTTCTTTGATGTCATCAGGTATTGTCTCTTCAGCTAATTGATAGCCCACTGCCATCATTGCCATCGGGGTAAATTGATCGGGAATCGAAAACTCTGATTTTGTCTTTTCGGCATCAAACCCACCCATTTGATGCACCATCAAATCTAGCGCTGCAGCCTGAAGACTTAAATTCAACGAAGCTGCACCAGTATCGTACTCTCCCCAGCGGTTAGGTTTACCATTTTGCGATAAAACAGAGTCTGAACAAGCGAGCAATAATAAGGGAGCATCTTTTGCCCAACTTTGATTTCCCTCCGCCAGACAGCTTAGTGCTTTTTCCCATCCAGACTGATTCGTTGACTTATCAAAAACAAGAAAGCGCCAAGGTTGATCACCGAAACAGGATGGTGCCCAGCGGGCAGCCTCAACAAGCGAAATAATTTCTTCACGCGTCAGCATTTTTTCTGAATCATAAGCTCGTCCGCTCCAGCGGGACGCTATCAGCTCATGAATTGCTACTTTTGTCTCAATTTCCTTCTTAAACATGTGTTACACCACTCCTATTTTGATAGTCTTCTATTATCGATTTTTAATAGACACTTTGAAGTATCATGTCAGACATTGAAATATATCAAAAGCTTTTCGCGAATATTGAAACTGTTATTCAAGGACAATCTTCCGCTATACGTAAACTGCTTGCTGCATTTTTCAGTGATGGGCATGTTTTGCTTGAAGATGTCCCAGGTACTGGCAAAACAACTTTAGCCAAGGCATTAGCTAAATCCATTGATGTTGAGTTTCAGCGTATACAATTTACGCCCGACCTCTTACCGACAGATATCCTCGGTGTCTCAATATTTAATCAACGCGATCAGGACTTTGAATTTCATCCTGGCCCTATCTTTAGTAATATTTTATTAGCGGACGAAATCAATCGCGCCTCACCTCGCACTCAATCTGCACTATTAGAAGCCATGGGCGAGCGTCAGGTGAGTATTGAACGGAGTAATTATCAATTAGACGATTTGTTTTTTGTCATTGCCACACAAAACCCCGTGGAGTACCACGGCACCTACCCTTTGCCTGAGGCGCAAATGGATCGCTTTGCAATGCGGTTCAGTCTTGGTTACGTTTCTCAGGACGAAGAAGTCTCTATTCTTGAAAAACAAAACAGTCAGCATCCGCTCGAATTACTTAAACCCTGCATAAATAAAGAAGATGTCATTCACGTTAAACAGCAAGTAACTAACATTAGCGTCAGTGATGAGATAAAACATTATATGGTCACGCTTATAAGAGCCACTCGCGAAACTGATGGCATATTGAATGGCGCCAGTCCACGCGCATCATTATCTATGATGAAGGCGGCACAGGCGCTAGCATTGTTTGATGGCATGGATTATGTCAGCCCCGACCATGTACAGGAAATCGCCATTCCTGTTATTTCTCATCGCTTGATGATGAACTCACAAAGCCGCTTCTCGGGCAATAGCAGCGATCAGATTATTGAAGAAATTTTATCAAAAACCCCTGTGCCAATTTAAGCAATCAATATAATCATTAGACGTGTTGCGTAAACTCATATTTGCAAACTTCAAGCTGGTTTACCGCTTTAGTCAATGGTTGCGTCAACGATTTACCTCTACTGGAATGTTGATCCTTTTAATCATGCCCGTTGCAGGTGTATTTGGTTTTGATACACGTTCTACTCTTTCATTTCAGATATTTTCAATCACATTGATATTACTCATCACTGCGATGTTTTTTTCCTTATTTTTTCGAGGGCGTTTTTCAATCATTAGAAAGCTACCAGAATATGGCAGCGTCGGTATTCCACTCAATTACTCTTGCATTATTCGTAATGAAAATAAAACAGCTAAAAGAGGCCTTGTTGTTATCGATGAATTGAAAAATCAATTCCCTAGCTTGGCTAAATTCTCCAAGTTCAAAGACCCTCTTGATAAAAAAAGAAATCGCATTGATCGTTTCATTGGTTATCCGCGCCTCGTTAATGTAATGCAAAAATTGCGTGGCGGCACTATCAAACCCATCAACGTTGATTACATTGCTGAAAAAAGTGAACTCGAAACATCCTTGCAACTGACGCCATTACGTAGAGGTTATATACAATTCGATCAAACCAGATTAGCAATGGCTGAACCTTTAGGTTTGTTTCAAGGACAAAAGATAATAAACAATAAAGATAGGCTATTGATACTGCCAAAGCTCTACAAACCCCCAAGATTGAACTTGCAAGGCAAGCGCACCTACCACCATGGTGGCATTAATAACGCTTCTACTGTGGGAGATTCACAAGAGTTCATTTCACTACGCGATTATCACCCCGGCGACCCGATTCGCTCGATACATTGGCGTAGCTTTGCAAAACTCAACAAGCCCATTGTCAAAGAATATCAGGATGAATACTTTACTCGTTATGGCTTAATACTCGATACATTTCTGGATACACAAGCAGAATCGATATTTGAAGATGCCGTATCTGTTGCGGCATCATTTATGACAGCACAAAAAGAACAAGACGCGTTACTTGACTTGATGTTCGTCGGTAATACGCCCTATCGCTTCACATCTGGCCGAGGCCTTGCCGGGGCAGAAAATATTTTGGAAGTCCTTGCTTGTGTGCAACCCGTTTATGAATCCAACATCAATGAAGTCGAATTAATGATTCGTCAACATAGCCGAGAATGCAGCGCCTTTATTTGTATACTACTTGAACTAGATGAATCTAGACTTAGATTGATTAAGACTTTATCCGAGTTAAATATTCCCATTAAATTATTACTATTAAAAGAATCAGCCGAGACAAAAAGTGCTGAAACTGAAAATGATATTCATGTCATCCACCATGACGACGTACAACAAGATCTTGATGCGCTGTGGACAACTTAAGTAATAATACTGTAAACACTAAATTAAGCCCGGCACCTCCCGGTTTAATTCTCGCAGGTTTACTCGTTTGGGGCTGGCAAACGCAGTTTATGATTTATGCCATCGCCATAGGACTATTGCTTGAGTTACCTTTATTTATCAAATGGCGTATAGACTTTAGTGACAAAGACACTAATCAACTCGCTGATTTAAGTGGCGTTTTATTTTTTATTCTCACTATTTATGTATTTGTAAATTATTCATTTCAGGGAATCTATAAAATACTTGAATTATTGCCATTCGTCCTATTGCTGCTAATGCTAGTGCAGTGCTACGGCATCCAAAATGGAATCAAGACCTCTGCACTATTTATTAGTATTCGTCGTTTGGGAGAAAGAGCAGGTCCGGATATCTTATACACAACAAATATTGGCATGCCCTATGTCTTTATCTGCCTTATATCGGCAAGTTCGGGTAACAAATATAGCGATTATTTTTTTGCAGTATGCGTAGTGATCATTGGATGGTTATTACTGACGCAAAGAACCAAACACTATTCCAAAACAACCTGGTTTACCTCTGTCGTATTTGTCATTTTTTTTTCCTATCTAACTCAAAATGGATTACAACAAATACAAAATAACTCTGAAGCTTTCTTCCTTAAACTTTTTGAACAATATGGATGGAGAAGCACTGATCCGGAACGCACTTCAACATCCATCGGTTCATTAGGGCGATTGAAGTTATCTGACCGCATTATTTTTCGGGTTAAAGCAGATAAGCCCTCACCAACGCCATTGTATTTTAGAGAAACCTCTTACAGTACTTATGAGTATGGTAGCTGGCGTAATCCAAAAGTTGAGTTTGATATTATTGGCAAAACACCCGGCAAGAATGAATGGCGTCTCAATAAAAATAAACTCGACAAAGAGACCATGGATGTGGCCATATATCTTCAGGATCAATCTGCCATTATCCCCGTACCCGACAACATAAATTCACTAGCAGGAAAAGATTTAATTCAGCTTGAAACCAGTGTCTATGGATCAACACGCATTGAAGCGCGCGAAGGCTGGATTAATTATCGCCTTGGTATTTCCGATCATGATTTTGTAGAAGCTACGCCTACTCCCGAAGACCTTGGCATACCGCCCAACTACAAGACAGACTTCGAACAGATCGCTGTTAAATTAGGCCTTTATTCAAAATCACAGAAAGAAATCATTAAGTCGGTTCAGCAATATTTCAAAGATGAATTTTATTATTCGATTACACAAAACCATCGTTATACAAAGGGACAATACCTGTCACGATTTTTATTCAAAGATAAAAAAGGCCATTGCGAATATTTTGCTACGGCTACGGCCTTATTATTACGCGAAGCAGGCATACCAGCGCGCTACACAATAGGCTACTCCGTTCAGGAATACAGTAACTGGCAAGGCACTTACCTCGTCCGTGCCAGACATGCACATGCATGGCTTAAGTATTACATCGATGGCGAGTGGCACAACATGGACACGACACCATCAGTATGGGCACCCATGGAGGCAGAAGATCGCACAATACTAGAGCCACTAATGGATCTATTCTCATGGTTGCGTTACAAAACAACGAGTAGTGATATCGAGTCAGACACAAAATCTAATGCCGATTGGATGTTATGGATGTTAATACCTTTAGGCGCCTATCTTTCCTGGCGTTTTTATTCCAAGCAACGCGTCGAACAGAATAATAACCGCGACACTATTCATTTAGAATTTGATCGTTATGGAACAGACTCGCCACTCTATCCACTTATTAAGCAGATTGAACAAGAAGCCGACCATAGACAAGCCGGCGAAACATTAATGGCATGGATAAAACGAATTTTTCCCGGCAGCAAGGCAGATAAATATTACGAGTTAATTACGCTACACAATACTTATCGATTTAACCCTGCTGGTAACAAACGAGAAGAAAAAAAACAGATAAGTGATAGCTTGGATTCATTGGCGTGAGAAAAGTTGAACATGCTTAAAACAATCTAGTAGACACCAAAAAATAGAGCACTTACATAGGTACCTAGACTCACTGCCTCAAACACGACATTAACTACAATAACTTTGCATGAGCCACTGCTTGTTCTGTAGCAGAGGCAATCGCGGATGATTTAGTTTCGACATCTACCAAAGTCGGTTCTATCAGAATAGTCTTAATATCAGTTATCCCTATAAAACCAAGGATCATTTCTAAATAGGGTTTCTGAAAATCCATGGCACCTAATTCGGCACTACTACTGTATTCACCACCACGCGCCAATATTAATGTGGCAGACTTTCCAGTAACTAAGCCTTGATACCCTTCTTCTGGTGTAAAACTCCAGGTGAGTCCGGGTTGGCTGATAATATCTATATAGTGTTTTAACTTATACGGAATAGAAAAATTCCACATGGGCGTACTAATTAAGTAATGATCAGCCGCTTTAAATTGATCGGCAAATTTTGTAATCGTTTCCCATGCGACTATTTCTTCAGGGTTTGGATCTTCGCCATGCATTACTCGATATTTTGCATTGATGGTATCCCCATCGAATTCTGGTAGTTTTAAATCCCAGAGATCCAGCGTTTCAAGCTGATTATCATTACCACTAGCTTTATATGTCTCTAGAAACGACTGTGCGACTTCGATTGAAGCTGATCTGTTCTTTCTAGGTGAAGTCTCGATATACAATAATTTAGACATTTTATTTCCAACGGTTATGTTAATGGGTATCTACGAATAGATGTAGAAAAAACCTGCATCAATCTTGTGTTCAATCTCATTAAGTGGTCGGCTTCCGTTTTCAATACACTCACCACTATCGACGTTGAATTTCCATTGATGATTTGGGCATGTCAATGTTGCTCCTTCAAGAGCTGATAGTGGTATGTCTGCGGCCTGATGTGGGCAACGACTATCAAACACCTGATATTCCTCCCCTGTTTTATTAATAAAACAGGCTCGACCATCATAGTCGTACCGAGACACACCCTCTCCTATCTCATTAACCGCAATTATTTTATGCCACTTTTTTTCTTTACCGAGAATCTCAGGGTTGAAATCGGGTATATCCATTTTCAAGATAATATCTACCGCCCAAATGATCTTGCTCATACCTAATGTCGGTAGACAGACTAACATGGCATCCAATATCTCATCGGCACTATTGCCTTCTCGCAATGCCCGAACTAGATATTGTTTTAAACCCCTTTCAGTTTGGGCATCTACCTTAGTGATGACTGATAACAACGAGCGCGTTTTAACATCAAGGTGTTTGCCGCCCTCTTTCAGTGCTTTGAAATAAGGTTCAACGGCATCTTTACGTACCTTCAATAAATAATTTAATGCATCACTCATTTATTTGTTCTTCCATTTGTTCTTCATGTTCCGATTCAGAACCTTCCCATTCTATAGGTGACATTTCTACCGTCTGTTCACCTACCACATTTGAATACACGTCTTCCATTATTAACGTTACTGTCTGCTTATAATAATTCTGATGTATCAACATAACATGTACTTTAGGGTCAATCGACTTATATATCTCTTCTGCTTTTTTAAATAACAGTGTTTTTTTAACTGCACGTTGTATCGGTATGTTTACAGACACGACACCAAGCTGATGGCTCTCTTTTCTGGTACAGGCGTTCATATTCTGTTTTTGGAAACAACGCACACCGACATTCGTTACTATACCGCCAGTTTCTTTGTCTAAAGTACGAAATCGAATTTCAGAAAAGCCAAGCCTTTTCTCTATTTTTGAGCCAAACAATTCAAAGTAATCTGCTGCTACTAACGCTGCTGCAATGGTGAGGACGGCAGCAATAATCGTTACAAATATTTTTATCTTTTTCTTATCCACTATGCTGCCTTGGTTAATCTCGTCGCAAACGATCTCTTACGGATATTGGCGTTGGATACCTCATTACAATGATATACGACGACACGATAAACGTAAGTAATGTAGCAAATTGGATCAAGTATGATGTCTTCTCGTCGATAAAACCTGAATTAACAGCGAGTACGGCGATTAATAATGAGAACTCACTGATCTGCCCCAACCTGAAACCGGTTTCATATGAGACATACTTTTTTTCACCTTCCCTGCGTAACAACCAAGCAAACACTAGCGGCTTACAGACAAGCACCAGAACAGCCAGAATCGTACCGGGGATAAATATTTCATTGACCACGGATAAATTAAACCCCGCCCCTAAAGAAAAGAAAAATATTATCAGAAAGAAATCACGCAATGGCTTTAAGCGTTCTGTAATAAACAACGCAATGGGACTAGAAGCGAGTGTCACACCGGCAACAAATGCACCAATTTCATGGGACAAACCAATATAGTGTGCCAATTCGGCAATACCTAAACACCAGGCAATTGCTAACAGGAAAATATACTCATGAATTTCATCAAAACGCATTATCAACTTAAACAAGACAAAGCGCGCGAGTAAATAAACTGCGGCAATTAATCCGGGCAAATAGATTAATTGCATCGCAATATCTACAACGAGGTTTCCACCTTTACCATAACCTTGCAATAATAATAAAATCACAATCGCGATTAAATCTTGTATCAATAAAATACTAATAATAATCTGGCCGGTATGTCTATGATGCAGTGTTGTTGTTGGTAATAATTTTAGGCCAATAATCGTGCTGGAGAACATCATGACAGCACCAATCAGCATCGCTTGCAGTAATTCATAACCAAACAAAAAGCCGATCATAAAGCCAATAAGACAAAATGCTGTGGAACTCAATATTGTTACAACCATGGCCTCGCGTAACATTTGCCATAATTGTTGCGGCAGTAAATCCAATCCAAGTAAATATAAAAGAAAGATGATACCGATATTAGAGATATCGCTAATTAATTCTGCATCACTAATAAACCCCAAACCATAAGGCCCCAGAATTAAGCCAAGCGCGATATAGGCAACGATCATGGCTTGCCTTGCATACAGGGCAAACGTTGCAAAGATTGCAGCGCCGGTAAAGATTAAAAAAATTGAGAATTGAATCGATTGTTCAGTCATTTATTGTAATCCATTATTTAATTTTCTTTCTGACATCTTTCCCACGCCTTATCCATTCGTTTCAATGATACTGGGATTTTAGTTTTTAATCCTTGTGCATATAAAGATATACGTAATTCTTCACACATCCAACGGTATTCGTCAAATGTTGATGTATTCCCATCTGTTTCATACGCATGATTGACCAGCTTTTTTATCCTGTCCCAATGCGACTGTATTTGTTTAGTAGATTGAAGGTCTTTATCAGCACCATATTCAAGTTTTTCCATGCGTTTAATTATGGCTGCCAAATAACGTGGATACTGTTTTAAATATTCAGTTTCAATATCTTCTATAAAACCGTGATATATCATATATTCCAGCTGTTCTTCAATATCTTTGGCTGCATGGCTGTATTTCATCATGCTTGCATCGGCAAGCAATGTTTGAACTTGCAGATTCATTTCCAGTATTTTTTCTAATAGCACACATACCTTATCTGCATTACCTAATAACTCCGACCTGCCCTGCTCTAGGCTTGCCAAAAAATGTTCTTGTTTACGAATTAATGTTTTTTCGTATAAAAATGTTTCGTCCAAGACAAGATTAATAATTGATTCAATTAATTCATCTTTATTGCCAAATCGCGTGTATAGCAGCGCTAATTTATCGATGCCACGTAAATTTTTACGTAGATATTTAACCTCTTTTAATAACGATTTTTTCAACAAACCTCTTAACCCAAACTTCATGTAATACTCAGCCGTGCGTTGATTGTCGAATGCATACCGATAGACTTTGCCATCTTCTTCTAACAATGATGGGTAACTTGTTATTGTATTTTCTTTAGATGCGACTTTTTGTTCTATTGGGAGATCACCAAAATCCCATGAGGTGACCTCTTCTTGACCAAAGCTATCTTGATATAAATCAGTAAACGCATGTTCTATTTGTGTCGCCAATTTATTTTTCAGCTCGACAATATCATTGCCTTCGGCTATCAATTCATTCTTAGCATCTACAATTCGGTAGTTTGTCCTAAGGTGCTCGGGCAAAACGCCCTCTGAAAAATCATCGATTGCGATATCAACTGCTCGCGTCTTGAATAAATATGTAATCAGGTTTTGTTTTAATGAGATTGATTGGTTTTTAATATTTTTTACACATTCCGCAGCTGTTTCCGGAATTGGCACTAATCTTTTGCGAAGTGGTTTTGGTAACGATTTTAATAACAAGTTTATTTTTTCTTCTATCAGTCCCGGCACTAAATAGTCCATCTGGTTTTGATCGAATTGATTTAATACTTCTAGCGGCACATCAACACTAAGCCCGTCTTCTTTAGCACCTGGAAGAAATTTATATTCCAGCGGTAATTGCATGCCATTGAATTCAATATTATCCGGATATGTGAATTCAGTAATATCATTTGTCTCGCGATTTATTATTAATTCTTTAGTCAAATGCAGTCTTTGTTTTTGATTGCTACTAAGTTTTTTCGACCATGCCGCAAAGGATTGTCCATCATAGACATGTGCTGGTAATACCTTATTGTAAAACTCATAGATGGCTTCTTCATTCAGAATATCCGGGCGGCGCGATTTAACTTCCAGATGCCTGACCTCCTCTATTACTTTATTATTTTGTTTGAAGAAACTCGCACTTGATTCCAAATCACCTTCTATCAATGCATTCCTGATAAACAAGGCTTTAGACTCAACAGGATTAATAGCACCGTAATTAATTCTTTTGCCTGCGATCAAGGTCATGCCATATAAGCTGATCTTTTCTAAGGCGACGACACGTGAGCTCTTGCTATCCCAATGCGCATCAGAATACGCATGTTTCAATAGGTGTTTTGCGACATTGATCAGCCATGCGGAATCAATCCGCGCAACGTTTCGAGCAAATAACCTTGAGGTCTCAACCAAGTCAGCTGCAACAACCCATTTTGGTTTTTTATGAAACTGCCCAGATGCAGGAAACAAATTTAATTTAATATCGCGCGCACCGGTATATTCGTGTTTGTCTGATAAGAAAGCGACGTGACTAGACATGCCACTTAAAATTGCACAATGTATATTTTGATAGCTGGCCGATTCCGTATTCAGCAATAATCCCATCTCCGTACAGACGTGACGTAACTGTCTATGTATATCACTCCATTCTCGCATCTTCATATAAGACAAGAAGTTCGTTTGGCAAAGTTTCCTGAGTTTATTCTGCGAGAGTTGTTTAATTTGCTTTTGGTAAAAATTCCATAGATTCAAGAACCATAAAAAATCTGAATCATCATCGCTAAATTGTTTATGCGATTCGTCCGCCTTTTGTTGTTTATCAATTGGGCGTTCTCTGGGGTCTTGAATGCTTAATGCACTGATGATAATTAATATCTCATGTAAACAATTAAAATCATGCGCTGCCAATAAGATCCTTGCATGGCGAGGGTCTAGTGGAAATCTCACCAGTTTCCTGCCAATGGGAGTTAACTTTTCTTCCTTATTCAGGGCATTGATCTCACGTAATAAGCGCATCCCATCATTGATGAATTTTTTGTCGGGGGGATTTATAAAGGGATATTGCGCTATATCACCAATATTTAATGCCTTCATCTGTAAGATCACTGAAGCCAGATTAGTGCGCAGTATCTCTGGCTCTGTGTATTCTGCACGTGAAGAAAAGTCCTCTTCACTATACAAACGTATACATATTCCTTCACTAGTCCTACCACAGCGCCCTTTGCGTTGATTAGCTGCCGCCATAGATACCCTTTCTATTGGCAGGCGCTGTACTTTACTACGATAGCTATAGCGACTAATGCGAGCCATACCAGTATCGATGACATATCGAATCCCCGGAATGGTTAGTGATGTTTCTGCAATATTCGTCGCCAACACAATGTGGCGGCGTTTATGTGGCGCAAAGATCTTATTCTGTCTCGAAGAACTTAAGCGAGCGTAGAGCGGTAAAACATCTGTATCTCGTAGGTTTTGTTTACGGAGAAATTTATCGGCTTCATGGATTTCGCCTTCCCCCTCCATAAATATCAGGATATCGCCCATATCATATGAGGTGAGTTCTCGGATTGCTTGCAAGATGACCTCTTCTCGACTGACAGGATCTTCATCTTCATCAGTTTCTTCAATCGGACGATACAAAACATCAACAGGCCAGGTTCTGCCAGAGACTTCGATAATGGGTGCATTATCGAAATGTTCTGAAAAACGTGCGACGTCTATTGTGGCAGAAGTAATAATGACCTTCAGATCAGGCCTTTTTGGTAAGAGTTGCTTTATATAACCTAGTATAAAATCGATATTCAGACTACGCTCGTGCGCCTCATCGATGATCAAGGTATCGTATTGATTTAAATATCGATCTCGCTGTAACTCGGCAAGCAAGATACCGTCAGTCATCAACTTGATATAGGAATGTTTATTAGTCACATCCTGATGTCTAATCTTGAAACCAACATCGCTGCCTAATTCGCTGTGTAATTCTTCGGCAATTCGTTTTGCAACGGTTCGAGCAGCGAGTCGTCTTGGTTGCGTATGACCTATAACACCCCCGATCCCACGCCCTAATGTAAGACAGAGTTTTGGTAGTTGGGTTGTTTTACCTGAGCCAGTTTCGCCACAAATAATTGTAATTGGGTTGTTTGCTATGGCTGCGGATATTTCATCAAGGTGCTGATTTATAGGTAAATTATCATCAAAATCACATTTCGGAAGACGATTTTCTCTATCTGATTTATTTTGAACCGATAATTCTATGTCGCGTAAAAGCGCATCCCATTCCGGACTGGTCTCGCGATTAAGCTTTTTTAAACGATCATAGTCACGTTTTAAACGAAATCGTTCTGACGAGCGCACTTCTGCTAAACGGTCATAGATATTTTTTAATTCTACAGATGTCATTTCTTTCCTATTCTTGTCTTTTAAAGCAGCATTAAGGCTATGCATTAATATACCGCCAATCCCAATTTATTGACTCGAATCAAGTATTTATTTGTAATTTATTGATGGACTGGTAGGATAATCGAACATAAAATATTAAACTAATCCAGACAGTATTTTCTGCGTTAAGTACTACACATAATAAACAATAAAATTAATTATATTACTTTTCACGAATGGGGTTTTCTTAGCGTATGGCACTTGAATTTGAATTAGCAGGTTCACAAATTGATGGCGCAAGAGACTATCAAGAAGATGCATTCCTTATCACCCATTTAACCGATGCAAATGGCAAACCCAGCGCACTCGTTGTTATTGCCGATGGTATGGGTGGTCACGCAGCTGGTAACGTTGCCAGTAATATGGCCGTTCAAGCCTTTAATAAACATGTTTCAGCAAACTATCCATCTGAAAACCCTTCTGAAATTCTCGAACAAGCCGTAAACAAGGCCAACTACTCTATTAAGGAAACCGTAGCAGAAACCCCAGCATTATCAGGTATGGGCTGCACCATGGTGGCAGCTATTCTTGAAGATGGGAAAATGTGGTGGGCCAGCGTTGGCGACAGCCATTGTTATTTGGTACGAGACAGAGAAATAACAAAAAAAAATGCAGACCATAGTTATGGTGGTTTTCTGGATAGAATGGAAGCCGATGGTACACCGGTAGAACCAGAGCCTGGCTTATCCCGTAATATGTTGATGAGTGCCATTACCGGCGAAGACATCAATGAAATAGATGTTCCCGCCAACCCTTTCGAACTTCAAGCTGCAGATCGCATTATTTTATGCAGTGACGGGCTTGATACCCTAAGCGCCGGTAAGATCATTCAATATTCTGAATGGTCTGAGGCCACCAAAGAATGCGCTGATGCATTAATGACGGCAGTTGAAGAAGCCAATATGCCGCGCCAGGACAATACCACTGCTGTTGTTGTGAACGTCAAAGATACTGTTGAAGCAGCACCGGTAGCGACTGAGGCGGTCACTGAAGATGTTGGAGAATCAACAGCAGAGATGTCTGTTGCCGATGTATCAACAGAAGAAGTAGAGACAGAGCCAGAGCCAGAACCAGAACCAGAACAACAAGTAGGCCAACCTGCATTTTCCGAAGAGGAAACCCTACCCAGAGAGGAAGGGCCTAAAAGTAAAACGGGCTTGATGATTGGTATTGCAGCCGCAGTTATTTTAATTATTGGCGGTGTTGCCTTCACTATGATGGGCAAAAAACCAGCTCAACAATCTGAACCACTTGTCTCAGAGATAGAGATGGAAGCTGAGGCTGAATCAGATGATGAGCAAGTAAGTGAAGAACTCGCAGTTGAAGACGTTGAAGAACCTGTTGTCGCCACTGAGCAAGAGTCTGTCACTGAAGAGCCCGCAGCGACAGTTGCCGAACCGGCTCCAGAAAAGGTCGTAGCTGCTGTCAGTAAAACGATTCAAGATAGCTTGAAATCCGGTGGTAAAGGTCCGTTGATGGTCGTCATCCCCGCAGGTAAATACGCCATGGGTAGCACTAGCTCCAAAAACTCAGATGAACGACCACGGCATGATGTCTCTGTGAGTTCATTCGCGGCAAGTCAATATGAGATTACATTTACGCAGTATGATCTCTTTGCCAAGGCCAAAGGTAAAAAAATACCCGATTCGCTCTATTTAGACAGAGAAACACATCCTGTTATTTTTATCTCTTGGGATGATGCCTATTACTACACAAAATGGCTCTCAGAAGAAACCGGCCAAAAATACCGATTGGCAACTGAATCAGAGTGGGAATACATGGCTTCAACCGGTAAAAAAACCACCTTTTGGTGGGGTTATGACGAAGAACCTAATAGAGCGCATTGTTTTGGCTGCGGTACCAACCTTGACCCACGAAAACCAACAAAAATTGGTAGTTTCGAGGCCAATGCCTTTGGACTTTATGACACATCTGGCAATGTGGCCGAATGGGTACATGACTGTTGGCATGACAATTACAAAGGTGCCCCGGAATATGCTGATGTATGGGAAGGCGGAGATTGTTCTTATCGTGTTGTTAGAGGTGGCGCTTACAGTACGCCGCCACAATCAATACGTAATGCAAAACGGGATAAATTCAAATCAGATAAAGCCTATGACCACATAGGCGTGCGTGTTGTAAGAGAAATCCGTTAATTTTTAATTGCTCTGATTTTTTAGCTTTATGCGTCGCTATGGCCAAGCGACATATCAGGCTCAACCCTGTCTCTAATCAATTGTTTTAGCTCTTTGGACTCAGGGAACCTTCCCTGCTTTTTTCTAGAGAATATCTCATCCCCATCTAATAAAACCATAAAAACACCACCGGTCGAAGGTACTAGGGCAAGCTCACCTAGCTTCTCGCCAAATGTCATTAACAGCTCCTGTGCAATCCAATTTGCTCTCAGAATAAAGCGGCATTGCGTACAATAGTGAATTTCTACTCTGGGAGAATTTATTTTTGCAACCATTCCTGTTTAAGCCCCTCTAATCGTTTAAATACCCGTTGTTGGAGGACGATATGTCATTACATTATCGAACAATATTTTATTCTACAATTTTATTATTATTACCAATAAGCTCACAAGCAGAGATAAAAATATATCTGGGTGTGCCTGGCTATAACCACTATAAACATAATTACTCTCCACAGAGAAATTATCAGCGGCATAATAGTCGTTATAACAAATACAACAATTCCTATTCAAATAGTCGATACAATAACCTTTCCGATTTATACAGCCGTCATGGTAATAAACATGCGTATGATCGTGCACAATACTATCGTAATAAATATCAAAACAACTACTCTAACTCACGTCACAATAATAAGCAGCGCTATCAAGAAGCATATTCACAGGGATTTAATGATGGTCGGAGATCTAAAAGGAATAACAGAAATAGAAGCTATGGTTTTCAGCTAGGAAAATAAGTCCAATTACACAACGTTTCATCATCTATATTTATTTTAATAAACTGATAAAACACATATAAACAAATTCAATTTAAAGCCTTCCATAAATGATATAATCTGATTCTTCTGATTATCAATAAAACACTTCAATCAATCTGTCATGGGAAATTGGAAAAACAGTTTTCAGGCATTCTTGCACCCAAGAGTGGTCACCATGCTTTTCTTTGGCTTTTCTGCTGGCATACCATTATTGCTGATATTTTCTTCTTTGGGTCTTTGGTTAAGAGAGGCCGGTGTTGAACGATCAGCGGTTACCTTCTTCAGTTGGGCGGCATTAGGATATTCCTTCAAGTTTGTTTGGGCTCCCATAGCAGACAAACTCCCTCTTCCCTTTTTGACTCATTGGCTGGGAAGAAGGCGAGCCTGGATGTTGATATCTCAAATCGCGATCATTATTTCTATATTATTAATGGCATTTATTGATCCATCTAATAGTGCCTCACATCTAAAAATAATGGCTCTCGCCTGTGTCATGCTAGGTTTTTCTGCTGCAACACAAGACATTGTTATAGATGCCTATAGAATTGAATCCGCTTCATCTGAATTACAAGCTCTGATGTCAGCAACCTACATAGCAGGTTATCGAATAGGTATGCTGATTTCCGGTGCAGGGAGTTTATATATTGCCAGTTCCTTAGGATCGGAAATGGGTTCATATGATTATCGAGCATGGCAAGTGACTTATAGCTGCATGGCTGCAGCAATGTTAATAGGAATTATTACAACATTCTGTATAAAAGAGCCTGAAAGAAATCAAATAACCGAATATAAATATTCTAATGCCACATATATTAAGTTTTTCTTGGTCTTTATTCTTGCTGTAGTCGGCTTTGTAATATCATTTCATCTTAGTTCCGAATTTGCTGCGTCATGGAAAAGCAATCTGACTGATGTATTAAATAACAAAATACTCTCTAATTTTTGTGTGGAGTTCTTCAGGCTTTTTCTTGGGGTACTAATATTTTTATCTATTGTATTCGCGCTCATAAAATTTAACTTTGTTCAAAAGAAGATAGTAATTGAAAGTTATGTAGCACCTGTTCTAGATTTTTTTCAGCGTTACGGGATTAAACTCGCAATTTTGTTACTTGTATTAATCGGCCTTTATCGAATATCCGACATTGTTCTCGGTGTGATTTCTAATATTTTCTTTCAAGACCTTGGGTACAGTAAAAAAGAAATTGCGTCTGTAGTTAAAACATTTGGGTTATTTATGACTATCGCAGGTGGATTTTTAGGTGGTATTTTATCAATCCGTTTTGGTGTAATGAGGGTCTTGTTTCTAGGTGCCGTACTAACCGTTTTAACAAACTTATTATTCATGCTTCTCGCTGTTAAAGGCTACGATATTCAGTTACTTTACCTTGTCATCTCTGCAGACAATTTATCCGCAGGAATTGCCAGCGCAGCTTTTGTCGCTTTTCTTTCCAAACTGACAAATATCTCTTTCACTGCTATGCAATACGCAATATTTAGCTCTCTAATGACACTGTTTCCTAAGATTATTGGTGGTTATTCAGGTTCGATCGTAGAAAATATTGGTTATACAAACTTCTTCTTATTTGCCTCTTTGCTGGGACTGCCCGTACTAGGGATTATCTATCTTGCTAATAAACATTTAAAATTCGAGTAATACAGCTTTTATTATGGCAATTGAAATAGAACGTAAATTCCTTATCGCTAATGATGAATGGCGTCATAACGCCGATGGTGGTATTCAGATCACTCAAGGCTATATGGGCGGCAATGATAAAAGCTCTGTACGAATCAGGGTCAACGGAGATACTGCCAACATCAATATAAAGAGTAAAACACTTGGAGCCCAGCGAAGTGAATACGAATATGATATTCCACTGACTGACGCAAATGAAATGCTCACGACATTATGTGATCGTCCCTATATCGACAAAACACGTTATCACGTTCATCACCAAGGGCACCTATGGGAAGTTGACGTCTTTGCCGGAGAAAATGAAGGATTGGTAGTCGCTGAAATAGAATTAACCACAGTTGATGAGACCTTTTCCCTACCTAGTTGGATAGGCGAAGAAGTCACAGATGCCCCCCGTTATTACAATATTTGCCTTGTCACCCATCCTTTTAAAAGCTGGTAATAGACGCTATGTTGCATAATCCCACAGTATCTTGATATATGTAGTTTCCTCAAAGTAAATCGCTGTTAATTAAATATGTTTCAACATACGAGTACGCTATAATTCCCACTATTTCCTTTTCATGAAGTACAATCGTTAAAATACAATAATAGCTATATCTGTAGAAATGGACGTTAAAACCAATAATCAACAAGAAGTATTAATCGATAAATTCAATCGTATTGTCGACTATGTACGTATCTCAGTGACTGACCGCTGCGATTTTCGTTGCGTCTATTGCATGGATGATGAAATGCAATTTGTGCCTCGCGCACAACTTTTAACGCTGGAAGAAATATCAAAAATAGCGCAGGCATTTACTGAACTCGGCGTCAAAAGAATTCGAATCACCGGTGGTGAACCACTTATTCGTCGCAACGTCATCCAGCTATTTGAAGATATAGGCCAATTACCCGGCCTAGATGAATTGGTGCTAACTACAAATGGTTCACAACTCACAAAATTGGCTCAACCATTAAAAGATGCTGGTGTTAAACGCATAAATATAAGCCTCGATTCTCTTGATGCAGAAAAATTTAAAAACATTACGCGCGTCGGCGAATTAGATAAAGTAATCGCCGGAATTGACGCCGCAATTGCTGTTGGTTTTGAAAAAATAAAATTAAATACCGTCATCTTAAAAAACCGTAACCATGATGAGGTTATCGATTTGGTTCGATATGCCAGTGATCAAGGTATGGATATCAGTTTTATTGAAGAAATGCCATTGGGTGTTATCGGTGACCATGACCGAGCTGAGGTTTTTTATTCCAGTGATGAAATCAAAAATGATCTGGAAAAAGCATTCACACTAGTACCGACAACCGAGACTACGGGTGGCCCATCAAAGTATTACAAATTAACTGAGACGGGGACCCGTGTTGGTTTTATTTCACCACATAGCCATAATTTTTGTGAGCTATGTAACCGGGTAAGACTAACTTGCGAAGGACGACTACTACTGTGTCTTGGTCAGGAACATTCTGTTGATCTACGCAAAACACTACGCTCCTACCCGGGAGATATGGAAAAACTCAAACAAGCCATTAGAGATTCCATGTTAATTAAACCTAAAGGTCACGATTTCAATCTAACGGAAAAACCAATCATATTCCGACATATGAATGTTACTGGAGGGTAGCACGCATGTTGCACAAGTACGCTCCTAATTGTGCATACTATACTTTCCAGCAATGACTCTAACATTAATAGAAAAGTTACAATTTATACCAAACCCTTCGCTTGACGAGCCCTCACTTGTTCTGATGCGTTATGAGTGCACATGCTCCCTCCACCAGAGCTACGGCTATGATTTCGGTCGCGAGCACACGCATAACGCATCAACCCATCGTGATCTTCTCGTCAACTCGTGCAACATGCGAGCTAGCGATGCCCAGTAATTATCGTCCGAAGCTAACTGAAGCCGGACTCTACCCCACTCAAGCTGTACTCGCCATAGATGAATATCAGAACACACGTGAACTCCATGTTGCGGAAGAACGTGCGCTAACGATTTATATAGATAGTTATGAAATTGTCACATTAATGTCCTTAGGCACTCAGCCAGAAATGCTGGCGTTAGGTTATCTAAAAAATCAGGGCTTAATAAAAAAACTGTCTGAAATAAAATCAGTACAAGTTGATTGGGATGTCAATGCCGTTGCTATTACGACATTTGAGAATCGTGACGACTGGAAAGATAAACTAGGCCCAAGGATCGTCACGACAGGTTGTGGTCAAGGCACTGTCTTCGGCGATATCATGGAGCATTTAGATGGGCTTGATATTCAAGATATTACAATCAAGCAGTCTCGACTTTATGAGCTATTAAAAAACCTAAATGCCTATAACGATGTCTATAAAAATGCCGGAGCTGTACATGGCTGTGCACTTTGTCATGATACCGAACCACTAATATTCATTGAGGATGTTGGTCGTCACAATGCCGTTGATGCTATTGCGGGCAAGATGTGGTTGGATGGCATATCAGGTAACGACAAAATATTTTATACCACTGGTAGATTAACCTCTGAAATGGTCATAAAGGTGGCGCAAATGGAAATCCCTGTATTATTGTCTCGCTCAGGCATCACCAAGATGGGTTTAAATCTGGCGCGCGACATGAATATAACATTACTCTCCAGAGCTAAGAGTAAACATTTTCTGGTTTATAATGGAGCAGAAAATATTGAGTTTGATGTCGAACTTCCTCCAAAGCGAGAAGTTGCTAATATTGTAAAATAAGTATGTTTATATAATTCTGCAGCATCACTGCTATCAAACATTTCAATTGAGCAATAATAATGAATATTAAATCAGATGTTACAGGCGTTATTCTCGCTGGTGGACAGGCACGGCGTATGGGTGGACAAGATAAAGGTCTTGTAATGCTTGATGGAAAACCCATGATTGAGATTATTATCGATGTTTTTAAACCGCAAACTGCCAGATTGCTTATTAATGCGAATCGAAATCACGATCGCTATTCGCAATATGGCCTTGATTTGGTTGCGGACGAATTATCCGGTTATTGTGGTCCACTAGCTGGAATGGCAAGTGCGCTAAAAACAATAAGCACTGACTACATGGTTACTGCTCCTTGCGACTCCCCTTTCATACCACTTGATTTGGTGCAACGATTAGCTGATGCGCTTGAGAACAAATCAACTTTAATTAGTGTTGCCCATGATGGCGAACGCATTCAGCCTGTTTTCTGCATGTTAAGAAAAACACTCTTGCCATCACTAACAGATTATTTAGCTGCTGGCGAAAGAAAAATTGATCGCTGGTTTAAACAACATGATTACGCCATAGCAGACTTTTCTGACAAGCCCGAAACATTTGATAATATCAACACACAAGAAGATGTTGAGAGCGCATTGTTAAAATTAAGGGCCCGTTGAAGATGCAAATAATTTCTGACATTCCTGTTTTAGGTTTTGCAGCATATAGTGGAACAGGCAAAACGACTTTATTAGTAAACCTAATACCCTTATTAAAACAGCATGGCTTAGAAGTCGGTGTTATTAAACATGCTCACCATAGCTTTGAGATCGATCAAGCTGGAAAAGACAGTTATAAAATAAGAAAAGCCGGTGCAAGCCAGATGTTGATCGGATCCAAGGAACGCTGGGCACTGATGGTAGAGCAAAAAGAAACCGACCAAACAATGCGCTTACAAGAATATGTTTCACATTTAGATCACACTAAGCTAGATCTCATTTTAGTTGAGGGTTTCAAACCTGAGTCAATTCCAAAAATCGAATTATATCGTCAAAGCCTTGGCAATCCATTAATCTGCAAATCAGATGAGAGTATCGTTGCTATTGCTACAGATGCTGAAATCACTGAGGAATTAAACCTAACTGTTCTAGATCTAAATAATCATGACGCTATTGCGCAATTCATAATTGAAACCTTTTGTTCAAAGCATAATACTGCAATTAATAACTAACAGGATTCACCATGGCTGAAAATGACACCAATAAAGATTACAGTTGTATGGACGATTATGATCCAAACTCTATCTTGCCAGATGAAGCACTTAGAAGAATATTCGACACCATCTCTACAATTACTGAAACAGAATCTATTCCCATACGAGAGACACTGGGCCGTGTACTTGCTACAAACATCACTTCTGAAATCAACGTGCCCTCAGGCCGTAATTCTGCGATGGATGGTTATGCTATTAATGCATCAGATCTCCCCTCCGAAGGAACAAATACTTTAAAACTGATTGGCTCAAGCTTTGCTGGTAAGCCCTCTGATATAAAACTTAAAAAGGGAGAATGTGTTCGTATTATGACCGGAGCAATTTTACCTGAGGGTTCTGATACTGTTGTTATGCAAGAAATAGTTGAGGTATCTGGAGACCACGTCAGCATTGGTATAGATACAAAACCAGGAAGCAATGTTCGCGAGGCCGGAGAAGACCTTGCGATTGGGGATCTTGTTCTTGAAAAAGGAATGAGACTAACACCCGCGGATATAGGACTATTGGCATCATTAGGTCTTGCTGAAGTTCATGTTTTTCGAAAACTTCGAGTCGCATTCTTTTCAACTGGCGATGAATTACGTTCAGTTGGTGAGGTTCTGGATAATGGCGCCATCTATGACAGTAATCGTTACACTCTATATGGAATGCTGGCGCGACTAGGTGTAGACATAGTCGACATGGGAGTAGTTAAGGATGACCGTGAATTAATGGATAAAGCCTTCATGGAAGCAACAGGTAAATCTGATGTATTAATTACATCCGGTGGCGTCTCGGTCGGAGAAGCCGATTATGTAAAAGAAACCTTGTTAAAACATGGTGAGGTGGATTTCTGGAAGGTAGCAATGAAACCAGGTAGGCCGCTCACCTTCGGTAAATTAGATTCGACTTATTTTTTTGGATTACCCGGAAACCCGGTATCAGTCATGGTTACCTTTTATCAATTTGTACAACCTGCATTGAAAAAAATGGTGGGTGAAAGATCAACCATGCCAGTGATGATGAAGGTGCCTTGTATATCTAAATTAAAAAAACGTCCTGGTAGGGTTGAATATCAACGCGGCATACTGGAGCAAGACGAAACCGGGCGTATGGTTGTTCGTAAGACAGGCGCTCAAGGTTCCGGCATTCTTCGCTCAATGGCCGATGCCAATTGTTTTATTGTATTATCATTGGAAAACAATGGTGTACAACCAGATGATCTGGTTGACGTTCAATTGTTTCATGGGGTTGTCTAGCTAGACTATTCATGACATCCCATCCCATTTATCTAATTTTGCTCCTATGCACTTGCCCAAAACCGAGAACCAATTCAAGTAATTCATTAAAACTCTTAAATAACCCTTGAAAAACAATGAGTTTAGACTGAAACTTAATATAATTATTAATTCGGTTTTGAAAGGCTTATGCAAGTTATTAACAATTCTGAATATAGCGTCAAACGTATCACGATATTGAATTCTAAAGGTGGAAGCGGCAAATCCATTTTGTCGACTAATCTCGCCAGTATTTTTTCCACAAATAATTTATGCACTACATTGATAGATTATGACCCACAAGGCACTGCTATTCGTTGGTTGAAACAAAGACCTGAATCCCTTCCAGTTATTCATGGCATTAACGCGACACAACAACAGCCCGGCATGACTCGAAGTTACCAGATGCGTGTACCGGCTGGCACCGACCGTTTAGTAATTGATACACCCGCCGGAGTTCACGGTTTAGAGTTAAATGATTTTGTTATGAATACCGATTACATCTTGATACCCGTTATTCCATCAGATGCTGATATTCATGCAACCACTCAGCTTATAGCTAACTTATTACTTAGTGTAAAAATTAGATCGCTTGATGTAAAAGTCGCCGTTATTGCAAATCGAGTTAAAAAGAACACAAAAATTTTAAATCAGTTGGATAAATTTTTACAGCAAGTTGATTTCCCTTTCATTGGTAGGTTAAGAGACACGCAAAATTATGTTAATGCTGCCAAACAAGGTATTGGTATTCATGAAATATATCCTCCTTCTCTAGTCAAACAAGATGTCTGCAATTGGGATTCAATCTTAGGCTTTGTTGAAGAAGGAGAAACACTTTTTGACCATAGAGATTTACCCCCACCTTTATTTGTGGAAAACAGGCAAATCAACCATTAAGTTTCTTTTTAATCTCAGACACAAGTAATTCACTGAATGGTAAGGCACAGGTGAATGCAGGTGAAACTGCATTCAACACATGAAATGATCTATTATCGCCTTCATACTTAAAATCCATTTCCAATTGCTTTGTTTTTGTATTGATTAATTGTGCTCGGATCCCCGGTGCACCCCATTTTTTAAAATCATCTTTTTTAATGTTATTTAGCAATGTGCCTGCTAATTTAACAAGTTTCTTTTTTGAATATTTTTGCATTTCCTTAAACGCCAATTTTCTAAATCCAAAGTTATTTGCTAAAAATAAACTGGCATCAATACCAATAATATCGACAAGTTCTTCCATATTAAAACCATCCCACCCTGTGTAGTTTTCTCTCCAAAAAGCAGGAATTGCTGTTGGTCCAATCTTTGTTTTATTCTCTGCTGTAACCGTGAAATGGACCCCTAGAAATGGGTTACGTAAATCAGGCACCGGATAGACATTCGTTTTCAACTTTAAACCATTATCATTTGCATAAAGATACAAGCCTTTAAATGGCAATATTTTATAGTTTTGTGAGAAACCGTAATCCACGGCTATCTTGTCCGCATACAATCCCGCCGCATTAATTAGGTATCCCGGAGAAAAACTTCCATTTGAAGAAACAACTTCACCATCAGATCGTCTTAAATATGCGGTGTCGTTATGTATAGATATTCCATTACTCCTAATTTTGTTTTGAATTGAGTCGACTACTTCTTTTGGGTTTACTGTTGCAGTCGTAGGCGACCAAAGTGCTCGTTCATAAGTATATGCTTGAGGTTCAATTTCAGCTGATTCTATTGCTGAAATCATTTTTAATTCCACCTTATTAACTTTTGCACGCCGTGCTAATTCATCAAGCCCATTTAGCTCTTCGGCATTACGTGCAACAACTAATTTTCCACATTGATTTACTGTTAAATTATTTTCTTCGCAATATTCTCGCCAAGCAAAATTCCCATCGCGACACAACCGTGCCTTTAATGAATCTGCCGTGTAGTAAAAACCGGCATGCAACACACCACTATTTCGGCCACTTGAATGCATGCCCGGTTGTTTTTCTTTTTCAAGAATAGAAATAGTTGCATCAGGAAATTGCTTTTTAATTTCCAAGGCAATTGTAAGCCCAACGATTCCCGCTCCAATGATTAGAAAATCAGGATGTTTATTTAACGTCATATTGATTTAATAACCAGGTGTGTTTTTTTCAACCCATGTTGCACCTGAACTTGTTTCTTCTTTTTTCCAGAATGGTGCACCGGATTTCAACTGCTCCATGATTGCACGACAGCTTTCAAAAGCCTCTTTACGGTGTGCAGACCATGTTGCGACTAAAACAATATCCTCGCCTACTTTGACCTTCCCAACTCTATGCAATATTAATACATCAAGCAGCTTCCATTTTTCAATTGAGTCTTTGGCTATTGTTTCGAGATGTTTTTCTGTCATTCCCGGATAATGTTCCAGTGTCATATGCGTTACTTTATTATCTTCATTAAAATCACGCATTGAACCGACAAAATTTGCCGTCGCACCATATTTACCAACGATATCCAGACTATCCAGATAATATTGCATTTCCGCATAGGCATTAAATGGCTTTTTACGAATTTCTATCAACATAGCTCAGCCTCCAGTAACCGGCGGAAAAAATGCCACCTCGTCCCCTGTTTTAAGTTGATGTCCTGATTTCACATATTCCATATTGACTGCCATCATGACGTTATCAAATTCTATATTCTTTCTTTTAATGATCGACTGCCACAGTGAATTAACAGATGTTCCTTCTTCAATATCTACGACAGAATTGGCTTCGCCTATCACTTCACGAAGGCTGGCAAAATATTTTACAGATACTTGCATATGATTGATTAAAGTCTTTATTTGAGTAGTATTAAAGGATTATATCAAAGAGATAATAGTGATATGTCTAAATTAACGCATTTTAACGATCATGGTGCAGCTCACATGGTTGATATTGGAGAAAAATCAGTCACACATCGCATTGCGATTGCTACTGGTCTCATTTCTATGCAAAAAGAAACATTAGCATTAATCAAAGAAGGCGGTCATAAAAAAGGTGATGTCCTCGGCATAGCAAGAACGGCGGGGATTATGGGGGCAAAAAAGACTTCCGAGCTCATACCACTCTGTCACCCACTGTCACTTACTCACATCAATATCGATTTAACCGTTGAGGAAGAAAACTTTTCAATCCTTTGTGAATGTCGTGCTGAAACAGAAGGCAAAACCGGAGTAGAAATGGAAGCGTTAACAGCCGTTCAAGTTACCCTATTAACTATTTATGATATGTGCAAAGCAGTTGACCGCGGTATGACTATCTCCGATGTCCAATTATCCGAAAAATCTGGAGGAAAATCTGGTCACTGGAAACGATAAAGATTGATATTTTCTGGCTATACGATATTTTGTAAAAAAAACGCATGTCATAACAAACGTAAGTCATTGTAATAGTTAGTTTTATTATAACCAGCGACAATACTCGCCACCTTGTTTATACTACTCAGAAATTATAGTTAGGAATAACACCTGACACTTTTAAGTTATTAATATGTATGGAGTATTTTAAAAATGGGTACGTATAAAACCGATTCACAAACCAATAGAAGTCACGGTATTCTTAAATACCCGCGTACTGAAGTCGAGTTTATTAATATTTTGGATCACTTCGTTGGTAGGCATATAGAAAAAGCAGTTGCGCATTTCGGCGTACCAGAAGACGAAGTAGATTTAACAGGCGGTGCTAAGGCTATAAAATTTACTAAATCAGCCATTTCGTTCAACAGCAACTGCACATTTATGATCAATAACGTAGGTGCTATCACAGAATACAATTTTGAGCGTGGAGAAATAGCGTAAGTTAAGCCTGCTATATCATTACTGTTGATGCCCTACGTGGGCATCAATTGTACTTGATGTATTTAAACCTTGGATCCTCTGGTGTCCCATCAAGAGAATTACCTTCATCAATACCAGGCTGCCATTGAATGACCTCTTCAATTTTCAAGGCTAATTCAAAGTCTTTATCTGTTATACCTTTTGCTGCATGGTTCATTAGCTTTACTGTAACAAAGGCATAAGAAACTGTTAGGTCAGGATGATGCCAGGCGGCTTCTGCTAAATGACCAATCGTGTTCACAACCATCAATGTTGCTTTCCAGCCACTGGTTTTATATTTTCGTCGTATCCAACCACCTTCAAAATACCACTCAGGTAACTCGTCTTTCAAGCGTGTTTCTATTTCTTCTTCAGTGTATGTTTCGTCTTTTCCTGTCTTACGCCATTGTGCCATTGCTTAATACCTCATCTCTATACTCTACATCACCATTATTGATGGCATGTTGTTGTGTAATTGCTTTTCTTATTCTGGAAATATTTTTTGTCTCTATTGATTTAACTCTGTCGTTTTCAGAACAAAGTGCGCCACGAAAACCTAAGTAATCTGCTTCAATACCTAATAATGCATTTATGTCTTCATAGCGTAATGAACCCGCAAGCCCTGTCACTAAACCATATGATTTTGCTAGCCGGACAAATTCACCTAACTCCTGACGACTTAGTAAAGAAAGTAGATTGTTATCTGATTTATTTTTTGTGTCCAACATAACACCACTAATACCGCTTCTCATCAAATTATCCAAAGAAGCTAAGCTAGAAAAATTTTCAGCAAACAGAACAACAATCACATTTATATTCTGCTGTGACGCTTTGTTTAAAACCTCAACAAATAATTCACTTGCGATATCATCAAATAAACCTACCTTGACATAATCAACTCCAGTACTTGCCATGCTGACTACTAGCTCGTATAAAGATGGGCTGTTTGGCTCGATATCGCCAATGGTTGCGCTAGTAAGTCTTGCTCCTGATATCGATTCAACTATATCTGAAACGACATTAGTATCTAGTGCGCCTAAAGCCCCTAGTTCAGGGTTTTTCAAATCAATAATATCGACACCATCGTTAAGGACAAGTTGTGCTTCCTTTATTGAAGTCACACTTGCTAACATACCGGTCATGCTATTTTGTCCTTAGTAGATTCTTGTTTATATGTCTCGATCCGCTCCATTAACCAATCCCATGCAATCCTCTCATTTTCTCCAGCAGTCTTATCAATGGCGATCATTAAGTATTCTAATTCCTGTTCTATTTTTTCTTTCGTTAACATATGCAAACGACTAACTAATATTGCAGCTTCCAAGACCGCTGACTGAGCACGGTTAAAGCCTTGGAATGACTTATGACTCACTTCAATTATCTGTTCACAATAAAACCGAGGTCTTATTTCATCATCTTCAAATCTTTCTAGACGCAATTCTATATGACTCAACGCTGCCTCTAAACGGTGTTCCTTTGTTTTCTCAGTAGGTGTTAACGGCCAATCTTTTCGGCCTGTTAAACATCCTGCGAAAATACGAACATCATCAACCCGATTAATTACAGCTACTTTATTACGCTGTATGTTTTCCAATGTTGCTGAAGGTTTAAATGGCGCTATAACAATCAAATTAGATTCTTCTCTAATGCCCATTGGTGCTATATGGGTAGAGCCGTCTTCATTAGTAGTTGTGACTATAATTTCCTGAATCATATTAATTTTTTCTTCTTATTACGACTGGCTTTTAATGTGCTGCCTTCTTTTTTATATTCTACTGTTTCTTTACGTAATTCTTTCATTGAGTGTGCGGCACGAGAGTCATCATCCTTTTGTTGCTCTGTTTTCTTATAAACAGAAGCTCCCCAATCAAGTTCTTCATCCTGCATGTAATTCTTACCCAATTGCCAGGCAACTTGAGCTTTGCTTAACTCTACCCCCATATAAAAAGCATGCGGGGCATCGTCCTGTAATAGATCCAGTTTTGGAAATAATTCAAACGGATTAACATCTGTATTAATGCCATCACGATTATATACATGTATACCTGCTTCACTCACCTGGATTCTATAACTGGGATCTTTCACATCCAGGGAAACCTCATTAATTTCCTGCTCGCTATACGGAAAGGGCTTACGCGCATGCATGCCTAATAATGAACTATCCAAACCTTTAGGCAAGCTACTATCTCGTCTTGCAGCGTACATCATGCGACGCGCCATATCAGCCTCTCGAACAGCGGAACGACAATGCGGACTGACCTCTGTCGCTAATACAGCATTCAACTGCATTTCAGAAATTAATCCAAACAGCATCGCATTTATGCCAGTAGTATCTGCTTCAGTTAACTCTGTCAGGTTACCTACGCCCATCATGATATTAATATCAGGACAGTTTTGGCGTAATTCATGATAGCGGATGATAGATTCAGTAAAGCCAAAATGTATAGGATCTAATATCGCATCTGCATAAAAAGGTTTATTTTTTTTAGCATATTGCTCAATAGCTCTGTATAAGGACGGCATGTCCCCATGTGTTTCTGGAATTAATATCGGAATTGACTCTACCTCATCAGCTATCCAAAGCGTACTTTCCTTTAGGCTTAGTAAATAGTCTGCACCTGCCCTGCCACCGCGTAATAAGTCTTCCTCTTCAAGCGAATCGACACTGACTTTGAAGCCTGCATCATGTAATTTTTGAACAGTTTCTTCTAAATGCGAAAAAGGTGTATCGGGTAAGCAACCCACATCAATGACGTTTGCACCATCTCGTCGGTATTTTTCTGCTCGTCCAAGGATGTTTTCGATTGTTACCATCGGTGCATCTACAATCTCAGCGAATATATCAACATCATACTGACTGAGATCAATTGGCTTACAATCACGTCCAAAAAAGACAGGAAGATCTTTTAAATCTATTGGTCCTCGTACACACTCAACTCCTAGCTCCTTTGAAGTAACGGACAAATCACCACGGCATAGACCAGGTACAATAATACGATTTACTCCATTCAAATCGGTAAGACGCCGCGTGAGCATTTGTGCCGTCATCAAAGCGGCAACGCTGACACCTATATTTCTAATCTCGTAAGTAAATTCAGTAGGTGCCATTTCCTCAAGAATTCGTTGTAGACGCTTTTGTGCGAGTTTTCCAGTGAGAAACAGGATGTGTTCTTGATTAGATTCGTGCATTGCGATGCATTATAAGCAGCTGGGCCTTGATATGAGAGTAATATTTTTATTTATAAATATGGCTAATATGAACCATAATGGGCGAATAATAACATCCACTCCTAGCTAAAAGATAAACTGAATTATACTATTATTTACTTTAATTTATTGTTTTATCTTATTGTTTTTACTATTTATTTAATTTCATTTTAATGCTTAATCTAGACTGGCACGAATATAGCTCTACTTAAAATATTAAAACTTTTACTCTTACAGGAGAACTACAATGAAATGGTCTGCACCTGAATATAACGATATCCGCTTTGGCTTCGAAGTTACAATGTACATCAATAATAAATAAGCCTAGTCCTAAATTTTATACCTGAAAATCGGTTTATAAGCAGTCATGAGATATTGTTAATTCAATATCTCAGCTCCATTGATATTAAATGTAAGTGAAACTCGCGCTATTTCATTATCTCGCTTATTATCTCGACACATCAAAACAACTAAGACGTTTTAAAGATTATGCACATACATTTACTAGGCACTGGCGCTGGCGGCGGCTTTCCTCAATGGAACTGCAACTGTGACAACTGCAAACGATTACGATCAGGCACCATAAAAAGCTCAGCACGAACGCAATCTTCCATCACTGTGAGTGGTAATGGAGAAGATTGGATATTATTTAACGCCTCGCCTGATATTCGCGCGCAAATTGAATCTTTTCCACCATTACAACCTGCACGAAAAATACGTGACACCGGAATTTCTTCAATTATTTTATGTGACGCACAAATTGATCACACCACCGGTTTAATTATCATGAGAGAACACGATAAACCTTGGGATATCTACTGTACCTCCGCAGTTCATGAAGATATGACGACGGGCTACCCTATTTTTAATATGCTCAGCCATTTTCGTGGTGTTAATTGGCATGAAGTCAGTACAGAACAAACACCGTTTACGATTCCAAAAGCAGATAATCTTATTTTTACTGCTGTTCCATTAAAGAGCGAAGCTCCTCCCTTTTCTCCACACAGGCATAATACTGTCGCAGGGGATAATGTCGGCTATAAAGTCGAAGATACTTCTACAGGAAAAAATCTTTTTTACGCTCCTGGTTTGGGTGTGATAGAAGATCATGTTTATGAATTCATGGCAAATGCCGATGTCGTATTAGTTGATGGTACCGTTTGGACAAATGATGAAATGTCGCGACATGGTATCAGTGACAAGTTGGCCAGCGAAATGGGACATTTAGATCAATCTAGTAAAGGTGGAATCAAAGATACGCTTAGTAGCCTAGAGAAACCTCGTAAAATATTGATCCACATCAACAACACTAACCCAATACTCGATGAAGATTCCCCTGAACGACAACAATTAAATGATGTAGGGATTGAAGTGTCGTTCGATGGTATGGATATTCATATATAAAAATAATTGAGGAAATAGTTAATGTCAGACGAACAAACACCATGGACACGCGAAGAATTTGAAGAAAAACTTCGTGCCAAGGAATCAAAGTATCATATCAATCACGACTTTCATCTTTTAATGAATGAAGGTGGTTTGGATAAAGAAGCTGTTCAAGGTTGGGTAGCAAATCGTTTTTATTATCAAACAACGATTCCTATAAAAGATGCTGCCATTATGGCTAATTGCCCTAATCGTGATGACCGCCGTAAATGGGTACAACGTATAGTTGACCACGATGGTGTTGAAGGTGAAGAAGGTGGAATTGAGGCATGGTTACAATTAGCTGAATCCGTTGGTTTAACTCGTGAAGAAACACTTTCTTACGAACACGTATTACCTGGAGTTCGGTTTGCAATAGATGCTTATTTAAATTTTGCTCGAAGTGCACCATGGGAAGAAGCAGCTAGTTCATCACTCACTGAGTTATTTGCTCCAAAAATCCATCAGAAACGACTTGATAACTGGCCGGAAATATATCCTTGGATTGATGAAAAGGGTTATCGTTATTTTCGTAAACGCTTAACAGAAGCCCGTCGCGATGTTCAACATGGATTAGATATCACATTAGATTATTACACGACGCGAAAAGAACAAGAGCGCATGTTGTCTATATTACAATTTAAACTTGATATTCTCTGGACCATGCTTGATTGTATGTGGATGGCTTATATTGAGAAGAAACCACCTTATTACAATTGTAACTGAGTAAGGAAGAAACATGCTGAATGACGATGTAAATGAGAAACTTACGCTTGAAACCATCCCTACAATAGCGCCCTCACACAGGTTTCAGTGGGAAGAAGTACAGGATTGCCATGTAATTCTGTACCCGGAAGGTATGGTGAAGCTTGGTAACAGCTCTGCTGAGATACTAAAATTATGCGACGGAGAAAACGATGTAAGTGCAATCATTAATAAATTGCAACAACTATACCCCGATGCTGAACTTGATAACGACGTAAATAAATTCCTGGAGGTCGCTCATGAAAACGGCTGGATCAAATACAAATAAGGTCAACCCACCACTCTGGTTACTATGTGAACTCACATATGCCTGTCCATTGCAATGCCCCTACTGTTCTAACCCTGTGGAAATGGCGAATTTTAAGAAGGAACTTAGTACTGATGACTGGATACGGGTCATGCGTGAAGCGCGCAAAATGGGTGCTACTCAGTTGGGCTTCTCTGGCGGAGAACCGTTAACGCGACCCGACTTAGAAGAATTAATCGCCGAAGCGAGACAACTTGGCTTCTACACAAACCTGATCACATCAGGCCTCGGCATGGATGAAAAAAGGGTCGCTGCGTTTAAGAAGGCCGGTCTGGATCATATCCAAGTTAGTTTTCAAGCGAGCAGTGCCGATTTAAATGACCTAATCGCCGGAACAGATGCCTTCGAACACAAACTGGAAATGGCACGCGCTGTGAAAAAACATGGCTATCCTATGGTATTGTGTTTTGTATTGCATCGACAGAATGAACCCTACGTCAGAGAGATTCTTGACCTTGCTGTAACACTTGATGCGGACTACGTAGAATTAGCAACGACACAGTATTATGGCTGGGCCTTTCACAATAAAGATTATCTCATTCCAACCCGAGAGCAATTAGCCAATGCTGAATTAGTTACGAAAGAATTTCAGGAAAAGCTAAAGGGTAAAATGAAAATATTTTATGTCATTCCTGATTATTTCGAAGACAGACCCAAAAAATGTATGGATGGATGGGGAGCAATTTTTCTGACCATCACTCCAGATGGGCTTGCTTTACCTTGTCATGCCGCACGCCAGTTACCGGGACTTGAACTTCCTAGCGTGCAAGATCACAGTATTGACTGGATATGGAACGACTCACCTGACTTCAATAAATTCCGTGGATTGGACTGGATGAAAGATCCTTGTCGAACCTGTCCTGAAAAGGAAAAAGATTTAGGAGGATGTCGGTGTCAAGCCTTTATGCTTACGGGTGATGCAACTAATGCCGATCCTGTCTGCAGCAAATCACCTCATCACCAGAAAGTTGTTGATACTGTAGAAGATATTGGCAGAATCGCAGGCACACCTGAACTTGAAGAAAGACCCGTTCTTTTCAGGAACATGAAAAACTCAAAAGAGATCATTAAAAAGAAAACTACTGAGACGATCTAACTAGCTTGATTCAAAATCGACCAGGCAACATCTGCTGCTTGCCTGTTCGGTTTTACATCATGAACACGAAATATTTTAACACCCGCTTGAACACCCAATGCTGTTGTTGCAGCTGTCGCCCCTATCAGCTCATCGGCTGTATTCACCGAACATATGCTACCCATAAATCGTTTTCTACTAGTGCCTAGTAAAACTGGATGCTCAGTATCTACAAACGATTCTAAATCTTTCAACAATGATAAATTGTGTTCGCGTGTCTTACCAAACCCAATGCCTGGATCGATAACAATATTATTTTTATCAATGCCCGCTTTTATACAATCTTCTATTCTCGTTTCTAAGAATATTTTTATGTCTTCAACAACATTATTGTAAACTGGAGCAGATTGCATTGTTTCAGGTGAACCTAACATATGCATAATAATATAGGGACATTTCTTATCCGCACACAAACTGATTATGTCAGGATCGTCATTGCCACCTGAAACATCATTAACGATAGTAGCACCAGAGTTAAGTGCTGCTTCAGCTACTTTTGATCGCGTAGTATCAATACTAATCTCGACATGATCAGGTAGCGTCTCGCTAATTGCATTTATGATAGGTATTACTCTTTCGATCTGATCTTGTACACTAACACGCTCAGATCCAGGTCTTGTTGATTCACCACCTATATCAATAATATCAGCGCCTTCATCAATCATCCTTTTACCATGATTAATCGCTGCTTCAATATTATTAAACTGTCCGCCGTCAGAAAAGCTATCGGGAGTGGCATTAAGAATACCCATAATTAAAGGTCCGTCATGAGATAGGATGCTCATTAAATATCACCAATCATTTTATCTGTTGCTGTTATTAACGCATCTATCATTGCAGGCTCACCTGCTAGATGACCCGCGTCATTAACAATGATAAGTTTTGAGCTTGGCAAAGCCTGATGCACTAGCCATGATGATTCTGGAAGACAGGTTAAGTCTTTACGTCCATGAATTATGCTCGTTGGAACAACGGGGACCTGTGCGATATTTTCCATGATTTCACTTTCGCTAATAAAATACTTGTTTTTAGCGTAATGCATTTCAATCTTAGCTTCATTGATTAGCTTATCTATATCTTCTACATCAAGCACATAGTCTTCAACAAAACTGTGGGTAACAACCCTGCCCGCCCACAATGCCCATGCCTTCGCGGCCTCTAGTTGTAGCTCTTGATTGTCTGAAAAAACTCGTTGATACAAGGTAGCTAATATATTCTTCTTTTCAGCTTCATCAAAGAGAGTAATAAACTCCTGCCAATGATCTGGAAAAATTTTATTTACACCTGATTTGGCAAACCAGTCAAAATCACACTGTCTTGCCAGAAATGTACCTCGTAAAATAATTCCTGTGACATGCTGTGGATATTGTTCCGCATAAAGCAACGCCAATGTAGCACCCCATGAACCACCAAACAGAGTCCATTTATCAATGTTTAACGTTTTTCGTATCGATTCAATATCATTTTGAATATCTTGTGTTGAATTATCTTCAACACAGCCATTTGGCGTTGACCTGTTACAACCACGCTGGTCGAATAATATAATCCTATATTTATCTGGATTAAAGTAACGTCGATGATTCTCGTTACAACCGGAACCAGGACCACCATGTAGAAATATTATAGCTGGGGCATTGGGGTTACCCACCTGCTCATAATATATTTTGTGAGTTGATTGTGTTTTTAGATAACCTGTTTCAAAAGGCTCTATTTCTGCATATAGTGTTTTCAATTCAATCAGAATTTATAAATAAGCGCTTATATATCATTCAATATTTCTTTTCTTTTAACAGCATATTCTTCTTGCGATATTAACTCTTTTGAAAGTAACTCATCCAGAGTCGTAATGCGTTCTTCTATACTTCTTGTTGTTGATGAAGAATTGTCTTGTTTACTCATATCCTTTCTGATTCGCGCCATTTCAGCACGCATTTCCCGCCTTTGTTTAGCAAGTTTAGCTGCTTCAATTTTCAAAGCTCGATCTTGATTTGTTACTGGGTTCTCTTTTACTTTCTTGTTAGCTATGTATGATTCAGCAGCTAGTTTAATATCAATTTCGAACCAGTCTTGTCGAGGTTTTTTCTTAATTAGCTTTTGAGAAACACCAGAAATTCTGTTGATATTTTCTTCGAAATTTTTTGATCTACTTGTCCTACTACCAAAACTGAAGTTATAAGCAATTTCGCCTGTATCACCGGGATCCAGTACAGTTTCAAATGCTGCATTTCTAGCGAAATCATATTCACCAATGATAATATTTAATTTATTATCCTTGTAAAATGCTCTACCAGTGAGAAATGTTTTTGTTTTTAAAACAATTAATTTTGATCGCTTACCACCTACAACAAAAATAATATCTTGCCCTGATTTTGCCTTTAATAATCCTTTTGATAAATATTCAGCGAGGAGACGAACTTGTGAATATGAAAAAACTGAAACATCTGTCTCTACATTTAAAATGCTTGTTTCCGTAAACTCCAACCCAGTTAATGCATCAATAATTTCTTTTTCTTCAAGCTCAACTGGATGCTCATTTTTACCATACTTTGTACTGTCTTGGTCATCATACTTAAAGTAATTATTAGGCGCGCCTTGCCAAATAATATCTTCTTCTTCATCAAAAAAGCTAGCCGCAAACAAGGTGTTTGAAATTACTACTAGAGAGATAAAAAATAGCGTATATAATTGATTTTGAATGCTTTTCATTTTATAGAGTGATTATTGTCTTGGCTGATTGACTTAGAGTTTCAAATAGCCGTGAAGTTTACAACAAACCGCCAGTTAATGAAAAAAGATTAATCACTTCTATATTGTGATTCGTCAACTAATTGTAATTTATAGAAATAAATAATAGTAATAAAAAAAGGCCTCCTAAGAGGCCTTTTTCATACAACTATATAGCTTAACTTAATCTTCGTACCTTATATTAAAGTATTAGAAGAAGTAAGTTGCGCCTAGTGCAAACATGTCAACTTCATCAGCACCACCATAAGCGGTAGTACAAGCAGCAGTACTACAGTCAACATCTAGGTCAAGCTGTTCCCATGTACCATAGATCTGAAATCCAGCACCAAAGTATTGGGTAATAGATATGCCAAGGCGTTCAACTTCAGAACCAGTTACACCACCAGCAGAAAAAGATGTAGCAGCTGTTGTTGTTGCAGCACCAGTACTAGTTAGAGTGGTACCAACTAAAGTTGCGTTTGATGTGACAACAGCAGATCCTGCAGCTGATGCAACGTTCGCTGTACCATACATATCATTATATGAACCGTATGTGAAAGCTATTGCTGTATCACCCAAACTGTTGAATGCACGCTTAATACCAGCTTTGATGTAGTATGAATCTGCTTCATCGCCTGTTCCTGCGGTAGCACCATCAGCTTCGTCGTTCATATAAGCTACAGAACCGAAGATACCTGTACCAGGGTCCATCAAACCACCTTGCACTTGAAACACTTCAGATTCGCTACCACCGACATTAGAACCACCACCGCCTTGGTTTATGGCATAACCCATACCAATTACAGTATTAAGACCAGCAATTGAGCCAGAGTGATTCAAAGAAATATCATAGATATCGTCGTTAGCATAACCAACAGCAATCTTAACACCAGCGAATGCAGGTAAGTCATAACGAATACCAGTACGATAAACACCATTACAGTCAAAACCAATACCCAAGCCAGGAGTGGTCAAACACTGCAAGAATGATGACCAAGTTGTATTTGATGCACCAGCACCCAAACCTTGAATGGTCAAGCCATTACCACGGAACACTGGTGATACGCCAGCCCATAGGGTTAATGAAGGATCAGATAATACACCGATGTTATCAGTAGGCATTGACTGTGTACCTAAAGTTATTTTACCAAAACCACCAGCAATATTTACACTACTGGAAAGTAAGTTAACTGAAGTGAAAGCTGTATTATTGTCGCCACCAGTTGCCTGCGTGATAGACAATAGTGGTGTAAGACCACCTGGTTCAACTGAGAATTCAAAACCAGCCGTCAAACCAGTGTTAGGTAGTTCTTGCGTACCTGCGAACTGTAGACGCGTACCCAGTGTAATACCATTAGCTTCAGCAGCAATTATGTCGCTTGTATTGCCATCATCATAGGCAAACATTTCTTCGTTAACCCAGCCTGAGATATTAACTTCTCCAGCTGTTGCTACTTGTGATAGAGGAAGCATTGCAGCCATAGCTACGATACTTGCTCTTTTTATTAATTTAGATTTATTCACTCTGTATATCCTCCTTAAGAATAATACAAATAATTTTATAATTTACATCTCTAGAGATAAAAATTGGCCTCCCCAGCCTCGTTTCCCCTAATTCTTTAGTTAAACAAGTCTTTTGAAGCTAAACCTTAATACAGCTAATGAAGCTATTTATAAGATGGGGGTAAAAATACTACAGATTTCTGTGTGTTGCAAACCTTTATTGATATTAAAACAACAATCATCTTAGCTCTATTAAATCGTTGTTATAAAACAACAAGAACTCTCCACGCCCTATTATCGTTAGCTGAACGCTTCGTTGAGTATTACTAATACTCACAAAGCAGTTATATTTAAATCAACAATTGTTGCGAAATAACAACTAATTAATTTTCTCTTTATATTACAACAGCTTACGTATATTCTGTGTATTTTTAGATCAGCTCTATTAATATTCATTGTCAGTGTTTTGTGAAAAATTATTTACTTAAAATTCTTGAGGAATGAATTTAAGACGATGAAATTGAAAATAAGTATGAAAAGCCCTTTATATTTAATAAGAATTCAGTTTTGTAAATATTTTAGTTCTGAGGACACTGATTATAGGTTAATAACGTTCACTCAAAGTAAGCTTGTTCCATGCTTGGATAGAGTTGAAGAACCCCTCGTTTGTATTCTTCATGGAGAATGTCTAAAGCTTGGAATCTTTTAGGCAATTCCAATTGTAATGCCTCACTAATATCTAAACCTTTATCTAAAGCGGACTGTAAGGTCTCATGTAACCAGGAAAGATAATCATTCGTTTGAAGCATCGCATGTTGATCAGTCGTCACCGGACCATGGCCTGCTATCAAATATTTGTAATCCAGTTCTTGTAACTGTCTGATACTGTTTAGCCAGTTTTGAATATTGGCATTAGCAACTGCTGGCGTTCTATCATGAAATATCAAATCACCCGCGAACAACACACCGGTAGTATGATCATAAATTGCCATATCGGAATCAGTGTGTCCATTCAATGCGATTATTTCAATTTCATGTCCGCCAACCGTCATTTTTCCAGGAGCAATCACTTCAGTTGGTGAATAGGCTACGGTTTCTTTCATCCAATCACCAACCAAAGCATATAGATTCGTATTAAGCGCCTCGCCTTGTGAATCTATTGTATTAACTATTCCTTGCAAGCTGGCAATCGGTACGTCTTTAAACGCTTGATTACCTAGGAAGTGATCGGGGTGATGATGAGTATTAAATACTTTAATAATAGACATGCCAGTAGTTGACTCGATGTATTCGCGCATCTGTTTGCCATACTGATACGATGAACCAGTATCAATTACTATTACACCTCCATTAGTGACGATATAAGCAGCATTCGCTATATTTCCGCCGTTCTTTTTCGAAAAGTACTTGGTTGAACCGATAAAGACATAAGTCCCCTCTCCTACTGGTTCAGCCACCAATTCATAATCAAGTTCACTCGCATTGATTAATTGTAAATTGAACAAACTCAGTACTATCACAAGTAGAATTGTTTTAAACAGTCGTTTTATATAATCAGTATGCATTTGTCTGAACGAAGAAAGATTGCTTGAAATAGTCATTTTGAAATTAACTCGAAAAGTTTTGCGTGGCAATACTAAATAATCTAAATAGAACCAGAATTATTGTAATACTTGATTTATCAGGTTGCCGCTATTATCGCGGCCATACAGGACAATCCCTTCGAATAGCTTACTTTCAAGATCGACACTGAAAAAAGGGTTTTCACTTACTGGTTGATAGGATTCAATATGGGCTAACAACTCACCATGTTTGTCTTTTAACTCTAGAGTTTCAATATAAAACTCCGGAATACCCGGTGCGAGACCGGTATCCATAGGATGCATAATTCGAAAACGTAGTCTGTCGGGGCGATCTGCTCTAGACCAAAGACGTGATTTAACATCTCCTAAGGTATCTACCCAATTGTCTAAAGTACGGCCCATACTAGGTGCGGTACAACCACCGCCGGTAGCATCTAGCCAGCTCCCACCGACATGCCACACTCCATCTTTTGTACGAGCGGCTGCTCGCACTGGTGTGGATTGCTGAACTTTGAAACGAAAAGCTATGAAAGGTTCTATTTTACCCGGGTGAAAGTTCAGAATCTCCTTGATCGGATTTAGATCAGCAAACAACCTGATCTCTTCTATTTCACCAATACCATCAACATTAACAGAAACAGGAACATTCATCGGGTCTTCAGCCATATCAGGCACAACAACCTTAACCCGGTCATCAAAGACGACGGCTTCATTAGATAAAATGAGTTTATGAACCAGATCCCAACTCGGCGAATCTAATGGGTCAACTATTGGTTGACCATAAGCAATATTGACAGTTGCTAATAGCAATAGGTTAAAAATAATTTTAAACGCCGGCTGCAATGGCTTATTTGTCTTTAGAATTGAATGTATCTTTAATTGTTTTGAGTTCGTCATGCTTTGTTAGTAAGGAAATGTTATTAAGAGTTTCATATTAACTAGATAATTATATGCGCTACAAATAATAAGGTTATATTTACAATAAACCTCTAACCTTGAATCATTTTTGAATTTCTATCTAAGCCATGTTTTTTTAGCTTTAAGTATAAAGTGCTCTTTGCCATTCCTAGGTGATTAGCGGTCTTTGTTAAGTTTCCATTATTAGATTTAATTGCAGAAATGATGATAAGCCTCTCTGCATCGTCAAGAGAAATATTGCTGTCATTCGAAATAATTTCCTTTAGAGAAGCCTCACCATTATTCCCTTTCGGCTGATTATGAAATTCGCTTGGTAAATCTTCAAGTGTCACTGTATCTGTCTGGCACATTAAAACAGAGCACTCTACGATATTGCGTAACTCTCTAATATTACCAGGCCAATCATAACTTTTTAGTTTTCTGATAAAGTCCGAGGCAAACTGCTTCCTTTCTGAACCATCTCGCTTTGCTATTTCGTCAGCAAAGTAATCTATTAAAATTTCGACGTCATTATCTCGCTCTTTTAAACTAGGAATAGAAAGCGTTATTACCGAAATGCGATAAAATAAATCCATGCGAAAAAGTCCTTCTTTCACATCTAGATTTAAATCGCGATTTGTTGCAACAAGCACTCGAAAATTTACTTTGCGTTGCTGATGATCTCCAAGACGACATATCTCACCTTCTTGTAGTACACGCAAAAAATTAGCCTGAATATCTAATGGCAATTCGCCTATCTCGTCCAGAAAAAGAGTACCCCCATCAGCTGCCTCTATCTTGCCCTTCTTCCCTCCTCGAACAGCGCCGGTAAAAGCACCTTCGACGTAACCAAATAACTCACTGGTAATTAAATCTCGCGACAATCCACCGCAATTTAATGTTATCAGTGGTCCTTTACTATTAGCTCCTGCTGCATGGATAGCTTTGGCAAACATCTCTTTACCAACACCGGTTTCTCCCTGTATCAATATTGGCACAGGAAGTGTCGCGAGGCGTTGGGCTTTGGTGATTGTTTTTTTCAGTGCCGTACTAGAGCCGATAATATCCTCAAAATACTTTCTATCATTACTCGATGGTGGTTTGCTATTATTCGTATTTTTTGATGACCCTACATATACAGCATGTGGCGAAGGGATTATTAGCATACTACCTAGCTGATCCGGTCCTTCCATAACTGGTTCGACCCATTCATTACGCAACCATTCTGCTTCAAGCATTTTTGACTCGCGATTATTCAGGTCGTTTATAAAATTCTTCCCGTTATTCTTCAAATCAACGCCGCGCATTGCGAGATTTGAAGCAACATTCTCATTTGCTTTAACCAAATAACCGGAATTATCCAGTAGCATCAACGCATCATTTGTCGGCGAAGAAAAAATCGAGACTGCTGCATTTAACAAACGATTTTTTTCCTCTAATTTTATACCCACAAGTCTACTTTCTATCCTACTAGCAGCTTCGACAACCAATGCTTGAGTGTGATAATTAAAATCACTTGTTAACCCCGATAGATCCAAAGCGCCTATTATTTCCTGGCTTCCAGGATCTCTGATCACCATTGCAGTGCAAGTCCAAGATTTTATCCCTTCGCAAAAGTGCTCTGAGGTATTAATTTGTATTGGCATTCCAACTGATAGAACAGTGCCTATTGCATTTGTGCCAGCGGCACGTTCGCTCCAGTTTGCCCTGACTGCCAGTCGAATATCATGACCATCTTCAACCGTTTTGCGATCACCTTCG
>JAJFKL010000009.1 GCA_021773235.1 Gammaproteobacteria bacterium | reverse complement strand
TATCGATATTATTTTGACAGTTTAAGGGTCTATCGATAAAATTCGCCGCCTGATGCCATCTGACCTGTCGCAATCTATCAATCCATTGCGTTTAGCAAAAGCCAGAGAACGGATTGTAGGTGAAATACAACTTAACTCATTGGCCCGTCTAAAGGGAATTTTGCTGGATGATAAGGGAGAGCTAAAATATAGCCTGACCTTTGATTTCGATGAAGCAGGTATTTGTACCGTTGAATGTAATATTGAGACTCAATTAATACTTGAGTGTCAAAGATGCTTTAAACCGCTTGAGGTTGATATTCGAAAAAACTCTTTACTAGGAGTCGTTGATGAAGGTGACGAATTCGACGCATTAGCAAAGGAATATGAACCATTACAATTAGATGGCGATGGTGTTACCACTGTCGAGGAGCTGATTGAAGAGGAATTGTTATTATCAATTCCGCTCTCAGCACTACATCCAGTAGACAATTGTGATGGAATAAATGATTTAGATAGAATTAATGCAGAGGCAAAGCGACAACCTTTTTCAGGTTTAGCGGCATTAATAAAAAATAAAGATTGACCAATATATTTAGTAATTCTTAGGAGACAAGTAGTCATGGCTGTTCAAAAATCGAAGAAATCAACCTCAAGACGGAATATGCGTCGTTCGCATGATGCTTTGACTTCCGCTACAACATCAATAGAACCTACTTCAGGTAAAGTGCATCTTCGCCACAATATCTGTGCAGACGGTTATTATCGAGGCAATAAGGTATTAGAAGTTAAGGGCGATCAGGAATAATCACCTGATCTCAAATCAAGAACTCTTTCCAGAGTTTAATCACTGCTCTGGTTAATTTATGTCTTTAAAGTCAACAATTGCACTTGACGCAATGGGTGGCGATTTTGGTCCATCTGAAATCGTCCCTGCCGCACTCTTTGCTTTAGAAAAACATAATGCACTCCATTTAGTACTGGTCGGTAAAGAAGACCTTGTGCTGGATGAGTTAAAAAAGCATAACGCTAGCGAACACGAGCGGATCAAAACAGTCCATGCACCTGAAGTAGTTGAAATGCATGAGTCACCTTCACAGGCTTTGCGCAATAAAAAAGAGTCTTCAATGCGAATTGCCATCGAATTAGTGCGCGATGGACAAGCGGCTGCTTGTGTTAGCGCCGGCAATACCGGTGCTTTGATGGCAACATCTCGATTTGTCTTGAAAATGTTACCGGGCATGGACCGACCAGCCATTTGTACCACCTTACCAGGAAAGAACGGACATACTCACGTTCTTGATCTAGGCGCCAATGTTGATTCGAGTTCAGAACAATTATTTCAATTTGCCATAATGGGCGCTGAACTAGCAAGTGCCGTTGAGGGAACTGAAAACCCAACAATTGCACTGTTAAATGTCGGCGAAGAAGAGATCAAAGGCAATGACCGCGTAAAACAAGCAGCAACCTTACTTGCAGAGAGCCATCTAAATTATACTGGATTCGTAGAAGGTACTGATTTATACACTGGTGATGTGGACGTTATAGTCTGTGATGGCTTCGTTGGAAATATTGCGTTAAAAGCCAGTGAAGGATTGGCTGAATTCCTCCGGCACCACGCAACAGTTCAATTTAAGAGCAGTCTGTACGCTAAATTTGCTGCAATGGTGGCAATGCCTGTCTTAAAAGCATTAAAACAAAAAATTGATCCTAAACAATATAATGGCGCGTCATTACTTGGGCTTCGTGGCATCGTTATCAAAAGTCACGGTAGTGCAGATAAAATATCTTTCTCCACAGCAATTGATGAGGCCATTATTGAAGTTGAGAATAATGTTCCGGAAAAAATAAATGCTAAATTGGAACAATTACTAATCGATAGGCAAAGTCTTTAAATGTATTCGAAAATTACTGGCACCGGTTCCTATTTGCCCGAACGCATCTTGACCAATGCCGATCTTGAATTGATGGTTGATACATCTGATGATTGGATACGCTCTCGTACAGGAATTGAAAAACGACATATCGCAGCCGATGAAGAAACGACCTGTGACCTAGCTGAAAAAGCAGCATTGTCGGCCATTGAAGCCGCTGGAATAGAAGCGGTGGATATAGACCTGATCATTATTGGCACAACTACACCCGATCTTATTTTCCCTAGCACAGCCTGTTTATTGCAACAGCGATTGGGTATTCGTGGGTGTCCAGCTTTTGATGTGCAGGCAGTTTGCACAGGCTTTGTCTATGCAATGAGTATCGCTGAAAAGTTTATCAGCACAGGTAGTTCAAAGTGTGCCTTGGTTATTGGTGCCGAGACTGTATCACGCATTATCGACTGGAAAGACAGAAATACATCTGTCATTTTTGGTGATGGTGCCGGTGCTGTCATCCTGCAAGCAAGCGAAACACAAGGCATTTTATCCAGCCATATACATGCAGACGGTCAGTATGCGGATCTATTAAACGTTCCTGCAGGTATTTCTTCTGATTACGATATGGTTAAGGCTGATAAAGCATTTGTCACTATGCAAGGCAATGAGGTATTTAAAGTCGCCGTTAACACATTAGGCCGAATTGTAGATGAAACACTTGCAGCAAACGCTATACAAAAAGAAGATATAGATTGGTTAGTCCCACACCAGGCAAATATGCGAATTATATCTGCCACAGCTAAAAAACTGGATATGTCTATGGAGCGCGTCATAGTTACAGTTGATCAGCATGGCAATACTTCAGCGGCTTCAGTGCCTTTAGCATTAGATGTGGCTGTTAGAGATGGACGTATAAAAGCAGGCGACACAGTTTTGTTAGAGGCTTTTGGTGGTGGTTTTACCTGGGGCTCTGTTTTACTACGTTATTAATGTTTTTTGGAATTGAGTATTAAGTGAACACGCAATCAAATGTAGCACTCGTTTTTCCTGGCCAGGGCTCACAATCTGTTGGCATGATGAGTGGCCTTTTCGAAACAGAATCAAACCTAAAGACAGTATTTGACTCTGCCTCTGAGGTTTTGGGTTATGATCTTTTAGATATTATTAGCGCCGGACCGGAAGAAAAATTAAACCAAACCGAAATCACACAGCCAGCACTACTTGCGTCCTCTTATGCCACATGGTTAATGTGCAAAGAAACATTCAAATCATCTCCCACTGTCTTCGCCGGACATAGTCTTGGTGAATATACTGCTTTGGTTTGCGCTGGCGTCATTAATTTTGAAGATGCTATCGCTTTAGTTGCTGAAAGAGGGCGATGCATGCAAAAAGCAGTACCTGCAGATACTGGCGCAATGGCAGCAATTCTCGGTCTAGAAGATCAACAAATAATGGACGTTTGTACTGCTGCGGCTGAAAGTGATGTTGTATCCGCTGCTAATTTTAATTCACCGGGTCAGGTCGTTATCGCTGGTGACAAGTCTGCTGTTGAAAGAGCAATAATTGCTGCAAAGGATGCAGGAGCAAAGAGAGCACTGTTGTTACCCGTTAGTGTTCCATCTCATTGCATGCTTATGAAAACAGCAGCCACTGAATTCGCAATTTCACTAGATAAAACTCAATTTAGCGATGCTGAGATACCTGTGATACAGAATGTTAATGCTGAAATAAAAACTAAATCAAATGAGATTAAACATGCACTTCTTGAGCAACTTTATATGCCGGTGCGTTGGGTTGATAGTATAAAAAGCATGCAAGGCATGAGCGTGAGTAAAATAATTGAATGCGGCCCTGGGAAAGTACTTTCTGGATTGATTAAACGCATAGACCGCTCATTTGTAATACATTCTGTACAAGATAAAGCTTCCTTAGAAAAAGCACTAAATTAATAGCGAGTTATTTTTGATGATTGAAAAACATAAAGATAAGGTTGTGCTAGTCACTGGCGCAAGTCGAGGTATCGGCAAAGAAATTGCAATTAAATTTGCTAAGCAAGGTGCATATGTTATTGGTACAGCAACTACAGAGTCATCTGCTGATCAAATCTCAAAAAATTTAACGACAGACAATTGCTCTGGAATAGGTCTGGTATTAAATATCGCCGAAAAAGCATCAGTTGAAGAGTTTGCAGACAAACTTAAAGAAGTAAGTGCGCCAAATATTCTTGTCAACAATGCAGGAATCACACGCGACAATTTATTGATGCGTATGAAAGATGATGAATGGGAAGATGTAATCAATACCAATTTAACCGGCATGTTCCGAGTAACAAAATTATGTATGCGAGCCATGATGAAACAACGCTATGGACGTATCATTAATATCAGTTCGGTTGTCGGATTATCTGGAAACCCAGGCCAATCAAATTATTCTGCGACAAAAGCAGGGATGCTAGGTTTTACTCGTTCTCTGGCAAAAGAAGTAGGCTCAAGAGGCATCACTGTTAATGCTATAGCACCAGGCTTTATTGAAACTGATATGACAGATGAATTAAGCGACGATGTCCGTGATTCAATTTTGAATCAGATAGCATTAGGACGATTAGGTCGGCCAGAAGAAATAGCAAATGTAGTTGACTTTTTGGCTTCCGATGAGGCGGCCTATATTACCGGACAAACTATTAGCGTAAATGGTGGAATGTATATGGGATAAATCAATTATTTACTTTAAACTATTAATATAAACTATTGATATTAAAGAATATTAATATCAAGACATAATCTAAGTTGCAAGAAGATTTCATTTCACTAAACTTAGCACACTAAAAACGGCCACCGAGCCGCTAAGGGAGGATTTATTAATCATGAGTAGTGTTGAAGAACGCGTAAAAAAAATCGTTGTAG
>JAJFKL010000008.1 GCA_021773235.1 Gammaproteobacteria bacterium | reverse complement strand
TGTTCGCAAATAAGGAATTTCCGATTGTCTTTAATAACAACCTCCTTCGCCATGTGGTTACTGCGAATATCTACTCCTTCCTCTTGAAATCGTTTTGTTACCATGGCTGCAATTTCATCGTCTTCCCGGATCATTATCCGCGGTAACATTTCAATTTGTGTCACCTGACTGCCTAAACGTGCGAAGGCCTGAGTCAGTTCGCAACCGATAGGTCCGCCACCCAATACCACTAGGCGTTTAGGCAACTCGCGAATATCCCAAAGATTATCTGAAGTAAGGTAATTCACTTGGTCGATACCTTTAATAGGAGGTACAAATGGGCGAGCACCTGTCGCAATGATAATGTTACGTGTGCTTAGTGTTTTACCGTTTACCTCTACGGTCCAGGGCGTTGTAATGCGTGCTTCTCCCTCAATACATTCCACGCCCAGACTTTCAAAGCGTTCTACTGAGTCATGTGGTTCTATTTTAGAGATGACCGATTGAACACGTTCCATGACTGCCGCAAAATCGACATTCGATTCAGGCACATTAATACCGAACTCATTGGAGCGTTTGATGATGGATGCAACCTTGGCAGATTTGATTAATGCTTTGGAAGGGACGCAACCAGTGTTTAAACAATCCCCACCCATTTTGTGTTTTTCAATCAATGTGACTTTTGCATTAACAGCGGCAGCAATGAGTGCTGAGACGAGCCCAGCTGAGCCACCACCTATAACGATTAAGTTACGATCAAATATTTTCGGTCTACTCTGCATCTTTTTCAGCCTCGATAATGTCGAGGCTTTCATGTTTTTTCTTTCGAATGTAGATCAATGTCTTCTTTGCAATAATCGGAAATATACCTAATAGGACAAATGAAAGTAACAGCTCAAGTGATAATACATCGCCAGGGGACTCAATGCGGGCGAGTTGGGTCCCGGCATTCACAAAGATGATGGTAGGAACCAACATACCTATTTGACTAACAACAGCAAAATTAAGTGTCTTGATTGGCGTTAAGGCCATCAATGTATTGACAATAAAAAACGGGAATATCGGTACAAATCGAATAGTGAATAGGTAGAGATCTCCTTCTTCCCTGATACCTTTGTTAATTCGTTTAAGACGGTGGCTGAATCTGTGCTGAATGTAGTCATGAAATAGGTACCGAGCAATCAGGAATGCCATGGTTGCACCGAATACTGAACCAAAGGACACTAGGATCGTTCCCCAAACAACGCCAAAGATTGCACCACCAGCCAGAGTCATTATTCCTGCACCGGGTAGTGATACACCTGTGATTAATACGTAGCTGATAAAAAAGATTAGGCCAGTCTTTACTGGATTTAGGGAATAGTAATCATTGATTACTTGTTGTTGTGATTTTATATAGGCTAGATTGATGTATTGGCCAAGATCCAATACGAAGAATAAAGTAATAGCAGTAATAAAGAGAGCGACAAGCGCTATTTTCTTCTTATTCATATCTAGGCTTAGAGGAGATTATTTGAGTTAGTTCAGTTTACGTTAATAACTCTAAATTAAGAATAAAAAAGGCCGCTGAGTCAGTATTCAGCAGCCTTTATGAGGTTAAATCATTGTAACTAAATGGAGGCGAATAGCATCCCACCGACAGTGCTAGCTTTTTTCTCAGAGAAAAAAAGCGATTTAAGAAAATGTAACGGGTTAGATTTAATCTTTTGAATCCGACGTTCGATTTTCAATTCATATTGTTTGGCAAATGGGTTATCAAACACTAGCTCGTTTAATGAAAGATGCTTATGGATGCGGCTATTACCTTGGCCTAATTCCGGGACAAATATCCATTTTGAGTTGTGGTTTCGACAACAATAGCCATTTATACCAAGATGCCAGCATTGATAAACATTCATAATCAAGATCCCTAAATTATTTTTTAATTATTTTTATACTGCAACTCACATACCGAAATCAGATCATAGGACATATTTTGATAAGGTTCTGTGAATCACATCACATTATATAAACATAAATACAAATAAAATCAATAACATAGAGTTTAGTCTTGATGCTTTTGAGTAGCTGGGAAAGCTTATGTTGTGGTGCAGGAACAGCAAATATACATAATATTGTGTCGTAGGATGATGACATTAATTTTGGATTCCCGTCAGTTAAAAAGGTACGATATAAATATCAACAAGGAATGCGGTAATAATTAAAAAAATGATAAAAAAATACGTACTTTATTTACTCTTCAGTCTATTTTCAGTAGCAGTAATTGCAGATCAGTTTTCAACCCCTACCGATCGTGTTAAAGACTCTGTTGAGAAGGTCATTAAAGTTTTAAAAGATAAGGAAATTGGTAGAGAGGAAAGGTGGTCAAGGATTGGACTTGTCATTAACGATAGTTTTGATTTTCGAAGTATGTCGCAAAGCGTTTTAGCGACAAATTGGAAGAAAGCAACACCAGAAGAACGTCAGCAATTTGTGGTTTTCTTTTCTCAATATCTCGAAGATACCTACAGAACAAAAATTGAAGCCTATACGAATCAGAAAGTAGAATATGTTGGAGAAACAATTCGAGGCAAACGAGCTGTCGTAGAAACCTTAATCATCACCGATAACACAGAAATTCCAGTTAACTATAAGCTTAAGAACAATGACGGTAACTGGTTTGCCTATGATGTAGTAATTGAAGGAGTAAGTCTGGTCAGTAATTATCGAAGCACTTTTGCCGCTATTGTAAAAAACGATGGTATGGATGGATTATTGACTGATATACAAACCAGAATTAATAAATATAAGGCCTCTCAAAAAACACAGCCGCCTACAATGGACGTAAACGAAGATAGTTAAATCTAATTATCTGATTCGAAGATATATTTGCTGATTAACTCTTCCAGATTTATAGAAGGCTCTGTTTCGATAATCTCCATTCCCGCATCAAGGTAGGTTTCACTGCCACCGGCAGAGATCTTGACGAACTTATCACCAATAATTCCTGACGTTCGTATAGATGCAATTGAGTCTTCCGGGATATTGATATTACGTTGTAAACTGATATCTACATCGGCCAAATAAGTCTCGGGGTTAAAAACAATCTGTTTAACTTTGCCCACTGTGACACCAGCGACTTCAACGTATGCACCTTCCTTTAAACCTGAGGCCGAAGTAAATCGGGTTTTAATTATATACTCATCATTATCAAACAGGCCTATGTCTCCCATACGCAGTGCAAGGAAGGATATAGCAATAATTCCAGCAAGCAAAAAGATGCCTACAAGTAATTCCGTATGTTGTTTCTTATTCATAAGCGCAGTTTACAGTATCAAGGCACTGAGTAAATAATCACTAAAAAGGACAGCAATAGACGATAATACGACAGCTTCAGTAGTGATGCGACTAACGCCTTCAGAACCATAGGCGCCATGTTTATCTAGGTGTAAATTAAAACCCTTATCGCAAGCTATCCATACGATAAGTAATCCAAATACTAGTGATTTAGAAAACCCCATAAAGAGATCACGGTTTAATACAGTATCAGACATACCTTGAAAATAAGAGCCTGGGCTAACACCAAATAAGACAACGCCTACAAAGTAGCCGCCAAAGATACCAACTAAAATGAATATTGCCGTTAATATTGGTACACAAATTATACCGGCGAGGATTCTGGGTGCAAAAAGATACCGATAAGGGTCAATTGCCATACACTCCAGTGCATCGATTTGGTTATCTACCCGCATAATTCCTATCTCAGCACACATTGCCGAGCCGGATCTTCCAATAACCATCAATGCAGTCAATACAGGACCAAGCTCACGAATTAAACTCAAGCCTACCGCGGAGCCTAGTAAGCTTACAGAGCCAAAGCGTACCAATGTGTCGTAAAATTGAAGGGCAATGACCATACCGACAAATAACCCAGCAACAACAATAACTAATAATGAGCGAGCACCTATAAAAGCAATTTGTTTTATTAATGGTTTCAGAGAATAGGGTGGCAACACGATAGTAAGTGTTGTTTCAAATAAAAATATTCCAGCAATACCAAATCGAATCAATACAGATTCGAACGATGATAATGCTTGCGGTCTATTTGTGCTCATCGATCATTAATCTCGAGTTAATTTGTTCAGATAATCATCAGCGTCAATATTATCATTCATGGCTCTGCGTTCGAGCATATTGACGATCCTGGGATCATTGGATTGCTTAATCGTTTCTTTGTCGCCAGTAATAATTTGTTGGCCATTATCGATAACAGTAATTCTGTCGGCTATCTTGAAAGCGCTTTCTAATTCATGTGTAACTACAATGATCGTCATATTTAGTGCATCACGTAATTGCAGTATTAATTCATCCAATTCAGCAGAGGTCACCGGATCGAGTCCCGCGGAGGGTTCATCAAAAAAGAGTATTTCCGGATCCATTATTACCGCTCTCGCTAAGCCAGCACGTTTCAACATGCCGCCTGATAGTTCTGCCGGCATTAAATCTTCATTATCACTTAAATTCATTAATTCAAGCTTGAGCCGCGACATTATGCGGATAGTATTGTGATCGAGATTGGTGTGTTCGTGTAGAGGTAGTTCGACATTTTCTTGTAGTGTCATCGAGCTGAACAATGCACCGTTTTGAAAGGCAACACCAATATGCTTACGTAATTGGTGAAGTTCATTACGGTTTAAGCCAGTTATTTCCTTGCCTAATAGTTTTATCGAACCTGAAGCAGGGATATTTAGGCCGATCATGTGGCGTAACAGTGTGCTTTTACCCGAGCCACTATGCCCCATAATGACCATGACTTCCTTGCGTTCAACATGCAGTGAAATATTAGACAAGATTTGTTTGCTACCGTACCAGGTATCCAGGCCCTCAATTTCAATAACATTATTAATGTTTGGATCAATCATAGAATCAACAGGTGAATGTAATAATGTTCAATAATGCCAGAAAAAAGTGGCGCTGAAACTAATTAAAACGAGCGCTGGTAAATTACAGAGGGGTGTTACTGCTCAGGCGGCTAGATATCTGATTTGATAATTCTTGAGATTGGGCTAATTCATTTTCGGAAAGTTCTTTTTCCAGCATGTCACGACGACGTATATCCATCGCATTTCCCTGACTAGCGACAACTTTATACCATGCCAATGCATGTACTTTGTCTTGTTGAATACCAGTACCATCAAGGTACATCATCGCTAAGTTTCTTTGGGCAGTAGTATAACCCTGTTCGGCTGCTTTTTGGTACCACTCGGCAGCTTGTCTATTATCCTGACGTACGCCTTCACCATAAGCATAGGCAACACCTACTTTATATTGTGCCAAAGCATAGCCTTTTACAGCCGCAGAAAAGAATAAATTGAATGCATTGCGATCATTCTGCGGTACGCCATCACCAAATGCATAGGCTAGACCTTCTTCATAATCAGACTTGCCTGTTTCATCTATAGCTAATTCACTAGAAGCATCATCTTCATTGATTTGGGTGCTTGCTATCGTTTCATCATCAACTGTGTTTGTTTCAATTTCTAAGTGTTCGGTTGATGGCATTGATTTCTGTAAATTTACAAGATTATGACTTGCTGACATGTGCCCTTGATCTGCAGCCAAGGCATACCAATGAGCAGCTTGATTATCATCTTGTTCAATACCTTCTCCCATCAAGTACATGTTTCCTAAACTATATTGAGCATCAATATTTCCTTGTTGAGCTGCACGTCTATACCATAAAGCAGACTGGGGAAAATCTTGTTTTACTCCATTGCCAGAATAATAAAGTGATCCCAATTTGTATTGCGCATCCGGATCGCCTTGAGTTGCTAGCGGACGTAATTGTTCCAGTTCCGTTTTAGGTTCAATATCATCAAAACTATCATCAGTAATTTGTTCAACGATGTTCGTTTCATCTTCTTCAACAATAACTTGATCAAGTTCAGGTTCTAGCATGGCTAACTCTTGAGCTGTTTCTATTTCTACTTCGTTAGCAGCCTCATTAACATTTTCTTTTTTTTCATCAGAAGAAAACATCTTTCCAATAAAACCAAACAAACCTCGAGATTCTTCTGATTCCTCTGATTCCTCTGTGATTTGTGATTCATCAGTTACAGTAGATATTGTTTCATCTGTTTTGTTTTCTATTTGAGGAACAGTTGATTCCGTTAAATTTTCCTCAACAGGCTCAATGTTCTCGAGGTTGATGTTGTCATCCTCTTTTAATGCAGTTGACTCCGGTTCACTCTTACCAAATAAACCCTCAAAAAATGCAGACTGTTCGGAAGCTTCAGGCTCCACCAAAGTTGTGTATGCAACAGTTGCATGAGCAGGTTCTTCGTCTTCAATTGCTGGCACATCCTCAGCTATTTCTGCGTCAGGATTGGTATCTATATTGGCAATTACTTCTGAAGATTCAGTGTCCGGGTAGGTTTGTAGTGATTCAGTAGAAGGTGCATCACCCGCAGCATAACTTTTTACAGTTGTAGTCTCAGTTGGTATATCTTCATCAATTTCCTGTTCGGTCACTGCTTGTTGTTCTAACTTGTTCTCACGGTTTAAAGCATCAAGTCTTTGAAGGTTTTTAAGATTATTAGTTGCTGCAACATGGCCTTGTTCACTAGCCAAGCTATACCATGTAGACGCTTCTTCATTATTCTGTTCAACTCCCTCACCGAGCAGATACATGTTGCCAATACTGTATTGAGCATCGACATTGCCTTGGTCGGCCGCTTTTTGATACCAACTGTAAGATTCATCAATACTTTTCTCAACTCCTTTGCCGACATAGTAGAGTGAGCCAAGATGAGATTGTGCTTCACTATCTCCAGCTTCTGCCAATGGCTTGAATTGTTTGACGGCAACATCAAAATCACCATTTGCTAATGCGCGACGACCTGCATCAATACTGAATTGTGATAAATCACTCTCAGCATCTTTAGTAAGTTCAATCTCTTCTTCTGCGGGCGCTGGTTCGTCGAGTTTTGCAATAACTATATCTTCTTCTATCTGGGTTTCTTCTTCGACTGTTTCAGACACAGCTTGTTTTTCTTCACCAGAGAAAAAGTCACCAATCGCAGAAAAGAAACCGCCAGAAGCTTCGGTTTCTTCTTCAACTTCTTCGGCATCGGTAGGTTCTGTTAGAAGGGTGGGATCAGCTTCAGCAACGTATTCTTCTACAACTGGTTCTGCCTCTGTCACTTCACCCTGGATAGTCGAGTCAGTAGATAGTTCAATTTGTTCATCGATTGATTCAGTGATGTTGCTTTCGGTTGCAATAGATTCTGTTTCTTCTATTAGTACTTCGGCCGCTGAAGCTTCTTCTGACATTTCAACTTCAACAGACGTCTCAGGGACTTCCTTGCTTGCTACGGCATCGAGTTTTTGTAGGTTGTTAAGGTTGCTTGTCGCTGCAACATGACCTTGTTCACTTGCCAAGGTATACCATCTAGCCGCTTCTTCATTATTTTGTTCGATGCCTTCCCCGAGCAGGTACATGTTACCAATACTATATTGAGCATCGACATTGCCTTGGTCGGCTGCTTTTTTATACCATAAGAAAGCACTGATAAAGTTTTGCTCAACACCATTGCCTACATAGTAGAGTGAGCCAAGATGAGATTGTGCTTCACTGTCACCAGCTTCTGCTAAGGGTCTGAATTGCTTTTCTGCTTCCGTGTAATCATTGTATGACAGTGCCCGTCGACCTGCATCGACACTGTATTGTGATAAGTCATCCTCAACATCTTGTGCAAGCTCAATCTCTTCAATTGCGGGTGTTGGTTCGTCAAGCTTTGCGATCAATATCTCTTCTTCAACCTGGGTTTCTTCTTCGATTATTTCAGGCTCACCTTGTTTTTCTTCACCGGAGAAGAATTTGCCAATAGCAGAAAAGAAACCGCCAGAAGCTTCAGTTTCTTCTTCATCTTGTTCGGCATCGGTAGGTTCGGGTAGAAGGGTAGAGTCTTCTGCTGCGACATATTCTTCTACAGCAGGTTCTGTCCCAGTAAGCTCTTTGATATCAACAGATTCATTTGTTAAAAGAGTAGGGTCTTTTGCAGCGACATATTCCTCTACGACGGTTTCAGTCTCAGTTACTTCTTTGATATCAACAGGGTCATTTGCTAGAAGGGTAGGGTCTTCTGCCGCGACATATTCTTCTACAGCGGTTTCAGTCTCAGTAAGCTCTTCGATATCAACAGGTTCATTTGTTAGAAGGGTAGGGTCTTCTGCCGCGACATATTCTTCTACAGCGGGGTCTGTTTCAGTAAGCTGTTCGATATCGACAGCTTCATCATCAGCAATTGAAGCAGTTGATTCTTCTATCTCTGAGCTCTCCGCAATTTCTTGATTCTGGGTATCGCCATCACCGGAAAATAAATTTCCAATCGCTGTAAACAAATTTTCGGAAGGTTCGTCTTCTTCTTGAGCTGGTTTAGGTTGAGGTAGGCCCATTGCATTATGCATTACTGACACTTCAGGTTTGTCAGTGACAGCTTCGACAAGATCAACAGATACATCCTCTGTTGGGACGACTTCAGCTATTTCTGCTTCGACTGGAGTTTCAATTTCTGCGACGACTTCCTCTTTGAACTCGGGAACAGGTGCAGCGGCAGCGGCAGCTTCGGGCTCAACAACCGGTTCAGGAATATCCAGTTGCGAGCTATCGAGTGTTAACAGGTCTTTCTTGTCTACACTAAAAAGAGGTTTTTTAGCGGCTTCGCCAGAACTTGTTGCTTCGCTTATTTGTTTTGTTTCCGGAGTGGGTGCTGCTGATTCATTCGATGCAAGTTTTTCTTCCTGAACAGGACTATCTTCTGCTACTGGTTCAGTTGTTGTCGTATCGGGTAGTTCTTCTATAGCAATTGATTCTACTGGCTCAGTTGGAAATATTTCTGGTTTTGCCTGAATAGTTCGAGTTGAAACGTTAGCACCAGCAGAACGTTCAAGGCTGGCTAATTCATTCTGTGCAGCAGCATATCCTTGATCTGCGGATTGTCTAAACCAACGTTTTGCTTGCGAATAGTTTTGTTCAACACCTTTGCCCGATCGGTACATGGTGCCAAGATTGTATTGTGCAGTTGCATCACCACGATCTGCCGCCATGCGATACCAACGTACTGCTTCAGAATAATTTTGTTCAACACCTTCGCCAGTGTGATGCATGCTCCCCAACTGGACTTGAGCCCTGGCATAACCTTGATCTGCAGCTTTTGTAAACCATCTTGCCGCTTCTGTTTGATCTTGTGGGACGCCTTCGCCGTAAGCATAGGAAATACCGAGGCTATATTGAGAGACGACATGTCCTTGTTCACCTGCCCGGCGATACCAGATTGCGGCTTCGGTTAGATCTTGTGCTACACCTTCACCAAAGGCATAAGAGACTGCAAGATTATATTGAGCATCTCTGTTACCTTGCACTCCTGCTTTTCGATACCAATAGACGGCTTGCTTATAATCTTGTGGAACACCTTCGCCGGCGTAATACATATAACCCAGATTTGCCTGGGCTTTGTCATCACCTTTTTCTGCTAATTTTGTAAACTCTGCAACAGCAGTTTCATAATCCCCACGGGATAGGGCATTGCTGGCGCTATAGAGGTCAGCGTTTGCGCTATTAATGCATAAAAGGGAGAGTAGGGCGATTGTTAGGATTCGAGACATTATTTCGGACCCTTATTATTTCGCGAGAAGATTTTCGTAAGTATTTGTTGCAATTGTGATTTCGCGGAATAACCGTTGTGATTTCGTAATTGCACCAATTGTAGTGGAAAATGCAGCTAAAAACACTATATATCGTGGATTTGAAAGAAATTATTCGCCTAATCCAGGCGTTTTTCCAGCGCATCACAATATGTCTTTAATACTTTTATCCTTGCGTAGCGCTTATCGTTAGCTTCGATAAGATACCAAGGTGCATATCCAGTACTGGTACGTGTGACCATGTCGTCGACCGCTGCTTCATACTGATTCCACATTTTACGATTACGGTAATCTTCTTCAGTTATTTTGTGTTTTTTGTAACTGATTTTTTCACGTTCTTTAAAACGGCGTTCTTGCTCATCTTGGTCAATATGTAACCAGTATTTGATTATCAATGTTCCGGCATCGAAGAGTTCTTCTTCGAAATCATTAATCTCAGTATAGGCTCTAAGCCACTCTTGTTTTGATGCAAATCCTTCTACTCGTTCAACCAGGACACGGCCATACCAGCTACGATCATATATCGTGATATGCCCTGCTTTTGGAACGTGCCGCCAAAACCGCCATAAATAATGATGCGCTTTTTCCTCGTCGGTTGGTGCTGCAATAGGAATAACACGATATTGTCTTGCATCAAGTGCGTGAGTAATGCGTCGAATAGCACCACCTTTTCCACCAGCATCCCAGCCTTCAAAAACCAATGTAGAAGAACAGTTTTTAAGCCTTGCTTCTCGCGCTAATTGATTTAGTCTGCCTTGATATTTTTCCAGTTTGTTATTGTAATTAGCTTTGCTAATCGTCTTATCAAGGTTTAATGATTTTAATAGACTGAATTCCTTTTCGATATTTTCAATCTTATTCTTTATTGGTTGTTTTTTATTGGCGAGGGATTTTATCTGTGAGTTGATGCGCTCAAGTATATGCTCTGCAACAGTAATGCTACTGTGTTTGATATCTGTACCATCAACGATTAACCACGGACAATGCCCGGTACTGGTTTCACGAATAACACGCTCGGCAATGCTGGTGAATTTATCATAGAGTTTCAGGTTTTTTAGATCTTTTTTAGTAACGCGCCATTTAGTTTCAGGGTCTTTCTGGTAGCCCTCAAGTTTTGCCTTTTGACGATCCTTGCTCATATGCACCCAGCATTTGATGATGAGCGTTCCATCATCAGCTAGTTCACGTTCAATATTCTTAACGTGGATGAGGTTTGCATCCAGATCGGCATTATCACTTTTCCCAGTAATGCGCTTTGCAATGGGTTCGCTATACCAGGAGCCGATAAAAATACCAATCTCTCCAGTGCCGGGGAGAGCCATCCAGTAACGCCAATAAGGTGGGCGTTGACTTTCATCTTCACTTGGCACGTCAAAGGCATGAGTCTGGATGCCTCGCGGGTCCATCCATTCATTGAGCAGGTTTATAATTTCGCCTTTACCGCCGCCATCGACACCTGAAATTAGGATCAATACAGGAAAGTTATCATCGCGTAATTTGTTTTGAACCTCGAGTAATTTGGTTCTGAGCTCGGGCACACGCTTTTTATATTCTGCTTTGCTGAGAGTGTGTCCTATTTCTGCAAGTTCAAACATACGTCTTCCCCTTAAAAATAAATATTCCCATTTATTATTTTAGGCCGAATTACCGCATTCGTATTGATCTAACTCAATACTTGATTAAGCAAGCAGTCCACCAATCAATGCACCAATAATTAATGGAGGTATGTAGAGTACATAGAGTAATAATCCTAAACCAGCGAGCGTAGCGCCTATGACGGGTAAGGTTGTTAGCATCGTGCCCGCAAAGAACAGACCAATTGCGACGAGAAGACCAGGTAACAGTGCGGCCATTAATCCAGCCAGAACACCACCAGCTTGTTTTCCACCGACAATACCTGCTATCAATGAACCTAAACCGGGCAACCAAAATAAGAGAAGGGAGATGATGAACATCCAAATCATACCCATCAGCACACTGCCATTACTACCTTCTGCCATATTTACTCTCCAATTAATTGAATAAAATAATGATGATTAAACCTGAGTATCACTGTAGTACAATTTATGCCTGATACATATAACACTAATCCTACATTAAATTTATTGGGAGAGCAGATCAATGTCAGCAAGACCAAGCCCAGCAGCCCAAATGCGTAAATTGATAGAAAAGCCCGGAGTAATAAGTACGCTAGGAGCCCATGATGTCTTAACGGCTGTCATGGTGGAGCAGTGTGGGTTTGATTCAGTTTTTATAGGCGGTTTTGGCACGAGCGCCAGTCTCTATGGATTACCGGATTTAAATTTTCTTGGAATGTCGGAGATGGTCGATGCAACTAGACGCATGACTCATCGTGTCTCAATTCCTGTTATTGCTGATGCTGATACGGGTCATGGTGATTTACATAATGTAATACGATGTGTAAATGAATTCGAAAGGTCAGGCGCAGCGGGGATTATCCTGGAAGATCAGGTTTTCCCCAAACGTTGTGGGCATTTCGGCGGTAAAGATGTGATACCCGCAGATGAAATGTTAATGAAATTCAAAGCAGCAGTCGAAGCGCGACAAGACTCCGATTTTATTTTTATAGCGCGTACAGATTCCAGAGAGACAGACGGACTTGATGATGCTATTGATCGTATTAATCGTTATTGCGATGCCGGTGCCGACGTTGCATTTATAGAAGCACCCCTATCGATCGATGAGTTAGAAGATATTTGTAAGCGTGTTGAATATCCAAAACTTGTTAATATGCTGGCATTGGGCAAGACACCTATTTTAAGTACTGAAGAACTTGAACAGATGGGTTTTAAAATAGTTGTTGCACCAATAGACTCGGTTTTAATGACTGCACATTGTATGCGCGAGATGGCTGAGGTTTTTAAACGTGAAGGGCATACGAAAAGTCTTGAAGATAAGATGGTCGGTTTTGATGAGGTGAAAGATATTCTTGGCTTACCCGAATACCTCAACCTAAAAGAAAAATTAAAATAACAAACCCTTTTATATTTTTATGAAACGACCTTACTGGATTTGTACTGTCTATTTTGTGCTGGTAGCTATTGGGATACCTTGGTACTGGCCAGCAGAAACATCTTTATTCGTTCTGGGCTTGCCTCTTTGGGTTGTTATAGCGATTGGCGTGTCAATTTGTGCCTCTACGTTTACCGCATTTTTATTATTACGATACCCTTGGAATACGGAAGTGAACTCAGATGAGTAATGGGGCCTTTGACCAAACAGCCTGGATATTTATCAGCACTTACCTTTGCTCTTTAATACTGGTTGGTTTTATTGGATACCGTGCTAGAAAAGAAAATACCTTAAAAGACTTCTACCTTGCAGGGAATGGTTTTGGTCTAGTCGTCATCTTCCTCACCTTATATGCGACACAATATAGTGGCAATACTTTGTTTGGTTTTTCCGGCAAGGCTTATCGCATAGGGTTCGCCTGGATAATGTGTATCCATTTTATGACGGCAATAGTAGCTTGCTTTTTGATCTATGCACCAAGGCTTTATGCCTATGCTAAAAAATATGATTTCATCACGCCGACTGATTATCTTCAGCATCGTTTTAATTCAAATTGGATTAATGTTATTGCAACGTTAATCCTCGTTGTCGTGTTAAGTAATTATCTGTTAGCGCAACTAATGGCAATGGGGCGAGCTATGCAAGGCTTATCAACGGTTGACCCTGATACAGCCTATCGACAAGGTGTTATCTTATTAACATTGATCATGGTTGTGTATGGCACGCTGGGCGGTATTCGTGCCGTTGCCTGGACCGATGTGATTCAAGGCTTGGTGTTGATGGTCGGCTTTAGTTTTTTACTCTATATGCTATACAAACATTTTGGGCCAATTTCACTCGCTACTAATATAATTCAACAGTCGCCTGAAGTTGCAAAGGTTAATGTGCCTGATGCAAACCGACTTCGGGAGTGGCTCAGTTATATCATTATTATTGGACTAGGTTCGACACTTTATCCGCAAGCCATTCAGCGTATTTATGCCGCACGATCCGAAAAAGTATTAAGACAAGGTCTTGCTCTAATGGCCTTCGCACCATTATTTACTTCTTTGATTGCCGTGATTACAGGTATCTATGCCATTGCCTATGTCCCAGGGCTATTAGGTACTGATACCGATCGTGTCTTGGGCATCATCATGTCGATGATTCAACAAAATTCAGTCTTGGGTTATTGGCTTGTTGTCATTCTATATGCCGCAATTCTCGCAGCAATGATGTCGACCGCTGACTCTGCCTTGTTATCTATTTCATCCATGCTAAGTAAAGATATCTATGGACGGTTTGTAGATTCAAATGCCAGTGAAGCACGATTAACCTTTATGGGAAAAATATTTTCCTGGTGCTTGATAATCTTTTTGGTTTGGTTAGCCATCTATCTAAGTGATAAAGCGTCTTTAATAAAATTATTGGATAGGAAGTTTGATATTCTGATTCAACTTGTGCCAGCGTTTATGTTGAGTATTCATTGGCGCGGCATGCAGGCATTACCCACGTTTATCGGAATTGTTTTCGGCGTAACCTTGTCTTTGTATTTAGCTTTCGGTGGTTTTGATTTTGTGCAGAATGGAAAAATCTATGGGTTTCATCCCGGCTTGATAGGTTTGTTATTTAACTTTGCCATTGCTGTGTTGGGTAGTCTCTGGATAAATAAAACTAGCAATAAACCATTGATGGTTTAATTTGATTTAAGTGTTTCTAATCCACTTACGGTTCATTTCAAAATAGGTGAACGAAGCCGTCCATGCAATAAGCACGAGTCCCATTACACCTTCGACAACTGCCATGATACGACCACTGCCGGTTAATACTATATCACCATAACCAACAGTGGTATAAGTTGTTCCAGAAAAATAGACAATATCCAGGAATGTAGGCGATTCAATCGAGAATGTTATGAGCCCCATGGTGTACATTACTTGCCATGCGATAGCGAAGATAAATATTTCTGAAAGGTGTGCTAGCACTGCGAGAAATAAGGCGAGTACGATACTCGCGGGGTGGGCGCCGTGGAAATGACTTAATAATTTCGTTGTACTTACCAGAGCGGAATAATGCAGGCCAATTGCCAAGGCGACAGCCGTCGTTGTAATTAGAACAATGTAGAACATGCTGTTTTAAATTGGTTAGTCATCCCTAATGGCATATTTTTCCAATACTTCTAATGGCACGTGCTCTAAGACAGAAGAATCTGTAGAGCGTAAAAGGATCTTGGGGGCCAGACCTTCTTCTAATGCCTCGATCCAGCGCGGTAGGCAGATGCACCATCTATCGCCAGCTTTAAGGCCAGGAAAATCATATGCCTCTACCGGTGTGGAAAGGTCATTACCACTTTTCTTGGAAAATTCTAGGAAGCGATCAGACATTTCAGCACAGACGGTATGCATTCCAACATCATTATCGCAAGTCTCACACTTGCCATTGCGAAAATAACCGGTATCCAGTTCATCGCAGCAGGGTTCAAGCATAGTGCCAAGTACGTTTTCTATCATAGATTTAGTTATATCATTTACACTTCAATTATACTATTGCGCTATGTGTGGACGATTCTATTTAAAAAGCGATAAGAAAAAAATAGCCAAACAATTTGGCGCTAATAGTGCTATCGAAACCGAAACTAGTTATAACATTACCCCTTCCGCTGATTGTATGGTTGTCCGATTAAATAATAATAACAAAGAATTCGCATCCCTTAATTGGGGCCTCGTGCCTCCGTGGACGAAGCCGGATGTTAAAATAAAGCCTATCAATGCCAAAGCAGAAACGCTCAGAGAAAAACCGTACTTTCGAACGGCATTCAAGAAACAGCGTTGCATAATTCCCGTAACCGGATTTTATGAATGGCAGGGAAGTAAAGGTAATAAACAGCCGTATGCTATTTATCCTTTAAACGATGACTGTTTCGGTTTTGCGGGCTTATGGGAAAAACGAGATGAGCTGGAAACATTCACTGTCATAACGACAGAAGCGAATTCAATGATGAAAACAATCCATCATCGTATGCCAGTGATATTAGATCGCGGTGATTATGATTGTTGGCTAGAAGAGGGAGCATATGATTTGTTAAAACCCTGCCCGAGTGAAGAGATGGGGCACCATCCAGTCTCCTCAGCCGTAAATAAACCAAGTAACAATAGTGCTGACTTAATTAAGCGAATATGAAGTGTTTTTAGGAGGAGCTAATATATTCTAAAAGAAATTTTCTAGTCAAAAAAATAATTGATAGATAACCAGCTCAGTAGGGGAACACGAACTTGAGAACATTGATAGTGTAGGTGTCCTTGATTACTTCCTAACAAATATCCATCCCTCTCCATTACATGAATTACAATCAGGATTTGTAGCATGGCAAGATTGGCATTCTTCCCAATCGTCAACTTTTAATGCACTTTGCCATGCACCTTTACATCTTTTGCCATCAATCATAATTCCACAAGCATAGTTGATCATGCTCGCGTTTCTGGTATAGGTACGACATACGGTACATACAGCGGATGGTACTGGAAGTTTTGCGCTCAAAATTGTTTGCTCCATTAATAAAAATTCTTCTTAGCTTTACGGCAAGGCATAAATGTTACCACACAAAATATCACAATTTTATCGAATCTCTTTGCAAGTATTTCTACAGAAAATCCGCCTAAAGCCTTGTGTTTCCTACTAATAACCAAGTACACATATCTGCTTGGATAATTAGGCAGTAACGAACGGCGGATTATAGCGCATTGAGTTTTGGGTGACGAGATACAATAGCAAGACACTTCTGGAAAACGCTTTCATTCCTGAATAGCATCTAAAATCACTTAATTAGGCAATTATTATATCTACTTTTGCACTTTGAATATGATGATAATATGCTGCTATCGATCCAAATCGGACATAAAAGAATCACATGGATTAGGTGAGTAATGGTAAAAAAATGGAATAGCGATATACCCAAATTGATCTTAGGTTTTTCGATAGTCTTATATGTCTTTACTTATATGATCCAAAATTCTATTTTTTCCGGGAAATTTGTTGGAGAAATAAACGGAAAGGTAGAGTCTGTATATACCAAGAGATTTGGCGGCTATAGAGGAATGACTTCAATGAAAATGGCTAAGGTGGAATTAGTGACAGGTGAGCAAGTTAATATTATATGTGAATTACAATGTAAATCTGGCAATAAAATAAAAGTAAAAAGTTATGATCCAATATTTAGTAATAAGCTTGTGTATATCTACAAATAATAATAGAAAAAGTTTTGTGTAGTATGTCTGCTATCTGGCCGATAGCTGCCATTTCATTAATTGGTATTACTTACTGTTTTTAAATTATTCCTGAGATTCTTTTTTCTCTAAGTTTGCATCTTGTATTGTTTGTCTGTGCCCATAGGGTTTCCAGGCCGGTGCGATGACATTTGGCATGTCTGATCGGTTTAATAAATTGGCTGGCGCTAATGTGAATTCGCCATAGCGTTCATTGATGTTGTCTAATGCTTTATTCAATTGATGATTTTTTATGTCATCATCTTCAAATAAATCAATCTGTCCTTTTTCTGCGCGCGGGTCTAAAGCGGTTAACTGTACCTGATGTACACCTTCGCCATGCCAGTATCGATACATAACAATTTTGCATAGATCGATTATGGGTTTGCTATCGTTACTTGGGAATTCTATTTTGAATTTATTGCCCAGCCAACCGTGTCTGGTTTTTAAGCCGATATAAAAGCGTTGCGCAGTTAGGGTATGTTTCCGTAAGCGTTGTGCGACTTTTTCAGCCATGTGGATTAGATACATATAGATCGTATCTTTCGCTGTTGTGTTTGGCGGCATTACTTTGCCATGACCTATAGACTTTGGTGGTTTAATATTATTCTGCACTTTGTCCGGGTCTTTACCTTGGCACATATACCATATGCGTTTGCCGGGATTACCAAAGCGTTGACCTAATACGCTAATCGGTAATCGAGCAACATCTCCACAAGTAAAGGCACCGCGCTTCGCCAGAAAAGCACCGATACCTTTATTTACACCACAGAGTTCTGTTACCGGTACGCCTCTTAGTTTTGCCGCTGCTTCCCAAGGTGGGATGATGGTAAGTCCATCAGGTTTTATCAGTTTAGCCGCCCACTTGGCAGTGGATTTATCGCCACTAATGCCGACAGAGCATTTCACTTTTGACACACTGAATACTTTTCGTTTAATCATCATGCCGATCACTTCCGGCGTGGTGTCCCATACTTTTTTACAGCGAGTGAGATCAATAAAGGCTTCATCGACAGAAAAAATTTCTATGTCAGGCGAGATATCTTGTAACGAATCCATAATCCGTGTTGAGACTTTGGCATAGAGCACCGGGTTAGCAGGTATCTGTATAAAGCCAGGACAAAGTCGTTTTGCATCTTTGACACGCATGCCGGTGCATACACCAAAGGCGCGCGCTTCATACGAGGAGGTAATAATGCAGGTGCCGGTTAAACCATTTGTTATTCCTATCGGTTTGCCCATTAGATCCGGGTTGTGTACTTGTTCGACCGATGCAAAGAAGGCGTTCATGTCGGCCAAGGCTACGATCCGCGGCCAGGTTTTTATTGTCATTATTCTTCTCCGCACAGAGGTAGGTTGCTGAGCAAGCCTCATCCTTAAGGCTTGTTCAACGAAAGCGTCGAATGTGTAATTTTCTTAGCTAAATCTGCCTCAGGCAGACGCCAGTACGTCCTGTACTAGAAGTGACTGGGGAGTCACGCCTTGAAAACATTAGTGGGGTTTTCAGGGACAACTTATTATAAGAGAACTTTTAGAGAACTTTCAAGTGAAAATAATAAATCAATAGCTCACTTCACAGTGCTAACTTTTTAAGTCTTTATTTATTAAAGGAAAAACTAGAAGTTATAGGATAGGAATAATTCGCTGTAATCATCTCTGCTGACGGTAAATGCCGGATCTCGACGTTTTTGATTGAAAAAGAAGCGACCTTGCAGTTCAAGTAACCAGTCATCACCAAGCCGTCTACTGGCTTCGATATTGAAGAATTTACCGCCATTGTCTTTATCCCATACAAGTCCTATCAGGGCTTCACTTGATTGCACGTCGTTGAATGCGAGACGTGCTCCGATAGCGATATCATCCTGAAAAATACTGGTGGATAATTCATCGCGGTCATCATAGTGATATTCACTGAGCACACCTAGATCGAGTGCGCTATCCATGATGCCAACAAAGGTGTATTCAAACCCGCCAGCAAGTGCATTGTAGGTCGTACCTTGGCCACTACGATGCAAGGCTTCAAACTTCCACAGCATATTGCCCTTGGTGGTTTGAATATCGGCTGAGGTTTGGTTGATGATGTCATAGAAGGGAATCAAAAATGGATTGCCGCCACTATCAGTACTCAACAGTAAACGTGGGTCTCTGCTAGTACCATAAAAATGTGATAAGCCAAAATCCCAGTCGCCTATATAGTGTGAATAACGGGCAGCGAGATCAATATGTTTTTCTTTTGCAGCAGATTCAAATTGAGAACGGTCTTGTCGAGTCTCTGGAATCGATCTTAACCTGCCTGATGTACCGGGAAAGTAGCGTTCACGGAAATAGGGCATAACAAAGAGATCGACTGTGCCCCAATCATTGATCAGCGCGAGGTTCAACATTGGTTGCCCCAATTTATCTTCAGTATCGAGATTTTCAACCAGATCAGTTTGATTGATGATATCAACCAAGTGTTGGAATTCGGTGACACCCCAAAATACTTTGCGTATTCCGAGACGTAATTCCCAATGTTCGGCAACTTTTAAATAAGTTAATTCACGGATATCGAAATGTGTCCGTTCGTTATCGTTTTCATCAACACGAACATAAGGCACAAAGGCAATGCTTTGATCACCATCATCCCATTCATGATAATACTCGGGTTCAAAAACGAATGAGAAATTGGTGTCATGGTCTTGTCGGGAGTCTTGTGCTGTTTGGTTAAAGCCTCTGAATTCTAAGCCAGCAAAGCCACTCCATTCACCCGCATGTGACAGAGTGCTTGCTGATGACATTAAAAATAGAAATAAATATTGTATAAATGTTCTCATTCTATTTCCGCTTATCCCTCTCCCTGTTTGTGTCTTTTCCTATCTAGCGCGTTTGAGTGTATTTTTATCAAAGTCTCTATCGCTTAAACCATTTTTAAATTTGTAATCAGTCCAACTCAGAGTCGTACTTTTACCCGTTTGATGATTTGTCATTTGCATACTACCCGGGCGCCAATATTGATCAAGATATTGTTTGTAATCGAGAAACTGTAATGTTTTTAGTTGTGAATTTTTTCTATCGAAGAACTCAAGTTGAAGTGGTTGATACATTTCTTTATCCAACCAGACAATTTGACGGGTATAGCCCGAGTGTTCATATTGTGGAAAACGTTCAATAACAAAACTATCGCGACCATTAAGGGTCTCGTCACGTAACCATTTGTATTTATACTTTTCTACTTCTTGCGAAGAGAGATCTTCATAGGCGTATTCACTGCCAACAAAGGGTCCTGACTTATTAGATGAAGAGATTCGTTTTACGCGTTTTAATGCAGGTAAGTATAGCCACTGATCATCAGGCGTTAATGAATGTGTGTGGCTAAGAAAAGCAGTGCCTTTAATATCTTTAGGGGAATCGAATGTGATCAAGCTTTTATCACCATCACCGGGCACTTCAAATGTTGTGATGCGCATGACGCGAGTACTTGAGTCACCTTGTTTATTTTTTAGCATCATACTCATATCGGCTACTTGATCTGTCCAACCGGTATCACGCTTATCTGCTTCATTTGCGATAGCTAAACCTTTTTCTTCTGGAGTTTCAGCATAGGCTGTATTAAGCAGTAGTGTTAACAGTATCGGTAGTATTAATATTGTTTTCATCAGTTTTACCCTCAATTTTCATTAATATGGCTGGCAGGAATAGGAAATCAGCAAATATTGCAAAGGCAATGACGATTGCTGTTAATAGGCCCATACCTGAATTTAGTTCGAAACTGGATGTTGATAGGATTAAAAATCCGGCAACAAGAATTATCGATGTAACAAGTAACGCGCGACCTACAGTTCTAAATGCATAACGCACCGCATCTTCAGAATTGAGTCCCTTCTCACGTCTGGCACGCAAATATTTACTGAGGAAATGTACTGTATCATCGACAACGATACCTAAGCTCATACTGGTAACAACGGATAGTGATAAGCCGATTTCACCAACCGTTAGACCCCATAGGCCGAAGCCCATTGCCGCAGGCACAAGGTTAGGGACTAGGCTGACTAGTCCAATTTTAAAAGAGCGCAGTGCAAATATTAATACCATTGAGATTAATATTAATGCAACGGTCGTCCCAATTAGCATGCTGACAATATTTCGTTTTCCGATATTGGCAAACATGATTGATGTACCACTGCCATCTGCTTGAGCGATATGTTTTGTATTTTCGCTTAACCAATTTTGGGCGCGTTCCTCGATGCCGATTAAATTATTTGACGATATAGTCTTGAGTGTCGCCGTCATACGTGTAGCCGATTTGTCGACATTGATTTGATTGTTAAGATCAAGCCCGTAGGGAAGCGACATCTCATAGAGCAATAAATATTGCGCGGCTAGATTTCGTTCATCAGGGATTTTATAAAATGATCCATCATCTGCATGCATGTTTTTATTAAGACGTTTCATGATATCAGTATAGATATTCACATGTAATGTTTCTGGTTGTTCGCGATACCAATTAGCGAAGGCCTCGATCTCATTCAGAAATTCAGGTTCACTGATGCCGCCTGTTTCAGATGCAGTAAGTGAATATTCAATATTATAAAGACCCGTAAGGTTTTCGGTCGTGAAATCTGAATCGGTTCTAAACGACACAGATTCATCAAAATAATGAACGAAGACATCATTCAGTTCATTACGAGGTAATGCGGCGACTAATAATAATATGATGCCCGTCATTCCCCAAAAAAGAAGGTTTTTCTTTGCGATGACAAAGTCAGAAAATTTTTCCATGAGTCTATTATCATCTTCTTTCTCTTCTTTAATCTTTACTGGGAGCAGTGAGATTAAAGCGGGCAGTAAAGAGACGGATAAAACAAACGACACTAATACGCCTAGCGCAACAAAGTTACCTAAATGCCTGAACGGAGGCACGTCTGAAAAGTTCATGGTAATGAAACCCAAGGCTGTTGTAACACTCGCCAGAAAAACAGGCTGAAGATTTAAACGCAGACTTTCAAGCAAGGCGTCATTTTTCAACAAACCTTGTTTCATACTATGGATAAAGGTAACGAGAATATGGACGCAGTTTGCAATGGCAACAGTGAGAATAATCGTTGGCGCACTTGCAGAAGGTGGAGACAGCGGCATCCCAAAATACGAGCCAAGACCCATTGCTGACAGGATTGAGAACATAATCACTAACAGTGTTGCAAATGTGCCGGTAAATCCTCCAACCAGCAATGCAAGTAACAACAACATGACACCAAAACTTAAAGGAACTAATGATGCCATGTCATTTTTTGAAGACTCAGAAAATGCATTGTTCATCATTATCATACCGGTAAGATAAACATTCACATTCGGGTGAGCTTCACGTATCTCATCGGCAAGGTTTCTAACATAGGTGACGACTTCGGGTGTCTCGACCATTTCATTAATACGAGGCAGTTGCACAGTGACATTGACTGCGGTTACATGGCCGCTATCAGAAATGAGTCTGTGGACAAGTAGAGGTTCGGCTAAGGCGATATTTCTAGCTTTGTTTAGTTCTTGATCAGATAAACCTTGTGCGTTTATTACTAAATCGCGGACTATCAAGTCATCTTCTTCTGCTTCTGTGTGTTGAAAATTCGTAATTGAATCAACGCGATTGGAATAGGGTATTTGCCAGGCCTTTTCTGTAGTCTCTTCGACAAGGTTAAGTACCTCTCGGCTAAACGCATTGCCATCTTTGGGTTCGAATACGATCAAGACATTGTCATTTCTGACATAGGTATTTTCGAGTGCTTCGAAGGCTAATAACTGTGGATTATCTTCGCTGAAGAATACACGGTAGCTAGTCGTGAAGTTGAGCAAGCGGCCGCCACTGGCTGCCAGCATGACAAATACCAGGCTGAAAAAAATGATATACCATCGGTGTTGCAATACCCATTTCGGGTAAGATGTTTCAATCCAGTTCATATTGTCTCTCAGTTTCAGTCCGTTAATAATAAATAATTTGTAAAATATTCACTTTAAATATAAGTTTTTTATCGTTTTTTAAGTCCAGTGATTAATAGTTTCACAGCTGATAGAGCCTTTATCTCAAACTCTTCTTTTGTAAAAAGGTGCGTAAACATGGGCACATCAAATAGTACTAACATTGAATGGATTGCAGCAGCTGTATCGATGACGTCATCGACATCAAATTCACCGGTCTGATTACCGTAGGCGATTATTTCCGTAATTAGTGCATTTTCGTTGTTTATTTTATTATGAACCAAGTCAGGTCTGTTTTTTGTTATCTCCATTACAACTTCATCTATCTTTTTGTTTTCTAATAACATTTCCTGAGAAGCATGAAGCGTTCCCAGCACATATTTCTCTAGTTTTTCTGCTGCAGTCAGGGTGGAGTCTCGAATAACAGATTTAAGGATATCAAGCCGTTCGCACATGCAGTCTTTAGCGCACGCCGCTGCGATTTCTTCTTTATTCTTGTAATAACGATAGATATTTGCCGCTGACATGCCTGCATCTTTAGCAATTTCGGCCATTGTCGTCTTGTTATAGCCATACTCACTAAAGCGATTTACGGCTGCTTCAAGGATGATATCGGCAGGATTAACTTTATCTAACTCTAGGGCAGTATTTTTCATAGGAGGGAATGATAGAACGTAAATAGTGAATATTCAATTAAATATTCACTATTCAGAAAAAGTGAGCTTTGAGTGCTAACTTACCTAGATTTAGCGTTGTTCAAAACAGCGTTTTTCTGCCATGCGTAAACGCACATGCTCAATTTCATTCGTAGCGAGTTGAGAACGGCTTTGATCAAGATGATTTTGGTATGGTGCATATCCAAAGAAGTAGAGTGCAGGAGAGACTGCTGCCAATGCGTAACTAGCTACGCTTTTGTCACTATAGTAATTTGTTTTGTATCGAAACGTCTTTTGCTCCAACGCAGAAGCTTGCATATACAGGTCATTGCAGGATCTTTTGTCATAGAGCCCTTCGGTAAATGGTTGTTCTGCCCCAACCAGATTTAATGAATTAGCTTGAATGCTAAAAAACAATAGAGATATCAATGATGTAGTTTTAAAATTCGACATGCTTGCTTACCATTACATTAGTGTTCTGAAGACTATATCGGCAGGGCGAACGAAAAATTTATTATTTATACTGTTCTATATACTCTCTGCTCAATCGCTCAGCATGTGTCCGCTCAGTTGGGTTCATTTGTTCTATGAGGCTTTCCGAGATGTTTTTTGCGAGAAATACGTCATTTTCCGCTGCGACTGTATACCATGCATAGGCTTGAACACGATTAGCATCAATTCCACGGCCATTTAAATACATATAAGCGAGCGTATCTTGTGCCGGGGCATAACCTAGTTTTGCCGCTTGTCCGAACCAAAATATGGCTTGCTGGTCATCTTGATTGACGCCTTCACCGCCGTAATACATGAAAGCGAGATTGTATTGGGCTTCAGGATCATCATTCCTAGCCAGAAATGTCCATTGTTCGTGTGCAGTTTGATAATCGCCAGACTCATAGGCTTCCATAGCGCTAGCAAGATCATAGGCAGTTGCTGGAGAACTGAATATGATGAATAACAATAATAGCTTACGAATAATCACGATTATTAAAGTAATTGTCTGAATTTTTATTGTAGACTATTTGTAAGCAAGCAGAGAGATACAACTCCTTGTTTCTATTAATTTAATCAGTCGACTTGAATATTTTAAGTTAAACCCAATGTAACTGTTAATAGATTATAAATTTCATGAATACATTAAAAGATAAAAGCAAACCAGCACTAGCAGTTCTAGGCGTAATCATTCTGATTATGCTGTTTTTAATGTTTTATTGGGATACGGAGTCTGATGTCTTCGATGTTCAGAAACAAAGTCAGTATCGAAACCAAGGCAGTACAGATTATGTAACAGGTTTTGTAACGACTGCAACGATGATAGAAGTCGCTGAAACGCTGCTCTATAAAAGAGGCGGATACCTTAGTAATGATATAACGCCACCCAGTGTCTTTATGGACAACATACCTTCTTGGGAGTTTGGTGTCTTAACACAGATACGTGATTTGGCCAGATCAATGCGCAATGACTTTAGTCGTTCACAGACACAATCAGTAGAAGACACTGATCTTATGACGGCAGACCCACAGTTTCATTTTGATTCAGAGTCATGGATTTTACCTGCGACAGAACGTGAATATCAAAAGGGTATTGACGCACTTGATAATTATCTAAGTCGTTTATCTGATCCAAATGAACAAGACGCACAATTTTTTGCTCGTGCAGATAACCTACGTGACTGGTTAGCGATCATTGAAAAACGTCTTGGAAGTTTATCGCAACGTTTGAGTGCCAGTGTTGGTCAAGCACGTGTTAATACAGATCTTGAAGGTGATTCTGAAGCCACACATTCAACAGTTAAACCGGAATTAATGGAAGTCAAAACTCCGTGGATGGAAATTGATGATGTTTTTTATGAGGCACGGGGAACGTGTTGGGCTTTGATCCATTTTATGCATGCCATTGAATATGATTTACATGATGTATTACAAAAGAAAAATGCATTAGTGAGCCTTAGGCAGATCATTCGCGAATTAGAAGGTACTCAGGATACAGTTTGGAGTCCGATGATCATGAATGGAACAGGGTTTGGATTTCTTGCTAATCATTCGCTGGTGATGGCGTCTTATGTTTCACGAGCTAACTCGGCTGTGATCGATCTTAGAAACTTACTAGAGCAAGGTTAAACGAGACGGCAACTGATTTGTTACTGACTCATGTAATACTCATCTATTTTATCTTTCAGCTCACCAAGGTTTTTGACTCTTAACGTTGGCTCTATTCCCCACGGGTCAAAAACCTTATTCTCAAAACGATTGACCCACGCCGCCTTCATGCCGGCAGAAATAGCACCAATGACATCAAATGGATTGCTTGAAACAAGCCATGCTTTATCAGTATCAGCTGCGGACTCGCTTAAAAAATATTGATATACAGCCGCGTCAGGCTTATATGATTTAATGCCATCGACACTAACTATACCGAGGAAATATTCTCTAATATCTGATGTAGTTAATAGACTCTCTACCATTTCCTCACTGCCATTTGAGAATGCATATAATCGATAATCTGAGTCATTGAGTTGTTTTAAAGAACTGATTACGTCATCAAATGCCGGTAGTGCGCGGTAAGCATTAAGTAATTCTTGTTTTTCTTCTTTGGTAAGCGGTGTTTTGTAATACATGCAAGTGTAATCGAGGGCTTCACTGACACAAACTGAAAATATCTCATACTTATTCATCAATGCTCTACGAAAGGTGTATTCCAACTGTTTGTCACGCCAAGTGTGAGAAAAAGCAAGACTCTTATCGCCAACAAGCGTTTTCAGTTTTTCATTAGCACCATATATATCAAGCAAGGTCCCATAGACATCAAAGGCTAGTGTGATAGACATTCAGTCCTCCATCAAAGGGAAAAATAGTAATATAAAAATAATGTTGGTTATTTATTCTTTCCAATGTGGAGGGTATGCATTTTCATATCCAGGAATAGACTCAATTCGTTTACACCAAGCTCCAATGGCGGGATAGTTATCATCAATCGCTCTTAACTTACCGCTTACTTCTTCAGTATTTTCTTTCATTGCTGCTCGAGTTAAAAAGGGTATTACCGGATAGAGAACAATATCAGCAGCTGATATTTTATCTGAAGCAAGATAATCTTTGTCTTTTAAACTGGCATCTAGATTAGTTAATTCGTTTTCAATAGCTTCTCTGGCTGTTATAGCAATTTGTTTTTTATCAGCTAATTCGCCATAAAATATGGTTCGGGCATAGTCCAAAATATTAGGCTCGATATAATTCATGATCTCCATAATAGAGCACCAAATTTTACTGCGCTCTGCCGGGTCGTTGCCGAATAAGGTAGGTTCCGGTTTCAAATCTTCCATGTAACGTATTATTGCAATTGATTCATGTACTGTTACTGAACCATCTCGAATTGCAGGGACTTTTCCGCGAGGGCTGATGGCTAAGTATTCATCTGATTTAAGGTCTTCATCAGTGAAGCTCAAACGATTGCTCTCATAATCCAATTGTTTGACTTCAAGCGCTAATAAGACGCGCCAAGCATAAGGACTACCACTACCCCAATAAACTTCTAATGCCATTTGTCACTCCCCAATATTATAATTTTAGCGGATAGAAAATTCATAATTTGAAATAAACACCTATAAACATGACAGTCATTTCTGTTTCTATTTCATCAATGGTTTTTAATAAATTAATGTCGATGAGTGATACCATATTATCAAACCTGCTAGTAACATAAAGTCGATTTTTTAGGATGACGGTCTATGTCAGGCAATTCATTAGAAAGAAATTAAAATTAACGCTCTATAATAAATTGGCCATAGGCTCTTGAACCTTCGCCAGTTTCAATGGTTTCTGTAACTTCTAAGGTATTTGTATCAATAACAGAGACTGTGCCATCAAACCAGTTGGCGACATAGAGACTTTGACCATCCGGATGCATATTAATCCCTTCTGGCATTTCGCCAACATAGATTTTTTTTATTTCTTCATAGCTTGTTCTATCTACTACTGATACTGAACTATCTCTTTTATTCGTTACGAATAAATGATTGCGGACTTCATCAATTACAACAATATAAGGGAAAGTATCAACAGGAAAAGAGTTAATTACCTTTGCATTCTTAATATCAATGACAGTGACATCCTCTGATTGGACATTAACAACATAAAGTAGATGTTTATCATAATCAGGCGTGATTCCAAAAGGTGCTTTGCCTACTTTAATCTCAGACTTTATTTTTCCAGATGTACTATCAACAAACAGTACAGCATTGTCTTTTTTATTAGCGACAAATAAGGTTTTATCATCATTTGATATTGTTATACCGGATGGAGCATCGCCTACTGGAAATTCATTTTCAATTTCGAAACTTTGAGTGTTAATAGTAAAGACAGTATCCATATGCCAATCTGCCACGAATAGTTTTTTATCATCATGACTCAATGTCATGGCGAGAGGCGCTTGTCCTACTTTGATGGATTTAACTACTGCAAGTGAGTCCGTATGTATAACACTGACTTCCTGATTTCCGGGGTTCGAGACATAAACATACTCATTATCAAAGCTGGCAACAACACCTGCGGGCTTAATGCCGACTTCAATTGTTTTGATAACCGATTTATTGGCAGTATCAATAACAGAAACGGTGTTTTCAAGTTGATTGGTTATAAAGGCGAGGTTTTGGGCCAAAGCCGAGTTTGCTAAGGCCCAAAATAATAAGGTAAATAAAAAATTTTTAAATCTAACTTCCAAAGTATACGGTTTACTTGCTTTCGAAATACTTTTTCATGCCATTTAACGTCTTTGTATGTAATGCTTCAACAGCAGCTTTACATGCAGCATCAGTTCGATCAGGTGGTGGTGATTTTCCTTCAAATGAACTGTATGCCGTACCTCGAATTTTTACCTTCGCACCAGAACCGCTTTCTGCAACAGACAAAAAAGTCCCCATAGAGCGGATTGGCATTCCTTTTATAACTCTACCTCCCTCTACCTTTAAAGTAGTCAGTATCCGTTTTCGATCCTCTTGAACTTTGGTAACTTCTTCTTTTAAAACTTCTCCATTATCTAATGTGAGCTCTCTAAAAGCGCCTAAACCTTCGCCAGTAGAAGAGCACTCTGTGATGGATTCATTCCAATCTTTTACTGAACAAAGTTTATTTACCATGGACCAGACTTCATCTGGACTGGCACTCACTTCAACTTCTAAATCAAATTTTAGAGGTGTTGGGCCATGTGCCGATGCTAATGCCGGGATAAGCAATATGCTCAAGAGGCTGAGCTTAATGTAATTCATTATGATTAATCTCCGTTGAACTGTTTATTTCGATTTATTTTATTGATTATCGTTATTATATTTATATAGATGACTTCACTGAGGTGAAGTTCAAGGAGGCATAGTGTAATAGCTCCGTGTCAATATGGCTATGTTCTGCTAGATGTTTAAAATATAAGGTTTTTCAGGCTTCTTGATTAAAATTTCAGGATTTAGAGCATCATTTATGCTCGAATCTCCAATGATTGTAAATAATAACGTTTAAATAAGAATATTAATAAAATGAAAAGATCATCTAGAACAGTACAGTTATTTCTCTTATTTATTTTATTGAGTCCTATTGTACTGACCTATTTGTGCGTGAATATGCCTGGAGAAACAGTATCAACAGATTTAGTGCCATTAACTGATGCGCAAAGAGATTTGTCTTCCCGATTAGAACTGCATGTCATGAAATTGGCCGGTGAAATTGGTGAGCGTAATAACAGTAACCCTAAGGCGTATAATAATGCTGCAGATTTTATCGCAGAAAAGTTTCAAGAATCAGGCTTAGTACCTTATGAAGAAGAATTAGGTGATAAGTTACAATACAGAAATATCATTGCTGAACATTATGGAACAACGCATCCCGAGGAACTAATAATAGTTGGCGCGCATTACGATACTGTTTGGCTGTCATCTGGCGCTGATGATAACGCTTCTGGCGTTGCTGTAATGCTTGAAATAGCACGGGAATTAAAGAAGAAACAACTAGCTCGAACAATTCGTTTCGTTGCCTTTGCCAATGAAGAATATCCTCATTTTCTTACAGATAATATGGGGAGCTTGTTTCACGCCAAGCGGTCATATGAGCGAGAGGATAAGATAATTGCGATGGTTTCTTTGGAAATGTTAGGCTATTTTTCAGATGAAGTTGGTAGTCAATCTTATCCATCGCCATTAAGTTGGTTTTATCCAAATAAGGCAAATTTTATAGCTTTTGTTAGTGATTTCTCATCACGTGATCTGCTTAGAAAGAGCATTGGACTATTTCGTGACGCTATGGCATTTCCATCAGAAGGACTAACGGCTCCTATAGCGTTAATCCCTGATGTGAGGCGATCGGATCAAGCCGCATTTTGGCGATATAACTATCCTGCCTTTATGATCACAGATACGGCAGCCTATCGATATAATGCATATCATAATGCCAAAGATGTGCCTGAGAGACTCGATTATGACTCTATGACTCGAGTGACGACAGGATTGATAGCTGTCCTGGAAAAGCTAGCGGCTAATGAAAGATGAAAAGGTTTTTTAATATCACGTAAATACCTTAAACTATCGGTTTAAAGCGTTAACTCAGGTCAAAACACCTCGTATACACGCACAATAATTACAATTTTCTTTTTATATCAATCAATTACTCTTTTATATTGCTGCCGTGGGGGGACGCTTTTATGAAAATTATTCTTGCACCAGATTCCTTTAAGGGGAATTTAACCTCATTACAAGTTGCTGCCGCACTAGAAAAAGGGGTGAAAAGAGTCTTGCCCAAAGCAAACTGTATCAAGGTGCCAATGGCAGATGGTGGCGAAGGAACAGTGCAATCATTGGTTGATGCCACTGGTGGAAAATTTATTCGTAAACGTGTTACCGGGCCAGCAGGCAACTCTGTTTCTGCACGATATGGCATGTTAGCCGATGGCGAAACGGCCGTTATTGAAATGGCTGAAGCATCAGGCTTGCCACTTGTCAGTGGAAAACAAATGAACCCACTCAAGACAACAACATTTGGTACCGGCGAACTTATTTTAGATGCTGCCAAGCGAGGTGCGACGAAAATAATTATTGGTATTGGGGGCTCCGCCACGAATGATGGTGGTGTTGGAATGGCGCAAGCGTTAGGTGTTCGATTCATAAACAAACGCGGCAAAGAAATTACTGAGCGTGGTGCTGGAGGAATGCTTGATAAGATTGACAGTATTAATATCAAAAACCTGAATCCATTAATAAAGAAAATAAAAATTATCGTAGCAAGTGATGTTAATAATCCACTATGTGGTAAAACCGGAGCCTCAAATGTGTTTGGCCCTCAAAAAGGTGCTACGCCTGCTATGGTTAAAGTGCTAGATGCTAACCTAAAGCATCTGGGCAAGATTATTAAAAAAGATTTGAAAAAAGATGTTGTTAATTTAAAAGGTGCTGGTGCCGCTGGTGGTTTAGGCGCTGGTTTAGTTGCATTTACCAAGGCTCGAATGAAAAGCGGAATCGATATAGTACTGGAAGCAACGAATATTGCGCGTCATCTCAAAGGTGCTGATCTGGTTCTTACAGGGGAGGGTCGTGTCGACTTTCAGACAGCTTTTGGTAAGACTCCCTCAGGTGTTGCCAAGGCTGCTCGAAAGCACAAGGTTCCCACAGTTGCAATCGGTGGGGGTATTACTGATGATGCTGCTGGTGTCTTTGCTCATGGCATTGATGGATTAGAAAGTGCCTATGCGCGGGAAATGCCTTTGGATGAGGCAATGGGGAATTCGAAAATATACATCGCTAATGCCGCAGAGCGCGTTATACGCTTAATTATGATAGGTGAAAAAATGGCAGTTAAGAAATCCAAGCGACGTAATTAACATTGCTTTGCATCAGTCTAGTTAATTCTGATTAATATAATTGAGTTAAGTATTAAATGAACTTCTCAAAGTTTGCATCGCGTTTTGATAGTCAATCCGGCATTGTTCAGCTCATGGATGATCTGGGTAATGCTATGTCTGGTAATTCTGATGCATTGATGCTGGGAGGAGGTAATCCAAGTCATATTCCAGGAGTACAACAATACTTAAGGGATTCACTGCATAGATTGATAGATAACCCAGCCTTGTTTTCACATGCGGTGGGCAATTACGAATTACCGCAGGGCAATCAACAATTCATTAATGCCATAGTTGGCTTGATGAATAAACAATACCAATGGGGCATTAAAGCTGAAAATGTTGCTTTAACAATTGGTAGTCAATCTGCATTTTTCTTTTTGTTTAACATGTTAGGTGGTGAAGATGAAGAGGGTGTTCATAAACAAATCCTATTGCCTATAACGCCTGAATACATTGGTTATTCTGATGTTGGTTTAAGCGATAATTTGTTTTATTCCTATAGGCCACTGATTGAGAAACAGGATAATCATTTTTTTAAATATCACGTAAATTTTGATGACATGGTTATACGTGAAAATACCGCAGCAATGTGTGTCTCACGGCCAACAAACCCGACGGGTAATGTCTTATCAGACAATGAGGTATCTAGACTCTTGTCTCTGGCTGAGACGCACGATATCCCATTAATTGTTGATAATGCTTATGGCGAACCTTTTCCAAATATAATTTTTACCGAAACCAATCCCATATGGAATGAAAACATTATTTATTGCATGAGCTTATCGAAAGTGGGCTTGCCTGGTACTCGTACCGGCATAGTTATCGCAGATGAGCCGGTTATAAATTTGATTAGGAATATGAATGCAGTGATCAACCTTGCTACGGCTAATTTTGGCGCAATGATAACAAAAGACCTAGTCAGCAGTGGTGAGATTTTACGATTATCTCAACTTCAAATAAAGCCATATTACCAAGCTAAAGTTGCGCACGCTGTTGAGATCATGCACAGAGAACTTGATGGGTTGGATTATTATATTCATCAGCCAGAAGGCGCCATATTTTTATGGCTTTGGTTGCCAGGATTGCCAATAAGCTCAGATGAATTATATGAACGCTTGAAAGAAAAAGGCGTCATTGTTATTTCAGGTTCACATTTCTTTCCTGGACTAGAAGAAGATTGGAAACATAAATATCAATGCATTCGTATTACCTATTCAATGGAAGAGAGTGTTGTTGAACAAGGAATTAAGTTGATAGCAGAAGAGCTGAGAAATATTCTTTAGAGTAGGGCGTTGTTCAACGCCCATCAATTGCATCAATAATATTAGCGCCAAATGAAATGAGCTTTTCGGTTACTGGTTTTTTTCGTTCATACTTGATTTCAAATATGTCTGCATCATTTGCTGCGCTGGATAGATAATCATCGCTGGTTATTAACTCATCGACTAAATTGAGTTCAAGTGCTCTCTTCCCGTACCAATGTTCTCCAGTTGCAATTTTATGAATATCGACTTGTTCTCTATTGTCTTTGACGAACTCCTTGAAAAGATGATGTGTGTCTTCCAGTTCTTCTTTAAATTTCTCTCTGTCTTCATCTGTATTTTCACCAAACATTGTCAGCGTTCTTTTATAGTCGCCGGCAGTTATTTGTTCAAAATCAATATCCATTTTTTTTAATAATTTATGAAAGTTTGGTATCTGCGCCAGAACACCAATGGAGCCAATAATTGCAAAAGGTGCAGCAATAATTTTATCGGCAACACATGCCATCATATAGCCACCACTAGCGGCTACTTTATCAACGGCAACGGTGAGCATGATCTCTTTGTCTCGAATACGTTTTAGTTGTGATGCGCCCAAACCATAACCATGAACTGTTCCGCCGCCACTTTCGAGGATGACAACGATTTCATCTTTATTATCAGCAATCGTTAATATGGCAGTTATTTCCTCTCTAAGAGATGAAACCGTACTGGCTTTGATGTCGCCTTTGAAATCCAGCACATAAATCTTTTTCCGTTTATCGGAGACTGCTTTATCTTTTTCTTTTTGATCTTGTTTCTGTTTTTTCAGGTGTTTTTTAAATTCCTTCTTATCTAGCACCTGTGAATTGAGCATGAAGCTCATAGTTTCATATTTTTCATTGATGTTTTTGATATTAAGGTGCTCGCCATCGCCTTTAGCGCGTATAACTATAAAAATTATTGCACCTATAGCGAATATCATTATTAATGCTACTGTAAGGAATTTGGCCAGGAACATGCCATATTCAATTAGAAATTCCACTGAGAGTTACTCCTTGCCTGTGATGTTCTTCAAAACTGTAATTGTTCGCATTATAACAATTTTTATTGCAAAGCAGCGTATTTTTATACCGGCAGAATTATCATTTACTACCTTTCATGATGTATTATCGAGTTAATTCAATATTGTGGTTGAATATCAATTATGAAATATATTTTCGGCATTATTGGTGGATATATTGGAGCGCTAATCGATTCGTTTTCCGGATTTTTTTTCGGGGCTGCGATAGGTTTTTTGTTTGGTTATGTAATAGAGTTAAAAAAAGTCCTTCACATCCTTGAAGATAAAGTATCTATAATACAGTCTAACCTGATCGACAGTAACGTCATGGTAGATGAGACAACTTCAGAGGGGATTCAGGTAGACAATGTCGATATTGAAGAAATATCAATTGCAGAAGAGGTTGTTGACCCTGAAGAAGTCACTCAAATAAATTCGGCATATAAAGTTACTGAAGAAGAAGCTGAGCTCCAGCCTGAACCAGAAATAACGACTGAGTTATCCTCATCTAAAACTTCTCTTGCAGATGAATCTGACGCACAAAACCCATTAGACAAGTTAGTTTCTTATATTCGACAATTTTTTACTACTGGTAATGTTGTCGTAAAAGTAGGTGTCATAATTTTATTTTTTGGTGTTGCATTTTTGCTTAAGTATGCAGCACAACGTAATGCATTCCCGATTGAACTTAGACTTATTTCAGTTGCAGTAGGTGCAATAGGGATGTTGATCTTTGGTTGGCGATTACGCCACACTAAAGCTCAATATGCTCTGGTTTTACAAGGTGGGGCCGTAGGTGTTCTTTACTTAACAGTGTTTACCGCGGCTAAGCTTTATACCGTATTGCCACTAGGCTTTACTTTCTTTGTTATGGTTGCCCTGGTTGTATTTTCCTGCTTGTTAGCCGTACTGCAAAATTCACGTTCGCTTGCATGCCTTGCAACAATTGGTGGCTTTCTTGCGCCTGTATTAACCTCTAGTGGCGGTGGTAGTCATATTGCCTTATTTTCATATTATGCCGTTCTAAATTCTGGTATTTTTGGAATTGCCTGGTTTAAGGCTTGGCGTATTCTGAATTGGCTAGGATTTGTCTTTACCTTTGTAATTGCATCGTTATGGGGACACGATTCATATCATCCAGAATATTTTAATACAACAGAACCTTTTCTAATTCTCTTCTTCTTGTTTTATGTGGTCATTTCAATTCTATTTGCGCATAAACAGCCGCCTCATTTAAAAGGACTGGTCGATGGTTCACTGGTCTTTGGTGTGCCCTTGGTAGGTTTTACTTTACAAGGTTTATTAGTCCAGGATTATGAGTTTGGTCAGGCTTTTTCTGCGCTAGGGATGAGTGCTCTTTATATTGTATTGGCAAGGTGGTTATGGAATAAACAAATTGAAGGCATGCGCCTATTAACGGAATCATTTATCGCACTTGGCGTTATCTTTGGCAGCATAGCGATTCCTTTTGCACTTGATGGTAATTGGACCGCAGCAGCGTGGGCGCTTGAAGGCGCAGGTATTAGTTGGGTCGGCATACGGCAAAAACGATTATTGCCTCGAATCTTTGGTCTCTTATTACAGTTCGGTGGCGGATTTATTTTTCTTGTGTCAAATACAGCAGAGTATGATTCATTGCCCATAGTCAATAGCACTTATATGGGGTCGTTCTTATTAAGTTTGGGCGGGTTATTTAGTGCCTTCTTGTTTTATAAACATAAGGAACAATTAAAACAGGGCGAACAGTATGTGCATTGGATGTTATTAATTTGGGCATTGTTATGGTGGTTTTGCTCAGGTGTTATTGAGATTGATAACCATGTGTCGTCACGATATGAAATCAATGCAACATTGTTTTTTATAACTTTAAGCATGCTTACACTTTCTCTAGCTGCACGGGTTCTTGACTGGAAAGTCGCAGAATTCCCTCCAATCTTACTTCTACCAGTAATGTACTTTGTTACCTTAATTCAGTTTGTTGATGCGCCTTCAAGAAACCCTTTGAGTCATTATGGATTTGTTAGCTGGATAGCAGCGTTTACAATCCAAATGCTTATTTTGTACCGCAGTGAATGGGTGTGGAATAAAAAGGTACTTGCGCTGTGGCATTCTTTCTCAATGTATCTCTATGTATTCATGTGTACCTGGATTATTGCAGATTTTGTTAATTATTTATTACCCGGTTATAGATTATGGGAAGAAATTATCTGGGGACTGATTCCTGCCTTCGGTGTTATGAAGATGATGTATTTGCGAGATCGCGTTTCTTGGCCGGTTATGGATTACCCACAAAGTTATGTTAGTAAGGGATCATTACCGATTTTAGTTTATCTTGGTGTCTGGATAATATTTGCTTGCCATAACCCAGCTGATCCAAAGCCACTGCCCTATTTACCTATCGTAAATCCTCTTGAGTTGGTTCAACTGTTTAGCATAATAATTACTTTGAATTGGTTATCTTTAATAAAACAGGAAGAAATACCAAAGATAAATATTTTAAATTTAACATTTGCCTTTAACCTAGTCGCGTTGATTACGTTTGTGTATATAACTTCAGTAGTTGCTCATGCAGTGCATTTTTACGCAGGTGTACGTTTTGATGAATATGCCATGTTTAGATCTGAGGTTTTTCAGGCAAGTATATCTATCGTCTGGACGTTAATGGCTTTCATTGTTATGAGCTTAGGAACAAGGAGGCAATTCAGAAAAATTTGGTTTGTTGGAGCTAGCCTCTTGGGTATTGTGGTGATTAAATTGTTTTTAATTGATTTAGCAGATAGTGGCGGTATTGCGCGCATTGTTTCATTCTTAACTGTAGGTGTGCTGGTGCTTGTAATAGGCTATTTTTCACCAATACCACCAAAAAAGAATGCAGCCACATACATATGAAATATGTATTAATAATCCTGATCTTATATGCAACAAATGTGTTTGCTGCAGAAGGCGAATCATTGATGCATGAATATGCAAGAGGATTTGAATTAATCACAGAGCAACAGTCGGCTATCTACAAGCTTGCGCTACCAGAATCAGTCTACAATACAGTGAGTAAAAAAGACTTTAGTGATATCAGGATCTTTAACCAAGATAATGAGCCTATTCCCCATGTAATTCAACAATCAAAAGTAAAAACAGGGTCAAGAGTAGGCTCGCTTGAACTACCTTTTTTCCCTATAGCTAACGAGGAGGCACAGCTAACAAGTCGTGCCTTGGATATTACCGTCACAAGTGAAGGGAAGGTTGTCCGTATTCAGACCGAAGGTGAAGCTAAAAAGTTAAATCAAGTCACTGTTAAAAATTATTTAATTGATGCAAGTCACATCAATACGCCAATTGACTCAATTGACTTTAAACTTAATGGACTTGATTCTGGTTATGCAAAGGCATTTAGACTTGATTACAGTAATGATTTGAATCAATGGCTAGCACTTGTCGGCCACGCCACTTTAACTGAGCTTAATTATGGTCAATATATTTTAAAGAATACACGTGTCAAATTACCACACAAAAACATCAAATATATTCGGTTTTCCTGGTTGGGTGATGTAGATACATTAGCAATTACATCAGTAAAGGCTAATTTTAAAGATGAATACCTGTCAGAGAATCAATATTGGTCGACATCAAGATTGATCGATAAAAACATTGATGAGGCTACCTATGAATTTGATACAGGTGGGGTATTCAATATTGAACAAATCGATATTGAATTACCAGAAGACAATACATTGATTGATGTCATTATTGAATCGCGTGCAGATAAGAATTCGCCCTGGAAAAAACGTTTTAATGGTGTTTTTTATAAACTATATTTTGAAGATTTAGAACTTACTGGCAAGCCAATTACCGTTAGACCTACTAAGGATCGATATTGGCAAATCAAGTTTCAATCAACAGATGGCATAGGTAATATTGAGCCAGTTTTAAAGTATGCATGGCGACCAAATTATTTATATTTTTTAGCAAGAGGTAATGCCCCTTATGTTCTGGCATATGGAAATGCAAATATTATAATAAACAACCATATAACCTCTAGATTAATGAATGTGCTTAATCAAGATGTAAGCAATGATATGGTAGGACTAGCTAAAATTGGAAAGGAAGTAATTCTGAAAGGGGAGTCAGCATTAATAGTGCAAAAAACATTGCCATGGCAAAGAATTGCACTTTGGACAATATTGATAATAGGTGTATTTATTATAGCAACTATGGCTATTCGTCTTGCCAGAAACATGGGAGATCCTGGCAACAGCAGCTAATCGTTTAGCTGATGTTAACACCTGATTTATGCGACATCAATCCTGTTTCTCGCATATATGATGCGAGAAAATGAAGCAAAAACCTGAAAATACTGCTGCGATATCAGCGGATATCACAGCCAAATCTTGCGTACTTTATACGGGTGTAACGTTCTCGGCTTGAGGACCTTTTTGACCGGCAGTAACAGTGAACTGTACTTGTTGACCTTCAGCAAGTGTTTTGAAGCCAGAACCACTAATTGCACTGAAGTGTACAAACACATCAGGACCTTGTTCCTGTTCAATAAAACCAAATCCTTTTGAATCGTTAAAAAACTTTACTTTACCGGTTACTAAATCAGACATAACTATTACCTATCAAAATATTAAAAAGTGCCATACAAAGGCGTATTTGCCGAGAGACAGCTACTGCTTCCGAAATGTATGACGAGATAAAATAGAACGTCTTCACGGTAAACATTAACAAAATCACTTCTTGGCCGATTTCGATTATACTCAGGGCAGTGGTTCAGTCAACGCAGATTGAGGAAATAGTCATCTAACAGTGCTGATTTTAATAGGTATTTTATTTCAATTTTCATTTCGACTGAAAATTTAAGCATAAAATATCTACTAATTAGTATAAAGTGTCTGGTAAGAACAGACTTTCTATATTTGATTCTAATTTTATATTCTTAACCTGATCTGGATGATATTTTTTCCTATATTTACTCAAGCGAATAACTTTTTCTCTGGTTTTTTCTATAACTTCAATACTCATATTAGTTTTAATTAATTGTAGATGCTTTGTTATGTCATCAAATACTCGGTCTTTTTCTTGTTGTTGGTATAGTAATAGTTGATTTTGCTCATTGTTATCCTTGTTTTCAGCATCAGGATTGAATGTGTTATAGATAAAATAGTGTCCGGCAATTACAAGCCATGCATATGCGTTTATCGAGTTTTGTTTTACACCATGACCATCCATATAGAGTAAACCAAATCGATACTGACCTAATGGATAGCCTTTTTTAGCTGATTTTTGGTAATAACGTGCAGCTTTCTTTAAGTTTTGTGAAACTCCCTGACCTTGTTCATACATTAGGCCCAGTTTATACATTGCATCAGCTCTGCCATTTTTAGCTGCTTCAGAAAACAGTTCAAAAGATTTTTTTAGGTTCTTTTCTACACCGTGCCCTGACGCATGCATAGAACCGAGCGCATACATTGCACGGTGGTCGCCACGTTTAGCCAGAGGAATAAATTCTTTTGCAGCTGCTTCATAATCACCTCGTAAATATGCTTGTCCACCTTCTTTGAAATCTGCATGACTTAACGGGGCAAACAAAAATAATAGGAGTAATGATGAAACAGTGTTTTTCATGCTAGGTAAGATCGAATGACTCAACAGACCCAGATTCTACCAAGCTGTTTTGAACTTCGCCTGTAAAACTTCCTATTGCATAGTCAGTTCCATTAGTGATCGCATCAGTCAGTAAAGTGGCATCTTCAATTTCTGTGGTAATGATGAGTATTCCCTTGGTTTTTAAATGCTGAAGTAAATTTTGTTTTTCATTACTTTCTTCATCGTTGTCATTTTCCGTAACCTTATTTTCAGGACCAAGTATTGTTGTTAACTGTTGCAATTTATCAACACTAAGCATAAGTATTTTAGATGAAGTTGATTGGCAGTCAGTTGAAATAGTATCAAGTGATTCAATATTGGAAATGGCAACGCGAAAATTATATGTTTTTTGTAATGTATCTATTAAGGGTTTTGCACGTTTTTGATGTTTGTTAAAAATATCAATAGGTAGGTTGAGAATTATCGATTTTCCAGGGGCATACTTCTTTGTTTGCGATAATATTTTTTGCAGCCAATTAAATAGTGATATGTCTGAAAACCAGGCCTCAGTTACATTAACCAGAAAATGATTTTCACATTCGGATTTATCAGTTTCAGTGATACGTAAAAATATTTGTCTTAAAATCCACTCATTTATTATTTGTTGCAGAGAGATTGAAAATATTGATATATCAACGAGCATTTCATTTAATTCGTTCTCTTCGTCAACAATTGCTTGAAGCCCCGTTTTGTATAATTCTATATTTGTATCGCCACCATCATCAAACAAGGCCATTACAGGTTGATATGTTTGGACTATACGTTTTTCATCGATTAACTTTTTAATCTGTTCTTCGGCTTCCTCAATTGAAGTACTGGTAGAGGCAATAGTTTCTACTTCACTTTCTTCTTTATCATCAGCCTGTACATTATTCGATGTGGGGGCAGTGCTGATTTGTGCAGGCTTATTATCTTTTGTGATTACCTTTAGCTCGGCTTCTAATTTTTCTTTTGCCTCTTTAGCGGCTTTCATTTCAGCTTCTGCTTTTTCTTTTGCTTCAGTAATAGCTTTGAGCTCGACCTCCATTTTTTCTTTAGCTTCTATAGCGAGCTTTGTTTCAAGTTCAGCCCGTTCTTTTGCTTCAGCCTCAGCCTTTTCCTTTGTTTCAAGTTCAGCCCGTTCTTTTGCTTCAGCTTCAGCCTTTTCCTTTGCTTCAAGTTCAGCCCGTTCTTTGGCTTCAGCCTCGGCCTTTTCTTTTGCTTCAAGTTCAGCCCGTTCTCTCATATCAGCCTCAGTCTTTAGCTTTGCTTCAAGTTCAGCCCGTTCTTTGGCTTCAGCCTCGGCCCTTTCTTTTGCTTCAAGTTCAGCCCGCTCTTTGGCTTCGGTTTCAGCTCTTTCCTTTGCCTCAAGTTCAGCCTGTTCTTTGGCTTCAGCCTCGGCCTTTAGCTTTGCTTCAAGTTCAGCCCGTTCTTTGGCTTCGGTCTCAGCTCTTTCCTTTTCCTCAAGTTCAGCCTGTTCTTTGGCTTCAGCCTCGGCCTTTAACTTTGCTTCAAGTTCAGCCCGTTCTTTGGCTTCGGTCTCAGCTCTTTTCTTTTCCTCAAGTTCAGCCCGTTCTTTGGCTTCGGTCTCAGCTCTTTCCTTTGCCTCAAGTTCAGCCCGTTCTCTGGCTTCAGCCTCGGCCTTTAGTCTTTCCTCAAGTTCAGCC
>JAJFKL010000007.1 GCA_021773235.1 Gammaproteobacteria bacterium | reverse complement strand
AAAAAGATAAAACATGACTATAATTGTTTGCGTGTATGTTTAATGTAATGTATATATTCATTTTGTTAATACAAATATTCAGTTTCTAGGGGAGTCTCTAACCATGGCAAAGAAAAAAGCAAAGAAGAAGACTGCGAAAAGAAAAGTTGCAAAACGGTCTGCTAAGAAGAAAGTAGCTAAGAAGAAAGCAAAGAAAAAAGTAGCTAGAAAGAAAGCAAAGAAAAAAGCCACTAAGAAAAAGGCAAAGAAAAAAGCTACTAAGAAAAAGGCAAAGAAAAAAGCCAAGAAAAAGGCTAAGAAAAAAGCTACTAGAAAAAAGGCAAAGAAAAAAGCCACTAAGAAAAAGGCTAAGAAAAAAGTAGCTAAGAAAAAGGCTAAAAAGAAAACAGCTAAGAAAAAGGCTAAGAAGAAAGCCAAAAAAAAATCTAGAAGAAGATAAGCAGAAAATGACGCTTGGTCAGCGCGATAAAGAACGCAGAATAAAGGCCAGGGCCGTCATAGATGCAAGGAAAAAGCGTCGAAAGGCGTTAGTTGAGCACTTACTAAAGACTGTCTAGCACAGCCTCAGAGTGAGACTCTCTAAAATACTGATAGGCCCCGTTTTTACGGGGCCTTTTTTATTGCCTACAGGGATGTAGGTAGTAGAGAACGTCTGGAACAAGTTCTCGATAATGTACAGGAAGTACAGTATGTCGCGAGGGGACACGACTGCATGGATGCAGGAGTTAGAGCGAAGCAGGAAGCAAGAGCCGAGGAGTCCGAAGCGACTGTTAAAGATCTGCAAATAAGTAAAAATGTATATTGAAAAAGCTCGATAACGGCGTGACATGGAATGAACAGTCATGATTTGTGTTTCTTACCCCAACAGTAGTTGCCTAAGGCGAATCATTTTTATCTGAATCAATCGAAACCTGCAGGTAATATCGCCTTGTTAGCCATTATAAATAATTGTGCAAAAGCACAATGTCGTGTAAATCTATAAATGTACTTAATAACGAAAATTATTATTCAATAGTATTACCCCATGCCTAAAAAACGCAAAACTACTCGAAAACGTAAAACACAGTCTAAGAAAAAGAAGAGCATGTCCTTTTTGAAGAAGTGGATGTTGCAATTAATAGTTATCCTGGTCTGCATTTTCTTGTCTTATTGTGTCTTACTCGATTTTCAAATTAGAAAAGAATTTGATGGGAAACGTTGGTCTGTTCCCGCTAGAGTCTATGCACAGCCATTGGAATTGTATGCGGGTCGACGATATGAACAAAGATTGGTGATTGAAAGGTTAAAAAATGCGGCATATCAAAGCGTTTCTACACTAACAGGTCCAGGACAATTTCGACTTCGAGGCTCTACGATCGAAGTTTATACGCGTCAATTTCATTATTGGGATGGCATAGAAGCAGCAAAGAAATTGAAAATACGTTTCAATGGCCAACAAATCACAGCTATCACAGACTTAATAAGCGGAAAAATTGTTGCGATCATAAGGTTAACTCCTTCTTTAATTGGGAAAGTATTCCCCTTGCACGATGAAGATCGAGTCCTTATTACTTATAAAGAGATTCCCGAAACATTAATAGAGGCATTGATTGCAGTAGAAGACAGGCATTATTTTGAACATTTTGGGCTAGATCCCTTTGGTATTTTGCGTTCAATCTATATCAATATAATAAGGGGGAAGCTTACGCAGGGTGGTAGCACACTGACGCAGCAATTGATTAAAAATATGTTTCTAACGCATGAACGTACGTTTACTCGTAAAATTAACGAGATGTTAATGGCATTGATGCTGGAATATCATTATTCAAAAGAGAATATTTTAAGTGCTTACGTCAATGAAATATATTTGGGCCAAAATGGACAGCGTAGCATCCATGGTTTTGGTACGGCTGCTGAATTTTACTTTTCTAAACCTCTCGCTGAATTAGATAATGCTGAACTTGCTTTATTAGTCGGAATGGTAAAAGGAGCCTCTTACTATAATCCACGCAAACAAGCTGAAAGAGCTTTGAAGCGTCGAAATCTAGTACTTAATTTATTGCACGAACAAGAATTTATCAGTGATGCAGAATTAAAACGCGCAATATCTAGACCTTTGGCTGTATCGGCTAAACCTCGTTGGAGCAGTGCAAAATATCCTGCGTATATTGATCTAGTTAGACGCCACTTGAAGCGTGATTATCGTATTGACGATCTCCGAAATGAAGGTTTGCAAATACATACCACTCTGGATGTTGATAAGCAGGAAATATCGCAAAATAGTGTCACGCGTAGTCTTTCTAAATTAGAAAAAGGAAAGGGGTTTAATTCAGGTGCCCTACAATCGGCGCTGGTTGTTGTAGAACAACATAGTGGCGAGGTGCTTGCCTTGGTCGGAGACAGGAATAAAGATAAAAATGCATTCAACCGTGCTTTGGATGCAAAACGTCCGATAGGTTCCTTGATAAAACCAGCAATATACATGACAGCGTTAAATCGACCTGACAAATATAATGTTTTGTCATCGCTTGATGATTCACATCTAGTGTTACAAGAGAAAAAAGGAAAGCGTTGGGAACCTAATAATTACGATAAAAGATCTCATGGCAATGTTCCCTTAGTAAGATCAATAGCAAAATCATATAACCTCTCGACGGTAAGACTAGGTATGGCATTGGGTCTTGAGAATGTCATTCAGACCTTAAAAAATCTGGGTGTGACCACAGATATACCTCGACTACCTTCAATATTACTTGGTGCACTCAATCTTTCTCCTTATGAAGTGACACAAATGTATCAAACAATTGCCAGTGGCGGATTACAAATACCGTTAAGGACAATTCGATCGGTGTTAGATAGCAATGGCCAGCCGCTGAAAAGGTATGGTCTGGCAGTGCGCGAATATATAAAACCAGAAACAGCATTTTTGACGCAATATTTATTAACTGAAGTTGTTCAGAATGGTACAGCGCGACGTTTGACGCGTGAATTACCTTCATTGATACCGCTAGCAGGAAAAACTGGAACGACTAATGGTTTACGCGACAGTTGGTTTGCAGGTTTTGGTGATAGGATATTGTCTGTCGTCTGGGTTGGACGTGACAATAATCAGACCGCTAAACTCACCGGATCGACTGGCGCGATGCAGATATGGGTCGATATGATGAAAAAAATAAAACCTGAGCCACTATTATTAATAGAACCTGAAGAAGTTGAATGGCGAGAGTATCCGGATATGAGCAATCCCAGGAACTCTTGTGCTCAAGCAAAAGCTTATCCGTTTATAAGAAAATACGCGCCTAAGCCTATTGCTTGTTTTTGATATACATGGGTTTTAAACAAAAAATATAGCCACCGAGAGCACAGAGGACACAGAGAAGAGATAAAAACTAAATCAGTTAATAATATGGTTATAAGTATGCATTTATGAATGCTCTGCCCAGTTTTTAATATTTAATGCTTTTCTCTGTGTCCTCTGTGGCTAATTGATAAAGATTAAAATCACACTATGAATAAACAAAATATAGTTTTACTAGCGATAATTTCGTGTTTGATGGCCTGTGCAGAACAGCCAAGGAAATCCGTGGTATTGGTTCCTGTAGAGGAGCGAAACGCTCCGATAAACAAAAGTAAATCTATCAAGATTAAACCAGCACCAGTTCGTAAAGAGCCAGGTAGAGAAGTTAATAAGCAACAAGAACCCGTCATCATTGCATTACTTAAAGATGCCGATAAATTTTCTGGACAGGGGCAAAGTGCGAAAGCAGCAGCAACGATAGAACGTGCACTGCGTATAGATCCGAGGAATGCATTGTTGTGGCACCGTTTGTCAGTTGTACGTTTTCAACAGCAACAATGGCAACAAACAATAGCTATGGCAAGAAAATCGATCACTTTAGCAGGGAATAATAACAGCTTGAAATCAGATAATTGGGGATTGATTGCCAAGGCTTATGACAAATTAGGTGATAAACGCAAGGCCAATGAAGCAAGAAATAAACAAACTAGTCAGAGTTAAGTTTCTGGCATCTTTCCTTTGATTATGTATGCGAAGGCGATCACCTCTGCTACGGCGACATAAAGTTCTCTTGGAATTTCTTCACCCAGCTTTAATGTTGCCAACAGGTTAACCAACTCCGGTTCTTCGTGTATTGGGATATTATGTTCTTTAGCCAAGGCAATGATATCTTCAGCAAGTTCACTGGTTCCTTTTGCGGACAGGGTTGGTGCTGTCACGCCATCGTAGAATAGTGCGACTGCTTTCTTTGGGATATCGGGTGAATTATTCATACGCTGATATTTATAAGATTATTAGCAATCATATTCTCATCTTGACTGATGGGGCTCCCTGTTAGGCAAACAATCTTACCCATAGATAAGCCACATTTTTCTATTCGTTTACTGAGTAAAGGCAAATTGTTATCGATAAGATCATTTAATGTTTGGTCTTCTGACCAGAGAGTGGCACTTACTTCTTTATCCAATATTGATAGTCTCGCAGACACAGCGCCTTTATCTTGAAAATTAATGTTCAGATTTACCGTCCATATTTGTTCTTTATCATTTTCAGATTTTGATTCTTTATCATGCTGAATGTCGAGTTTCAATAAATCGATATCCTGTTTGTCTTTAACGGGTAGTTCAATTGACCATGCAGGGAGTTGGTTCTCATGTGTTACAACTGCTTTTGTTTGGTTTGCCTCGATCCGCGCTATAGATGATTCAAGTTGCTTGCTAATAGTTTCAATATCAGCTTTAGAATCAATGTTGATTAACGTAGCCGTATTTTTCACTTCAGGTTTAGTCGTCGTGTTTGGAATTTTTGCACCTTCAAACAATGAAATGACTTGTGCAGGTTTTATCAATTGGGGGACAGGTTTTTGTGTGTCCTGTTTGTATTTAGTGATTAATTCAGAAAGTTGCAACAGATTCATCTTTAGATCTTTCACTGTATTCGGGCTATTTGACTGGGCTAGAGTTTGAGATTGATTTGTTGCATTGTTTTTATTCGTTACTTCAGAGAGTAATTTTGATTCGAGAAAAATACCTGAGTTTTTTATTGCCGACTTTAATCCAGATTCATTTTTTAAGTTTGTTTGTGTTGGTAACTGTTCAATGAGCTTTTTAATTTGTTGCTCTATTGGCGCACTTAAACCTTTTATTATTCCACTAGGATTTTTTATGGTCTGATTTAGTATGGATGTTAATTTTTCCATACTGGCCTGTTTGGGGATATTTTCTCGAAGCAGTTGTTGTTTGGTTTCCTGTATTAATTTTGGAGATTCTTGTTGTAATACACGAAGCACCGCGGGTGAGCCTTGTTGTTCTACGACAAGCTTCAATTGTGCACCGATATATATGGGTTTATTTGAATTTGTCTTGGCTTCAATCACTTGATTATTGATTTGTAATAATAGTGTATCGGCTGATTTTCGGCCTGTCACAGAGGCATTCAATACCTGCCCAAGCACCCATTGGGATAGCTTTAGCGATACTGCTTTATTTGGGAAAGAGGCAGATAAAAGTGTTGGTTGAATATCCATTCACTATAAAACGTCATTTTGGCATGAAACTTGAGTTGTTCTTGCATTGATTAATGGGAGAAATGACTTGGTTGAGAGAAGATTATGGTTTGTCAGACGTGATAATGTGGTGAAAGGGCCATTTTTACCCGCTCAAATCACAAGAAACATATTGCTTGGGCGTCTACATCCAGATGATGAATTGAGTTTAGATGAGCACCAATGGCAACAAGTTGCCATGCATAAAGAGCTACACCCTGATGTTTTACAGGAAGATCCTGTCGATAATGAAGCAGTCGATGTTGCCAGGATACAGGTTGATGAGCGTGTGGCTGATCAACGACGTGCAAAACAAAACATGGAACAAGAGCGGCGTCGAACCAGAGAACGACGAGCAACTGAATCTGATGCAGTATTAGTCCATCGCCAACACAGAAAAGAAATCGATGATGCCTGTAGAGATAGTATTAAGCGCCCCAAAATGCCATTTTTATCTGTGTTATTAATTGTCATTGCGATCACAGGATTGGGCTTTATGTTAAAGCCTGATAATCACAGTTCAGTAGCTGACTGTGCGCTACCCCCGAGCACGAAAGTAAACTGGAGTAATTGTACTTTTATTAATCTAAACGTAGAAAATCAGAACCTTCAGTTTGCATTATTAACAGATGCAATATTAAACGAGTCAAATTTATTAGGTGCCAATCTTTCAGGGGCTGATATGGCGTATGCGGAAATTACCAAGAGTGATTTTAGTTATGCGAATCTTGAAAATGTTCGATTAATTGGAGCTAATTTACAATCTTCTGATTTACGTTACGCAAATTTAAAAAATTCTGATCTTTCTTTTGCTGATATTAGTAATGTTTTATTAGCAGGGGCTAATTTATCTAATGTAAAGTTTGATAATACTATTTGGACCGATGGACGAATATGTAAAAAAGGATCTATAGGAAATTGCCTATAATTTTTTCAATCACGAATAATATTCAGCAGTGTAACGCCAGGCCTTATCCGGAGAATCAGATGGTTTTATTCCGGCTTTCCGTTTTAATTCATTCAGGAATTGTTGCTTATTATTAATTGATTCCCAAACGGCGGGTAAGAAGGTTGCCCGAGCGTTATTTTTAGCAATGATTAATCCATCAATATTTTGCCTTAACTGTTCAACTAGATCTTGTTCGTCTTTAAATGGGAATGGTGTGGCAGGCGTCAATATAGATAAGCTAATTTCAACATTCTTATATTCATCAACAGAGAGTGGTTTAAAGCGTGGATCAGAGAATGCAGCTGCATAAGCATAATGCGCAACAGCATTTATTAATGGCATTGTAGCTTCGGTTGTTCCTATACAGCCACGTAACTGTCCGTTAAGTTTTAATGTTATAAATACGGCATACTTTTTTTGTAGTTGCGCAGATTGGTTTGCTGTTTCGGGAGTATAAGCGTTACCACTATTCAGGCCATTATCTAGTCCTTGTTGAATACTTTTGTTGATAACTTCAAAGACAGTGGCTTTATCATTGTCGTTCAGTATCTGACCATCAAATAATGCATAGGCACCATAGCCAACAACACGCTCTTTTGTGCCAGCTGTATCACCTGAATTACGAAGATCGAGCGTTTGAATTGACATGTTTTTTTCATGTGCATACTTCAATAAACCACGCATTGGCATACAGCCGCAGGCCTGGCTTGAACCAATGCTTTCATAATCAAAGTTTTCGATTAGACGAGTAGTGTTGCTATCAGTTTCACAGGCTGTTTCATAATTAAGAAAGTGACTTAAGTCAGAGCTAATAACTATTAATGTCTCATTACCACCCCATAGCTCGTTCAGTATTGTCGCAACCTGATCGGGATCAGCATTACCAACTAACAATGGTATTAGGGTGAAGTCATTTAATACTTTTTGTAAAAAAGGGACATGTACCTCCAAGCTGTGCTCCTGTTCATGTGCGGCATCTGAAAACTGTACATAAGAATGATGCTTTAATTCTTCTACTACACCGGTATCAATCGGCACATTGCCAAGAGGTGTTGCAAAGTGTGTGTTTGAGGGTAGGGCAATACCTTCAACGTAAACTCGATGTGCAGGACCTAATAATACGACACGGGTAATTTGATCTTTTGATTTCGCGATATTCTTGTAAATATTGGCGGCGACTTGTCCTGAGTAGATATAACCGGCATGAGGAGCAATGATGGCTTTAGGTGGCTCTATATCGACATTAGTGTTAGTTAAAAATCCTTCCAACAATTCATTTAACTGACTCGTGTTTTGTGGATAGAAACTACCCGCAACCGCAGGTGGTCTTATTGAAAGCTTTCGTCGATTTGTTGAATTTATAGACATATTGACCAGAATTATATATTGATAAATAAATTATAGGACTAAAATCAAAAGAACGTTATTGAAATAGGGGCGTTACGACGATAGATGGAAACGACTGTTAAAACTAAATACTGGCACATGCTTGAAAATGGTCGTGTGCAGTGTGATCTTTGCCCACGGGAATGCAAGTTAAAGAATGGTCAGCGTGGGCTCTGTTTTGTCCGTGCCTGTGAAGAAGATCAAATTGTCTTAACGACGTATGGTCGCTCCAGTGGCTTTTGTATCGACCCAGTTGAAAAAAAACCATTAAATCATTTCTACCCAGGCACATCGGTTCTTTCATTTGGCACAGCAGGTTGTAATCTCGCCTGTAAATTTTGTCAAAATTGGGACATTAGTAAGTCCCGAGAGATGGATACATTGGCAGACTCTGCTAGTCCTGAGGCCATTGCGCTAGCTGCAAAAAACGCGAAGTGTAGAAGTATTGCCTTTACTTATAATGATCCGGTTATCTTTCATGAATATGCAATTGATGTAGCTGCGGCATGCAATGAACATGAGATTAAAACCATTGCTGTCTCTGCGGGGTATGTTTGTCCAGAACCTAGAGCAGAGTTTTATAAAGGTATTGATGCAGTAAATATTGATTTAAAAGCATTTACAGAAAGTTTTTATCACCGCATTACAGGAAGTCATCTTGCTGTTGTATTAGAGACACTGAAATATATCAAACATGAAACGGATGTTTGGCTGGAAATCACTAATCTAGTTATCCCTGGCGAAAATGATTCCGATAAAGAACTGAATCAAATGACTGAATGGATCGTTTCAGAATTAGGCACAGATGTGCCATTGCATTTTTCTGCATTTCACCCTGATTGGAAGATGCGTGATAAACCTAGGACGTCGTTGCAGACCTTGCATAGGGCAAGGTCGATAGCCATTATGAATGGATTAAAATATGTCTATACAGGCAATGTCCACGACCGAGAGGGTGATACGACATTTTGTTATGAATGTGGAGCAGAATTAATTGTTCGTGATTGGTACGAGATTAAGGAGTGGTCTCTAGATCAAGCCGGAAAGTGCCCATCGTGCAACTCGGCGTGTGCTGGTGTCTTTGATTCAGACCATGGGAACTGGGGTTCAAAACGGGTTCCCATTCAGCTAAACCAACATGGCTTATAGCAATTAAATCAATTGCATAAAGTGTCTTGAAAATGATCATCTAGCCCTGTACTATGCGCCCACTCTGATGCGGGGTGGAGCAGTCTGGCAGCTCGTCGGGCTCATAACCCGAAGGTCGTAGGTTCAAATCCTACCCCCGCTACCAAATTATTTACATTATTGGTAAAGAAAGTTGAGGCCCCTGTTAAGGGGCTTTTTGCTATGTAAAGAGTGGTATTTGTAGGCCGCAAGATTTCAATGTGCGGGGGTAACGAGATAATTACTTATATAAGGTCGTTATGTAGCAGACCAGATATAAACTGGCTATAATTATCACACGTATTTTTAGATTTTAATAAGTGGGCCTTGAGCCCACTTTTTGTTTGCGACTTATGTATAGACAAAATCAAGCCTTACTCGATTTGTTCGAGCCAGAAGTGGCGGCAATTGGTTATGAATTATTGGGCATTGAGCTTACTCAAAATGGTAATGGCTCGATATTACGTGTCTATATCGATAAGGAAGGCGGCATTGACGTTGATGATTGTGTAGCAGTAAGTCGTCAGCTTACTGGAATATTGGATGTTGAAGATCCAATCTCTGGTCACTATGACCTGGAAGTATCATCACCAGGACTGGACAGACCATTGTTTACCATAGAGCAGTATAAAAAGTTCATTGGTGAAACAGTTAAGGTCAAGCTATATGAAAAACTTAACGGCAGGAAACGTTTTATTGGAGTTTTAAATGCAGTTGATGAAGAAGAAGTTGTCATTGACTGTGAAGATGAGGAATACAAAGTGCCATTCAGATTAATAGAACGTGCTCGATTGGTTCCACAGTTTTGATTTATTAAACGGTAGATTAAATGAACAAAGAAATTTTAATGGTTGTTGATGTTGTTTGTAACGAAAAAGGTGTCGCTAAAGATATCATTTTTGAAGCTATTGAACTTGCCCTCGCAAGTGCAACCAAAAAACGTAATCGAGAAGATATTGAATCACGCGTCAGCATTGACCGTGAAACTGGCGACTATGACACCTTCCGTTGTTGGGAAGTGGTCGATGATGAGCCTGAGTCATTAGAAGCGCCAACCAGACAGGTCAGTTTAAAAGATGCAAAAGAAAAACAATCTGACATCGAGATAGGCCAATTTATAGAAGAGCCTATGCCGTCTGTAGAATTTGGTCGTATTGCAGCCCAAGCAGCGAAACAGGTAATTGTACAAAAGGTTCGTGAAGCTGAGCGTGCTCAGGTCATCGATGCTTATGAGGATCGTGTTGGCGAGATGGTGAGTGGCGTTGTTAAACGCTCCGAACGAAGTGGTGTAATTATGGACTTGGGTAATAATGCAGAGGCATTTATTCCTAGAGAAGACTTGATCCCACGAGAAGCGGTTCGTCCTGGCGATCGTATTCGAGCCTATTTGAAAGAGGTCAAACCAGAGATAACACGCGGACCGCAATTATTTTTAAGCCGTACCGCTCCTGAACTCTTGATTGAATTATTTAAAATTGAAGTGCCTGAAATCAATGAAGGTATGATTGATATCATAAATGGTGCAAGAGACCCTGGCGCCAGAGCCAAGATTGCCGTAAAGGCGAATGATCCGAGAATTGACCCTATCGGTGCTTGTGTCGGTATGCGCGGCTCGCGAGTGCAAGCAGTTTCGAATGAACTGGGTGGTGAACGTGTTGATATTATTCTCTGGGATGACAATCCGGCTCAATTTGTTATCAATGCTATGGCCCCAGCAGAAGTTGCCTCGATCATGGTCGATGAAGATGCACACACCATGGATGTCGCTGTCGCCGAAGAGAATCTATCTCAAGCGATAGGCAGAGGTGGGCAAAACGTTAAGCTCGCCAGCGAATTGACTGATTGGGAACTAAACGTTATGTCCGTTGAACAAGCGGATGAAAAAAGTGAAGCGGAAGCTGATACCTTATCTGCCATGTTTAAGGAGCATCTTGGCGTTGACGAAGAGGTTGCCATTATTCTGGTGCAAGAAGGATTTTCGAGTATCGAAGAAGTTGCCTATGTGCCAGAGAAAGAAATGTTGGCCATCGAAGAGTTTGATGATGATTTAGTGAATGAACTACGTGAACGTGCCAAGGATATTATGCTGACACGTGCCATTGCTAATGAAGAAAAGCTTGGCGATGAAAAGCCTGCAGAAGATTTGCTGACTATGGATGGTATGGATGAGACCTTGGCTTTTGAATTGGCTAGTAAAGGTGTTATATGCATGGAAGATTTAGCAGAACAATCCGTTGATGAATTAATGGATATAACGGGTATAGATAAAGATCGTGCCGGTGAATTAATCATGACTGCACGTATACCATGGTTTGAATCAGAAGAATCTAATAGTGAGAGTGCTAATTAATGCCTGAAGTTACTATCAGTGAGTTTGCCAACGATGTCGGTGTGTCTGTAGAACGCATACAGGAACAACTAGTTGAGGCCGGACTTCCCAATAAAAAAGCTGAAGAGGTTATTACCGATTCGGAAAAGTCTGTGTTATTGGGGTTTTTAAGGAAAAAGCATGGAAAAGATGAAGATTCTGAACCACGCAAAATTACTTTACGACGTAAAACAGTCAGTGAACTTAAAGTGCCTGTGGCGACTCAGGGCAGGGCAAAACCTCGCTCAAAAACAGTAAATATTGAATTTCGCAAACGTCGCACCTATGCAAAACGTGGTGATGTTGCTGAAACCTTAAAGCAGGAAGAAGAAGCCGCAAAATTAGTCGAAGAAAAGGCAGCAGCAGAACTTGAACAACAACAGCAAGCGATTGAGGCTGAGGAAAAAGTTGTTGAAACCCAAAATGAAGCTCCTGTTGTTGAAGAAACAATTGCAGAAGAAGAAATAGTAGAAACTGAATCTGAGCCTGTAGCGGATGCGCAGATTGAAAGCGCTGAAGTAGAAACAAGTATTCAAGCGGAGAACGTAGCCCCTGTAGAGGAGCAAGTTGCTAAAACACCAGAAGTTGTTGAAGCAGCACCGGTTGTACAGCCGCCAGTAGTAAAAGAAGCTGCTAAACCGCCAAGTAATAAAGAAAAGGCACGTAAAGAAAAGGCTCGGCACGGACGACAAGAATTACATGTTGCTAGCAAAGGTTCTGGCAGAAGACGTAAAAAGGCCAGACATACGCCAGTAATCCATCAATCTGGGGATAATCAACACGGGTTCGAAATGCCAACAGCACCGGTTGTTAAGGACATTGAAGTGCCGGAAAGCATAACGGTCGCTGAGCTGGCTCAACGCATGTCGGTCAAAGGTTCTGAAGTAGTAAAAGTGATGATGGGTCTGGGCACTATGGCAACGATCAATCAAACCATTGACCAAGATACAGCGGGTATTGTTGTTGAAGAGATGGGGCATAAGCCTAAATTTCAAAAAGATAATGCATTAGAAGAAGAAATGATTCAGGCCGCCCAGCAAGACGGCGATCAGGTCTCTCGTGCGCCGGTTGTTACCATCATGGGGCATGTTGATCATGGTAAGACATCATTACTAGATTATATTCGACGTACCAAGGTCGCTGCTGGCGAAGCTGGTGGAATTACCCAGCATATAGGCGCTTATCGGGTGACTACAGATAATGGTGATATCACCTTTCTGGATACACCTGGACACGAAGCGTTTACTGCTATGAGGGCACGTGGTGCAAAAGTGACTGATTTGGTCATTGTTGTTGTCGCCGCTGATGATGGTGTGATGCCGCAGACTGAGGAAGCTGTAAAACATGCTAAAGCAGGTGATGTTCCTATCATCATTGCTGTTAATAAGATGGATAAAGAAAATGCTGATCCGGAACGTGTTAAACAAGAATTATCGAAATTTGAAGTTATTCCGGAAAGTTGGGGTGGTGATACACAATTTATACCTGTCTCTGCACTGACTGGTGAAGGTGTTGATGATTTATTAGAAAGTGTTTTATTACAAACTGAGATTCTTGAGTTAAAGGCGATAGAAACTGGTCCGGCATCAGGTGCTGTTATTGAGTCTCGTTTGGATAAAGGACGTGGACCTATTGCGAGTCTTCTTGTTCAAAATGGGATGCTTAAGAAAGGTGATATTGTTTTAAGTGGGCATGAGTTTGGCCGTGTCAGGGCGATGATTGATGATAGTGGGTCTGAAGTGACTTCAGCGGGACCCTCTACACCAGTCGAGGTGTTGGGTTTGTCAGGCACACCTAATGCGGGTGATGAGATGCTGGTAGTACCTGATGAAAAGAAAGCGCGGGAAATTGCACTCTTCAGACAAGGGAAATATCGTGAAACGAAAATGGCACAACAACGTGCTTCTAAACTTGAAAATGTGATGAATCAGATGCAGGAAGGTGAAGTTGCTTCACTAAACCTGCTTATTAAAGCCGATGTACAGGGTTCATCAGAAGCGTTAGTCGATGCATTAACACGATTGAGCAATGATGAAGTAAAAGTAAATATTATTAGCAGTGGTGTTGGTGGAATCACAGAGTCTGATATCAATCTTGCTATGGCATCTAGTGGTGTCGTCATGGGATTTAATGTTCGGGCTGATGCAAGCGCACGTAAATTAATAGATGCAGAAGGTATTGACCTGCGGTATTACAGTATTATTTACGATCTTATTGACGATGTTAAAGCAGCACTTAGTGGCATGCTATCTCCTGAGATCCGAGAAGAGATAACCGGTGTTGCAGAAGTTAGAGAAGTTTTCAGATCACCAAAATTTGGTGATATAGCGGGTTGTATGGTGACAACAGGCCGTGTTAATCGAAATAATCCTATTCGTGTCTTACGCGACAATGTCGTTATATATGAGGGAGAACTAGAATCCTTGCGTCGTTTCAAAGATGACGTTAATGAAGTCAAGTCAGGGATGGATTGTGGCATCGGCGTGAAAAATTACAGTGATGTACAGGCGGGCGATCAGATCGAAGTGTTCGAACGAACCAGCGTTGAACGTAAGATCTAGTCATTAGCCATGCCGAAAGAATTTGGGCGTCACCAACGCGTAGCCCAGTTTATTAAAGAAGAACTCTCTGTTCTTATTCAACGCGATTTTCCATTGAACGAACATGGCATGATTACGTTAGCGAATGTGGATGTTAGTCCAGACTTAAATAATGCCACCATTTATATTACTTCGTTTAATAATAAAGGTTCACACGAAGAATTGGTTAAAGAAATAAATGATCACGCCGGTCATTTTCGCCATGAGCTTTCACGTATGATGACTACAAGAAGTGTTCCATCGTTACACTTCAAATATGATGAATCAATTGAGCGTGCGCAGCGCCTTACTGACATTATTAACTCCGTTAGTAATAACGATGAAAGTGAATCAGATGGGTAGATCTCCAAAAAAACGTGGTCGAGATATCAATGGTATTTTAGTGCTGGATAAACCTGCTGGCATGAGTTCCAACGGTGCCTTGCAGCATGTAAAACGAATGTATAACGCCAATAAAGCAGGCCATACCGGCAATCTTGATGTGCCTGCGACTGGTTTATTGCCTATATGCTTGGGCGAAGCAACTAAGGTTTCTGCTTATCTATTAGATTCGAGTAAAACTTATCGGGCAAAGTGTCGATTAGGCACCACGACCACAACTGGAGATGCGGATGGCGAAATACTCGTAGAAAAACCAGTGCCTGATTTGTCTGAGACTGATATAAGACAGGCCTGCACTAAGTTTACGGGTGATATAGAACAAGTTCCGCCAATGTATTCGGCGCTAAAGCAAAATGGAAAACGACTCTATGAGCTTGCTTATAAAGGTGTTGAAGTAGAACGTAAAGCAAGAAAAATCACCATTCATAGAATCGACCTGCTTGATTATAAGAATAACGAGTTCGAGATAGAGGTGTTCTGTACGAAAGGAACCTATATTAGAACTTTGGCAGAAGATATTGGTAATGAACTAACTTGTGGGGCCCATATTCTTTCCTTACGACGATTAGGAGCAGGCCCTTTCCATGAATCACAGATGGTGACACAAGCGCAATTACAAACAGTTGCTGAAAAGGGACTCGAACAACTCGATAAACTGCTATTACCTATGGATACCGCATTGAAAGATATGCCCGAGGTTCGTTTATCTGAGGGTGTGGCATATTATCTCTGTCAGGGGCAAACGGTTACTGCTTCAGGACTGCCTAAATCAGGTCGATTGAGAATTTATGATCATTCTGCTAATTTTCTTGGTTTGGGCGAAGTGACAGAGGATGGACGGGTTGCTCCTAAGCGATTGATTAATAAGTTAGAAACACCGGCAAGAGGCTGAGCTGAAACAAAGTGATGTTTCGCTTGTTAGAGAGGATATGCGCGGGTACAATACGCGCGAATTTTGATATCAGTAGAGTTTGCGGGAGCATATAGAAAATGGCAATTAGTTGTGAGCAGAAAGCAGGAATAGTCAAAGATTATCAGCGTGGTTCAAACGACACCGGATCTCCAGAAGTACAGGTGGCATTGCTGACCTCTCGCATTACTGATCTATCAGGGCATTTCAAAGATCACAGTAAAGACCATCATTCAAGACAAGGTCTGCTACGAATGATTAATCAACGACGTAAATTGCTTGATTATCTAAAAGACAAAGACCTGAATCGCTATCGCGATTTGATAGGCCGTCTTGGTCTGCGTAAATAAACTTCTTTTTGGCACTTGCCATTTTAAAGAAACGATATCAATTAAACCCGCTACTGCGGGTTTTAATGTTTTTATAATTTCAAAATCATTTTAAATCAACATCAACATTACTTTGTTAGGGAAAATCCATGAGCGTGGTAACTAAAGAATTTCAATTCGGTAATCGAAAAGTCACATTAGAAACAGGTAGAGTCGCTAGACAAGCATCCGGCGCTGTTATGGTTAGTATGGGAGACACAGTTTTACTGGTCACCTGTGTTGCTAAAAAGGAAGCGAGAGAAGGGCAAGACTTTTTTCCTTTAACCGTTGATTATCAGGAAAAAACTTATGCTGCAGGTAAAATACCGGGTGGCTTTTTTAAACGGGAAGGTCGTCCATCAGAGAAAGAGACTTTAACTTGTCGCTTAATTGATCGTCCTATTCGACCTCTTTTCCCGAAAGGATTTAAGAATGAGATTCAAATCATTGTGACAGTCATGTCACTTGACCCTGAAGTTGATCCTGATATCCCTGCAATTATTGGTGCTTCAGCAGCAATAAGTCTTTCTGGCGCACCTTTTAGTGGTCCTGTAGGCGCTGCACGTGTTGGTTACATTGATGGAGAGTATGTACTCAATCCATCACATGCTGCATTAGAAGATTCACAACTAGAATTGGTTGTTGCCGGTACAGATACATCAGTGCTAATGGTTGAATCTGAAGCGAAGCAATTATCTGAAGATATTATGCTAGGCGCTGTTATGTTTGGTCATGATCAATTTCAAGTTGTTATTGAAAATATCAAGGCTTTGGCTGCAGACGCAAACACTAAGTCTTGGAATTGGACTGCAAAGGAAAAAGACGAAGCACTTGGCAATGAAGTTCAATCGCGTGCGGGTGATTTAGTGCGTGAAGCCTATAGCATTCAAGACAAGCTTGAACGTAAAGAACGTTTAAGTGAAATTAAGAAAGAAGTTGTTGAAGGCATGACAGAAGGCGAAGACCCTCAATGGTCAGGCGGTGTGATTGCAGGTGAAATAGAAGCACTCGAAAGTCATATTGTTCGCAGCAGTGTATTATCTGGTGAGAATCGTATCGATGGTCGTGATTCAAAAACAATACGTCCGATAACTGTTGAAACGGGCATTTTGCCACGTACTCACGGTTCAGCATTATTCACTCGAGGTGAAACACAGGCGATTGTTGTCGTTACCTTAGGTACACAACGTGATTCACAAATCATTGATGCTATTGAAGGCTCTTATAAAGATCCTTTTATGTTCCATTACAATTTCCCTCCATTTTGCGTAAATGAAACTGGTCGTGTTGGCACACCAAAACGTCGTGAGATTGGTCACGGTCGTTTAGCAAAACGAGGTATTTTAGGCGTTATGCCTGATATGGAAGCATTCCCATATTCTATTCGTGTTGTTTCTGAAATCACCGAATCCAATGGTTCAAGTTCTATGGCTTCCGTTTGTGGTAGTAGTTTGGCATTAATGGATGCAGGCGTTGAGCTGGATGCCCCTGTAGCAGGTATTGCAATGGGCTTGATTAAAGAAGAAGACAAGTTTGTTGTTCTTTCTGACATTATGGGCGATGAAGATCACTTAGGTGATATGGACTTCAAGGTAGCCGGTTCTGAAAATGGTATCACTGCTTTACAAATGGATATCAAAATTGATGGTATAACCAAAGAAATTATGGAAGTCGCTTTGACGCAAGCTAAAGAAGGTCGATTGCATATTCTGGGCAAAATGAATGATGTGTTAAAGGTTCATAATGAAGAAATGTCAGAATTTGCACCTCGCATAACCACCATAAAGATTCATCCAGATAAAATTCGTGATGTCATTGGTAAAGGTGGCGCAACAATCCGAGCAATCACTGAAGAAACCGGCGCTACAATTGATATTGATGATGATGGCGTGGTTAAGATTGCTGCTACTGATAAAGCTGCCGGTGATGCAGCATTAAAACGTGTTGAACAAATTACAGCCGATATCGAAGTTGGTAAAATATACGAAGGCAAAGTAGCTAAGCTAATGGATTTTGGTGCTTTTGTGAATATCTTGCCTGGTAAAGACGGTCTGGTACATATTTCACAAATTTGTGAAGAACGAGTTGAAAATGTCAGCGATAAACTCAGCGAAGGCGATATGGTGCAGGTCAAGGTACTTGAAGTTGATCGCCAAGGTCGTGTCCGACTTAGCATGAAGGCGGTACATGAAGTAGCAGAGGCTAGTGAATAGGCTAGATTAACATTAAGTTAGAAAGAAGGGGCTTATTAGCCCCTTTTTTTATGACTTTTTAATATAGCTATTTTACCTTCGATCTCATGATATTCAGACCAATCGATATCATCCCAATCGCCTTGGTCAGCTTTACTAGCGGCATCTAATTTTATTTTTGCCATCCTTTCGTACAAACGTGCAATATCATGCTTTCCACTATCATCGTATTTTTTTGCCTTTTCCTGATATTTAGCAGCGGTGTCTCTAAAGCCATCTCCACCATTAGAACTAGCTTCAGCAAAAGAGGCGTTACAGAGTACAAGCGATAGGAATAAAGTGATAAATAATTTCATAGTCAGGCTCCTATTCTGTTAATCATGCCTTCAGCATAATTAATTTTCTCTGATCTACAATTAGTTATAATGAATTTTGTGATGGATTTCGAAGGATCTGGTTTTATATGATATTTTTAAATTGAATTAATAAAATGAGCCATGCATTAAGCATGGCTCCAAAGCTTAACAATTCTCGGGGCAGAGAGGCGGTTAAGCTTTAAGCTGCTTTGATTTGTTTTGAAGCCAAATAAGCTTCTAAATCATCTGCTGTACCAATCAACTTGCCACCGATAAATACTTGAGGAGTAGTTGTTGCACCAGATAGTGCACGCAATGATCGACTGGTAATTCCTTGGCCAAGCTCAATCTCTTCGTAAGGCATGTCGTGTTCATCAAGGGCTTTTCTTGCGCGCTCACAATGTATACAACCTTTACGAGATATTATTGATACAAACTCTGGTTTAATTGCATCGGAATTAATGTAATTCAACATCGTATCCGCGTCAGAAATTTCAAACGGATCGCCTTCAACGTCAGGTTCAATGAACATTTTCTCAATTACTTTATCTTTCACCAACATTGAATAGCGCCAGGAACGATCACCAAACCCAAGGTCTTTTTTACCTACCAATAAACCCATGCCATCTGTGAATTCACCATTGCCATCAGGTAATACGGTTACGTTGCTTGATTCCTGAACTTCTTTCCAAGCATTCATGACGAAGGTGTCATTAACGGACATGCAGATGATTTCATCAACGCCATTTTGTTTGAACACAGGTGCGAGTTCATTAAAACGTGGTAGGTGAGTGCTTGAGCAAGTTGGTGTAAATGCGCCAGGTAAAGAGAAAACAATTACAGTTTTACCTGAAAATAGATTTTCTGTTGATATATCTTTCCAATTTCCTTCTTCTATAACGCGAAAAGTGACGTCAGGGATGTTTTTCCCTTCTCTGTTTTCTAACATGATTAAGCTCCAAAATAGGTCAAAGTTTGAGTGTGCGCATACTAGATTAAAGCGATAAGCTTATGAATTTGATTGTATTTATGAGCTTGATAGTAGAAAACTATCAGTGGATATTTCTAATGCAGTTGACTGTTCGGGGCTCGTTCACCAAATTGGCCGATCTGCCATTCTGATCGTTGGATACTTTGTATCAGTAGCGAATAAAACATATAGAGTAGGGTGTCATTCAAGGTTAAGGTAATACCTTGATTTGTTTCTGATTGAAGTTCAAGAATCAGGTTGCCACTATCGTCGACACCTGTCTTTATACCAAAGGCTAAAATGCCTTTTTCGCCTAATGGCTGAGTTTTTGGTTTTTCTTCGGCATAGGGCTTTTCAAAAGCGCCGTCTGTATAAAGTTTTTTGGTCTCTTTCTTCGAGCTTAATGATGTTGTTCCGCCTCGTTTTTCGATTTCTTTATCCAAAATATTGAGTAACATTTTTGTAAAGCGACGCGTTAACCAGATCAAATATTCATTATTATTTTCTGTTGAAGTACGTATTAGTATTCGGTCTTCCTTATTTGAATATTGAGCATTGATTTGATGAAGTTTATCAGTCATAGAGGATTATAATTTACCTTGTTTAAATGAGAATATCTTGATTTCTATTTCATCGTTTCTAAGCGATTTTGAATCGCTAAGCAAGAGCCATTATTGATTTTAGATAACATTAGTACATTCACTAATATAGTGTAGAACGGTTAAACAAGTAGGATGACCGAGTAATTAACGTAAATTAAATTATGAATACTCAATATGCAAACTCGTAGTATTTTATTATTACCGATAGGTGCAATTATTATTTCAGTTATTGCCATAAACTACCCATGGTTATTAGCTGATTATGGTAAGGCCATTGTGCCGATGTTAGGTATCGTTATGTTTACGATGGGCATGACGCTTAAACCGACTGATTTTAAACGCATATTCGAGGAACCTGCATTAATTGTTATCGGTGTTTGTTTACAATATATTCTGATGCCATTGATAGCATGGATATTGTCGCTATTGTTAGACTTACCTGTTTTATTAGCAACGGGCTTAATTCTGGTGGGTGCTTGCCCAGGAGGAACAGCTTCAAATGTTATCTGTTTTCTGGCGCGGGGTAATGTGGCACTTTCAATATCATTAACAGCAGTTTCTACCATGTTGGCAGCAGTGTTAACGCCATTGATTATGCTATTTTATGCCGATCAAAGCATTGATGTTCCTGTACTCAATATGATGAAGAATCTGTTGCTAATTGTTGTTGTGCCGGTTTTATCGGGTGTCTTGATCAATTCTTTGTGTCATCAAAGAATTCAGAGAGTTAAATTATTCTTACCACTTCTTTCTGTATCATTTATCATTTTCATTATAGGTGTGATTGTTGCAAAAAATCAGGCGCATATAATTGAACTTGGTGCATTGTTATTTGTGGCAGTTGTTTTACATAATCTTCTGGGATTAATCACAGGATATAGTGTTCCAAAGTTGATGGGCTATGATGAGGCAATATGTAAAACGATTTCGATTGAGGTTGGAATGCAAAACTCGGGGTTAGCAGTGGTATTAGCAAATCAATATTTCACATCGCTGGCTGCATTGCCAGCGGCACTTTTTAGTATCTGGCATAATATCAGTGGTTCAGTCATGGCCGTTATTTGGTCAAACAATAAAACAGGTTTAACTGATCTAAAAAAACATGATTAATCAATGTTCTTCGCTTATTAATTCGTTTAGAAACCGTAGCGTTGTTTTTTTATTCATATTATTAATCTGTTCAGGATGTTCAAAAAAAGAACCATCCTACTTCCCACTCAGCAATGGTTATAAATGGCGTTACGATGTCTTGTTAGAAACACGAGATGGAATACAGAGACAAAAATATATTCTCAATAATCTTGGTAAAAGTGAATTGGATGGAACACAGGTGTATCTACGAGAATCACTCGATGGTACCGTTTTGTTCTATCTAGATTCTAATGAAGGGATTTATTATCTCGGCAGCATAAATGACAAGAAAATTGAGTCAGAATTTAATAGTGATAAACAACTAGTTATCCCTAAACCACATGTAACGAATACAAAATGGGAACAATCAACAACAACAAAATTATTGAAGAAGACAGGACCGCCGCAGAAAACAGTATTTGAAATTTTTGCAAAAGTAGATCTAGAAGCAAGAATTGAATCACTAGATGAAGTAGTTATTGTTCCCGCAGGGCGTTTTAAAAATTGTATGAAAATAACGATGAGTGGCTCATCATTTAAAGATGCAGGAAATTATGTTGGTCTAACGCTCGTGAACGTAGAACAAACAAGTTGGTATGCTGAAGGTGTAGGTCTAATTAAAATGGAACGGATTGAAACAACTAAAAGTGATGCCTTGGATAAGGGAACATTACTTATCGAATTGGCGGATTTTGAGACAGATTAGAATAATCGTCTTTAACATGGATTCCTCAAATCAATAATCCGTTCCTCAGTTATGAGGATATCCAAAGAAATATCGGTGGCTTCGATGGGTAATTGATCAACCAGCTGAGTTTCGAATGCAATACCGATTTTTGTTGTCACTTTATTTTGAGAAAACCACCGATCATAATAACCTTTGCCGTAACCCAGTCGATCGCCAGAAACTGTGAATCCTACGCCAGGAGTGATGGCTATATCGAAGGGCCCAGATGCAGATTGGTTTATTTTGGGAGTCAAAATACCCATTTTGTCAGGCTCCAAATCAGATAAATCAGAGAGCGGAACGGCAATCATCTCTGATTTGCCCATGATCTTGGGTACGGCTAAAGCTAGGTTTCGGCCTATAAAGTCATTTATCAAAGCATGAGTATCGACTTCACTGAGGTAAGAGATATAGCAAAATATGCTTTTTGCTTGGTTAAATTCATCTATTTCATATAAATATTTACAGATTTGTTGGCTCATGTCCTTGCGTTTATTCTCAGAGACAAGCGATCGACGTTGCTTTAAAGTAGTACGGAGACGTTTTTTTTGTTCAAGTAAACTCATAGACTTAAATAAAATAGATATATTAATCAATATTATACGATACTATTGTAGATATAATATTAGCATAGAAAGTGAGACTGGTATTATGATTATTAATGGAAAAGCCAATAGTCTTTAGGATGACGTTAAACCACTGTCTTTACTTTCTTTTTCGGAGTTTTTACGTACAATAGCGCCTTTTTTCGGACGGGTATTTTCTACTCGTTGTAAATTTCAGAATAAATGAGGTCATCATACTGATGGTAACAATTAGAATGTCTCGAACAGGCTCGAAGAAAAAGCCTTTTTATCACATTGTGGTAACAGATAGCCGCAATAAACGTGATGGTCGTTCAATAGAACGTCTCGGTTTTTTCAATCCAACCGCTATAGGCCAGGAAGTTCCTTTGAAGCTAGACATGGAGCGTGTCGATTACTGGTTGTCGCAAGGTGCACAAACGTCTGATCGCGTAGCTAAATTGCTTAAAGATAACGCAGCAGCAGTTGCTGCGGCGTAGTTAATAGATTTAAAGAAAGTCGATTGCTTAAATCCTTCAGGAATTTAGGTAATAACTTTACCGGCATTTAGCTTAATGCAGGAAAATGAAAACCCAATTATCGTCGGTCGTATTGGCGGTGTGTATGGCGTACGAGGATGGTTAAAAATCGAATCGTATACCAGACCAAAAAATAATATTTTAACTTATTCCCTATGGTTGATTCATGTGGATTCAAGTTGGAAAGAAGTAGATATTGAAGAATTCCAGCAACGTGGAAATGGTCAGCTACTAGTGAAAATGACTGGTATAGAGACTCCTGAAGAAGCACGAGAGTATATTCATTGTGAATTAGCTGTGACGCAAGGGGGCTTGCCAGCGTTAAGCGAGGGTGAATATTACTGGCATGATTTAATAGGTCTTGAAGTTTTTAATCAGGATGAGATCAACCTCGGCAAAATTAATGACATCGTTGAAACTGGTGCTAATGATGTACTGGTTATCAAAAAAAGCGGCGAGAATAAAGCCAAGACACTAATTCCGCTAGTAATGGACGTATTTGTAAAACGAGTTGATTTAACTGCCAAGACGATACACGTCGACTGGCTTATTGAAGAATAATGTATCAACTAGATGTCATAACGCTTTTCCCGGAGATGGTCTCTACGGTGTTTGAGCACGGCGTTATAGGACGAGCTGTAACAGATAGACTGATTGAGTATAGAGCCTGGAATCCACGAGATTTTAGCAGCGATAAACACAAGACAGTGGACGACCGACCTTATGGTGGTGGCCCGGGAATGGTAATGATGTATGAACCTGTTAGTTCAGCTATTGCTAAGGCCAAACAGGCACAACCAGCAAGTAAGGTGATTTATTTATCACCACAAGGAAGACGGCTGGATCAGGATGGGGTGCGTGAACTGTCTGGACGAAGTGGGATGATATTGGTCTCCGGTCGATATGAAGGTGTTGATGAAAGGCTCATAGAGTCTGATGTAGATGAGGAATGGTCGATAGGTGATTATGTCCTCAGCGGCGGCGAACTGGCTGCAATGGTATTGATTGATAGTGTTTGTCGGACCTTGCCTGGTGTCTTAGGGCATGAAGATTCAGCTAATGAAGATTCATTTGTTGACGGTTTGCTGGACTATCCGCATTATACGCGCCCAGAGCAGATAAATGGCCATTTGGTGCCCGATGTATTACTCAGTGGTAACCATGAGAAAATACGGCGTTGGCGGCTAAAACAGGCGCTTGGCAAGACTTGGCAGGTGCGACCAGATTTAATCGAGTCTATTGAACTCGATGAAGAACAAAATGGGTTGTTGCAGGAATTCATTACTGAATTTGAACAATCTAATAGTTAATAACAAGTAATAGTGATTGGAGTATGAAAATGGCGAACATAATCGAACAACTCGATGCCGAGCAAATGACACGCGAAGTGCCTGAATTTGGTCCAGGTGATACTGTTGTAGTTCAGGTGAAAGTAAAAGAAGGCGAACGTGAACGTTTACAGGCCTTTGAAGGAGTTGTCATTGCGGTAAAAAATCGTGGTCTGAATTCAGCATTCACCGTGCGTAAGATTTCCTATGGTGAAGGTGTTGAGCGTGTTTTCCAGACTTACAGCCAAAGTGTTGCCGAGATTCAAGTTAAGCGCAGAGGTGATGTACGCCGCGCAAAACTGTATTACATGCGTGACCTTCGCGGTAAAGCAGCACGTATTAAAGAGAAAATTAAGGCTAAAAAATAATTTTCCAAGCAAGTCTCTTAAGCCGGACTGGTTAGTCCAGTCCGGTATCTGTAATATCTGGTTTATTAATTCTACTGTCGACCAGATCCTTGAAAATAATATCCCCACAAGATTCTGATAAAACACACCCTCACACATTGATGGGCCTGGATGCTTGAATATGAATCAAGCTTCTGAACAGCAATCGAACATTTCAAGTAAATCTAAACAAATTATTGATTCTTTTCTGGACACGTTGTGGATGGAACGTGGGTTAAGTGAGAATACACTTTCTGCATATCGCAGTGATCTGATACATTTTTCAAAATGGTTACAGCCTAAAAAAGTTGAATTAGTCAAAGTAGAGGCGAAAGATATCCTTGCTTATTTATCATCATCGGACAATGCCTCAGCCAGAACCGTCGCAAGGAGATTATCCAGTCTGCGTCGATTGTATGAATATCTATTGAGAGAAGACCAGATAAAACAAAATCCGGTGAGCAATGTTGATGCTCCTAGACTCGGACGATCATTACCAAAAACTCTCACTGAAGCCGAAGTAGAAGCGTTGCTAAATGCGCCCGATACAGAACAAGCTACAGGTGTGAGAGACAAAACGATGCTTGAATTGCTCTATGCCACAGGCTTACGTGTATCTGAACTCGTTGGCTTAACCGTTCAGCAGGTCAACTTAAGGCAAGGTGTCGTGCGTGTCACAGGGAAAGGAAATAAAGAACGTTTAGTACCGATGGGAGAAGAGGCAAATTCATGGCTTGAGCGTTATTTGTCATCAGCACGTAGTGAAATTCTGAACAATGCCTTAAGCGACGCGATGTTTCCGAGTAATCGCGGTAAAGCAATGACGCGCCAAACTTTTTGGCATATGGTCAAACGTTATGCAACAGTCGCTGAGATTAAAAAAACATTATCCCCACATGTTCTGCGTCACGCTTTCGCAACACACTTAATAAATCATGGGGCTGATCTTAGAGTCGTGCAGATGTTATTAGGACATAGTGATATATCTACTACACAAATTTATACGCATGTAGCTAGTGAACGCTTGAAGGATTTACATGCGGAACATCACCCTAGAGGATGAAGTGAATATTAATTCTGATGTTGTGGTAACACTGAGAATGCTTCTTCAAGCGTGGTTAAGCCATCAGCAACCTTTTGTGCTGCTCCAATCTTCAATGATCGCATTCCTGTTTTTATTGCAATTTCACGCAAGCTATCCAGATTAGTTTGTGCTGAAACATTATCTCGCAGTGTTGAATTCATTTTTAATATTTCATAGATAGCCGTGCGCCCCATATAGCCTGTATGACGACATTCGTCACAACCAACTGGTTTGCAAATCTTGGCGGGCATCTTTAATTTATTAGGGTGAGAAAACTCAAGCCAACTATGTTTGTCTGTTGCAATGAGTTCTTTGCAATGTATGCATAACGTTCTTAATAGTCTTTGAGCAACTACGCCTTGTATCGTCGCATTTAATAAGAAGGGTTGCATGCCTATATCTATTAGTCGTGTTATTGCTGAAGGTGCATCATTGGTATGTAAACTCGATAACACAAGGTGGCCTGTTAATGCTGCCTGAATTGCAATATCAGCAGTTTCTTTATCACGAATCTCACCGATCATTATTATGTCGGGGTCTTGCCTAAGTAATGTCCTGACGCCAGATGCAAAATCAACACCGATAGATTGTTGTACTTGCATTTGATTGAACTGTGGTTCAACCATTTCGATAGGATCTTCAATCGTGCAGATATTTATTTCTGGACGGGAAATTTGGTTAAGCGTTGAATATAAAGTGGTCGTTTTACCGGAGCCGGTTGGACCTGTTATTAGAATAATCCCGTGAGGGTTGTCCACCATTTCATTTAGTTGTGTTTGGTCGTGATTAGTAAAACCAAGTTCTTTGTAACTTTTAACCAGCATTTCAGGGTTAAAGATTCGAATAACAAGTTTTTCACCAAAGGTAGTTGGCATGGTTGACAGTCGCATCTCAACTTCTTTACCAGAAGGGGTGACCGTTTTTACTCTTCCGTCTTGTGGTCTGCGTCGGTCAGTAACATCCATTCGGCCAAGAGATTTCAGACGACTTGTTATTGCACCCATTAGAACAACAGGTAATTCGTGTACGACATGTAAGACACTGTCTATGCGAAAACGAATGCGTCCTTTTTCACGGCGTGGTTCAAGATGAATATCACTGGCACGTTGTTCAAATGCAAATTGCAATAACCAATCTACAATACTGACGATATGTTGGTCATTGGCATCCGGCTCGCCAGCTTTACCTACCTTGACCAATTGTTCAAAATTTTGAATTAGGGCAATAGGCTCATCTCTTTTTTCGTTTACTGCCCCGATAATAGTTCTACTTACACCATAAAATTCAACGAGGTAACGCTCAAGATCTCTGGGGTTAATCACGACGCGTTTAATCTTGAGATTGGCAATACGCGCTAATTCACTTTCCCATGCTGTTATAAACGGTTCGCATGTAGCGATGGTAAGCTCTGTTTTATTTACTTCTACGGGAAGTATTTTTAGTTTAGCGGCATAGGCTTGTGATACGACCGAGGTGATTTTCTGAATATCAATTTTTAGAGGGTCTATACGTAAATAAGGTTGATTTACTTTCTCAGCCAGCCATTTTGTCAGTGTTTCAAGACTCAGTGGATAACTAGGTTTGCTTGAAGATTGCCAGCCTTGTTCTGCTATAGAAATTAATGGATGAATTTGTATTTTAGTTTGTTCAGCGCTGATATTAGACAGTTGGATACGTTGCTGCTTATTTATAAGATTATCTTTTTCTAATAAATCAAGGATATAGCCAAGTGTAAGCTTTGCTTCTGATAATTGTGCTTTGCTAGAACTATTCATTTAAACTCAGTTTTTAACAACTTATATAGATGAGTTAAGACTTTATCACGTAAAAAACGACACATCGAATCTTAAAATTGGAAGAAGCTTTTTAATGTAAGGGAACAGAAGCCCTGTATAATGGTCTGATATTTTTTGTATTTTAGTTTGCTGTTGAAACAGTGGATACCGGAAGTTTTGTTCAGGAGTTAATATGAAGTTTAGTAAGTTTTTATTGATGGGTTTATTTATTTCATTTTCTGCTTTAGCCGATGATGAACTTGATGCTGAACTAACTTTAGCCTTATCTAGGCTACTTCCGGATGTTGAAATAGACAATGTTTCACCAACGCCTATCAATGGGCTTTACCAGATTGTGATTGGTTCCGACGTTATCTATATGACGCGTGATGGAAATTATGTCATTAAAGGTGAAATACTTGATCTTGAAGAACGTCGAAATCTAACAGAAGATGTTCGTGCAGGATCCAGAGTGAAGATATTGGGTAGCATTAAAAAAGAAGATTACATCGAGTTCTCATCTAATAATATGCAAGATGCTATTTATGTCTTCACAGATGTTGATTGTGGCTACTGCAGAAAACTGCATCAAGATGTTCCTGAATTGAACTCATTGGGTGTATCGGTTCGATATTTAGCTTACCCCAGAGCAGGTGTTGATTCGGCCGCAGGCCATGAAATGAGTAGTGTTTGGTGTGCCAAAGATAGACAAAAAGCATTAACAGCCGCAAAGAATAGGGAGTCTGTCGAAGCAAAATCTTGTGATGACCCGGTTGCTGCACAATATGCTTTAGGGCAGAAGCTCGGTGTACGTGGTACCCCTGCAATTTATCTACAAAATGGCAGGATGCTTCCCGGTTATATGCCACCCAATGAAATTATAAAACAACTCAAGCGTTAGCTGAAAAAAGTATTAATCCGTATTAAGACCTAATCCTTTTAGCGACTTGATAATGGCTGTAGATATACGATCATCTTTTTCATTATTAATTACTTTTATAGGTAAAAAATCCAAATCGTAAGCGCACCACAAATAAGTTTCTTGATCACTATTTAACTTGTGACGGGCAAGTTTGATGGTATTAAATTCACCTAATGGCGTTTTAATTATTTCATCGGCTATATGTTCAAATTGATATTCCTTTATCTTGCCGCCATCAGCAATGAAATAACGCTTAGGGATAATTCCTGACTTTAAATCCGACATAATAGTTAATTGATAGAGTAATTTATCAAGTACGCCTGGCTGAGTTTGCATATGCCATGTCGAATCATTGACGCTATTTACGATTCGTTTTGTTTGCCAATTAAAATTAATGTCAACGTCGCGTATCTTTTTCCCTTTAGTGCGATTGTATGTGTAGTGCAGGGGCGTGAAGCTTGACTCGATTAAATCCCAGTTGCTAACTTCCAGGACGTGAACTTTCTTAAATAGGGCAATAAGACCGGTGGTTTTACTCTCTGAACGAAAGGTATATTTGCCATTATCTTTTTGAAAAAAGCGACGTTCCATCAGGCCGACCTTCATATCGTTACTATATAAAGTGTATTTCACCTCAAAAAACCCCGGAATCTCATTGTCTGCAATACAAAATGATGTATAAAACAGCAAGTAAAGTAAAAATAGACGCTTTTTAACCAACATATTGAATACTATGATAATTATCGTGTGTTAAAATTTCTAAATTAGACCAAAGTAAAGAGTAATAGTTGTAATGCAAGAAATAGTTTTTAAACCTAGTAGCACGACAAAAGTATTAGTCGTCGGCGACATTATACTAGATCAATATATATATGGTGAAACCAGCCGAATTTCGCCAGAAGCACCTGTACCCGTTGTACGAGTAAAAAACATGGAAGAGCGTCCTGGTGGTGCTGCCAATGTCGCCATAAACATCTCATCACTGGGAGTTAATACGCAATTATTGGGAATAACAGGACAAGATGCAGCATCAAGAAGATTGGAAGAATTACTTGGCGAGAAAGAAGTGGTATGCCACTTTGTTCATCAGGATGGTTTCCCAACGATTACAAAACAACGTGTATTGAGCCAGCATCAACAATTACTCAGGCTTGACTATGAAGAAGAGTCGAACACTCTTGAAACAGATGCCCTGATTGAGCAATATTTAGTTTTACTTGAATCAATCGATGTCGTCGTATTGTCAGATTATGCAAAAGGCAGTTTAACGAAAGTAGAAGCTCTTATTAAACATGCCAATGAAAAAAATATAACTGTTTTAGTTGATCCTAAATCATCTGATTTTAGTTGTTATTCTAGCGCAAGTATTCTTACGCCTAATCTAAAAGAGCTCGAAGTAGTAGTTGGCGATTGTAAGACTAATGAAGTCTTGATTAGCAAAGCAGAAGGACTTAGAAAGAAACTACAGATAGATGCCTTATTGGTGACACGTGGCGAGAAGGGCATGACGTTATTTCGCGAAAATCAAAAGCCATTTCATCTTAAGGCACAAACGCATGAAGTCTTTGATGTTACCGGTGCTGGAGATACTGTGATAGCTTCGTTAGCCGCAGCAATAGCTTCTGGTTACGAATTAGAGCAAGCCACTTTTTTAGCTAATACTGCTGCAGGATTAGTTGTAGAAAAACTTGGCGCAGCGACAATCTCTGCAGAAGAGTTGAATAGTGCTAGCACGAACAAGTACCAAACCCAGATGTTATTAGATAGCAATTCAGCATTAGAGGTTGTCAATGGCGCAAAACGCAAAGGCGAGCAAATAGTTATGACCAATGGATGTTTTGATATCCTACATGCAGGACACATAAACTATTTAGTAAAAGCAAGAACACTGGGCGATCGATTAATAGTTGCTCTAAACGATGATGATTCTGTAAAACGATTAAAAGGCAGTTCAAGACCAATAAATGCATTAAAAAATAGAATGACAGTTTTAAATGCGTTGGCCTGCGTTGATTGGGTCGTGGCATTTAGTGAAGATACTCCCGAAAAACTGATTTCGATAATTGAGCCAGACTTCCTTGTCAAAGGCGGTGATTACACAGAAGAGCAAATTGCTGGTGCAGCAGGCGTTAAAAGTTCGGGTGGTGAAGTTGTCATTTTACCTTTTGAAGATGGCTGCTCAACATCATTAATGTTAGAAAAAATAATAGAGAATAACTAGAGGCCAACATGATCGTTGTTACTGGAGGAGCGGGGTTTATAGGTAGTCAGCTTGTGGCTGGGTTAAATAAACTCGGCAGGAAAGATGTTGTTGTTGTTGACGATTTAACCGATGGGAAAAAATTTGAAAATTTGGCTGTAAATAATATTGCTGATTATTTTGATAAGACAGAATTCAGAAAAATAATAGAAAGACGCGATAGTTTATGTGATCAAGTTGAAGTTGTTTTTCATCAAGGGGCTTGTTCCACAACAACAGAATGGAATGGCCAATACATGATGGATAATAACTATACCTATTCAAAAGAAATGCTACATTTTTGTCTAGAGAGAGAAAAGCCCTTTGTGTATGCATCAAGCGCTGCAGTTTACGGTATAGATTCAAAATTTATTGAAGAACCAGAATATGAGAGTCCGATCAATGTTTATGGCTATTCAAAATTATTATTTGATAATTATGTCAGAAATCTAAATGCCAAGATTAGCTCACAAGTTGTAGGGCTACGTTATTTTAATGTTTTTGGGCCTGGAGAAGAGCATAAGAAAAGTATGGCGAGCGTCATGTGTCATTTTAATAATCAAATTCAGGAAACAGGTGAGTTAAAGTTGTTTGAGGGGAGTCATGGATATGCTGATGGAGAACAATTGAGAGATTTTATCTCCGTTAACGATGTTGTTGACGTTAATTTATGGCTTATGAATAATCCCGATGTTTCAGGAATATTTAATGTTGGTACAGGTCAATCTAATAGCTTTAATAATGTAGCTAATGCAGTTATTAATTGGCACAAGAAAGGGAATATAAAATATATTTCATTCCCCGATTCCTTAAAGGAAAGTTACCAAAGTTTTACTGAAGCGAATTTAGTTAAATTACGTTCTGCTGGATATGGTCAGGAATTCACTTCATTAAAAGATGGTGTGAATTCATATTTGAACATTCTTAATTCAAACTGAATCTAAAAATAAAGAATATTCAAAAATTGCGATATCTTTATACTTTTATAATTTACCTGCTGGTACCTTTCGTTCTACTAAGGCTTTTTTTTCTGGGAACTAAAAACCCTGCATATAGGCAAAGATGGAAAGAACGATTTGGTTTCCCGTCTTGGAACAAAGTAGATAGTCCTGTCATATGGGTGCATGCGGTATCCGTCGGAGAAGTTAATGCTGCAACCCCCATTATTAATAACTTGCTGGAGCAATATCCAAACCATTTGCTTTTGGTGACGACAGTTACCCCTACTGGAGCAATTACTGTTGAAAAACAATTTGGCAATAATGTTAGACATCGTTATTTGCCCTATGATTTGCCGTATTCAGTAAAAAAATTTCTCAATGTAATCAAACCTGCACTTTTGATAACAATGGAAACTGAAATATGGCCAAATCTTTATCAAGCATGCAAACATCTAAAAATACCAATACTTATAATAAATGCGCGGTTAAGTCGGCAATCTGCAAAAAGATATAACTTCGTGTCAAATTTAATGCGAGAAACATTAAGCCTTGTCGATATTATTGCTGCGCAAACAAAAAATGATGCTGAGCGATTTATTTCATTTGGTGCAGTGAGTGAGAAAGTGTTTGTAACTGGGAACTTGAAGTTTGATATTAATGTGCCACCAAGCATCAAAGAGCAAGCGCAATCACTAAAGCGATACTTTTCTGTGAATCGCCCTATTTGGATAGCTGCGAGTACTCATGATGGTGAGGATGAAATCTTATTGAATGCTCATGTCAATATAATGAAAGAGTTTCCTGATGCAATATTGATCATTGCTCCACGCCATCCAGAACGATCTGATAAAATCGAATCGCTTTGTAAGAATCTGAGATTAAATTTTATTAAACACAGCAATCATAAAACCTTTACAAGTGATCATGCTGTCTACTTACTGGATACATTAGGTGAACTACTATTGCATTATGCTGCATCGCAAGTGGCCTTTGTTGGCGGTAGCTTGGTTACAACGGGCGGACAAAACATGATGGAACCGGCAAGTTTAGGATTGCCAGTGATTACTGGCCCACATACCTTTAATTTTACAGAAATAACTGAATTACTCGCCGTACAGGATGCTTTAATATGTGTCACAAACGAGCAACAGTTAACGCAAGAAATTTGTATGCTTTTGGCAGATGCTAACGAACGGCATCGTAGAGGTGAGATAGGCCGAGAAATAGTTGAATCTAATAAAGGTAATATAATTGGGCTTATGAAAATAATTAAGCCGTATTTATCTCGCTAAGATGCAACTTTTGTAATGAGGAATACCTCTAATCGAACAAATTTAGATAATCTAAAGAATTTTTTAGATTCAGAACTAATTTATAAATCAGGAGAATTAAATCATGAATAAACTGCTTTTTAGCATATCTTTACTATTATTTGGGACGATGTCGGTAATGGCGGATGAATATTCGACTGAGGAAACGGTACGTTATGCTTTGAACTGCATGGCAGAAATGGGTGGACAGACAGACGAAAACTTTTATACCTGTACATGTCGGTACGATAATATTAGAGCTAATATGACATTTAGCGATTACGAAGAAGGTTATACCTTCGAAAGGAATAGAAAAATGCCCGGAGAGAAGGGATCTTCTTTTAGAGATAATAAACGCGGCGAAAGACTTTATGAAGAATTATTAAAAGTCCGAGAAAAAGCTGATTCGAACTGCATTGTGGTTAAACGTGTGAAAATGATTAAAGCAACCAATCAATAGACGATATAACAGTTTCTTTAGCACGTTTGGGGCGTAAGCCCCATTACAAACGTGGTAGTTATGTATTTGTTTTGATCTTAATGTAATGTAGACACAATGATGTAACATTTTGTTACTACTTAGATAGTAGTTCAAATAGCAATAACTGCTGCGCTGCAGCAATATTTTGTATTAAACACGCTAAAATTAGTTGTAAATTTGTCGTCTAGATATATGTTTTTTATATAGTAAAAATATCTTGCGCCAATTGGGAAAATTTCCTAAACTCTCTCCTGATTCTTTCATCGAGCATGGTTGAAAGCAGTCATATAACAATAAATTAAATATATCTAGATTTTAAATCTTGATTATATATAACCTAAGGAATTGGCAAGTAGGGTTCAAAATATATAAATATGCATCTGTCTGCATTTGTTTTAACCAAATACTTAAATCTGACTTTCATGTCAGAGAGCTATCCTTTCGGTCTCAGAAAACTTTTAAAACCCGCTTCCGTTATCAAGGTAGCTACTAAAACCGCTTTCAAAACTCTATAACACTTTATGATCTCGAGGTGTTATATAGTTATTTGTTACATTTAATGAGATCAAGATACATGATCAACTAAATTAGAGGAGGAGGTCATGAGTAAACAATTAATAAAGAAATGGCTCATTGCTGTATTGGCATTGGGACTATCTACCTCAGCACTAGCGAATGATGAAGTTCGTAAGCTGAATGATAATCCTAATTATTGGGCTTTCCCAAGTGGTAACTACAATGGCTGGCGTTATACCGAGTTGAATCAAATCAACACGGGCAATGCAAGTAAAATAGTTACAGCTTGGACATTCTCAACAGGCCGTCTACAAGGTCATGAAGGTGGACCATTGGTCTTACCAGCAAGCGCAACTGGCTTGGGCGGTGATACCCTTTACATCCATTCTTCATTCCCGAATGACGTTTTTGCGATTAGCCTAGATACCCTAGAAATCGTTTGGTATTACGAGCCACAACAAGACGAAGCAGTAACTGTTCCTGTTATGTGTTGTGACATCGTTAACCGTGGTTTAGGTTATTCAATGGGTCAAATCTATCTGCAACAAGCTGACACCACTTTGGTCGCTCTAAGCGCTAAAGACGGTGCTGTTAAATGGAGTGTAAAACAAGGTGCCAGTGTTACTGGCGATCTTAACTCCAAAGATGGAATCGGTGTTGGTCCAGAGAGTGGTATGACTAATACCAACGCACCACATCCTATGAAGGATAAAGTCATCACCGGTTGTTCTGGTGCTGAGTTTGGTGTTCGTTGTTGGTTAGCTGCTTTCAATGCGAAAGACGGTTCACTAGCGTGGCGTGCATTCAGCATGGGTCCAGACGAAGACATTCTTTTCGACGCGAATACCACTTCATTAGGTAAGAAAGTTGGCAAGGACTCTTCATTGAACTCTTGGTGTGCTAACTCAGATTGGAAAGCCCCTTCTAGAGGTCCTAATAAGTGTAAAACTTTAAGTGACCAATGGAAATCAGGTGGCGGTTCAACTTGGGGCTGGTGGCCAGCAGATTTTGAAGAAAATCTTCTTTACTACGGTAATGGTAACCCATCTACATGGAACCCAGTAGTTCGTCCAGGCGACAACAAATGGTCTATGA
>JAJFKL010000006.1 GCA_021773235.1 Gammaproteobacteria bacterium | reverse complement strand
TCAAGACCTTCTATATCGGTAAGAAGTTGTTCGACTTCAATTTTTCTTATCGCCAGGTTATTGGAACTCTCAACCACATGTACGGTTAAGTCTTTTTCACTACCGTTACTAAACCAGATGTGAATGTTGCTGCTACCGGCTGTTTCGGCGATTAACACTAATTGGCCGTTGTTCAGCATGGAATTACTGACAACTTCAGGATTACCAACTGCGATACGCTCTACATTGGTTAGTTTTAGTATCTTAATTTCACCAGCATAAAGTTCTATTTTTTCTTCGGCTGAGCAAACCACTGAAAAAGACAGCAACAGTGAAGCGATAAATATTTTTTTTATCATGAGTATGATTTCCTGATCCCCAATACTATTAACGTGTTTAAAATATATCGACGTAACAAAATTATCTTGCATTAATTGGAAGATTAATGCTTTTTGCTACGCCATCTTCAGACTGTCCACCAACAATCATCTTGATCGATGTCTTGCTGCTTACATTGGCATCGTTCTGCGATCTTGGTGTCTCTGCCTTGTTTTTTACTTCTACAATGGGTTGTTCTTTGTTGGTCTCAGCGACCACTTCTAGTTTATTAGCCTCATCCGCATGAGCCGACTCTATTTTGGCGATAAGCAATAACGGTAAAAGTAGGCCTGTTAAAAAAAAGCATTTTATGAAACCTGTTCTCAGGCTTCGCTTAGTCATTTTTTTCTATCGGTAACGTTACTGTTTTCGACTTGGAAATGCCATCTTCGCTATCGAGACCAATAATTAACTGGTAATTACCAGCTTCTCTAATTTGACCCGATATAGATTGATTCTGTGCGAATTCAGATAAGGCCTTGGCAGAGACTACGTCACCGTTGGCGTCAACAATTTCACCATTTGCATTGACACTGAGTCCAGCTGCAGCGAGTTGCTGTTTACTTAATACTTCTCCGTTTGCCGAAACGATTAAGTCGTTTTTATCAACGACATTACCATTAGCATCAACAATTTCACCATTTGCATTGACAGTGAGACCAGCAGCAGCTAATTGCTCTGTCGTCATAACACTACCGTTTGCTGCAATTACAATACTATTAGGATCAACAACATTGCCATCCTTGTCTAAGATTTCGCCATTTTCATTGACGCTGTAACCTGCCGCTTCAAGGGAGGCGAGTTTCTCTTTGGTCATGATTGAGCCATCTGCTGCAATCACCATGTCGGCTGGAGCAACGACCTTGCCACTAGCATCAACGATTTCACCATTTGCATTGACACTAAGGCCTGCACTTGCAAGTTGCTGTTTGGTCATGACTGTGCCATCGGCTGCGATAACAATATCATTCACATCAACGACATTGCCGTTTTTATCAATGATTTGTCCGCTTGCATTCACAGTGAATCCTGCTGCAGCCAGCTGTTGTTTATTGATGATTGTTCCGTCAGCGGAAACACAAATATCATTGATATCAACGACACTGCCATCTTTATCCATGACTTGGTTATTTTCATTGACGTTATAACCTGCAGCAATCAGTTGCTTGCGGCTGATTAGTTTATTGTCATCCGCATCAAGCAGATTGCTGTTCGCATCAATGGTCACGGCACAAGCCGCACGCGAGGCGCGTTCCTTTTCTGCGCTGGCCATTTCAATCGCATTGCCAAATAAATCCAGCGGCGAGACGTTGGTAAAATTGGACGCTCCTTGGTCATTCCTATTACGCAGTAGTGAAACAATTTCACCGTTATCTTGTGCTAGTGTTATTAATGCGGCTTGTTCTGCATCGACTTCAAGCGTGATGTTTGAAAACTGACTTTCTGTTCGACGCTGAGGTTGTCTTAGTGCATCCAGCGTTTCTCTATAAGGGTCTTTGCCGGTAGCTAACACTTTCACGTTTTGTAATACCGGAATAATCACATCTGACGGTGTTAACGCGCCTAAAAGTGCAGTTGGGTCATCTATAGAAGACGCTACCTGTATGAGTTCCGGTGGTATTTCTGACAATATCGATTCTGGTAATAACTCTAGCAGCCCGGCATCTTTGGCGGCAGAAAATAAAGCAGGTTGAAAACCAGATATAGAAAAAGGAATGTTGACATAAATATCGATACGATTACCGGGACGCAAGTAGCCGCCAATCGAGTTTATATCATCCACTGTGACGGTGATTGCGCGCTTGCCCGGAGGGATGATGTCAGAAAAATCGCGCGGGAAATCGTCATCAATAAAACTTTTTAATAGTGTTTTTCCTTGGCCCAAATTAGCTGTGATAGAGCGACCAATGTAACGGTCAAAATCATTTGGATAAATAGCATCGTCATGTACAAATTCACTTGGAACTGCATAAGCACTAAAATCGGCTAATGTAATTTCTTGGCCTTTGACAATGTTCTTATTGGCAACAACAACGGTAATCGATCTCGTTTGATCCTGCTCATACTTGGCTTTTAGCTGAGCCTCTTTCGCATTTAAATAGAGCATTGCCATCAATGCGGCAACGATACCGAGGCCAATAGCGCCACCAATTAACGGTATTACACTTTTCTGTTCTTTTTTAGCCATAAGATGTTCTTCTAATAAATAATATTGTTCTGGATCGGTTTATATTGGCTCGAAAAGAGCCATGTGTCACAAATTTGAATCAACGTATGCCAATGCGAAGTTCTGTTAGTTGTATTTCTGATACAGATTAAAAGCTAAGCACATTTTCTAGACCTTCTGCGATGACCTCTTCTGCTGTCGGTAACCCTGGTACCGCCTCCGATAAAGCACCGGTTATTGAGATATTACTCAAGTTAGCTATCTCTCCTTCCATGTCCAATGTATCTACAGCATATAAAGCAAGGTTATCGTGGTCGGGTAAGGTTGAGAGTGATGTTGCATAGGAATAGCCCTGATAATTGTCATTCAAGACGCCGAGGAAATCGAGTAATACATCACCACCGGGACCAACGGTCATAACCATAACGCCAAATACCAAGACAACAATGTATTCGACCATGCCTTGACCAGTTTGAGTGGTTATTTTTTTAAGCTGTTTCAATTTATTATTATATTTATAACACTGAATTCTTGACTGAGTTTACTACTACGCGTGTTCCACTTCCATCTTTTAACAACATAATAGTCACCCGCTCGCGTCTAGTTTTAAAGACCAAGGTCTGTACGTCTTGGGCGTCGTGGTCGGTTTCCGTGGTCCAGCCTCTACCCTGGTAATGATTCTTATAAAAAGCCGCGTTGCTGCCAAGAGAGTGCTCGTTGGCGATAATCAATGTATTGGCTTTTTTGCCGGGATCATTGCTCTTCATTTCATTTACAACATGGCTGCCGGACATCTTTGGCGTCGTGCTACCTAACTCTTTCGGTGGATCGTTAGGGTTCTTTGGTAAAGGACTGATCGATAGGTAGCCCCAAGAGGCATTCTTGTCATTCTTTTGTATTTGCACCTGTACGGTTAGTAGATAACCATTTTCAATGCGAGTAATGATGTACCAAGGTGCTGCATCGATCGTTTCCATGTAGCCGGGTTTGTCTTTTTCAGGCGGTCGTCGCCATTCTTTACGATAAAATTGCACCACTTTTTCAATAGAGTCCTTGCTATGAAAGGCGCGGACGGCTGTCTTAATGCCGTTCATCTCGATATCTTGTGCAACCCACTCAACCGCGGCGTCAGGCGGCGGCGGAAATTCCGGTGCTTTCTTTGCCAAGGCAGGCTGCGACAAGATTAAAAAAGCAGCGAGGCTAGCAAATTTGACTATATTCAAAATACCGCGAGAGACGTCTGAACCGATCATTAAAATCTGTCGCACTCCCTATCGACCACTTCAGGTCGTTCTACAGTCAGTCCGCTAAAATCACACATGCCGGCATCATTACAGGATTGAGTGCCATTACGCGTATCGGGATCTGCCAGATCGGGAATTAAGCGATCAGGGTGTACTGCATCGATATCGAGATAGCCAAGCCAAAAACTGCCTTTGGGTTGAGCTGTGTTGATGACGACATCTGGTTCACAGGGCGCCAGTTCCGGGGCAAGTATAGCGGCGACAGACCACACAGTATCAAACCCCGGTATTTCATTTAATATTGCGGCTAACGCGGTTGTTGGTGCGGTGCCGCCTGCCTGACGAAAGACATGCTCGCCACCACCGGCACTCCAGGCATCAGTCAGCACCGATGCTGTGGTGACAATGCTCATATTGTTGGTGATTGCAGTACCACCCACAGTCACAATATCGGAGCCATCGAGACTAAAGGCCCGGGTGGCTGGTAGGCCCGCCATTCTTGTAAAAGTGGGGTTAGTCGAAATTTGCATGGACTCACTGGCGACAGCATAACCTTTGGTGTTGATCGCATTAAAGCCAACATTAGCACCAATCCCGTTAAGCAATTCGCCAACTAAGCCGAAAGCCATCGCTGTGCCATCCATAAAAAAGTTGATGATGTCCCCGACCACAGGAAGCGTAGGGGTGTCGTCCGAGCTCGCCAAGTTTGCCAGGTTACCATCGACGCCTGCGTAGAGTGGCATGCCGCGATGATTGCGCCAAAGCGGATTGGCGTTGTTGGCATCCCAAGGGGCAGCTTGGTCTGCATCTATGATGGGAAAGGTCGTGGTTTCATCACCGGGATTTCGATAAAAACGTTGTTTTGTCTCATTCCGTGTTTCCAATGTAGATTTGATCGGTTGATCGGCAGCAGTGAAGCCACTCATGAGTTCGCCATTTGAGCCGCTAATTGGCAGTCTGACGGTGTCATTCGCATACCAGACCGTGTATTCCCAAGCCTGATAGCGTGCGGCCTGTACATTGGCCTGTTTGATATCAATATATTTAGCAATCAATGACATCCCGAGAAATAGGGGTATCAGGAAGAAAGACGCGGAGATCAGGAATTCTGTCATGGCCTGACCCTGCTCTGTCTTTCTGTCGTGTCGTTGCTGCGTTACGTTAGCCATCATCATTTAGGGGATAGTGGGCATCAAGCCAGAGATGAAATTAATAAGTGTGTCAAATACGCCGACAACGGCTCCCGTTGTGCCCGCAAGACCAACATACTCTTCTTTCTGCTGAATACCCAGCGCGAGCAGACGTTCAGGGTAGTTTGTATCCACCAGTCTGGCCTGCCAATAGGGATTAAAGGCGCTGCCCATTTCGGTTAAACCATCATCGCGATGGAAGTGGCTGGCAAAAATATCAGTTGGACGTGAAAAATAGAGTTCTGATTTTGTCAGCACCGCCAATTCGTTATCGGCAAACGCTTCATTGACCTGTAGGCGACCGGTCGGCTCTCTCGAATTAGCCGTAGTGTAATCATCATCGAGATTAGTTTTAGCCAAATGGTAGGTATTGAAATCAGGCTCATCTTGAACCAGGCCTAACAATAGAAACGGTGCTCCGACGCCTAGAAAGGGAGCATTGCCGGTGGTATCCACATACATCGGCAGTCCGCCGTATGCGTTACTGACTTTGTTTCCCATTGCCAGTTGTGCAGGTAGATCCGAACTGAAGGCAATTCCTGTCGGTGGTGCAGGCACGGGAAGTCCAGTACCGGGGAACATCCAGGCAATGACATTTTCTGGAGAGTTACCATAGGCATCATCTTCTACTGGGCCAGCTGGGTCTATTAGCATGTGTTTGCGCATTTTAAGATCGTTGGCCGTTCCTTTAGCGACCTCGGCAAACCCATTCGCAAACGGGATTTCAGTCGGGAAGGGTGTTTCGAAAATCTTTTTACCGGGTGGCGCAGTGCCAGAGCAGTCGTTTAATGGAAGATCGTTAGAAGTGTCTGAATCTGCATCATTGTCTGCCGTAATATCGTCATTGGCATCTTCACAATCAGCCGGGTCTATCGGGCCGGCGCCGCTAAAATCAGCATAAAATGTTAAATTGCCGCCACCGAGTTGTCCTGTCAACACGCCATCGAAGATCTTTTGTCGGAACGGTTCCGGTAAAACATAGAGTCTAATGTAACCTTGGGCGTACAGATCTATGGACAGGCCTGTCGTATCCGCACTGGACCAGTTTGCCCCTTCACCGGGTCTCACCTTGGCTGTATTAGGTAATAAAATACGGAGTTCGCTTCCACCTTTTCTTGATAGGGCAAATTCAAGTGAAAATGTAAACCCGGATTCCCAGGCAATGACGCCCAAATCAACCCACAACGGCGGTATCTCGGGTGTCGTTACTGGGGGAGAAACAATTGGCATTTTCAGTTCCCAACCCCTAGCCTTCGTGAAGGGGTCTCTGCTGTCACGGATAAGAGCAGCGAGTCTGGCATATCCACCCTGTTCAAATTCAGCAGAATCAATTCTCTGGTTTGGCCGGTAGCCAGTGGCGAATTGATCGCCTGGTAGGCCAGGCAAAACCCCATACGTTGCAATATGTCCGAGTAGCGACATGATGCCAAAATCAGAAATTTTTGCACCAGGAGGCCCATTATCCTCAATCACCTCATCGAGTACACCAACAGCAAGCAGGACACTAACCGTGTGATAGCCGATCTCCGCAATGCCATAGATCTTATTGATATTATGTAGCAGGACGGTGGCGACGCTGGCTAACTTGGACATGATTCTGACAGCGATGTTACCGGCTCCCGACCAGCCTTGTACGATAGATTGTATAGGGCCGTATGCCACACCTAAGGTCGCAGGACCGAAAACGGTGGAGTTATAAAATCCTAAATACGACGCAAACGACTGGAAGTGATAGGCCCACGAGGCCAGACCAACAAATTGTGCGATACCGACTTCGTTAGCGACGATGGCGCGATTCATGTACGCGGCAAAATTCAGGTCGCGCGCCTCGACTACAGACATACTGTAAGCAGCGGCATCGGCCGCGTTTTGCAGCTGCATTTTGTTGGTGGTGATTTTACCCGTTTTATAAAGTGAGAAGGCGGCAACTAACAGGATCGCAGAAAAAAGAATAACAAAAACAGCGGCTTGGCCGCGCTGTTTATTTAGGGAAGAATCTATTTTTTTCAAACACCGTCTGCCTGAGTGTAGGAATATCAAAAAGCAATTTGCGGGATATTTACGCCACTTACGTGGCGTAAATTATTAAATATTTGCGCTAGTAATCAAAATTTATTTTTTGGTAGTAGTAGCTTTAATTAGTAGTGATAAAGCAATTACTACTAAATTAATTTTGTCCTTTATATGTCTGCATGGTTGCGCCTTTCTCACCATCAATAGCGTCTGAAGCTGTTGTTGCTGTATCGGCAGCTCCGCCTGTTAATTCTGCTGTCACGTTACCAATCTGGTCTTTCATACCGTCACTAAAAAACGTAAAGGCGCCAATACCGGCGATAGCAATCAAGGCCACGATAATGATGTATTCGGTCATGCCCTGGCCAATTTGTTTAATTGAATTCTTCATCTGAATGCTCCTGATATATATCTGCTTAACGATTTAATTGACAATAATATTATAGCTTATCTGCATAAACGCAATATGTTTATCATTAAGGAATTTAGCTTGAAATTATGTCGGTGAATCCCTATATAAGACGTCACAATGAATTCATTAATAAAATTGGGGTTTAATTAGCATGTCTGTAGAAGCAAAACAGGAAACAATGGGTTTCCAAACCGAGGTCAAGCAGTTACTGCACCTCATGATTCACTCTTTATATAGTAATAAAGAGATATTCTTACGTGAGTTAATCTCCAATGCCTCAGATGCGGCGGATAAGTTACGCTTTGAAGCACTTAAGAATGATGGTTTGTACGAAGGTGATTCAGATCTAAAAATAAAGGTCGAATTTGATAAAGAGCTAAAGACAATAACCGTCTCTGATAATGGCATCGGGATGTCACGAGACGATGTTATCGAGCATCTCGGTACCATTGCAAAATCAGGCACCAAGCAGTTTTTTGAGTCGCTTACCGGTGACCAGTCTAAGGATTCGCAACTCATTGGCCAATTCGGCGTCGGTTTTTATTCCTGTTTTATTATTGCTAGCAAGGTGGAAGTAATTACTCGTCGTGCAGGCTTAGGTAAAGAAGAAGGCGTACGTTGGGTGTCTGAAGGCGAAAATGATTACACAATAGAATCAATCGACCGAGAAACACGCGGCACCAAAGTTGTATTGCACCTTCGTGATGACAATGAAGAGTTTTTAAATGATTACCAATTAAGAAATATCATCACCAAGTATTCTGACCATATTTCTCTACCAATTACCATGGATAAAGAAGAGCAGGTAGAGATAGAAGAGGAAGCTACCGCAGAGGGCGAAGAAGCACAGAGCGAGGAAAACAAGGACGAAGAAAAGAAAGAAAAGAAATTTAAAACCGTTATCTCTGAAGAAACGGTTAATAGCGCAACCGCACTCTGGGCGCGTAACAAGAAAGATATCTCTGACGAAGAATACAACGAGTTCTATAAACATGTGGGTCACGACTTTGAAGAACCGATGGCGCATATCCATAATCGTGTAGAAGGCAAACTCGAATACACTTCCTTACTCTATATACCCAAACGTGCGCCGTTTGATATGTGGGATAGACAGCAACGCCATGGCGTAAAGCTCTATGTGAAGCGTATCTTCATTATGGATGATGCCGAGCAGTTGATCCCGAGTTGGATGCGATTTATCCGTGGTGTTGTCGACTCGGATGATCTTCCTTTGAATGTTTCCCGCGAAATTTTACAACATAACAAGGTCATTGATTCGATTCGTTCTGGCTGTACCAAGAAGGTTATCGGTTTATTAAAAACCATGGCTGAAAAAGAACCTGAAAAGTATGCGGAATTCTGGAAGACCTTCGGCAAGGTACTTAAAGAAGGCGTGGTAGAAGGTGATGATTACAAAGAAGACCTATCGAACTTGTTTCGCTTTAGTAGCACACATGACGACTCTGAAGATCAAAACGTTTCCATAAAAGAATACATAGGACGTATGCAGGAAGGCCAAAAGTCTATCTATTATGTATCTGCAAATACGCATGCGATGGCAAAAAACAGTCCTCATTTAGAAATCTTTAAAAAGAAAGGTATCGAAGTGTTGCTAATGTCTGATCCGGTTGATGAATGGGTGACTACGCATTGGGCAGAAGTGGAGGAAAAACCGCTACAGTCAGTTACCAAGGGTGAATTAGACCTAGGTGATTTAAAGGATGAAGACGAAAAGAAGGAAGATGATAAAAAGAGTGAAGACAATGGGAAATTGGCAGAACGGATACAAAAAGTTTTAGAAGCAAAAGTAAAGACCGTTCGCGCCACCTCACGTTTGACTACGTCACCAGCTTGTCTCGTTGCGGATGAAAATGATATGGGTCGACAAATGGAGCAAATTCTCAAGGCATCAGGGCAAGAAATCCCGGCAACCAAGCCAATACTTGAAATAAACCCGGATCACCCAATACTCAAGAAGATTGATGGTGAAGCAAATGAAGATTTATTTGCCGATTGGTCACAGATTCTGTTTGATCAGGCTTTATTGAGTGAAGGCAGCCAATTGGAAGACCCAGCTACCTTCGTCAGTAAGTTAAATAGTTTGATAGTGACGCTGGCTGAATAAACAGAAATTAAATCTTTTGTCTAAATGGGGCATTATTGCCCCATTTTTAGTTTCACTCTCGAGCTTGCATACCCTAAAATGAGATAACGTCATAAATTATGGTTGTTATGGATCATTCTCAGGAAAATATTTCGAGACTTCTTCGTGAGCTCAACGAAATTGGCATCGCGCTCTCAGCGGAAAAGGATCACGATCGCTTACTTGAACTGATACTTGTCAAGGCAATGGAAATCACCAATGCGGATGGTGGGACTTTATACACGCGCACCGATGATCAACGATTAAAATTTGAAATCCTGCATAACCGCTCTCTGAAAATTCATAAAGGCGGTACCAGTGGTGAAGAGATTTCTTTTTATCCCATAGCTCTTTATGACGATGAAGGTAAACCTAATACACATATGGTCGCTGCCAATGCAGTTATCAGTGACAAAACAGTCAATATTCCGGATGCCTATGATAGCAAAGAGTTTGATTTTTCAGGCACGCGTAGTTTTGATAATAAAATGGGCTATCGTTCGACTTCATTTCTGACGGTGCCTATGACCAATCATGAAAATGAAAACATAGGTGTCTTGCAGTTGATTAACGCAATGGAGCCTGAATCAAATAAGATCATTCCATTTTCTTCATTGGATCAACAATTAGTTGAGTCGCTCTCTTCTCAAGCCGCAGTGACAATTACAAACAAAGCACTGATCGATGCGCAGAAAAATCTTTTCGATTCTTTTATTCAACTCATTGCCGATGCGATTGATGAAAAGTCACCTTATACCGCAGGTCATTGTCGTCGTGTTCCAGTGCTGACCAATATGCTGGCAAATGCGGTGAATAAGATTGATAGAGGACCGTTAAAAGACTTCAGCATGACCGATGATGAAAAGTATGAACTGGAAGTCGCTGCCTGGTTGCATGATTGTGGAAAAATAACTACACCAGAATATGTTGTCGATAAAGGCACCAAGCTAGAAACAATATTCGATCGCATTAGTCTTGTGGATATTCGTTTTGAAATCTTAAAAAGAGACGCAATGATCGAAGCACTTAAGTCGAAACTTAAAAAAACGAATGGCGCTGGTGATTCTGATCAAGCATTTGAAAATGATGAACCATTGCAAGAAGAATTAAAAAGGTTATCAAAAGAAAGAGAAGATATCCGCGCCTATAATGTTGGTGGAGAAGTTCTAGCGGATTCAGACCTTGAACGAATAGAGGAAATTGCCAAGAGAACATATAGTAACCCTGCTCAAGAAACTGTGAGTCTGTTAAGTGATGAAGAAGTCCAAAACCTTCAAATCGGCCGTGGTACGCTTTCTATAAGAGAAAGAGAGATCATTAATAACCATGTTTCAGTTACGATTAAGATGCTTGAATCATTACCTTATCCGAAACACCTAATGAAAGTGCCTGAATACGCGGGTGGCCATCATGAAAAGATGGACGGCTCTGGGTATCCAAATAAGTTAAAACGAGAAGATATGTCAGTGCAGGCAAGGATGATTGCCATAGCGGATGTCTTCGAGGCACTGACTGCCAGTGATCGACCTTATAAAAAGGCTATGCCTTTATCTCAGTCTTTAAAAATATTAGGACAGATGAAACTGGATAATCATGTCGATGCAGATCTGTTTGATATTTTTATAAATGAAAAAATCTATCTTGATTATGCCAATAAGTATCTTGGTGAGAATCAAATTGATAAAATTGATTTCAATAATATCCCCGGCTATACCACAATTAATTAAATTCAGTGACTCAATCCATTAGCGTACGTGAATTAATTCAGCGTACTGAAAAACAATTCGAATTAGCCGAACTTTATTTTGGTCATGGCACTGATAATGCTCTCGATGAATCATTTTATCTGGTGATGGCAGCGGCAGGATTGGAATTTGATTGTTCTGAAGAGAAACTAGATGAACCCATTCAGCAAGATTTATTAAACCATATAGAAGGATTGATCGAACAACGCATTAACCAGCGGATACCGGTTGCCTATCTGGTTAATGATGCTTGGTTTGCCGGTCAAAAATATTATGTCGACGAGCGCGTATTAATCCCGCGCTCACCTTTAGCAGAACTAATCACATCTCAATTTTTCCCGTGGTTGTCATTTAGTAATGTAAATTCAATTCTTGATATCGGTACCGGGAGTGCTTGTATCGCTTGCGCTTGCGCGTATGCATTTCGGCATGCGAAAGTTGATGCTGTTGATGTAGATGATGATGCAATTGAGGTTGCTAATAAAAACGTTTCGTCTCATCAACTAGAGGAAAGAGTTAGTGTCATTAAATCTAATTTATTCGAACAACTTAATGACAAAAAATACGATTTAATTATTAGTAACCCACCCTATGTTGGTAATAACGAGATGCAATCATTACCAAAAGAGTATTTGCATGAGCCTGGACACGCCCTTGAAGCGAGTGATAATGGTTTGCAATTGGTGGAACAAATATTAAAACAAGCCTCGACTCATTTGAATGATAACGGCGTGTTGGTGGTTGAGGTGGGTAACAGTATGGAAGCTTTAACTAAACGTTATCCTGCTATGCCATTTACCTGGCTAGAGTTTGAAGAAGGTGGGCATGGTGTTTTCTTACTCAATAAATCTGATCTGGAAAATTTTAATTTTTAAATTTATGAATTGATACATTCATGAACCAGTGTTTTGTTGGGCTCGCCTCATAAAGCATGTCTGGTGTAACGGGGCGAAGGTTGCCTTCTTCAGGTGGTATTTTTAATTCATTCATATCGACATCATGCAATAAACCTTCTATACCCTTATCGGTCATTTTCATTTGGTAATAGATACCGTTGTAGGCGTTAATCCCATATTCACCTGGGTACTTATGCAGAAACAATATGTCATATTCCAAATCAGTCATATCATCTGCAGATATAAATCGATTGTTTTTATAAGGGTAGGGAAGATGACATATCATGATTTTTGGTTTTTGCATGCAATCGAAAGGACGCATCGATAAAAATTGTTTTTCAAATTTGCCTTCATCGAGTTTCAGTTCATAGCTATAACCTTCATCTTTTGCAGTGAAGGTTATCTGTCCGATATCAACAGACTCATTTTCACTGGCCTGTAAAGTTATTGTCATCGCGCGATCAGTGTCGATGGCCAACAAATCACATGAAAATAATGCGATAAATACTAAGAATATCGATTGCTTAAATCCTTGCATGACTCATACGCCCTCTAAAACGATGTATTATTACATCTAGATATTGATATATATAGAACTTTAGATACAATCTCAAGTCTGAATAGACAATGTATAGGTCAAGGTTATGGGAAATAGCATTAAAAATGAAGAATTTTTATCAGCAGTTGCAGATGAAATCCCATTTGATTATCTTTGTGGTACTGCAGAATGTTTGAAAGCAATTGCACACCCTACGCGACTGCAAATTATTCTATACATGATGAAAGGTGATTTTACAGTAGATGAAATCAGTAAGCATTGTGAGTTATCGCAGGCACAAACCAGTGGGCATTTAAGGCTGATGGAAGGGAAAGGTCTATTGAGCAGAGAACGACGCGGACGATCCGTTTTCTACTCCATATTGGAACCCCATCTCATAGATGTAATGGAATGTATCAATGGAAGATATGTCGAAATGAAAGAGAATTTGAAGAGGTAATAACAATGAAATATCCAACGACCAATAAAGTATTTTTTGTTCTTATTAGTGCGGTTCTAGTGCAGTTTTCTTCTATGGCATTAGCCGATGTCCAACCAGCAGATCATCGCCATAAGATTTCAGACAAGAAATGGGAAGATAATTTAAGAAATCAAAACTTTCAGGATAGGGCAATCATTGAAGGTGTTGAGCAAGATATTTTTGAATTAAAGGCACCCTATACAGCCGAAGATGCAACGGTTGTTCCTATCTCCGTGCATACAAAGATTCCACAAACCGCCGAACGTTATATTAAAAAGATGTCTATCTTTGTTGATATGAATCCAATGCCAGTGGTGGGCTTTTTTGAATTTACCCCTGATAGTGGCAAAGCTGACTTGGCTATGCGCATTCGTGTCGATACCTTTAGTTATGTTCGAGCTGTTGCTGAATTGAATACTGGTGAACTCTATATGACCAAGACTTTTGTCCGGGCTAAAGGTGCGTGTTCAGCGCCACCGCCAGCGAGTATGGAAGATTCTAGAAAATTGCTTGGCAAGATGAAGATGAAAGTAGTGGGTGATGTGAAGATGGGGGAGCCTAATCTAATGCAAGTGAAAGTGCGACATCCGAATATAACCGGGATGGCACCGTTAAAGATTGGTTCGCGTGTTATTCCGCCTGCTTTTTTTATGGACTCTTTCGAAGTGGATTATAACGGTAAGCTGATCGTCAAAGCCTTTTTGACCTTTTCGATTAGTATGGATCCAGCGTTACGTTTTTACTTTGTGCCAGAAAAAGATGGTGTGATGACAGTGAAAGGAACGGATACAAAAAAGAATAAATTTAGTTCTACTCATGAAGTAAAGGCGGGTTAGTAGGAGACAAACAGACTAATTAAATTAGTGGGATCTTGATTATGGGGGTGTATACACCCCCTTTTTTTTAAGTATTAAATAATTATTGATGAGGAAAGATGATGGCAAAAGATCGTATAAACGATCAATGTCTTGAGGATAATCAGGTTGCCGGTAATGGCTTACTTGATCGTCGACTCTTCCTCAAAAAAGGTCTGCAGTTCGGCGCTATCTCAACGCTCGCTTCATCAACTGCTGCTCTGGCATCAACAAATTCAGAAATAAAAAACGAATCGGCTAACCCTCCCTGGATGCATGTGCCGGGAAAGCCATTCTCAATTTATGGTAAACCTTCTGAGTTTGAAGATGATGTTGTTCGTTCTCCTACACAAAACGAGATGGTTCCGGGTAATGGTGTTTCATGGACGCCACTACATCTGATGGAAGGAACGATAACACCTAATGGATTGCACTATGAAAGGCACCACAATGGCGTGCCACAGATCGATCCAAAAAAACACCGCCTGTTAATTCATGGACTGGTAAAGAAAGACTTAACATTTAGTATCGATGATTTGCTGCGCTATCCAATGCAATCTAAAATTTGTTTTATTGAATGCGGTGGTAACAGTAATGCTGGTTGGAATAAACAACCTTCCCAAGCCCAAGCAGGTTATTTTAATGGCATGGCATCTTGTAGCGAATGGACAGGTGTTCCTCTTTCTGTTTTGTTAGATGAAGTTGGTTTAAGAAAAAAAGCTAAATGGTTAGTTGCAGAAGGTGCGGATGCCTTTGCTATGCAAATGTCCATCCCAATCGAAAAGGCATTGGACGATGCTTTTCTTGCCTTGTATCAAAATGGTGAACGCATTCGACCAGAAAATGGTTACCCTCTGCGTTTGATCGTGCCGGGTTGGGAAGGCGTATTAAATGTAAAATGGTTACGTCGATTAAAGGTAACTAATCGTCCGGTAATGGCGCGTAATGAAACATCGCGTTATACGGAGTTACAGCCCTCAGGAAAGGCGCGCATGTTTACCTTTCCTATCGAAGCAAAATCATTAATCACTTCACCCTCTGCACATATGGTTTTAAAAGAACCGAGTCTTTATCAAATAACAGGCTTGGCCTGGACAGGGCGAGGCAAGATCAGCAAGGTTGAAGTCTCTGCCGATGGTGGAGAAACATGGGCAGAAGCAGAGTTACAAGAACCTGTTCTCGATCGTTCCTTTACCCGGTTTCGTTTGCCCTGGCACTGGAATGGCAAACCGGCAGTATTAAAAAGTCGTGCAATAGACGAGACAGGCTATGTGCAACCAGAGCGAACAGAACTTGTTAAACAACGTGGTCGTAAAGGTTTTTTTCACTACAACGCGATCACCAACTGGCATATCGACAGCGATGGTTTTGTCTCACATGTCTATGATAAGAATGAAAATGAAACGACAGATTCTGATATCAGTATTGATAGCGGTTGGGATTAATCCTTTATACGCTGAATCAACACGAGGCCCGGGTCTGGGTCATGCCATCTCGCCTGAAGAAATAGCGGTATGGGATATCAGTGTTTTTCCTGATGGAGAAGGTCTGCCTGAAGGAGAGGGCAGTGTTAAAGATGGAGAAGCATTATATAAGAGTCAGTGTATTGCCTGTCATGGTGAAAATGGATTGGGTACGGCAATGGGTGATCAGCTTGCCGGGGCACAAATGGGATTAACCAGTGATTATCCAGAACAAACCATCGGCAGTTACTGGCCTTATGCGACAACGGTGTTTGATGTGGTACGACGTTCCATGCCGATGACTGCACCGGGAACGTTAAACAATAATGAAGTTTATGCAGTTACAGCCTATCTATTATATTTGAATAACCTTATTGGAAAGGATGATGTTATGGATGCATCGACTTTGCCGAAAGTGAAGATGCCAAATGTTGATGGGTTTTTAAATGTTCATGAATCGGAACAGGGTACAAAATAACCTTTCTTTTTAACTTTTTGTTTCGCTTGATAGCGAGTTACTTCTTTTTGCGTGGCCAAAAAGAAGTAACCAAGCGTCGCTTCTGTGCATTCATGCACCCGCGACATTTGTGTATCCTGCACTTCAGGAAATGTTCTTCACAATGCGCCGTCCATGGCTTTATTAATTAGCTTCACACTACAAACTGAGCAATACCATCTCGAAATGACCAATCAATATCATGATTTTCAACAATCGTGATTAAAATATTCGCTGGATCGATGCCCGGATCTTTCGCGAGATTCTCAACAGCTTTTGCATAGAAAGATTGTTTAGCTTTGTTTGAACGTCCCGCTCTCATTGTTAAATGCATCATTACTCTATCGCTATGTCTTTCCTGAAGTTGTAAGCAGTGAGGTTCAAGCTCGTGAATAACCTGATAGCGATCATCATCTGGAAACGCCATTGTTTCAATAACGGCTGAATTAATTCCATCAGCAACAGATTTGAGATATTCCGGTGACTTACCTTTTAAAATTGAAATATTAACTAATGGCATTATTAGTCTCCCGGATTATTAGATAAATTCCATGTATGCAGATGAGACTTCCACTCACCGTTATCGTCAACATGAAATATATTTACAAAAATCCCACCAAACACTGGTTTCTTTCCGTTTTCTTCCAGTCCTTGTGCACTCCATTTTGAAACTTCATACATGGTCTTTCCATCATAATGAGTATCAATGATTTCAATAGTGTGATTATGTATACCGTTATCTATAAAACTGCGGAATAGACTTTCTATAGCTGTTTTACCAACAAGCACCTCTCCATTACCCGGAGACAAAACTGCGCTTTGATCATAAAGCTCACTCACAGATTCAGGCTTGCCACTATTGAATGCCTCATTCCATTTTAAATTAAGTGATTCAATAAGTGAGCGTTCGTCACTACTATTATCAGCATGCAAGCTATTTGAATTGACGATTAGCGCTAATGACATACACAATATTGGCCAGATACTAATCTTGTTAATTGAATGTTTCATGATCATTTCTCCTGATTTCTCTAAAGTTGAATTTAACAAATATGTACTTGATTGAGAGTAATTATCATTTTACAACTGATAACAGTCCAATATAGAATTTGACTCATATGATGCCAATTAGTTATCAGATTAAATTTGAGTTTCGCCATTTACGGTCGTTTATGGTGATTGCTGAAGAACTGAGTTTTAGAAAGGCTGCTGAGGTGTTACATATTGCACAGCCCGCCTTATCACGACAGATATTACAATTAGAAGAAGCATTAGGTTGTCAGTTGTTTGATCGACAAAAGCGAAAAATAAAGTTAACGACAGCAGGTAAGTATCTTTATGACAAACTACCAAATCTATTCAATCAAATTAATGAAGTTACAGAACAGACTCAAAAGATAGCGACAGGACAGTCCGCAATTCTAAAAATTGGGTATTCCAGTGCAGCGATGTCGAGCTTTTTGCCTGCGGTAATTCGGGAAATACAAAACAATCTACATAGTTGCGAATTCAAATTTGTAGAAGATACGTCTAATGAATTAATACAAGCTGTAGCAAAAGAACAATTGGATGCAGCATTTATTTTATTTAGACCGAAGCTTCCTTTATTAAAGACAATTCCTATAAAGGCAGATCAGACAGGAATCATCTTGCCAGAAGATCATCAATTAACACGTAAAAAAAGAGTTGCTCTAAAAGATCTAAAAGATGAAACGTTGATCCTATTTCCACGTCAGACCAATCCAGAAATGTATGATGAAATAATTTCATATTGTCAAAAGGCAGGTTTCAGTCCTAAAGCAATTATTGAGACCGCACCAAGATCAACAGCAATTGGGTTAGTAGCTGCAGGTCAGGGTATAGCAACGATCGCCGAATCACTAAAAGATAGCTGTGTTAGTGGCACAACATATAGACCGCTAGTAAAACCTTGCCCAATGATATATTACAGTTGTATCGTGAGTTCGAATATAAAAGCTCAATGGTTCGACATCTTAAGTAAATATATAAAGAAAAACCTTAATTGAAATAATAATAGTTAATGCACGCTTATGCGCCGAAAGCTGACCTTAAGGTGATGAATAAATTCAATACTTAATTGAACCCATCTGATAACGGGTCGTCTTCTTCTTTGTAGTTCGCAATATATTTTTCTATTTCATCGATTTCAACTACCCCTGGCCAAGTGACGAGTGCGCGTCCATCGGGGTGAAAAATTGCTATTGAAGGAACACCCGTTAACCGACGGCCGATTAATTGGGATGCTAGATCGATATCGGCGAGGAATAGAGGGTAGTCGAGCGGGGTTCTTTTTACGAAATTTCGAAGTATGTCCATCTTGCCGTATTCAAAGCTGGGGAAATCCAGTGTTACGCCTAGCATCGGTATTTCTGGGTTTCTGGCGATGAATTTTTTGATCTGAGGTAGTTCAATGACGCAGGCGCTGCATGTGGGACTCCATATATTAACCACCACCCATTGTCCTTTGCCGATGTGGTTGCTTAAGGGTTCTTCTGTGCCGGATATATTAACCAGCCGCATATCGGGTGGATTTCCATTTGCTGATAGTGATGACAGCAGCAAAAGCGCGATTAGGATAGGTCGTATCATGGTTGATAGAGTCTAGTGGTGGATGTCTTTATTTGGAACAATAAATAACCTTTGAGTTCAACATGACGACATACGCGTTCCCGTATACAATAGCGCGCCATGTCAGGAAATACTTTCGGAAAATTATTTACTATCACCAGTGCCGGCGAAAGCCACGGCCCTGCTCTTGTTTGTATTGTGGATGGCTGTCCACCGGGGATGGCTTTAACTGAAGCGGATATGCAGCATGATCTGGATCGGCGCAAACCCGGTAAATCACGACATGTGACCCAGCGTAAGGAATCAGACACAGTCAAGATCATGTCAGGTGTGTTTGAAGGTGTAACGACGGGCACACCTATTGGGCTATTGATCGAAAACGAAGATCAAAAATCAAAAGACTACGGTAATATTAAAGACATGTTCCGTCCAGGGCATGCAGATTATACATACCAACAGAAATATGGGATTCGAGACTATCGTGGTGGAGGTCGTTCGTCTGCTCGTGAGACCTGTATGCGCGTTGCCGCCGGCGGTATTGCGAAGAAATATTTGAAAGAAAAGTTTGGTATAACGATTCGTGGTTATCTTGCGCAGATTGGTCCACTAAAGATCGAGCATAAAAATTGGGATGAAGTGGAGAACAATGCGTTCTTTTGTCCCGACCCTGAACGCATTTCTGAGCTAGATGATTATATGGACGCACTCCGTAAAGAGGGTGAGTCTATCGGCGCGCGTATAAATGTCGTTGCTGAAAATGTTCCAGTAGGTTTGGGCGAGCCAATATTTGATCGTCTTGATGCAGATATCGCCAAGGCGATAATGAGTATTAATGCCGTCAAGGGTGTGGAGATAGGTGCGGGCTTTGGTTCGGTTGAACATAAAGGTACGCACCATCGTGATGAAATGACACCAGATGGTTTTGTTGGTAACAATGCTGGTGGTGTACTCGGTGGTATCTCATCGGGACAAGATGTCTTGGTTAGTATGGCATTGAAACCCACGTCCAGTATTCGCTTGCCTGGCGATACGATAGATAAAACAGGACAAGCAACTGAAGTCGTTACCAAAGGCCGTCATGATCCCTGTGTTGGTATCCGTGCAACACCTATTGCTGAAGCTATGTTGGCATTGGTATTAATGGATCATGTACTTCGACATCGTGCACAAAATGTTGATGTTCAATCTGAAACACCAATAGTTCCCGCAAGCAATTAATCATGATTAAAGTCGACGGCCTGCCGTACTGGCGACTGTCCGGTTTTTATTTTCTTTTCTTTCTTACCATCGGCGGTTTCATGCCGTATTGGTCTCTGTATTTGAAATCGATAGGGATGAATGCAGAGGCGATTGGGATTCTGTCTGCGATAGTTGTTGTGACGAAGATCTTCTCGTCTTTCATATGGGGCTGGGTAGTCGACCATACTGGTAAGCGAATGCAGGTGATTCGTTATACGTCACTCTTCTCAATGTTATCGTTTGCTCTGGTCTTATTTTTTCAGGATTTCTGGTCGCTGTTTATTATTTTATTTGTGTTCTCAATCTTTTGGAGTGCTGCATTACCTCAAGTTGAAGCCACAACCTTGTCTCATCTTGGTGAAGAGAGTGATAGCTATACTGTAGTAAGAATCTGGGGCTCGATCAGTTTTATTATTGCCGTATTAGCATTAGGTAAATATTTTGATTATTACCCCATAGATTATTTATTGCCCATTGTTATTTTTTCAATGGCATTGGTCTGGATTCATAGTCTATTTATTCCTGAAATTAATACACCACATGAAAAATCTAGCGATTCAACATTTAAGGAAATTTTATTTAAACCACATGTCATTGCATTAATGGCGGTATGTTTTCTTATTCAAGCAGGTCATGGGCCGTATTACACTTTCTTTTCTATCTATCTGGAAGAGCATGGTTATTCAAATAGTTTTATAGGTACCTGTTGGGCATTGGGTGTGTTGGCAGAGGTGCTTATTTATGTCTTTATACACAAGGTAATAGGTCGTTTCGGATTACGAAAGCTGATGATTTTAACAGTGATGTCTGCAACTCTTCGCTGGTTGTTAATCGCGTTTTTTGTAGACAATGTCATTGTCTTACTTTCTGCGCAATGCCTACACGCTGCTACGTTTGGTATCTATCATGCTGTAGCGATTCAATATATTCATCGTGAATTTAAAGGTTCTCATCAGGGACGCGGTCAGGCACTGTATAGCAGTGTTAGTTTTGGTGCAGGACTGGCACTGGGTAGTTTGATTAGTGGGTTTCTCTGGGATTCTGTTGGTTCTATGGAGACTTTTCTGTTTGCTGCCGTGTTGAGTGCTCTTGGTGTCATCATTGCGTGGAAAGGGTTAAAGAAGGACTAAACGTTTGAATTTTTCAGTGGATATAAATCATTGATTGCATTTGACTTAAATAGGAAAATCAAGAGTGTATTAAAAAAACAGATTATTATTTACAACTAAATGATAACTGACCTACTATAATATCAGTGCCTATTCGTAGGTGTTACTATACTAATAATTACAATTAGAGCTTTTATATTTAACGGAATAACACCTTGATTTTAAGGAATAAAGGCCGTTATTTATAAAATGTCCAAGTTTCTTGAGAATAAACGTATTGATTTGGAATCGCATAGCTCTGCCTCATGTGATTCTGCTAGTGTTGATCCCGCCAAAAGTACAATTATCGGAGTAGAAAATTACAATAATGAACTTCAAAGCGCCATATTTAAATCTGCATTTGATGCGATAATTACAATTAATGATAAAGGTGAAATCCTCGGGTTTAATCCTTCTGCTGAAAAAATATTCGAATATAGTTTTAATGATGTCGTAGGTAAAAATATTGCCGAAACTATCATTCCGCCAAAGTTGAGAAAACCCCACAAGGAAGGACTCCATCAATTTTTAGTTACTGGTAAAAAGAAACTTATAGGTTCGCAGATACAGATCAATGCCATGCGTTCTAGTGGCGAAGAGTTCCCCATTGAAATGACATTGACGGAAACCAATTTGAAGAATGACCGGCTCTTTACTGCCTTCATAAGAGATATAAATGCGCTGACTGAAACTAAAGGTGCTTTAAAAGAAAGTGAAAACAAATTTCGTAATCTTGTTGAAGGTTCGTTACAGGGGATTTTTGTCCACAGAGATTTTAAACTCTTGTTTGCGAATCAGCGGTGTGCAGAAATTTTTGGCTATAAAAATCCAGATGAAATTATGGAGTTGGATTCATTATTAAATGTTTTTTGGGCTGCAGAGGAACGTGACCGAATAGATAACTACAGGACACGCAGGATGGCAGGAAAAGATGTGCCTGCTATCTATCAATGCAAAGTTTTACATAAAGATGGCTCCGAGTTTTGGGTGGAAAATCATATATCGATAGTCGACTGGCAAGGGGAAAAGGCGATACAGGCAGCGGTAATTGATATTTCTGAACCTAAACGAGTTCTGAATGAATTAGGAGAAAGTGAAGCTAAATTTCGTAGTGCGTTTGGCGATGCCCCTATGGGCACAGCATTAGTTGATAAAAGAGGTGTCATACTTCAAGCAAACGAACGCTGTACAAATATTATTGGGTATAGACCAGAAGAGATTATTGGTAAGAGCATAAGCGAAGTTACACACCCTGATGATTTGGCTGAAAGTTTAGAAAGATATACTGCCTTGATGAAAGGTGAAATCGAGAGTTATCAATTTGAAAAACAGTATGCTCATAAACATAATGGCTATACCTGGTGCAGGTTAAGCGTTTCCTCAGTAAAAGATAGCAATAATAAACCCTCTTATGCAATAGCACATATAGAAGGCATCTCCGATCGTAAACGCTCCGAAGCGGCTCTACAAAGATATACGCGAGCACTTGAAATGGTAAATCAGTGCAACGAGGTAGTGTTTCATGCAACAGATACGCAAGTCCTGCTAAACCGGGTCTGCAATATCATTATCTCAACGGGTGGTTATCGTTTTGCCTGGGTAGGTTATGCTCAAGAAGATGAAGAGAAAACTATAACTCCTATGGCAAAAGCAGGTTATGAAGAAGGTTATCTGGATGCCAGAATTTCGTGGCGTGAAAGTAAAAAACATTATTGTCCAATTACAGATTCAATAGTTTCTCATGAGCCAAAAACGGTCAGAAATATAAAAACAGAGCCAGCTAATATAATTTGGCGTGATGCCGCATTAGTACGCGGTTATCAATCAGCGACATCATTGCCATTGACAACAGGTGCGGGAGCATTCGGAGCGATTGGCATTTATTCAGCTGAAAATGATGTGTTTGATAGTGAAGAAATATCTCTATTAGTGAAATTAGCAAATAATGTTTCATTTGGTATACAGGCAATAGAGAATCAAAAAATACGTGAATCAGCTGAGCAATCATTACGTGATAGCGAGTATAAATTCAGAACACTTTTCGATGAAAATCCCTGTATGTTTTTTACTGTGGATGAGAATGCTTCAATTATATCGGTTAATAAATTTGGTGCTATGGAACTTGGTTATAAACCAGAAGAGATAATAGGCAGATCACTTTTTAGTTTCACTGATGATGAAAATAGATTGATTGTAGTTAGGCATTTGAATCAATGTATTAAGTGGCCTGAAAAGATACATCGCTGGGAAATGGAAACGTCCAAAAAAAATGGCTCAAAATTATGGGTCAGGGTATTAGCAAGAGTATCTACTGATCAGTTAAATAAGGATACAATCCTGGTCGTTTGCGAAGACATCACCGAGTCGCGCATGTTGTCGGATAAACTGATTCATCAGGCAACCCACGATGGATTGACCGGACTAATTAACCGACCTGAATTTGAAACACGTTTACAACGGGCTTTGCTTTCAGCACAGACGGATAACACCCAGCATGTATTATGTTATCTGGATTTAGATCGATTCAAGATTATTAATGACACCTGTGGTCATCTAGCGGGAGATGAATTGTTACGCCAATTAGGAGAATTACTTACGAGCAAACTGCGACATCGGGACAGTTTAGCCCGACTCGGCGGTGATGAATTTGGTGTGTTAATGGAACATTGCACTATTGAGAAGGCTGAATATATAGCAAATAATTTAAAAGATGCTGTCTCTGATTATAAATTACTTTGGAACGATAAAATATTCAAGATAGGTGTCAGCATTGGTATGGTTGCAATTAATAGTAGTTCTATTAGTACAGAAAATATCTTGATGGTTGCTGATAATGCGTGCTACACCGCTAAAGATAAGGGACGAAACAGGATACATGTCCATAGGCATGGTGATTCAGAGTTAGAAAACCGCCGTAAAGAAATGCAATGGACAAGTCGGATTCAAAAGGCATTTGATGAAGATCGTTTTTGTTTGGTGTATCAACCTATAGTTTCACTGGATGCAAATAATAGTAAAGGAGAACATGGAGAAATTCTGATTAGAATGAAAGATGAGCGGGGAAGTTTAATTAAACCAGATGCATTCATTCCAGTTGCAGAGCGATACAATTTAATTACCAATATCGATAGACATGTAATTAACATGACTTTCAACTGGCTTAAAGAAAACCCTGGTTTTCTTAACGAGCTCTATTTATGTTCTATAAATCTCTCTGGCTCAACTATCGTTGATGAAAATATTTTGAATTATATCATTCAAAAATTATCAGAATACGAGATACCGGGAAATAAAATTTGTTTTGAAATCACAGAAACAGCAGTAATAGCAAACCTGAATAGTGCCAGCCATTTTATTAGTGTGTTAAAAGGAGAAGGGTGTTTGTTTGCTCTGGATGATTTTGGCAGTGGCTTGTCATCATTTGGTTATTTAAAAGCGTTGCCAGTAGACTTTATTAAGATTGACGGTGCTTTTGTCAGAGATATAGATCAGGGTCAAAGTGACTTGGCAATTGTAAAGTCTATTCATGAGATTGGTGCGGCACTTAATAAAAAGACTATAGCTGAGTTTGTAGAAAATGATTCTATTTTAAATATACTGAAAGGAATTGGTGTAGATTATGTGCAGGGTTATGGCATAGAACGACCTAAGCCGTTAATAGAATTAACTCTAATAGACAAAATTAATAAAGCTAAAAAAACGTTAAATTAAGTACTCACGTCATATTTCCACTTCAACATGAGACAGTTGCCCGATACGTCATAAGAAGCGATTCTCCTCTTCAGTAACGGTAAAAACTACTAACTACCTGATTGTAATAGGATGTTTCTGAAAATGTTTTTATCATATCTTTGTAATTAATTGTTTCCGTTTGATATTTTCTTAAAGAAGCTACATTTTTATCCGATATCATTACTGAGACTAAATTTTAGGAATGTATAAGGGTTATTTGATGCAGGCTTTGCAGAAAAATGTTGAGATGGAATCTCCACAGATATTCATTGGTCGACAACCTATTTTCAATTCAAAATTGAAAGTTGTTGGCTACGAATTACTATTTCGTCCCGGAGATGTGGATGCTTTCGATGGCAGCGATGGAAATTCGGCAACATCACAAGTCATAAATAACGCGCTGATGGAAATTGGCCTCGATGAGATCGTGGGTGATGTTCCAGCGTATATCAATTTCACCAAAGATTTACTCGTCAATGGAGTTGCTAAATTGCTTCCTGAAGACAGGGTGGTGCTTGAAGTTTTAGAAACAGTTAGTGTTGATCAAGACTTGATCGACGGGGTTAAAGAACTCGTTGCTGCAGGTTATATAATTGCTTTAGATGATTTTACATTTTCAGATGAATGGATTCCCCTGATCGAATTAGCGCATATTATTAAAATAGATGTGATGATGCATTCTATCGAAAATGTTCGAAAACAATTAGGGCATTTGAAAGGATGTAAGGCAAAGCTTCTAGCTGAGAAAATTGAGACTCAAGATGAATACAACGAGCTTAAAGATGAAGGCTTTGACTATTTTCAAGGATATTTTTTCTCAAAACCGACTGTTCTAACCGCTCAAGAATTATCATCGGATAATGTTTCTTTACTCCGATTACTTGCAGAACTACAAAAATCAGATGTGGAAGTTAAAGACATAGAAAAACTAATTTCACATAATATAGCCTTAAGTTTTAAATTATTTCGTTATATTAATTCAGCAGCCTTTGCAGTAAAAACCGAAATCACATCCATTAAACAGATCGTGGTCTATTTTGGGATCCAACGCTTGAAAGATTGGGTTAGTTTGATGGCGCTGACAGGAAATAAAGATAAACCGACTGAGTTAATTCACACAGGACTTGTTCGCGCAAAAATGTGCGAGTTAATTGCAGATGAAATTGGTGAAGTAGATAAGGATTCTTATTTCGTTGTAGGGTTATTCTCTATACTGGATGCATTACTTGATCAACCTCTGGACATTATTTTGAAACAGTTGCCGTTAGATGAATCTATAAATTTGGCTTTGCTTGAAAGCGAAGGAGAGAGAGGAGAGGCGTTGAGTTGTAGTCTCAGTTGTGAAAAATGTGACTGGGAAGAAATAAAATTTGCCAATATCAGTTTGGCAAGACTTTCTGATATGTATCAGGAAGCAACAAGTTGGTCGCGGCAGACCCTGTCAGAAATAAGTTAGTTTAAATATAGAAAATAATTAAACGTTGGTACCACCGACGGTAATATCATCGATTCTGATTGTAGGCTGACCAACGCCAACCGGAACTGACTGACCATCTTTACCGCAAGTACCTATTCCTGAATCCAAAGCCATGTCATTTCCGACCATTGTTACGCGGGTCAATACATCAGGGCCATTACCAATTATTGTTGCGCCTTTGATTGGTGTAGTGACTTTACCGTTTTCGATCTTGTATGCTTGACTGGCACTAAATACAAACTTGCCATTGGTGATATCAACCTGACCGCCACCAAACTGCACGGCATAGATGCCTTTATCAACTGAGGCAATAATTTCTTCTGGAGCATGGTCACCACCCAACATATAGGTATTTGTCATTCGTGGCATTGGTAGATGGGCATAAGATTCGCGACGGCCATTGCCGGTAGGTGTAACACCCATTAGTCGGGCATTATGTTTATCTTGCATATAAGCTTTTAAAATGCCACGTTCGATTAAGGTTGTTGAAGAAGTCGGTGTCCCTTCGTCATCAACATTCAAAGAACCGCGTCTATTTTCTATCGTACCATCATCAACAACAGTTACTTCAGGCGATGCAACACGCTCTCCAATTCGACCAGAGAATACAGATGTTTCCTTACGGTTAAAGTCACCTTCCAGTCCATGACCAATAGCTTCATGTAATAAAATGCCAGGCCAACCCGAGCCAAGTACAACTGGCATCATGCCTGCCGGTGCAGCATCGGCTTTAAGATTAATTAATGCTTGTTCAATGGCTTCATCAACGTATGACATAGCCATGCCATCATTTAAAAAATATTCATAACCAAAACGACCACCGCCACCAGAACCACCTTTTTCAATTCGACCATCTTCTTCCACGATGACATTGATATTAAGGCGGATTAGCGGTCTGACATCGCCACTTAGCATGCCATCACTATTGGCAACCAATATTGTCGATTGAGAACCGGTTAGACCAATCATAACCTGTTTAACGCGAGGGTCTTTTTGTCGTGCAGTTTGATCCAGTTGTTTTAACAAATTTATTTTTTCTTCAGTTGTTACTGATTTAAGTGGGTCATTATCACTATAGAGAATAGGTGTGCTTGCCTTGTGCCATGCTTGTAATTGGCCGTTGTCACCATGGCTGGCAATTGACCGTGCTGCGGTCGCTGCCTGAGTTAATGCTGGCAATACAATCTCATCGGAATAGGCAAAACCGGTTTTTTCTCCGCTGATGGCACGTACGCCAACGCCTTGATCAATATTGTAGGAACCTTCTCTGACAATACCGTCTTCCAGTACCCAAGATTCCGAATGAGAGGATTGAAAATAAAGATCAGCCTGATCAATAGATGGGAGTATCAATTGGTCTAATGTTTTTTGAATATCATTCAACTCCAAACCACGTTGAGTGAGTAATGTATTTTCAGCTGTGTCTAATGCGTTAGTCATTTAATCTAATAATCCAGTTCGTTATGCCAGTCTAAGTTACCAATCTCATATGAGATAGCGCGGGAAAGCTGTTGCGAAGTTTGGCTTGTTTATCAAGGTCTATACTTGCTATTGCTAGGCCCGGACCTTTTTCAACACTCGCAAGTATCGTACCCCAAGGGTCGACAATCATACTATGCCCCCAGGTTTCTCGCTCATTTACATGTTTTCCTCCTTGATTGGAGGCAATAACGTAACATAAGTTCTCAATAGCTCGGGATCTTATTAAAGTTTCCCAATGAGCTTCTCCTGTGGTTGCTGTAAAGGCGGAAGGTGCGGTAATAATCTGCACATTATCATTATGCATCCGGCGATATAATTCCGGGAATCGCAGGTCATAACACACTGAAAGCCCGATATTTCCAATCTCAGTTTGTGCTACAACAAGCTCATTACCAGGTTCAAATGTGTTGGATTCCTTATATGACTCGTTATTGGATTCATTAACGAGGACATCAAATAGATGGATTTTGTCGTAATGTGCGACACACTCACCTTTGGGGTTATAAAGCAGGCTTGCGGCAAGCACTTTGTCTGGTTTGCCCGATTCAAGAGGGATAGTGCCGCCTACTAACCAGATTTGGTGCTGTTTTGATTGTTGCGCTAGAAAGGTTTGTATCGGTCCAGTACCAAATCCCTCAGTTATCGTCAGGCGATCACTATCTTCTCTACCCATCAATGGAAAGTTTTCTGGCAGGGTAACGAATTTAGCGTTTTTGGAAACTGCTTCAGTAATGAGCTTCTGGGCGATATTCAGGTTTTCGTCAACAGTATCGGTGGATACCATCTGTACAGCGGCAACATTTATCATTAGCTGATTATACGGAACTCCTGATATTCAAACAGCCCTGTAACGTTTTTAATGTATACCGTATAATCATCGGCTTTTTTATAGCTTTAGGGTCAGAAAGTGGACGAAGAATTTGCACGGATTAATCGATTACCCCCATACGTCTTCAATATCGTCAATGAAT
>JAJFKL010000050.1 GCA_021773235.1 Gammaproteobacteria bacterium | reverse complement strand
TTAATCGATGTGACGGTGGAAACTCGTCTAACCTTAAACAGTTATAACGGGGAAAACAGACCAGAAAATCTCCCGGCCGACCCCAAATTTACCTCAGATGACGACTAAAATCAGATCCCAGGTTATCAATTAAGCCAAAATTCACTTTCCCCAGTGTTCCCCGTCAGCTGAAAGTGTACCGAATGGTATGAAAAGCTAAGAGATACTTTTTATTAGACTTTCCAAAACCGTATGTCCGCTTTTGGCCGATGTCATCCACCCGCACCTGGAAGAACACAGGCAGGTCGAAATGCTGGGGCCATCGCGGGCGGCGCTGTACCGGTTGCAGGACCGCTACCGCTGGCACCTCATCCTGCGCACCGACACGCACCAGCCCCTGCAGGACATGCTAAAAGCACTGCGCGCCGACAAGGCCTTTCAAAAACTGACCGCAGGAAAAACCAAAATCTCAGTCGATGTCGACCCGTTAAATATGTTGTAGAGCCTGTCAGCTTATTGATGAAGACTGTTTTTATTCGCAATCAATAGGCCAGCGGCTCGATTACGCCAATAATCCCAATAAAACAATGCCTTAAAAACCCCAACCTTCAGGTCATTTTCAATTAACAAGCTTAAAGTAGGCGCTGGAATGAATTATAAATTTTTAATAAGAAAGGAAACTGTTTCTATTGGCTTTCAGTCAATAATTCTAATTCCAAATTTTCTAACTCGTAATTTGTTAATTTTACATTCTGAGCCTATTTTGTTTAACGCTTCCTTAGTTCTTTTGGATATTTCTTTTTGTTTATCATTTTTTTCATCATAATTACCAAATTCCAAGCATTTATTGACATAGATAGGAAGTTGCTTGCCACTTTCTGACTTGAAGAGTTGATAGTATTCCTCGACAGAAGTGTTTGCTAAAATAGCCACATCATCTGGGCTCCAACTATTTGCACCTGAAATTCGCGCCAATATCTCAGATGCGGTTTCTTGTGTAACGGAACTCTTATAAAGAGTATTGAATTTTTCTATGATTTCATCGTCCATTTCAGCTTCATTATATTGCTCAATTTCTAAGTTAAAAATATCTATATTCTTTTTATTTGCCTCAACAAAAAATTCAATCATTTCAGAAGCTTTTTTGTCTTCGCCAAGCTCCCTAAAAATCCGGACTGTTTCGTTTAGGTTAGCGCGACTAATTAGAGAAATATTATCTTTGCAACTTTGAAATAGTGTGCCAATCACTTCTTCTTGGTTATCCTTAAAGCTATTGTGGTAAACGCTCCATGCGTCAATATAGGATTGTATTCCTTTGTTATTGAGTATTCCGTCGTTCTTGGTTTTAACCTCTTGATTAAAATCTTTCTCGATAATAAAACCTGAGCGAACAAATTCAGCCAAAACCCGATCAAGGGAATCAAAGTTGGTGTATTCGTAATTCCTTAAAGTTACCATCCATTTTTCTTCTTTTTCATTCCTTTCTTCGTTTCCACCAATTCCTAAATAGTTTTGAAAGGTTAGACTAGTTATAAAGTCGAAAGATGGAGCCCTGTCATTAGAACAGTAGTAACACCATGTAAATAATGTAAGAGAGTGAATAACCGCATATTTAGTTTCTTCTTCGTAACCTTTTAAAAATGGGATAATAAGCTTTATAAAATGTTCAATTTTCTTTAAGGCTCGAATATTGACTATCTTTAAATTTTGAGAGAGCTCTTTTGCAGTTTTAAATTCATAACCATCTTTATTAATTGCATAATTGGCCGCTTCTTCTGGTGTAATAATAAATCTTAATTCTAGGTCAATTATTTTTTCTTTATGTTTTTTATATTCTTTTAACGCTTCCTCCTCATCATTAAAAATTAAAACAACCTTACAATCTTTTTTCCCCTTCATTACCGTAACAAGCCCAAGGACATCCTCAATATTAAGGCCTGTCCCTTTACGGTCTAAATCATCAATGCAAATCAAAGCACTACTAATTGAAGAAAACAACATAGATTCAAAGTTTGCAGGGATTTGATTTCTAACAAATGGTAAATCTGTCAACAATGAAATGCCTTTTTTCCATTTGGCTTTAACAAAATTCAAAGTATCTTGGTTGAAATCTATGGGGGTTTCTTTTTTACCTATCATTTCCGTTTTTATTAAGTTTTCAAATACCGCGAACTTGAAAGCCTCCAAGGAATTGATTCCAAAAAGTGAAACGTAAGAATACTTTTCAAATCCAATTTCCCCGCTTTCCTTTGCTTCGGATAATAAATTATCCCAAGTATAAGTTTTACCCACTCCCCATTTACCTACTATTGCCATTACCTCAGGAGTAGAGGATTTGAAAAACTTTTGAATTTGCTCTTGAATTATTTCAAGGGACATTTGGTTCACCCGTTAGTTAGACCAGAAATAAGCTTTTCCGAATATTATACATGAAGGCTTTCTTGGTATCCCAAACAGGCACTAAAGTGAGGTATTACGATTTATTGCAAGAAAAAATTGGAACAATCAAAGATCGCGCCAAAAAAAATACGTTTGTCATGGTCATTGAAGCTAGTCAAAACAGGTGAACGTAGAAAAAAAACTTCTCACAAAGCTTTTTAAATATTCGCAGACGGCTTGCAAAAATTTGCCTGCATTTTGCATACATACTTCTAAAGATTCAGACAGACCAGACCCTTGATTTAATTGATAAAATAGCGTTTCGACCCCTGAATATGTTATAGATAACAGGCTTCACCGAATTCACCCCGTTTCGGGATCAACCCTTTCATGCTGAAAACATGCTGAGAAAAACCTACGACTGGGTCCTGCATTGGTCCACGACAAAACATGCGGTGCCGGCGTTGTTCATTCTGTCGTTTGCGGAATCCTCGTTTTTCCCTATCCCGCCGGATGTCCTGCTGATC
>JAJFKL010000049.1 GCA_021773235.1 Gammaproteobacteria bacterium | reverse complement strand
CTCAACAATTTCTCATAATAAAAAGTTCCGTCTCATACATTCATAAACTCATACATTCATACATTCATAAAACTCTTCCATGCCTGTGATCACGATTCATAACCTCTCCTGAGTTTTGAGTTTTTAGTTTTTGTGGTCATTTAATTCTCTCCTAAAATAATGTGGACTTTTTTAACTCCACAATCTACGCAGTGCCTTACTTGTTTGTAGGTGGCCGTATGATTTCTCCATTTAGAATATTTATGTATGCCTAGGAAACAACGAATTCTTCCTATATATCTCATTTTTTTACCTCTTTTTTCATAAGATAATTAAAGTGCCATTTTTGTTTTGGATATCCATTTTCAAAGTCTTTAGTTTGAGTCCATGACTCCTCACACCCCAATACGTTTACTACAGTGAAGGTGTTTAAAGATGCGGGCATCGTCGATGGGGGTTCCTTAAAATCACTTTTAATTTTTTCTTGAAAATCTGGGTACTCACTAAAAATACTAATGCAATTCATAGAATCTTTGTCTAACCATTCTTCCTCAATCACGATTTGACCACCTTCTAGGATGGCCGTGTATTCCTTCTGTTGACCTCCATCGTCAGGAGTAAATATATAAACATCACCACCCACAACTCCACGCCTTGAACTTTGTGTGAATGAGCAAGGTTTCCATTCAATTTTACCTTTCCCTTTGGGTTGAAACTCTAAAGGAATAAACACATTGAACAAGTGAGGAGGGTTTTCGTAGTTGTGTTCTGTGTTTCGTCTATTTCCGCTTAAGATAATAATCATTCCGTTTAATTTAGTTTTCCACTCATAGGCCTTTTGATTTCTTCTCTCGATAAAAGGCTCAATGATTACTTTAGATGATGAGATTCTTATTGTTTTGTTAGTCATGATCACACCCAATTAAATACCCGCAAGTAAACTGCTTCATTGCGAGCATGTTTACACCTCTGTTATTAAATAAAGGTTGATTATCTGCAACAACTAGAAGTTCATACTTTTCTCCTTCATCCTCAAGGGCGAAATCCAGTGGAGAAAATCTTTTTCGCATCACTTCCAATATATTAGTGTTCTCTGCAATCCCTTTTTGTAGGGATGTGATAAAACGCAAATGCAAGGTATCACTATTGTTTGTTGTTTCTTCCATTTTTACTCTCTCCTTTTAGTTAAAGGTAAAGGGGTTTTCCCCAGTCCATCAAAATTGGTGTATCCTGATGGCATCGATTCATCAAGGGACAACCCCTTTTAAACCGTTTGCTTGTCAGTAGCTTCCTCTGAGTCCCCGCCGGAACAAGGGCCGAATTAACGCGGTAGCTGACAATTTGCTTAACAAACGGCACGCCATTATTTGTTATTTATTTAATTGCTTCTTCATGACAATCTCTTAAAAACATGTCTAAGGTAGGCTTGTTGTCTTCAGAAAACTCTAGCCTTGCTCCATCAATAAGCAACCTATAAAACTCAATGATGCGTAAACGATGGGACCAACCCTGCGTGACTGTTTTCTTTATTATTTTTCTAAGAAACCATTTTTCTAAAAAATTGTATCGGTAATCACTATCCACACTTTCAATCTTCATATCTTCTCCTATTTGTTATCTCTTTTCCTTAAATCTCTTATTACAAATAGTAATGCTGTCAACATACCTAATAAAAACGCAGGAGCTAGCCATCCTGAACTAATCACCCTTCACCTCCTTTGCTGGATATTTGAATCGACAGTAGCTATCAGTTCAATAATCAGGCTGTAAATTGAGGGAACGATTGCAATATTTCCTTGCACTTCGTTAAACCACTTTTTACTTTTCTCAAACTCCTCATCACTCAGCGGTTTCATGTTGTCTCCTTTTGGATAGGTAAGTGAAACAGAGTTTTTAACTATGGAAATTATGTGATCTCGCTCAAGGGTTTTTTCTTGCTTTTCTAGCCATGCAAGATTTTCCTTAATCGATGATTCATAAGCTTGCTTGTTCATGTGCATGGATTCTCCTCACCCCTATATTTGCTTGCCTATGGTTAAGATATTCCTATTAACCCAATTCGGTAACTTCACCCTTCCACCTCCGTTGCTGGATATTTGAAATAGTGTTTTTTATTCACAGTGGGACCAAACTTATTATTCATCGCTTCGTCAATTGCTCTAGGACTAAATGTCTCCTTCACCCCCAAACAATCTCCAGTGATTTTATATTGTGGGCATTGGCTGAATAGAGATTCAGGCATTGTTGAGAAATCTCTAATCTTTTCGCCAGGGTAAAACCTTCTCGACATTAAATAATCCTCTGACACCATCCTTTGCCACTCCTCCGCAATCACAACATGGTCACCGGATTTGAGAGAAGGTTTTCCCCAATGCGTTTCAGATATAATTTTCACTCCATGTCTGGTAGGACCACAAGGCTTTCCAGCGTTTGAGAAATCCTTTTTTACTCCGGTATCCACATACAGGAATCCATCTTTGAAAAATACATTATTATCGAGTTTATGAATCATTTCATTTCTACCTCCATATCTATTTTTCCTTTTGACTAAGCGCATTCCTTATTTGATAAAGCCCTTTCCTTCTCAGCGCATTCGTTGATGAATTTCAAAGCATTCTCATTGCTTGCTCCAAAGTCGGGAACCTTGCCCTCCAAATACGGGCAAGAAGCATTGATAATTAACGCTCCAGCTACAGAAGATCCGTATTTCTTTTCAAGCTCGTAACCGGATTGCCCGGCTAAGTTAATAGCAGAGCCAGCTATGCAGTGAGTTGACCCACACTTTCCGTGATAACTTTTCATTTCGAGAGTGAAATCTTTAGTATCCAAATTAGATTTAATGGTTGTGAATAGGTTTTCCACGACAGGGGCATCAGGTAATCCTTTTGCACCTTTGAGGTCTGCATTTCTCAGGAATGCACGTCTCAGGTCTGCACCTCTCAGGTCTGCACCACTCAGGTTTGCATCACTCAGGTCTGCACGTCTCAGGTTTGCACGTCTCAGGTTTGCATCACTCAGGTTTGCACGTCTAAGGTCTGCACGTCTCAGGTTTGCATCACTCAGGTCTGCACGTCTCAGGTTTGCATCACTCAGGTTTGCATCACTCAGGTTTGCACCACTCAGGTTTGCACCTTTGAGGTTTGCACCTTTGAGGTTTGCACCTTTGAGGTTTGCACCTTTGAGGTTTGCACCTTTGAGGTTTGCACCTTTGAGGTTTGCGCGTTCTCCGCCTTCCTGAGATAGCAACCACTTACCGTGATTATCTACGACTTCTTTTAATTGTTCTGCTCTCATATCTATTTCCTATAAATTAATTAATTAACGAAAAAGCCCGCATCGTCTCGGGATTAGTTTTCATTTCACAGATCCTCCCTTTCCTTTCAGTTCTAAGGCGATGCGATCTACCTTTCTTTTAGTAAGCATCAACTTACGAGCTCGTACAGCTCTCCGGGTGGTTTTTCTCTTTTCGTTCTTTATTTTATTATTCTTAATCAATTTGCACTTGAGAGAGCAGTATTTTTGATTGCTTCGAACTGTCTCATACTCTTTCTTACATTGACCGCATTTGTCTTTTCGGACATCTCTAACTGGAGGATTGTTAGCCGCTTTCATACGTTTCTTTTTATCCTTGTAAACAACTCCAGCTTTGTCTCTGCTACATTGAATACTGCAAAACTTTTTCTTTGGGTCTTTTGTCTTAAAAATTTTTTTGCATTCGATGAAGTCGCATATTTTTGTTACGGGGTTTTTCATCATACTTCTATGACAAGTCCCGTCGGTGTAGTTGGTTTGGTGGATCTCTAAGACTTCTTCTTTAGAGACCCGGTTGACCAACTCTCCTTTCCCGTTATAGATCCTGCATTCGTGGACCACTCCTCCCTCGGTAACGTCTATGATCGGTTGGTCTTTGAAGTTCGATAAACCCGTTACAGATTTCATTTTTTTTTTCTCCTTATCTTTTCGACTACTTTGTCAGCGATTGCGTTTATCATTTTTTCAAACATAACTAAACTCCTTTTAGCCCTACGTGTTTGTCATCAATCACCCAAGGCCGAGCCGTTCTTCCTTTTTTACGGATAGAGTTAATCGGCAGCCATTGGACTTCGTCTTTCTTACCTATCGTTTGTAACAAATGAACAACCTGTTTTTCATCAACAGAGATTCCGAAAGTGTCTTCGCCGTCTCCCGCTAAAACCTGGACCATGATCTCCATGACTTCGTCCAGATGAATCTTCTTGGGAAGTTTTCCGGAATTCACAACCTGCCAGAAGATGTCTTCTGTCTCTGTCATATTGTTCTGGATCAAAACTTCTCTCGCTTCGTTCTTGAAACAACGCTCCCCTTTAAACTTATTCAAGTCATACTTTCTTAAATACCAGAACAGTTGGCCCACTGCATTACTTGGTTCGTCAATGGAAGGCCCGAGCCAATTATAAAGTCGATCATAATACTCTTTATCGTTTGGAGGATGGACTCCTTTGAACACGTTGATTCTGCGATCTTCTTTCTTCAACACTAATGCGTCTGGATGATTGCTCATGAAAAAGAAGTTCGTGTAGACATCTTGAGTGTTTTTGGTCCCTCCTTTAATATTAACTTCAAGCCTGTCTTCGATCAGAATATCTCGGATATGCTCAGATACTTCAAACCGCATAGCTCCTTCACGGACCTCTTCTATAGCACAAACCAGAGAGCGATCCAGATAATTATTGTAGACGGCGTTACCTCGATGACTGTAAAGAGACTCCATCTTCGTATTTGATACGTTCCACGTTCCCAGGAGAGCTCCTATCAACTTAACGAGCCAACCCCTGCCTGTGCCATGCTCAATGGAAATGTGCAAAGGAACGGTCTTACATCGCATCTCAGGGAACTGTACGTTAAGTGCCATCCATCCCACGAACCAATCTCTCTCCTCTTTAATAGGAAACAGATAGTTCATGTGATTCACAAACACTGAGAGCTGATCCACTTTAGAAGTGCTGGGGAACTCAGGCATATAGAACTCGTTTAGCCACTTCTGGTTGTAGATGTCTGAAATAATCCTCTCTTTTTTCTTAGTGGGCATATACTTGCTACCTATCACTTTCAATTTATCTGTTTGTTTCATCCAGCGGGTAGCTGTTAAAACATTCACTACTTTCGTCCGGTGGGGGTCTTTCATAGTCGGGGCAGGAACCTCCACCTCTTCCACTTTGTCGGCTTCAAAATTTTTGAAAGAGGCGTATTTCATAGGTAGCTGATGAGGAGGTCTATCGAGATCGTGAACGAACTCTCCTTTCCCGGTATCTGCGATGTAGATATATCTTTTGAGAAAAGAATCTAATACGTTAATTTTCCTCTCTTTGTTCTTCACCATTGCGAGGACGGATCTGAAGGTCAGAGGAGGTCCGTTTTTAGGATCTTGTTTGAAGGAAGGCCACTTCTTCACGCTGTAGTTTTTATGGGCCTTCTTAGTCCTCTGAAGAGCTCCGTTCTCCTTTGACCACTCGTTCCACATATTAAAACCTATCTCGGAACCGTCGTATTGGTGATAGAGAGCCATTCCAACTTCACACCACTCTTCATACTCGGTTGCTTCAAGTTTCATCACTTTTTCAAGTGCGTTGTCTTCTGAGATATTGACTTTTGGAGTGTTGTTGTCAAACGAAGTATCGTAATCAGGGTCAGAGTTTTCGGTAGCGGGAGACCTGCTCTCGCCTGAATTCTGTGCCCCTGGCTTTCGACTCTGTTTGACGTAGAGTTTCCATGTCTTAGGAACCAATGTCTCGAAGTAAGCGATCAACTCTTCGGCTTTCTCTTTGGTTAAAACAGGAAGTTTTTCAGGAGCGATTGCAGAGAGAGGCGTTTTATTAATCCATCGATAAGGTTTCTTCGTGTCAGGATGAATTGAGAAGGCCACAAACTGCTGACCTTCTCCAAGGATCTCGATGCGGTTTCTCCGTCCTTCGGGATCTTCGTACATCGTTGACATCAGCTTTGAAAAAGGCTCATCCGATCGATAGATCATGAGCAACTTAGGCTCTTGACCAATTCTCGAAGCAGTCTTGCCTATGTTCTTCATGCACCATTTTTTGAGTTTTTCAACGATTGCAGGATCGTAGACATCAAGATCAACTGCCGGAGTGTTTTTTGTCAAAATTCCCACTCCGGCTCCTGGATAATGCATCATCCAATCCTTGATCTTTGACTGCGTGGCCTGAATCTTCGTCCAGCCTTTTAAATATTTATCTCCGTACTGATCTTGACCCGGAGGTTTTTTAGATTCAGCACCGATAGGGATTATGTCATAGCCCCTTCTTAGGAGATCTGGTCCGTATTGAGCTAGATAAGAATGAGGCACTATTTTCTCCTGTCTTCAAGGGGTGTTTCGGTTTGTTGAATTGACCTGACCGACCGTATCAGTTTTAAACTGTTGTCGTAAACTTTTCTGTTCTGCCTGCCTTCGCAAGATCTTCTGTCTTTCGGTCCTTTTCGGCTATCTTGGTTGACGTTATCGGACCCTTTTCTAAAATGAAACGAGTCGATCCCCAAAATTTTTCGATGAGGAAGACTTTGCCGAATCATCAATCTCTCGGCCACGTCTCTATTGCGTATAGATTGACTGAGTTTAAAATCTGTGATTTCACGTTGCAGACTATCTATTTCCGAGCGGTCTGTGACATGTTTGATAATCTCATCTAAGAATTTTCTCAGGTTTCTCGGATTTAGGTGATTGGAAGAGTTTGCGTCTTGTAAAAGTTCTCTAAGTTCTGTCCTAGTCATGCATCACCTCCTGCACGACGCTTTCGTCAAATTGCCGCTGTTTCAGCTCTCTTATATCGGCTTTCAAAATGCTACTCAGTTGGGCGTTACGAGTCTCCAACCCTTTAATGTGTTTTTGTTTTTCTTTATTGACCCTGCGGAGATCTCTGACCTGATCTTTTAGAGCCGTGTTTTGATATTCCAGATTCTCATTAATTCGGATAATAAGTTTTTTATTCATCATAGTATTTCTCCTTTAGATAGTTTTTTTAAAGACCTGATAACTCCCCTATCTCTGAATAAAGCTTCTCCCATCTGTCTGGTAAAGTGCTCTCGTAAAACCCAGGAGCAGGTACAAACTTAAACATCTGAGGCTTTAAGGTGAGCAGGTCGTTTCTTAATTCATCGTCGATTGAGAAGTTAGGGCTGATCATTCGACTTATCCTCTAGCTTCTGCTCCATCTCTGCCACTTGTTTTTCCAGAGACATAATGTAGCCGTCTCTCGTTAGCAGGGCCTCGTGCTCACACATAGATCTGATCAAAGGATATAGGTCTACGTCTTTCAGAGCGCAAAACAGTTCCCAAAAAATTCTTCTACACGAATGCTCGTAGATAGTGTAATTGTCATAGAAGAATTTATTCTGAAGAGGATCAGGATCAATTTGGTTGATGATCGACATATCCCCCATTCGGAGTCTTCGGAACATGAACAGAATAAGGTCTCGCAAGATCTCATGACGCAAAGCAGGAGCATGACCAAAGCGAAGATACTGAACCAGAAGATCGTTGCGCTGTTTATAGAACATGGCTCGTTGAACAGCTTTTCCGTACTCTTCCTCTTTCTGCTGATCCGAGAGTCGTTGCTCGATTTTAATTTTTTCTCTCTTAGCCTTTCTCGCTTGGTTGATCATCGTCTTTTTTACCTCCTTCTATAGAAGGTTCGATGAACAAACTCTTCTCGCATTCTCGAAGCTGTTGAATGTTTGACAGAGCACTAGCAACCGAAAACGGATTAGCATCTAACGCTAAGAGATTGTGTTTAGCCAGACAGTCTTGAAGAACATCCAAATGGTAGGTTATGGTTCTGCTCAACTGCTCCTGCTCGTCTTTTTTAATGTTAGGCATTCCATTTCTCCTTATGTTGTTTATAAAAATTTCCGTAAGAGGGATTGAGACCTTGATTAGTGATTAGCATGTTCAGTTCTACCAAATCAAAAGTCTCTTTCATGAAAGCTTTGAAAGCGTCTCTTGAAGAAACTCCGAAATACTCCAAACCAAGCATTCCCAAATTTGTCACTGGTGCGATACACCCTTGAAGCTGTGAAGTCCTGTTGGCGATATGCAGTTGGCATTGATCACGATCATCCGGCACGTCCTGAAACTCCCATACAGTGCATTCGCTCTTCTTTCCTTTGTGGCGGATATCTCTTTTTAGAGTGTAGTTGCCGCAAGGAATGCAAGAAACGAAAGCTTCATTGTTTCTCCAGGGTAGCTCCAGAGTGAGACAGATTGGATAGCCAGAAGAATTGATAAGTTGTCCGGAAGTTCCTTTATCGGTGTAGCTTGTACGAACTAAAGTTATGTTGGGCATTAGAATCTCTCAGTTAGCTTGCTATTGAAATAATGTTGCAGTGGTTACTAATCTTTTTACCTTGAAGAATGTTCTCAACCTCTCCCCTGGACTCTCGCTCCCTTTGTTTCTCAATAAGGTCTTTCATCTTGCCATCTTGCAAAACTAAAATCTTGTCGAGAAGCTCAGGAACGGAATCTGGTTTGACGATTAACTCGTTGTCAAATTTCGGCAGAGGCCGGAAAGGGATCAGATCTTCTATGTTTGAATTTTTAAAATATACGTAGCCGGGAGTGCAATCGACAGGTGAGAACTGTCTGTGCATTGTTTCAGGCATGGAATAGACTTCGTGGCGCACGATCATCTTGGTCGTAATCGCAGTAATGTTCAAAGTTATATGATCCAGATAGTCCATCTGTTGCGTCGCGCTCATGAAATCTATTTCCACGTACTCGGAGAGGCCGTACAGACCAGACTCCGGATGGTGTAGAGCTATCTGCAACGCTTGATGCTGGAAGTCTTGATGAGCCGATACCTGCCATCCGTTGTGCTGAAGCCGGTACGTGTCGCTCGACCAACCCAGGAAATGAACTTTCACTGGTCTGCGAAAATACCCGCCTTGTCCATAAAACGGACTGTCCCGAAAGGCGTTCATTCCCGGCATAGGTCCGTCCCCTTTCCAACTAGCCACGCTACACTCCTTTCGAGATTCGAGCTATTATATCTTCTTCTTCAAGTTTTAATTGACGTACAACTTTTTCAGCGACTGAGATCTGTTTACGTTTTTCTTTAATCAACCGCTTCGCCTCTTTCATTTCTTCTTCTCGAATCTCTTTATTAACTTCTGCGTCTAGGTCTTTAATGTTGATTAATGCCATGATTTTCTCCTTTATCTAAAAATAAGAAATGCTACACAGATAAAAACTATCATCCCTGTAGCGTAAGTAAAAAACTTTTCAATCTTTCTAGCTCTGATACGATTTTGCTTAACTTTTTCTCTTGCTCGTTTTACAAACACCTCCCTTTCTTCTTTCAGTTTGTCCCGCTGAAGCTTCTTTTCTTCTTGCTCAATTTCTTTAATAGCTTCGTTTCTCAACATCTGCAAACTTTGTTTTTGAAAAACGTTTTCATGGTGTTGATAAGGTTTCATTTCAAAGACTCCTTGACAATCTCTAACCTGAGATCGTCTGTTTTCTCGTCGAGAACTTCCGGATCTATTTCCATACTATCTCCTCTCCTTGATGTCTTCTTTCATCCAATTCATAAGTTCCAGTTGACTAAACCCGTGACTCTTTAAGTTTCTCGCTATTACCGTATCCACTGAGTCGTTCAAAAGGATGATATGCTGAAATGCTTTTCTTGATTGTCCTTGCCGATTTATAATTCTTTTATTGAACTGTTGGTAAAGCTCCAGAGAATCCGGAAGACCAAACCAACAGATATGGAAGCCTCCAAACTGGAAACCGTCAACACCGAAACCCATCTGTTGAGGATGTGCCGCAAGGTTGCCAACTTTTCCTTCGTTCCATCTTTTCTCAATTGTCGAATCGTCTGAGTTAAAGATCTCAATCTTATCTTTGAATCGTTTCTTCATACGAACAGCATCCGATTTAAATTTATAGCCGATCAAGACTTGGTTGCCTACTGCGCCATCGAGCACTTCTTCAAGAGCGTCCAACTTCTCATTGTGGATCTCTTTCCAAGGTCGGTCTGCCGCTTTAGACTTATCGGTGTAGATAGCTCCGTTGCAGAACTGCATAAGTTTCATGCGGCATTCGGCAGCGAAGTTAACCTTAATTTTAGTTTCATCCATGTAGAACAAGAATTCCCGTTCAAGTTCGCGATACTTATCTCTTAATTTTGAGCTAATGTCAACAGTTAATATATTCGGAGGGTACTGCCCCGGCAACTCAAGGTAGTCTGTGTCTTTCATAGTGAGACAGAGATCAGAAAGCAATTTGTAGATTTTTGTTTTAGCTGCTTGCTTAGGAACCCAAAGCCGCTCTTCTCTATCAATAGGGCGGAAGTACCTTTGTCTAAAATAGTTAAACGTCGGCCCGAGTCTTCGACCTTGATCCAATAAGTAAGCTTGAGCCCACACTCCGAGAAGACTTGTGCTGATAGGAGTACCTGTCAACTGGATCACTCTATCCATTTTGTAACGAACCGATTTTAATTTTTTAAACCACTTGCCTTTAGGATCTTTGAACCCGCTGGACTCATCCAAGATAACGGTATCGTAAGGCCACTCACCATCTTCTAACCAAGTGTCAACCCACCAAGGAATTATTTCTCGATTGATGATGTGAACGTCTGCGTTCCATCGAGTCACCTCTCTATCTTTATTAGATAAAGATTTGATCACTTGGAAATCGAGATCTTTGAGATGATCCCATTTTTTGATTTCGTTAGGCCAAGTGTTATAAGCAACTCGTTTAGGAGCTACGATCAAAGTCTTCCGAGACTCGATGACTTCAAACAACCTTTTAATAACTGTCAAAGCCACGACACTCTTACCGAGCCCCATGTCCATCCAGAGAGCGCAGTAAGGTCTGCGAAGAGCGAAGTTTACTGCTCTGTTTTGATATCTATGGAAATTTGTTCTGTCCATTCTGTCCTTTCATAAAATACTTCCTTTCTATTTGAAGAACTTATACCCTTCTTCAATGCTATCGATCAGTTTTGTTTTCTGCCCTGCGGCAATTAAGTCGTCTCGAACATCTGCTTGCTTCGCGGTCCATGTCTTACCTTTCCTCTTGAACTCGACAAACCAGACCTCCTCTGTCTCCGGATTGATCATGATGTCATCTAACACTCCTCGGTTATTCGGAGAGACCCATTTGTAAGTGAGCCAGCCGTTATCTCTAGCTCTCTTTTTTACTTTAGCTTCAATCACCTTCTCAAGAGGGTCATCTTCTTTATAGAAGGACTGAGGGCGTTCAGTAGGCATCAGCGCATCTCCGCAGAAAGTGTCACCGCCCACGCCGAATAAGATCCTTCGCCCGTAGGGAACCTGCACCACTGATGGTTAAAAGTTAAGTTCCTCAATTCTTTAAAACCGTCTTGAGCTTTTCTTCTGTTCATCGCTATGAACAACCCGTCGAAAGTTTCTTTCTCTATCTTCTCAGTGTCCATGATACTCGTTGTGTAAAACGACTTCCATACAGTTAAAACGTAATCGTCCTCAACTACCTGATAGTAGTCTTCAGAAGTGTCGAGCTCGGCCTTATTTAATAGGCTGGCAATGCGATCCCCGTTAGCCTTTGATACGTTTTCCGCTATCAAATTGGGATCACGTCCCGGACCTTCTCCGTCAAAATTGTCTACGCGAATAATTTTCATTAACTCTTCCTCCATCTCTGTGAAACAAACCCGTCTCCTCCAACTGGTATACCTGCTGCCCACTTTGGAAGAATACACATTTGCTGATTAAATTCTTCAATAGACCCTCGACCTATTTTTCTTTCTGAAATAATTTCGTCATGAATAGTACAGATAACCGGATACCTCTTCTTCTCTACCCGGACCATTGCCGCCGCTAAGAGATCTCTTGCAATCCCACTGGTAACATTCTCGGCAATGCTTCCGCCGTATGTAGCTTGCCTACCCCAGTTACTATTTTTATCCAAACCCATAAAACGGATCTGTCTGGTGTTAAAAGTTTTCCATTCGCCATATTCATCTTCGTGAGAGACTTTCCCCCATTTGAGAAGAGCTCTTGGATAAGCGAGCTTTCTTCCCGAAGGAAGTCTTATGTAGAGAAAATCTTTTCGTTTTAAAAATCTTAAAACTCCTAACTGTGCAATCTTTCCTGGATTGTCTATGGCCCAAGTACATTTTTCGTTAAGAGAGTCCCAAAATATTTTTGCTTTAGGATTCGCTAATCTCCAATCTCTTACGATTCCTGCGGCAAAAACTTTATCAAGTTTCTTTCCGTACTGTTTAGCCATCTTCATCAACGCTCTAAAAGATCCTTGATACTGAACAGACAGTGAAGCAACTTTACCAATGAATCTTTCATCGGGTGTGATGTCTTCTATTGATTTTTTGTAAATACCTGCTGCCGTTGCTTCGTAAATTTTTCCGTGAGTCCTGAATACTTCTAAAACGTCCTCCATCCCCGCTAACCACGCGAAGACTCTCGCTTCAATAGACGAGAAGTCGCAGACAAAGAGCTCGTTGCCGGGGTTGGGTATGATCATTCCTCTCAGACAAGAGAGTAAAGCGACCATTGGATCGCCGTAGAACGTCTCTATCGTATCTAAACCATCATCGAAAATATCTATACAGGAATCAGTGTCTGAGAAAAGAGGTCTTGGGAAATTGTGAGGCTGAACCAATCGGCCACTCCATCTTCCTGTAGTAGTGCCTAAGAACTGTAGAAGTCCTCGGACTCTGTGATCACTGCGCCATGCGGTTTTTATTATTGAGTCGAATTTTTGTAAACTGGATTTACCGGCTTGTTGCCTAATGGTGATCAGCCTGTTAACAACGTCTGGGATATCTGGATCTTCCTGAGCTTCTAACAGAGAAGGGGCACTGAAGTCTGGGAGCGAGTAGTCGTACTCGTCTTGGATGAAAGATTTCATCTGTTGAGTCTTCGTTGCGGCATCTATCAAACCGCCTGTGATGTCGTACAGCTCGTTATGAAGTTGATCCACTCTTTCGTTTCTCATCTTCATAGCGACTTTTACTTTAGGAACGTCAAACCGAACACCTCTTAAATTAATTTTCTGATCCAGTTCCCAAAGCTCTCGCTCTTTCGGAGACAGAGGCCCGCAGATCTTTCCAACAGCTTCTTCAGTCACGACATCCTGAATACAGTATTCGCCATACTGTCTCAATTTTTCTGGATCTCGAACACGGTATTTTAGGTAGGTTTTTCCTTCCTCCAAGATTTCGATCACGTTGTCTCGTTTGAAAGCGATCTTCTTTTCAAAAGCGGATTCTTTTTTTGTGTCGCTGAAAACTTTCTCTTGAGGGCTTGAGAGAAGACTCATTAAAGCTCTTCCCTCTTTCAGTTTTTGCTTGTCGGCCGGTAAACCTACCGCAGGGGCGCACTTTGCCAGAGCTAGAGGAAGAGACAGGTTAGCGGCTAATATCATCGTATCCGTCCACTGAGAGAACGGAGGAGGGTCTATCTTCAACACGTATTTCATGATCAGGAACTCGAACATAGAATTCCATGCGTGAAAATGATATTTATAAGGGCTCTTCAAGCAGTCGGGGAGAGGTTGGTCAGGTGTCCAAAGATCCGGCCTTATGTCTGATCCGAGGATCTTGTGCGCCATGAAGATAACTTCAGTCGATGGATGCCTTGCATACTTATAAGCTCCAGCTTCGAGAAGATTGACTTCAGAATAAGTCTCATAGTCTTTTGAGATATGGACGATGTTGCTCATTAAATCCTTTCCTGAAAAGAAAGGGGCCGAAGCCCCTCTCAACGTTAATCAAATGGATCTTCTTCGTCGCCTTCGTCTTCTGAACCGAACTCATCATCTTCCTCGTCCACTCCGCCATCCAACGGATCTCCGAAGTCGTCTTCAGCTTTTGGCGAGCCTCCGCCAACACGATCACCTTCTTCGACAACACGAACATTGTTCAATCCGAAAGTGATGCCTTTGCCTTTATTGTCGTATCCGTAGGCGTTCATCCCGAGCTGTGCGTAGTCGCCGGAATTAAAGTCGTTGAGATCAGTGATCACGACATTCTTTCGATTTACGACAGTTGGCATCTCGTACCGATTGCTCACGTTCATGAACATCATACCTTTATAGAGCTCGGCTTGCTCTGAATCGCCAAATTCTTCATCGCCGTCACGAAGAGGGTTCTTGAGACCTTTAATCTTCTTAGTTCCCCATTTGTCGTTCATCCCTTTCCGAGCTTCTGCCATGCAGGTTTTTATTTTCTTAATCAAGGCTTCGTCGGATTTAGGGATCAAGATCTGCAAACCGGGAACAGGTTTCGCATCCGGCTCGATCTTACTTTTCCGAAGAGGCGCGATTACGTTGACAAAAATACAGCGCAGTTTCGGCGTGATGATGTAAGTTAGTGGACGTTCTTTTTTCTCAGCCATAAAAACTTCTCCTTAAATTTCTTCTTCTTCATATTCGTCGTCGAAATCAAAGTCAGGAACTATTTCCTTACGTTTATCCGACACGTGAGCAATGTTGGGTCTCCCTTTTTTCTGGCTGTAAAGAGATTCTATTGTCTCTTTATCCGCCTTAGAAAATCTCTCAGATCCTAAAAGAGCTAACACTTTTGTAGGTGTCTTTATCTTAGGTTTTTCGTAGACATCTTCTTCCGGTAAATCGAAAAGGAAATCCAAACTTTCTACAACTTCTTCTTCGCTAGTGTTCCACTTTTTATCTCCTTGTTTTCCGTTGACCAGTTTATGATACGGAAGATCTTCCCCGTTCATTTTCAGTTGGTAGCCTCTGGCACAGCAAGCAGCCAACCAGTTCTTGATCAACTTTTCGTTCATGATTATTTTTGCTAGATCTTCCGCAGATATCTTTCGAGGGTCTTTGAGCTCGATATCTTCTTCAAGAGCGTTATCGAACTCGTCGAACTCCTCGACCATCATATCCAGGTTATGTTTTTTTAAAGCTTCACAATCAAATCTAGCTTTACACCACAGACAAGTTTTCGGTCCAGGATTAAAATTATTTTCTGCGCCTTTTTCGTGAACCTTGTCTGCGGCAGCTTTAACTTTCTTACCAAAATCGAGAAGCTCTTTGAGGCTAATATCCCATTGAGTGATACTGTTTTTGCGAGGCATACAGATAGCTAAATGAAACACTGTATCCTTCGTAAACTTGTACCCCTTCTTTTTCAGGTAAGCGTAAACTCCTAACGAATAGATACCTAATTGGGAGTTGTCTTGAGCTTCTACTAGATTACCTTTTCCATATTTCAAATCGTCAACTAGTACGTTGCTAACGACTTTTCCTTTATGCTTAACGACCACCGCGTCAGAAGTTCCGAAACCTTTATCAACCCATTTTTGATAACTGATCTTCATTTCAACGAACAGCTTACCTTCAAAACTTCTTACATGGTCAAGGTATTGTTGAACACTATCGGCCATCGCTTCATCACAAACAAAACCTTTAGGTCTCAGTTTGCATTTATTAAACGTCTTACCTATTTGAGACGAAGCAGGTAGATTCTTAACGAGACAGACCTCACCGACTTCGTGAGCTGCTGTCCCCTCTTCGGCGTAGATGGACGAACTATCAGGATAGCCTTCCTCCATGTGAGGTGCGGCGGGGCAGTTCATCCATCTTTCAGAACCTGACGGAGAAAGTTTTGCATGACTAGGCATCAAAGATATCTCCGTCGTCCTCTTCTTCAGGTTCTTCGTCTTCTGCCTCTACGGAGTTGACTTCTTCTTCAGGTCTCGCTAGTTCACCTTCTGCGGTTTTGAAAACATCTTCGAAATCTTCTTCCATGATGTCAGAGACTTTTTTACAAGGTTCGTCATCGGTTCCGTTTTTCACGAAGCTTTCCAGGATCTCGTAAACGTTATCCATGTTCTTATCTCCGCCAACGCCTAACGCTTTGTCACGGGCTTTGATCTCCATGAGCTTTGCGCGAACGTCTTCGGCTTTGACTTTTTTCTTACGTTTCTGAGGTTTTTCTTTTGGATCTTTCTTCTTCGCTTTGGAGCTCTTCTTGGGCTCTTCCGGCTCTTCTATGGCGGTTTCGTCAGTATCGGAGTCAACGACTTGACCACCAGCTAAAACTTCATTGTTCTGGTTGACTATGGTTTCCAATAGGTCCAGGACTTTCTTTAGGTAGATGTTTGTCTTCATCGCCAACTGAACCATAGTCGCGCCTTCAGTGGTGGTGTTGGTAACTGGAGCTGACTCTTTTTCCGCTAACGTTTTTTTAGCTTCACGTTTTTGTTTCGCCGCATCTTTCTTTTCTTGTGCGGCTTTAGCTTCTTTGTTCGCCAATCGAGTTGCTGCGGCTTTCTTTGCTTTCTGTTTTGCCGCTTTTTCTAAAGCTTTTTTAGATATTCTAGCCATTTCTTTCTCCTTTTCGGATTGATTCATATTCAAGGTGGTGAATCCAGCCTTGAGGTTTTAAAAAGCCCCACTCACGAATCTTAGGGCCTGTGATAAATATCGTCCATACCGGATTACTGCTCGGCAGGAGGATATAATGTAATCGTTTAGCACTTCTATAAACCCACGCTCCTTTTCTTACGATTCTTAAAGTCTGTTCTTGTTTAGCGTTGAGGAATACCTCCATTAAAATTCCCGATAAAACAAAACTCAAACTATGCCAAGGATGGTCATGGAAAGTTTCTTCGTCGCTATCCGTGAACTTATGAAGATATATTTTAAAGAAACGATTCTTCGGTATCAGGTTCCATCTGTTTAAATAAACCCCTCCGTTTTTTGAGAACAGTTTTAGATTGGGCGTTCTATTTTTTGTATATTTTTCAAACCAAGTCATCGCGGACCTTTCTTAAAATGGAGGTTCTTCATCTTCAATCTTTTTCATTTCTTCAACCCACTCATCAGGAAAGTTCAAGTTAGCGAACTCTTCAAACACTTCGATAGCTTTTTTGTCGTAAGCTCTTGCAGCATCTTCCTGAAAGTCAAACCGTCCTAACGAGATACATTTCTTTTTGAAATACACTCTCGCTCTCCACTTGCCTTTCTCTGCAACACTAACCCCTTTGAACTTAGAAGCTCCGAAAGTGCTTGTGTTCGCCATGTTCTGACCGGTGGAGCATCTTCGCAGATTGCTTTTCTGATTATTTAAACTGTCTCTATCTTTGTGGTCGACGACAACTCCGCAAGGGGCTTTTTTAAGCCATCGATGCATGTATATTTTTGTCTTTTTGTTATTCTTCTGTTCTACTCTTGCTGCGTAATACTTTATGTTCGATTTAGAGACATGCCATTTAAACTTAGAAAGCTCTTCAAAGTCCTCGTCGTCGACTTTAGCGATGTAGCCTTTCGTAAGAATGATTATTTTCATTGGAACACCCAACTCCTTTACTTTCTGGCGTTACGTTTTATTCCTGTTGTAGTGCTCCATATCGTTCGCTACTTTAAGAGCATTTGCGACTTTCTCTAAATTCGTTTCGCCGCTTCTCTGCATCCTGTCGTAAGCCCATTTCCTGACACATTTTGCCGCCAGAGGATCTGAAGCTTTTAGAACAAAGAACGGCTCATCTTGCTTGAGTTTTTCCAGACAGTTGAACGGCCCTGGGTTTCGTAAAGTAGACATCGGGGATTTTAACTCCTCTTCGTTTCATTCGATTAATAACAGTTTTGTATTTGGAATGTTTTTTCTGAGACGCGACTCTTCGCAGAGCTCTAGGCAATCCAGATTTGTCATGCTTAGTGTAGACGTATACACCTTCCTCCTTTTTAAACTTAAACCCTTTTGATAGGTTTGAGAAGATTGATTTCTTCGGGTCAAGACCCATCGACCTTGTTGCCTCTTCGCTAAAATTTATCAAAGGCCAAATTCTTCGCATAAAATTCTGTTTCATTTCTAAGTCCTTTCTAAAGGTAAAATTTCAAATACGTATTTAAAAATTTTTAACATTTCACATTCCTCCTTTTCAAAGTTATAGTGCGTGTTCCCGGCTTTGTGACTCTTTCTACATACTCTTTAAGAAGTTCTAATCCGGGGAGAGAGTAGAACGTTGTCATAGATCTCCCCGAACTGTGACCCATGAGGTCTTTGCGATCCTCTTCAGGAACCTTAGCAGCTCGTAAACGAGTTGAAAAGGTAACACGAAAAGAATGTACAGTAATGTTGCGAATCTCACAATCCACTTTAGCTCCTCGAATTCTCGCTTGCTTAAATGAAGTTGAATTGATCTTATCAAAACGCTCTCCTTTATAACTGAACACGTATCTACTATGGAGACCTCTCCATCTTTTTACGATCTGTTCCGCAACGGAGTTTAAAACAACTAATCTGTTCTCTCCGTTTTTGTAATGCTCTGCCGGGATCATAAAGAACCGAATACCGGACTCCTTATCAAACTGCTCCCACTCCCATCTGAGTCGAACAATCTCCTTTTCGCGGAGTCCGGTATTCACCGCGAACAGACAAACTTCTCTGAGGCGGTCATTCATTTGATTGAATAGTATTATTTGATGATCCCAAGACATTGAGACATTTTGTGAGGGGAGACGGAAACCCAAGGCCGAGGCTTCGGCTTTTGAAACGACATAAGACGGGAAAAATGTTTGAAGTACAGGCTTTCCTTCGGAAGTTCTCCATTTTCGAAGAGCTTGATTGCCGATCTTATTGATAGTTTCAATTGAGGCATTAATAGTGCGGAGAGAAAGCCCTTCTTTACTTCTTCGTATGATAAATTTTTCAAGAGCTGTTGGGTTTTCTCTTTCGTCATATCCTCTGTATATTTTATCAAAAGTTAAGTTACCTATATGAGGTCTAAGTATTTCGATATTCACTTGGTCTGTATCGATAGATTTTTTAAAAGCTTGTTCTTTTAGGTATCTATCGGAAAGTTCGTTAAAAGTCGGTTTATTTATTTTCATAAAATCTTTTTTTTGAAAATGGTTACGCATGGATATCGTCGATCACTTGCTTCTTCCTGTTTTTCGACGGGCGTTATTACGCTTTTATATTTGATCAAGTTCCCAACATGGTTAGCTGGGTCGTCATAAGAGTAACTTCCGGGTCTTGTAGAAGTTACATTTATTTCGTAAAACATTTTCGTTTCCGTAGACAAAAAAAATCCCTCTTTAAAAAACTACACTCTTGGACAAGTGTTTTTTAAAGAGGGAAATATGTTTAATCGAAATTTGTTATTGCTTGTCCAAGAGCAAAATTGAACCTCATAATAACAAAACCCCGAACTATGTCAAATTTATTTTTATCGAGATCTCGGTCTTGCTTGCAGGAACAGTTCTTTAATGTCTGCAATACCTTCTTTTATATGAGATACGTCTGTCTGCATGACGTGTTGATTAATCTCAATCTGTTGAATTTTTTCCTGTTGAATTTTGTTATCTTCTCGAGAGTCTTCGATCTGTCTCTGTATCTTTTTTATCTGCTCTTTGTAATCTTTCTGAAGAAGATTGACTGATTTAGCGTCTTCCTGTTTATGGATTTCTAATCCTGCCGCACTGACCCACGGGATAAAACCTTGCTGAATAAAGAAAGCCAGAACAGCGCAGAAAGAAGTAAGTATGTAAACAGGAACCGCGGCCTTCTTCTTAATCGGGAAGTTTTTATGAATGCGTTTCTCCCCCGATCTACTCTTCACCCCTTCAGCGTTTCTATCCGTGTCTCTTACCATTTTGTGCGTACTCCCTGAGTTATGGTTTTTTTTTAGTCACGTAAGTTGAGATCGTTTGCCATTAGCTCTTTAACATACTTCATGACGTCAGCGTTGGTTAGATCTTTCTTAGTTTTATTTTTAAGTTTCTTTCCTAGAAGGTTTTTCCTTTTTCCTAAATCTCTCTGCTTTTCTGATCCGAGTCGTTCCTGTGACATTTCTTAACTCCATTGTAAGGACTGACCATGTATCTTCACGTCCTTGACGTTTTTAGTTTGAATAAACAGGCCCATATCAGTATCGCTAGGCTGTCCAGACAGGTCTGCCGTTCCGCTAATAATGTCGTAACTTGAATAAGTACCTTCGTCGGCAAGAGTGACCGCAGTTACTACATGTGCTTGATGCGTTCCAGTGCCGTCATCGGAGAAAGTTACAGCCGCACCTCCAGAAGTCAGAGACACTTGATAGTCATTCGTGTTCGCGTTCACAACGTAGTACACCGTTTCGGAATCCAACCCATTAGGTAAATCCGCGCCAGAAGAAACCAAGATAATTCTTTGACCGTTTGTGTATGGATGTGCCGTGTCGTTTATTAAATTGGTCGCATTGGTAGTTGTAAAGCTTCTCTTTGATCGAGACGCCCACGCCAATAAGTCAGTGTTCAATGTAACCGCATCAACATCTTCCTTAAACAAAGTCACATGAGCGTCATCGGGAGCCGCGAGAGCAACAACCGGGTCTGCGATTAAAGTCATGTTGTCCACGCCTACGGTATCGAGAGCAATGAAGCCAGTAGAGCGGTCTGAAATCGTACTAAATCCTGTTGGAGCCGTTGCACTTGCTTCATTCGATGCAGATTTTACATGATACGACAAACCTGAAGAGTTAGATGTATCTATGCGAAAGTCGTCTTTTGCCGTGTCGCTACTTATGTCGAAACTGAGGACAACGTTTTTACTGGCATCCAAAGAAAAAGTTGTTGCATCTGATTCAGTAGAGCCGCCAGCGGGAGCTTCACCCCCCGAAGTTCCACCGAACAATATTTCAACTTGCCCACCATCCGTATCCCATACATTAGTCGGGGAAGTTGCTTGATGCCCGATATAAACGTTATCGAATTTAAAATTCGTCGAAGCCACAGACTCCATAGTTACTTTAATAGCGTTTCCACTATTCGTTATCTCAGATGCAGGGATTACGAGCTTAACGCACTTATCTGCGCCGTTTGAAAACTGTGCGTCTGACGTAGTGGACCATTCAACCGTGTCAAGTGCTGACGGGCTGTATAAGTCGTTGGTCGCGTCATAAGTCTCATTTACGGAATTGGTATCGTCTACTCCAGTCTGATCCTCAAACTGGTCAACGTAACCGTCTTGCAGGCTTTGTAAAGATCGTGCATGGTCAATAGCGTCAAGGAAAAAGTTTAACGCTAAGTTAGTTTCCAAGGCTTCCAGATCCACTTTTTTAACTATCTTTTCCCAAACCGCCGACGTAGCAGTTGCGTCAACACACACCCAAACCGCATTGGTTATTGTATTGGTCCATTGAGAATTAATTGAGAAAGTGCCGTTTCCGCTAGTGTTCGCTGAATCGTCGCTAGCGGTAGGGTCGGTAGTTGTGGAAAAATCTTGTGATCCAGCTCCTGCCGCACCCGTCGGTCCTGTCGGTCCTGTCGATCCTGTGGTTCCTATGTCTCCAGTTCTGGAAAACATGACCACTAACCCATCTGCCGCTGTGAAAGAACCTCCGCTATCTACATGAGTAACCGCAGTCTGCAACCAATCTCCATTATCAGTAACTGCCGCATCGATCTGAACAATTAAAAAATTTGAAGGCGTTCCATCTTGATAAATGTAGAGATGACTTTTTATAGTAGACGAGCTATCTCCCCACGTAGCTATGAAATCCGATAAATCCGGGTTTCCTGTTTGAGAAGTTAATTTAGAAAAAGCTAAGTTAGAAACAGAGGCCAGCGTAGCGTTATCAAATCTGACATCTCCCGTTCCTGGGTCAGCCATCGTGATCGATGAATCAAAACTAAATTTAAGAGCCGTTCCAAGACCCAGCGAAAGATCGCTTAATGAGACATTTTCTAAAGTTGTTCCTAGCGCGTCCCATCTGACCAAACTTAAAGCTGTGGGATCTTCCATTGTGAGTCCAGAGACTGTGGAACTCTCCGGCAACTGTAGAGATCTGCCGATTTCTTCAGCGGCTTGCTGAATCAGTCGGGCCAGCTTATCCCCCATTCGCTCTACTGTCGTAGAAGGGAAAGCTCCTCCAAGTGTTAGCGACTCGTCCTGTGCGTCTGCGAGAGCACTTTTAACGGTAAGAGTTGTCCCAGATGCCGGAGTGTAGTCAGTCGGAGTAGTTTTTACCGTGATTGCTCCTACAGCCCCGTCTCCGCCTGTCTGTGTATAATGCGTTCCCTCGGTCCAAGTGGTTTCTACGCCACTTGCGTCTTTGTGGATAACTTTAATATCGGAGTTGTCCCAAAAAATAAAATTGATATCAAACCCAACGGTAGCTCCGTCACCGTTATAGGAGTCAGGGGAATAGGCTGTCAGTGTCATAGCGTTTTACCTTTATTATTGTTTCTGTTTTTTCTGAAGGTTCTGCTGTCTGTCTAAACTCACAACCGCCTGTAAGTCTGCGTAATCTTTATTTTCCGGATTCATCATGAAAGATTTTGCTGCGTTACGAAAAAGTTGAACATGCATTTTTATTGTTTGTGCTTTCGTACCTTCAGGTCCGTCGGTTAGGTTTTTATATCCGGGAGTTTTTATAAAGCTGTTCAAAGTTTCTTTAAGACCTTTTCCGTCGATCTTTAGCTCACTTCCTGCGAGTCGCACGAAGTCGTCGTACTCGTTAGGGGATAGCGGAGCAGTACCTTCAACGAAAGATATAGTCTTAGGAGGCATCCCTACAGATATTTTGTTTTTGAGTATCTCTTCGTTAATTGGAACGTTTTTAGATTCTTTAGTGTAGATCGGACTTGCAAAGTCTGGACCCCATCCGCCTTCGAGATAGATCTCTTCTCCCCATAAATTTCTTAACGCAGGAAGATCTTCTGACAATCCCGGAATTCGAGATTTAACTTTGTTAATCATTTTTTGAAGAAACTCCCACTCAGGTCCGAAAGAAGATTCTCCCCCTATGTTACGATCTACTGTTCGAGTGTTTGAAAGCCCTGGATCAACAGTTCTTTCGGCTGTAGCTAGAACTGTCGGAACTAGAGATCCGGAAAAGTTCTCAAAAGCTTTTGACATATCTCCAGACAGCATTCCTTCGGTGAACTCTGAGATCCCTCTAAGCCACGTCTTACTGGATAAGTTGTTTGCTACAGCCAATCCGATTTGAAGAGAGATGGACTCTCGTTCTTCGTCTGAGACGTGTCCCGCTATTTGGGAAAAGTCGGCAGCTAATCCAAAAAAAGCACCTACCGGGTCTAAACGGCTGAAAGAGAAAAACTCTTTTTTACCTGTCTCTTTATTGGTGACTGCGAAAGAATATGGCTGGTTCTCTTGCAGCCAAACTTTTCTTAGATTGCCTTGAGTTCTAGCCGGAGGACCGCCTCCCGTAACCATCCCTTCTGCTGCCATCATTGCCGCAGTTCCTGCAATAAGACCTCCTGAAGCTATCCGAGCCAGAGCTAGATCCGCTTTCGCCCCGCCTGCTCTAATATCCGCTTGAATAGAGGGAGCTAGAGCCGCGAAAGGTGTTCGCTCACCGAAATATTTTAGTATGTTTGTCGGAGTTCTCAAAAACGGAACAACAATCCTTGCTGAAGGATGAGTGTTGAGAAACTGTTGAATCCCTTTCCCTCCCGGTCCTAAATCTTTTGTAAAAGTTTGATACCTTGCCGCATCGATTGACGCTGCGTGAATATTATCTGGAGGATTGTTAAGAACCTTCTGCGTATGTTTTGCGAAAGCTTCTCCTTTCAAACCCAGTTCGGATGCTTGTCGATAGGCTTGAGCATGAAGCTCCATACGAAAGCCGATACCTTTATAGAACTCATCCATCGTCATAAGAGCTTTACCGGGAGTTCGAATAAACTCTCCTAAATAGTCCACTCCTCTTCCGACAGTTCCTCCGGGGTCAAGATTAAAAGTTTCGGCAGTTATAGACTTCTGGTGCTTGCCTTCGAGCTTAATGAATTCGTCAGAGATCTCAACATCTTTAAGAAGAGCCATGTTTTTAAAATTCTTCGAGAGCGTTACGAAAGAATCTTTCATGCCGCTTATCACCCCATACATCTGAGCAACGAACTCTCCTGCTCTAACTCCGTCATTCGCTCCTGTGATAGCTCTTCGTCCAGCACCGATACCGCTGGCGATAAGTCTCTCCGGAACCTGCCATGCTGCTGTCAATGCGTTCGATACGATATTAACCACGTGAGTCTGAGGGCCGGATAGAATGCCGTTCAACCAAGCCTCGATAATAGCGTCACCTTTTCCCGGCTTTGCTAACTGTTGTGCTGCTTTAGATAACTGGTCAGGAGTTTCAAGAGACAGTAGCATTCTACGAATCTGTTGAGGATCTACTCCGTCTGGAAGACTGTCTAAAGTAAAGCCTACCGATTTTGCGAACTCAACTTCTCCGAATAAAGAACCGTCTACTGACTCGTTGAACATGTTCAGTTTCAGACCGGCCTCTTTTGTTACTTTAGTAACCTGAAGCTCCACGTTCATGTGCAACGAAAGCTGTTTGATCAACTCTCCTTCGGCAGCACTTCCAGGCTCTGCTATCTCAGCTAAATTCCGAATGCGAAGAGCGGAACTAACTCTCATATCCCGCATTGCAAAAGCTTCAGGAGTGTTCAACCTCTGAGGCTCCATCCGAAGAAGTTCCATTGGGGAGAGGCCGAGAGCTTTTGCGTCAGCGACGGTTTGTTCTCTTGTCACGGGTTCTCGGATCGCTGCGCGTTCAGTTTTGTATTTGTCGGCTCGTTGAGCGATGATAGTTTTTACGTCGTCAGTAGCTTTAATGTTTCTGAAATTGATACCTTCAAATTCTTCGGGTTTTATCTTCCCCATGAACTTACGAGTAGCGTCAGACACTTCTTTTAAGTCTATTACGTCTATGTCAAAGATATCATTCTTGTCCGAACCGCTAGTTGATTCCTTTAAAAATCTTCTCAGCGCAGAAAAAGCCCCTTCTTCGTTTCTAAAGCTTGCGGCAGAAGACTCTACTGCAATCTGAGAAACTTTTTCTAAGTTGAATCCTAACTCATCCGCTTTTTTCAAAGCGTGGTTCAGTTTTAAAATTGACAAACCTTCAGAAGAGAAGGCTGAGACATTTCCCTGGTCAAAAACAAACCCCGCTTCCGGGAGTTCTAATATGTCAGATTTTAAAGAATTGCCTAAAGCTTCTTCAGAAGAAAAATCTAAACCTCTTACAGCTTTAACAGCTTCGTCAAAATCTTCAGAGCTTGGAAAGTTTAAAGGTTTAATCTGCTCCGCTAAGTCAGGATTATCGAGAATAAATTCTTCACGACCCACCTCGACTTCTCGCATATTTTTAGAGGCCGCTACCAGTTCAGTTTCAGACATTGCTAAAACATTTCTCTTCGTGCTTTTTAGTATTTTAGAAGAGCTCCGAATATTAAAATTATCTAGTGTTTTCTGTTTCTCCGGCTTATTTTTCGTTACCGGAGCTTTCCCTGCTTTCAGAGCTTTCACAACTTTAAACAAACCTATCGCAGCATCTCCTAATAGCAGCCCTTCGATTGAGTTCTTAAACCGTCCTTCGGCTTCTGAGTCATCGGGAGCTGTTGCAAGATACTCGGTAACGGGATTCTTTAGTTCTGGAGCTAGGTCGTTTATCAAGTTGGAAATTTTAGGATCTTTAGGATCGAAAACAGTGGCATCCGTAGTGGCTCCAGTTACTGCACCTTTTGTGAAGTCTCCGGCCTTTTTAACTTTGGAAACTTTCTCAACTGCCCCAACTGCTTTGAATAAAGGAATGAAACCGGTGAGGAATTGAGAGACTCCTCTAACCAGCCCTCCGGCTACTCCTCCGCCTTCCTTCACTTTGGGAACTTCAAACTCGATTCTTCCGCCGAGATCGGACCCAGCTTTTTCTCTGATAAAATCTCCTGCCGATTTTAAAGCTTCACTGAACTCGACTCCTGCATCACGCACCCCACCGAGAACTTGTTTCGCACCTTCAGAAAAAGTGAAATCTTCATCCTCTTCAGGAGGTATTGAAAAAGAGACAGTAGCAGATCCTCCGGACTCTCTGTCTAAAGTTTTATTTTTTTCTTCTGTCGTTGCAGGTTGAGAATAGTATCGCCCATCTTCGGCTTTAAAAACTTTCATACCTTGAGCCTGTTCAGCGTCAAGAGTATTCTGGATTGAGGGATGCTTCATACCTTTTAATATTAAACCGGTCTTCGGGTCTCGGCTTGCAAAATGACCGAACTTGTCCGAGTCTATTCCAGCGGCTTTTGCTCCCGCATAGTCATAGCTATCTCCTTCAGGATCAAAATCACTAAGAGGGTTGGTGTTCTTAGGATCTGCGCCATTAGGCACAGGAGGGAGTTGAGGATCTTGTGGAGTCTCCGGAGGTTTCGAGAACTCTGTGATAGCATCTTCGCGAAGCTGCTCCCTTCGAGCGACGTAGCTAGTTCCTGAGTTCTCGATCTGTCTGTCTATCGAAGAAAAAGAATCGTTTTCTGTTTTAGGCAAAGTTGCCATTTGGTTTTACCTTCCTATTTTTTACTTGGCTTAAAGTCCGGTGCTACTGAAGCTGTATCTTTTTGATCTGCGGCTCTGTCCAACTGCCTTCTGTTTAACTGGAGTCTCCGTATAGCCAAATCTCGATCGATTCCAGGGAGACTAAAATCCCTAGCATCTGCTTTCGCTTGAGCGATCAGTTCCGGATCGAAAGAGATAGAGGCGACCCCTCCTGCATCTTCTTTGATCCGCTTTCTGATATCGTTCTGGACTTTTAAGAAATGTTCTCCGCTTCTAATTCTCGCTTCAGCGATTCCTTGAAGCTCTAAAATAGTTTGTTCGTCTTCTCTCTGAGGTGCGGTTAGGGAAGGAGTGAAGGCTGCGATCTTATCTCCTAAAGTTTCTTTCAGTCCTATCGAGGCTCTGATAACTCGATTAACTTCTTTTATCTGAGAAAGTTGTTCTTTCTTTTTATCGTCTCCGATATCTTTCTTCCATGCCGCAATATCTCCTAGAACTTTCGTATATCTTGACTGCTCTTCGTCGGGAACTTCTGTTCCGTTCTGACGTGCGAGCATTAGAGCAGTTTGAATTTTATTTATTTGCGTAATACTGTTTGCTGTTTTTGAAGCTACTTGGATCTCTGCCGAGTTTAGCTGTTCTTGAAAATCGTCAGTCAGTAGCTCAGTCTGTGCTTCTGTAGCAACTTGCAAACCTTTTCTTAGTTTATCAGCGTCCGTTTTAAGAAGTTGTCTGTTGGCTACAGCTAAACGGATGTCTGCGTTCGTAAGATCTGGAACAGGGTTTCCTTCTGCGTCAACTGCGAAATTATTGCCCGGAAACCTTTCCGCCAAACCGAGATAGTTCTGCTCTTGTTTAACTTTTAACTCTTCGTCAGATTTTTTCTGTTGGGTGGTTGACTTCACCAAAAAATCTTTAGTCACTTCGTCAATTTTCAACTCAGCTTCGTTAGAGGAGAATCCGTAAGATCCTTCACGTAGATTTTTTTTAATGACTTCAAAATCTATCGGGCCTCCCCTCTCGTTGAAGTATCTCAAATCCTGACTGAACTGAACTTTTCCTGATTTAGTTTTGAAGTTTTTTAAATGTGTCTGAAGCTCAACTCTGCCAATTGTTCCGGCTTCTGCTAAACTCCGGTAATAGCCCTCAACTCCAACTCGTCCAGCATCTAACTCGTCCGCAGAAGCTTGTGGGTTTGATACTTGAAACTCAAGTAAAGAATTCTCAAAAGTCGTTCCCACTTGTAAGGCGAGATCTTTTTCTTTGGTGCGTCTTTTTACTTTAGCTTGTATCAAAGTTGTAATTCCCGAACGCTGGGCTGATGCCAGAAATTTCTGTCTATTAACCTCGTCAGTGATTCCTTTAGAAAGCTCTAAAGCTCTAGTGTCCATCGTGTCAGCGGCTCTCTCCCCCATTGTGTGAAACTCTGGGTCTTCGTTGAAGCCGTCTTCAAGTTGAGTCTGCAAACTTTTAAATTCTAAATTAGCTAGATTAAATTCGTTCTGGTCTTGAAGGTTTTTTTCATCAACCTCCTTCGCTAAAAGTCTTCGTCCTAGAGATTTAAAAGTTTCTCCGATTTCTGCGGAGCCTGAAGAAACGTTAAAAGCGTTTCCTGTCGGTATGCTCCCGCCTACTCCAGATCTTCGAACCTGTTCAACAGACTCGGCCCCTCCTGTTGCAGCGGGTCTGGCTTTTGCTCTACCGTTAACTCTTTTTGGAAGTGTTGCCATTATGCGAAAGCCTCTAAACCGGATAGTAATGAGCTGGCTGCTTTTCTGTTTGATGATCTACGCGCATTGACTCCTCCGGCCCTGGCTAACGAAGCCGCGCTCTCAAGTCGCGTCGCGGATCTTTCTCCACCTGTCGATATTTTTTTAGCCTGTACTGCTGTCTCTCTTCTGAAATCTGAAGAAACTATTAAAGACCTGTTAGGGGCTGCCGCAAAAAACAAAGAGTCTGCCGCAGACTGTCTACGCTTAAACTCTTTCTCCTCTTCTTCTGCTTCTAATCTAGTGAACTCTGCTTGCTGAGTCAGGTCTCCGGCTTGAAAATCCCCCTGTTGCTGTGCAAACTCTCCTTCCTCGGATGCTGCGGAGGACGACAGTATAGCTCCTCCGGCTAAAACAGCCTGACCTAGAGAGATAGAAGGTAAGAAGGAAGTTAGCCCCGAGAAAAAACCGCCCCCGACAGACTGTTGCGTCACTTGCTGCAACGCACCTATGCCGGTATTCCCTGCTAAAGGTCCGGCTGCGGCTCCGAAACCGGAACCAATTCCTCCAGTGATCCCACCTATAAGAGCTCCTTCTAACGGATCTCCTCCAGTGACCCCTGATAACGTAGCTCCAATCGCTGCTGCAATTGCTATCTCCATTTTTTATAAACCTCGAAACCAGTGTGATCTTTTTTATTAGTTTTTTCGAACCCTAAAGATAAAAGCCATTTACGAGAAACTTCGTTATCTGCGTGCGCGTGAACTTCCTCGTATCCTGTTTTTAAAATACCTTTTAATATTTGTTTAGAAAACCTTTGTAAGGCGAACGGGTATTCTTTTGCTAAGTCTGAAAGACATAGCCCCAAAACCGCGGCTTTGTCTTTTTTCCAAGCCGCTAAAATAGCTATCGGTTTTTTATTGAGGATAAAAGCTAAACCGTTCTCTATATGCTCTTTTGGCATAGAGGTGATTTTTGTTTCATTCTCTTTACTAAAGGCTTCGAAATGCCATTCCTGTAAATCTACGATAGTTATCATGGGGTCGGGTTCACTGTCATTTTAGGAGCGATAGCTAATAAAGTAAAAGGAACCGGATCGTCGCTTTCAATAGTAATTCTCGGATCAGTCCCCCAGTTGTCGTTAAAATGAATGAACTCGCTCTCTCCCGTAAAGAACGGGGCCGCCGCATCCATCGGGTCTGAAACTTCCCTAAAATCTACTTCTATAGTCTTCCCTATGTCTGAAGTAACTTTTACGGTATGGCTGTTCAGAAGAATCAAACTGAACCCTTGAATTTTTTTATTTTTTGCAACGGCAGTACCTACCCGACTGCCTCCTTCTGTTTTCAAAGTTTTTAGTTTGTGTCTGTATCTCAAACCAACTTGAACAACAGAGGCCGGAGTTTGTAAAGTTATCTGACCTGCTACCGTAGCTCCTACAACTTGATCATCTTGTATAGCTCCGTCAGCGAACACTCCCACTGTCTCCCCTTCAAGATGATCTAAGCCGGAAACGGTACTCGTTTCTGAAGAGTCATACGTGAATAAAGAATCTAAGTAATAAGAATCTTCCTGAGCGTCTCCGGTCTCAAAATCTCTCTCAAAAACTTCAATGTACCGAACAGTTGCTCCGTTAACTGTTCTTTTTACGTAAACCCATACTTCGTCTCTTGAAGTGGAGTCGTGAACCTGCCCGGAGCCGTTAGTCCCTGGAATCACAGTGACGCTTTCGACGACGGCAATGCCCGACCCGAAAGAACCTCCTAAGAAACTTCTAGCCCATCCAACAACATCTTCCTGTCTCCTGAAAGTCATAGTGGGCAGATATCCGTCGCTACGAACAACCCAAACAAGAGAGTCGGGCTCTTCTGCAAAATCCATCTCTACAACTCCACCACGGTTGATATGCTGTGCTAACCGAGTCATGTCGAAAGCTTCATAGTTCAGAGACACGTCATCGACAGCGAACTCCAGAAGTTTTCTTTTTGCTCTCTGCGTGAATAACACTGTCCTGTCTATTCGAACAGGTTGTACCTGTGCGGAGCCGTGAGTAGTCTGTCTTCGATAAACTCTGTCAGAAGGGGTCAAGACAGCCCCTGTAGAAGAAGGTATCCATTCACCTCCTGAAGTCCCTACAGATAAAGAATTCTCTCCCGAAGATATCCACTGGATCGGATTCACGTTATCCGCTGTCAGAGTGAAATCGAAAGCGTCATCTGCCTCAACTGTTCCATCGAAAGTACCTGTCGTAGGATCGCTGTCAGGAGTAAAGTCTTCGAACCCTTGACCATCTGCGAAAGCTGTTTGAGAATGCCATAAAGTTTGAGGAAAATCTGTGCTACCTGCGGCAACTAGCCGCTGCTCATAAAACCCTCCTACTGCTGGATACCCTGTCGTACCAGACCATATCCCCAACGCCCATCTCGTCTCCGCTGCCGTAGAAACGACCGTCCTCTTAATATCAACTTTCACCGCAGTTGTAGAAGTTATTTCGACAATCACCCCCCAACCCCAATTAACCGTCGCTTCGTCTGTTAAGCGGATCGACCTACCTACGTCCGTTGATAAAAATCCGAGGCCGTCGTTAATCCCAGAAACAGAAGAAGCTGTAAAAGTTATTCCATTGCCTGTAGCTGCTGCCGCCGTCAACGTTGTATCAGTGTCATTCTCTGTTAAGTACGGCCCGTCCTGCCAAGCAACTTCTACACATGACCACGTAGTATGCCCTCGTCTTGCAAGTCGATACGTCGGATATGATTGATGAAACAAATAAAGAACGTCTGCCGATTGCGGCCCTTCAACTTGATATAAATCTGCTTCAGGCCACGGAGACGTTATCTCCATTGGCGCGTTATCTATCAAAGAAATATCGTCAACCGAAACGGCTTTAGCTGCTCCGTTCTCGAACTCTAAATGGAAAGGTGAAGCTGCCGGAGTAAAAGCCAAAGAATGCCAACCCGTCTTCGCTTCAAAATCGGAAAGATATTCGCTTCCTCCTGCGGTAGAGCCTACGCGAACAGTCACTATGTCTCCGGGAGCACCTAAAACCCTAAAGCGGAGAACGTGCTCAACTGCGGTTGTTGTTAACGTAGGAGACTGCCTCGCAATAGCTTCGTTCCCTGATCCAGCTCCTGTCAACTCCAAAGCCAGAAGAGTTGCTTCGTGAGCGATAGCTCCTGTCCCGTTCGATTGATCAGACCATCCAGTTATGTCAGAAGCAAAAGCTCCGTTAGTTATAGAAGCGTCTGTATTGGGTATGGATATCTGTCCTTGAATACGGAAGAATCTGAAAAGAAAATCTCCCATCTCTAAAACGTAATTATCCGATGTTGAAAACTGAAATTTTTTCAGCCTTCCTTTTACAGTGGAGTCTTTAGCTGTCGCAACGTAGCGAGTTCCGGAACGGCGCATGGCTCCTCCTTCCGAAAGAGGGATCAGGTTCTCCATGATCTCTACGCCACTGGGATATTTGATAAAATCTACCCTGGCTGCGAGTCTCTCAGTAAGCTCTCCAGTATTAAATGAAGGAAGGAATGGATGAAATTTAGCCATTTATCTCCACCTGTTTCGAGAACCTGCCCAGCTTCCCCTGTTCCGAGGTTCTGGTGTTGACCCTTGAGCACTCCTGGACTGAGCCTTTTGCATTCGTCTCTTTCCTTGCTGCGTTCGTCTAGTTTCCAGCGACTCAGAACTAGCAACAGGAACCGCAAGCTCTCCGGCTAAAAGATATGTAACAGCGTCATAGAAAGAAGCTGTCCATTTATTAGGGTCTGTTTCTAATTTTGTATATCTGATATACACAGTATCGCAATTAGTGACCAATACGTGCTTATCGTCCACCTGCTCTTCTTTATATGTAATAGTTCCAGTACCTGAGTCATTGTCGTGAACCGACACAGTAAAAATCCAGTCAGATGGAAGAGAGTAAGCGTAGTCAAAACCAAAAGCTGGCACAGAATACATCTGTGCCAGCTTTTTTCGCGCCTTCGCAAACCCCCAAGGGAAAGCAAGAGCTGACTCTAACAGACCGTCATATACGTCGTTAACAGCGTTCGCGTTCGAAGATCCGTCAGTGAAAGAACTGATACGTGAACCCCCTACTAACCGTAAAGATCTGTTCGCTAATTTTTCTTTACTTCTAGCCGCCATTTAACTGCTCCGGTTTATTCGAAAGCTTCTTCGAGTTCTTTTTCTGGCTCTTTCTTCTTTGAACTTTTTTTAGCTGGATCTTTTGCTGAAGGATTTTCCTTTAATTCTTTGATTCTGGCTTTCATGATTTTTACTTCTTTTTCTGAAGGCGGCTGCATCTCGCCTTTCTTAATAGCTTCGGCTTCGCTGCGCTCAAAAACTTCAGAAATGACTTCTCCGTCTTCGAGAATTCTGTAGGAGTTTGTCCCGATGTTCCATTTTACATCGAAAGGTACTTTTACTTTCTCTTCAGGGGATTTTTTCATCTCCGTGTAATAGAAAGTTTTTTCGTCTTCTGGTCTAAAGTCTACGTGACTGTCCTTAACGGACACGATGATGACTTTTCGAGAAGCTACTAATATCGCTTTACGCATCTCTGCGACCCTGCCTTCGATCTGAATAATTTTGATCGAGTCTCCTGGAAGAAACTGGTTTCGTACTGAATTAAAAAATCCGTAATCCAAGCAACGCTCAATACTGCCTTCTGTGATATAGGTATGCTGAGTTGCTACTTGACCATCTCCCTGCCTACTTAAATTTCCCGGTTTTGCCGGAAGGTATTTATTGCTCATTTTTAACTCTCCTTTTTTTTTTTTTTAATTTTTTTCTAATCCTGAACTGCTGTCTATGTCCGGGTTATGTCCTCTAACAGTCACGCATGAATGTCCAGGGACAACTCCTTTCGCTATCTCTAGGTAAGGGTTTGCTACAGGTAAGAAATAATCTGGATAGCTTCCTGCCATAACAAAACTCCGAGAAAAAAAAACAAGAGGCTCCCGAAGAAGCCTCTTTATAATCAAGTAGACACGAACGGGGTAATAACTACGCCGGTAGCGCGAACAACACCTTTAACAGCCCAAGACCCAGCTACGATATCTTCGACCTCAACCCAATCGCCCGGACCCGCAATACCGGAAGTAGTTCGGTTTAAAGTGATGTCGTCAAAATCGTCACCAACTAACGCCGCAAACTGAATCGTAGCGTCAGAAGTATCAGTATCGACAATACCTATAGCTCCTACAAACTCGTCTGTTCCGGCACATAGCAATCTATGAGAGTTAGAGGTAGCCAAAACCGTCGCTGCAAGTCGGAACTTTGCTCCCGTTCCAGTAGCTGCCGGAAGCGTTACGACCGAACCAGTAGCTGTGTCCCAAGCAATTGTTTTTCCGTCGTGCAATGCTTTCGTCAACGTAAGAGTTGAGCCCGCAGGAACAGGGACTGTGTTCTGATCCGCTAGTCCTGTAGTAACGGCTCCGGACGAAAGACTCACAACCGTCAATTCGTAACCACCCTCATCGCCAATAACGATAATTTTATCGTCAACGGTCATGTTCAGGTCGTCGTCACTGTTGTTAAAATATCCAGCCGCCGACACTACTGCATAAGCGTCTGAGTCGGATTTATAAATATACACTCTGTTACCGGGATATCCCGCTCCGGTATCGTAGAGATTAGCTGCTGCATAAGCCATAACAATACTCCTTAAAGTTTAAAGGGGAGAGAAACCCCTCCCCTTTGTTTTATTTAATCAGAATCTGTCATAAGGCCCACTGTTACGTTCGTGAGATCCACAACTCCTGCGGCAGACACTGATAAAACCAAATGCTGTCCATAAGTTTGTGGAGTTCCTGTCCGTAAAGTGTCCCACACTACTACGTCGATCAAATCTCCGACATTGATCTTTTGATCATCGTCTGAGTTGTTAAAATACCCATCGCCGTCAACGACTGCGTGAGCATCGTCAGTATCGTAACGAAAGTAGTTGTACCCGTTGACATGCTGAACCAAGGCTAACTGTGAAGTAACGAATGCCATAGTCAACCCTCCTTTAAGAAGTAGCGATAGCGGTGGTATCGTTTGAGTTAAACTCGATAACGCCGGTATCGTCAATGAGAACTGCTCCACCTGACATAGCGTGGTTTACAAAATGTGAAGCTCGATCACCATGCCATGTGATATCAGCACCGATAGAAGTTTCACCCTGCATCGTTCCTGCGAGATTGGCTGGATGTTCTCCGGCACAATAGCCGATAGCATTTTTATTCCAAAGAAAGCCTTTAGAAGTTGCGCCACCAACACCCGGAACCGCAGAATGAAAAGTCCACAATACTCCCTGCCAGAATTTCCAACGTTGTCCAACGGGGATCGCTTTCGTGAACTCTGTTCCTCCTGGGCCTACATAGTCGGCATTACTGAACTGAGTCAAACGCATCAACCGAGCCCACATGCGAGGAGAAAGAACACCGTACATTTCGCCTTCGATGAAAGAATCTAACAGCGCGGCTGCTTCGATACCTTCCAGCATACCGTTCAATACGGCTGCGTCAGAAGTTACTGTGACAGTGACTGCTGTCTGAGTCGTCCCGCCCAAGGCAGTTAAAATCTGGTTATCGATCTTACGACCAATAGCCATAGCTCCGCCACCTGCGATAGCTTTACGCTCGTCCATATTCTGCTTCGCTACATCCAATCGATCAACCCAATCGCCTGCGTAGAAATCCGCCAACGTACAAGTCGCCGTTGTGTGATCCTGATTCATTGGAGTGATAGAGCCGTGACGTGCTTTAGTCGTTGCTACGCCTTTTCCGATGATCTGGAAAACGTCGGTAGAGCCCACAACTCCGTCACGAAAACGAACGGTAGGCTTAAAACGAGATCCTCGAAGCTGAAAAACTTCGTGAGCATCTTTTTCATACTTGGTTACAAAACTTGTGTCAATTGATGTTGACATGTTATGTCCTCCATAAAGAAAAATGAAGTCATGTCATCAGGGAAGCCGAGTCAGCTTTTTTGGTGGGGGAGCCTTTCGGGGCCACTTTATTTCGCTTTTATCGGGGCATCAGTCATGCGCGATAAAACCTCCGAATCCTTAAACGGATTCGGAGGGAAGTTCTAAACGTATTAAACATTAAACATCGAATAAAAACAACTATTTTTTCTTCATTCTGGCTTTAATGTCTTCTAGGCGACCTTCTTCCTGATCCCACTCGTTAGCTTTCTTGCGATTGTAATCAGATGAGTTTTGGTCATTGTATTTATTAGCATTTGCTCTGGCGGTTTCGATCTGCTTATCTAAATCTTTCGGATCGTTACCTTCAGTGACGAAATCTCGTATACCTCCTTCTTGCATCTCTCGACCAACTGCCGCGAGAAGCTCGATACCGATAGGAGAATCCATGAAAGGTTTTCCGTCCTGCATCAGAGTATCTTTTAACACGTCGTATTTTTCTTCGCTTAAAAGATTACGTCCTGCATGGTCTGCTATCTTTTTATTGATCTCGTAGTCATCCTTACCCCATTCTTTAATCAAGGCATCTTCAGAATCTTTAGCAAACTTTTCTTTGGCTTTTTCATAATCTTCGCTACCTAACTTTGTCTCTTCAATCATGGTAGCTATCAGTTTGTTAGCAGTTTCCAAAGGAACGTCGAGATCATGAAATGTCTTCTGCCATTTATCGATAGAAGCTTTTAAAGAATCAGGGAACTCTTTACCTTCTGCGGCTTGCATGATTTTATATTCATCTGCGGTCTCTGGAACTCCCATCGACTTTCTATAGGCAGCCCTGTCCTCGTCCGAAGCGTCTTTCCCCGGCTTAACGATAGCACTTGAAAGTTTTGCACGAAGATCTTTGTGACCTTTTGCGAGAGCTTCTACGTCCGTAAAACGTTCGGTATGTTTACGAATTTCCTCGTCTTTAATACTTTCTCTCCAACTTTTTTCTTCTGGAGGTGATCCTGCTGGAGGTGATCCTGCTGGAGGTGTGCCTCCTGGGTTCGTTCCTTGGCCTTCAAAAAAAATTCGTGGGATAAACATGTTTTACTCTCCTTTTTTATTCGTGAATTCCTGCTTCTGCTGTTTCTGATTAGGTACGGCTTGAGGTATTGTCGCAAGATCGTAAATCCTTTGCGCTAGTTCTTGCTTTCCTAAAGCCGCTATTGCTTTGTTCGTAGGGATTTCTTGTTGAGGGTTTCTGTAATATTTCAACGGAGACTCAAAAACAAAACCCATGTTCATGATATGAGCAAGAACCCGCATTCCAACCTCGTCTTGCATAAAAACGAGATTAAAATCTTTATAAAGCTCGACCTTACTGAACTCTGACTTTTCAGGAAGGACTGATTTTAGTTGCGCGAAAGACTCGACCGAGGAGATCTCTTCTTCTTCAGTCAAGTCTTCTTGCACAACCGCTTTTTTCTTTACTGCCTTCTTCTTTGCTGCTTTCTTCTTTACTGCTTTCTTCTTTACTGCTTTCTTCTTCTTTACTGATCCCTTTTCTTGAACCATTTTAAGCGGCCTCGGTTAAAAGTTGTTCCGCTTTACCGGCCTTCTCCGCCACTGAAGCAAACTTCTCTCCGGTCTCTGCGGCTTGATTAAGTTCTTCCATCTGTTGAGCTTTTTGCTGCGCTTCTTGTTTTGCTTTTCGCAACTGACCCACCATGTCTCTTCCGTTCACGATGTCGTGAGGAAGAGCTTTGGCATCTGCACTAAACCGCATAAGAGCGTCTATGTTTGGCAAATCCATAGCTGCTGGAAAAGCTTGACCGATCTCAATGATCTCACCAACCCATTGAAGAGCTGCTGCTGCTTCAATCTGTTTCCTGATCTTCGTAACAGGAAGCTCAAACTCAAATTTGATATTCTTGCCTTGAAGAGATTCAGGAACGGGCATAAACCCTCCCGCACGAAGCATCACGTTAAACTGACGTTCTGCCATAGGTTGATTATAGTCTGTTTCAAATCTCCCGAACACTGGACCCACTTCTCGAATAAACTCGTCTTTCCTCGCCATTACTTCAGTCGCGGTCATTTGCGGCCCTTGGATAGGAAGGTTCAGAATATTCTTAAAGAACGCTGCCATAATCTGATTACGCGTGTCACTTTGCATGTCTCTGGTGATCGGAAGGTTTGCACCTGAGATCAACGGGAAAAAAGGATTCCCTCCGAGAGAACTGGCAACGTCAACGTCGTAATAGGTCAAAGCTCCTGCGAACGTATTGACAGGATTATAAAGCCCGTCATCCGGAACCATCAACGCTGGATCTGCGTTCTTCTCTCCCGCTATCAGAATAGTCTCCGCCATTGCTTGAGAAGTATTCACATCCGGTAAAGCGATCATACCGGGAGATCGTCCGTGATCTTCCCCTGAAGTTGTGTCCCATCGAGGAGCGACGAAAGGGTTCTCGTGAAACCCGGAGTCTTCCATGATGTGATTTTGTTCAAGGTCCATCCAAAGGTTTTCAAAAGGAAGATTAGCTGAAAGAACAGGATCTTTGAAACGCTGATGCTGCCTCGGTGTTACGGAATGTAGCACTTCGATTCTGTCGTCCAATTTATCCTCTTTTATCTTGTCTTTATACTCGGGCGATATGTTATCAATCCCGAACTGTTCTATCAATTGCCAGAGCATCAACTTCCGCTTCCTATAGACTCCTCGTAAAATACCTTCAGCGTCATAGAAAGGAATTCCATCTTTTAAGTGTACGCTCTGAAAAATAAAATTGTTCAGACTTTTTGAAATACCACTGAATATAATCGCTTGCCCAAAAATAACTAAGTCGAGATCCGCTTCCCCGGTTGTTTGTCTGAACCGAGCTTTAGGGTTTCTCATCGCGTTATCGAAACGTTGAGTAGAATCAGCCAACCAAAGAGCAGCTTCATCGTCTTCATTCAAGGCGTCGTCTTCAGCCACTATTCGAGCAAAAACTTCTTGCTCAGGTCGGATCATAGCTCCGGTCGTGTTTGCTAATGAACGAGCACTTTGCATTCCTGTTCCGTCAAAAATCTCTTCTGTGCGGATATCTCCAGGCTCTTCACTGTGCATGAAGTCGCCTCTATTAGGATGCATGACTCTTGAAAGATCATCGTACGTACGAAGGAACCCCTGCCGTCTTCCGTTCAGGAAATCGAAACGCCTTACGTGCGATTTGATTCTTTTTTCCATTGATGTATTAGGCATTTTCGATTACCCCAAAGTAGTAGATCCGGAACCAAACTCTCCCGGACGTGAAACATTTCCTCCGCCTAAAGCGTCTGCATCTCTACCGCCTGTTAGACGTTTAGCCGAAGTTAGTTGCGTAATTCCGCCACCTTTTTTTTTCTTCTTCGGATCTTCGGGATCTATTGTAACTTCTTCTCTCTTAACGGGCGGTGCTATCGGAGGCGGTGCGGGAGGAAGCTTCGGTTGCGTGGATTGTCCTCCTAAAACCCCTGTCAATATCTGCTTAAATTTTCCCATCTGATTTTGTCCTCATAAGGTTAAACAAAGAACCGGGCCTTCTTCTTTAAACTTGGCCCGTTTCATAAGGTTGATAAACAGGCGTTGCTCCTTTTCGTCTAACCCTGCTGTCGCGGTAACAAAGACATGCGAACAACTTTTTTCCAACGCCCAATCTAAAGCCGCTTTCAACAAAACTCTAGCTGCGTTCGACCTTCTGAATTCAGGAAGAACCCAAAACTTTGAAACGTAGCAAAATGCTTTTTCGTGAAACTCTTTACTCTCTGCTATCATAACTCCTCCTGCGATAGCTCCTTCCACTTTGCAAATTAGGATATCGCAAGTAGGATGGATTATATACTCCCACAGATACTGCGTCGAGTTCTCTTTGTGAAAAGGTAAGTTGAAGTCACTCTCTCTATTTGCTTGTTCACAAACATCTACCAGAGGGTAGAGGTCATCTTTAGTCGCTGTGCTAAGGACTGATTCTTTCACGCTTCCTCCACTTGAACGGATGCAGTTTGTAATTCTGTATCGTTTGTTTTTTATTCTTACGTTCCATGTTTTTGAAGATTGTTTTACTGGCCTCTAAATTTCTTTTACGGTGATAAGCTCTTAAAGTATCTTCCGTCCAACCACCTTTAACTTCTTCTGGAGTTGGTTCGTATTTTCTTCTAGGTGCTGTCATTACGGTCTCCTGTTGTTAGCTCTGTCCGGAAGACGGCTTCGGCTTCTCTGTTTTGACACAGTGTCCTTCCCTCTGGCCCATGCATTCACGACAGCGTCTCCGTCGTCGGTTGATCGACCTAGACGTTTTCGGAGATCTCCCCAACCATCTTTCAACTCTGTATCTTTGCCTTCGACTTCGATAACTCCATGGACATATCCGCCTCTCGGAACTCTTCTCCATCTCGGAGCGCATAGATCCGCTTTCACCTGCGAACCTGGAGGAAGACTTATCAACTCATCTCCGTCAGGATCTAGTGCCTCTCTCAGTCTCCAAAAATTCATGGATCTTACATTCGAAAATCCTAGAAGACCGTTCTTCTCTTTTTCGGCGGTGCTTTTTCTATTGTCTACCGGAAAAACGTTCGAGCCATTAGAGCTCAGATGCTCGTACGTTGCAGCTCCGGCAGATCCTATGATGTCCAGATTGATAGAAGCTCCGTGGCGGATATGCTGCATCACAAACGCCGACCCAAGAGCTCCTGTCGGAACCTCTCTTCCGGATTTACGGACTAACTCACCGAAATAAGAGCCGTATCGAGGAGCAAGTACATATTTATCTTTACCCCCCATTGCTGCATCAACTCCCATTGCTGACATCTTCTCGCCTACGGGCTTCTGCTCTGTCCATCGATCCTGTGCTGCCTGTACCCACGCTGAAGGGATTACCTGCCAAGCATCGTCGTCTCGACCTGCCATAAAGTCACCCATCAGCATTTGGCTTCTGAGAGGCTCAGGCAGGGACTGTAGAGTTGCTTTATAACTTACTGAAGCGTACGGATTGTCGTCGATGGATGAAGGGATAAACGTTCTGCTCTTAGGATAGACCAGTTGATCCACTCCGGCAATCTCCATCATGATCGGATCTGGCCCGTCGAGTTCTTTATCATCTCCGTTTTCGTCCGTGACAAAATATCGAAGCTCTCCCGGCATTGCCGGATTCGGATGATTAGGGTCGAGCCAGGGAGCCCAAAACTCCACGATCCAATCCCCTTCTGCGCTATCAGGGGGGTTAGTCGTAGCAATAACACGACAGCGTTGATTCGGATCTGGTGAACGATTCCAACCAATGACGAAGGTAAACTGCGTACGAGAAAAATCTCGAACTTCATCAAAACACATCAGGTCTCTCGCGTCGCCTTTATAGCTTTGCTTGTTTTTCTCGTACTGCATTCCGCCGAGTCGAATATTCAAATTCTCTTTAGGAACGTAAAATCTATGCTTCTGACCGTTGTATCCGTGGCGACCTCTGATACTTATGATCTCTTCCTCGATAGGGATCAGATCTTCTTTCATTCTGCGGAAAATAGAAACTCGATTATGTTGCGTAACAGAAAGACCACAGATCAAGTTTGTGTTATGGGTTACGATGTGTGACTCAGTTATAAGATAGGTTCCGCTTTCATGTTCAACTTGGATACATCTCATTGGGACAGGTTTTATCTTTTTAACCGAAACAATTGAACGTCTATTTATTCGAGAGTGGTGACCTTCAAGAGTTTGATTTTTTGATTTCCTTCTAAGTTGAAAAACCGGTATAGAGGTTTTAAACTGCATTCTGAAATGTTTCTTTGCTTTTTTATTTAGAAGCTTATTTTCTTTTAGGGAGGTTTTTATCCCTAAAGAGCTTATCAGTCTAAAAACGTTCTCAGCTAAAACTTTATTTGAAAAACCTATTTCACATTTCCCTTTTTTGTCACACGTTCCGTCTGTATCCATTAACCCTTGTAGAAGCTCTATTTTTTGATCGAGGCTAGCTAAAAAATACTGTTCCGGAATATGTTTATTTTTTATAAGATCTAAACTTCTTAAAGACTTAGTTAAGTATTTAACAACGACGGTCTTGTACGGCTCTTTTCTTCCTTCTGTTTTGATTTTTTCACTTACTAAATCCCACTGACGTTCATTAAGAATTTCGTCAAGATCTTTTGTCATCATTCCTACAGCACCAGTAGCACTCGTTCCATCCGCTAACCAAACCCCAAGCAAATAAGGTTCGACGGTGGGAGTCCTGAAAAAACCTTTCACCGGTTCGCAATTCACAACGACATGGTTATCTCTACTTCCTCTGACTTTTAACGTTTTTAAAATCTCTTCCGTCGTTTTTACCGAACCTAGCATAGAAGAGTTTTTATACTCGTAAACTTTATCTCGATTTCTCTGAGTCAATCCTTCACTCGCCCAAGGTTTTTTAGAATCTATTACTGCTCTCGAAGATCGTGAAGCTCTACGCTTTGCTCGATACTCAGGAGTTAGTTTTAACTGCTGCTCTCGTTCAGCATTCGTTAACGTGACCCATTGATGTCTCCCACAAGCTTTAATCTTTTCTCCTGTTGAAAACTCAACCTCGTAAGAATCCTCAGGAGTTTCAATCTCAGAAATAAACTTAACTTTTGTCGGAGTCCCGTCTTGAGCAATTACGAAATTTCCAACTTTGATATCACCCATCTCAGTAAACCCTGAAGGTGTTACAAGCTTCGTATAGATGCATAATAGCTTTCCCCCGTATGCTGCGCCGCCATACAGAAGAATGTCAGCCTGACAATCGGCAGCAAGTTTCTGTGGAGTTGGCTGAGTCGGATTAGAGATATCAATAAGAGGTTGCCATAACTTCTCTCGCTTCTCTCCAAGAAGAAGCAGATCAAACTCCGCCTTTTCTTTCTCCGGAAGATTCTCCATTATCTCTAACAGATTCTCTAACTCGTTCGGCTCTATTTTTTCTTCGGTTTCTTCTGTCATTAGTTCATGAGTTTAGGTTTCACGTCTTCCTTCTTCATCTTTTTAGCTTGCTGTCTGAGAGTTTCCGCGAGCTCTGGATTTTTGGTCAACAAATTCGCTGCCAACTGCCTTCGCTCAACTTCGGTGAGACCGTCTTTCTGTCCTTCGTCCGGTTTCTTGTCTGCGCTCTGGTATCCGGCTTTCGTTTCCAGATACATTTTTACAAACTTAAAATCTCCTTTTAGTGCGCCTTTCACCAACTGCCCTGCAACCTGAGCATCGAGATAAGTTTTACCGTTTACCAGTTCAAACTCGAACTCCTGTTCAAGAGCACTCTCCGTCATCTTCATGACTGCCGCGATGATGCTTTTCGGAGTTCCGTTCACTGTCATCATTGCAACGATCATGTGACGTGCGCTATTGATTCTGACTTTTGGCGCGTTCTTTCTCTCTTTTCTTTCTTCGTCAGGTTTTCTTGTATGGCCTCTTCCCTTCGTCTCTTCGTAGGTTTTTTCGGGGATTACTGGGTTTACTGGGAGGGCAACTACTTTATCAGTTTGGGATAGACTGACTACTTCATTATCTGTCCACTCCTCTAGTGAAGGGAGCTCGACACTTGGTTCGTGGGCCGAAGGGAGAGAGGCTTTTCTATTTTTATCTGGTCGTCTTCTCATAGCGTTATATTTTAAAATGCCTAACGATTATTAAAAATTTTCACTCTTCCCGGACCCCTCGACTCTGTAGTGAAAAGGAGACAAAGGCCACAGCCTCAAAGAGCCGAGAAGAGCTTATACGTATCTAACGATTTTTATAGAATCTGTCTTTTTCATAGGTCCGGCTAGCTCTATAAGAGATTCGTCAGCGATTGAAAAGTCCTTACTCTCTTCTAGCTGCTTGCCGTTAAGAAAAAACTAAAGTTTTCAAAACTCCGCGATCAATTCTTTTAGCTAAAGCTTCTGCACCTGCTCTTGCATGTGCATGTCTCGGATCTGTCGGGAGCTGTCCGTGACGAGGTTTTGTAAGATGGTCGGGGAAGCTCTTCCAAGATTTCATCTCTTCAGAGATTTCGCCTTTACTGAACTGAACTTTTAGTTTGTCGCTAGAGCCTCCAAAAGTCAGTCTCTCGCTTACTTTCGCCGCAACTTCTTTAGGGAGATAAAGCGTCGCCGCTAACGTGCCTAAGAAGCTGCCCGACATCTTTAGAAAATTTCTTCGATCTAACATTCACTCGCTCCTTTCTAAACAACCTTCTTTTATCATATTCCGAGTAGTCTTCTCCAGCGATAATCTTCTTCGCTGCTTTTCTTTCATGGGTAGTTTCAAACCCAGGGGTGTTTCCATAGGTCTGTGGGCATTCGATAAAGTCGTTGCCGTTGTCGTCTTCAGGGCAGACTTCTTCAGTTTTATTAATTGCTTCATCTTGAACCTTGAAAAGGACATCCTCTTCTCCTCTAACTAGACCTACTAGACATAACCCCAACAGGATTAGAAAAAATAGTTCGAATGCGATAAAAGTTTTCAATGGTCAAACCTTTTGGATGTTAGCCAGTATTCGCTCGTCTCTACAGAAACAGTTGACCCGTCTTCATTAATCAGCATAACCGCATACTCGTTAAACGTTGAGTTGGGAGTTTCTACATACTGCCTGAATTGCACAACTCCGTTCTTCTTGTGAAGTTTAGAATACACTTCCTCTCCTATTTTATAGTTGAAACTCATAATCAACCACCTTTCGCTATTAAATTTTTAAGCTCTTCATCCCAGTTGCATGAATTCCCAAACCCGATACTCGGTCTCGGTTCCAGCTTGTCGAGCTGCTCCCGAGATATGGGTCGCGCTTCGTCGTAAGTTACGAAATCCACACCTTCTCTAATCTGCAAAATCTCTACGCCAAGAATAAACATCCGATCTTCTGTAACTCCTGACTCGAAATTAATAATCGGTGACTTAAAAGCTTTCAACGTTTCAAACTCTTCTATAGAAACATAAATATGCTCGGGACGCGCATCATGTTTTTTGTCGCAGTCCCAAAGAATATTATGGATCTGCTGAATCAGTTTTTGTGCGGAAGGGCTTCCTTCCTCTGCTCCGCTGTTCGAGGTCATCTCAGATCCTTTCCAACTCGGTCAAGAGTTTCTGTTTCATAACTTACCATTTTACTGACAAACATAAAAACCTACTGCCCAACTCGCTAACGCTACAAAAAACATTAGAATCGTATTTTTTCCTGACATAAGAGCTTTGCCTTTCTCGCATTTATGGTTGCGTTTAAAATTATTCAATGACCGAAGTTCGATCAGTATCGCCATATTAGTTGAAAGAATTCCGGCTTGTACTTGGTACTCGTCCATTATCTCTGACAGACGGTCTGACTTATCATTGTAGACTTCTTCTGAGTTCCATTTGGTTTTGTCCAGATTCATTTTTAGGCTACCTTGAGCAAATCGTTATGAGAGAGTCTTCCGCTGCTCGCTTCATGAAGTCTTTGTCCGTTTCGAGGTCGCGGATTCTTTTTATCATTTGGCGAACGACGTTCCCCGCTTCAGAGGAGAGATGTTCTTTTTTGAAAAAATTTTCGAGACCGATCATTTCTGCGTCAACGGCTTCAAGACCGCAGAGATCTCCTGGCTCTACGAAATGTTCTCCGGTCGGTGGAGGGACTGCGAGTTCGGGATTGGTTGTCGCATCTTCTGTCTCCGGTAACGGCATAAAGTTTTCTCCTTTTCAAAGAGTTTATTTTTCTTCAGATTCTTCAGATTCTTCAGATTCTGAATCTTCTGGAGCAGGGGAAAGTTTCTCTTGCGCGCGAACTTGTTCCTGTCGAAGTTTTTCTTTTTCTGCGTTCTCTTCCTCAACTTGTTCTGCGACCCGCTTCAAAACTTTTAAATACTGCTCGGCCTCTTCCACGCAACGAACATACTGACCGTTCTGAGCCGTGAAAGCTTTGGACCCGCTGCCAAACTTACCTTCGTTTCTAATTGTGATCATCGTCTGTCCTTTTTTTTTTGAAAATTTTTTTTAATAGTTTAGTTAGGTAGTGGTCGAGGCGAGATCCAATAACTATGTCCCGTCCTGCGCTATTAAGTAGACAGGCTGCGAGGTCGATCTCTCAAACCACAGCAAAAACTACATTCGGGAAAAGTATACCACACCTTCGTTATGCATTGATAAACATAGCGCAATATCTCACTGGAGCCCTCTGACAGTAGTTGTCTAAGTTAGCCCGTTTGGGCCCACACCATTGTATAAGAGGTCAGTGGGTCAATGGGTTATTTGAGAGGGGAGAAGGTGGAGCTCTAACGATATATAGGAGGGGGGTGGGCGGCTTTGGGGGGTGGGGGTCCACCTATTCATTTTTATTGATTTAAAGGCATCTCAGAGCCTTAGAACGTGCCTGAATCCCTGGTCAACAACTATCAGTTTCTAGCTTTATGTATTTAAACACTCGAACACTTGTAAAATAAACAAGTGTTCGGGGCGAACAAAGGGCGAATGTCTCCGATTGAGTAACTTAGTTACACAGTACCCACATAACACTAACTCACTAATTCCTTCTATCACCCATGCATGTGACAATTTTTGTCACTGTATCTTTTTGTGCTAATACACTGACAATATTTGTCACCTTCATTTATTCTCAAATATGTCAAAAAATAACTTGACAAACAGGTACGTGTTTATTATATTATCTACATTGATAAACAAACCTCGAAAGGACTCAATCAAATGGACTCTCAATCAACCACACTGGTCAAGGACACAATCAGAAAGCTAGCCCCTGATGAGGAAGAAATGACTAAAGAGGAGCTAGATAAAAAAGTAGAGCTAAACGGTAAGTGGTTGCTATCTCAGGAAGGCGGAGAACGCGCAAACCTCAAAGGTGCAAACCTCAAAGGTGCAAACCTCAAAGGTGCAAACCTGAGTGGTGCAAACCTGAGTGGTGCAAACCTCGAAGGTGCAGACCTCGAAGGTGCAGACCTCGAAGGTGCAGACCTCGAAGGTGCAGACCTCAAAGGTGCAGACCTCGAAGGTGCAAACCTCGAAAGTGCAGACCTCGAAAGTGCATACCTCGAAAGTGCAGACCTGAGATATGCAGACCTGATAAATGCAGACCTCAAAGGTGCAAAAGGATTGCCTGATGCCCCTGTCGTGGAAAACCTATTCACAGCCATTAAATCTAGTTTGGATGCCAAAGATTTCACTCTCGAAATGAAAAGTTATCACGGAAAGTGTGGGTCAACTCACTGTGTATGCGGGTCCGCTATTCACTTGGCTGGGCAATCTGGTTACGAGCTTCAAAAGAGATACGGACCTTCTGTAGCTGGTGCGTTAATTATCAATGCTTCTTGCCCGTATTTAAATGGAAAAGTCCCAAACTTTGAAGCCAGCAATGAGGATGCTTTGAAATTCATCAACGAATGCGCTGAGAAGGAAAAATTAAATCCCCCAAACAAGGATAAAAACTAATGGATGCAATCATACTTTACAGTTATAGAAAGGACTCAATCAAATGGAAATTATAAGTATTAAAACTTACGATTTTGAAGAGTTAGAAGATTCTGCAAAACAAAAAGCAATTGAAAGGTTAAACGACATAAACATGTATGATGAATGGTGGGATTTTGTTTTTGAAGACGTGAAAGAGATTGCTTACATTCTTGGTATCGAGATTGATAACATTTATTTTCGAGGTTTTTCCAGTCAAGGTGACGGAGCTATGTTTGAAGGCTCGTATGCTTATAAAAAAGAATCAACTAAAAAAATAAAAAGCTACGCGCCTGAAGACAAAGAACTCCATGAAATAGCACTTAATTTATCAAGAATCCAAAAAGCAAACTTCTACAACCTGTCTGCTATCGTCAAGCATGAAGGTAGATATTATCACCCACGGTCTAACAATATTAGCGTTTACAACCAGGAGTCAAACAATGTCACGGATGATCACGAAAATGGAATAGCCGAAGCTTTGCGGGATTTTATGCGCTGGATTTATAAAAGACTTGAAGAAGAACACGACAATTTAAGAAGTGATGTGACTATAAAAGAAACACTTGAACAAGGTAATTACCGTTTTTTAGAAGACGGTACGCTATACAAATAATTTTTCTCTTTAGAAAGGATTTAAAATCATGCAAGGACCAACTATAGCAAACCAAGCAATCAACAATCTTGAATACAGTGCGAAGTTTATCCCGTTCAGCCGGTCAAGAAATAAAGATAACAAGGATAAAAACTTAAACTGGGGAATCACGCTGAAAAAAGGAAACGCGGAACTGACGGCTAAATATACGCAAGGTCAAGCTCATGTGCTGAACTATGACGTTGACTGCATTTCTCCACGATATCGAATAACTTTGCAAAAACGGATAACCGACAAAACTTGTGAAAACGGCAAAGTGTATAGATATTCCAAGTCACACGACAGTATTTTTCCAGTGAGAGAGAAGGACAGAAGAGTTCCTTCCTTTGGCTCTCTTCTCTCTATCAAGTCTCAACCTATCCCGCTATTAAAAGATATTATATATTCCTTACTGACGGATTCTGAGGTTTTAGAGCATGGAAGCTTTGAAGAATGGGCCGATTGTTTTGGATACGACACCGATTCAATCAAAGCAAACAATATCTATCAAGCTTGTATTCAAACTGGTTTAAGATTCAAACAACTATTTACTCATGAAGAATATGAACAACTAAAAATATCTTTCGAGGATTATTAAACTATGAAAGCTTTAATGCGAATGCATAGAAGAAGGAAGCGAATCTCTAGGCTTATAAAAAGAAAACTTTTATTAAAAGCGATCAATTTTGAATTTAAACAAGAAAGGATTTTGAATCATGCCTTATCCTTGTGATCAATGCCAGAGTAATTCGATTAATGGAATAAATACTCATGAACACGGATGCCCAGATTCTTGGAAAGATAAGTCTTACCCCTGTTTCATTTGCGGATATGATTTTATGCGGTCTGATCCTCATCAAATAACTTGTCCAGACTGCTTACAAGATTCTGATTAACTCTTTATCGAGTCCATAAGTATAAAAGCTTATGGGCTCTATTGAAGCGTTAAGCTCAGGAAGCATAAACCATAAAGGAGAACTTAAAAATGAAACCTGAAAAAAAACAACTGGATGCGTTTAAAAAAGATTTAAAAATTCTGTTAAACAAACACTCGGCTTCTCTAGGTTTGTCTATTGAAGGGGATACTCACGGAATTTATGACGAAGGTTTAGACGTATCCTTCTTACTTCCTTTAGAAAAAGGGAAGCGTTTCCGACAATCCACAGAATGTGAAAAATTAGCTTACGGATATTCTATAGCGGCTAACGATATTTTTTAAATAACTGTTATTTCTATTAAGGAGAACTTTAAATGATTGACGTGATTGAATTACAAAAACAAATAGAAAAGCTTAAAGAATTAAAAGAAGATTTCCTTGACCAAGTTGAGGAAATTGACACTGATTCCAGATACGACCAAATGTTAGAACAGGTTGAAACTTGCGAAGCATGTGGCAAAGGAGGAGCTTCACTTAAAGAGTCAGACCCTGTCGCATATCAATGTGGCAAAGTTGATTATCTCGACAGTGAAGAAGGCGAAACAATCATTACCCTGGACAACGGTGAAACGTATCTCGATTTAGAAGAAACTCAGGAGAAGGTTAATGACTTTCTCGAAATGACAATTGAAGATTATCTAGCAGAAATGGAGGATTAAGAATCATGGCTAACAAAAGAATTAAAAAAGTTTTCACAACTTCAATGGTGTTTCATGTCTTTGCTCAACAAACCCAAGAAGATGGCAGGACAGCAAAGGTTTCTAGCGGTCAATCTTGGTCGCCTTTTCAAGGGGGTTATAGCGATGGACCGAGGGAAGGTTCGAGCAGAGTATTCTTTGAAAAAGATACAATCTATTCCTATGGTAAGCACTACTGGTTAGGAAAAATAATAAAAGATAAAAACGTCTGTCTTATTAACTCACAAAAGTCCAGCGTAACAACCGAAAACCATAAGAATATGTTACTTAGAGCAGTAACAGAACAAACCTTTTACGTACCTTCTAACTATGACCACCGTCAAAATATAGAATACCTGAATGAAGGCTGGCTCAAAGAACTCGAAATATCTTTTCGCTGTGGTCGTCCTTCAAATTTGGGGATGAAAGAAAACTTTGAAAGGGCTAAAAATTGGGCATTAGCACATAGAGAAGACGCTCTTAAATACGCTAAACTTTTCCCGTTTGGTTCTATCAATTATATTGACGAAATCCCTTTCGATAGAATAAACAAAGAACTGGAAAGAAGGGAAAAGTTAGACGCTAAATATAATACTCCAGAAAACCTGCTTAAAAGACAAAAAGCTAAACTGTCAAAAGAGAAAAACGAAAGAAAGAAGAAAATAAAACAAACCCGTAAAGCCGTTAAAACTTTTATCGGAGGTGATTATGCTTTCATAGATCCTATTCTCTTAAGAATTAGCTCAGATAACACAGAGATCCAAACTAGCCAAGGGGCTTCGATGCCTGTCTCTTTTGCCAAGCTCATCTGGCAAACCGTCTGCAAATGTAAAGCCGAAAAAACAACTTTCAAGGCAAACGGAAAAACTATTAAAGCGGGACTTTTCTCTATTCAATGGATAGACCAGGAAGGAACTGTAAAGGCTGGCTGTCATACGATCAAATATGGACCGATCAAAAGCATAGCTAGACAACTGAACTTTATCTAATACCTAAGCAAGCACCCTGCCACTAAAAAGCAGGGTGCGCCTTCTCGGGAGGTCAAAAACAATGTTTAAAGACTTCATAGTACAATTACTCGCTTATTCGTTCGGAATGGTTGTTTTTCTATTCCTCTACTCAATCACACCATAAAGGAGAAAACTAAGATGCCTTTCATTATAAAAACCATTTGCTCTATAAAAGGCTGTGGCTGTGACGGGGTTTTAAAATTAGGAAAAGGAAAACTAGGATTTATGACAAGAGTAGAGGCTGAGTTTTTCATCTATAAAAACCTACCAGACGAAACGGAAACATGCGATGTCTGGGTCTGGGTCGAGTACGAACACGACCCAGTTTCAAATAATTAAAGGAGAAGTTTAAAATGGCAGAACCACAGAATAAGAAATACCTAATTACTCTCAACATAATAATGGAAAACTGTAGTAGTGAAGAACAGGTAAAACGTCTACTAACAGAACAGCTTAGTATAATGATAGAGCAGGGCGACCTCTCAATTTTTGATATAGCGGAGGTCAGTAAAGATGTCCTTAACTAAACAAACGGTTCTCGCTCCCAGAAGAGGAGGCCACCCAGGAAAAGGAAACGTCAGAGGTAAAACGCTTCAACTTAAATTCAATATATCCCCCAGTGATAAAGCTGAACTTATCGAAGCGGCGGATAACGCAGGAATGAAATCTTTAACTGAATACTTTCTCGATCCGGCAATTAAAAAAGCTAGAGAAGAGAACGTTACAAACCTATAAAGGATCGAGATATATGAGTCCTATTGTCAAATGGACAATCGTTAGCTACCTAATAGCTTTTGTCTCCGGATGTTTTATAAAACGAAAAAAGAAAAGATCCAAGAAATAAACCCTTCACTCCCCCTCCTCTTCATGAGGTCGGGGGTTTTTTTTTATTCACTTCCTTCTACTGCTTCTTAGGCTTCTCTGCTCTCTTTCTCAACTCTATGCAGGCTAATAAGTTCCATGTTGCATGGGCTATATGAGGTAGTCCCGTCTCTGGATCGTTCTCCTCCGTCTCCATTGAAAGTAAATGCCTGAAAGCCGCATCATGATACCTCTGCATCGCGTCCTTAACTAAAAGCCAGTTCTTCGCTGAATACTTTTGCTCTCCGAACGTTCCAACTTCTGAAACTTCTAACAAAGCCAAACCGAAATCCCCCACAACTAAACCGGCTCTCGTTTTATCTTTGTCATGTTTTATTCCCTTGCTCTCGTCCTTTAAAGGATCAAATTTTTTAATACCTTCAATATTAACCTCGAGCTCTCCCTTGTCATACTGTGAAACCGGCTCACTTTTAATAACGCAATTGTGAAACACGCTATCGTCGTAAATTACGCCGCATTTTATACACTGAAACATATTATAACCTCCTCGATTTACCATTTTTATTGAAACAAAAAAAAGATTTTTCAGGAGAAAGTCTCCCTTTCCTCTTTAGAAAAGTTTAATCTAGCGTCACCTTCTCCAAACAACTCAACTATTTTTTTATCATAAGCGATAGCGGCCTCGATCTCACATGACGAAGATGCTACATGATTCATTGCTCCTCTGAACCATAGTTTAACCTGCCACCGGGAATATTTTTTTTTCGGCGCGGCACTCCACGTGACTCCGTTATATTTTGATTTAGGGTTTCCTAACCTCTGACATCTTTCAGTGTTCCTCAAGTTTACGTTCTGCGTAACATGCCGTAAATTAGAACGTCTGTTATTAAGTTTGTTCCTGTCGATATGGTCGACCACTAAACCAGGAATTTCTCCCATCAGTTCACGATGAAGATAAACATGTTTACCTTCTTTAAACCTCCAGGCGTATCCGTTAGAATTAAAACACCAATTAAAATCCTCTACTAAATGCTTATCCGATAAATCAACGGTGCAACTCTTTCCTTTCGTTAGAAACACCCTTACTTCTCCGTTAAAAATTTTGCAAGGTCTTAGAATCGCTTTATATCTTTTTCTCATTAAAGAATCTCCATTTAGGGTCGGCTTCGTATAGCCATTATGTATGGTTATTTAATATAACATACATTTCGAACGAACCCGCCCTATAATGAAAAAAAATAATAATTATAATAATAATAATAAATATATTCTCTATAAGTCTTTATAATATGTTATTTGTTATATTTAAGTCTTTATTTAAGCTAACTACTTATGGAAAAAGGCTTTTCTCTACATAACAAAATTCCTAACACGACATAACACCCCCTGTTTAAAGCGTCTTAAAAGCGTCACAAACTTTTATACTATGTAACACGATCCGACTTAACAAAAAAAAAGTTGTTTTTGCCGTTGACAAGAATTCTGTTAAAACGTACCTTGTCTAGACTTCGCCATACGAAACCGGCTCATTTCCCCTCTTTTTTCAGGTAAAAACTGCCATCCGGACCCAGCCGAAAACCCCGATTCCACAACTGACTCATTTCCCTATTTGAATCAATTCTTATGAGGTCTCCTCGTCTCACATACCCTAAAAAAGTCATCCAATCATAATACGGGATACAGCCTTTTGCTTCATTGCATGTTCTGCAACATGCAATAAGATTCCCTCCTTTAATACCGTGTTCTTCTTTAGTTTCCTCCCCTCCAAGTGCTTTGGGGTTGGCGTGATCCAATGTCTTATTACCGAACTTCCCGCTAGTAAGCTTTCGGTCGCAATAAAAACATTTCCGCAAACGCTTCTTTGGGTCGGCTTTCTTACCCGAACGAAAAAACTTCCTGTGCCTCTTACGCTGTAAAGGATGAACCATTATAAAAACCTCAACAATTTCTCATAATAAAAAGTTCCGTCTCATACATTCATAAACTCATACATTCATACATTCATAAAACTCTTCCATGCCTGTGATCACGATTCATAACCTCTCCTGAGTTTTGAGTTTTTAGTTTTTGTGGTCATT
>JAJFKL010000048.1 GCA_021773235.1 Gammaproteobacteria bacterium | reverse complement strand
CGGCCGTAATCCGGTAACGCTAGCCTGTTGGGCGATGACGTTGATGTTGCTGACTGGCGTGTCGCTGGTGAGTGCAATGCTTGGCTTTATCTTGTTATACCCGGTAATGGGACATGCCTCGTGGCGACTGTACCGGGACCTCGTTAACGCTAGCGATCTGCCAGCCCGAACCACTATCAACCGTAACTGACGCCATGAATATAACCGAGCAACAGCTATCCGAATTTGGGTTGACGTATGGTCTTGGCTTTTTCATCAGCTACATGCTGTTTATCGTGTGGAAGCTTGCACGCGATTCTAATGCCGGCAAGTTTGGCACCTTTGTACTGTTTTTTGCACTTGGCTTAGGTATCTTAGGGTTTGCCGCCAAGTATCTGATCAAGTGGTTGATGGGTATCTAGTGATTTAGAGATGCATGCGGGTCTAGTCTTATGAAGGCACCGCGAATTCACGAATTCAAAGGGTCAGAGTACTTGAAAAGTAGGAGTGTAGCTTCAAATACTCCGTCTTCTTGATTTTCTAATGTGTTAAAATATTCATACTCGTTTCAGGAGAGCAATATCATGAGTGATGACCGAACAATGATTGAAAAAACGATTCAATTTTATATTGATGGTGCCATATCTGGGAAAGGTGATGATATGAAACCTGCCTTTCATCCAGACGCGACGATCTTTGGTTATATTGGAGATGATTTATTTGCTGGTCCGATACAAAATCTTTTTGAGTGGCATGATGGGAATGGAGCAGCGACCGAGCTCGATGCAAAAATAGCCGATATTGATATTGTTGGAACAGTTGCAACAGTTCGGCTCGAACTTGATAACTGGACAGGCCATAAATTTACAGATTTTTTTACACTGCTTAAGTTTGAGGGAACATGGAAGATTATGAACAAAGTTTTTTATCTTCACCCTTGAGGAAACATTGACGCAGGGGATTAAAATTATGCGTGAACATTTATGCGGTTTCAGAAAAGAATTGACCTTTGCTTTTGTTGAAGTTGACGGTTAAAAATTGAATGCCTGTTGTATGCATGTCTTTAGACATTTTTTGTTTATTCGAATGTGAAACGATTCCTACTGCTTTAAAATCCTCGCCATCAATTTTAATTATTTGGTCTTTTGATAATTCTATAGAGGAAATCAATTGCATGCCGACTGGAGAGATATCAGTCAAAGTACCCAGATTGAATTTACCAGGCCAATAGGTGTATAGCTGAACCTTGCTATTGTTTGTTAATCGCACAATGTCCCGACGTTGTTGATCGATAAATGTTTTTGAAGGTGGGAATAAAGGGCTATTACATTCACCACATAACGGCGCAGTGTCTCGACAAGGGCTCTGTTCATGTGGTGTCTTGCAGAATGTGCAGTACTGAGTGATAACCGGCTGATAGTAGGAGTTGTTGATTGATTTCTTGTTGATCTTGGGGTGTTGCGATTCCACACCTGTGTAAGCTGATAAACCTAGCGGTTTAACGACATGTTTTTGTTTGCCATGATTTAATTTATCTAATGCTTCAGGATGAGGGTAACGAGTTATTAGACGATCATACAAGGCGCGTTTTTCAGGGTTACTGAGAATACGATAAGCTTCATTTAGTAATTCTTTTGGTATATTTGATTTCTTTGAGAGTGTTAAATAACTTGTCTTAATAATGCTGTCTGGTGAATCAGCTTGAATATTAAATAGCCGGTAATAATTCCTTTGGTTTCCATATTTGTCTTTTGTCTCTGAAGTGTTCGCAGAATCTATAAGTTCCGATTTTTCAAGGTGCCCCTGTGCTAATTTGTGAACACCATATTGTTTTAACAGATTATTGTCATAGGCTGCACGTTTATCTGGATGTCGTAGAATATTGTATGCTTCATTGATTATCGACGCATTCCAGTGTTTTCCCCCGAGGTCAGGATGTAATCGCAGTTTTTGTAATAAGGTACGATAATTATTTTTGATGATTTCTAGCGGTGCATCTGGCTGTATATTCAGAATACGGTAGTAATTCCTTCTCTCAGTTGTATTGGCATTTTCGCTATTTGTTATCATTGATTAATTATCGGTCAAAATGGGGTTTTCTTGAGTTTTTATTTGTTTTTCAATGTGATACCAACATAATTTCTTATACATTTTTAGTGTTTTTCATAGATGATCATCAATCGTATGATCAACATCATAGACGATCATGTTAGAAACTGATTATATTACTCATATTTACAGGGATTAGGCCGATATCTAATCTCAAATAGATGCATTCTAATAGATGCATTACTGAAACTAAAATAACAATAGATTAACTCTTGAGATGAGAACGATTACGGTAAATCGTAGGAAGCACAGTATGGCGTTTACTGTCATTGAGTTAGCTGTGGTCATTATTATCATTAGTTTGACTTTCATGACGGTATCACCCGCCGTGTTAAAAATGATTGAAGTTGCAGAAACAGAAAGTGAAGGCCAGAAAATTACAGACATGCAGACGGGTATCGATAAGTTTTGTAAAGATAATGGTCGGTTTCCAGATTCGCTGGAAGAAATTTACGGAGAAGTTCCTCTTGATTCTTGGGGGAACCCTTATCAATATTTAAATCATGAAAAAATAAAAGGTAAAGGAAAATTAAGAAAAGATAAAAACCTGGTGCCAATCAATTCAGACTATGACCTGTATAGCATGGGGCCAGATGGAGAAACAGCATCACCCTTAACCGCTTCAATCAGCAAGGATGATATTATTAGGGCAAGGAATGGAATATATGTAGGTGTTGCAGAAGATTATTAGCATTTATGTCTATTCAAGATAATCATAATAAAAAGTTTTCACACCGGCTGTTTGCTCAATATTTTGTTTCTGCAATCATTCCAATTATTGCCCTTTCATTAATTTCTTTTTATACCGTTTCAGGGTTACTTGAACAAAATGCAAATAGACAAATTTATGCAGAAAGTCGCGCAGTAGGACTGACGCTATATGATCGATTGGAAGCCCTTGATAGTAACTTGCTGGATTTAAGTAAAGGTGTAAATAACCCAGCGACGTTAAAAATTAACGAATGGTTTAAAAAGATGTATAGCAGTCTCTATATTGTTAATACAGGTAAAGTTGAAAGCGTGATTTATGGTGAGGAAGTGTATCCTCTATCATTAACTGAGCAACAACAAAAATATCTGAACGAAAATAAAAGATTGCTTTTGACTCAGATATCAACTGGTAACCATAGTGAATTGTTAATGTTGCGTTCGTTAGGATCTGCTAGTGATCGTGTATTGGTTGCTGTGTTAAATCCTGAGTATTTGTGGAATATTATAATTAAACATACCGACCAATTTTGCATTGCAACTCAACAGAACCTCTTTCTTTATTGTAGCAGTCAGGAACTTGAGACAGAAGACAATAAGCAATTGAATGATGCGTTGAGTATAAGCAACAAAGATGAGCTGCAAGAAATTCATGTTCAAAGTGAAATACATTTAGCTAATACTTGGGAGCTTTTTTTAGATGGCGGTTTCGGGATGGCATCGTTGTCGATTATATACTTGATGCCAAAAAAAGAAGCTTTGCAAGATTATACTTACTACACCAACGCGTTTCCGGGGGCAATTGCAATGACGCTGTTACTTGTTTTCGTGTTCAGCAGTATCCAGATGCGTCGTTCATTGAAACCCTTGATGGAGCTGACTAATGCTGCAAAAAACTTAGTCGCCGGTGATTTTAGTAAGACTGTAGAACTAAATAGTAATGACGAGTTTGATTCTCTAGCGACGACCTTTAATGAAATGTCAAAGAGAATTAATGGCCAGTTTAATAAAATTAAAACGTTAGCGAAAATAGATAGACTAATCTTGTCGACTCCAGATGTTGGTTACATCGCTGAGGTTTTATTGGAGTATATCCCGACTGTTATAGATGCGGACAATGCAGCCATCTTATTGCTTTCTACTGAATCATTGCAACCAAATGTATTGGTTTATAAGGAGAGTAAATTAAATGGAAATATTAAAAAGACAAATATTGTTATTTCTGAGTCTGAGTTCAAGGAAATCCTCGATTCAGATAAAGCATTAATTAAAATAGGAATAGAAAGCAATAGTTATCTTGCTCCATTATTAAAGCTTGGTTGTAGCAATTTTATGATTTCGCCGCTCAAGGATAAAGACAACGTCCTTGGGGTGATTTGTATAGGAATGCTAAATGAACCACAAGACAGAGAAGTTGTTGTTGAACATCTTTCTGAAATATCTGATCGTGCAGCTGTAGCATTATCAAATGCAAACTGGGAAAAGAAATTATTGCGCCAGGCAAATTTTGATGCGTTAACCAAATTGCCAAACAGATATTTATTCCATGATAGATTAGAACAAGCCTTAGAACGTGCAAAACGCAAAGAATTGAATGTTGCCGTACTATTTATTGATCTAGATAGATTTAAAAGCGTTAATGATTCCTTAGGGCATGTGATTGGTGATCAATTATTGGTTGAGGTTTCGAACGTGCTTTTAAAGTGCGTGCGCTCGTGTGATTCTGTTTCACGATTTGGTGGCGATGAGTTTACAGTAATAGTTTCTGATATTAGTAATGAGGAAGTTGATGAACAAACAAGTACGCTATCTGATCGGATTATTGAAATGATGTCGCGGCCTATAGTTATTAATGGCCGTGAGTTTTATATTAGCCCAAGTATTGGTATTGCAATTTATCCACGAGATGCAAATAATTTTAACGACCTTCTGAAAAATGCTGATGCAGCGATGTATGAAGCAAAGAACATATCCTCCGGCAACTATCAATTTTATCAAAAACAGCAGAACAAAGAGACATTGGCACGTCTTGAATTGGAGAATGATTTAAGGCATGCGTTAGAAGAAGGGCAACTGGAATTGTATTACCAACCAAAAATAAATCTTCGTGATTGCATGATTTATGATGTAGAAGCCTTAGCTAGATGGAAACATCCTGAACACGGGTTTGTTTCTCCAGCGGATTTTATCCCATTGGCTGAAGAAACAGGGCTAATTGTAAGCATCGGTTATTGGGTAATGCGAACTGCATGTATGCAGAATAAAGCATGGCGTGATAAAGGAATAGATTTAAACGTAGCCGTTAATGTCTCTGCAGATCAATTTAGGCAACCGCAACTATATGAGAAAATGGTCAGTATTATAGAAGAAACTGGAGCTAACCCAAGTTCAATTGAGCTTGAGATTACAGAGTCTATAACGATTGAAGATTTTTCCAAGACGATAACTTTACTAAATAAATTCAGGGATTATGGTCTGGGTATCTGTATTGATGATTTTGGTACAGGGTATTCCTCTATGACATATCTTCAAAAAATACCATTTAATAAGTTAAAAATTGATAAGTCTTTTATAGATAATATTCATCTGGATGATGATTCGGCGTCTATCACAAAGGCAATACTCGCATTGGCACATAACCTGGATTTAAAAGTTGTAGCGGAAGGGGTTGAGACCAAGGCGCAATATGACTATCTTAATGCGATAAACTGTGATGAGGCACAGGGTTTCTTTTTAAGCCGCCCTTTGCCAGCAGATGAGTTAATTCAACATATTCTTATGTATAATAGTCCCTCTACTAACACCAACTGATTTTTGAATAAAACACGAAGTAAAAAAGAGATGACAGAACAATATGTAATTGTGGCGATGTATAAATTTGTCCGGCTTGATGACTATGAGGCAATGCAGCCTATTGTGTTGTCATTTTGCCGGGAAAGACACATTTATGGGACTTTGTTATTGGCAGAAGAAGGTCTGAACGGCACTCTCGCCGGGTCACGTAATGCCATAGACCAACTATTGGGTTTTATGAAATCAGATGAACGATTGGCGGATCTTGAGTACAAGGAATCTTATGCTGATGAGATTCCATTCCATAGGACTAAGGTGAAACTGAAAAAAGAAATCGTGACGATGGGACAGCCTAATATCAAGCCGATAGATACCGCTGAAGTACGTGTCGAACCGAAAGACTGGAATGCGCTGATCAGTGATCCTGATGTATTAGTGATCGATACACGTAATGAATATGAATATCAAATTGGTTCTTTCAAAAATGCCGTTTCACCGGACACAACAAATTTCCGTGAATTCCCTGATTATGTAAAGCAAGAACTGGATACTGAAAAAAATAAAAAGGTAGCGATGTTTTGCACCGGCGGCATACGATGCGAAAAAGCCTGTGCTTATATGAAAGAGCAGGGGTTTGATGAAGTTTATCAATTGAATGGCGGCATTCTAAAATATCTTGAGGAAGTTGATTCAGAAGAAAGCCTTTGGGAAGGTGAATGCTTTGTCTTTGACTCCCGTGTTTCAGTTGATCATGAACTAGCAGAAGGCAGTTATAAACAATGTTTTGCCTGCCGTCGTCCGATATCAGATGAAGAAATGCAATCAGAAGATTACGTTGAGGGTGTGTCATGTCCGCGATGTATAAATGAAACAACAGCAGAACAACGCTCAAACTTTGGTGAGCGGCAGAAGCAAGTCGAATTAGCTGAACAACGTAATGAACAACATATCGGCGAAAACGTACAGTCTAAATAATTCATCACTTAGTAATGGAAACTTATCCTGTCCTATATTCTTTTAGACGCTGTCCGTATGCGATGCGTGCACGACTGGCAATATCTCAGGCAAATATAAAGTGCGAGCTTAGAGAAGTTGTTTTGAAAGATAAGCCTGAATCGATGTTGCTATTGTCTGATAAAGGTACCGTGCCGGTGTTATTAACGTCGGAAAAAAAAGTCATTGAACAAAGCATTGATGTCATGCGTTGGGCGTTGAATATAAATGATCCTGATGAATGGTGTAATGAAGACGAGTCGCAGAGTCAGTATTTGATCGACTATAACGACAACGAGTTTAAACACTTTCTGGATCGATACAAATACCATGTTGGATATCCAGAGCACTCACAAGAATACTATCGCGAAAATGCCGAAAGCTTCTTAAAACTTATAGAAAAACAATTAAGTGAGAACAAAGGGGTTGCCTTACTGGGAAATAAAATCTCATTTGTGGATATGGCTATCTTTCCATTTATTCGCCAGTTTGCAATGGTGGATTTAGATTGGTTTAAGGCTAGTCCGTATGATTTACTTAAAAAATGGTTTTCTAACATTGAAAAAACAGACTTGTTTCAAGGCTGCATGAAGAAATACGACCAATGGCTGCCAGAACAATCACCTGTCTATTTTCCCGCGATATAGTATGAAAGATACAATTTATCGTTCAAAAGACGAACCGGTTAAACCTTTCGAGTTTAATAAACGCGTTGTCGATGTATTTCCCGATATGATTGAGCGATCAGTTCCCGGTTATCCGCTAACGATCTCGATGATCAGTGTGATGGCTGATGAATATGTACAAGAAGGGACCAATGTTTACGATCTGGGTTGTTCACTTGGCGCAGTCAGTCTTGCGATACAACAAGGCTTAAAAAATAAAAAATGCAGTATCATTGCGGTAGATAATTCACAAGCAATGATTGATGCTTGTGTTGAAACGATTGCTAATGAAGAAAAGAATATCGAATTTAGAGTTGAAGATCTTGCCGATACTGAAATCAACAATGCTTCAGTTGTTGTAATGAATTTTACCTTGCAGTTTATTCCACTAGAGCAACGCAAAAGTTTGTTAGAGAAGATCTATAACGGACTCTTACCCGGCGGTGTTTTAATCCTATCTGAAAAAATTACGTTTGATGATGATGCAGAAAACGAAACCATGAATAATTTGCATCACCATATGAAATCATTAAACGGTTACGACAAGCTGGAAATAGCAAGTAAACGAGAAGCATTAGAAGATGTACTAATTCCTGAAACCATAGAAACGCATATTAAGCGTGTTAATGATAGTGGCTTTGAAAATACCTTTGTTTGGTTAAAGTGTTTTAATTTTATTTCATTGATCGCTGTTAAGTAGTTTATTGGTAATGAGTTACAAAAGATTATTAGAAGTGCTTAATGGAAATGAAATGCAAGAGTGGTCAAGCTTGCTTGAAACACAACTATTTGAATATTACTCTAATATTAATCACGGTGATTATCCACGATGGAAGTCAGCAGTAGACAACCTTCCAATAATTTCCGATGTTAGCATTGATTTAAATTTAGACAGTGTCACTGTTGGTTCGGAATCAGAATGTAAAAATGAACAGCAAGCTGAAATAAAAGAACAGCTAAAAGATTTAATGCCATGGCGCAAAGGACCGTTTGATTTATTTGGAATCGATATCGATACGGAGTGGCGTTCGAATTTAAAGTGGAATCGATTAAAAGGTCAAATCAAACCATTAGAAAACAGAATGGTATTGGATATCGGTTGCGGTAACGGTTATTACGGTTGGCGCATGATAGGAGAGAACGCCAAGTATGTTGTCGGCATGGATCCAACGCTATTATTCATCATGCAATTCTCGGCAGTTAAAAAATACCTGCCTGATGCCAATATCGATATTATTCCTCTAGGAGTTCAAGAGTTACCTAAGTCGCAATTAAATTTTGATACCGTATTTTCCATGGGGGTTATCTATCATCGCCGTGATCCAGCCGAACATATGACTCAATTAATGAACTGCCTCAAGTCAGGTGGTGAATTAGTACTAGAAACCTTAGTGATAGAGTCTGATGAACGCGTAGCGTTGAATCCTGATGGACGCTATTCAAAGATGAGGAATGTTTGGTCAATTCCAAGTTGTAGTTTGTTAACTCAGTGGGCAGAGGATGTCGGCTTCATTAATGCACGAATTGTAGATGTAACAAAAACGACAGCGGAAGAACAACGACAAACGGATTGGATGATTTATGAATCTTTAAGTGATTTTTTGGACAAAGAAGATAGTAACAAAACCATAGAAGGACATCCTGCGCCAACGCGTGCTATTCTCGTAGCAGAGAAACCTTAATAGTCTGGTAAAGAATTAAAGGTGAATGCCATAAATAGGCCATGAATAGGAAAGAACATGAATAAAAAAATGCTTATCTCTCTCTCATTACTATTCCTTAGTTTCACGCTGTCAGCTGAAACGATTACTTCAGAAAAACATAACTTCACCATAGAAACAGTTGTCGATGGATTAGAACATCCTTGGGCGGTTGATTTTTTGCCTGATGGTCGAATCTTAGTCACAGAAAAACCAGGACGATTACGAATAGTTAATAATGGAAAACTATCAAAGCCAGTAACAGGTTTGCCAAAGATAAAAGAAAAAGGACAGGGTGGTTTACTCGACATCGCACTTGATCCAGATTACAAAAATAATCAAATAATCTATTTAAGCTATTCCGCAAAAGGCAAAGGTGGTGTCGGTACCGAAGTAGTTAAAGGAAAACTTATTGGCAACGAATTAAAAGATACAAAAGTTATTTTTAAGTTATCACCAAAATCAAACACCGGGCATCACTTTGGTTCACGGTTATTGTTTGCTAAAGATGGTAGTTTGTTTATAACGCTAGGTGATCGCGGCGATAAAGATCGCGCACAAGATTTAAACGATCATGCCGGTTCGCTTATCCATATTAATAAAGACGGTTCAGTGCCAGAAGATAATCCTTTCGTTAAAAACCCCAATGCAAAACCAGAAATTTATACCTACGGCAATCGTAATATGCAGGGAATCGCGATGCATCCAGAAACAGGCGATGTCTGGACAATAGAACATGGACCGCAAGGTGGCGATGAACTTAACTTAATGAAACCCGGTGTTAACTACGGTTGGCCGGTTATTACTTATGGTGTGAATTATGTTATCGGAACAAAGATAGGCGAGGGCACAGAAAAGGAAGGAATGGCGCAGCCAGTTCATCACTGGATACCTTCTATTGCTACCTCTAGCCTCATGTTTTATACGGGCGATAAGTTTCCCGCATGGAAGGGTGATGCATTCGTGAGTTCATTGGTGTTTGGCCAGTTGGCTAGATTAGAAATGAAGAAGAATAGCGTTATTAAAGAAGAAAGATTGCTTGATGGTGACTTCGGACGAATAAGAGAAATTCAGCAAGGGCTGGATGGTTTTCTTTATTTTATAAACGATGACACTAGAGGAAAGTTGTATCGGATTAAACCTGAGAAATAATAACTTATATGACTGAAGATCTCAGGTTAACGCTGAGACCTTCAAAACAGCATTGTTAATAAATAATATTAACTTTTAATCTTCTCTATTTGTGATTTCCAACAAGTGATAACCAAATTGAGTTTTGACAGGGCCGTGAACTGTATTTAGTTCACCACTAAACACGACTTCATCGAATTCTTTTACCATTTGCCCTGGGCCAAATTCACCCAAGTCTCCGCCACTACGACCAGATGGACAGCTTGAATGTTCTTTTGCGACTTCCGCGAAATCAGCACCATCTTCAATTTGTTGTTTAAGTGATGCGCATTGGTCTTCATTATCAACTAGAATATGTCGTGCATTTGCTTTTGCCATTATTAATTTCTCCACATGTAATTATTCAAGAGATGGTGCCTATTTCAAAACCACCATTGATATTCATCTCTTAATGAATCTAAAAAGATTTAATCTGCCATTCACTCTTTTACATAGCTGCCAGGCGCATCTTCTATTGCCTTAAGGTTCTCTCCCGGCTTACGCGCGGAAATTTTTTTACCTGATTTCGTTTTAATCCATTTTTGCCAGTCAACCCACCATGATCCTTCATTACTCTTGGCGTTATCTAACCAGTTATCTGGATCGTTTTCAATTTCATTATTGGTCCAATAATTATATTTGTTTTTTACGGGTGGATTTATAATTCCTGCAATATGCCCTGAGCCACCTAAGACGAATCGAGTAGGTCCAGACATCAACCGAGCGCCTTCGTAAGTCGATTTCCACGGCGCTATATGGTCCTCTCGCGTAGAGACAAAATAAGTCGGGATCTTTATCTTTCGAAGATCGATGGGTGTGCCATTCAATTCAATGCCACCAGGTTCGCGTAATAAATTATTTAGATAACAATTTCGAAGATAGTAACTATGTGCTTTTGCTGGCATACGTGTTGAATCTGAATTCCAGTAAAGCAAGTCAAAAGCAGTAGGTTCTTTACCTAATAAATAGTTATTAATAAAGAAAGGCCATATAAGATCATTTGCGCGCAACATGTTGAATACAGTTGCCATTGACGACCCATCTAGAAAACCCTCTTTTTCCATTTCACTATCTAGTGAATCTAGTTTTTCTTCAGATATGAATACTCCTAAATCACCAGGTTCTTCAAAGTCGACTAGGGTGGTGAAATAGGTAGCGGACTTGATAGGTTTACGTCGTTTACTTGCAAGATAGGCATTTGTCGCGGCAAGCAAGGTGCCACCTATGCAATAACCAACAGCGTTAACATCATTATTGCCCGTTTCTTGTTTGACTTGATCTACAGCAGTTAGAACACCATTTAACATATAGTCTTCAAACTTGGTGTCAGCATAGCTCGCATCTGGATTCTTCCAGGAAATAACAAAGACAGTATGTCCTTGATCAACGGCCCATTTGATAAAGCTGTTTTCTTCTCTTAGATCAAGAATGTAAAACTTGTTTATCCATGGTGGCACAATAAGAAGGGGTGTCTCAAATACTGTTTTGGTCGTCGGTGTATATTGAATAAGTTGGATTAATTCATTCTGGAATACAACCTTACCTGGTGTTGTGGCTATATTTTTACCAATTTCAAATGAATCAGTATCTGTCATTTTAGTCGATAGTCTTTGCCCTTTACCACGCACTAAATCTTCGAACAGTGCCTTGATTCCATTAACAAGGTTCTCACCTTTACTATCAATGGTTTCTTTTATAACTGTGGGATTAGTTACAGCAAAATTACTAGGGGATAATGCATCTATACTTTGTTGAGTATAGAAATCGATTTCTTGAGCATATTTTTTATCGACCTGTTTGTTTTCAAGGCCCGTGTTAAGTATGTATTTGGAACTCAGCAAATAAAATTGTTTTATATAATCAAAAGCAATATTTTCATTCCATGACTCGTCAGAAAAACGCCTGTCTGCCTTATCGGGAGAGATTACCCTGTCAGCTTCCATGCCCATAGATTTAGAAACTGCGTATTGAAAGAGCTTCAGATGGTCATTAAATAATTGAATATTATCTTGGCTTATTGATGTCGATTTATTAATTTTATCTCTTAATTCATCAATAACTTCAGGTTTGAATAGAGTGGGGCTTGTCTTATTTAAGTTGTCCAGACCCGCATTGAGAAATTTGTTCGTCATCTCAAGATGAGAATCTGATATTTTTTTGAGTAGTTCTACAGTCTCGCCAGAAAACATAATTACACCCTTCCTTTAGATTTCAGCCACGCAGTATAAACAAATTTGTGCAGCGCACAATGCTGTCTAAGTATTAAGTCGCAGAGTAGAAATACTAAACTAACTTTTACTGAACATCAAAACAGCCATAAAATACATATCTCATTGTATTTAATGACAAAAAGATTCTTTTGATGAGCTTTATGGATTAAATATAAATTAAAAATTGCTCACATCCATTACCCTGAATTAACTGATATTTGAGTAATATTTGTTATTTTTAGCTCATTAGAACTCACGTGTGATCTTTAATTTCTTGAATCCAATGATATCGACCCGAAAAATGTCTATCTATATTCATTTATATCTATCGCAATCGGGTTGATACTTGATTAAATTATGCCGACATATAGTTATAGGAATAATAATTGCTGTACAAACCATTAATAGACATGATTTTGGCGCATAGAAACCGAGAAGAACTGTATTTAGCAATGTTTTTCGGCTTAGTTTTTCTTCGTTTAATAAAAGAAAAAAACTGCTATGCTGACGACTATAAATAAGAACAACAAACCTTAATATTTAAGCGTATGAAGAGAAGGCATTTAGTAAAAACTATGGGTTTAGGTGTTTTCGGACTTGGTATTGCTCCGAAAATAACCGCAAACACTGTTCAGGGTTATTTTGCTGGTAAAAAAGCATACCCGGAAGATGAACTCAAAGATTATTTGCAGAAAATTCACAACTTTAATAAGGTCCATGATGATGACGTGCTGCTCGATGATGAACAGTACGAGACATTTGAATCTACGGTATTACGTCTTAGGCGCCTACAGAAACTGGTTGGGCATGGTAATTTTAATATATTAAATTTTACCGATGGTCTGTCTCTCGCACGTAATTATTCCAGAGTTGGGGAATTTACGAAACAAGAACTCCAATTTATGGAGCTAACCTTTTATGAAGATGGTCAGCTATACGGTTTTCTGGGTCAAAAACCTCTAAAAGAAATAACCGATCAAGTAAAAAAGAAAGATGTTATCAAAATACCGCACAGCGGAAATTATCTTTACAAGGAAAGATCAATTGAAATATTTGATGACATAAAAAAAGAATTGGGAGATCAGGTTATCCTGACTTCTGGAATTCGCAGTGTCATGAAGCAGTTTTTATTATTTCTTAACAAAGTTCACAGCAGTGAAGGGAATCTTTCTCTTGCCTCCCGATCCCTTGCTCCTCCAGGATACTCATTTCATGGCAATGGTGATTTTGATGTTGGACAAAAAGGTTACGGAAAGTTGAATTTCACGGGAACCTTTACTGAGACAGATGTATATAAACGACTTTCAGAAATGGGATATCTTCAACTGCGTTATCCAGCAGATAATAAACTTGGTGTGCGCTACGAGCCTTGGCATATAAAGATTAATGCGAAAGCATAAATTTCTCTAAAGCGTGACAATCTTATTTACATTCTAGCAATAGAAACAAAGCTGTCAAACTCATTTGACAGCTTTGTTTAGTAGTGACATTGAAATCACCAAGAGTAACTAATAGCGGCAAATAAATTACGACCCAATCCAGGAAGTCTAGATCCAACTGTTACATCACTACCACTGTTACGATTGAACCCACTAAGATGATTGGTGTAATTTTTATCCAATACATTTTCCACACCCACATTAAACCTTAGTGAATGTGTTGGCTTCCATTGACCTGAGATATTCATTAATGCATATCCGGAAGTCGCAGAATTATTTGTTCTTGTTTCACTGGTAACAATCGTATTTGAAATATTGTTCTGCTTAGCTACAAAAACACCTTCGATTGTTGCTGACCATGTTGCACGTTCATGAGTTAGAGCAAGACTGCTATTCAATGGCGAGATACGGTAAAGGTCATCATCGATATCTCTACGTTTACCTCTGATATAGCTTATTACACTATCTAAGCGCCATTGTGTATTGAACGCATATCCCCACGCTGCATCTGCCCCATAAAGTTCTGCATCAACATTTGAAAATATTAATGGTGACGTTTCACTGTTTAGGCCTGCGACAGTGAGAACGGCCGCGTTAGTAGCTGCTGAGCCCTGAATATAATCATCTACTGATCGGTAAAAGACGCGCGGTGAAAAGTAGTAATGATGATGATGCAAATTAAAACCTAACTCAACTTGATGGGAAACTTCTGGGTCGAGGTTTACGTCACCAACATAGCTGTTACCATCACCCAGCCCGGCATTGACCTCCAATGGAATCCACAGATAACGTTCCAAGTAATAAGGCGATCGTGTTTTACGTGCGACTCCTAGCTCCACCGATATATGATCAGTCATTTTAAAATCGAGTTCAGCAACCCAGTCAACATTGTTGTCTTCTTGGCTGCGATCGGAGTTATTGAATGCGGTGCTTAGCATAGCCGTAGGCCCAGCTGTCCCTGCAGGTGTTACAATTGCACTTACATCATCGGCATCCATCTCAACGCGCGTATAACGAACACCTAATTCCAGACCAAAACGTTGGCTCAGTTGTTGTTGCGTTTCAAGAAATATGCTGTATTGATCATTTTCAACATTATTGAAATTAGTGACGAAAAATGAAGCCTGATCGGGATCTAGAACAGTAGAATCATGTTCATTCATATGTGTATCAAAACCAACGGTTACATTACCTTTTGCGATAGGCAGAGTACCTTTTAATGAATAAACAATACTGTCACTAGTTGCATTAACTATTCGACGATCTGTCGTCCCGCCCGGAGTAAAAAAATCTGGTGCTGGCCGTAAGGTGAAATTATCCATCTGGTGACCTACATCGGTATAGTTGATGTGTGTTTCAATGGCAATATTGTTCCACTGAGTATTGAATTTTGCGTTAAATAATTCCGTATCTAAAAACCCGATATCAAGAGGGAGAGCTGGGGTACCTGATCTTCCGGTATCTTGGTGACGAAAATTCAATGCAAATTCATGATTACCAGTGTGAAAGCCATAACCGATGCCATAGTTATCTCTCTCATGACCACTACCTTTGATTTCGCCATCACCAAACTCAAGATCACCACCATCATCACGACTTCCAAGAACATGGAACCGGTGTTTATTGTTTGAGTAAGCTAATAGTCCACCCAGATTATAACCATCATCAACACTATGACCGCCAATGCCGATATCACCATGAAATTCAAATTCATCAGTATTCGTAAACTTGCTTGATTTTGTTTTAGCTTTGACATATCCACCAATACCAGTGCCTGAACTTACCGGCGCAATACCACGCTCGACTTCGAAAGATTCCAATAGCATTTTTGGAGCATAATGAAGCGGTGGGTCCATCCAGTTTGGGCCACCCGAGTTTATATAGGTGCCATCAACTCTAACGTTCATACGTGTGCCAAACATTCCACGATATTGAGTTTGGCCACTGATCGAGCCGTTATCATTAACATTACCACCAGGCACTTTGCGCATTAATTCGGAAGTTCCGATTACGCCTGATTGTATTTCCTCGAGATTAATATAGGAATGATTAAAACCAGGATCAAAATCTCCCGGGACAGTTAATTCAGGCATGACTTCGGGGTGTTCTGCCAAAGCTGTCGATGTATTAAATAAGGTCGCACATATGGTGCAGACAATAAAAGTCTTTGATTTACTCATTATAATTACTCTCTAAACTGTTGTTATTCAATATGCATGTTCGCTTAAACGAATCGTCCTGATGGACAGGACCACATAAAACAAATTATTTGAATCAGCTAAGAGATGGGGGTGCGCGTGTTAAACGGGAGTTACTTGAGTAATGGTGTATGAACTGTGTCTGATAAACGACTACTTCACTCGTTAATTTTTTATTTGTAGCATCAAAGAATAATAGATTTGCTAATAACGTTTGGCTGCTTGATGACCAAAAGTTACAAGCAGTGAAACTATGGTCTTGTGCTTCATGATCATCTTCATGATTTTCATGTTGCTGATGGTGGTCATGTTGATTAGATTGTTCTGATAAACCCGCTATGGCATTAATGCTGGCAGGTCCCTCGCAGACAACAATTGATAAAAACCTACCATCCGCTGGACTGGTATCTAACATGAATCCAGTTGCAATCAACGAGCGTAAGAGCAAGCCAAAAAGCAGGATGCTGCTCAGTTTTTTGTTGGTGAATAGCTTGCGGAAAAAATGCATCGCGCGATTATAGGGGAATATTACAAAATGACATAATTTGGCTAAATCGCACATGTAAACCATTGATTATATAATTATAAGTCATTGATATATAATAGGTTCGCATGGTTTTTTGTTTGTCTGTTTTATGCTAAGTAGGTGCAGAGTCTACCTGACTATTCGCCATGCGTACTTGTCCTTTATCAAATTGTATTTCCAAATCTGCGATTTATAAGTAACACAATACGCAGGTTATTATTCATCTTAAAATATACATTTGTCGGGTTAAATTGAATTTTATAATAATGTGATTGCAATCAATTTAATTTATCTATTTAAGAGTCTAGTTATTTCAAGAACTTATTAAATTGTTTAGCGAATACCTTAAACATCAAGGCGATTAATATAAATTTATTCCTGATAATATTTAAATTTGATCTATACTTTTAGTTAAGGGTGTCATCACTCCTGTAATGTCACTATCAGTGACACAACCCCCCGCGTGAATCAGTCACGGGGGGTTATCACGTCATCGTTTTAAAATACAGAATACGCACGAAAACAAGTAACTTGTTATCGTTATAAATATTATAAGCGTTAAAAAGCGTGACTATTGATTAGGTGTTTTGTCTAAAGCTTACTAGCGTGAAATCATCAGGATGACAACGTCGGTCGGAAAGTGGTTCGTTCATATTAAGATTGCACTGTACAATCAATTCTTTAATGCCATGGAGCAAAGCTCCTTTTCGTATAAACTCACAGATCTCTTGTTCATAAAGGTTATCTGACAAGGCATCACTCGAAAGTATAATCGTGTCATGCGGTGCTAGTTCAATGATAGGGCCAATATTTATATGCATGTCGTTGCAACCTACATAATTAGATATCAAGTTGCGTTCTGGATGCCTCATGGCTTGTTCTTGATCAAGCGCGCCGCATATTTGTGCGTAGCCTATTGGCGAATGAGAGAGCGTCTGGTATTTAACATCGCCATAATCACTGGTGAGTAATATAAGAGAATCACCCGCATGGTATGTTCTCAATGTGTTTCCTGATACTTCAGCTATAGAAACAGTAGTGCCTGCTCCGGTTTTCATGTCTAAAATTGTTTTATTAGCCTCATCAATACCATTTAATATAGCTTCACGCACAGACGACTTGATGTTGCTTACTGATGCTATTAAACATTCAACCATAAGTTGTGAAGCTTGTTCACCAGCAGGCATTCCGCCAAGACCATCAGCAACAACTAATATTGTTGACTTTTCATCGACAGGAATAACGGCTAAGGCATCTTCATTTGGTGTGTCTTTCTTTGGTGATCTGTTCGAATAGCAGACGATCTCACCATGACTCGTAGAGATCTCGACAGGCGCACTATCCATAGCGTTAAAGCGGGTAATAATATTGCTCTTGTCATCCATGTTCACATTGTATCCCATTGCATGTTTTCGATATAGCGAGGTAATTTGATGGCACTATTAAATTATTCTAGGTCTTTAAACGTTTGTATCTCATTCGTTTTGGCTGTGCGTCATTACCTTTACGATTTAGAAAGTCTTGATGATATTCAGTAAAGTCGCCTTCCAGAAACACAACTTCACCATCATCTTCAAATGCAAGAATATGAGACGCGATGCGATCAAGAAACCAGCGATCATGAGATATAACGAGGACACAACCGGGGAAGGCAAGTATCGCTTCTTCCAAAGCGCGTAAAGTTTCAATATCAAGATCATTTGAGGGCTCATCAAGAAGCAATACATTCGCACCTTGCTTCAAAGTATGAGCTAGATGTAATCGACCACGTTCACCGCCAGATAGATTACCTACGGTTTTCTGTTGATCTGTACCTTTAAAATTGAAACGTCCAACATAAGCTCGTGAATTAATTTCATAATTACCAATAGCGATGTTGTCGAGACCATCAGAAATAGCCTCCCAAACAGTTTTCTTATCATCAAGACTTTCACGGCTTTGTTCTACGAAGGCGACTTGAACTGTTTCACCAAGCTTTATTTCGCCGCTGTCAGGTTTGTCCATTCCTGCGATCATACGAAATAGGGTAGATTTACCTGCTCCATTACCACCAATAATGCCAACGACAGCACCTGTTGGAATATTAAGATTCAAATTTTCATACAATAATTTATCATCGAATGCTTTATTAACATTGGTAAGCTCAATAACAGAATTACCCAATCGTGGGCCAGGTGGAATATAAATTTCGTTGGTTTCGCTTCGTTTCTGGAAATCTTGTGAACTCATCTCATCAAACCGACTAAGTCGCGCCTTACTTTTTGCATGACGACCTTTAGGGGCAGTTCGGACCCATTCCAATTCTTGTTTTATGGCTTTTTGTCTTGCTGATTCAACCTTTTCTTCAGTTTGAAGACGTTGTTCTTTATTCTCGAGCCATTGTGAATAATTACCTTCAAAGGGGATACCTTCGCCACGATCCAATTCTAGTATCCAGCCAGCAACATTATCAAGAAAGTAACGGTCATGAGTTACCGCAACTACAGTACCGTTAAAATCAGCCAAAAAGCGTTCCAACCAATAGACAGACTCAGCATCGAGGTGGTTAGTTGGCTCGTCTAATAACAACATATCAGGACGTGACAATAACAAACGACACAAAGCAACTCGGCGTCTCTCACCACCTGAAAGCGTATCAATAGAGGCATCCCAGGGCGGTAAACGTAGGGCATCTGCCGCTATTTCTAGCGTGGTTTCCAGGTTTTCAGCATCCCATGCCGCTACAATGCTCTCAAATTGTTCTTGTTTCTTTGCCAGAGCATCAAAATCTGCATCTGCATCGGCATAGGCAGCATAAACTTCGGTTAATCCAGCCAAAGCGTCCAGCGGTTCTCGTAGGCCATCTTCAACATTGCCGCGAACATCTTTATCAGAGTCGAGTTGCGGTTCCTGGGGAAGATAACCGATCTTGATATCCGGCATAGGGTAGGCTTCACCAATAATATCGGTATCAAGTCCCGCCATAATTTTGAGCAAAGTTGATTTGCCAGCACCATTTAAACCTAATACTCCAATCTTGGCGCCAGGAAAAAATGAAAGATAGATGTCTTTAAGTATTTGGCGTTTTGGTGGAACTATTTTACCCACACCATTCATGGTATATACGTATTGAGCCATAGGACTATGATCTACCCGCTTGTTTAAATGATTATAAAATTAAATATTATCGTTAATACGAATTAACTAAGCAATATTATTAATGCTGATTACGTATTATCAAATACCTTAGTCTATGGGCCAATAATATCTTTCTAATTCACTGCGTAATTCTTTAGTGAGTGCTTGTGATTTTTTGTTGTTGTGATCGAACCGTACTAAAGTGGTAAGCCCACGAGCAGCCAGTATTTTATCCTGAAATAATTCCTGACGAATCAAAAAAGAACTATTGCCAATATGTTGTATACCCGTTCTGATGGAGACTATTATGCGATAATCAAGTTCGCGCATATATTCCACTTCTATTTTTGCAAGAATTAACTCCCATTTTTTTGGATCAAGATCGGGTGTAAAAATTTTGAATAGCGGTGTTCGGGCTTTCTCAAACCACATTGGAACGACGGTATTATTGATGTGGCCTAAAGCGTCAGTCTCATAAAAACCAGGAGTAAGTGATTCTTCCAATATATTATTAGCCATACTTATCTCACTCATCACTAGAGGTTTGTTTCCATTCAAAAGCGGGTGTAGCTTCAGAAGCTTCCCTGTATTTATGCTGCAAGCCATTAAGAAAGTTACGTAATATCTGATCTTTACAATCCCGGTAATGTTTATGACCGGGTTTGCGAAAAAAAGCACTTAACTCATGTTTGCTAATACGAAGTTCAGATGACTCAAGAATAATCAATACATCTTCTGCCTTAAGGTTTAATGCGATTTTTATCTTATTAAAAACAATATTGTTCGTTAATTTTTCTTCTGGAACAGCCTGAGGGCCTTCTTTCTTACCGCGCTTCTCATTAATAAACCCATTTAAAAAGATTGCTAACATTATGTCGGTGCATTCTTGGTAGCTAGGATCGTCATCTTTTTTTAACCAGTCACTAATTTGTGCGCGCGTAACATCGTGTTCTGCCTGCTTGAAGATGGCAATCATCTTGGAATCGTTAAAGTCGAAAACAAAGCGGATTCGACGTAATACATCATTATTATTCATGGATAATTCCTGATTTAATTCAAAGGAACATGCTAAAAAATAACATTGTCACTTAATATAAAATATGGAGCTTAATTAAAACTGTTGGTGTTCCTTTAAGTATTATTGTTTTAATTGTAAACGAATTTTTTCCGTACCAAATTCTATGATGTCGCCTGAAACAATCTTTTTTCGTTTCTGTGTTTCTATTATTCCATTAACAGTGACTTGCCCATCAGATATTGCATTTTTAGCTTCTCCACCACTTGTAACCATTCCTTCAAATTTGAGTATTTTATACAATTCAACTGGTTCTTTTAATAATTCAACGTCTTTCATTTTAATCTGGTCTATGGTTAGGTTTTCGGATAGTAAAACGCATGTTAGCTCTCATTCATAAGAGCTATGTCATATAATTCAGAATAACATAATTTAACTAAGACTTATGTATAGGCTTTTTACTGGAACTAAAAGTGTTTCGCCCAGATTCTTTTGAAAGATACATTGCTTTATCCGCTCTCAAAATAATATCGTCTACGGAATCTTCAGCATGAATATCAGTAATACCTATACTAACTGTTAAAGGGTGTTCTTTGTTGTCAAAAGAAACTGGTTTATGTTCAAGTTCTTTTAGTAACCGTGTTGCGAAATTATCGGCACCAGTCAGACTAGTGGCAGGTAATAAAATAATAAATTCATCTCCACCTGATCGGCCTAATATGTCACTTGGGCGAAGGATAGATTGGACTGTTTTAGAGAAATGACGGATTGCTTCGTCTCCACATAGATGACCGTAAAGGTCATTAAACTCCTTAAATTTATCAAGATCACAAATTAATAATGCGCTTTCATCTTCATGCCTTTTAATGCGTGAAAGTTCTGCAGTTAAGTGTTCTATTAGAGCGCGTCTGTTGGCGCATCCTGATAAAGGATCGGTGTATGCAAGATTACGAAGTTCTTGCTCTAGTAAAATCTTTTTTTCAATCTGAAGTTTAAGTTTAGAATTCAAACGAAAAATCAATAGGGCGACAACTGTAACAATAAGCAATGCGACTGTGATAATAATCATAAAAGTATACAGCTTTGTAAGGTCTCGACTTTTTAGTGAGTATATGAATTTATCAAGATCGATTTTTCGGTCTAACATCCCCACTGAGCGAAAAGTATCTATCATGTGTTGCCATCGACCTTTATGCATGTAACCTATTTCAAGTAGATCTGGGCGAATTAACGCAGTCATCTTTTCTGCTTCAAAAAACAAATGCTCTCGGCTATGACGTTGGCTATATTTACTTAGAATCAAATCAACTATTTCATCCTGATGACTCAGTGCGTACTGCCACCCTTTTAGAGATGCTTGTCTAAAGTCCGCAACTATTTTTGGTGATTTTTTAATGGTGTTAGCCATTGTAAAAAGAGTGTCTCCGTAGAAGTCAATGCCGGCTGCGCGAGGAGAGAAAATATGATATTCGACACCAGCTTGTTGTAAAAGATATGGTTCATCTGTTGTATAGATGGAGAGTGCATCTATATCACCAGACAATAACTCATCTACGCTGTATATGTGCGGTACTAATTCAAGTTGTGTATGAACATCGATATTTTCGTTTTGAAACATGGCTAGAAGTTCGGCTGAACTAGATTCAAGCGCCACGCGTTTCCCCAAAAGATCGTGTAGTGTGTTGATCGAGTTTTTAACAATCAGTGCTGTAGGTGAATGTTGGTATAATACTCCCAAGGCTACTATAGTTGCACCATCTTCTCTGTGCATTATAAGATCTGCGCCAGCAATTCCGAAATCAGCAGCCCCTGAGGTTACAGTTTCTATAGGGTTTTCATCAATACTAGGTTCACTTAATAACACTCGTAAACCAACATCATGATAAAAACCCTTTTCAATAGCAGCATAATATCCTGCGAATTGAAATTGATGGCGCCATTTTAATTGCAGTCTTACTTCTTTTAATTCTTCAGCCGTTGATTGATTTGTATAAAGTGAATTAATTATAAAAATTAGCATAATTAATGCTATTTTTTTTAAAGAATTGTTTTTTAAATAACGCAATTATTTTAGCGCCTTTTCTTGTTTGTTGGCTGGTGTGTAGGGAATATAAATTGTCATTTACAATACTGTGTATGACGTCCACTAGAATATAATATTAGCATAATGATATGCTTTTTTCGGTCTTTTCTTATTTGATAATGACTCAAGATAAACGATTTGACCTGCCGTTGTTAAAGACTCTAAATTCACCTTTTTCCATGCATTGCCAATGTTCATTATCTGTTAGGGCGGAAGAGGCGATCACGGTAACAACCTCATCTTTTGAGAGCTTAGTACTAAAGTCGATTACTTCTCCAGTATCAACTAAACGCGCCTCACCAAAAGGGTATTGACGTGTCACCCAACACATTTTGTTGCTGCAATAAGCATACATAAAACGTGAGTCGCTGAGCAAAAAGCTGAAAACGCCAAATTGATTTATTTCTCTTGCTGTTGACTCAATAAATGACCAGAGTTTTTTCTTACTATTTGGACGGCGTGGAAACTCTCCTCTTATTTTATCCATCATATAACAAAAGGCGTACTCACTATCTGTTGTCCCTATAGGACGATAAAATTGAAGAGGCGTTTTTTTAATGCCTGTCAATTGTCCGTTATGCGCGAAGACCCAGTCACAACCCCATAATTCTCGACTGAATGGGTGAGTATTTTCGAGGCAGACTCGACCGCGATTTGCCTGCCTTATATGACTGATGATAATTTTGCTTTTGATAGGTGTGCTTTGAAAAAAATGAGCCATTTCTGATGTTGCACTGGATTCTGGATCATGAAAGGTTCGACTTGCTTTGCCTTCATAGAGGCTTATGCCCCAGCCATCTTTATGAATGCCAGTTTTTCCTCCGCGCTGTTTTAAGCCCGAGAAGCTGAAACGTATGTCTGCAGGCTCATTTGCACACAATCCTAATAATTCACACATCAATTACTCTCTCAAGAATTCGTCATTTTTATTATTATTTATAAGAAATATAAATACCGGTAATGACTATATCGGTAGATTGTGAAGATTATTTAGGTGGAATTGTCCTTTATATCAGCAATCATTGGCTCTTATTGAGCTACATCATCGATTACCAACTTGACGGGTAAATATAGTTTAGTTGGAACTAAGTCGAGGATGCCAATGAGGTCCCCAGGAGTTGTTTTGACATTACCACTTTTTGATACTCTGGCAATAAGCTGGATCTGTTTGTGATCAGATAATTTATTTGTGGATATCAGTGCCATTGAGTCGTTAAGTATCACTTGCAGGGGAAGGTCGCTCACTTTTTTACGCATAACTGCTAACGGCATAAGCGATTCATCAATGGCCTTTGCATAAATAAAGACATCATCATCTTCGTCGGCTTCATTTAATAAAGTTTTTGACAGGCTAACATCAACATGAAGCGCTAAATCATTGGCAGGCTCTGTGTCTGTTTCAACTAATTGTTCACGTGCCAAGTCTATATAGTGTTTTATTTTCAGTTGCGACTCTGAGTTTTCATCAAATAGACCATGAAGTTGTTGCCAATGTTTTAGTGCTTTTTTAATATCCGCATTCTGTATCGCTGCAAGTCCCGCTAACCAAAGGCCATTTTTATTTGTTGGGTCAATGAGCAGCGCTTCATCAATTAATTCAGTTGGCTTACCTTTAAAGCGTCCATTGTTAACCATGGACATGATATCGGCATATCGGAACATGACTGATGAATCTTTTCCTTTAATTCGATATAAGTTTTCGATAGCTCTTAAGGCATCATCGTAGCGTTCAAGGGTAGTATAAGAATTGACTAGGATTAGCCAACTTTCAGCATCATCTGGGTTGTTGAGCAGTCTTTGCTCAAGATGTACTAACATTTTTTCTACAGAAGCTGCTTTCTCTTCATCAGAATCAGCTGAACTTAACTCTTCTAAAAGAGTTACCTGTTCAACAAACTCAGGTTGGGTTAAGTACTGGTATAGTCCAATAGCGAATACAGATAACAGCAATACTAATATGATTATTATTATCTTTTGTGACGTTGATTTCTCTTTAAACATATAACCTGATTTTGTTTATTTTTGCAGCTAATGAAATAGATTTGTTGCTGGAGATAAATGCCCCTATTTCAATTTGGATGCGAAGTATAGCCTAAGTCGATCCTGTGGAGAAAGGACCGTGATAGATATTCAGAAGAGAAAATAACTAATGTACTGCTACTGTCATTTTAATGCGTTAGAAATCCTTGCAATACCGTCACGGATTTGGTCTTCAGTAGTTGATGAGTAACCGAATAGCAGTGCACGTTCACGGTAGCCTTTTTTACCAAAATCATGTGCTGCCGCTGCCGGTAAGGAATAAATGCCTACTCCAGCATCTTGTGCAACTTGTTGAACTTCTTTAGCCTCAGGCAGAGATTCTGGTAAATGCCAAACCAGATGCATGCCACCCTCCAAGCCTGATAATTGTACATCACCAAAGTTATTTTGAAGTTCTTGTATCAAAGTATCTCGTCGACTTAAATATGTACGCCTGATACAACGTAGGTGTTTAAGGTAAGCGCCGCTTGTTATGAATTCCATCATTACAGCCTGATCTAACCAGGCGTGACCGTTATCCATGAGAGCTTTGGCTGTTCTTGCAGGCTCAACCAATTCTTCAGGCATAACCATATAGCCTAGGCGCAAAGCTGCACCAATAGATTTTGAGAAGGTCCCCATATAAATCACATAACCGTATCTGTCCTGACCTGCGACGGCCGTTAAAGGAGAGCCTTGATGACGGAAATCACTATCGTAATCATCTTCAACAATATAGGCACCTGTATCTCTGGCCCAATCAAGTAAACGCACTCGCCGTTCCAACGGCAAGGTAGCGCCTAGAGGATATTGATGCGATGGTGTGACATAGGCTAGCGCAGTTTCTTTGTCAGGCAATAGATTTACATCAAGCCCCTCACTATCAACAGGCACTGGGTGTAATTTTGCGCCATAACTTTCTAATACATAAGCAGCGCCTTGGTAGCAGGGGCACTCCATTACCGCTGGGGTGTCTTGTTTTATCAAGACGCGTGAGACCACATTAAGAGCCTCTTGAATGCCATTCACTATAATGATCTGCTCCGGACTACATTCAATACCTCTAGCTGGTCGAAGATGATCAGCGATTGCTTTACGTAAATCGTAAATGCCTGCAGGATCATGGTATTCAGTCATACTCGAACCTGAGTGAGATAGGTTCTTTAAAGTAAGCTGACGCCAGATATTGATAGGGAAGGATTGTGGGTCCGGTCTTCCTACCCAAAAATCAACGTCTAATTTTTCTCTATAAGGATTGAACAATGCCTGAACACGGCCTTGAAATGCGACAGGATGTCTTTTGGGCGTAGATTTTTCTTTATCTTGTACACGTTTAATTGTGTTTTTGGAGTTTTCGTCCATTAACATCAATGAATCTTCCGGCAGATTAGGGTTGACGAATGTGCCGACCGTCTTTTTAGAAAATAAATAACCTTCTGCGATTAATCTGTCGTAGGCGAGGATGATGGTATTGCGAGATACACTTAGCTGTTCATTTAATATGCGAGTGGATGGCATTAGCATGCCTGATTTTAGATGACCGCTTAAAATCTGTTCTCGAATCGATTCGAACACCTGATTTTGTAAAGAATGTTCGCTATTAGAATCCAGACTTATTGAAATTTGCACAAATGTCACCCCTACATTGCATGCATAACATTAATGATGATGGTTCTAATATATCAGGTCTAATTCGATAATTGATAGTACCAATGGTTGTTTTGTTTATGGTACCAATGCGTACAGCGATTAAAATATCAATTAATCAGTTGGTAGATACTAATATAAGCGCCCCAATCAGATTGGTATACCAACTTTGTTTTATCAAATGGTCTATCTAACGAGGATGTAAAGGGTAGCAATCGTACCAATAAGGAATCTTCAAATGATTTATCAGTGACACGCCAAACACGATTAAATTTTTCTGACATCGGTTGCACTAAATAGCTTCCAGTGCCATTTCCTTCTTTAGCCCATTCTTTCACTTTAGAAATACTATTATGTAATTCTGCGGCGGCAGGGAATAGCTTGGTTTCCAATGGCAATCCTTGCCCAGTAAGCGCAGCAATTTCCTGAACATGCGCAAGGTCATCATTACTTACTACTATATAAGACTCTCTTTCATCAGATAATTCTTTTTTTAATTCAGTAATCGCTGTATCCATATCTTGCAATAAATACTCACTGAATTTAGAAAGCTTTCCATCGGTATCAAAACCACCCGCTACTGATTCCCATAATGCTTGCTCTGCTGGTGAACTGTAAGCATTTTTATCCGGGCTGGTTATCCATGTTTCGCGTCCGGTGAATAAATGAATTTTTTGTGCGTTATCCCAATATGAAACAAACAAAGATTGTTCATTTGTGTATTTTTTTATAGCTTCTGAAGTTGCTAGCCATTTTTCATAACGATAATGTGATGATTTGTCTGCAGATGAAAAAGCTTTTTTAGCTTTGTCGGTAGTAGACTCACCATCCGTGGCATTATCATCTGCATCAGGTAGATAGATGATAGCTTTCTTATCTTCACCTTGACCATCAGTGTATGTCGCTACAGAGAGATCGTGTGAGTCGTTCTCTTCAAGAGAAATATGATATGTCTCAATAGAATTAATTTTGAAAAAGGGATTTAAAGAAGATAATTTTTCTATATCTGATGATGTTGTTATGGTGAATATCTTACTTTCAGGTTCCGTAATGTCGTCATTAATTAAATTAGCTTGTTCTGGTTTGTTTGAATTAATAATGTAGACCAAACCTGAAATAGCTATTGCCAGAACAATGCCTGACAGTATGGTTGTGCGTATGAAAGCATGTTGTTTTTTAATAGATAGCATTTTTATAAGAATATGTGATGTGTGAAGTTTTAGAGGAATACTAAAACTGATAGATCCCATGCACAGGGTAACATCCTTGTTACCTGTTGTATGGGGTTAAGCAATAATCAGTTTACTTATTGCTTAGTGCTTCTACCTTTTTCTTTAAGGCATCCATTTCTCTGATTTGTGTATTTGCATCCTGAATTTCTGCATAGCGACGCATCAGTCTTGCCCAGCCTTCAGAGTAGGTGAAACCTCCTGGATTGACATGGAACAGACCTTTGTAATGCTTGATCAAGTCATGTTCCCACATCTCAGCGTAGGTACGATCTACGAACGATGGATTATTTCCTTTAGCAAAGAACAACCCAAAGAATGCTCCTGGGCCGTCCTTTTCAGGTTTTGGTGGTGCAGGGCGGTTAGTCTGTTGACCGACCATCAAACCATCGTCATACAATTTTTGTACAATCTGTTTTGCTTCTTGTTCAACTGCCAAGCCTTGAATGGTTCCTTTATCAGCAGTATCTAACCATGCTTTAGAAAAACGGGCAGAGTGACAGTTAGCACAAGTGCCTATCCATGCTTCTTTGCGTTTTTCGAACCAGGGATGGTCGAGGTTGTCTGCAATAGCAGGCGTTGGGTTAAATGCCCAACGTACTTTGCGAACTAAGTTATGTGAAAATTCACCTTCGAATTCAAAGTGACACCATGCACATGTAGGCGCGGTATATCCACCTTTTGCAATTGCATCTTTAAGTTGTACTTCAAAATCCCATTCTGCTTTACCTGTGGTTTCATAAAGCACGCCATGTTTGGAGTACATATAACCTTCAAATTCATTGTGGTCGACACCGTTATGGCAGGTTGCACAAGCTTCAGGTTTACGTGCTTCAGCGGCAGAGAAGGTGTGGCGTGTATGACAGCCATCACATTTGTTTTGTTGGTAGTGACACATATCACAACCTTGAGCGACTTCTCGTTGTGACATTCCTGCCCAGATACCTGTCTCTACATTGGCCTTCCAGTCCATTGCGTGAGATGGGTGTCCTTCACCCCATTGATCTTGCGGCCACTTTTGTTCTTTTTCAGCCTCGGCTTGGCCGAATTCCTGAACATGACACTCACCGCAAGCGGCTCGATCAGGCATACGCAAGTCTATATCATGTTTAAGTGATGCTTGACCAACGCCACCATGACAATCAATACAACCGACTTCAGCGAGCTTTTGACCTTTTTTGAGTACACCACGTTTTTGCAGTCCTGCTTCTACTTCTTCTAGCTTTGCTTTTTTGTAAAAACGAGAATCGCTGGCTGGCAAGCCACGTAGTTCTTCAAGATTAGCATGTGTGCTGTCTTTCCATGCGTGAACCCAGCCAGGACTTGTACCTTGGTGACAGGCAACACATTCAGCTGCTTTAAAATCACCTTTGATAGTTTGTGGTGGTTTGTAAAAAGTGATCGGGTTCCAGTATTGCTGGATAGGGATAGGTTCCCAAAGATCGGCGTACTTACCTTTCCCTGGATGATCAGCATAATATTTTGTCTTTAGTGATCCATAATCATATGTATCTGTAGCGGCATTTGCATAGACTGATGCAGTCAATAAGAGCAGCAAGGTACTGATTAAGTTTATTATTCTCATGTGTTATCCCCTAAATGATTGTGGACCAAAGCCACAACAACACCGAATATAGAATTCAGTGATACCCTACAGGGATACTAGTCTTTACAGAGGTACTAGAGTAGTACCAAGATATTGTTAATATTTGGTACCATTGCTTTAAATGAAATATCGCACTGCAGCAAATAAAAGCTTTATGATCAAGGTTTTACCGAATTGATAAGGATATCCACTACGGGGTTAGCTGAAACCTCAATCGCATCTGAATAACCTTCGTAATCGCCTGTCTGACCCTGAGGTTGCCCGTTGCTAGAAAGTCTGGCTCCGACAATTACTTTGGGAAAACTAGAAAGCGTCATTTGCGGCATCATCGCCATACTGTCATCAAGCGTCACAGTGATTGGAAGGTCCTTAGCTAAACCTTTATGTACTGCAAGCGGCATAGGTGGTCCTTCAGACGCGCGTGCATAAATAAACAGAGTTGTATTTGGATCTACTTTGGTCAGAAATTCCGATGATAAGGCAACTTTCACTTGAATGGATTGTTGCACATCACTTTGTTGAACTGCAGTGTGGTTTTCTGGGACTGATGTACCGCTCTCCAGTTCGGAAATTAAATTTTCAAGATGTTTATGTACTTCTGAGCCTTCTTCCATGCCGGCAAGTAGATGACGCCAGTGTGCTAATGCGCCTTCTTTATTGTCAGCCTGTTGTTCGGCAAACCCAGCGAGCCAAAGTGCGCGCCCATGTTTTGGTTCTATCTCCAGAGCTTCGTTTAATAATTCAGTCGGTTTTCCGGTTAAACGGTTTCCATGTGAACGTGCCAACGCTTCAGCATAGTTAACCAGTACGTCAGGATCGTTAGGACGCAGTTTCATAAGTTCAAGATAAACAGTTGCAGCGTCACTGTATCTTTCTAATTCAACATAAACTTGCGCTAAGGCTATCCTTCCTTCTATGTCATCCGGGTTTTCCTTCACTGCCTGTTCTACTGCGACAAGCATTTTTTCAATTTCTTGACTTGCTATGGCAGATTCATCAGTTTGTAATTCAGGGTGAAAAGCGGCTTCATTCCCCAGTTGCTGATATATGACAATAGAAAGCAAGGGTACTAACAGTGCTACTATGACGGCTAATATTCTATTGCCTTTATGCTCTTGAGTTTCAGATGAAGCGTCATTGCGTAAATCATCAAGCGCAGCTGTTTCTAACTCAAGTTTGTAATTATCGAATCTATCCTGGCTTATTAGCCCATTTTCTAATTCAAGTTTCAATTCGGAAAGTCTTGTTGCTGCAGCTTGAATATTGACGGCATCCCGTTCTACTTTAGATTGCTGTCCTTTTTTTGAAAATAATGGCAACAGTAAAAATAAGACCGCAATCACTGCTATAGCCAGAGTTAGTAAGATGAAGGTCATTGATTTTCTTTTTCCTCTGCTTGTAGCAGTTCACGTATTTTTTGTAATTCTTCTTCAGTTGCGCCAATAGATTGAGTTTGATTTCGAAGCTTGCTAAACCTGATTAAAAAGAAAACGCCGACAATGAATAAGAGAAAAGGTGCTAACCAGAGAAATAATGTTTTCGTCGCAAACCTGGGTTTGTACAAAATAAAATCACCATAACGCTCAGTCATAAAGCTAATGATCTGATTACTCGAATTGCCCGTTAGAACCTGTTCATATAATTCTGAGCGAAGATCTTGAGCTAAGCCTGCATTAGAATCTGCCAGAGATTGATTTTGGCAAACTAGACAACGAAGTTCGGACGATAGATCACGAAAGCGTTGTTCTTGTGCTTCGCTTTCAAATGGAAATCCAGCGATTTCTGCAGAGACTGTCGTTACAAAGAATAACAATAGGCACAAGCAAGTAAGCCTAGACATCATTATTCTTCCTTAATGAATCGATCATAGGTAGTAATTTGGTTTCCCATTCATGCCAGCTAATAGGGCCAACGTGCTTGTAGCGAATAATTCCATCTCGATCGAGAAGAAATGTTTCAGGTGTTCCATAAGCACCCCATTCGATACCGACTTTCCCATCTTCATCTACGGCATTTTCAAGGTATGGATTTCCATAATTTTGTAACCAAACGACTCCTTGTTCAGGAACGTCTTTATAATATAAACCATAGATAGGCACTTCCTTGCTTTCAGCTATCTTCATCAAAACAGGGTGTTCTTGTCGACAAGAGGTACACCACGTTGCCCAAATATTTAACAAACTAACTTCGCCTTTCAAATCCGTATGCTGAATTAATTCATTAGGGTTGCTTAGTTTTGGCAATGAAAACTCAGGTGCTGGCTGGCCGATTAAAGGTGAAGGTATTAATCGGGGGTTGAGTCCAAGCCCAAAAAAGAAAAACACCATGAGTACGGCAAACAGACCCAATGGCAAAAGATAAACCCAGCGCTTTGGTTTATTTTCTTGCGATGTTGTTTGAGTATCAGCTGGCTGTGACATGATTTTCATCCAGTTTAATTTTTTCTTGTTTAACTTCTAGACGATAACGTTTGTCCGTTACAGCTAGCAGTCCACCCAAGACCATGAAAAGTCCACCCAACCAAATCCATAAGATAAAGGGTTTGTAATAAAGCCGAACTGACCATGCGCCAGTTACAGCGTTTCGTTGTTCGCCGAGAGAAACATATAAATCTCTTAACAAATTAGAATGGATAGCGGCTTCTGTCATGATGTTTTTGCGAACGTTATAAATACGTTTTTCTGGATGCAAAGTCATTAATTCTGTGTCATTTTTGAAAATACGAATTGTGCCCATGTCAGCTTGATAGTTTGGTCCGGTTATTCTTTCAACGTCCACTAACTCAAAGCGATACTCGCCTAGTGTTCTAGCGTCACCTTTTACCATGTGTACGTCTTGCTCCTGACTATAAACACTGGAAAGCGCTATCCCGACAACAGTAAAGCCTAGGCCAATATGAGCCAATATCATGCCATACCATCCTCGCGGTGTTCTTCTTAAACCTTGCATCAAACTTTGAGAATGTCGTAATCGTTGTTGTAACTGCACAAAACAACTATTGATAACCCAGAAAGTAAGCAGTAGTGCAAACCAGGCTGTTAAGCTCGCTTTCCCAGGAAGAAGAAGTGATAACACGCTTGCAAAAACAACGGCAAGAACAGCTGGTGTGCGTAATTGTTTAATCAGAGTGGAGAGGCTATCTTCACGCCAGCGTATTAAAGAGCCGACTGCGACCAGGAAAACCACTGGGATCATTAGAGGAATAAAAACACGACTAAAGTAGGGCGGTCCAACAGATATTTTTCCGCCACCCAATGCTTCCAGTATCAATGGGTATAGTGTGCCTAATAACACCGTTAACATCGTGACTAATAAAAGCACACTGTTAGTCAGTAAGGCCATCTCTCGAGAGATCAAGCTAAAGGGTGTAAGCGTTCGTAATTGCCAGGCACGATAGGCAAATAAACTTAAAGAGATACCGACAACCAAGCCTAGAAAGCCTAATACAAAGACACCTCGGGTAGGATCAGATGCAAAGGCATGTACCGATGTTAATACACCGGAACGCACCAGGAATGTTCCTAGCAAGCTTAAAGAAAAACAGATAATAGCTAACAAAATAGTCCAATTGCGTAAAGCATGACGTTTTTCTGTTACAGCGAGTGAGTGAATTAATGCGGTACCTGTTAACCACGGCATGAATGATGCGTTTTCAACAGGATCCCAGAACCACCAGCCGCCCCAACCCAATTCGTAATAGGCCCACCAGCTTCCTAAAGTAATGCCACCCGTTAAACAGACCCATGCTGTTAGCGCCCATGGACGTACCCAACGTGCCCAGGCCGTATCGAGCCTACCCTGAACCAACGCCACAATTGCAAAGGCAAATGGTACTGCAAAACCGACATAGCCCATATAAAGCATAGGCGGGTGTATTGCCATCACCGGATCTTGCAATAAGGGATTTAGGTCGCCTCCATCTATAGGAGCAGGGAAGTGACGAATAAAAGGATTCGATGTAAATAAACTAAATAACAAAAAACCAATGCTGATAAAACCTAATACCGAAATAACGCCCGCGGTCATGTCGTCGGGGTAATGTTTACTGTACATTGCCAGTATTGCGGTCCAGGCACTGAGTATTAAAACCCATAATAATAATGAGCCTTCATGAGCCCCCCAAACGCCTGATATACGATAAATTAAAGGCAGTTCAGAATTAGATGTGTTCGCTGCATAGAGCACAGAAAAGTCGTGCACGATGAAGGAATAGGTCAGTATTCCATAGGCGAATAATACTAAGGCAAATTGTATAATAGCCGCAGGCTTCGCAACGGCCATCCAATCTACACGACGACGTAACAATCCCATTCCCGGGATAATGGCTTGTACTAATGCGACAGCAAGCGCCAGGATTAGTGCAAAGTGACCTAATTCAGGGATCATTCTTTTGCCTCATTATTATAGTAATCACCACCACTTACTTTTAATGCATGTTCAACTTCTGGCGGCATATAGTTTTCATCATGTTTAGCTAATACTTGATCAGCGATAAAAACACCTTCTTGATTCAATTTCCCTTCTGCAACGATACCTTGTCCTTCACGAAACAGGTCAGGCAAAATTCCGGCATACTTAAGCTGTACTTCTTTGACTGAATCATTGAGTTTAAACAGAACAGTTAATTCGCCATCAAGTTTTTCAACACTATCCTCTGTCACCATGCCACCAATACGAAATCGTTGATCGGGAGGTACTTCACCTGCAACAACCTGTGAAGGCGTGAAGAATAAATTAATGTTTTCATTTAATGCCATTAGTACCAGACCGATGCCTGCACCAAGGCCAACCACCAACAGGCTAATTAAAATAAAACGTTGTTTTTGTTTAGGTGTCATTATTGTTTTCACCATGTAATCGTTTGAGACGTAGCAGTAAACTTTGATAGCGCCGCCATGAAGAAATTCCATTCAGAAGCAAAACGACAGCAACAATACCATAGGATGACCAAACATAAGCGGCATAACCGCCCATTTTAAGAAATTCGATCATGAGGATGTCACCAGTTCTTTAACCCAGTTGCTACGTTTTTCCTGTTCCAGTAATTCAGAACGCGAATTAATTAAGAGTATGCAGAGGTAAAATAGTTTAAAAGCAATCGCCATGCACAATAAGGGAATTAACATATTCATTTCAATAGAAGGGTTATCAAATTTGGAAACACTGGGTGCTTGATGCAAGGTGTTCCACCAAATTACAGAATAATGAATAATAGGAATATTTATTGCGCCGACTAATGCCAGAATAGAAGCCGCTTTTCCTGCAACACGGCGGTCATCAATGGCTGAACGTAGACCGATATATCCCAGATATAAAAATAATAATAATAACTCAGAGGTTAAACGGGCATCCCAAACCCACCATGTCCCCCACATAGGTTTGCCCCAAATAGAACCAGTAACTAATGCCAGAAATGTAAATGAGGCGCCTATCACGGCACTGGAACGAGCAACAATATCAGAGAGTTTAATATGCCAGATTAAAAATATAGCACTGTTAACTGCCATGACCATATATACAAACATTGACATCCATGCTGCAGGGACATGTACATAGATGATTCTGAAACCATCGCCTTGTTGATAATCTGCAGGGGCAAATACCAGACCACCAACTAAACCAATCAACATTAAAATTATTGTGGCGACGATAGACCAGGGCAAGAGTTGTCCTGCCAGTTTATAAAAATAAGCTGGTGATGCCATGCGGTGGAACCACAACCAAACTTTATCTTTTACAGACATGCTCTATTTAATTCTCCGAGGTTTAATAATGAACTTATCAATCAATCTATCTATAGCTACAGGATACTCTAAGGGCTGAACTAATCACAAATGGACTCAGTGTCGTTGCAATAACTAATAGCGCAGCCAACCATAATAATTGTCCATTATAAGGCAAGTCGTTAGCTGCCGAGATAACGGCATTACTACCAAAGATTAATACGGGTACATATAAAGGTAAAACCAGTAACGACAGCAATGCGCCTGCTTGTCTTAAGCCTATGGTCAATGCAACACCAATGGCACCAACCATATTTAAATAGGGCACGCCTAATAATAATGAAATAAAGAGAACCAAAATAACATGAGCGTCGAGGTGTAATAACAGTCCTAACAAAGGCGAAATAATAATTAATGGTAAACCGGTTACGCACCACTGTGCGACTATTCGCGCCAACATCAATAATGATCCGGGGAATGGACTCAATAAAATTTGCTCCATGGATCCATCGTTAAAATCAGAGCGAAACAAACTTTGCAATGATAATAAAATTGATAACAAGGCCGCGATCCAGATTACGCCAGGGCCAATACTTTTCAAAACAGTGGGATCAGGGCTGATCGCAAGAGGAAATAAACTAACAACAACGACAAAAAAGATGACGGGTAACATAATCTCTGCACGTTGCCGAAAGGCAATTCGAAGATCTCGAAACAACATGGCTAAGAAAGTATTACTATAATTCATTGAGTATCTATCCTAACTGAAGGCGCGAAGTATTTACTTGATCTAACTCAATATGCTGGTGACTTGTTAACACTAGTAAGCCACCATCATGTACATGTTCTTTAAATCGTGTTTCTAAAGCACTAATCATTTTTTTATCCAGTCCGGCGAAGGGTTCATCAAGGATCCAGATTTGTGATGGTTCCATCAACAATCGCGTTAATGCAATACGACGTTGTTGGCCATAAGATAAATGTCTGCCCGGGTTATCTTCATAACCCTTTAAACCGACCCATTCCATTGCCGTTTGAGCATTCTCTTTTTGCGGCAAGCCGGAAAGAGCAGAAAAGAAGTTTATGTTCTCCAATGTACTCAATTCAGCTTTGACGCCTGTGCTATGTCCGAGATAGGTCAGCTGTTGATTATATTCAATACGTTCATCTTCTATGTCTTTACCGTTCCAGTTTACCTTGCCTTCATCAGATTGCATCAATCCAGAAAGAATACGCAACAAGGTTGTTTTGCCACTACCATTGCTACCTTCAATAAATAACATTTCGCCGGACTTCACAGAGAAGCTAACGCCTTCCAAAATCAATTTGTCATTGATTTCATAATGCAGATTATCAGCGCATAGTTCAGAGATGCCGTCGGAAGCAGGGGAAATCATAAAGTGTATATTTTAAAGGTAAATGAAACTCGTTGAGCAAAGAGTGCGTAGAATACAGTACCGGTTAGTCAGATCAATATCGTTTGTTACAAATAAGATTTATCCTGGAAGCTTATAACTGTACATATTTAATTCTATATAACATAAATTGGCGTCAAATTATTTGTGCTTAATCAATATGATAAATTAGAAATAATTTATTAGTGGTGATAGTTAAGCATTTTCTAATAATTAATTACGCTCTAGACATCCTTTTCAGAATTAAGCAGATGCGACCTACATTCAATTTATATGCGGGTAGCAAATAACCTAAACGGTATGGTTCATATAAACCATTTTCATGGTTACCACCAACCTAATCTGTCTACATGAAGTCACAATAGAAGCATTCATAATCATTTACTCCAAAACAATTATTCATTATCGGTATTAGCTATTAATGTAATAGTTATTAAGAATTAGACTCATTCTAAATACTGGCATACATTCTGCTGACTCACGAATACAAACTAATTATCAGGAGGTATATATGCTTAAAAATACAATAAATCTAGTGACTATGATTGGAATAGCCATGTTAGTGCTAGGATTAACAACTGCGTTTTCCGTAAATCTTGCGGTAGCTCAAACAACTGGGACGACAAATGAACATTGGTGGCCTGAAAAGCTTAATCTTGAGCAGCTACGAGCCCATGATCCTGCGTCTAACCCTTATGGCGGCGATTTTGACTATGCTGAAGCATTCAAAAGTGTCGACCTTAAGGCACTAAAGGATGATATCGAGAAAACATTGACCACATCTCAAGACTGGTGGCCTGCTGATTGGGGTCATTATGGTGGTTTAATGATTCGGGGTGCATGGCATGCTTCTGGTACCTACCGTACGATGGATGGTCGTGGCGGTTCTGATGGAGGACAGACACGTTTAGAACCACAGAACAGCTGGCCTGATAATGCCAACCTTGATAAAGCACGCCGATTATTATGGCCGATAAAGCAAAAATATGGCCGCAATGTTTCTTGGGGCGATCTGATTATTTTGGCAGGTAATGTATCACTGGAATCTATGGGTTTTGAAACCTTAGGTTTTGCTGGTGGTCGTGCAGATGATTGGGAAGCCGATCTCACTTATTGGGGTACTGAAACCAAGTGGTTGGAGGCTGATAAACGTTTCAGCAAAGATGGAAAACTGGAAAACCCACTTGCTGCTGTGCAGATGGGTTTAATCTATGTGAATCCGGAAGGTCCAAACCATAGTCACGATCCACTCCTTGCGGCAGAACGTATGCGTTTATCATTCGGTCGTATGGCAATGAACGATGAAGAAATTGTGGCATTGGTTGCTGGTGGACATACACTAGGTAAAGCGCATGGTGCTCACAAGGGTGAATGTATCGGTGCAGAACCGGCTGCTGAAGCAGTCGAAGAACAAGGCTTTGGCTGGAAAAATAAGTGTGGTAAAGGTAATGCTGAAGATACCATGACCAGTGGACTTGAAGGTGCATGGTCTTCCACACCAACTGCCTGGTCTATACTTTATCTTGATAATCTGATGAGATTTGAATGGAAAAAAGTGAAAAGCCCAGCTGGTGCAACTCAATGGATCCCAACAGATGAAACTGCGATAGGTTTAGTACCTGATGCTCACATAGCAGGTAAAAGACATGCGCCAATTATGTTCACAACAGACATGGCGTTAAAGGCTGATACTGGATTTCGTGAAATAACCGAACGCTTTTTGAAAAATCCAAAAGCATTTGATCAGGCGTTTGCTAAAGCTTGGTTTAAATTGACGCATCGTGACTTGGGTCCTCGTACACGCTATGTTGGTTCGGACGTTCCAGAGGAAATTTTTATCTGGCAAGACCCGGTTCCTGCTGCAGGTGACAATTTAATCAGTAATGCGGATGCTGAAATACTTGAAAGCATGATCCTTAAGTCAGGGTTAAGCATTCCAGAATTAGTTAGAACAGCCTGGGCATCGGCCTCTAGCTTCCGTGGTTCTGATATGCGCGGTGGTGCTAACGGTGCGCGTGTTGCACTAGCTCCTCAAAAAGATTGGGCAGCAAATAGTCCGAAGGAACTTGCTAAGGTCTTGAAAAAACTTGAAGGTGTGCGTAAGGATTTCAACAAGTCTCTTAAAGGCGGCGCGAAAGTTTCTCTGGCTGATACAATTGTCATTGCTGGTAATGCAGCTGTTGAAGAAGCGGCTAAAAAAGCTGGGCATAGTATCGAAGTTCCGTTTACAGCGGGTCGTACCGACGCCTCTCAGAAGCAAACCGATGAGAAGTCTTTTGCTTGGTTAGAGCCAACTGCAGATGCTTTCCGTAATTACTACACTGATAGAACTTACGGAAACCCTGCTGAAATGTTAGTCGAAAAGGCAGACTTGTTAACATTGACGGTACCAGAGATGACGGTTTTAGTTGGTGGCATGCGTACTTTGAATGCTAACAACGGACAGAGTAAACACGGTGTGCTTACCGATAAGCCAGGAACCTTGAACAATGATTTCTTTGTAAATCTGCTCGATATGTCGACGCAGTGGAAGAAGTCAGCTAAAACTTCTGGAGTTTATGATGGGGTTGATCGTTCATCTGGAAAACTCAAATGGACGGCGACAACCGTTGATCTTATCTTTGGTTCAAACTCTGAATTGCGATCATTGGCAGAAGCCTATGCTTCTAGCGATGGAAGTAAGCAGTTTGTTAACGACTTTGTTAAAGCTTGGACTAAAGTAATGGAGCTTGACCGTTTTGATCTTTGATTCTGATTTGGAAGGTTAATTGAAAGCTTTTGAAACGTAGCTTTCTAGGAAACAGAAAGGGACTGATTGTAATATCAGTCCCTTTTTTAATACTCTAAGTACATATGCCTTTTCGGCACATCTCTCTATATCGGGCGGGAATGATTTAATTTTTTTCTCTAATTGACCGCTGGCTGAATTTTATTGTTTAGATTAGCGTAGATACATGTGGAGTTTAACATTCGAAAAATACAATGTAGCCGCGCATGATATAGATGGTGCAAGTTACCCTCAAAGAATTTCTGTTTAGACAGAGTCAAATTTTATAACGTTCAGGTGGTTTTGTTTTAACAGTTTTTTAACTCGCTATTAATAAACCTGAATATTTGATTTAGATCAAGTTAATTACCCCTCCTCATGAATTAGAGTTGTCGCTTAGCTTTTACTGTATAGAAATGATGTGTCGAGCACATCATTATCCAATAACCATATCAGGATTAATTTTATGCATAGAATAAAAAATCATCTCTTCATTTTGACAGCATCTATTTTAATAAAACTTTAATGATGCTTAAAGATGAAAAATCTATTGTGGATCTTTCCGAGGGTGAAAAGACTATCCCGTTTCAATCCACCTCAGTCGATATATGGAATCAAAAATACCGTCTCAAATATAAAGATGGCACCGCAATAGATAAGGATATAAATGATACTTATATTCGTATTGCTCGCGCGCTTTCTGACCTCGAACAAGATAAAGAAAAATGTGAATACTGGTATGAGAAATTTCTTTGGGCACTTCAGCATGGTGCCATCCCGGCGGGACGGATTATATCTAATGCTGGCGCAGATCAATATAAACCACATACCTCGACAATAAACTGTACTGTGTCGGGGATAATTCATGATTCTATGGATGATATTCTACAAAAAATACACCAGGCAGGTCTTACTTTAAAATCAGGTTGTGGTATTGGCTATGAATTTTCGACACTGCGACCACGAGGTGATTTTGTGGCTGGGGCGGGGGCCTACACCTCAGGTCCGATGTCCTTCATGGATATCTATGACAAGATGTGTTTTACCATATCTTCTGCTGGTGGTCGGCGTGGTGCGCAAATGGCAACATTTGATATACGTCATCCCGATGTGCTTGATTTCATCCGCGCCAAGCGTGAAGACGGTCGTTTAAGACAATTCAATCTTTCTTTACTTATTTCAGAAAAATTCATGCAAGCGGTTGAAAATGATGATTTGTGGCAACTCATATTTCCAATTCAAGAAAAAGAAACAAAAGAGTATGGCCTAGATCTTGACGATACAGAAAAAATTATTTGGAGTGATTGGCCTGTCTCAGAAAACTATATATCTAACGATGAAGGACTGGTGGCATGTCGGATTCATAAGACCCTGCCGGCACGTCGATTGTGGGATGCAATCATGGCCTCCACGTATGATTATGCCGAACCGGGATTTATCCTGATAGACCGAGTCAATGAATTTAACAACAACTGGTTTTGTGAAAACGTACGTGCGACCAATCCTTGTGGCGAACAACCATTACCACCTTATGGTGCGTGTCTACTGGGTTCCATCAACTTAACCAATTTTGTTTCAGAACCGTTTAGTGATAATGCCGAGTTTGATTGGGAGAAGTTTAATGAGGTCGTGCGTGTGTTTTCACGCATGTTAGACAATGTTGTTGAAATTAATGGCTTGCCGCTATCAGATCAAGAAAATGAAATATTACGTAAGCGTCGTCACGGCATGGGCTTTCTTGGGCTTGGTTCAACATTAACCATGTTGAAGATGAAATACGGTGATGCCGATGCAATAAAATTTACTGAAGACGTGAGTCAAAATCTGGCGCTAACGGGTTGGCAGGTCGCACTAGAATTGGCGAAAGAAAAAGGGCCAGCACCGATTATGGATGAGATGTTTGAAATCACTGCCGAAATGTTACGCCTAAGGCCAGAGATGAAAGACGATGGTTATCAACTAGGTCAGCAGGTCAAAGGTTCGACCTTGCATACGCGTTACAGTCGTTATATGCAAAAGATAAATGAGATAGAGCCTGAATTGATCGATGAATTAGAAAAAGTGGGAGCGCGTTATACGCACCATAGTTCTATAGCGCCAACGGGAACGATCTCATTATCGCTTGCCAATAATGCGAGTAATGGCATTGAACCGAGTTTCGCACATCATTATTCACGTAACATCATACGCGAAGGTAAAAAGAGCAAGGAGAAAGTGGATGTCTTTTCTTATGAGCTGTTGGCTTATCGTGAATTGATAAATCGAGATGCATCACCCACCTCGGAAAAGACAGAAGAGCAATTGCCCGATTACTTTATAACCAGTGATTATATTACACCAAAGCAACATGTCGATATTCAAGCGGCTGCACAAAAATGGATTGATTCATCTATTTCTAAAACAATCAATGTGTCAACAGAACATGATTACGATAATTTTAAAGATATTTATCGTTATGCATATGAACAAGGATTAAAGGGTTGCACCACTTTTCGTTTTAATCCAGAAGCTTTTCAAGGTGTGTTGGTTAAAGAAGAAGATCTGGAAAATACATATTATAAATTTGTTTTGGAAAATGGTGATGTCATTGAGACAAAAGGGAATGAAGAAATTGAATACGATGGAGAAACTCATACAGCTGCCAATCTGTATGATGCCTTGAAAGAAGGTTATTACGGTAAGTTTTAATTAGGGGATATATGATGACGATTAAAATTGATAAAAAAATCACCGAATATACTGTTGTCAAAGATAATGCTGAGGAAACATTGTCGGCAAAGAATCATAAGAACCGACGGGCAGAGGATAGTAATAATGTCGTGCAGATGCATGAAAAGTTGGAACGTCCAGCTATGCTTCAAGGCTCAACGTACAAGATCACCACGCCTTTATCTGAGCATGCTCTATATGTCACAATTAATGATGTCATCCTGAATCCAGATACAGACCATGAACTGCGTCGTCCGTTTGAGATGTTTATTAACTCTAAAAATATGGAACACTACCAATGGATCCTTGCGTTGACCCGAATCGTTTCTGCTGTATTTCGAAAAGGCGGCGATATTACTTTTTTGGTTGAAGAATTCCGTTCGGTGTTTGATCCGCAAGGCGGTTACTTTAAAAAAGGCGGGAAGTTTATGCCTTCACTTGTAGCTGAGATTGGTGATGTTTTGGAAAACCATTTGTGTATGATTGGTCTTCTTAAAAAAGATGGGCTGGACGAGCACCAGAAAGAATTCATTAAGGAAAAACGTGCAGAACATGAACAACGTTTATCGGGTAGTAATGATAGCGAGAGTGACTATCCCGAGAATGCAGAGTTGTGTAAAAAATGTTTAACCAAGGCTTCGATTATGATGGATGGATGTATGACGTGTCTGAACTGCGGCGACTCCAAGTGTTCATAATCAATTAGATCTTCATGGTTTCTGCTTCTAGTTTATTTGAAATCGCATTAACAGTATAGAAACTATAGATTTTCTTTTGTTTTTAGGGCTAGTTCCCGGACCATGTTTTTTACGTTTGTTGGCCCTTGATCAGCTAGTAAGCTATAGCACTGCACAAGATTTGCTCCTGCATTTAATATTTGTAATGCCTCATCTTCTGTTTTAATACCACCAACGACGATCAGTGGCAGTTTATTTGTCAATGCAGAAATTTCGCGCACTGTAGTTATTACATCGACAGATGATGGCCAATGTTCAAATGCTATTAACAAACCATCAAACCCTTGTTCATAAGCAATGTTTAATGCTTCTGGTAATGTTTTTCTATCTTCGTGTTCTATTGCTACCTTAGTGATGATAGGTACATGTTTGCCTTGTTTTTCACAAAGTTCAACATGACCTTGTTTGATCTTTTGTAATAGACTACGCAAACCTTCTTTATTATTTACTTCGGAACGTGCAGAGCTACCTGGCCTACTCAAGTTGATTACAATGTAATCTGAATAATGCCAAAATTTTTCCATTCCCTGAAGGTAATCAGCAATAGTATATTCATCAATAGCATCCCTTAAGCTTCCCAAACTGATGCCAACTAACGCATGGTTTGTAGGCTGATTTTTTGAATATTCTAAATTACGAATAATGTTTTCCAGTTCATCATCAAATTCAAGTTCGGAATTCACATTAATAGTGCCAAGCTCGATAAAACCAAAACCAGCTTTATTCAAACTGTTTATCTGACTGCCATCACGATCAAAACCGGCGGCAAGCCCGACTGGATTCGGAAAATCAAGCCCCATTATATTGATCGGGAATGAGGGCAGGGCGTGCTTATCCATTTTTTGCAGAAAAATCCTGCATAAAGCTTATCAATGCATCAACGCCTGATTGCGGCATAGCGTTATAAAGACTGGCACGAATGCCTCCTCTTGCGCCATGTCCTTTTAGGTTAATTAAACCCAGGCTTGTCGCTTCCTTAAGAAAGGCTGATTCCAATGACCTATCAGTTAAATTAAAACAAATGTTAACGTTTGAACGAGCCGCAGGCTTAACAGCACATTGGTATTGTTCATCATTATCAATGACGGCATAAAGTGCTTCAGCTTTTTTATTATTCAAGATCTCAATTTTAGCTAAACCACCAAGATCCATTAACCATCTGAAGATGAGTCCTGATATATAGATGCTGTACGTTGGTAAGGTATTAACCCTGGAATTATTTTTTGCTTGTTCGCCATAATTAAAAACTGTTGGCGTTATGTCCATGCTTTGATCAAGTAAATCATCTCGTATAATAACAACAGTTAATCCTGCTGCACCGATATTTTTTTGCGCACTGGCATAGAGCATTCCATATTGGGGCACATCAATTTTGCGAGTTAAAAAGTCTGATGTCACATCTGCGATTAATGGAATATTATCCGTTCCTGGTGTCCAATGAAACTGTACACCATCTGCTGTTTCATTAGATGTAATATGGCAGTAGGCTGCTTTTTTATTCAGCCCCCATTTTGATTGTTCAGGTATGTGATCAAAACCGGTCTCTACTGAACTCGTAACAATATTGATGTCACCATAACGCTGTGCTTCATTGATGGCTCTGCTTGACCAATGTCCCGTTTGGGCGTAATCGGCCTGTTTGTTTTTTCCTAATAGATTCATGGCCAACAAAGAGAAGTGCCCGTATGCACCGCCTTGCATAAACAGGATGTGATAATTATCAGGTAGGTCTAATAATAATTTAAGATTGATCCGTGCTTGCGTCGCAATATTTTGAAATTCATCGCAAGTAAATGGCATTTCCATTACCGACATGCCTGAGCCATTCCAGTTCAGCATTTCTGCTTGCGCCTGAACTAGCACTTCCTTAGGCAACATGGCAGGACCGGAAGAAAAATTAAACACGGCTAGATCGTTCTTGTCTTAGAGGTACAAGACAATGCCATGAGCACCACTAATCATAAAAAACAGTGTGGCAATGGATAATATTGTATTGGTACGAGAAGAAAGGAAGGTGATTCGCGAACAGCGGATCCGTTCTTCATCTGAAGCGGGAATAAACCCCAGAACTTTTTTCTGGTGTGGCCAAAGCACAAACCATAGATTGAGTACCATAATAATCCCAAGCCATACACCGACACCCATAACGACAGCATGCCCTGATAGCGTCAATGCATCTAAAAACATACCTCTAAACCAAAGCATGTAGATTCCAGTCACAAGTGCGACTAGCGAGGCATAACGAAACGTCCCATGCTCACGTTTCATGGCTGCTGACATTGTTTCTCGATTTGATGGCTGCGCGGGTTTGAATGTTGGGTTCTGGATAACATTGGCATAGTTATGTCCCATCCAGACGAGAATACTAATGATGTGTAAATAACGGGCAATCACATCTAAGATCAATGCAAGAGTCATTTAATAATTCCTAAAATTTATAATTTAAATAAATGGTGGCACCGAGAATAATGTGAAGTTTGAAATGGGAAGTTACCAATCACATATTTCGGTGCCACAGTGAGGATAGAGGATAGGTCATAATTTATGTATCACTGCTTCAAATTAATGCACGAATCAATACAAACAATGCTATTGTGAGGATGATTCCTGCAATAACTGAAGTTTCTAGTGTTTCATGTGGCAGCTTCATTCTGTTGTTTCTAGAAAGTCCGTTGTGATGGCTCCCTTTCTACGATACACAAGTGGTCGTTCTACTCTGTGTTCGTTTGTTGTTTCAGCGACACTGGATTTAATTAAGTCATGAAATGGTGACTTGGAACAAACAGGATCAGTATTAGCGGCATCACCAGTCAACAAAAGGGCCTGGCAACGACAACCACCATGATCCTTTTCTTTCTCATCACAACTTCGACAAGGTTCTTTCATCCATTCTTCGCCGCGGAATGCGTTGAATACTGGTGATTCATTCCAGATCCAATCCAGTGAGTGATCGAGAACACTGGGAAATTCAAAGCCTTTGATAATACGTGCTTCCTGACAGGGAAGTGCTGCACCATCGGGACCGATGGTTAGATGAATAGCACCCCAGCCATTCATACAAGCCTTTGGACGTTCATCAAAATAATCCGGGATGACAAAATAGATCTCCATTTTTTTACCCAGACGTTCTCTGGTTTCCTTAACTGCCACTTCGGCATCTTCGATTTCTTCTCTCGTCGGCAAAAACTCTGCACGGTTTAAAAGTGCCCAGTTGTAATACTGAATATTGGCAAACTCAATATATTCAACACCAAGCTCTTCAGCTAATTCTAGAATATCTCTGGTCTGTCCAATATTCTGTTTGCATATAGGCACATTTAACACCATTGGAAAACCTTGTCTCTTGATCTCATGAGCAACTGACAATTTTTGATCATAGACATCAGCGCCAACTAATTTATTGGTGATGTCACGATCACTTGATTGCAGACTAAGTTGTATTTGCTTGAGGCCACCATCTTTCATCGCCTTTAAACGTTCAGGTGTTAAACCTATACCGGAAGTAATTAGGTTAGCGTAATAACCGAGTTCAGTTGAATAGGCGACGAGTTCTTCTATATCATCGCGCAACATGGGTTCTCCACCAGTAAACCCAAGTTGTAAAGCTCCCATAGCACGACCTTCACGTAGGACGCGTTTCCAATCATCGGTTGAAAGTTCATTTTTGAATTTATCAAAATCGAGAGGATTGCTGCACCAAGGACAATGAAGAGGACATCGATATGTCATCTCCAAGGTAAGCCACATTGGGATACCTAAACCATCAAGACTTACTTCTGATCCATCCTTTGGCATGGGCTACCTCCAAAAATTTATTGACGCTGTCTGTTACGTCTGTGCTGTATTTATCATTTAGTTCAGAAATTATTTCTGTAACTGTTTTAATTCCATTGCAGAGTTTTAATATTTCAGCGCCCGTTTCATTTACTTTTACAATACCTTCGGGGTATAGCAATACGTGTGCTTGTTGTGGTTCTTCCCATCGGAATAGATACATGGGATTTATTTCAATAATATTCTCTGCAGCTATTGTTATCGTTTCGTTCATAAATAAAAACAACGTGTGTTTATGTTCATTAAAATAAAAGAAGAGTGACTAATATAGCGTCAGTCACTCTCCCTTATACAGGTTTTATAATTAGCGCACGTAAACGTATGCTGTGACTTCAAAACCTAATCGCAAGTCACAATAAGCTGGATCAACCCATTGCATAGTAAAACTCCTCTTGTCTTAATATAAGTTAAAATACATTATTAATTATTCGATAAATATCCGAACAACAATAGCTAATTTGCAATGTGTGTTCCAATACTTGGCGTTATATAAGTTAATGCAAATAACTTTGATCTAGATCAAAGTTAATGATCGTCTAGGCTTAACAATTGAACTATTAAGTTAGTTATTTAATTAATTTAGACACTATCTAACACTATTTTAATAAAAATATTATTAGATTAAGTCTAATTGCCGTTAACAAGTGGTTGGTTAAAACCAATGAAGAACCAAGTTGGTTCTTGCCAACCACATGTCGGTAAGTGTTTTAATTGAAAAGTAGATAAAAATTATTGCTAACAAAATAAATTATTATTAGGAAAACTAAAATGAAATACGATGTTGTTATAATTGGAGCAGGTCCAGCGGGGCTGAGTTTTGCTCGTTCACTTGCAAACACTGATTTGAATGTGTTAATTGTTGAAAAGTCATCTAAAGAATCCCTAGCTTATCCTGCTTTTGATGGGCGCGATATTGCATTAACGCATCTCTCTGTTAAGTTATTAAATGAGATTGGTGCATGGCCTCAAATTTCTTCTAATGCTATCTCGCCGATAAAGGAAGCGAGAGTATTAGATGGCACATCATCATACTTCTTGCATTTTGATCATAAAAGAGTCTGTCATGACGCATTAGGATATCTTGTGTCTAATCATTTAATTCGTAAGGCACTGTATGAAAATCTAGATGCGCTATCGAATATTGAGTTATCGACTGATACCTCTGTCATGTCTGTAAGTAATAATAATCAAGGTGCATCTGTCGTACTATCTAATGGAGAAACGATTGATGCTACGTTAGTTGTTGCTGCCGATAGTCGGTTTTCAGAAACGCGTCGCAAAGTGGGCTTGTCTGCCAGCATGCGAGATTTTGGTCAGGTTGTTATTGTGTGCCGAATGGAACATGAGAAATCACATGGCAATATTGCCTATGAATGTTTTCATTATGGTAGAACACTTGCTGTTTTACCTCTTACAGGAAATCAATCATCAATAGTAATAACTGCGCCAACTGATAGATGCAATGAAATACTAAATTTAAGTGAAGAAAAATTTAATAATGATATCTCTCATCAATTCAAGCATCGCCTAGGTAAAATGAAACTGATCGGTGAACGGTTTCCTTATCCACTTGTTGCTGTTTATGCGGATAAGTTTGTGTCAAATCGTTTTGCATTGATTGGTGATGCTGCTGTCGGTATGCATCCGGTAACCGCACATGGGTTTAATTTAGGGTTAAAAGGACAAAATACGCTTGCCAGGGAGATAAAGACTGCATTGAAGCGAGGTGTTGATATTGCTTCGCCAGCAGTATTGGAAAGCTATCACTCAATACATCGACGCGCATCGCATCCACTATATCTGGCAACGAATGGAATTGTTCGTTTGTATAATAATAATGAAATGTTATCGGCAAGATTGATGAGAAAAACCATGCTTAGACTGGGCAACAATATTTGGCCAGTAAAACGGGCTATCATGAACCAGTTAACGGCAATAGGTCATTAATCTTCTATGATTACTTATACGGGGTATAAATTATTCGCAATATCATGAAAGCCCTGGTTTGTGCCTCGTTGTTTTAGTTCATTCATGATTCCATTCAACACGTTCCATTTTTCACCACACCAAGCAGGTGCCAGCAGGATTTTATCCGGCGCTGTACCAGTTAAACGATGATAAACGACCTCCATCGGCGTTAATTCGATCATGTCACATACTGTTTCAATATAGTCATTGTATGAGAGTGGAATATATTCGTTTGCTCGCCACTCATTAGCCAATCGTGTGCCTTTTACAATATGTAATGGGTGTATTTTCAATCCTGCAACACCTTGTGATAATACGCGTTTCAATGTAACCAGCGCATGTGATTTATCTTCACCGGGAAGCCCAAGCATAAGGTGTGTGCATACGTTAAGATTATAACGATGTGCGGCATCAACAGCGTCACAATATTCTTGATAATCATGTCCGCGATTGACGCGTATAAGTGTCTCATCAAAGCTCGATTGCAAACCAAGCTCAAGCCATACTTCATAACCTTGCTGCTGATATTCGGCTAGTAACTCAAGAACAGGTTCTGGCACACAATCTGGTCGGGTTCCCACCGAAAGTCCCACTATGTTTTCCTGGATGAGTGCCTGATCATATGTAGAGCGAAGTTCATCTATGTTGCCATAGGTATTGGTATATGCCTGGAAATAAGCAATGTAGTGCAGGGCGCCGGTACGTTTTTTAATGACCGCTTTTCCTGCATCAACTTGAGATGAAATTGATTCAGGTTTAAGCCCGTTTGGGCTGAATGAAGCATTGTTACAGAAACTACAACCGCCACGTCCTTTGCTACCGTCACGATTGGGACAAGTAAACGTCGCATCTATAGCAATCTTATGAACACGCTTGCCGTAACGTGTCTTGATAGATTGGCCAAAAGTATTTACATAATCTGCCAGCGTTTGCCTGGATGTGTTTGTAATACAGATTTTGTTTGTACTTCTCTACTAGGGCTTATGATACTGTCGGCATAAAATTAAGCTATGCGCCTCTCATGAAAGGCTCAGAGAGGCAACAAAGCATATTATTAAACGCGGAATGATTTTGCTGTACGTGCATGATCTGCCTGATTTGGCGGATAGATTGCCCACTTATCGGCATAATACGTTTCTCTCTTATCTCCTTCAGACTGTTTGTTGAAGGTAAGAAAAAGATTTCTCCTGCCTTTGTTACCGGTGTTCGCTGGTGAACCATGGGGAACATAGGAGTCGAAAAATATAACGTCGCCGGGATCGGCTTCTAGTAACATATATTCATCTTCGGGCTGGTAAGGAGGATCGTCTTCTGTCAACGGTTTCCATTCTTCACCCATCAGTTCTTTTTTGTAGTTTCCGGAATTCATGAAACTCACGGCAGCATTATCTTTCCTGTTCTCGTCGACAATAACACCCATGGTAATGTAAAAACTACCGTAGGCGTTCCAACCGGCGGCCTGATCCTGATGGAGTTTATCTGCTCGACATCCGGGAAGCTTGAAATTTGCTTTCTCCTTAAATAGGACGGCTGGTTCATCAAATAGATCGGTAAGGTATGCGTTGGCTTTTTGTCCAATCAACAGATTGGTCATCTCGGGATTATGTTTTCCCAGAATATGCTCGATCCGAACAAGAATGTTTTCTTCATTCAGACAGCTTTTTTCGTAATACTTTGCTTCCTCACCATCAACAGGAGTCTTATCGCGTAATTCATCCAACCATGTAGAAACTGTTTTTATTTCTTCATCATTGTAAAAGGATTTTATTATAATAAATCCCTTGTCATTAAATTCTTTCTTTTGCTCATCACTTAGAATCATTTTAAATGTTCCTTATGTAATCTCACTTGTTAAATGTTTAATTAATAAAACGGGCAAAGATACATTCAATCAGGAAAGATATTATTGATATAAATCAAATATTTTAATTTTAATCGTGAAATATGGATTATTATGAATGTCTAGGATGAAAAAACTTCTCATGAAACTAAACAGGATTTAATAAAATGCAAGTAACAGGTGAGCTCATGAAAGAACATCAAATGATTTTAAAATATCTCGATTTACTGGAAAGATATGTTGAATTTAGTAAGACAAGCAGATGTGAAAATATTTTTCTGGAAAAAGCGCAAGACTTTATCAGTTTCATCCAGCAATTTGTAGATACCTATCATCATGCAAAAGAGGAAGATGTTTTATTTCAATATTTGCAGGCACCCGGTGTTCTATCACATTGCAATCCATTGCCCGTCATGTTGTCTGAGCACGAACAAGGAAGAATGTATGTTCAGAATATGGCTGATGCAGTGGTAAACATAAATATAGAGAGCTTGTATGAAAATGCATATAGCTACTGTCAACTCCTCAGACAGCATATTTTCAAAGAAGACAATGTCCTTTATCGGATGGCGGAAAATGGATTGTCTGAACAGGAAAAAATTGCAGTTGAGAGTGAATATAAGAAAATTGAGAAAAATTTAAATAAAATTCTGAACTGGAATGTATATGAAGAAAAATATTCAGATTTGGAAAACCACATAAACAATAAGGTGCTAACAATAGAACCATAATGTCTGTTCTTGTTTAAATCATGGGGCTCCATGCATTACCTGATATCTGATAATCAATTTTCAGCAATAAATTACCGTTTAGTAGTTAGCTGATTTTATTAAAGCGATTACTTCTATCCAGGTAAATTTTAAATCTGAAACAAGTTCTTTTATTAGCGATGGTTCCAATTGCTCATCTAGTTCTTTTAGCATTGCTTCTTCTTCACGTTCTTCGTGATGTTCTGTCAGACCTTTGAATGTTTTTTCTTTATCTAACAGAGCGATAATATTTCTGCGTAATTGAGATTCAGACAGGCTTTGTTCGCTCAGCCAGCTTACATCTTTGCTAATATTTTCAAACAGGCGTTCTATTTTTTCATGCTCTTTAATATAAAGGCTTACATTCCATTTGCTTTGATGTTTTATCTCTGAAAATAATGGGAAGAGATAACGTTCTTCTAGTTTTGCATGAGACTGATGACATTGATTGAAGTTAGATAATTGTGTCATTGCATCTTCAAAGTGACCTTGTAAAAGTGCCTCTTGATGTTGTGCAAATAGTTCTCGTAAGTCTAAATGCTGTTTATGTATTATATCTACAAGCATAGATTCTTAATTCTCTTATTGTTTATTGAATGCATAAGGATTCTAGTTAATTAGATTGCAAAGGAAAGAGGGTGTTAACTATTGCGGCATTCCGAATGTTTATGCTCAATAATGACGAATGTTTTATGGCGGTATCGTTTTGGTAAATGGCTGCTGATGGCTCCAATAAGCAATACGCAAACTAAAAGAGTGATGCGTTCTTCCCAAAATAGGGGTATTAAAAGTAATAAGGCTATTTTAAATATTATGGCTATGCCTCGTACTTCAAACAATATGGCTAAACTTGAATGGAGATCGGTGAGCAATATGATTAACCCGGTGACCACAGTAGTCCATAACCAAGGTTCCAGGACGGCTTCTGTTTGATTGAATATATGTCCGCCAAGCAATACGCCGGCAGCGAGAATGTGTAGTGCACGGCTTAAGATACGTATGCTTAAACGAAAAGGTAAATCTCTGGGTTTATCTGGAAATAAACACGATAAAAAATGCTTATCACTATTGATTATAAGTTTTATCAGCTGATCTCCTGACCTGAATTTCTAAGTATTTTATCTGTTCCTTAGAAATAGTTATATAGCAAGGTCTTTGCCTTGTGATTTAAGCTGAATCTTTTATGACGTGTAATTAAACTCGAAAGACATATTCCTTGCCAACTTCTCGATCGATGTCAGGAGGAAAGTTTTTATATTTATCGTCATAATATTTCTTCAAATGCTCACCTTCAGATAACTTATTATATGTTGCGAAATAAAGCCGTCGTGTTGTGTCCGTCAAATTTGGTTCAGATGCATGAGGTGTATAACAATCAAAGAATACAATATCCCCAGGTTTGGTTGGGTAATGTACAAAATCCATGTCCGCCATATCTTGTTCTGTAAGAGGTTCCCATTCTCGAAACAGGCCCTTGTTCTGAAACCCAGATACCATCTGCAAGCAACCATTTTCTATGTTTGCATCATCAATACAGACTAATACACTAATGAAATAGTCTGCGTAATCTTGCCAGCCAGCCTGCGAGTCTTGGTGTGGCTTGAATCCATCCCCGCCAGGCATTTTGAAATTTATTTTTTCTTTAAAAAGAGCAGCCTCTTCATCAAATAATTGTGCCATAGGATGTTTAAGCGCATCACTTAATTCAGCAAAACCTTCATGAAATGGAGAAATATTTTCTATGCGATTGATCAGCTCTAGCTCGGGGTCTATCTTGCTTTTTTCATGGTATACCCAATGAGCACCAGTTTTTTCCGGCATGTCGGCAAGTTCTGTTGCCCAAGATTCAATCATGACGGTTTCTTTTGTGTCAAAACCGTTTTTAATAATTAGAAAGCCATCTTTTTTGAATTGTTCGATTTGTTCTTTGTTGATATTTGGAATGGTAAGCATTTTTTTAATGTTTTAGTTAATGGTTTAGATCATTTTAGAGAAGTTGTTATTGCTTTTTTCTCTGTCTAGATAGATATCGAAAACAGAACAGATATTTCTTATCAGGAATCTGCCTGCAGGTAATATTTCAATTGCGTTTTTATTAATTATTAATAATTCATCTTTTTGCATATCTGCTAATAGTTCTATTTCCTTTGAGAAATAATTAGAAAAATCTATTTTGAACAGGTCTTCAATCACACGAAACTCGATTTGGAAGTGACAAATTAACTTTGATATCACTTCTCTTCTAAGCTCGTCATCATTACTTAATTTATATCCGCGAAGTAGAGGTGTTTTGTTTTTTTCTAAGGCGCTGTGATATTCCTCTAGCGTACGAATATTTTGCGAGTATGAATTACTTATTTTGCTAATAGCAGTAATGCCAAAACCAATGACATCACAGCTGGCATTTGTAGAATACCCTTGAAAGTTACGATATAAATTGCCTTTTCGTTGTGCGACAGCTAATTCATCATCAGGTTTAGCAAAATGATCCATGCCGATATAAACATAACCAGCATCTTGAAGTGATTGGATTGATTCACCAAGGATTTCAAGTTTCTCACTGGGGCTTGGTAAATCTTCATCTTTTATCTGGCGCTGTGTTTTGAATAAATGAGGAAGGTGAGCATAATTATATACCGCAATTCGATCAGGACTCATCTCAATGATTTTGCTGATTGTGTTGCAGAATGTGCGTGGAGTTTGTTTTGGAAGTCCATATATCAAGTCTATATTGATTGAATGAAACCCATGCTTTCGAGCTTCATTAAAAACATTGTTTGTTTGTTCATAGGTCTGGTTTCGATTGACTGCGTTTTGTACCTGAGGATCAAAATCCTGCACGCCAATACTCATTCGATTAAAACCAAGGTTTCTTAATAGGTGGATTGTTTCTGTTTTAACTTCTCGAGGGTCGATTTCAATGGAGTATTCACCAGTATCATCATCAAGCAAAGTGAAATTCTTCTTTATCACGCTCATCAAACCGGTCATTTGGTCATGTGATATGAAAGTGGGTGTCCCGCCACCCCAATGTAGCTGATTTACGATACGGTCATTGTCGAACAATGGGCCTTGTATATTAATCTCTTTATGCAAGTCTTCCAGGTAGGGAATGCTGCGGTTGCGATTAGCAGTAATTATTTTATTACAAGCACAATAGAAACAGACCGTATTACAAAAGGGTAAGTGTATATAGATGGATAAAGGCTTGGGTAATAAATCTTCGTTAGAATCTTTAATAACCTGACAATAATCCTTGATTCCAAACTCTTCGCTGAATTGAGTTGCAGCGGGGTAGGATGTGTATCTTGGTCCTAACTGGTTGTATCGATTAATTAATTCTTTATTGAAGGTAATAGATTGTTTCAATGCTTAAGCCAAGTAAATTTCTGAGTGGAGGTAAGATAAATCGAATATATTGTAAATACCTTGATCTGGATCAAAGCTTGGAAAAATATGAATCTTAAAAATTAATATAAGTTATAAATTTAATGCATCGCATCAAATTTATTTTCTTATTGAAAGCGGGGGTTGTTAATTAGACAGGGCGAAAAATAATGTCTCGATGTATTCTATATCGAACTCTGTATTGTAAATAAAACGAAAGCCAGAGTTATAAAATGGGGTGTCTAAATGTGGTTCGCTCCACCGACATTGAGCAGTTAATGAGATTCTTATCTTGTTGTCTAGTCCATTAGGTATATCGAGACTGACGCGTGTTTTTTCTCCAATGGGAAAATCAGTCTTTCCTATTAGCATCATCCCATATGCATTCAAATCACCGGTATGCCCAAGTGAACGACCTGAGTCTTGCTCAAATACCTCTTCGACTATCGATAGGCGAGGTCTGTTTCGGCGTTCTGCGACTTGTTCCATGAATCACACTATATATATTAGGATATCAATCTTTATCGGCCTATAAAGACTGATGTTTAGAGATTATTAGACATAAGCCCATAAATTAAGGTCAATTTTAAGGTTTCAGCTGTTTTAAATGATAAAAACGCCTGATTAAAGATAGTTTATTGTTGTTCTGATGCTGTGCTTTTATCGTCGTAGTGCTCATTTATCAGGTTTTTAACGTCATTTGCCTGATCAAAAAGTTGCTCAATACCCTGTGGTGAGTAGAGGTTTGCATTCGATTTATCGTCATTTACACCTTGTGGTAATTGTATCTGCGGCGCATTTTGATTTGTATCTTCTGAAGAAACAGCGGGAACGATATTTGTTTCGCTACTTAATTTAATGGTTTCGACGGTAATATCCGCAGCAGGTTTTTCACTTGTATAGTGAATGATTCCTTTCGCATCACGCCATTTATATAAGTATTTTGTATCTGATGAGCCTTTTCCATTTAAATTTAACAGATCTGTTGCTGATTCAGATATTTTAGAAAGATTTAAATCAGGCATGCTGGGCTTTTGTATGGCCAAGTTTGGTGTATTGCCGGTCAGGAGATAGTTAACGTAAAAACCAACTCCAATCAATACGGCAGAAATAAAGAATGTTTTTAATACAAATTTAGTCATATTGCATAGTCGGTGATGTTTCTATTATTTAAGGATACACTTAGGCTATGTTTGTTAATTTTATACTAATTACTTTTATAATATAAAACATGAAGTATTTGAGTATTCTCACACTAATTCTAGCAGGGTTACTCCTTTCAGGTTGTGGCCCTATGGCTCTGGTTGGAGCCGTTGGGCAAACAGTTAATAATGCGGCCTACAATGCTGCTGAAAGAGACTTAAACAATCCAAAGAAAAATCGTTCCGATCAAGCGCTCGAAGTGGCGATTGCTAATATGAATCTTGGTATTGAATACATGCAACAAGGTGCTTATGAAAATGCACTGACAAGGTTGAAACGATCACTTCTGGCCAAGTCCGATTATGCACCAACATATAATGTCCTGGGTCTGCTTTATCAACGCCTGGGAGACCCAGTTGAGTCAGAGAACAATTTTAAAGAATCACTATCATTGGATTCGACCAATTCATCAGCACATAATAATTATGGTTTGTTGTTATGTAGTAATGGGAGGCGAGATGAAGCTGAGGCACAGTTTATAAATGCTGCAAAAAATCCTTTGTATGACTCGCCTGAAATAGCATTAACTAATGCCGGGCTATGCGTATTTGATGAAAAACCGCAAATTGGCGAGGACTATTTTAAACAAGCACTAAACAAAAACCCGCGTTTTTCACATGCCTTAATCAAAATGGCTGATATTTCTTATACTAGAAATGATTACGAATTAGCACATCAATATTTTAAACGTTATCAGGAGAATGCAAGACACACCGCAAAGAGTTTATGGATAGGCATTCAAATATGTAAAGAACTCAACTTTAAAGATGATGTGTCTAGCTATGCATTATTATTACGAAATCAATACCCTGATACATCAGAAGCAAAAAGATTAAGCGAATTGCAATTATAAAAAATAACAGTGTCTTTTTTTCATGACATATTTTGATATGAATCAATAAATCAAAATCCTATTATTGCTAACCTTTGCCTATGTTCATTAATGCGAAGGTGTTGCTATGTCGGATGACACAATTCAGAAACTAGCTATATTGTATGCAGATGTTTCAGGAAGTACGCATATTTATGAGACACATGGTGATGTAGTTGCACGTCAAAACATAGAAACTTGTATCGCTATATTATCAGATGTAGCGTCTAGTCTAGATGGTGACGTAGTCAAAACAATTGGCGATGAGGCTATGTGTAAATTCCCAAACCCAGTCAAAGCCGCTATGGCAGCAAGAGCGATGCATGAAGCACTTCAGTTGGCCAGTGAACAAGGAAAATTTAGTATCGGCGAAGTACATGTCAAAATAGGTTGGCATTATGGTGCAGTGCGGTATAGGGGTAAGGAGATCATAGGTGAAGCTCCCATTATTGCACAGCAGATTATCAACCTTGCGAAAAAGGATGAAATTCTTACCAGCAGCCAAAGTATTGATGCCTTACCAGAAGAGCTTAAATATAACGCGCGATTCATTGATTCTGTAGAAGCTGATGCTTGGGATGGTGAACTAAAAGTTTATGGCATCCCATGGGAAGAAGAAGAAGAGGTAACAAGAATCGGTAGTTTGCCTTCAGCTATTGCTGAAGATGATGCAACTCATAAAATACTTCTGCTGGATTACGGTGACAAACAAATTAGACTAGATTCAGAGCATACCCATTGCACGATTGGCCGTGGTGACAATAATGATCTTAGTGTCGATGGAAATTTTACTTCAAAATCACATGCGGAGATTACCTATCGACATGGGGTTTTTCATTTACAAGACAATAGCACAAATGGAACGGCTGTCTATTTTGCAAATGGGAGAAATATCCGATTACATAGAGAGGAAGAAATGCTGGGAGACCATGGCACTATCTACTTTGGTGGCACGCCCTTAAATGATCCTCATGCTGGAGTTATCTTTCGGTGTCATAGAATATAGTCTTATCAACAAACCTATTCTTCATCTGGCAAGTCTGGGAGTGTAAAGGGTGTTGATGGTCCAAGTTGGCGCATATATATAACGCCACCGTGCGGTCTGTTTATATCTGCTTCTTCATAGATATAGTAAAATATATCATCTGCTTCATCTTGATTTACAACAACATTTAGCATGTCTTTTTCCGCTTGTTCGCCAGCACCACGATAGGCTAGGGGTGTGATTTTCCCCATGCCACGTGCCGATTTAAGATTAGTCCTGACAATTCCTTTTTCAGTTTTTAATTTTTTCAAAATTGGCGAAGCCAAGCCCTTTGGTAATATGCAGGTGATTAATTTGTCGTTAGAGAATTTAATGTTCCCCATGGTTTCCAAATTTTCTAGTTTGTTAGGCACTTAAACTTCCGTAGTAAGTTTGTCAGCAATTTCTGTAGGTATGTAAGTAGCGGCCTTTTCCAAAGGAGTAACATACATGAAGCCCATGCCAGGCGTATCAAGGTTTCCCGCCAGATATATTTTTTCAAATATACGATCAATTTGATCAGTAGCAACAACAATATTGATAATTTCTTTTTCAACTTCGACAGCAATTCCGAGCACGCCAAGCCTTTCTCTAACGCCACTGCCTCGCGCATAAAATACAGTTGCACCTTGAGCACCACCATCTTGGGCAGCCTTTACTATAGTGTCTGCGCATCCTTTTTGAATTATGCACGTTATTAATGCTACATCGGTTAATACAACGATATTGCGTTTACTCATGAGTCAACTCCTTCAAGAGATTCAACTAATTCATCTTCACGTTCTCGGCGTTTGTTAACTTTCCATTGTATCCACAAGCCAGTAGCCATAACAGAAATGATTGGGCCAATTGATGCCATAGATAAAATACCAAAGCCTTCTATCGCCCCAACTGCTTCACCAAAGCCTAACCCCATCGCTAACACTAAAGGTACAGTTACCGGGCCTGTTGTAACGCCAGCACTGTCCCAGGCAATATTGACAAACTCTTCAGTTGAAAAGTATGTCAAAACGATAGCAATTAAATAACCGGGGATAATAATGTAGGCGATCGGTATGGAAAATATAATTTTAAAGATGCCTATTGCTATACCACAGCCAACACCAAACGAAACAGCGTGCATCAATAACTTTTTTCTAAAAGCGCCATTAGTCAGGTTTTCCACGGTCATGCCTAAAGCGTTTAATGCCGGCTCGGCCAGCGTTGCGCCAAAACCAAGTATCCATGCAAAAGCAAGCGCAATCGACATGCCTAATGCAAAGTTATATAAAGGTGATTCGCTGATAAGCTCGATCTTTGTGAAGGCGCCAGGCACTAGACCACCAGACTGACCTCCTAACTTGGACAAGCCATAGCTCAGGCCAACATTGAAAATAATCATACCTATTACAGACAGGGAAATTCCATAAGCAATGGTGCCTGGATGTTTGATTTTCTCTTTAAGTATATAAATGAGTATAAACATCAAAAATAATACTAATGGAACAATGGCGCGAATACCGGATAGCAATTCAACGTAAGGTGTTGTTTCGTGCCAACTCAAGGTGTTTGATAAGTTGCTGATAGAGGCAGCCTCACTAATAATCATTTCGGGTGTTTCTGCAAAGGAAACAAAAATAGCCAGTATTTGAACGGCGATGATAGGAAATAATGATGCGAGAGTGACAATGCCAAACCCGGATAACGATGACCGGCCTTTGCCAGCGGCTGTGGCAATACCAATGCCTAGTGAAAGTACTAGAGGCACTGTAACAGGCCCGGTAGTTACAGCACCACAATCCCATGCGAGACCCAATATTTTGCTAAGTTCACTGTCGCCCATTATATAGATTGTCAAACCAATGGTCGGTATCAATGACATGTATATCAGTGGTTTTAAGCTCCAGCCATAAATAAACCGGAGTGTTCCCAAAACCGCGGCAAGACCAACACCCATACCAACCATTAACACCAGCACTTCTGACCATGAGTTTAATAATGAATATAAATAGGGTGCACGTTCAACATTGACTATTGCGCCAGCTGTTTTTAGTGCACCTATAGCAGGCTCAGCAAATGTAACGCCTATACCTAGCAAAAAGACAATGAATAATACAGTTGCCAGTCTCGCCTTTGATGGCAATATATTGCCTATGGTCTCACCAAAAGGCATGAGTCCAACTTTTAAGCCTTCAATAAAAAACATAAGTCCAAAAATTACGGACATTAAACCTGCTGTAATAACCCATGAATCTGTAACATTCTGACGTAGTATCAATAGTTGAAATAAAATCAGATAAACAGCTAATGGTAAGACAGCTTTTATTTGGTCGATTAAACGAACCTTAAAATAGGGTTGTGCCAGACGATAGACATCAATTGAGCGCACTTTAAGTTTGCCCGGACGATAAGCCAAATCATTACCATCCTGGTCTTGTTTGATTTCTGGAGCCAAATCATTATAGCTGATCTCTTGTTGGTGCATTGTAATCTCGCGTACGAAGGCACCAAATCGGATATGTTTTAATATAGGCATGGTTTATTTCTAAGTTAATAATTATTGACAGCAATTACGGGTAACTGGATACGACACCCATTATATATAAAGTATAAAATTCGTAAAATTAAGCTAATTGATCTATATCAAAAGTCTGCCGGGTTTGGATTATAATTGTTACATCAATCTTAACTATTGTCGTTTCACAATGTTGAGTGCTTGCAGATCGATTTTTCAATTTATGGTATAAATACGGTTCATTTGCAATAATTATTCAGCATGTCTTCAGATGAATTTTATTCGAAACTCCCGGTGCATGCTGATTTTTCAGTTGTATCTGTTCTATCAAAGTATTCAAAATTGCCTGATGACTGGTTGATTGTTTCTGCAGACATCCAGAATTCAACCGGTGCGATAAAGGCAGGAAAATATAAAGCCGTTAATATTGTAGGGGTCTCAATTATAACTGCTATAAAGAATATCTCCCCGCTTATTCTGTTACCTTCTATGTTTGGTGGTGATGGAGCATCATTATGTATCCCGGCTAGTCTTGTAGAAAAAGCAAAAAAAGCATTAATAGCAACAAAGTACATGGCTGAAAAGCAATTCGGTCTTAACCTGAGAGTTGGTATTGTTCCTATTGCGGTTGTTAGAAGTGCAGGACATGAGGTTTTGGTTTCTCGTTATAGAATGTCCGAACATTATACTCAAGCTGCGTTCTCCGGTGGCGGTATAGAGTATGCAGAAAATCTAATCAAAGATGATAAAGCAGGGCAACAATTCCGTTTTGAGAATATGGGTGAGGAGACGAAGACAGATTACTCTGGCCTGGAATGTCGTTGGAACAACATACCAAGCAAGCATGGCGAAACGATTGCATTGATCGTCAAGGTTCTCGCAGCTTCAATAGATGAAGAGTCAAAAATTTACAATGATATTATTGTAAAGATACAACATATATATGGGGCTGATGATGAATGCCAACCTGTTCATGAAGCGGGCCTAAGTTTAACTAGCAACATAAACAAGTTAAAAAATGAAGTCAGTGTCAGAACACACAAAGAAAGCACATTTTCAATTTTAAATTATTGGGTGAAGTTATATATTCAAAATATCTTAGGATGGGTATTCATGACGTTTAAATTGAATGTCGCGGGAGTAGCTTGGGGATCATATAAGTCCGAATTAATTAGTAATACTGATTTCAAAAAATTTGATGGTATCTTACGACAAGTAATTTCGGGCACAAAAAAGCAGCGTGAAGAATTGGTTGCTTATTTAAAAGAAAAATATACTAATAAAGAATGTGTCTACGGAATACATGTCTCAAATTCAGCCTTAATGACCTGCATGATTGACAACCGAGTAGGCGAACATTTTCATTTTGTAGATGCAGCTGATGGCGGTTATGCAATTGCTGCATTGCAAATGAAGGAGCAAATAAAATCGGCTGAATTGTGATATTTTTCTTAAACCTCCTTAAGTAGTTCTACAGAATATGATAGCTTTGTTGCTCAATGTGGCGGGGGTAATTCAATGGATAAAGAATATTCTGTTACGATTGATGGCGAGACCGTCATCTTTGAGTTTAAAGACAGTTTGATTCACGGTGAAGGCGAAGCAATCGGGGATATTGATGCCATCATTACTACAAAACCACCCCTGCCTCAAAACCTCTTACTAGATGAATTACATATCAAAATTCCCGGAACGGATGAATTACTCTATATCTATGGTTATGGTGTTGTAGAAAACAGTTTGAAGGCCACATTCAATTCCTCAGTCCATATCGATAAAAACAACCTACCTGAAAGTGTTGAAGTCTATTGGGGTGCTAACGGCGAGCAACTTATTGGTGAGATGTGTTGCAGACTATATTCTGAAAATAGAGAGCATGAATTAGCTGATGAACTCGAAGAAACAGAGCCAGAAGAAGAATTAAATAAAGATAAAGTTCCAAAACCTGATAATAAAGATGCTGATGAACAGAGTTCAGTACCGGTAATACCTACGATAAAAAACAAGAGCCCTGTCAAAATAATCACAATAGGTATTTTAATTGTCGTTGTTGTGAATATTATCTATTTTGTTACTGCTTAATAACGCTCCTATGAAGGATTATTGATAAGATCGGAAAAATATTTGGTTTAATTGTACAATTCGCTGATGTCTGCATTAATTGCTATTACACCACTCGCTATTGTTTTTTTATTGCTAGTTATTTGGCAATGGTCAGCGAAACGAACCATGCCTATTGGCCTCGTCGTTACCGTTTTACTTGCCATGTTTTATTGGCATGTCGAACCAGTAACGATAGCGGCTGCCAGCATTGAAGGATTAATCATAGCTGGAAAGGTTCTTTATATTGTTTTTGGAGCCTTATTGCTACTGTTTGTATTAGTGCACTCTGGCGTTGTTTCAACAATTCGAAATGCGTTTACGCAAATATCTCCTGACCCAAGAATACAAGTAATCATCATTGCATGGGCCTTCGGTGCATTTATAGAAGGGGCGTCCGGTTTTGGTACGCCTGCTGCAGTTGCAGGACCATTATTAGTTGTCTTAGGGTTTCCTCCGTTAGCAGCAGTAATGTGCGCCTTAATTATACAAAGTACACCGGTATCATTTGGCGCTGCAGGCACGCCAATATTAATAGGCGTGCACGATGGTTTGGCTGGGCAAGCCATTGTTGATGCTTATATAGCAACGCAAGATCATATTGGATCATTAGATGAACTTGTTTTCTTGATCGGTGGCAAAGTAGCATTAATCCATGCAGGCATTGGTTTTGTCATACCTTTATTTGTAGTCACACTCTTGACTCGCTTTTTTGGTACAAATCGTAGTTGGCGAGAGGGATTTGAAGTTTGGAAGTTTGCATTATTTGCGGGTTTAACATTTGTTGTGCCTTATGCCGTATTTGCAAACCTGCTTGGCCCAGAATTTCCATCATTGATTGGCGGTCTTGTTGCTTTAATTGCAACGACAACAGCCGCTAAACGCGGGTTATTTCAACCTGAAAAAGTATGGCGGTTTCCTGATAAGGCTGATTGGTTGGCTAACTGGAAAGCATCGGAGCCCGTCCATGAAGTTGCTGGAGATAAGAAAGCAATACCAATTTGGAAAGCATGTTTACCATATGCACTTATCGGTTTTTTGTTAGTTATTACGCGCTTACCAGAATTGCCCTTTAAGTCATTTTTAGCGGGTTTCAAACTATCAATACCGACAATCTTAAATACTAATATTAATGCTTCAATTAATTTTCTTTATCTGCCAGGTAGTATTTTTATTTTAGTTGCACTTATTTGTCTTCCCTTGTACCGAATGTCAAAGCCTGAAGTTTTTGCTGCTGTAAAAAGCACTGCAAGAGCATTCAAAAATGCAGCTGTTGTACTAATTTTTGCTGTCCCTATGGTACGTATATTTATTCAATCTGATATTAATTCTGCTGGACTAGCGAGTATGCCGATTGAATTAGCCCAAACAATTGCATCATTTTCTGGTCAGGCGTGGCCAATATTCTCTGCGCCGATAGGTGCATTAGGTGCGTTTATTGCGGGGAGCAATACTATTAGTAATCTTACGTTCTCCTTGTTTCAATTTGGCGTCGGAATTAAAACAGGGTTATCGCCATTACTAATTGTTGCTTTACAAGCGATAGGTGGTGCAGCTGGAAATATGATTTGTATTCATAATATTGTTGCTGCTTCAGCAACATGTGGTCTTTCTGGTCAAGAAGGTAACTTGATACGTAAAACAATTATACCGACCACATATTATCTATTAATGGCTGCGATTATTGCCGCGTTATTTGTCATATGAAAAATCATATTTGTTTATTATTGATTTTAGTTTTGTCGGCCTGTGGACAATCAGAATTTGATATAGCGGCTGAAGCATTTCATGCAAATGAATATGAAACGGCACTTAAAAAATTGACTCCAATTGCCGAGTCGGGCAATAGCATGGCTCAAAACTATATTGGTTTAATCTATGAAAGGGGACTTGGCGTTGAGCGTGATTATGCTCAAGCGGCTGAATGGTACCAGAAGGCGGCAAAAGGTGGAGTGGCGGAATCACAGATAAGATTAGCGCAGCTATATATTATCGGCCTTGGCGTAAAGCGTGATTATTGGCTTGCATTGAAATGGGCTCGTAATGCTGCTGTTCAAGGTAATGCCGAAGCTGAAGCAAATTTGGGTTATATGTTTCATGATGGAATAGGTGTTAAACAAGATTATAAAGAAGCGGCTAAATGGTATCGCAAGGCTGCAGAGAAAGGGACTGCTAGTGCTCAGCACGATTTAGGTGTTATGTACGAAAATGGCCTTGGTATAAATCAAGATTACACTGTTGCAATAGAATGGTATAGAAAAGCTGCAGCTCAAGGTATTTTTAATTCTCAAAAAAATCTACTTAATATGTATCAGGAAGGTTTGGGTGTTCCGCAGAATGATATAGAGGCTATGACATGGTTTGTTGATGCGGCATATCAAAAAAATATAATGGCACAATATTATCTCGGTGCAATGTATTTCGAGGGCATTAAAGTGGAACAAGATTTTATTCAGGCATATGCCTGGGTAGGTATAGTTGCTGCTGGAGGTTATAAGCAAGCAGAGAAGTTACGCGATAAGATCGAAGCATATATGACTGTTGACGAACGAAAAGAAGGGCATGCCCTTGCTAAAGAGCTATGGGAGAAATATGGAGTGACTCAAGATGAAGATAAAGATAAACAGAAAGCATAGATAAAGAAAATAATATGAACTTTTGCAGATTTATATATGACTAAGCCTCATAACTATTAAAATTAGGCAGAATATCGCAACCTCATGAAAACAAAAACTCTGAAAAAACAGTATTTTATTTGGCATCGCACAGTCATGTGCGACAGCTTTATAAAATCTGTGTGTCTGTGGGGTAATAATTTGATCTAATAGTTTAGGTTTGAGTAACTCTTAAGAAGGCCGCAGGTGATAAACCTACGGCCTTTTTTTGTAGGCGGTAGAGCGCGCATAGTCACATGGATGTGACGTAGTAGAGCAATGCAGGACGATGGACAGGATGTCCAAGTGTCGCGGCTACATGGAGAAGGTGAGACCGTGAGGTCGAGAAGCTGGTCTGGGCCATGCAGAAGAGCGACTGACAAAAGGAAACAGAGTTCTAAACGTAAAAACCGTAAAACAACAGGAGGCTCATAAGTAATGAGATAGTAAAATGAAACACTTATATAGAATTGCCAATTTATTAGTTTGGTTAATATTCATCCCTTCGCCCGCGCAAGGACAAGGAATTGATTACACCATGAGAAGCTACACAACACAGTCTTGTGAGTTATTCGCAAATGATGCTTATCATGCTGCGAATACCTTTAAACATGGTGTTGTGCTCCAGGATCTACTGGAGTCAATAAATGCTGTTTCAATTACAGACAGTATGAAACATCGTGCTTTTCAGGCAGTTCAATTAGTGTGGAAAAATCAGTTAGACAATCCTACACTAGCTTATATCTTGGCAATGGGCTTGTGTCTAAAACCAAAAAATGAAATGGTGCCTAGGGACGAGCCTTGGATAAGTTCATTGAGAACAAACAAGGAGTTCTTTTAGTTGTTTATGTTTGCACAAGGAAGTGCAATTAATGCTGATCGGAAAGTCTTAATGATGTCTCGTTATTTTAATAACAACGATTAATCAACTAATAAGCCTTTTCGTTTATATTGACTAGTATCAACTTCTATTTCTGCGTTATTTTTTTTATGCAATACGGGCATCATCTCAAAATAAGGTCGAATCACATCAGACTGTGATTTTTCAAATGCATCAAAAGCCCCATCAAAATGAACCTTGCCATGATGTAGCATGATCGTCCTTGGACGTAAGCGGCTTAGTAAGTCTTTATCATGGGTTATTATTATTGAAGTGCGTTTCGATTCATCTTTCAGCTTACTGTTATGGATGTCAAAAATGAGTTCATGAATCTTGGTAGAACTAGTCGGATCGAGTCCTGTTGTTGGTTCATCATAAAACAAAACATAGGGGTCCATTGATATGGCACGAGCTATTGCAAGTCTCTTGGCCATGCCACCAGACAGTTCGTTACTGCTTTTCTCCATAAATTGTTCGTCAATAGGTAGGCTAACTGACTTTAACGCGCGTTCTGCAATTGGCTTTATGACATCGTCTTCCAATCCTTTGATTTCTTTTAGCCACAATGCGATATTAAAATAAACTGATCCTGAGAAGAGGGCGTTACGTTGAAAGACGACACCCCAATGTTTATGAATGTCATCAATATCAAGCGCACTAAATTCACTAAGGTTTTTTAATCCCCATAGCTCATGCGTTCTATCCAATATACGGATGCAGCCCTTATCGATGGCATATTGACCCAATATTGAATTCAGCAGGACGGTTTTGCCGCATCCTGAGCCACCAACAATAGCAATCATCTCTCCGCTAAAGAGCTCTAAATCAATTCCGTTTAAAACCGTATTTCCAGAGAAAGACTTGTGTAAGTCTTTAATTTGAAATTCGATTTGTGATTCAGTATTCACACGTTAACTACTTTGTGACTTGTCTAGAATAAATCTTCGATCGAAAGATAGCGTTCCCCAGAGTCATAACTAAAAATCAAGACACGACTACCTGCTGTAATGTCATTTTCTTTTTGTTTTACAGCGGCTAATGTTGCGCCAGAAGAGATTCCAATAAAGATGCCTTCTTCCTTTGTGCATCGACGTGCCATATCAAAAGAGTCTTCTTCAGAAACTTGTATTGTTCCATCAAGAATATCAACGTTTAATACATCGGGAACAAAACCAGCGCCGATACCTTGCAATCGATGCAATCCTTTTTCACCGCCGCTAATGACGGGAGATTTTTCAGGTTCAACGGCAAGAACTTTCAAGTTTGGAAAATTTTCTTTTAATATCTCTGCACAACCAGTGATGTGTCCACCAGTGCCAACGCCAGTAATCATATAATCAATTCCATCGGGGAAATCAGCCAAAATTTCCTGAGCAGTCGTGTCTCTATGAGCTTGTGAATTTGCCGGGTTTTCAAATTGTTGTGGCATCCACCCATTTGGGTTTTCAGCAAGTAGCTCTATTGCCTTGGCGATAGTGCCACCCATTCCTAGTTCTTTAGGAGTCAAGACCAATTCTGCACCGAGTGCTTGCATGTATTTACGTCTTTCAATAGACATAGATTCTGGCATTGTCAGTATTAGACGATAGCCCTTAACCGCTGCGACGAGAGCCAGACCTATACCGGTATTGCCAGAAGTTGGTTCGATAATGACGGTGTCTTTATTGATTAAACCTTTAGTTTCAGCATCCTCAATCATCGCTTTTGCAATACGATCTTTAATACTACTGCATGGATTAAAACTCTCCGTTTTCATCCAGACTTCAATATCGTCTCGAAATAGGTTGTTGATGGAAATGTGGGGGGTGTTACCAATCGTTTGTAGAATATTGTCGTATTTCATATTTATTTCCTGCTATGACAGTGAATTAGCCAAATTTAAGATACAGGTATTATAACGATTGAAAATCAGGAATGAATTAGTTTCGGGAGATCATATCAATAAACACTGCTCATAAAGAAACAAGGTCAATAACTATAGTTATAACATATTGAATATATTGATGAATATGGTCGTATTTAGACTCAGTCAAAACTGATAGACATTTATTGGTGCGGCTCCTATCCTGACAGTCCGATTTACACAATATTGAGGCACTGGTTATGGCGATTAAAGCAGGGGATAGTATCCCGGCAAGTTCATTTATGTGGATGGGACCGGATTCTGAGATTGATGTTCGTACTAGTACGACTGATGAAATCTTTAAGGGGAAAAAAGTAGCCGTTTTTGGTTTGCCTGGTGCGTATACGCCAGTTTGTTCTGCTGATCATTTACCCGGTTTTGTGAAAGTAGCTGATTCCTTACTTGGGAAAGGTGTTGATGCCGTAGTTTGTATTTCAATCAACGACCCTTTTGTTATGGATGCTTGGGCAAAAGCTCAAGGTGTTGGCGACAACATTCAAATGCTTTGTGATCCAACAGCGGCTTTTACAAATGCAATAGGTCTTAACCTGGATCTCGCTGACTTTGGGCTTGGTGTTCGATCAGAGCGTTATTCAATGATTGTTGATGACGGCGTAGTGACTACAGTGAATGTAGAAGAAAGCATATTAGCGTGTGATGCTAGTAGCGCTGACGCATTACTTGCTCAAGTTTAAGTGTCAAAAAAATAGTAGAACAGATTGTGTCGCTATACGAGCTGGTTTTCTGAATTGTCAAAAATTATTACAACCAATGCAGCAGGATTGAATTGCTAATGACTTCAAAAATTAAAATAGGCTTAATATTCTGCTTATTAGCAACGGGTTGTAGTGATTATCAAACCGGATATCAGGAGGGGTATAGACATGGTTATCAAGAAGCAAAACATAATAAGTGGATAGTGTTTGGACGTGGTGACTATTTAAGAGGTTATGATGCTGGTCAGGCTGAAAATTTTCAGGAAGAGTGGGTGGCTGAAGATCCGCTTGAGTTAGGTGACTCTCCATTACGATGCCGAGACATTAAGATTGAAGCAGATGCCTTAATGTTTCTGCCAGAAGAATATCGAAGAATAAGCAGTGATACCTACCGTATTAATTAAATCTTAGTTGTTTATTAGAAAGCCTTTTCCATTCTGATGTGAGGAATACCTGCATCATCAAATATTTCACCATGTTTCAAGAAATCAAATTTTTCATAAAAATCTATCGCATCGACCTGTGCATTTAAGTTAACAGTCTTCATGTCCATTGAACGGGCAATATTTAAGATTTTTTTCAGCATTGCGCTGCCAACACCACAACCTCTAAAGGGTTTAAGTACTGCCATGCGACCAATTTGACCTGTGTTTAATAAACGTGCTGTAGCAATATAGTTATTATCTTTCTTAACTAATAGGTGCACAGAGTCAACATCTTCTCCATCCCATTCTAAATCTTCAGGTACGTTCTGTTCTTCAATAAAAACAATAGTGCGTATTGCTCTTAAGTGTGGCTCCATGTCTTGCCATGATACTTGTAGTACTTCTACATCACTCATCGAAATAAAAACAACCAGCACTATATAATGTGTAGAGAAGATCAGATGTCAGGTCCTTATCGTCAAATCCACGTAGTTCAGAGCAATCAAGACGGTGTGAGCTGCATAAGTATGTTATTAAGCTGAGCTGCGAATTAGGCAATAAAACTGATTGACCTGAGTAGAATAACGTTACCGAGTCATTATTGTTGATATAAGAGAATCGAATATTGCCGTAACGGTTTAAATGACTCGCTTGCTTCAGTGTATTGATAAAAGTAGGTTCGTCTAGTAGATCATATTCTGGCTCAAGCTCATCAAGGTTGTTGGTTATAAAATGACCAAACCAATTAGCAAATTCCGTTTTATTAGAGATAGCGGACAGCAACATATTTTGTAGTGAATGAATGTCATCAGACTTAATCTCACCTGAAGCATCTTGTAGTTTCAGATCAGGGTCACTGTAAAAGGTATCTTTTGCGTGTTCATTGAAACTAACCGTATAGGCACTGAGTAATTCTTTCTGAGACGGTGCCCGAAATCCAATGGAATAGGTGAGGCAGTTATCAAGCGCTATACCATGATGGGCAACACCCGGTGGTAAATAGAGCATATCACCAGGTTCTAAAATCCAATCCTCTTGTGATTCAAACTCACTGAGGATCTTTAGATCCAATCCTTCAATAAAATCATTTTCAGAATAATTACCTTCATTAATATGCCAATGACGACGACCTTGAACTTGCAATAAAAAGACATCGTAATTGTCGAGATGCGGGCCAACACTCCCACCTTCAGGCGCAAAACTGACCATCACATCATCAACACGCCAATTAGGGATAAAGTTAAACTCATCCAGGAGTTGACTAAGCTCAGGTAGATGATGATCGAGCGCTTGAACAAGCAAAGACCAGTGAGTCTGTGGCAATGAAGTAAAATCTTCTTCCTCAAATGGACCGTAACGTAGCTCCCATGGAGACTCTGCGCCTTGTTCTTGAATGAGTCGAGACTCAATGCCTTCCTCACAAGCCAAACCAGCAAGCTCTTCTGGTGAGATAGGGGAAGTAATGTCAGGGAATGCTTGCCGGATTAACAGCGGCTTTTTCTGCCAATACTGTTTTAAAAAATCGGATTGCGTTGTGTTGCCTAATATTCGCATGGCATGATTATGGCTTTAATTATTAAATGAAATTAAAAGATAAAATTAATAAACAATGAATTTAAAGATCGTATATAGAATCAGTTATTTTGCCATATTTGGCTGCTTATTTGGACATTCATCTATAGCAACGTCTCAGGAAGCTCAATATAAGATCTGTTTCAATTTTACCATTATCACTAAAAAAAGTGATGCCCAATTAGAGTCCGCTCAATTTGAGCAACAGAAACCTCTATTACAAGGAGAAGTATTAAGAGCCCAATCAGTATTTAATCAAAATAAGGCGCAAAATTGTCCTGAGATTAAATTAGCACATAAAAAAATAAAGCATGTTAGCTGGCAAGAAGCACTCCGCTTAAGTCAGCCACTTGATCAAGGTTTCAATGAAACAACATCAGACTATCAAGGCAGAAAAATAAAAGAACATCTGAATGAAATAGCGTCCATAGCGTCGAAAATAAAACAGACTCCGGATATTAAATACTATGCACTACTAGAACTATCTCCTGGTCTTGCAATTGTTAATGCAGAAGCGGCACTTGTTACTATGGATGCTGAGCAACAGAGAATTGGAGACAGTACCAGTTTGCATGAATTAGAAAAAACACACATAACAACGCAAGCGTCGATTACTATCATCAATAATAAACTTGATTATTATGGGGTTGAAAAGAAAAATGAGCTCGTGAAGAGAGCTGAGGTTATGCTTAAAAAATATAATGAAATAGACCGAGCAAGCAGCACTAGTTGGCAAGAAGGTATATTAACACTATGGAATGATGCAGCAGCTCAAGACACATCAATCGAATTAAAGAATATAATTCAGCACTACCATTCTCAAGGCAATAATTGCATAGATGTATACGTAGTGCCTAAAGCTAATAGCCCATCAAGAGGTAGTGCTGAGGTTAAAAAAAATAATGATTGGACTATTCGTGGTGGCGCAGCTCTATCAGAAAAACTATTTCCTAGAACAACAGCAGGAAGAGGGCACGCGATTATACTAACGCAAGATGGAAGAAAAACAGAAAACCGATTAGCGCATGAGTTAGGACATTTGCTGATTGATAAACGTAACGCACATTTTGGCAAAGAAGCGAAAGACTTAATGCATGAAAACAGCTTAGGCGGTTCTTATCTTGATGAAGAAGAGTGCAAAAAAATTAAAGAGAATATTGTAAACTTTTAATTATTAAACGATCTAGATTTATGTACAGGACGTACTGTATGCCGCAGGCGCATGGACCTCGGTACCCCCTTGAGGGGTGTGCGCAGGAGCGGCGATGAGATAGAACAATAAAGTTTATTATTTAAACTTTATGGCCATGGAGGGCCTGTATGTCGCGATAGGACACGACTGCATGGATGCAGGAGGTAGAACGAATCAGGAGACAGAGTCGAGGAGTCCGTAGCGACCCAATAAAAACTATTTTTTAAACGATCTTGACTTTTTAAGCGCAGGATTAATCTCATCTAATTCAGACTGAATCTGTTCGCGACTACAGTGATAAATAATCTCACGTCCTAACACACTACCAACATAAGCCTGCTCGTTCTTGGTCGGCGTAAGATCGCATTTCATGCTATGAACACCTTCGCCAATAACCACCGTGATTTGATTGGCTCGCTTATCAAATACGAGCACGTCCATCGTTTGTCCGCTTTCTGTATTTGAAACTGAGATCATTTCATTTTGCATAGGCATTAGTATATCGGGATATTAATGAGAATACGATTTTCAGACAGTTTGTCCTCAATATTTAGTTAAAACGCTGTTTGTTCTGTTGCTGATCAATCAACATTGTAAGACGTGTCTGTGGATTTTGCTGCAATATATTACTCGCCACCATTAACATCGGCGTTAATGTCGATTTAGAATCACCAATAGTATTACTTTCTTGCAATCGGTAAGCGCCTCGAATCTTTTCAATACGATAGGGTCCTTGTGCAAGCTTAAATGTGCGTACGCAATATTGTGCAGAGATATCAATTTTATCTAATGCTAAATAGCCCATACATAAATTATGGTTAGCTATAAGCTCATCCATTGGATTTAAACCTCTCTCTAGCGACTGATGTGCAAATCGAATACCACGAATGACATGATTAGTAGCCAACTCTAAACTGCTCCTGTTCAGAAGGTTGGATGTTGGAGAAGAAAACCAGCCGATAATACTCTGGTCTGCCATAACTGCATTTGAAGACGATAAGGCCAGAATCATCACCAAACCGATCTGTGCTATTACCTGTTTCATGTCGCTTTACCTCTGCTGAGTGAATTTATGGTGTAATTATGCTATACATATATAAATAGTCATTAGTTAATACCGTTTAACTGGTATACATATTTGAATAGGGTGGTTTTATTGAGTATGGATTGGCGAGCTTTACAAGATGTGGTGGCAGTCGCAGAGACAGGTAGCCTCTCTGCAGCAGCACGTCGTCTGAACGTGAGTCAGCCGACTGTCGGGCGAAGAATAGAGCAGTTGGAGCATAGACTTGGGGCGGTGTTGTTCAATAGAACTGCGCAAGGACTCTCACTGACTAAAGTCGGTGAAAGTATTTTAGAGCATGCTAAAAGCATGGGAGAAGAAGCCCTCGCGATAGAGCGGGCAGCTACCGGTGCGAATCAGCAATTACAGGGTAATGTACGGATCTCATTGATTGAAGATCTCGGCATTTATTGGCTACCAAAGAAACTTGGTGAATTTCATGATGAATTTCCTCAGCTTCTAATAGAAGTACATATCGATAACCAAAACGTTAATCTATTACGCAGAGAGGCAGACATTGCCGTTAGACTCGCACGTCCGGATCAAGCTGATTTAATATGTCGCAAAGTAGGGGAGCTGAATTTTGGTCTCTATGCAAGCCAAGCCTATCTGGATAAACATGGTGTGCCTGAGAAGCCACAAGATCTAAAACAGCATTACCATGTGGGCTTTGAGATGGAAACAGGGCCAGTTTCGGAAATTAAAAAACTAGAATCATTATTTCATGAAGACCACATACGACATCGTTCAAATAGCCACATGGAAATCGTCGAAGCAACCAACGCAGGTTTAGGCTGTGGTGCACTATGTTGTTTTATAGCTGACCAACACCCTAATCTCCATCGCGTGTTAAATAATAAACTGAATCATGCACGGGAAATTTGGCTAGTTACTCATGCAGAAATTAACAGCAGCGCAAGAATAAGAACGGTATATGATTTTCTAGGCAAGGCATTTGAAGAAGATAGTGAGAGATTAAAAGGACAAGAATAAAGTATTCAAAGAATTGAGCTGAGATATTTTTAAGTTCGTTAGTAAATATAATTAAAAGTTAAAAGAGGAGAGAACATTATGCACTTACTAATTCTTGGTCTTTTGCTGTGGACGCTTATCCACTTTTTCCCTTCAGTGGCAAAGTGCACAAGGGGATTAGTTATAAACAAAATTGGAATCGGGCCATACAAAGGCTTATTCGCAATCTTGATTATCACATCAGTAGTTCTAATAGTGCTTGGTTGGCGCAGTATAGATCCTATTGATATTTATAATCCACAAAGCTGGGGCAGACATGTCACATTTTTTCTAGTTCTTCTAACATTCATTCTGTTTGTTGCTGCACGTAGAGCAACAAACATAAAACGAGTCCTGCGTCACCTTCAACTAACAGGGTTAGTACTGTGGAGCATTGGTCATCTATTTGCTAATGGTGATAATCGCTCATTAATATTATTCAGCTGGCTCGGTGTTTGGGCAATTATTGAAATGATCCTGATCAGTCGACGTGAAGGTGAATGGATAAAGCCAGAATTAGTTTCAGTAAAGAATGATGTTATTACCGTAATAGGTGGCTGTGTTTTATATGCAGTCTTATTAATCGCACATCCTTATCTATCAGGGATTAAATTGATTTAAATTAGTGGCTATAGGTCGGCCTGCATGGATGCAGGAGGTAGAACGACGCAGGAGACAAAGTCGAGGTGATAGAAGTAATGCACGACTCTAGCGATAGAGGAGGTAGAACGACACAGGAAGCCAAAGCCGAGGACCAATTACCGAAGAATTGAACAACCGACACCAGCGTTATGAGACTGAACTGAATTAATTCACTATTAACTAAACGGGATGAAAAAACGCAGATATTTTATCCATTGCAGCGATTAATTAGATGGTTCCATCCTTGCTCTAGTACCACTAAGATGTAGCTTTAGTAATGAAAAACATAGCCACTTGTATCGGAATAGAAAAAAGCCCAGTAAGAAACATTGCGATGAACGACTTTCTTTTCGTCAAATTGTTTAATTGCCGGTACGCGCCCCACCCTACAAATGCCCAAATGGAAGCCGCCACGATTCCAACTACAGTCATAACAAACCCTGTCACGAACCATTGATCGTTAAATGGTGCCGCATCAGAAATCGCCACTGGATCATTTGCTCTTATGACTTCGTATAAATCAGGTGAGAAAGTTTTGATTATCCCCTGTCCGACCAATGCGAACAGAACGATAATAATAATCACGACTCCCGTATAATAAGCGTATGTAATCATGAATGCTTTGAGACCCGCTTTTCCGCCAACGATTCTCCAACTTAACCGCAACACGGCGGAGTACAGCACAACGAGGAACAGCACTCGAACTAGCGCGGAGATAAACTGACTAATAAAGTCATCGCTGCCAATTAGTTGCGCTTGCAGTAGCCAAGCCAATGACATTGAAATCCCAAGAAATACGAGCGCATTAATAAAATTGGAATCTAGATTGTATCGGTTCTTTCTGCCTATAAAGGATTTTGGTTTAACCAGCAAGGAGATCAACTCATCTAGATACGCTGGAATATATTTCAGTATGGCTTCAAAAATATCTTTCATTGAGTAGCTCCAGTTTCTGGCAACGGCCATATGCGGAAGTAACGCCTCAAGAAGAGGTGCACTTTCGCGCGTCTGATCTTACCCTAAAATCTATAAGAGTTTGAACGAGCATGATAAGACATACCTTCCACATCATCGCCTCGCCCTCCATTTAAAACCTTTGTAAAAAATTCCTTTACCACAGGGTTTGTTTTTTTATAAAAAACACCGTGTGTCTTACCAACCCCCTTTCCATCAGTAAAATCAAAATAGATAGCATTGCTAGAGTTAAGATTCTTTGCCGTTCTCCCAAGCCGGTCTTTTTGGAAATTAGCATCTGACCACTTCAAAACCCAATCATTTTCATTAATTGTTACATAAACTCTTTTTCCGGTTTCAATTAAATCAACCCAAGATGCATGCCCTTTGTTGTCTACATCAGCTTGACAAAGAACAACATTATCAAATAAGGCAGTTTCATTTTCATAAGCCGAATCTACTATATAATTCTGAAATAAGTAGTTGCCGAGACTGTATGTCATTAACGAAAACTTAATATTACAAGCCTCTAAAGCCGCTCTATTAAAAGGCTCTTTTAGATAGCTACAGAGCTTTTCCAGTGTAGAATCTAGAGCGCCCATAGATGCTCTAGCAGTTCGCTTAGCATGGCGATATTCTTTAGTTTTAAATCCACCTGGGTTAGAAGGCCAGGAAAACGCTATGACTTCAACGCCATGTTCTTCTTCCAGTGCTAGACTTTTCTCCAAGTTTTTTTTAAAAGACTGATTAAATCCGTGAACAAAAAATACACAATTTTTCTTTTCTGAAGTTAATTTTTCTCGGATTTTCAAAAATTGCTTTTGTGACGGAATATTTTTTTCGGTGATTACTGATGGTTCTTTTACTAATTCTACCTGCCACTTTCCACCAACTTTATTGGCTGTTGCAAGCCGAACCTCATTTGGCCCTTTGGAATTAACCCCATCACCAAAGGCTTTATGATCTCCTGTTCCATTCTTAAAGTTTGATTTATTAATAACTCTATTTGTAATAATTAACATGTGACATCTCCTTTGTTTCTGTAAAGAATGATGTCATTACTGTAATAGGTGGATGCATAATTTATACAATATTTTTAATGACTCATCCTTATCTAACAGGAATTAATTTAATTTGGTGGACATGAGTTTCCTAAATGACAGAAACAATGAGGCGAGAATTACCATCCATTGTATTTACTGAAAAAATAATATTTGATAGTCGGCAAAAGTGCTGTTCGCAATATTCACCTCATCAACCTCGCGGAATTGTTCTATCAATTCCATCTGTTTCTGCTGTGCCATCATATTCGGCAGCAAGTTCTTCCAGAGCTTGTTTTAGCTCTCTAAGTCTTTTAAATTTATTAGGTTGTACAAAGCAAATATGGTCAGTGTATTTTTTTTCTGAATAGCCTCCAGTTAACTCTTTAAAAGATCGCTTTACCAAATCCTCTGAGAAAGTCCAACAAATCTTATATATATTAGGCACTGTACTCTCATCATATTTCACCTCTGGTTCAGGCAAACTTAAAAAATCAACTTTTACACTATCTCTGACTCGAAGTTCACTTCCATCACTTTTATATATGCGTTCATCTAATAATTTTATTTCTATATCATCAGCATCTCTTTTAATAGAATCACACCCAACCGACTTAAAACAGTCATCTGAATCTGACGAATCGCTATCAATAATTCTTAATGTTAAATAACCATATGCCACGCTGACTTCTTCAGCTCCAATTCTATAACTAAATGACTTGAGACTTTTTGCAACTCTTTCTACGTTATTGGCAGATATTGCTAACACTGTCCCTGAAAAAGCAGAAATTGTAATTATTAAAATATAACTTCTTGGAAAAATACGTCCATGCTTTAAATTATTTAAAAACATATTTTCTCCCTCAACACATTTAAGGTGAATTGTATTACTGTATTAAAGTTGCGCTCATTGTGAACTGGTAAAATGTCACCATATCTAACGAGACATTCAGCAGACTATGTAATTACCGCAGATGTTATCTAACGAACGAATTAAGTTGTAAAATCAATTAAAATTATTTGACCATTGACCTCCACAACTTGTAAAACCTGTCTGTACTGCCTGAATGCGTTGCGGCCACCCAGGGTGCGTTGGAGACGGATAAGCTGCAATAGCATAAAGTGCGTTTTGAATCTGATTTGGTCCTAACCCAACTTTAGCTAATGCACACCCCGCCCATGAATCCGCTTTTAATTCACGTGACCAAGCGTTATTCATCCATGGAGGAGTTGTATGGAAGTCAATATGATGTCCAAATTCGTGTGCGAGTATTCCAAATGAAGCGCCTGGACCAAATTGCGCAAACACTTGGCCCATAAAATTTGGATTATAAGCTATTTTTGTTTGACCTGGACCTACAGCCATTGCTAGCGCATTGGGAGCAGTATTATTTAGTGTTAAAAAATAAGTACCGCAACCATTAGGTGGGGGGCAAAGGGCACCGTATATTGTGTTCAACTCGTTTAGTGCATATTGTGTAGGCGGTTGATCATAGGCTGGGGAATATTGCTGTCCAGGTGGTGATACTCCTAATTGACACCGCATTCCACCAGGAGGACCGCCAGCAGAGGAAGTACTGCTAATTAATAAAAATGTTATTGCTAATATATATTTGAAATTCATATTCGCGCCATCCTTTAACAAATTCTTACTCAAAATAATAGTGCTTTTCATAGGTATTAGAATCATCTGAAATGGGTATATTTTTTGTTAATATATATACCCTGTCTTAAGTACCGACCCCAGTGTTATGAGACTGAACTGAAATCTTTCACTATTAAATAAAACAGTCACTTATGGCGCATGCTCTGTGCCAAAACCCTGTTCACTTGGGGTTGAATTGGGGTCCATACAGTCTCAATTTGGCACATTTACAATCAATTATTCGTTAATTTTTGTTATTCCCATATTTAATCTAATAATTACTGCTTTTATTTTTCAGTTTATTCCATAACAGTTGTTATAATTTGTAGCTAGAATACGTCTTGATAATTAGGAAGATACTTATGTTTTTAAGTTCACTGTCATATAGTCAGCACACTCAGAGCGGTAATGATTGGCATCTTAATTCTTTTTCTTTAGGGAAGATAAATTTAATTGTTGGTAAAAACTCTACGGGAAAAAGCCGCACTCTGAATGTTCTGGCAGCATTGTCTAATTATCTTTGTGATGAGAGAAAGCTAGCATATTCTGGTCAGTTTGATGTTGATTTTCTCGATAATGAGAAATCAGTAAGATATATTTTGAATTATTCTGATCAGAAAGTTGAAAAAGAGTTCTTGGATATTGATGGCACTGTAGTTCTTGATAGAAGAGAGAATGGAGAAGGTAAGATACTCGCCGAGGCACTAGAAAATAGGCCAATGATTGATTTTCAGGTTCCCGAATCTTTATTAGCCAGTGTAGTAAGACGTGATTCAATACAGCATCCTTATTTTGACCTTTTGTATAATTGGGGAAAATCTACAAGACACTATTCTTTTGGTTCTTCATTAGGAAAAGATAGGGTAGCCGTATTTATAGAAAATAAGAGACAAGATAATTTAAATGTTAAGGAAACAACTAATGCAGTGGGATTTCTAAAACGAGGAATCAAAAAAAATGGTGATGAATTCACAAAAGAAATCATAAATGAAATAAATCAAATTGGTTATGATATTACCGAATTGGGTGTTGCTCCAATAAGTAATATGATAGTTGAGCAAACGCTGCCACAACAACCTGAAGGTATATACATTGTAGAGAAAGGACATTCTCATATCGTAGAACAACAAGAGATTTCACAAGGTTTATTTAGAGCAATTTCTTTGTTTATCCAATTAAAGTATTCTGAGCATTTTAGTGAAGCTAGTTTAATTTTGATTGATGACATAGGAGAAGGTTTAGATTTTGATAGATCTACTAAATTAATTAAGTCGCTTATTAAGATGGCCGAAAAATCTTCTATCCAATTGGTCATGACTACAAATGATAGATTTGTTATGAATAATGTCCCTCTACAGTATTGGTCTGTCATGCAAAGAGAAGGAAGCCGTGCTCATTTTTTAAATTATCATAATTCAAAAGATATATTTGAAAAGTTTGAAATTACTGGTTTGAGTAATTTTGATTTTTTCTCTTCTAATTTTTATAACCAATAATTTCTTATGACGGTAAGGAAGGTTGGTGTGTTTGTAGAAGGTCAAGCTGAATTGATCTTTTTACGTAATATCTTATTCCATTTGTTTGATCCAAACTTAATTAGTTTTGAGTGCCTGCATCTCCGTGCTGGTTCGCATGATCAAGTCCCGTTCGAGTATCTCAACAAAGATGCTAGCATCCATTTCTTTATATTGAATGTAGAGAATGATGAAAAAGTACTAAGTTATATTAAGGAGAATGAAAAGAATTATTTTTCTAAAGGATATGAACGATTAATAGGGCTACGTGATTTATATTGCGAAACTTATCATAAGTTATCTGGTGGAAAAATAGATTCTGAAGTAAATGACACAATCATCAATGCCTGTAAAGATATAGTTGATGGGATGGAACATAGCGATTCAGTTAGTCTTTTATTTTCTGTTATGGAGCTTGAGTCATGGTGGTTATCTATGCCAAGTATCTTTCCTAAATTAAACCCTAGATTAACGGTTGAATCAATTCATGAAAATCTGGGTATAGATTTGAGTCAGGATGATATTGAAACCGTAGTCTATAAATCATCAGTTTTTCTCGATAAAATTATGAGTATTACTGGAGGTTCTTATTCAAAAAAACTTGGTGAAGTAGAATCAATTACATCAAGAATCACTAAAGATGATATAGATTATTGTGTTAATAATGGATGTCAAAGTTTTGCTGACTTTCATCAAGAATTGACAGGTTTGATATAGACTAAAATAGACCTTTTCGGTATAAATATTTTATGGAAAAGGAATTTCTAATCCCCTTCTTAAAAGCAGTTGTTCCTGAACAAATCAAAAGGGTCAGTGTCAATTGATTTCAGTTATACAACTGAATCCAATAATGCCAATCAACAATGATGTTTATTTTAAGTCTCAGGATCATAACCAAGAGTAGGTGAAAGCCATCTCTCGACTTGTCTTAAGTCCATTCCTTTTCTATGTGAATAATCTTCGACTTGGTCTTTATTGATTTTACCTAATCCAAAGTACCTTGAATTAGGATGAGAAAAGTACCAGCCAGATACAGCAGCGGTAGGATACATGGCGAATGATTCTGTTATCTCTATGCCAGTTTTCTTTTCAACATTCAGCAAATCCCACAGCAATCCTTTTTCAGTATGATCCGGACAGGCAGGATAACCGGGAGCAGGGCGGATGCCTTGATAGGCTTCGCTGATTAGATCTTCATTACTAAGCACTTCATCTGAGGCATAGCCCCAGAATTCTTTTCTGACGCGCACATGTAAATGTTCGGCAAAGGCTTCGGCGAGACGATCGGCCAATGCCTTTAGCATGATTGCACTGTAGTCATCATGATCGGCTTCAAAGGCTTTGATTCTGTCTTCCATGCCAAACCCAGTAGCTACAGCAAACGCACCGAAGTAATCTTCAACACCCGTTTCTTTAGGCGCAATAAAATCGGCCAGTGCAAAGTTAGGTTGGCCTGGTGGTTTTTGTGTTTGTTGTCTTAGTGAATGAATGGTTGTTAATAAGCCTTCACGATCATCATCGACATAGACATCAATATCATCATGTCCTATTGAATTCGCCGGGAAGAGACCGAACACACCTTTTGCTGAAAACCATTTTTCATTGACGATCTTTTCAAGCATAGCCTTTGCATCTTCAAATAATCGGCTTGCTTCTTCACCGACAACTTCATCACTTAATATTCTTGGATATTTGCCTGCCAATTCCCATGCAATAAAGAACGGCGTCCAGTCGAGACCTGCTGCTAATTCTTCTAATGGGTAATCGTCAAAAACCGTAATGCCGAGTTGCTTTGGTTTTGTCGGCGTGTAGTCATTCCATGTTATAGGCGTGCGATTTTCGCGCGCATCTTCAATGCTTAGCCATTTAATCTTTTGTTGTTTGCCCGCATGGCGTTCACGAACCGTGTCGTACTCTGTGCTGATCTCTTTAACAAAATCCGCTTTCATGTCAGCACTGATCAATTTGGTCGAGACACCTACTGCACGAGATGCATCTTTCACATGCACGACAGGGTGGTCGTAACCTAAATCAATTTTTACTGCGGTATGCGCACGCGATGTTGTTGCGCCGCCAATCATTAAGGGCAAGTTAAACTCTTGTCGTTGCATTTCTTTAGCAACGTGTACCATTTCATCTAGCGATGGTGTAATTAGACCGCTCAAGCCAATGATGTCTGCATTATGTTCTTTTGCCGCATCTAATATCTTTTGCGCGGAAACCATGACGCCTAGGTCAAACACTTCAAAATTATTACACTGTAAAACAACACCAACAATATTCTTGCCAATATCATGCACATCACCTTTTACAGTGGCCATAATAATCTTGCCGTTACTTTGTATCTCTCCACCGCCTTTTTCTTCCTCTATATAAGGAATGAGATAGGCAACGGCTTTCTTCATGACGCGTGCGCTTTTGACGACTTGTGGTAAAAACATCTTGCCGGCACCAAACAAATCACCAACGACATTCATGCCATCCATTAATGGCCCTTCAATAACGTGTATTGGTTTTTCTGCTTGTTGTCGTGCTTCTTCGGTGTCTTCTACGACGTAATCGGCAATACCTTTAACTAATGCATGTGTCAGACGTTCTCCGACAGTGCCTTTGCGCCATTCGAGATCAACTTTCTTTTCTTTCGCTGCCCCGCCTTTTACTGTTTCAGAAAATTCAACGAGGCGATCAGTGGAGTCATCGCGTCGGTTTAATAAAACGTCTTCGATGTATACCAATAGTTCTTTTGGAATCTCATCATAGATGCCGAGTTGACCGGCATTTACAATCGCCATGTCCATGCCAGACTGAATGCCGTGATAGAGGAAAGAAGCATGCATTGCTTCACGCACCGGATTATTGCCGCGGAATGAAAATGACACGTTACTTAGTCCGCCACTGACTAAGGCATGGGGCAGGTGCTCTTTGATTAAACGTGTTGCTTCAAAGAAAGACACAGCGTAATTATTATGTTCTTCCATTCCTGTCGCGACAGTCAGGATGTTTGGATCAAAGATAATATCTTCTGGAGCAAAACCAACTTTGTCGACCAATATGTCATATGAACGTTTACAAAGATCAAAGCGACGTTCTGTCGTGTCGGCTTGTCCTGACTCATCGAAGGCCATGACAACGACAGCAGCACCGTAACGTCTGACTAGTTTTGCGTGTTCAATAAATTTTTCTTCGCCTTCTTTCAGGCTGATCGAATTAACAACACATTTTCCCTGGACGCAACGTAGTCCTGATTCAATTACAGACCATTTCGAGGAGTCGATCATTATAGGAACGCGGCAGATATCCGGTTCAGATGCGATCAATTTCAGGAATTCAGCCATTAGCAGCTCGGATTCGAGCATGCCTTCATCCATACAGATATCGATTATCTGTGCACCGTTTTCGACCTGTTGTCGTGCTACTTCGAGTGCAGCATCCAGATCTTCATCTTCTTTGATCAATTTCAGGAATCTAGGCGAGCCCGCGACGTTGGTACGTTCACCTACATTCACAAAATTCACCTCTGGGGTGATATTGAAGGGTTCCAAACCGCTGAGTCTCTGATATATAGGTAAATCAGGTAATTGTCTCGGAGTAATGCCATTTACCACATTAGCCATGGCCTTGATATGGCCAGGAGAAGTACCACAACAGCCACCGACGATGTTTAATAATCCTGATTCAGCCCATTCCTTAATGTGATCTGACATCGGATCGGCGTCGAGGTCATATTCACCGAATTCATTGGGTAATCCGGCATTTGGATGAGCGCTGATATAGCACTGCGAAAAGCTAGAAAGTTCTTCAATATATTGACGTAAGTCATTGGGACCTAAGGCACAATTTAATCCTACTGTAAGTGGATTCGAATGTCTGACGGAGTTCCAGAAGGCCTCTGTGGTTTGGCCTGTTAACGTGCGACCCGAGGCATCGGTAATCGTCCCTGAGATCATAATTGGACGATTAACCTGGTGATCTTCGTAAAACTGATCGATAGCAAATAATGCTGCCTTGGCGTTCAAAGTATCGAAGATTGTTTCAACCAGAATCAGATCAGAACCACCATCAATCAGGCCACGCAATGCCTCGGTATAGGACTCAACTAATTCTTCATAGGTGACATTTCGAAAACCAGGGTTGTTTACGTCCGGTGAAATCGAACAAGTCCGGTTTGTTGGGCCTAAAACACCGGCGACAAACTTCAAGCAGCCGGTCTTTTCTTCGAATTCATCGGCAACTATACGGGCGAGGGCAGCACTTTCTTTATTAAGCTCGTAGACCAGATCTTCCATCTGGTAGTCTGCCATTGCGATTGAAGTCGAATTAAAGGTATTGGTCTCAACAATATCGGCACCGGCATCAAAATAGGCGCCATGAATCGCTTTTATGATGTCGGGGCGAGTCAGTGACAGGAGGTCATTATTTCCCTTTACATCACAAGGGTGGTCGCTGAACCGTTCTCCACGATAATCCTCTTCTTCCAACTTATAAGACTGGATCATAGTCCCCATAGCACCATCCAACACGAGGATGCGTTCTGCCATGAGTTGCTTGATTTGTTCTGTTTTGTCCGTCATTTCGCTTATTAATTCTACTCAATAGTTATAGCGATTAACGATTTCTTGAAGTGCCGTCATCTCGCTTAGTTTTAATATATTAAGCGAGCGCGGTTTATTCTGAGTACGCCCTGAGCCTGGCAACAGTACTATCTGTCGTCGCAGCGCTCCTCAGAACGTATTTTGAGGCTGCGAATTATAGACTAAGGTACTCGCTATTCCAAGAATAGCGGCCATGAATTCTAAATATTTATTCTGTAATGGTATGTGCCGTTTTGGGGCGCAATACGAACCAAGCGACATAGCCGATAGGCCAGGCTAATAAAGCCCAAGTCATTCCTTTTGTGAGTGCTAATGCGGCTGCGATAACGAATATTAGCGGCAATATTGCCCCTTTTATCCCCATATCTCGCGTGGCGGAATCACCATAAATCCAAAGGATACTACACACGTAAACAGAGCATAGGATGATAAAGATAAATACTTCTGTTGCGTTACTGAATGAAAATGACACTTTATCTCTCCTAATTAATCTTTCATGTGATGTTTTGGATTGACCGGCCGCATGGTCGCATTTGCTATCAATGCGACAAATAAGATTGCTGCCATTAAATACATGGTTGTATTGTAGAGGCTAGAGGTTGGGTCAACCGTGCCTGCTGGTGCAATTTCCATCAATTTACTGATGGTCACCGTTTTTGCTGCCACCAATTGTTCTAATTGTTCAATTCCTGCACCAAACTTGGATTGAAAAGCCGCAGGGTCAATCTTATCTACCAGATCATTAATCGCATTCTTTACTGATATTTCTCGTAAAGACGTGATTGCCAAAGGACCAAAAACGCCTGCACTGGCCCATGCGGTTAATAAGCGCCCATGAATTCCACCAACAAATTTGGTACCAAAAATATCAGCGAGATACGCTGGAATTGTGGCAAAACCCCCACCATACATAGTGAAAATAATCATTGTTGCAGCGTAGAAATAAACCAGCCAGACAATTGAAGGGTCAATACTGGCTTGTTGCGCGGTGTAAGGAATAGAGCAATATAAAATAATGCCGAGTGTGAAAAAGATCCAATAGGTATTACGTCTGCCTAAATAATCAGAGGCACTCGCCCATACGATTCGTCCACACATATTAAAGACACTGATCATAAGGACGTAGGTTGATGCGAAGCCAAAATCGACAATATCGGGAAGGCTACTTCCAAAGATTTCATTAATCATGGTCTTGGCAACAGCTAACACACCAATACCTGCTGTTACGTTGAAACAGAGCACGACCCAAAGTTGGTAAAACTGGGGCGTCTTAAGCGCTTCATCGATATGAACACTATGTTGTGAAACCATTGCATGTTGTTCATCTTCTGGAGGTGGCTCCCATCCAACGGGTTTCCAGCCTTCACGGGGCACACGGTAGCCAAATGCCGCGCACATCATAATGACGAAATAGATAGCGCCTAAGGTAAAAAAGGCTTCTGCAACGCCCACTGTGCCAGTGCCAACAACATAGACACCGGCATCTCCGGGCACCAGCATGTTGGCAATATCATTTGCGCCAACAATGACGACTTCTTGTAGGTTGCCGGCGATTTCAGCCAAACGACGTCCTGATTCATCCGTTGTTAAGGTGACGCTTTCAACTGTCCCTAGATAGTCAGGTGCTTTATAAAATATCTTAATAAACGGTTCGATCATGAATTTAGCGATCATCGCGCCACCGCCGAAACCCATGATAGCAATACCCGTTGCCATACCGCGTCTATCCGGAAACCAGCGAATTAATGTACTGACCGGCGAGACATAACCGAGCCCTAATCCACAGCCACCAATAACACCATAACCGAGATAAAGTAACCAGAGATGTCCCGTCAATATACCGAGGCCTCCGATCATAAATCCGCCACCCCAACAACAGGCGGCAACTGTACCGACCATGCGTGGACCAACTTTCTCTAGCCATTTACCTGCAACTGCGGCTGATAAACCAAGAAAGACAATAGCGACAGTAAATACCCAAACGACACTTTTAAGTGTCCAATCATCTGCAGAACTAGTAACAACACCGAGACGTTTAATAAGAGAAGGGTTAAAGAGACTCCATGCATATACGGAGCCGATACAAAGGTGGATACCTAGCGCAGCAGGGGCGATTAACCAGCGGTTAAAGCCTTCTTTGGCTTCGATGTGTTGTTTAGACAATATATCAAGCATGTAGTGATAACTCCCCGTCAGAATTCATATGCGTTTCTTTAAGTCATTATTTATAAACACATAGTGGCAGACTTTTATTTTAATTTATTTTTGTGCCATGTTTTGTGAAACATTGAAAAAGATTCATTTGACTAACACAGGATAGTCAGTATCCTGCGCGATTGAAAGTATTAGGTGCCAACTGTGTCAAAACAGTTGTGTTAAACGGGAAGTCGGTGCGTATTTTGCAATTCCGACGCTGCCCCCGCAACGGTAAACGAGTCAAAGTTTATTCATTGAGCCACTGTGTCGTAGAACAATAAAACGATATGGGAAGGCGAATAAATAGATGTAATGCATTACTCGTGAGCCCGGAGACCGGCCTGATATTTATTAAACCACGCTGCGGGCGGCTGTGAAGGGAAATTTAAGGATGTAGAAAATTCTTTCTCCATCTCTATTGCTCCTTTTTTTGTTACCCCAGTTTATTAAAATCAGTCGGTGCGGCGGGCACCATGGGGAGTTTTATCTAATGTTACGTTTTAGTATTTTATTAAGTTGTTTTTCCATACTTTTTTCACTTTCACTTCAGATATCAGCAGAAGATATTAAAAGTTACGACGAGCTAGTTGTAACGGCATTCAGGACGCCTACACAACTCAATGCAATTGGTAGTGCATATACAATCATTACGGCTGAAGACATTGAAAACAGACAGGCTCTAACTGTCTCGGATTTATTACGCACAGTACCTGGAATTGAGGTTGATAGAAGTGGACCGATTGGAACGCAAACAGTTGTGCGAATGCGCGGTGGAGAAAGCAACCATACATTGGTCATCATTGATGGTGTTGTTGTAAATGATGAATCACAAGGAAGTATTTATAATTTTGCAGATCTTATGACAACAGATATTGAACGTATCGAAGTCATACGTGGGGCACAAAGTGCCGTATGGGGTAGTGAAGCGCTCTCTGGTGTGATCAATATCATTACTAAAAAAGGATCTGGTAAAACAGCAATTTCGGCAAACTTAGAAGCTGGTTCGTTTAATAGTAAAAGAGTTGGTGGTAGCATTTCCGCTGGCACGAATCTTTATGACTATAAAATAAGTGCAAGTAAATTCAATACCAGAGGTACGGACATTGAATTGTCCAGCGACAAGGATGGTTATGATAATAACCGTTTGGGGTTTAGCGGCAGTTTTAGACCGAGTGATAAATTTGAGATTAGTTCATCGTTCAATCATACCAACTCAGAGATTGAGTTCGATAATTGTACGCTTATTAATACCAGCACAGATGTTTGTGAGTCTTTAAATGATTTTACTTATGGTTCATTAAAAGCCACGCATAATTCGTTTGATTATCATTGGCAAAACAGTCTGAAAACAACATTCAAACTGATTGATCATGAAAATTTTGCCAACAATACACAGTCAGGCGCTCAATCATCAAAAGAATATAACCTAGCATTGCAAAGCTCGGCGTTCTTTAAGACTCCTCAGTTTCTAGATGCCAATCATGCCTTCACACTGGCTTATGAATTCGAATCAACCGACACCAGTTCAATTAATTTTGGAACATTTGGAACGACAGCAGGTGTGGAGCAAAATAACACTGTTCACAGTTTGATTTCAGAATACCGAATTTCATTCCTTAATCGATTACACCTTTCTGCCAGTGGCCGTCATGACGATCAAAGTTTGCATGACGAATTCACTACTTATAGAACAACTGCCGCGTTTGTCATTCCTGAAACTAATTCACGTCTTCATGGCAGTTACGGCACCGGCTTTAAAAACCCGACTATTGGTGATACAAGCAGTGTCTTTGGCACGACTTTTTTAGGTAGTCCAAACCTGATTCCGGAAACATCAAGAAGTTGGGATGCCGGTATCGAACAATCTTTGTTTAACGATCGGGTTATCTTTGATGCCACTTATTTTCAGGAGAGGCTGGAAGATGAAATATCAACAAACTTTATCGCTCCTACGTTTACTACAGCTGAAACTGTTAATTTAGCAGGTATCAGTAAACGCAGAGGCTATGAACTCTCTTTGACTGCGAGCCTAACAGACAAGACGGATCTAAGCGCTTCACATACCTATACGGATTCTGTTCAGGATCAGAAAGGTACTGGCACATTTACTCGTGAGGTAAGACGTCCACCACACATTACCAGTTTTAATTTAAACCAACGATTTTATAATGACCGGGGAAATTTTAATATTGATGTGTTTCATAATGGTGATGATAGCGACACAGGCAGTAAGCTAATAAAACAATACACACTGATTAATCTGGCTGGATCCTTCGAAGCTACAAAACACGTGAACCTATATGCCAAGATAGATAACCTGACCAATCAGGTTTATCAATCACCTATCGGTTTTTTCTCTAGTGGTATTGCTGCTTACGTGGGTATCAATTTAACCCTGAATCCGTAATAATAACGGACATTGAATGTGGCCTTAAAATTGGAGTATATCTATGAATAAATTTTTAACTGAAAAACACGGGCTCTTTTATTTATTGATTATCATGGTCGTGGTGACGCGTTTATTGCCACATCCTATGGGCTTTACCCCTGTTGGTGCTCTTGGACTTTTTGCTGGTGCCTATGTGATGAATCGTCGCGCATGGCTAATCCCCATTGTTGTTTTACTCATCAGTGACATATTCATTGGTTTTTATAACCCGATTATCATGCTTTCTGTTTATGCAAGTTTTGCATTAAGTGCTGTATTAGGCCGTTATGTCTTATCTAAAAAGCGAAGCGTTCTAAGAATAGGTGGGGCAGCTGTAGGTTCTGCATCTATCTTGTTTGTGTTATCCAATTTCACCTTGTGGGCTACGGGTTTGTATTATCCTTTAACGATGGAAGGATTAACTTTATGCTTTATAAGGGCAATCCCTTTTTATGGCCATTCATTGTTAGGTGACTTAATCTATTCTGCTATTTTATTCGGAACGTATGAAGCTGTAAAACAGTGGGTTAATAAAGAGGCTGACCCAACTATCGCATGAAGCGTGTTGTGCTTTCCTGGAGTTCAGGCAAAGATTCTGCCTGGACTCTATATCAATTACAGCAATCTGAAGATCTTGAGATTGTTGGTCTATTAACGACGATTAATTCTGAATTTAACCGCGTTGCTATGCATGCTGTCCGAGAAGAATTATTAGACGCTCAAGCTGAAGCAGCCGGTTTACCACTTTTTAAAGTGCCACTTCCTTGGCCATGTTCAAATGCTGATTATGAAGACGCTATAAGAACTGCTTTTGATGAACTGAGGATTGAGCATGATGTAACACATGTCGCTTATGGGGATTTATTTCTTGAAGACGTTCGCCAATATCGAATTGATTTAATGAAAGATTCAAATTTAACACCTTTATTCCCAATTTGGGGGTTGAATACCACCAAGCTTGCAAATGATATGTTATCAAACGGCTTATCGGCTTACTTAACATGCGTAGATCCAAAACAACTTCCAATAACTTTTGCAGGGAAAAAATTCGATAATAACTTTTTATCCCTACTAGATAATAAAGTTGATCCCTGCGGTGAAAACGGTGAATTTCATACCTTTGTTTATTCCGGGCCAATGTTTGCATCAGATGTGCCCGTTACAGTTGGTGATACAGTTGACCGAGATGGGTTCATCTTCACTGATCTGATGTTAGCGAATTAAATATTCTTATGAGAATTGTATCTTTATTACCAAGCGCAACAGAAATAATCTGCCAGGTAGGTTTGGGAGAGTACATCGTTGGTGTGAGTCATGAATGCGACTATCCTTCTTTTGTTAAAGAATTACCTAATGTCACTGAGAGTTTAATACCGAAAGATGCCTCTAGTTTGGAAATTGATGTCGCGGTACGAAAACAATTAAGCACAGAAAAGGCCATCTATCATCTAGACATGAAAGTGCTTAAAGAATTAAAGCCAGACTTTATTATCACGCAATCCCTATGTGAAGTATGTGCTGTGGCAGAAGATGAAGTTCTAGATGCTGTTTGTGAACTTCCTGGTGATGCGCAAATAATTAATCTTGAACCGATGACGTTAGAAGATGTGTTCAATACATTGTTGTTAGTAGGAGAAGAAACAAACTTTAAGCAACAAGCCAGAGTAGCAGTAGACGACCTCAAGAAGCGTGTTGAATCTGTTATTGAAATTACTGAAAAGAACATTGCATTAAGTGCAAGACCAGAACTTGTTTTTCTTGAGTGGTTAGATCCCCTGTTTAATGCAGGGCATTGGACGCCGGAACTAATCGAGTACGCTGGAGGCATTAGCGTGTTAAGCAATAAACACAAACCCTCAACAACTCTCTCTTGGGATAGTGTTGTTAAAATTAATCCCGATACTTTATTTATTGCATGTTGTGGTTACAATTTAGAACGGACGCTCTTAGATATGCCAATTCTTGCTAAAAAAAATGAATGGTCTAATCTAAAAGCTTCAAATCAAAACCAAGTCTTCGTAACTGATGGCAATGCTTATTTTAGTCGACCTGGACCGCGACTGGTTGATGGCTTGGAGATTATGGCTCATGCATTACATCCTAATGTGCATGATTTGCCAGAAGGTTTATTGCCGGCATTAAATTATATGGAAAATTAATTATGGGTAACAGATTAAGCTCAATCTATACAAAAACCGGCGACGATGGCACTACAGCCTTGGGTAATGGTGATCGCATTGATAAATCAAATATTCGTGTTGATGTCATGGGTGATGTCGATGAATTAAATAGTTTATGCGGCGTGCTTGGCGCGAGCGGCATTCCAGATGATGTCTCTGGCTATTTACTCAACATACAGCACCGATTGTTTGATATTGGTGGTGAACTGGCAATACCCGGCAATGCGGCTATTGGTCCTGTTTGTGTGGATAGGCTAGAAGAACTCATCGATACTTATAATGAAGATTTACCAGCCTTAAAAGAATTTATTTTGCCCGGCGGTTCTCTATCTGCTTCAGTTTGTCATCTAGCAAGAAGTGTGTGCCGAAGAGTGGAGCGTAATTTAGTTGCTATGAGCAGAAATGAATATATAAACCCAGAATCTTTGCGCTATATTAATCGCTTATCTGATTTGTTTTTTGTATTGGCGAGAGCACTAAATCAAGAAAAAGGTGGTAAAGAAATATTTTGGGATAGCGAGCGATTAAAACGTTCTGTTTAATCATCAATACTTTTTCTCTAGTTCCATGATGCGTCCTTCTCGTTTCATGTCTAATTTCCCAAGAAAGGACATACCTAATAATGTAACGACTGGGAAATTCCCGTCATGAACAGCACCTCTTACATTTTCTAATTCAATATCACCAACTTTTACTTTTTTTAAGTTAACAATGTATATCTTGCTTTTTCCTGAAGCTGTATAAGACTGACTTTCTTTCCCCGTTAATTTGTAGTCAATACCAAGTCTTTTAGCGACGTTACCATTCATTGAGACAAGTGTTGCGCCTGTATCAACAATGAATCTGACGTTAGAGCCATTAATCGTGCCGCTTATATTGAACATACCACCTGAATCAGGTGTGAGAATTAACTTTTTTCCGCTCGTCGGCTTTTTAAAGGTATTACCGATATGAGACCCTAATGTATAGACCTCTTGTTTTCCTTCTATTTCAATAATCGCTTGTTTACTATCAGCTTCAATTAATAAAACTCCTTCAGGGCTAGCCTTGCCTTTTTTCAGGACACGTTGTTTTCCATCAATTGTTACAATCGCTTTATCTTTAAAAAGGCCATTAATAACTATTTTTTCTATTGCGACGACGGGGTTACATAAGAACAAAGCCAAGAAAAAAAATGTGGCAGCAAAGATATTGTTTGTAAGGCGATTCATAAATTTATGATTAATTAAATGAGGGGATTTGTTATATATTTTTTAATTATTAAATGTAATGATTTGGACAATTAACCTTATATAAGTTCTTTAAATTAAATGATTATTATTCTAAAGCCTGATTCAGATAAGACTAGCACTGAATATACTAATTTGATGGCCTATCTCAACAATTTGCCCAATATTACGATTCGCATGCATGAAGAGAAGGGTGAGCAACAACGTTTGACTGAGTTTTATCTCGTTGGCGACACCATGCCGCTCGATGATGCACATATCAGGAGTTTCCCTCTGGTCGAGAAAGTAGTTCGCGTATCGCGCGAATATAGAGTCTTGGGACGTCATAATGAAGATGTCCGTGCTAGTTATTTTGATTATAACGGTGTCAGGTTTGGTCAAGATGAATTTCATGTGTTTGCTGGCCTCTGTGCTGTTGATACACGTGAGCATGTTGAAATTGTGATGAAGGCTTTAAATGAGCTCGGTTTAAATTGCACACGAATGGGGGCGTATAAACCTCGTACAAACCCTTATTCATTTCAGGGTTACGGCAAAGATTGTTTACCCTATGTGTTTGAATTGGCAGGAAAATATAATATCAAGGTGATCGCAATGGAGATCACTCATGACATTCATATAGAGGAAATTAGTATTGCCCTCGAACAAGCGGGTAAACCAACTGGCGTTATGCTGCAGATAGGTACTCGGAATACTCAAAATTTTGAACTATTAAAAGCAGTAGGGCGCCAACGAGAATTCCCGGTATTAATAAAACGAGGATTTGGCATCACACTAGAAGAATCATTAAATGCAGCAGAATATTTGGCAAGTGAAGGCAACCACAATGTCGTTTTTTGTTTGCGTGGCATGAAAACGAACATGGGAGATCCACATAGAAACCTGGTTGATTTTGCCCATGTGCCGGTAGTCAAACGCTATACACATATGCCCGTTTGCATTGATCCTTCCCATTCTGTCGGCTCGCGTGAAACAGGACCAGAAGGGATATCAGATGTTATGCATGCCGCTGCACAAGGTGTCATTGCAGGAGCAAATATGGTGCTCGCTGATTTTCACCCGGATTCTACAAAAGCCTTGGTTGATGGTCCTCAAGCATTAAAGATGAATGAACTGGAGTGGTTTGTGGAAGATCTGCAGATTGCCAGAGATGCATTTTTGGCGCGAAAACAGTGCCATGACAAACACAATAATTAATCGACTTAGATTGTAATTTCTTTTTGTTTTGGAATGGATTTTATATTCCAATTCTTGATTGACCAAACTAATAAAGAATCAAGATCGGAGTCAATAGCTTCGGGTGGTGGTGATTGCCCAAGAAAACGGAGCGCCTCGAAAATAATTTTAGATGGGTTTTTGATATCGATTGCTGGAGCATGAGATTGTTTGCTTACTTTACTACCATTTTCATTTGTCGCGACAGGTAAATGAAGATAGCTTGGCGTAAAAAAGCCAAGTAGTTTTTGTATATACATTTGTCTTGGCGTTGAATCAAGCAAGTCTGCACCCCTGACTATTTCATTTATTTCTTGTTCTGCATCATCAACAGTAACTGCAAGATGATAGGCAAACAGTCCATCAGTACGTTTAACTATAAAATCTCCAACACCAGATTCTAACGACTGAGTATATTTTCCTTGCAGCAGATCATTAACAGTGATTTTCTGGTCATTTGTTTTGATGCGGATTGAACGACCAATTAATCCATCAGCTACACCATGTCGACATGTGCCTGGATATGGCTGGTTTGATAGTTCTTTGCGAGTACATGAGCAGGGAAATGTGCACCCAAGTGACGTTAAGGATTCAAGTGCTGACTCATATGCTGGAGTTCGTTTGCTTTGATAAACAACATCGCCATCCCACGTTAATCCTAAGGACTCTAGTTGCTTGAGAATAACCTTGTCTGAACCAGGGATTGTGCGTGGTAGGTCAACGTCTTCGATTCTAATTAGCCATTGCCCATCATGTTGTCTGGCTTGCAGGTAACTACCTAATGCTGCAATGACAGAGCCGAAATGAAGAGGGCCGCTCGGCGTTGGAGCGAAGCGGCCACGATACTCAGATTTAATATTCGAATCAGGAATTAAAACAAATCAACCTAATTGACGTTCTTTAATTTCGTCTAGTGTCTTACAATCGATGCATTGTGTCGCGGTTGGTCTTGCTTCAAGTCTGCGGACACCGATTTCAATGCCGCATACATCGCAATAGCCGTAATCACCACTATCTAAAGTCAATATTGCTTCATCGATTTTACGAATTAATTTTCTTTCGCGATCCCTTGTGCGAAGTTCCAAAGCAAACTCTTCTTCTTGTGATGCTCGATCACTTGGGTCAGGGAAATTTGATGCTTCGTCTTGCATATGATGAACAGTTCGGTCAACTTCTTCCATAAGGTCGTGTTTCCACGCGTTAAGTATCTCACGGAAATGTTCTGTTTGTTCCGCTCCCATATAATCCTCACCTTTCTTTTCTGTATAGGGCGCAACTTTAGTTTTCTTGTTTGTTTTACTTACCTTGTCTTTTTTGGTGTCGATCTTAGTTACTTTTGCCATTCCTTCATTTTTCTTCTTGGTAGGTTTAACGGATTGTTTTTTTACAACAGTTTTTTTCTTGGTAACTTTCTTTTTGGACGTTGTTTTTTTCTTGGCAACTTTCTTTTTGGCCGCAGTTTTTTTCTTAGGCACCTTCTTTTTTACAGGAACCTTTTTCTTAGTTGCTTTTTTCTTGGCGACTTTCTTTTTGGACACCTTCTTTTTCAAAGGGACCTTCTTTTTAGTCACTTTCTTTTTAGCAGTTTTTTTACTCTTTTTCTTCTTGGTAGCCATTCCAAGTCTCCGGCCAATAAAAATCAGCGTGCATCTATACCAGAAAGGCAGTGTCGAAGCAATTCTGAATGATAAATATCATTCAATCCTTCAAACCCGGGGTTTCAATAAATAGTCGTGTTGCCCCGGCGACAGCTACTGGCATAGCTAAAAAATTAATAACAGGAATCATGGTCATAAGCATAACGCCAGAACCAAAACCAAATGCAAGTTGGCGATTTAATCTAAGTTTTTCGCGTTGTTGCTTAAAATCAATATCATGATTCCCCATCGGATAATCTCCATATTCTATAGTCAACATCCATGCTGTAAACAAAAACCATATGAACGGCGCAGCAACGTTAACTATGGGTAATACGAATAGTATCAAAAGTGGTATCGCTCGGATAATGAAATATAAGATTTTTTGAAACTCAGATTTAAGTGCCAATACAATAACTTTTGTAAGGGCTTGCTCATTTTCTGAGTTCACTTCACTACCGGTTAGTGAACGTTCTACAGCAGCTGACAGAAATCCGTTAAATGGGGCGCCAATCAGGTTTGCAATGATAGAAAAACAGAAAAAAACTATTGCTAAAGCAATAATCACAAAAATTGGCCAAAGCAACCAAGTTAACCACTCCAACCATTGCCATTGAATTAAGAGTGTATCAATCAATTCATTAAGCGTATTGGCGCCATATAAGATAGCAACTGTAAATAAAAGACTATTTATCAGTAATGGAATAAGAACATAGACACGAACGCCTGGTTTCAGGATCAATTTAAACCCAGAGAGCAGGAAATTAATGCCCAATCGAAATTGTTTCATTTCAATATACTTTGTTTAAGGCAGCGAAACTGGCGTTTTTGGCGTCCAGCCATCCTTGAGATGGTCGACAACAACAGTGGTATATATACCGCCACGAACATTGAAAATTGCTGTCAGTCTCATATACCGAGGAGATGTCGCGGCAACTAAATCATCCAGTATTTTATTAGTGACAGCCTCATGAAAAGCACCTTGGTCACGATATGACCAGGCATAAAGCTTTAATGCCTTGAGTTCGACGCATAATTCGTCTGGGATATACTCTATTTCGAGCGTTGCAAAATCAGGTTGACCGGTTTTTGGGCATAAGCATGTGAATTCAGGTACATCGATCCTGATAGTAAAATCACGTTCAGTCTTCGGATTTGGAAATGTTTCAAGTGTATCAGTAGCTTGGCTAGACATTCGGTAAAAACTCTCTTTAGTTACAACAAAACGAACGATATCATAGTTCATTTATAATGTTGTTACATGACTTATTGCTTATTCTTTAAATAGAAAATAATAATAATAATAACATGAAGTTATAATAGATTCTTAATGTAAATAATAGTATTAATTTTCGCTTGGACAGCGACTTGAATCTCTAGTATTGTATCGCCCCATGCGTTTGTGCAATATAAAACTTTCAGGCTTTAAATCCTTTGTAGATCCAACCAATCTTATCATTCCCGGCAGTCTTGTTGGTGTGGTTGGACCAAACGGTTGTGGTAAATCAAACATCATTGACGCTGTCACTTGGGTGATGGGGGAAAGCTCTGCAAAACATCTTCGTGGCGAATCACTGACAGACGTCATATTTAGCGGTTCAAGCGCTAGACAGCCCGTTAGTCAGGCCTCTGTTGAGCTGATTTTTGATAATACTGAGAATAAATTGGGCGGGCAGTATGCCAGTTATAATGAGATTTCAATCAAACGTCAGATTAATCGCGATGCGGTTTCTACCTACTATTTAAATGGAACGCGTTGCCGTCGAAGAGACATCACGGCAATTTTTCTTGGAACAGGGCTAGGTCCACGTAGTTATGCCATTATTGAACAGGGCATGATTTCAAGGTTGATTGAAGCAAAACCCGAAGAATTAAGAGTATTTATTGAGGAAGCTGCCGGCATATCAAAATATCGTGAACGCCGTCGAGAAACTGAAAATAGAATCAGACATACCAAAGAAAATATTGAACGACTCACCGATATTCGTGAAGAATTAGAGAAACAGCTAAATCATCTGCAGCGACAAGCTAAAGCAGCTGAACGTTATAAAAACCTGAAGCAAGATCAACGCAAATTAAGTGCTGAGTTACTCGCATTAAATTGGCGCGATTTGAATAAGGAAATGGAGTCGCTAAAAGAAGAATCTGCCAAAAGAGAAAATGCAGTAGAGGCTTCTATTGCAAAAGTACGTGAAACTGAAGCAGAAATAGAAAAACAGCGTGAAAGCTTGAGTGAAGCCAATCAGCACTTTAATAATATGCAGTCTGAATATTATAAAGTGGGTAGTGACATCTCTCAGTATGAACAAAAACTTCAGCATACTCGGGAAAAAATCACATCTATCGAAGCAGAACTGGAAACGGCGAGAAAAGCTCATGCCAATACAATCAGTCAGCATGAACAAGATAAGGCAGAGCATGAGAAACTACATGCTGAATTAGCCAATCTCGAACCGAAACTTAGCGGCTCAAGAGACGATAGTAATAAGGCATACGAAATCCTTAATAATGCAGAAGAAGCAATGCAAGGATGGCAAGCTGAATGGGATACATTTAATGAATCATTTTCTGAGTTTGCTCGACAAGAGCAAGTCGATAAAACACGTTTAGAACATCTTGAGTTTGGTCTTGGTGAACTTGCTGAACGTAGGATTATGCTAGATCAAGAAATTTCAAAGTTTGAAGAGTCTGAACTAAGCAATAGTATTCAGAGCTTAATCAACACATTAAACGAAGAAGAAGATAAGCAAGCTGCGCTGTTAAAGTTACATTCTGATAAACAGAATATAGTTAAAGAATATCGAGAGAAAGTGAGAGCATTATCAACGAACCTTGATGCTGCACGTCAGAAATATCAGCATTTGAAGGGTCGTTTGGCTTCTTTGGAAACATTACAACAGTCTGTTGTTGATGATAACCAAGAACTAAGTATCTGGTTACATGAACATGAACTGGATCAACAACAACGTCTTTCACAAACTATAAAAGTTGAGCCAAAATGGGCTCATGCATTGGAAACGGTTATCGGCAGTCACCTGCATGATATCTGTGTAGATGATATTGGCGCTTATTTAGAAAAATTAGAACTGGTGCCGGGCAAAATCGGACTTATCAGTTCAATTAGTAGTAATGCCTCAACTGGTTCAACTCAATTCCCTCGTTTAATAGACCAAATTACAACTGATATACGAATTCCATCTATCCTTGAAAATGTTTTTCTAGCAAACTCATCTGAAGAAGCTAGCCGCATGTTGTCCAGTTTGTCTGTTGGGCAAAGCGTTGTGACGGAGAAGGGCGTTTGGATGAGCCATGAGTGGGTTGTTGTTAATAATGCCAGTGATGTCAGTGATGGTGTTCTAAATCGTGAGGCAGAAATTACTGAACTCAAGCAAAACCTCCAAAATAGTGAAGCAGAAATTAAAGCGATAGAAGTTGAGTTACACACGAATGAAACAGTCCTTGAAGAGGCTGAGTTGACACTGGATAAACAGCAAGCGACATTAAGCAATCAACAGCAAGAGATCTCCAATGTGCGAGCTAAGCTAGCATCTTCTCAAACGGAATCAGAACAACAAACCATTCGATATCAACAATTTGTTGAAGAACGCGATTTAAATCAAGAGCAAAACAAGACAGATAAAGCAGAAATCGATTCTATAAAACAACGCCTTGAGCAGTTAGATAAAGACAAGGTGCAACTACAAGAACAGCGAACTGAATTATCTAATGTAAAAGAACAGCATCGTGAATCTTTGAACACTGCAAGGGGTCGGTGGCAAGAAACTCATAATGAGAGTCATGGTATTGCATTACAGCTCGAATCATACAGCTCTCGCCGCGCATCATATGAGCAGGCAATTAAGCGAAATGATATTCAAGTCTCGCAACTGACAGCGAGAATTACTGAATTAGAGAAAAACTTATCAGAAAATAAATCCCCCATTGATGAGATACAAGAAAAAATTGAAGTTTGCCTAAAAGATAAGGTTCATGCTGAAAAAAACCTGAGCGATGCTAGAACTAATGTGCAGACTATCGAAGCGAACATGAGAGAGTCAGAGCAAAATAGACATAAATACGAACAAGGTTTGGAGGCGCTTCGAACAGATCTTGAAAAAGCACGTTTAGGTGTCAACAGCTGTCAAGTACGGCTTGAAACCGTTGAAGAACAACTTTCTGTCGAAGAGCAAAACGTAAAAGAAATATTGGAAGCATTGGAAGAGGGCGCTAATCAGGAAGATTGGAGTAATCAATTAGAGTCTCTGGATCGTAAGATTCAACGATTGGGCCCTATCAATCTTGCGGCCATTGATGAGTTCACACAGAATTCCGAGCGCAAGACATATCTTGATAGCCAACATAAAGATTTAATTGATGCATTAACGACACTCGAGAATGCTATTAGCAAAATCGACAAAGAAACAAGAACTCGATTTAAAGAAACATTCGATGCGCTAAATACGAATGTTAAAGAGATGTTTCCAAAATTATTTGGTGGTGGACATGCATACCTAGAGTTAACTGGTGATGACTTATTACAAACCGGTGTTGCAATAATGGCGCGACCTCCAGGAAAGAAGAACAGCAACATTCACTTGTTGTCAGGTGGGGAAAAAGCGCTTACGGCTGTTGCTCTGGTCTTTGGAATATTTAAACTTAACCCGGCACCTTTTTGTATTTTAGACGAAGTTGATGCTCCGCTTGATGATACTAACGTAGGTCGGTTCAGTGAATTGGTCAAATCGATGTCCGATGAAGTTCAGTTTATATTCATAACACATAACAAAATAACAATGGAAATAGCAAATCAACTTCTTGGGGTCACAATGCATGAAGCCGGTGTGTCACGTCTCGTATCAGTGGATATGGATGAAGCAGTTGAGATGGCAGCAACAGCCTAGTCTATTTCAAAGATTTGTTTTTAGCTTTGAGTGTCTGTGTTACTACTGGTATTCTAACTCAATCGATAAACACCGTGAGCCTTAAGCGCCTATGGATAAGTTGCGCCTAACATTATTAATAGTTGGATGCTTTATAGTTCTAGGCATTTACCTGTGGGAAATATTTTATAAGGCAAATCCAAAAAAGAAAACGGATATTCTTGATGCCGTCGACGAAATTCCAGATATCCCATTAACATCATTGAGCAATGAAGTGGAAGATTATTCTGCCGCTATGGCTGATCTCGGCAGCCTATTAACTCAGTCACGAGATCAGGGTGTAGTTGAAAAAGACTTGGCCGAACCATCAATTACTCCAGAGCCTGTAAATAACCATGGCGACGCAGACAATGAACCGCCACTGCCGCTTGAAATGAGCGTAAATGATTATGAGGCAGAAGTTTCTGAAAACAACGACTATGATGTGTTTGCTGCGATAGAAGAAGACATTCATGAACAAGAAGATGAAAAAACTTCTGAAGAACCTACGCAGGAAGCAGACACACCAAAAGCGAATCAAGAGAGTGACGACCTACTGGTGCTGTATATTACCAGTCCCGCACATACATTATTCAATGGTCTATCCATAAGTAAAGTTGCCGATGAAATCGGAATGGTCTACGGACATATGAATATTTTTCATCACTTTGGTCCGGGCAAGCTGCATTCTGGGCAACCATTATTCAGCCTTGCAAATATGCATGAGCCTGGGTCGTTTGATCTTGGGCGAATGGCTGATTTAAAGACAAAAGGTGTAGTGGCGTTCATGTACTCGCCAGCTTCAATTGATGCTAGCGTAGTATTTGAATTATATTTAAATACCACGCAACGAATGGCAGAGTTATTAGGTGGCGATATACGCACATCTGATAACGAAATGTTAAATGCTGCATCTATAAATACACTGCGCGACAAAGCCGCATCTTTTTCAGATAACTAAAACCCATCATGCAATTAGAACAAGCTAGACATAGGGCAGAGGCCTTGCGTCAATTAATCAATAATCATAATTATCAATATTATGTATTGGATGACCCGTCGATAACAGATAACGAATATGACGTGTTGATGCGAGAGTTAATTGATATAGAGACTGATTTTATTGATTTAATTACAACAGATTCTCCTACTCAAAGAGTCGGGGTTTCACCTGTTTCGGAATTGAAAGAAGTTAAACATCTTATGCCAATGCTGTCGTTAGGAAACGCATTCAATGAAGATGAAATGAGGGCTTTCAATAAAAGAATAAAAGAAAAATTATCCGTGAATTCATTAGAGTTTTCCGGAGAGACTAAATTTGATGGTCTTGCTGTCAATATTCTGTATGAAAATGGTTTGTTAATTACTGCCGCTACGCGTGGTGACGGTTCTATAGGTGAGGATGTCACACACAATGTACGTACCATCCCGCAAGTGCCGCTATCTCTTATCGGAGAAAACATCCCACAATTGTTGGAAGTAAGAGGTGAGGTGGTCATGACGCATAAAGGATTTGCAGCATTAAACGATAGACAGCGTGAGAAAGGCGAAAAGGTTTTTGCTAACCCACGAAATGCAGCTGCAGGCTCACTACGCCAACTAGATTCAAGAGTGACAGCACAACGACCATTAGCATTCTTCGCTTACGGTATTGGCGACTATAATGGTAATAAAGATCTAACTAGCCATACGAATATTCTGCGGCAATTAAAGGAATGGGGGTTGCCTGTTTCATCTGACACAAAGCGTCTGAAAGGTATCGATGAATGTCTGAGTTACCACACCGAAATTGGTGCTGCACGTTCAGAATTAGAGCATGATATTGATGGTGTCGTGTTTAAAGTAAATGAGTTATCACAACAGCGCGAACTAGGTTTCGTTTCACGAGCGCCTCGTTGGGCGATAGCTTATAAATTCCCTCCTTTAGAAGAGATAACACAATTACTGGATATTGAAATTCAAGTTGGCCGTACAGGCGCATTAACCCCAGTTGCACGATTATCACCGGTCAGTGTTGCTGGTGTCACGGTAACGAATGCGACATTGCATAATATTGACGAAATAAAACGTAAAGATATCAAGATTGGTGATTGGGTTTATGTTCGTCGTGCAGGTGATGTTATTCCGGAAATAGTCTCTGTTATAAAAGAGAGGCGTGCGAATGTTGCTGAGTTTGTTATGCCAACAGTGTGCCCTGCTTGTGGTTCTGATGTTGTCAGACAAGAAGGAGAGGCTGTGTATCGCTGCATAGGCGGGCTTTCATGTTCTGCTCAAAAAATCCAAGCTATTATTCATTTTGCATCACGCAAGGCAATGAATATTGACGGGCTAGGGGACAAACTGATTATTCAATTAACCGAGTCAGGGTTAATTAGCAATATTGCGGATCTTTATTCCTTATCACAAGAACAATTAGCTACTCTTGAGAGAATGGGGACAAAGTCAGCTGAAAATATAGTGACCGCTCTTGATAAGAGCAAGAAAATATCTTTGGAACGCTTTATATATGCAATGGGTATACGCGAGGTCGGCGAAGCAACGGCACGTGCTCTCGCAATTAGATATAAATCTCTAGATCTCATAGAACAAGCTACTACTGGCGAACTAGAATCTATATCTGATATAGGCCCAGTCGTTGCGTTCAATATATATAGCTTTTTTCAACAAAAGCACAATAAAGAAATTATTCATGAACTAAAGAAACATATCCATTTGGATATAGTTGAATCGAATCAGTTGGCAACTTTAGATGGAATGTCTTTTGTTATTACTGGAACACTATCCAGCATGGGGCGTGATGAAGCTAAACAAAAATTAATGGCATTAGGGGCAAAAGTGAGTCGAAGTGTTTCTAAAAAAACAAACTATGTCGTTTATGGTGAATCACCAGGCAGTAAATATGAGAAAGCTTTGCAACTTGATGTAAAAACTTTAAGCGAGCAGCAATATTTAGATTTAATTGCAGGAATTTCGACATAATCAGTCTCCTTATTTGAGTCAATAACCATCAAATCATTGTTAGATTGGCAATATTCAACAGGAGACTTAATTTATTGTCCGTTTTCCCATTGTATTTAAGAATCATTTTAGTTTGATATATTAGTTCTGATTACAGGGCTGGAGCATTATTAACAAAAAGATAAAGCTTGTAACCCTAAATAACGGAGTATTTCAGAAAATGAAATTAGCTCGACAAAAAGCTAAAATTATTTTATAAGTTAATATTCGATTGGTTCATCAGCTAATTACTTGGATCAATCTTAGACCAGCTACATCATTTTAATGATATCAACCATCAACAAAGTGAAATAAAAAAATGTCCTTACTAGATGACTTAAAGAAAGAAGTTGTTACAAAAAGCAACCAAGAAGAAGAAGCGAGTCAAGTATCTAAAAAAGATAGAGATATATTGTTGTCGAAGATGAGCATTATAAGAGAATATTATTCTGAATTGGCAGAAAATCTCAATATCCTCCTGCCAGACGAAAAGAATGATTTTGATTTAACCAAGGAAGTTGTTTTTAAAGAGCTACAAAAAACCAATTACATCGTAAAGCATAGAATTAACTGTGAAAAGGAATCTGTTTATTTTCATATTGATCAAGTTGGTAAAAGGAAAGTAAGAGTAAACTTGACGAGTTTAAATGCTGCAGAAAAATTTAGATCTTTATTAAAAAACAATCGCATTGATTATTCAGAACAAATGGAAAGTGATAGTAGATTAATTTTTACTGTAGAACCTAAAGTCACAGCAAGATTTGACTATTTGGCAAACTTTAATAAAGGACTTATCGAGTTAAAGATAACTAACTTTAATGAGATTTGGACACAAAATATTCGACATTCTCCCGAAAAAATAACGAATGAACTATTAGATGAGACGGCGAAATTTATATTAGGCAAAACTAACAAGTTTAAAGAAATGACTGGTGGCACAATCTCTGATACAGCAAGAACTAGAATTCAACAGCATTTGAAAAAAGATCCTGAAGAAGCAAATACTGAAAAGAAAGTTGCGCAAAAGAAAGATAAGTCAATAATGAATTTTGGAAATACAGCTTCTAAACTGAAAGGTTTATTAAAAAAATAAGCATGTTGGTTTGGCGTAAGCTTCAATAGGTATATTTTTAATATACCATTTGAAAGTTAATAAGGTTCATTCATAAATCTGCAGCAACTTGATTCCGCCCACACTCCTTTGCTTTATAAAGCAACTCATCGGCACGTTCAATCATTCCAATAATACTGTCGCCTTCTTGCATCTGAGCTAATCCGATAGAGACTGTGGTTTTGACTTTAATCTTATTGTATTCAAATTCCATCTCTTCAACACTTTTTCTCATACGTTCGGCAAGTAACGAGGCACCTTCCGTGCCTGTATTCCTGAGCAGCACAGAAAACTCTTCGCCACCGTAACGAAAAAGAATGTCACTTCCGCGCAAACATTTCATTATGCTGTCAGCAAAACTCCTTAAGATGGCATCACCAACAGTATGTCCGTAGTTATCATTAATATCTTTGAATTTATCCAAATCTAACATCATCAAAGTTAAATCATGTTTATGACGTGCTGAGAATTCCATTTCTTGTTCGATGGATTTATCAAATGCCGCGCGATTGTTTACACCAGTCAAAGGATCAATATAGGCTTTTTCCACAGCTTGTTTGTAAAGCAACGCGTTTCTTAATGGATAAATCAGTGCCGAGATTAAACTTTCAATCTTCTGGATTTCGACTTCAACAAACTTGGTGTTTCTAGAAATGGTTACTTGACCAAGGCTTTTCCCAAATAGAACCAAACGATAATTCGAACTATGTAGTGCAGCTTTGCCGATATCAAATTTGATATTTTCATTTACATTCACATAAGAAAAATGATCATGAGGAACAATTGCGGCTAACTCTTCATCAAAAAGTTCGATTAACTTCTCTAGCTCAAGCGTGCTTTGTAAAACGCCCATTACATGGATAGACATACTCGTCACATCCGTCATGTTCTCCGGGTATGAGATCATGAGATTCGAATTTTGAATCCCGGGTGACTCGCTAATGTCTGTAATATCGGCCATATGTTCTGTTGAAGTCGTCATATTATTATATAAATAGTTTTCATGTGGTGATGAATGCAAAAGAAATGCCAATAGCATTAATGACTTGCAATTACTATGTATAACAATATGTAATTAGATTTATTTACTACTTTACTAATATTTAGCGTAAGTAACTGAATAGTATAGATTACATTTAGGCTGCAATGTGACCATTTTCAGCTGTTTTTGCCTTTATGACTGTGTTTTCGCCTTTATCGGTAATTTCTGCGATTGGATAATCAGTCGTAAAATGGAGTCCTCTACTTTCTCTTCTTTTAAGAGCCGATTCAATGATTAGCTCGGCAACGACGGCTAAATTACGTAACTCGACTAAATCTTTGCTTATTCTAAAATTCCCATAATAATCAGTTATTTCCGACTTTAACAACTCAATTCTATGCCGTGCACGCTGCAGTCGTTTCGTGGTTCTAACAATACCGACGTAATCCCACATGAATCGGCGTATTTCATCCCAGTTATGGCTAACTACTACTTCTTCATCAGAATCGGTTACCCGGCTTTCGTCCCATTCAGGCAAGTTTCCAGGTATATCAATGGCGGTCAATGATTGCCGTATAGCTTCAGAAGCGGCATGGGCAAATACTACGCACTCCAAAAGAGAGTTACTGGCCATGCGGTTTGCCCCATGCAGACCAGAACAACTAGTTTCTCCTATAGCGTATAGACCTGCTATATCGGTTTGTCCTTCCTGATTAATCATAACGCCTCCACAAGTATAGTGGGCGGCAGGCACAACCGGGATAGGATCTCGTGACATATCTATGCCGAGGTCAAGACAGCGCTTATTGATCGTTGGAAAATGTTCTTCAATAAATTCGGAGCTCTTATGTGTGATATCAAGATATACACAGTCATGACCCAAACGCTTCATTTCAGAATCAATTGCACGTGCAACGACATCTCTCGGAGCTAATTCTTCACGTTTATCATAACGATGCATGAAAGCTTCACCACTTTTCAGTACTAATTTTGCACCTTCTCCGCGTAATGCTTCAGAGATAAGGAATGATTTTGCCATTGGATGATAAAGACAAGTTGGGTGAAACTGGATGAATTCCATATTTGCGATTCGGCAACCCGCACGCCATGCCATTGCAATACCATCACCAGTGCAGCCATCAGGGTTGCTTGTATAAAGATAGGCCTTTCCTGCTCCACCGCTTGCTAGAACAACGTTCTTAGCACTAAACACCATGACGTTATTCTCTTCAATATCAAGCACATATGCACCAATACAACGACTTCCAGAATTTGATAATTTATTTGTAGTGATTAAATCAACCGCAATATGGTGCTCGTATAAGTGGATGTTAGGATGCTGTCGAACACGCGACTCAAGTGTTGTTTCAATGGCTTTTCCGGTGGCATCTGCGGCATGAATGATTCGTCTATGACTATGTCCACCTTCTTGATGCAAGTGAAAAGGAGAATTACTATCTGAATTAGTATCCACGCGGGTAAAATCGACGCCTAGTTCTACCAACCAATCGATGCTTTTATAAGCACGTTCGACGACAAAGTGGACTATATCTGGATCACACAGTCCTGCCCCTGTACTTAATGTGTCTTGAACATGAGATTCAATTGAGTCCTGTTCATCAAGAACGGCAGAAACACCGCCTTGTGCATATAGCGTAGCTCCTTCGTTTAGTGCTTCTTTTGATAAAACTGCAACACTGGCATCATCGGCCAATTTTAATGCGAGACTGAGCCCTGCAGCACCGCTGCCAATTATTAATACGTCATGTTGTTGTTGGTCATGCATCTTACTTAAGGTAGTATTGCCATTTTTTTATCTAAGCCTTTGATTGTTGAATACTAATATAATTTGCAAAGCAAGTGCACATAATCAATCAGCTCAATTTACATTGCGATATGCAAAATAATAGCACAAGAGGATAGGCCAGATGGCCAATAAAGTTACCGACAAAGAGCTCATAGAACGAGTTAAAAATGGCGAAAAGGCGGCCTACGATCTGCTTGTGCTTAAATATCAGCAGCGGATAGTTAACCTAGTTTTGCGATTTGTCAGGAACCATAGTGATGCTTTGGATGTCACACAAGAAGCATTTATAAAAGCTTATCGTGCTTTACCTAATTTTCGTGGTGATAGTGCATTTTATACTTGGTTATATCGAATTGCGGTTAATACAGCAAAGAATCACCTTGCTGTACAGTCACGTCGGCCAAGATCAAGCGATTATGATGTATCAGAGATTGAACAAATTGAGGGTAGTAGTGCTCTAAAAGAACAGGCAACACCTGAAAATTTATTGCTTAAAGATGAATTACAGGCAACTGTTTTGAAGGCTATAGAAGATTTGCCCGAAGATTTAAAAACAGCAATCATGCTAAGAGAATTAGAAGGCTTGAGTTATGAAGAAATCGCGAGTGTTATGGAGTGTCCTATTGGTACCGTTCGCTCTAGAATATTTCGCGCCCGTGAAGCAATTGATGAAAAAATGAGTCCATTACTGCAAAATTGAAATATAGGCTAAGCATATGAGCGAATATAACAACGAAGAACTATCAGCATTAATCGATGATGAGTACGAAGGTAATAGCGATAAGGTCTTTGATGAGCTAATTCATAACCAAGAGATGAAAGAGACATGGTCACGCTATCATCTAATTGGAGATTGTCTGCGCGATCAACTACCAGAAAAGATCTCAAGCCAAATTTCGACCTCCGTTAGTAATACACTTCGCAGTGAACCTACAGTTCTTGCACCTCAAAAAACTAAACAATTTAACTTAAAACCACTCGCAGGCTTTGCTATAGCAGCATCAGTTGCGATGGCTGCTGTATTTAGCGTCCAAAATAGCAACGATGTTAATTCGGTTTCATCTGCGCCGACTGTCGCAGCAAATAATACAGCACCTCAATCTCAAACTTTTAGTTTCCCAAACACTCAGGTGTTGCCTGTATCTGTTAGAAAATCAGATACTCCAGAAGGCGTTGCTAACCAACGACTTAACAATTATTTAATGAATCATAATGAGTATCGAAGTAATGGTAGCATGAATGGGATTTTGCCTTATGTAAGGTTAGTCACAATAGAATCACAGGAATAGTATTAGTTGAAGTATCAATCATTATATCTCTTGGCAGCGCTTCTTGTCGGGAGTGTGCATACTGTTTATTCAGCTGACAATCTACCAGAGCCACAGGTTTTGATTGATGAAATGTCAGCAGCAAGCCGATCATTAAATTATGATGGCGTTTTTGTCTACACTCTGGGCAAACAAATCGACACCATGAGAATTATCCATAAATCGGGTGATGGAGAATCATACGAACGTTTAATCTCACTGACAGGGCATGCAAGAGAAGTCATACGTGATAAAGACCAAGTCAGGTGTTATTTTCCTGAGAATAAAGCTGTTGTTGTTGAGAAAAGTCGTCTCGGAAAACTGATCTCAACGTACTTGCCTCAACCAATCAAATCAATATCTGATTTTTATATTTTCGAAATTGCTGGTGAAGATCGCATTGCTGGTTTGAACGCATGGATTATCAATATTAGGCCAATAGATAAGTATCGTTATGGCTACCAACTTTGGATTGACAAAGAATCCAAGTTGCTACTCAAGTCAGAACTCAAGAATCAGTTAGGTGTTACACTGGAACAAATTATGTTTGCTCAATTGCATGTACTAGATGACATTGATGATGCTCTCTTAGAGCCATCAACTGCCGCCGAAGGTTTTACTTGGTATAAAAATTCACCTAATGAACCTTTAGACATAAATGATAATGACAAACAATGGAAGGTTACCTGGATGCCAGCAGGGTTTTCTATGAGCGAACAATCTAAAGAACCTATGTTGACGAGTCGTATGCCTGTAGAACACCTAGTTTATAGTGATGGTTTAGCTATGGTTTCTATTTATGTTGAAAAATTAAATCAACAACCCGGCATTGTAGTTGGCGCATCAAATTTTGGGGGGGTTAATACTTACGCAGTTTTTGCTGGTGGCTATCAGATTACGGCCGTAGGCGAAGTACCTAAAAGCACTGTTAAATTAATGGCAGATTCAGTAAAGTCCTATCATTAAGTATTTCCAATTATTATCAACCATTAGTATGTCTCAGTCTTAGTATCAGTCATGACTAATGACAGGCAGTAATCAGTTAACGACCTATCACGGAATATTTATAATGCAGCAAAAATTATTTATACCATTTCTAAGTTTATTCTTTCTATTGCATGCCAATTTAGCTTATGCACGCGCATTGCCTGATTTTACTGGTTTGGTTACCGAAAACTCTGCGGCAGTCGTAAATATCAGTACCAGCGCAAAAAGCACCAGTGCTGCGGCTGGCGGCTTGCCTCCTGGGTATAATTTACCAGAGATCCCCGAAGACAGTCCTTTTCATGATTTTTTTAAAAAATACTTTGGTGAAATACCTGAAGGTCAAGGCCCATCACAAGAACGCTCATCTTTAGGCTCAGGATTTATTATTTCTCAAGATGGATACGTGATAACAAATCACCATGTAGTAAAAGATGCCGAAGAAATTATCGTCCGCTTAAATGATCGACGTGAATTTGTTGCCGAATTAATTGGTAGTGATGAAAGAAGTGATATCGCGGTTTTAAAAATTGAAGCGACGAGCTTGCCCATATTGAAACTTGGGGATTCATCAAACCTCAATGTGGGAGAATGGGTCTTAGCAATTGGCTCTCCGTTTGGTTTTGACGCATCAGTAACCGCAGGCATTATTAGTGCAATTGGTCGCAGCCTGCCAAATGAAAATTATGTGCCATTTATTCAAACCGATGTTGCCATTAACCCAGGAAACTCAGGTGGTCCACTATTTAATCTAAATGGAGAAGTTATAGGTGTTAATTCGCAGATTTATAGCCGAACAGGCGGTTTCATGGGCTTGTCCTTTGCTGTCCCGGTTAATGTAGTTGAAAATGTCTATAAACAATTAAAAAATAAGGGCCGCGTAAGTAGGGGCTGGCTCGGCGTGCTGATACAAGATGTAACACGCGAATTAGCCGAGTCATTTGACATGGAGCATCCTCATGGTGCATTGATAGCAAAGGTATTGCCAGATGGCCCAGCAGAAAAAGCCGGAATAGAAGTAGGAGATATTGTCGTCAAATTTAATGGCGGGAAGGTCAGTTTTTCTTCAGATTTGCCTCCATTAGTTGGCTCAACATTGGTCGACACGACAGTTTCTGTTGATATTATACGACGGTCAAAACATAAAACTATCCAAGTTAAAATATCAGAGTTACCCACTGATGATGAAGTCATTGCCAAAACGTCAACTAGCTCATCAAAACCTGATGAAAATGCCTTAAATGTCATCGCTAAAGATTTAACTGATGAGCAGGTAAAAGAGCTCGACCTCGAAGATAATGGCGTCTTGGTAGAAAAGATAAGTACAGGACCGGCACAAAAAGCAGGTATACGCCAAGGAGACATCATTCTTCTTTTGAATAATATTAAAATAAAGGATTCATCTCACTTTTACGACATTGTTAAAGAATTACCAAAGGGTCGCTCAATTCCGGTACTTATACAGCGTCGAGGCGGTCCAATTTTCCTTGCTCTTAAGCTTGATGAATAATGCTAAACGGACGCTGATTATCTATTCAAGGAAAGATTGCTGCCTGTGTCATGAAATGCGGGATGCTTTAAAACCGTGGCAAAATCAATACAACTTCAAAGTAGAAATAATTGATATAGAGCATGACCCAGAATTAACGGAACAATTTGCTGCTCGTATCCCTTTACTTGCTGAGAAAGACAAGGAGATCTGTCAATATCACCTTGAAGAACAGAAGCTTTTAAATCACTTTAAAGATGCAGATTAGTCTTTAAATCTCATATTTATTCCCATAATTGATTTATGGTCTGAATAAGATCGTATAGAATCGCGCGTTTTGCAAACAAACAGTTAGACAACAGACATAAGTGACATAATTAATGCAGCACATACGAAATTTCTCAATTATTGCCCATATTGATCATGGCAAATCGACTCTGGCAGATAGATTTATACAAATGTGCGGTGCTTTAACGGAACGTGAGATGTCTGCACAAGTACTGGACTCGATGGATATTGAACGAGAACGTGGTATTACAATAAAAGCACAAAGCGTCACATTATATTATGAAGCCAATAGTGGTGAGCAATATCAATTTAATATTATTGATACACCGGGACATGTGGACTTTAGTTATGAGGTATCACGCTCATTAGCGGCATGTGAAGGGGCTCTTCTCGTTGTTGATGCCGCACAGGGTGTTGAAGCTCAAAGCGTGGCTAATTGCTTGACCGCTATTGATAATGACGTTGAGGTTTTGCCCGTATTAAACAAAATTGATCTGCCATCGGCAGAACCTGAGCGTGTCATAAATGAAATAGAAGAGATCATTGGCATCGACGCACAAGAAGCCTTGCGCGTTAGTGCGAAATCAGGCGAAGGTGTTAAAGACTTATTAGAAGAATTGGTGCTTAAAATTCCACCGCCAACAGGAATTACCGAAGGTCCTCTGAAGGCATTAATCATTGATTCATGGTTTGATAACTATCTTGGCGTCGTCTCATTAGTACGCATAATTGATGGGCAGTTGGATGTTGGTAAAAAAATCAGAATAATGTCTACAGGAAGAGACTTTCTGGTTGATCAAGTAGGGACATTTACACCTAAACGTAATCCTAAAAAGGTCCTTTATACTGGTGAAGTTGGCTATGTAGTTGCAGGGATCAAGGAAATAGATGGTGCACCGGTAGGAGACACTTTAACGCTTACTGAATCTCCATCAATAGAAGCTTTGCCTGGATTTCAAACAATTAAACCACGCGTATTTTCGGGGCTGTTTCCAATTGATTCATCTGATTATGAATCTTTTAGAGAGGCTCTCGGAAAGCTTAGGCTGAATGATGCAGCACTTCATTACGAACCCGAGTCATCACAAGCCCTAGGCTTTGGATTTCGTTGCGGTTTTCTTGGTATGTTGCACATGGAGATTGTTCAAGAACGGCTGGAAAGAGAATATGACCTTGGCTTAATAATATCTGCCCCTACAGTAATCTATGAAGTACTTACATCAAGCAATGAAATTCTCAGCATAGATAATCCAGCCAAACTTCCACCTCCTAATAAAATCCTCGAAATTCGTGAACCTATTATTACTGCAGATATTCTTGTCCCTCAAGAGTATTTAGGTAATGTTCTCACCTTATGTATTGAAAAACGTGGCGTGCAAAAAAAGTTACAATACTTAGGAAAACAGATATCTTTGTCATTTGAGTTACCAATGAGCGAGGTCGTTGTTGATTTCTTTGATCGTCTTAAATCTGTTAGCCGCGGTTTTGCCTCGTTTGACTATAGTTTTAATCGTTTTGAAGCAGCAAAATTGGTCAAACTTGATATTCTGATAAATAATGAACATGTAGATGCCCTTTCTTGCATCGTACATCAGGACCAATCAATTAGTAGGGGTCGTGAGCTGACTGAGAAAATGAAGGAATTTATACCTCGCCAAATGTATGAAGTGGCCATACAAGCCGCAATTGGTTCAAAAATATTGGCAAGACAAACAGTTAAAGCAATGAGAAAAAATGTAACCGCAAAATGCTATGGTGGAGATATTTCTCGTAAACGTAAATTGCTAGAAAAACAAAAAGCAGGTAAAAAACGTATGAAGCAATTCGGTTCAGTAGAGATACCACAATCAGCCTTTATGGCAATTCTTCATGTAGGAAAAGATAAATGAACTTTGATTTTTCAGCCTTACTGGTGTTTTTGACCTTTAGCAGTGGAATTATCTGGCTGATCGACAGCCTAGTGTTCGTCCCGCGTAGAGAGAGGAAAGCTTCGGTCGACAAAGATGCTGACAATACAGAACAATTGCAATTACCGTTATTAGTCGAATATGCAAAATCATTTTTCCCTATTTTCTTAATCGTCTTGATTCTACGATCTTTTATTTTTGAACCCTTTAAAATTCCATCAGGCTCTATGATGCCGACCTTATTAATTGGTGACTTTATATTGGTCAATAAATTTGACTATGGTATTCGTTTACCTGTAATCCATAATAAAATTGTAGACAACAATACCCCCGTACGAGGTGATATAGTTGTATTTCGTTACCCTGAAGACCCCAGCATCCCATTCATCAAGCGCATAGTAGGGTTACCTGGAGATAAGGTCTCATATCATAATAAAACATTATATATCAATGATATATCAATAACACAGGTCTTAAATGGGCGATATAATGCCCTTGGTTCAGGTTTTATGATGGATGGGGTCTCCTTGAGAGTTGAAAATTTA
>JAJFKL010000047.1 GCA_021773235.1 Gammaproteobacteria bacterium | reverse complement strand
TTATTCAGCGGGTTTCTGCTGATCTTCCTCGGACTCGCTCTCAGTCTGGGATACCTCACTTACTTCAACAGCCTCATTCCGCTCGAACTGCAGGTCTGGTTCAATGGCCTTGAAGAAGCCGTCGTCGACTGGATTTCCTGAGCAGGAATTCTCTAGGCCGTTTTCCTTCAATTTGGATTGGGACAACGTGAAATCGCGGGCTATTTTGGATTCAAATCTTACCGAACGGTTTCTGTACACCATTGCAATGTCAAAAAAGCTTTACAGGAAGATCGCAAGTTGAAGCGCCTTGTCCATCCAATCGAGTCAACCTGGATGCAATGAGCGACTTGCCCCCTTCACTCTATTTTAACGAGGATCAATTATATGGCTTAAGACAAGGTAAATTTGCCCCCCCAAAAAAAAGCTGTTCCATGTTGTATATTAGGATTTTGGCTAGTGACCCGCACCCTATAATTTGTGCCGGATTCCTGAGTTTGATAAGTCATTAAAAGAATGCTAAATTTAGCGGTATTTGGATGTTTATAAGTATTCTTTCAAAGCCACCAAACATTTACAGAAAATGCAAAAAAAAATATTAATTTTTATTTTAATAATTTCAAACTACAGCACCTCTTTATATGCCGATGAGTTAATTCCAGGGCAATATGTCGAGCAGGATCAGAGCATAATGGGTGTTGGTAAGACTATGATGGAAATGGGAGGAAAGGGTGAGTCCTATTTAGACAAACTTAATAAAGAACGTGAAGAACGCCATTTGAAAGTTATGAGTCTAAACGCCACCAAGCGTTCTCCGATAGTTTTATCCAAGGAAAAAGATATAGTTTTAATCAAAAAAGATAAGACTAAAGGGGTTTTTGAAAGTTTATCTGTGCCAGCATATATAACGGCGGAATATAAGTTCCACCCAATGGTTTTACATGTAAAGGGATTGCCCGGGGCAAGATGGAAAAAAGATCCGTTGTGCACCTTTGAAAGGAGCCTAATTGGTGACCTAGATATAGATTGCCCGGAAGAGATACCGATAGAGCAATATGGAAAACCTGCCAAGATAAAGCCGGCCCACAGAGGCGACCAGATAGGCGATATAAGCGGAGAGACGAGGCTAAAGAAATCAAGGTCAATTTATAATTGGGAGGACATAGAAATCCCAAAGGTTAATATAACTGAAAATATCACTATAAGCTTTAATGATCTGGAGAAAAGATTAACCGATTATCTAAAAAGGAAGTTGGAAAAAACAAGCCTGGAAGCTTTAAACGAAAATTTAGCAAGAATTTTAAATTTACCAACCAATGCTGAGTTTAGGATTACAAATATTACGCTTTCGAGAGGGACATTGTTTTCTCTCAATAAGATGGCAATTTATAGAATAGATCCAGATATAAGGGTGGAAGTAAATTTTAAGATTCCTGAAATTACTTTTCCTTGTCCTGTGAAAGGCGATAAATGGTATGAAATTGTTCCGTGGTGGTCAACATGCACTATTGGTGGAGGTGTTCAAACTAGAAAGGGCGGAATAACACTAGGTATTTTTCAAATAAAATTTAAACCAGAAGTAAAAAAAGGTGATGATGAGTACGCCCAACCATTACTAGAGATTAAACAAACATCCGAATTTATAAATTTAAAACCCGAATTAAATATTTCCGAAATTTTCAATGAGAAATGGTTGGAGGTGCTTCCCTCAGAACAGTTGAGAAAGTTATCTCGGAGCGATTTCTTAAAAAATTCAGGTAAATTCAAACCATATCTTAAAGATGCAAAATTTATTGGAGAAAATAATACTTTGAGACTTGAGATTTATGGGGGCAAAAATACAAAATTTGAAACTGCATTGAAAATTAAATCAGAATTACGCAAGGCGGGAAATTAATTATTTTTGGGTCGTTTTTAGGTCTTTTTTAAACAACGCGCGAATCTGAGGGGATAAGGGGATGGGAAGTATAAATAAATTTATTCTTTTTAGTATTTTATTAACCTCTATATATTTGTCTGGTTGCATGTACTTTGAAAGTAAGTGCGATAATTTGAAAAGGAGGGGAGCTAGTAAAGAGGCTATAGAAGAGTGTAAGAAAAAGAGAGGTACAACAAAATTCCCTTCAGTTAAATATTTGATTGAACGAAAACACGATCTAAATTGCGAATGTGGTGCAGGAGTGTCTATAAAAAATCTTACTGAACAAACTATTAAGGTGCCTTTAACAAAAAGTGTAAAAATCTTTAATGGGTTAAATTACAGAGAACTTAAACCACAAGATACAAATTGGACTTTATTACCAAAAGCCAAACAAAAACTTGGTTGTGCAATAAATAAAGATAAGGATGGCCTTTGTCGGATTTATTCAGATTGGAAACCCCATTCTATTGCAGGAGAAGGCCTTAACGAAATTCAGAAGATAATACCGGCTTCAATTCTTGAAAACCCGTTATTACTCGCACAACCTATAACCGTTAGCCTTAGTAAATCTTGTAAAAAAGAATGTATTGGTGAAAAAGATTCAGAAAACTGCTTTAATTATGATTTGGGTGAAGAAGAATTAAAATATGATAAAGGTTTGACCTCATTGTATAAAGAACTTAGGGGCAAAAATTCGCATAAAATCACAAATAATAAAATGCTCGGGTTATTTGATATGACAGCTGAGAGTGATCTCTGTAAACGAAATGCTACCTTAATAAGTGATGGGATAATGTCCAATTCTGGGGAAAGCGTTTGTAATATAAAAGCCACCATAGGTAGCTCTCAAGATGAATTTTTAGAACTTACGGTCCCTTTAACTCTTCAAGGGTTTTTGAATGAAAGTGAAAATTGGGTATCAATCAACTTTCCCAACCCCCAGCATTCAATGAAGTTAAAATTTTCTGATGATGGCCTTTCAAAAAATTGGGGAGGAACAATTTCAGAAATTGAAGGCGATGGGAAATATATTATTGCAAAAACGACCAAAAATTTAAATCAAACTACTGTTGAAGATAGTTGCATTCTAATTAGGGCTTCCAATTAAACCTTTTGTCTTGAATACTTTGACCTTCCCAAAATTAATTCGATAAAACTCAAGAAGTTAAATTGTATCAAGGGGTCAAGTCGCTCATTGCATATAGGTTGAACTTTCCTCCCCAACTATCCCTCCCTCCACTGAATTTCAAATTGTATTTGCAGGATAGCCCCACAATTTAACTGTGTTGATTTTGTGCAAGCTCATGGGACGTCTAAGGACGTTTAGGG
>JAJFKL010000046.1 GCA_021773235.1 Gammaproteobacteria bacterium | reverse complement strand
TGCCTTAATTTAGAATATGAGTTCCAATCTGGAGCATGAGATATTGGCTTTTTTAAATATTCCTTATGGAATATTATTTGTTTGTTATGTGATGCTATTGCTTTTATAAGTTGCTGTTTTGTTAACTTTTGATATTGTATAACTTGCTTTGGGTATTTGACAAATAGATCTTTAGTAGCGGTATGTTCCCATGCGTATTATCAAACTCTCGATCACTCAAAATTATGATGTCGATCAAAGCCCACTTCCTGAGCGTACTATGCAAAAGCGATCGACAAGAGTCAAGATTTATTCGGTTTTCTCATAGACTCTCCTTCAATAGAAATGACATATGCTTGATGTAATAGCCGATCACAGATAGCATCGGCAATAGTAGAATCCCCGATATACTGATGCCAGCATTCACTGGGTAACTGAGTGGTTATTAAGGTCGACTGGAGCCCTGAGCGATCTTCTAGGATCTCTAGCAAGTCTTGTCTAGTTTGCCTGCTGAGCTTATCAATCCCCCAGTCGTCAAGGACTAATAAATTTGTTTTGGCCAGTTGAGCTAGGAAGCGATGATAAGAGCCATCAGCATGAGCCATTCTTAATAACTCCACTAACCTGGCCACTCGGAAATAACGAACAGAATAGTTAAGCCGGCAGACTTTATCAGCCAGGGCACAAGCAATATAAGTTTTTCCAACCCCTGTAGGCCCCATAAGCACCACGTTATGTTGCTGCTGCACCCAGTCCCCCAAGGCAAGCTGCTTTAATTTTTGCTGGTTAAGTTTCCTTGCCTGTTGATAATCAATAGATTCAACACAGGCATTTGGGTAACGTAGTTTTGCTATTTTATGGAGCCTATTGAGTCGCCGTTGTTGTCGAATCAATAATTCTTTATCCACCATGAGGGCCATCGCTTCATCAATGGTTAATGTAGGTGCTTTGGGATGAGTAAAGAGCTCATTCATTACATCAATAAAGCCAGGCAATTTGAGCTGGGCCAGTTTTTCTTTGGTTTGTGATAGGGTCATGGGATTATTCTCCTATAGAGGGTTGTTGATGATAATAGTGAGCCCCCCGGACATAACAATGACTCTCTTGTTCGTCATGAAGGTCAATATCATTGGCTGATTCTGGTAGAGGGTGTTGTAAATCCAGTTGACTGACTAAAATCGACTTGAGACTGTTATAGCGAAGGGTTTGATGCGTCATCGCATAGTGACACGCTGACTCTAAGCGCAATGACGTATAGGTCTTCGCTAGTTTTCTAAATCCTAAGTAGCTGCGGTAACAACACTCAGGATGTGGTTGTTGCTGAATTAAATGATGAGCGACTTGATAAGTCGAAGCACCTATCTCTTGTGCCCATTGTAGAAACGTTTGTGGGGAGAATTGCTGATGCTTTTGGTGAGCTTTAGGCATGTGTGCTATCACCGTGGTGGATCCACCCACCTGACTAGAGCGCTGATGACTGGCCACTCGGACATGCTGGTAATAAATTTCTACTAGTTGGCTGGTTTGGCGGTACTCTACCGTTTTACCCATTAGATGGTAAGGCACACTATAGTAATGGTTATCAACCTCCAGGTGATAGTCAAGCCGAACCTGTAGGGACTTTATCGCGGTGTACTCATAGGGAAGTGTTGGTAATGGACTTAATGCGGGCTTATCAATGGCTTCATGCTGACTGGCTCTGGTGCCGGGTAATTTTTTAAAGGGCTTGTGGTTGAGTTCATCCAGTAACGCTTCGATAGCTTGGTTGAGTGCCGCTAAAGAAAAAAACTTAAGGTGCCTCAAGCGAGCTAATATCCACCGTTCAACAATTTGCACGGCCACTTCAACCTTCGCTTTGTCCTGCGGTTTGCCTGGCCTTGTGGGCAAAATGGCCGTGCCGTAATGTGCAGCAAAGGCGCTGTATTGCGGGTTTAAGTCTGGATCATAGTAGCAGGCGCGTGTCACGCCTGACTTCTCATTATCAGGGATTAATAGCTCTGGGACACCGCCAAAATACACGAGCATATCTTGGTGAGCTTGAATCCAGTCAGGTAACTGTCTAGAGCGATAAGCTTTAGCAAAAGTATAATTGCTGGCTCCCAAGACACCAACAAATATGACCGCTTCAACGGTATTCCCTGATTCAGGCTCCGTCAGGGTAACCGTTGGACCGGCATAATCAATAAACGCTTTTTCTCCGGCTTTATGGCATTGCCGCATACTGGGCTTTTGTTGTTTACGCCAGGTTCGATATTGGCGACAAAACTCTGAATAGCTGTAGGCCCGCTTGCCAAAACGATGTTGATATTCTTTCCATAATAATTCTAATGTGACTCCTTTACGTTTAAGTTCTTGATGCAGCTCCCTAACATCAATCCCCGCTTTATCTTTAGGGCGTATTTGCAACTGAGTACAGTAGGGCTCTAGGATGGTGATCAGTTCACTATCACTCATGCTCTCATCTAAAGGCCAGCTCAACTTGGCTGCGATGGCGGCTCGGCTGTAGTAACTCACCGTACTGGCTGATATTTGTAAAGAACGGCTAATTTGCCGATTCTTTAGCTCGCACTCAAATTTAAGACGCAGTACTTCTCGTAATTTTTTCATAGATAATCTCCCATTTGACATTGTCTGGCCCTTATCTTGGTTAATTCCAGGCCAAATATTAACAAAACAAACAGGAAATAGGCTTGATCGTGAATATAATTCTTATTAATAAAGGAATAATAATCACTGCTCATCCATTATTAACATCTCGATCACTCATTATTAAATCCATGGATTTTTGATCGACAGATTTAATTTTAAGTGATCTACCGCTTAATTTTGAATGATCGACAGGATAATTTTCGGTGATCTAGAGTTTAAGAATACGCAGCTTGGTTATGCTATAGGATGTCCACTACTTGGAGCCTTATCAGATATTACAAAACGAAGAAAACCCACATTAATCTTTAGTGCTATTCTTGGCATGATAGTTACAAGCATGATTATCTACATTCCTCTTGGTCATTTTTTACCTGCCTATGCTATCTTATTCTTTTGCCTAGGACTTGCTGCCTCAGGTCAAAATGTAGGCTTCGCTATTATTAGTGAGCATGTTGATATTGACACAAGTGCAACTGCCCTGGGCCTAAACAATGGTGCAATTACACTTGCTGGCGCATTTATTCCTCCATTAGCCAGTTATTTTATTTATTTATCTGCAGGCTCTCATTCAGAACACTTACAAGCATCTAATTTTGTATTAGGCTTTTCGATTAT
>JAJFKL010000045.1 GCA_021773235.1 Gammaproteobacteria bacterium | reverse complement strand
TCATTGATGGTGATAAAACAATTTAACGATTCATTAAATTGTTTACAGCGATCAAGATAAAGTCGTGTTAATTCTTCACTAGTGATCTGATTCGATTCAAGTGCAGTTGATAATTGTGCCAGTGTCGATTGATGCATGATTGTTATTGAATAAACTTAAATTGTATTTTGAAAAATATTATTGAGATCTTAGTTAAATCTTATTCAATAACTTTTGGTACGAGATAACAGCCATCATCAGTAGACGGTGCATTCTTTTGAAATTGATCGCGTTGATTAGTTTCCGTTACTGCATCGGTTCGAAGCCGTGCGGTCAAGTCTAAGGGATGTGCGATTGGTGAAATTCCGTCGGTATCGACAGAATTCATGCTTTCAACGAGACCTAAGATATTTGAAAGTTCATCACTATAAGTGGAGATATCTTGCTCATCGATTGACAGACTGGCCAACCGGGCAATTTTTTGCACTTCTGATTTATCGAGGGACATAAACTAGCCGTTGTTATTTGTTGAAAAAGGAGGAATTTATCACATTCCATTGCTTGCCCAAAGCCTCGCCCATTGTTAAAGTTACGCTTTCTAACTTTAGGTGATTTTAGCCGGGTCTGAGATTGCTAAAATGGCGTAATATTTTGATTTTAGAGGATTTCAGCATAAGACAGTTGCTACCCAATCCTTCCACTATAGCCACCTGTCGAGACTATATCACAATGCTAATACTAACTAACTGGTTTAATACATGTTTAACAGATTAAGAGGTCTTTTTTCCAACGATTTATCGATTGATTTAGGTACCGCAAATACCCTTATTTATGTCCGTGGAAAGGGCATTGTTCTCAATGAACCTTCAGTTGTTGCTATCCGTAATGACGGCGACAAGATAAATGCTAAATCAATTCGCGCTGTGGGTACTGAGGCTAAAAGAATGCTCGGTAGAACACCGGGACATATTACCGCAATCCGTCCATTGAAAGATGGTGTGATTGCTGATTTCACCGTAACCGAGAAGATGTTGCAGTACTTTATTCACCAGGCTCACGGTTCTACATTATTCAGACCCAGTCCTCGCGTGCTGGTCTGTGTTCCCTGCGGTTCAACTCAGGTAGAGCGACGCGCCATTAGAGAGTCGGCAAGTGGTGCTGGTGCTCGAACGGTACATTTAATTGAAGAGCCTATGGCTGCAGCGATTGGTGCTGGAATGCCAGTTAGTGATGCACGGGGTTCAATGGTTTTGGATATTGGTGGTGGTACTACTGAAGTCGCGGTTATTTCATTAAACGGTATTGTTTATTCCGATTCGGTCCGCATTGGTGGTGATCGTTTTGATGAGGCCATTATTAATTATGTACGTCGAAATTATGGAAGCTTGATTGGTGATGCTACGGCTGAGCGTATCAAACATGAACTCGGTTGTGCTTATCCAGGTAATGAAATAAAAGAAATGGAAGTTCGTGGACGTAATCTTGCCGAAGGTATTCCTCGCAGCTTTACGTTAAACAGTAATGAAATCCTTGAGGCCTTACAAGAACCGCTTACTGGCATCGTTGGTGCTGTTAAGAACGCATTGGAAAAGACACCTCCTGAATTAGGTTCAGATGTTGCTGAACGTGGTTTAGTCTTGACAGGCGGTGGTGCCTTGTTGAGAGATCTTGATCGGCTCTTAATGGAAGAAACAGGACTGCCGGTGATCATTGCAGAAGATCCATTGACCTGTGTTGCTAGAGGCGGTGGACGTTATTTAGAAATGATTGATGAGTTTGGAACCGATATTCTCGCGGTGGAGTAATCCTGGACTCTACTGTTGAACGGAATAAATTAGATAAATATGTTTTCTAAAATAGAACATGATTTCTTAACCGGCAATCAACAAACGAGTGTATTTGCCTACTCATTTGATTGCACGTTTTTCAGGCTCATTTGCTTGACAGCGAAAGCCTTGCATAGAATGACTATGTGCGGCTTCCTAGTCTACGAAAATGAACCTGAAAAACGCACACTCAAACGAGTCCAACAGAAGGCTCCAGGATACACTTAAGGCGGAGGTCAATTATTACTACTCTGTTTCAAAGAAGTTCATCTGCTAACATTCGTTTTGTGGTTTTTGCTGTACTCTCGGTTTTATTAATGGCTGTCGACCACCATCAAGGCCACCTGAAAATAATACGTACAACGCTATCAACTCTGGTTTATCCCATACAGTATGTCGTTAACTTACCCATCGAAATAACAGAGTGGGTTTCGAATACTCTGGTCACACATAACAGTTTGTTAAAAGAAAATGATCGATTAAAACAAGAACGTTTACTGTTGAGTTCAAAACTACAGCGATATGAAGTATTGGAAACTGAAAATCGACGTTTACGAGAATTGCTTGAATCATCTTTCCGTATTAACGATAAGGTACTAGTAGCTGAACTGATTGCAGTTGAATTGCAGTCATTCAGAAGACAAGTTGTCATCAATAAAGGTCTACGAGAGGGGGCTTATGATGGTCAACCTATTGTAGATTCAGCCGGCATTATGGGTCAGATTGTTCATGTGGGACCATTTTCTAGTACGGTACTTTTGATTACTGATCCAAACCATGCCTTGCCTGTTCAGGTAAATAGAAATGGTTTACGTGCTATTGCAGTCGGCACCGGACAAAACGATAAACTCTTGCTCGAGCACCTACCTAATAATGCAGATATTCGTGTTGGTGATTTAATCGTTTCTTCCGGTCTCGGTCGTCGGTTCCCGTCGGGTTATCCGGTTGGTCAAATTGAAAAAATTTCTCGTGATCCTGGAGAACCCTTTGCAAAAGTGATGATCAAACCTAGTGCGCAATTGAGTCAGAGTCGCGAAGTATTGATGGTATGGCCTTATGAAGAAGTAAATGAAATCAATAAAGATGCAGAAGAGTTGGCTATTAAATGATTGGACTGGAAGAACCTAAACAAGGTAACGGAATAATTGCTTTGAGTTTTATTTTCGCAATTATGTTGACGGCCTTGCCTTTGCCCGAATGGGCTGTCAATTGGCGACCAGCATGGGTTGCCATTGTTTTAATCTATTGGTGTATGGCAGTGCCTGATCGCGTCGGAATTTTTATAGCCTGGTTTTTAGGCTTATTACTGGATGTGCAACAAGGTACAGTGCTTGGTCAAAATGCCTTGGGCATGATCTTACTAGCGGTTCTTACAATAAATTCTCATCAACGCATGCGCGCATATCCCTTGTCACAGCAAGCAGTATTAGTTTGTTTTTATCTTTTATTCTATAAATTAATTATGCTTCTGGTATCAGGCTATTTAGGTACGAGTACGCGTGATTGGACTTATTGGATGCCAGCTATTACCAGCATGTTGTTATGGCCATGGTTATTCATAATACTCAGAGATGTACGTCGTAAGTACAGTATCTCTTAAGGCCAAACAAAATATTTATGGCTAAGGAGCTTACCCTCAAAGATCAAGATCATGAATCAAGTCTGGTAGCCAGGCGTGTTTATATTTCTGCATTTATAATCTTGCTGTTGATCATCATGATTATCTCAAGAATATTTTATTTGACGGTTTTGCAGCATGACCATTATTCGACCTTGTCACAATCAAACCGAGTTAAAATTACACCGATACCGCCAATCAGAGGACTTATTTATAGCCGTGACGGAGTCATCCTGGCGGAGAATAAGCCTACATTTAGTCTTGGCGTTGTACCTGAGCAAATCGATGATATAGATGAAACTATTGGACAACTTAAAGAGATAGTTTCGATTGAAGATAGTGATATTGAACGATTTAAAAAAGCACTTAAGAAAAAAAGAAGATTTGAAAATATACCATTACGACTAAATTTAAATAAAGAAGAAGTTGCACTATTCGCAGTTAATCGACATCGTTTCTACGGCGTTGATGTTGTTGCCGGGCTTAATCGGTTTTACCCCTTAGGTGAAAAACTAGTACATACCATAGGTTATGTTGCCCGTATAGATGAAGATGATATTAAACAGCTTGATGAATCAAACTACAGTGGGACAACTCATATTGGTAAACTTGGTATTGAGAAGTCCTATGAATCATTGCTGCATGGTGATGTGGGTTATCAACAGGTTGAGGTCAATAATAAGGGACGAGTAATTCGTGTGCTTGACCGTACTGCACCGAAACCGGGTGAGAACATTCATTTAACCATAGATCTTTCATTGCAACAGATAGCCATTGATGCGCTTGAAAATAGGCGTGGGGCGATTGTTGCTATGGACCCAAGAAATGGTGATGTACTAACGTTTGTAAGTTCTCCTGGATATGATCCGAATAAGTTTGTTAATGGTATCGACAGTAAATCATATAATTTATTGTTAGCGTCAAAAGACAAACCATTAATCAATCGTGTGATTCAAGGAAAATATCCACCTGGTTCAACGGTTAAACCTTTTATGGGATTAGTTGGTTTAGAAAATGGCGTTAGAGTTAATGCCGATGAATCATGGTGCCCCGGTTGGTTTTCTTTAAAAGGGCATCAACATAGATACCGGGATTGGAAGAAGCAGGGTCATGGCCACACTAATTTGCATAAAGCTATTATGCAATCATGTGACGTGTATTTTTATACTTTGGCGTATGAGCTTGGGATTGATCGTATTTATGAAGGCATGTCACGCTTTGGTTTTGGACAGATAACGGGTATTGATATTAGTGGTGAGACAAAAGCGTTAATGCCATCAAGAGAGTGGAAACGCAATGCATTGGGGCAAGCATGGTATCCAGGTGAAACATTAATACTCGGTATTGGGCAAGGCTATGCCTTAGCAACACCACTGCAACTGGCAAAGGCTACAGCAACGCTTGCCAATAAAGGACATATAATCCGACCGCGCCTAGTTTCAAGTACCAGTAATTCAATTACCAATGAAGTAAATGCCTTACCTAATCATTCTGTAAATAAGGTTTCACTATCAAATAGCGCCTATTGGGATGACGTGATCACTTCTATGAAAGATGTAGTGCACGGTATCGGTGGTACTGCCTGGCGTAGCGGATTAAATGCCGAATACAATTTTGCAGGTAAGACAGGTACTGCACAAGTAATCGGGATTGCACAGGATAAAGAGTATAAAAAAGAAGAGATTGCTGAAGAGTTTCAAGACCATGCATTATTTATTGCTTTTGCACCTGTAGAGTCACCAAGAATTGCGATCGCAATCATTGTTGAGAATGGAGGGGGGGGATCAAAAACGGCTGCGCCAATCGCACGTAAAATGTTTGATCACTTTATGAATAACCGAGACTTGATTAATAAAGGATAATTAACTTGGAAGAACAAAGTCTTGGACAGCGGCTGCATATCGATTTTCCATTATTCTTCGGTATTTTGGTGTTATGTATTATCGGTTTAGTAGTTATATATAGTGCTGGCGGACAAGATATGAATCTGGTTTACCGACAAGCGGTTAAATTATTAATTGCCTTGGTAGGTATGGTAATCATTGCTCAATTACCGCCTGCAGAGATTGCTAGATGGTCAATTGGGCTATATCTGTTTGGCATCGTCCTATTAATTCTGGTTATTTTCTACGGCGACGTCGGAAAAGGCGCTCAACGTTGGTTAGACTTGAAAATATTTCGTTTTCAACCATCAGAAATAATGAAACTGTCTGTTCCCATGATGGTTGCATTTTATCTTGCTGATAAATCACTACCGCCGCCGTTCACACGAGTAATTGCAGCCTGTGTGTTAATAACAATACCGGTCTTATTAATTGCAAAACAACCTGACTTGGGAACTGCTTTATTAGTAGCAACTGCCGGTTTTTCAGTCTTATTTATTGCCGGTATCTCATGGCGTCTACTGACAATAATGGGAGGTTTTGCAGCTGCAGGCGCTCCTTTACTTTGGTATTTCATGCACGACTATCAGAAGCGACGGGTTTTGACCTTCTTGAATCCTGAGAATGACCCTTTAGGTGCTGGATATCACACAATTCAATCGAAGATTGCGATTGGCTCGGGTGGTTTTTATGGCAAAGGTTGGTTGAATGGCACCCAATCGCATTTAGAGTTCTTGCCTGAACGATCCACGGATTTTATCTTTGCGGTGTTTTGTGAAGAATTCGGTATGTTAGGTGTGCTGTTTTTATTATGCATCTACCTATTCATTATTTCACGTGGGCTCTATATTGCCATAAATGCACAACATACCTTCGGTCGCTTATTGGCCAGTGGCTTAACACTAACCTTCTTTGTTTATATCTTTGTGAATATGGGCATGGTCACCGGACAGTTACCTGTGGTCGGGGTTCCATTGCCATTGGTTAGCCATGGAGGCACCTCAATGGTAACATTAATGATTGGATTCGGTATCATAATGGCAATACACACTCATAGACGTTTTCTCTCATTTTAAAACATGCAAAAAATTAAATTACTCATAATAACTCTGTTGTGCCTATGGATGTCTTTCGCGCAGGCTAATACAGATGTATCGACAATGCAGGATGATTTCATTAAGAAAATGGCATCTCAATATGACTTTGATTCAACAAGTCTGAAAAAGCTATTTGACCAAGTCATCGTTTCAGAAACAATTCTTAAAGCAATTTCAAAACCAGCAGAAAAAAGATTGCCTTGGTATAAATACAGAAACATATTTTTAAAGAAAAAACGCATTATTGAAGGCGTTGAGTTTCTGGATAAAAATCGGGAGAAGCTAGAGGCCGCGGAAAAACAATTTGGTGTCCCTGTAGAGATAATTACCGCAATTATTGGTGTGGAAACTTTTTATGGGCGAATTGCCGGAAGTTATCGCGTTGTCGATGCGCTAAATACACTTGGGTTTCACTACCCAAAGCGAGCTGCTTTTTTTCGTAACGAGTTTGAACAGTTTTTATTGCTTGCACGTGAACAGGGTTTTGACCCACTTACCTTAAAAGGTTCTTACGCCGGCGCAATGGGTATGCCGCAATTTATATCGAGTAGTTATCGTCATTATGCAATAGATTTTGACGGAGATAATATAATTGATATCTGGAATAACCCGGATGATGCCATTGGCAGTGTTGCAAATTATTTTGCCGAACATGGTTGGCAAAAGGATAAGCCTGTTATTGCCAAAGTGACGTTAGAGGGTGATAAATATAAGAGTGTATTAGGCAATGGTCTCAAGCCAGATGTAGATGAGTCTGAGTTGGAAAGTCTGGGTATAAAATCAAATTCGCTGTTTGAAAAAAATGAGAAGTTAAAGTTATTTGAATACGAACAGAAAAACACCAATGAACATTGGTTGGCACATAAAAATTTTTATGTCATCACTCGCTATAACCATAGTCATCTATACGCTATGGCCGTCTATCAGTTAGCATCAGAGATTGAAAAACGGATTAATAAAACATCCCAGGCTCTAGAACAGTAGATATGACTCTAGTTTTAAAAATACTCACTGGAAGTATTGTCATAAGAGTAACTATATTGATTGTTGCATTATTTTTATCGGCTTGTGGGGGCGTTGGCGTCGCTACTTCTTCAAGTGATAAAGCACCTAGTAAGCAGATTGATGTTTCAAAAGTTCCGAATGCTGTGCCCAAGGATGAGCCAAAAAGTCGTTACGGTAATCCAAAGTCATATGTTGTTTTTGATAAGCGATATTATGTTATGGAAAGTAATAAAGGCTTCGTGGAGAAGGGTATTGCCTCATGGTATGGCACAAAATTTCATGGTCGACGTACCTCTAGTGGTGAGACCTATGATATGTATGCGATGACCGCGGCTCATAAAAGCTTAGTGTTACCTACATATGTTGAAGTAACTAATTTAAAAAATGGAAGAAAGGTTATTGTTAAGGTCAATGATCGTGGACCTTTTCATGAGAATCGCATTATTGATCTTTCTTATACAGCTGCCACTAAACTTGATATTGTGAAAAATGGTACTGGCCTGGTTGAAATCAGGGTTGTTGGACCAGGGCAGACGGCCTCTGTTGATACTGCTGAAGGTGCGCCTGTTGTAAGTACCCCTACTGTAAAGAATGAAGATGGTTTTTATATTCAGGTGGGGTCATTTGGCAATTTAACTAATGCCGAAGGCTTAAAGCAAAAACTAGCACCAATTGGCAAAGACAAGATAAACATCAGTGAGGTTGTTGTTTCTGGTAATACCCTGTATCGAGTCAGGATTGGACCACTGACTAATATAGATCAGGCCGATGCTATTGTTTCAGACCTGACTGACTATGATGTTAATGAACATCGTATTGTTACTAATTAAAAATAAATGGATATGAAAATAAGATTATTTAAAGTTATATTTATTCTGGTATTTGTACCGCTGCAAGTTATAGCGGGGGAAATGATTGTTCCTGCTCCGCCTACAATAAAGGCCTCATCCTACGTGGTGATGGATTTTAATAGTGGCGATATATTGGTAGAACAAAATACAGAAGAAAAACTACCTCCCGCCAGCTTAACCAAGATCATGACTATCTATGTTGTGGCCAGTGAGTTAGCGAATGGAAAAATTTCTCTAGAAGACGAAGTATTGGTGAGTGAAAAAGCCTGGCGCACAGAAGGTTCAAGGATGTTTATTGAGGTTAATAAGCAAGTTAAACTTGATGACCTACTTCATGGTGTCATTATTCAATCAGGAAATGATGCGAGTGTTGCACTAGCTGAGTATATATCAGGTACCGAAGGTGTCTTTGCTGATTTGATGAATAAACACGCAGAGACGTTAGGCATGAACAATTCACACTTTGTTAATAGTACTGGTCTTCCCGACCCGGACCACTATACGACTGCTAGTGATTTAGCTAAGTTGGCCCAGGCATTAATAAGAGACTACCCGGAAGTTTATGCCTTACACAAAGTTAAGGAATTCACCTTTAATAAGATTAAACAACATAATCGTAATAAATTACTTTGGCGAGATCGTAGTGTTGATGGAATAAAGACAGGCCATACAGAAGAAGCTGGTTATTGTTTGGTTGCCTCGGCTGATAGAGATGGGATGCGGCTTATTTCTGTTGTAATGGGGACAGATGGAATGAATGCCAGAGCAAAAGCCAGTCAAGCAATATTAAATTATGGTTTCCGATTCTTTGAAACACACAAACTTTATAGTGCAGGAGATTTGATTACCAGTGTTAAAGTATGGAAAGCAGACACTGATAATCTTAACTTAAGTGTTAATAAGGATATCTATATTACCGTTCCAAGAGGCCAGTATGAAAAACTTGAGCCAGTTGTAGAGGTGGATAAAAAGATCATGGCTCCAGTTAATAAAGGTGATCAAAAAGGTGTGCTAAATATAAAGTTGGAAAACAAAAATATCACAACAGTACCGCTATTAGCACTCGAATCGATCGTTGAAGGTGGTATCGTTAATAGATTAAAAGATGAAGTGTATCTTTTGTTTGAATAAAAAATTATGACAACGGTTTATTTAAACGGGGAGTATAAACCTCTTTCAGAAGCATCAATTAACGTGCTTGATCGTGGTTTTACCTTTGGCGATGGGGTTTATGAAGTCATCCCAATTTTTAACCGTACAATATTTCGTTTTGATGAACACATGCAGCGTCTTGAGAATAGCTTGAAGGCTATTTTCATGGAGAATCCGTATCCTTCTTCAGAATGGTCCTCAATATTTGAAAAATTAATAGAGTCTGGTGAACAACCAGAACAGTCCATTTATTTACAAATCACGCGTGGTGTTACCGAACGAGATCACGATATTTCACTTGCTGAAAATCCAACAATTTTTGCAATGAGCCGACCAATCCAAAAAAAGGATTTGTCCGACGGAATTAATGCGATAACTCATGAGGATATACGATGGCAATATTGTGATATTAAGGCCATTACCCTGCTACCGAGTGTGTTACTCAGGCATAAAGCAAAACAACAGGGTGCAAAAGAAGCTATCCTGATTAGGGACGGTAATATAACAGAGGGTGCAGCAAGTAATGTCTTTGTTTGCAAAGAGAATGAGATACTTACGCCGCCTAAAAATAATCATGTTTTACCTGGCATAACGCGAGATTTAGTTGTTGAAATACTGTCCGATCATAAGATGTCTTATTCTGAGACAACCATCAGTGAAGAAGATTTATTGAAAGCTGATGAGGTCTGGGTTACAAGTTCAACTTGGGAGATTGTTCCTGTTACCCAATTGAATAATAAGCCTGTAGGAACAGGAGAGGTCGGTCCCTTGTGGCAAACAGTTAATCAGCTTTACCAGGAATTTAAATCAGGTTATTGCCAATAATTATGGAAATATATAAATCATTTACTATTGAAGCAGCACATCGCTTACCGAACTTACCAGATGATCATAAATGTAGTCGATTACACGGACATTCTTTTACTATAGAAGTACATGTCTCTGGAGATGTTGATGAGACTACGGGTTGGGTGATGGATTTTGCTGAAATAAGTGGGGCAATTAAACCTGTGTTTGATTGTTTGGATCATCGTTACCTTAATGAGGTAGAGGGCTTGGAAAACCCTACAAGTGAGAACTTGGCCAAATGGCTATGGTATAAACTCAAATCACAGTTGCCATTACTTAGCTCTATCGTTGTGAAAGAGACATGTACATCAGGTTGTGTTTATACGGGTAAATAATTTTAACCTAGGACTATATCAAGACTTTATTCCGACGCCTCTATTTAACAATTGCAAAGAAACTATCAATAATGTAATTGTGAAAACTATAAGCATAATAAAGGCGTGAGTGATGCTGATATCAGACTCTCCAAGCATGCCGTATCGAAAAGCATTCACCATATATAGTATTGGGTTGAAGGCAGACACTTTTTGCCAGAATTCAGGTAGCATATCAATCGAATAAAAAACGCCGCCAAGATAGATCAACGGTGTTAATACAAAAGTGGGTATGATAGAAATATCATCAAATTTAGTTGCAAAAATAGCGTTAATCATTCCCGCCAGAGAAAAAACGATCGAAGTCATCAAGACAACAGCAATAGTTATCGGAAAGCTATGCAATTGCAGATCTGTAAAAAAAAGAGCTACTATGGTGACAACCGCTCCAACCATAAAGCCTCGTACAACACCACCGGTGACAAAGCCAGCGAGAATGATAAAGTTTGGAATAGGTGCGACTAACATCTCTTCAATATGTCGCTGGAATTTAGCACCATAAAAAGAAGAGACTACATTTGCATAAGCATTGTTTATTATCGACATCATGATGATACCGGGTGCTATATAATCAATATAATCAAACCCATTCATAGTTCCAATTCTTGGACCAATCAGGCTACCAAAAATAACAAAATAGAGTGTCATGCTTATTGCTGGGGGCAAAATAGTTTGCACCCAAATTCGTGTAAAGCGCGAAACTTCTTTGATAACGATTGTACTGAATGGGATAAACAGGGATTGCATGGCTATGATCTAATCCGTTTTATTATTGTTATTTAACAAATCAAGAAATAGCTCTTCCAGTCGATTTGATTTATTTCTCATGCTACAAACATTTATATTGTTACTGGTAAAAACATCAAAAACTTGATTGATATTATCTTTACGCAAGATCTCAATTTCTACAGTTGTAGGATCTATTAACTTACTACTAAGCCCATTTAAATCGGGCAAAGTAGCAATGGACTCAACCAAATCAAAGATGAATGTTTCCTTATCTAATTTTGATAGAAGCTGTTTCATTGAGGTATCTTCAACGATTATGCCTTGATCAATTATCGCTATATTTTTACAAAGACTTTCGGCCTCTTCAAGATAGTGAGTAGTGAGAACAATAGTGACGCCTTGTTGATTTAAATCTATCAAGAAATCCCACATCGAACGTCTTAACTCAACATCAACCCCAGCAGTAGGTTCATCCAGGATTAACATTTTAGGTTCATGAATTAATGCTCTGGCGATCATCAAGCGGCGTTTCATCCCCCCCGATAAGTTTCGTGAACACTCATTACGTTTTTCCCAAAGACCAAGCTTCTTAAGGTATTTTTCAGCACGTTCCATTGCTACACTACGGCTGACTCCGTAGTAACCACCCTGATTGAGTACTATGCTCAGGCATGATTCAAATTGTGAAAAATTAAGCTCTTGCGGAACGACTCCGATGCAGGCTTTTGCCGCATCATTCTCTGTATCTATATCATTACCAAAGACTTTAACTGTTCCTGAGGTTTTATTGACAAGACCGCAAATAATTCCAATTGTGGTAGATTTTCCGGCGCCGTTAGGACCCAGCAAAGCGAAAAAGTCACCTTGGTTTACATTCAGATCAATCCCTTTTAAGGCTTCGAATTTATTTGAATATATTTTATTTAAGTTTTTTATTTCTAATGCGGGCATGATGAAAAATAGAATTACCAATATCGATATAGCTAGCCACAGATACTGCGAGCATAAAGCTATAGTATAAATGAATTATTTTGGAATAGCTTGGGTTGGGAGTAGCGGGTATTAATGAACAACTATATTATTATTTGCCTTCAAGCTTTGAGATCTCTTCCTTTTGAGCTGCACCTACTTTTTTTAAGGTCATTGCTAAAACGCTGTCTCGTTTTAATGCTAATTTGAAGTAATCTTTTGCTATCTTTATTAATCGCGTTTCATTGTCCGTTCTGACATAAGCATTTCTTTCACCGCTACTATCATCCATTAATGCCTGTTCGCCGAAGTATTCTCCAGGTTTCAATCTGGCGAGTATGTTGATCTTTCCATCTTCATCAATTATAAAAACTTCAACAATGCCTTCCAGAACGACGAATAAGTGTTCGCCGGGCTCATCTTCTTTTACAACGAAATCACCTGGGCCCACGGTGACTACCTCGGTCCATGAACGGTAGGTATCTAATTCTGATGATGCAAGAGATTCAAATATTCGAAGTTTGCCCAACATATCGCGGACTTCTTGTTCATCTGATTTAAACATCTGGACGGTTACGTCTTCTGACTCATCCAGCCCACCAATATTTAACAATACATGCCTTTTATCTATACGAAATAGCTTGCTAGGATGAAATGCACGGACACTGGCATTCCTTCTTCCTGTGCCACCAGGGAGTAATGATTGTTCTCCAAAAAAATCACCTGCACGTAAAGTAGCAATCGAAATTTCACGGCCGCCAGCACTGCCCTTAATTGAGACTTCAACCGTGCCTTCCAAGATGACATACATGCAATCGCCAATCTCTTCCTCGCGAATGATGCCTTGCTTCATTTCATATTCTTCATATCCATTGTCTGAAGAATTAATGATTTCTTGTAGCTCAGCATTACTCAGCGATGCAAAAATGGGAACCTTGCTGAGATAAGCTGGACTTATTTTATTTTCTGTCATTTCGTGACCTTGACTTAATTATTCGAAATTAAATATTTCATAACTATGTTAATTCTATTACATAATAAGCAACTACATTTGTTATCTCTATCACATGTTTTAATTTACAGACTAACTGTATAGAGAAATGCATCACATAATAGTTAGATAAACGTGAGTTATGTCTCGTCCGGGGTTTTAGGCGTTTTCTTCGTTGCTTTTTTCTTTGTTGTTTTCTTCTTTCGGGTTTTATTGCTACTAAGAGAGTTAGTATTCAAGGCATCATCATCTGAAGGCCATGGGCTGAATGGAAATGGACGTTCTTCGGACTTGAAGGTGATATAGAGTAATATTTGGCTAACATATTTAGTTAAAGAATCACTAAAGTCGAGTAATTGCTCATTCAATTCTGTTGTGATTAATTTTGTGAGAAATTGGAAAATAACCACGAGCCAAATCAATGCAAAAAGAAAATAAAATATGACGCCATAAATAAGTATAAATAGACCACGGGTCCAAACATCTACATTTTTGGCATTTTCTTTTATATCCATATTCTTCTCCAAAGGTTGATAATTCTATTATAGTGAATAGTTTGGGGCATGTATTAAAATTACAATCAATAGTTGAGTTTAATCACCTGAGATTTGTTCCGCTAATAAGGTGACACTGTCTCCTAAGGCGATTGTACCGCCACGAATCACGATAGCTGTAATTCCACCATGTCCGCGCATGGCATTATATCCCCCGGTTCCTAATGCTTCTTCCATACGTGAACAAGGATGACATAGACCTGTCCCTTTCAGAACACATTCCCCAATCGAAAATTTCTCATTTTTAAGAGCCAATAAATTGATTCCCCCGATAACGAGGTTTCGCCGCAAGAATTCTGGGTTTACAGCACTACTATTTACTGACGACCGGCAGGTGTTCTTCCTGAATGAGGGTCACTTGACGCTTTCTACTGGAGCCTTTAGCAATATGATCGCCCTCAATACCTTTATTTTCCAATAATATAGCCTTTTTTGGCATGATCATCGCTTGTTGGTGTTTAGGTCTGATCCCGATCCAGCTTAATTTACCGCTAGAAGCATTAATAGATCGAAGATCAGCTAGAGTTTGATCGTGTTTTAGAATCATCCTTTTAGTATCATTAAGCTTAAAGAAAATATGTTAATCTTTCCTGAAAATATTGAACAAAAGTAAAATCTTATGCAAGAGCCTGATGAAGATAGCATTATGGCATTTCCCTGTCAGTTTCCCATCAAAGCAATGGGAATGGCGGAAGAAGGCTTTGATATCCTGATTGTTGAAATTGTAAGAAAGCATGTTCCTGATTTGACTGAAGGCGCTATAAAAAGTCGTCTTAGCCAAGAAGGGAAATACATTTCAATCACAGTTACTGTGGAAGCTGAGAGCAGGCAGCAACTAGATAATATTTATTTGGAGCTTACTGCGCATGAAAAGGTGTTGATGGCCTTATGACCATCCAAATAAAAGATCTTGGTCTGCAGGAATACATGGCAATTTATGACCGCATGCGTGAATTTAATGATCGACGTGATGCTGATACCGATGATGAAATATGGTTACTCGAGCACCCACCGGTCTATACATTAGGGCTTGCTGGTAAAACAGAACATTTACTTAATACAACAAATATTCCAGTTGTAGAGACAGATCGCGGGGGGCAGGTAACATATCATGGGCCAGGACAATTAATAGCGTACCTATTGATAGATATAAAACAACGTTCTTATTCTATTAAGAAGTTTGTCTCATTGATTGAGAAATCAATCATCGATTGTTTATGTGACTATGAAATAAAAGCTGAGCGATTATCAGGTTCGCCCGGCGTGTATGTCGATGGAGAAAAAATTGCTGCGTTAGGTGTCCGAGTAAAAAAGGGCGGCACCTATCATGGCTTGTCCTTAAATATAGATATGGATCTAAAGCCTTTTGAAGGCATTAATCCTTGCGGTTATGAAGGACTGGTTTGTACACAGATAGTAAAATATAAGAAAGATATTGTTATTGCAGATGTAAAGCGGAAGCTATCTCAACATTTGATCAAAAACATGGATCAATCTTCGGGTGTCTTGTCAGATGTGGCATAAGTAACTAAAGGACGTATTAATGTATCAAGATAATATTCACAAACAGCCAGAACGCGATAAACGTGGCAAGCTAAAGACCAATAAAAATCCAGTTAAGATTATACCGGTAGAAGGCAAGCGGGAAAGAAAACCCGATTGGATAAAAGCCAAGGCACCTACAGATAAAAAAGTATTAGATTTAAAATCTTTGATACGCAAACATAAATTACATACTGTTTGTGAAGAAGCATCGTGCCCTAATATTGGTGAATGCTTTGGCCACGGCACTGCGACTTTTATGATAATGGGTGATATTTGTACTCGTCGTTGTCCATTTTGTGATGTCGCGCATGGTAAACCCAAAGGTCTTGATCCTGAAGAGCCAACTAATCTGGCTCATGCGATTAAAATAATGCAATTGAAGTACGTTGTAATTACTTCTGTGGATAGGGATGACCTTTTAGACCGTGGCGCTGGTCATTTTGTGGATTGCATCAATGAGATCAGAGCAGAATCTCCAGAAACAAAAATTGAAATATTGGTGCCCGATTTTCGTTCCAAGATTGATATTGCACTAGATATATTAAAGAAAGCGCCGCCAGATGTGTTTAATCACAATCTTGAATCAGTGCCCGCTTTATATACAAAAGTTAGACCAGGTGCGGACTATTTAGCATCATTAGAATTGATTAAAAAATTTAAACAGAAAAATGAGGCAGTCCCGGCTAAATCTGGGCTAATGTTAGGCCTAGGGGAATCAATCGATGAGGTTAAACAAGTCTTAAATGATTTAAAAGATCATGATTGTAATATGGTTACCATCGGGCAATATCTACAACCAAGTCGATATCACTTGCCAGTAGAACGCTATGTGCATCCTGATGAATTTGAAGAGCTACGGCAATTTGCAGAAAGCTTAGGTTTTAACAACGTGGCTAGTGCGCCGATGGTAAGGTCTTCTTATCATGCGGATTTGCAAGCTTCGGGCGAGTCAATTTAAAAGTTGACTAGGTCATGAGCTTTTCGGTTGTTGCTTTAATTAAAGCGATTATACTTCCTCCTGCGTTAAACTTCGTTGTTATTGCAATCGGACTATTGCTATTAAATAAATATAAATATTGTGCTCGTGTTTTATTGTTTGCCGGTGCCTTGTCACTAGTTTTATTTTGTTGGCTCCCATTTTCTCATGCGTTGCTAAAGAGCCTGGAAAAATATCCTCCGCTTGTGCCTCCTGTTGTAGTTAACAAGGAACAGGCAATTGTTGTGCTTTCTGCTGGTAGTTATCCCTATGCAAAAGAGTATGGTAAGGCGATTGATGGTACAGCAGCATTAGAACGTGATCATTATGCTGCTTTTATACATAGAGAGACGGGACTCCCTATTCTTGTTTCTGGTGGCTATGTTGTGTCTAGTGATATGTCTGAAGCTTCAGTTATGGCAGATACATTAAAAAATAGTTTCAATGCATCCGTAACTTGGCAAGAAGGTAAATCACGAAATACTGCTGAAAATGCAATATATTCTGCTGCGCTATTAAAAGAAAATGGGATTGAAAAAATTTATCTTGTTACTCATGCATGGCATATGCTACGTGCAGTTAAGATGTTTGAGAAACAGGGGCTTGAGGTGACGCCAGCACCGACTATGTTTGCTTCTAATATGACTAATACATCCTGGGACTATTATTTACCTAATGCTTCTGCGCTGTTTAATGTTCGCATTGCATTGCGCGAATATATTGGAATAGTATGGTATAAACTCAGATATTAGTTTGTTGTTATTCCTTTACCAAAAACAATAATGGATCAACAGTAGTATTATTTAAAATTACACTCCAGTGTAAATGCGCGCCGGTCACCCGTCCGGTTAGGCCTACTTCGCCAATTATATCACCGGTTTTTACCAATGTGCCTTCTTTAATATCAATATGGTTCATATGACAATACATGGTAATCAACCCTTGGCCATGATCTATAAATACAGTATTACCATTAAAAAAGTAATCACCTGTATTAATTACAATACCATCAGCTGGTGCGTTAATGGGTGTTCCTTTCGGAGCAGCGATATCTAAACCGCTATGCGGTTTTCTTGGTTGTTTATTAAAAAAACGTTTTAAGCCAAATGGACTACTATATGGACCTTTTGTTGGTTTAATAAAATGTAGAGATACATCTTCGTTATCACGCCAATGTGATTTGGCCTCTGAGATAATTTCTTTTTCTGAAACTATGCGAGACATATCCTGCTCGTTTGGGTTTACTTTACGTTTGTTCTTGATGGTGAGGTGTTGTGTCTCATACTCTTTATTTTCTATTTCAAATTTATATTTTGTTGCAAGATCATTATTTTTTACAATCAGTGTCTGTATGCCAGCCTTTTCAGTGAGGGGTATGCCTACGATGGCTTTCCAATTATCGCTTGAGCCAACAACCATAACTCTATGATCATGAAAATATGCCTCTGGTTTTTCTAGTGTATGAATCGATATGATAGCAATGCCGCCGGGAACGGCAGATTCTGTAGGAAGTTCTAACGCAGTAACAGCTGACACATAAATCGAGAATATCAATAAAACAAATTTAATCTTCATGGATCTTATCTATAGTCGAATCAATTTCAGCTGCCGACAACCTGATTCGAAGTTGATCCCCAGCATTTAGATTCTTACCATCAGTAACAATCGTATTTGTTTTGCTATCCGTGACGATGGCATAACCCCGTTCTAATGTAGAAATAGGACTGACAGTATTCAACATATGGTTCAGTCTTGAAATATCGTTATTAGATCTATCAATAATTAATTTTATTGACTGCTCAAGTTGAGAATGTATATGTTTTACTTTTTCTAGCTGTTGAGAAACCTGGTGTACAGGATTTAATTCGCTTATTTTGTTTACCCATGAAGAAAGCATTATTTTTTTATTTGATAGCTCATTTTCAATTTTATATCTGAGTCGCATAGAATATTCATCAGTCCGTTGCATTAATTCTATTAGGCGTTGCCTCGGATGAGGTACTTGTACCGATAGCAATTCAACATGACGACGGAGATTGTGAATAGTCTGTTTTTGATAACGGGTCAGTTGTTCTTCATGTTGCTTCAACTTTGCAACAGTCTCGTTTTCATCTGGGCTGACGAGTTCCGCCGCAGCTGAGGGAGTGGGTGCTCTTTGGTCAGCGACAAAGTCAGCTATGGTGAAATCAATTTCATGGCCAACGCCGCTGACGATGGGTGTGACAGTATCATAAATAGCGCGCGCGACAATTTCTTCATTGAATGACCATAGATCTTCCAGAGACCCGCCTCCACGCGAAAGGACTAATACATCGCATTCCTTTCGTTGCTCAGCAAGTTTGATCGCATTAACTATTTTTATCGCCGCACCTTCACCCTGTACAGGAACTGGATAAATAATCACCTTGCCGTACGGGTATCGACGTTTAAGAATGCTCAGGATGTCTTGAACGGCTGCGCCGGTTGCCGAGGTGATAATGCCAATAGTTTCTGGGAATAGAGGGAGTGGCTTTTTGTGTTCTTCCGCAAATAAACCTTCTGAAGAAAGCTTCTGCTTTAATGCTTCAAAGGCAATTTGTAATGCACCAGCCCCGGCGGGCTCTAATGATTCGATGATGAGCTGGTATTCCCCGCGACCTTCATAAAGTCCGATATTGGCTCGAGCCATCACTTGCATACCATTTTCAGGATCGAAACGTAGACCAGATTGACGATTCTTGAACATAGCACACCTGACTTGGGCGTTATTGTCTTTTAAAGTGAAATAAAGATGGCCAGATGCCGGTTTGGCGAGGTTAGACATTTCACCTTGCACCCAGATCGCCGGAAATACATCTTCGAGAACTCTGCGAACTTCGCGGTTTAGGCGACTAATCGTGTAAATGTCGTTTGGATCGGGTGATTTGCTCTTGATTGGTGTCATGATATTTATGTTAAGCGAAAAGAATACTGAAACAAAGCAGAAGACGGTTGCCGTAGAACGAGTTGGGGCTATAATTCACGGTTATTTTATTTTTACATTTATTTGCCAACATATGGAAATCTCATGATTATTGCTGAAGAAGCGCTTACCTTTGATGATGTTTTACTAATACCAGATTATTCTGAGGTCTTACCGCGCGAAGTCTCATTACAAACCCTGCTAACCCGAGAAATAACTCTAAACGTGCCTATTGTGTCCGCTGCCATGGATACGGTGACTGAATCGGGCCTGGCAATAGCGTTAGCTCAGGAAGGTGGTATCGGCATAATCCATAAGAATATGAGTCCCGAATTACAGGCCAAGAATGTAAGGCGAGTGAAAAAATATGAAAGTGGAGTTATCAAAGAGCCATTAACCGTTGGACCTCATACCAGTATCCAGGAAGTTATCGAATTAACGCGTGAAAAAAATATCTCTGGCGTGCCGGTTGTCGATGGTGATGAGCTGGTGGGTATTGTTACCAGTAGGGATTTACGTTTTGAAAAGAAAACGGATGATCCTGTGCGCAATATTATGACGCGTAAGGATGACCTTGTAACAGTCCGAGAAAATGCGACAAAGGAAGAAGTCCGTGCTCTCTTGCATAAACACCGAATTGAAAAAGTCCTAGTTGTTAATGATCAATTTCAACTCGCAGGCTTAATAACAGTAAAAGATATGCAAAAGGCATCAGATTTCCCTAGTGCCTGTATTGATACCTCTGAGCGCTTGCGTGTAGGTGCTGCTGTAGGTGTCGGTGAATCTTCACAGCTACGTGTTGAACAACTTGTAGAATCACGTGTTGACGTTATTGTGGTCGATACAGCACATGGACATTCCAAAGGTGTGTTGGACATGGTCAAGTGGGTAAAGAAAAACTTCAAAGATACTCAGGTTATCGGCGGCAATATTGCGACTGCTGATGCAGCACTTGCGCTAGTTGATGCTGGCGCAGATGCGGTTAAGGTTGGTATTGGGCCAGGCTCAATATGTACAACGCGTGTAGTGAGCGGTGTAGGCATGCCTCAGATCTCTGCGGTGGCAAATATTGCGGAAGCGCTAAAAAGCAAAGGAGTACCACTGATTTCTGATGGCGGTATTCGTTATTCAGGTGATATCGCCAAAGCTCTCGCTGCCGGTGCACATAGCACGATGATGGGTGGTATGTTTGCAGGTACCGAGGAAGCACCGGGTGAAGTTGAGCTTTATCAGGGGCGTTCCTATAAATCTTATCGAGGTATGGGATCATTAGGTGCAATGTCGCAACAACATGGTTCATCTGATCGTTATTTTCAGGAGAATGATGAAATTGAAAAATTGGTACCAGAAGGTATCGAAGGACGAGTTCCTTATAAAGGTCCGCTGGCCGCTATAATCCACCAAATGACGGGTGGTATCCGTGCCGCTATGGGTTACACAGGATGTTCATCTCTGAAAGAGATGCGGGAAAAGGCCAAGTTCACTCGTATCAGTAATGCGGGTTATAAAGAAAGCCATGTGCATGATGTGACGATCACAAAAGAACCACCAAACTACAGAGTTTAATACTCAAACCACAAGTAAATACCCAGAATGACTGATATACATTCCGAACGTATCCTGATCCTGGATTTTGGATCGCAATACACACAACTCATAGCCAGACGCGTTCGTGAAGCGAGCGTTTATAGTGAAATCCATGCCTTTGATATGGATGAACAGGCAATAAAAGATTTCAAACCTAACGCCATTATTTTATCCGGTGGACCAGAGTCAGTTACAGCGCTGAACAAGGTCAGGGCACCAGAGATAGTTTTCGATATGGGCATACCCATACTTGGAATCTGTTATGGGATGCAGACGATGGCTGAACAACTGGGTGGAAAGGTGGCTAATTCCGAGTTGCGCGAATTTGGATATGCGCAAATCAGAGCACGTGGACATTCAAACCTATTGAAAGACATACAAGATGAAGTCAATGATGAAGGACATGGTTTATTAGATGTTTGGATGAGTCATGGCGATCGCGTTGACGCAATACCGGAAGGTTTCAAAGTGATTGCCTCTACTGATAACGCGCCCATTGCCGGTATTGCGGATGAGTCGAGAAAGTTTTACGGACTACAATTTCATCCAGAAGTAACACATACCACCCAAGGACAGGCAATCCTGCAACGATTCCTACATGAAGTCGCTGGATGTCATTCACTTTGGACGACAGAGAACATTGTCGAAGACGGTATAGCACGCGTTAAAGAGCAGGTCGGTAATGATAAAGTCTTGTTAGCATTATCGGGCGGCGTTGATTCTTCAGTTGTCGCCGCACTATTACACGAAGCGATTGGCGATCAATTAACCTGTGTCTTTGTTGATAACGGTTTATTGCGCTTGAATGAGGGTGACCAAGTGATGGAAACCTTCGCCGAACATATGGGTATTAATGTCATTCGGGTAGATGCCGAACAACGTTTTCTCGATGGACTTAGTGGTGTTGAAGACCCGGAAGTTAAACGTAAGATTATCGGTGGTGAATTCATCAAAATCTTTGAAGAGCATTCAAACGATTTCGACGACATGAAGTGGTTGGCGCAAGGTACAATCTATCCTGATGTGATCGAATCTGCCGGCGCCAAGAGCGGTAAGGCACATGTGATTAAATCACATCACAATGTGGGTGGGTTGCCCGACACCATGAAGATGGAATTAGTTGAACCTTTACGCGAACTCTTCAAAGATGAAGTAAGACGCTTAGGCGTGCAGCTTGGTTTACCAAAAGAAATGGTTTATCGGCATCCGTTTCCTGGACCTGGTTTAGGTGTAAGGATCTTAGGAGAAGTTAAAAAGGAATATGCGGATCTACTTCGCCTTGCAGACAATATCTTCATTGAAGAACTTCGTGCGAATAATTTATACGACGAAGTGAGCCAAGCCTTTACCGTTTTCCTTCCGGTTAAGTCTGTCGGTGTAATGGGCGATGCGCGTAAATATGATTACGTCGTTTCACTACGTGCTGTTGTAACCGTAGATTTCATGACCGCACATTGGGCACATTTACCCTACGATTTTCTCGGACATGTTTCTAATCGAATTATCAATGAAGTCGAAGGTATCTCGCGTGTAACTTATGATATTTCAGGTAAGCCTCCAGCCACGATTGAGTGGGAATAGTATTTTTTAGTTCTCTTCATATATTCGTGATCAAAGAAAATAAAAATCATGAAGAAATTTAAAAAAATAATTTTATTCATTCTGCTACTAAACTCATTATCTATTTATTCGAATGAGCTTTTAGATGCTGACGAAGCATTCATGCTTCATGATTATTCCACTGCATTTTCATTATATGAAAAATTATCAGAAGAAGGTGAGGTAGCAGCACAGTTCAGTCTTGCCATGATGTACGATGCAGGAGTAGGCGTATCTCAAGACTATAAGAGAGCATTTTATTGGTACAAGAAAGCAGCAGAGCAGGGTGTTGCCGAGGCAAAATACAATATTGGCATTATGTATATAAATGGACAGTACCGTGATAAAGGTAGTGTTAAAGAGAATTATGAACAAGCATTTAACTGGTACAGAAGTGCTGCTGAGCAGGGACTTGTTGAGGCACAAGTTAACCTAGGTAATATGTATAAGAATGGACAAGGAACCCCTCGTGATTATAAGCAAGCACTACACTGGTTCAACGCCTCAGCAGAGCAGGGTGATGTAAAAGCACAGTTCAATCTTGGCGAGATGTATAAGAGCGGACATGGTGTCCCCCATGATTATATAGAGGCACTTAAATGGTTTGATATTGCATTAGAAAATGGAAATGAGATATCAGTAACATACATAAATTATATTTCAAAGAAAATGACACTGTCCGAAATTGAAACAGCCCAGAAACTAGCTAGAGAATGGATACAAGATCATTAATAAAATCGATAGCATCTCGCGCGTAAGCTATGACCTATCAGGGAAACCCACAGCCACGATCTAGTGGGAATAAAATTTAGCGTTATATGAATTATCTATGGTCGATAAAAATAAAGATATAGATACGAAGATTGTACTTTTAAAAATTTCTGCTATTGCTGCTTTTGTCATAGGCTCTTTTTTCTTAGTCTATTCTACAGAAAATTATAGAATCGTTGATGAGAATATCATTTCATTATCAGTAACCATCTTAACAGTAATTATTGGGTTTATTCTGATCTTAAAAGGTATTAAAAGTAAATTTCTAAAATCTTACCGGGCTGTCGATGTTACAAGCTGGCTTGTCATTAATTTTATTGCTACCCCTTATTTTCTATTTAGTGCAGGCTATATAATTAACGGTGCATTTGATCAACAAGATGAAGAAACCTTTGACGTTAAAGTAGAAGATGCGTTTAAAAAATATCTTTATGGCAACAAGGGCTTTGGTGATAAATATTCTTATCAGGCAAAAATTAAACACTGGCGGAAGACGCCTGAGTTCATCCAGCTGAGATTAAATAAGGATGAATACCGAGAATTGAGTAGAATTAAAAAAGGAAGGTATATAACAGTAGTAACAAAACCGGGGTTGTTTAATGAAGAGTGGGTTGTCCAATCAACGATTAACCCTGTAAGAAAAAAGAGTAAGGCAAATACTAACGAAGCAGAAGAAAACGCGAATGGATTAAGCTTGTATGAAGAAAGCTAATTATTATGAACAATGATGTCAAATGGATGCAGCGTGCTTTAGAATTAGCGCAAAAAGCGAGAGCGCATGATGAAGTCCCTGTTGGCGCAGTCATTGTTCATGAAGATAAAATTATTGGCGAAGGTTGGAATCAACCTATCTCAAGTAACGACCCCACAGCACATGCTGAAATGATAGCGTTACGTGATGCTGGTAATAATGTTGGCAACTATCGGCTACCTAATTCAACGATGTATGTCACGCTCGAGCCTTGCGCCATGTGTGCAGGTGCTATTATTCATGCAAGACTTTCCAAAATAATTTTCGCAGTTACAGATCCTAAAACAGGCGCGTGTGGCAGCATCTTTAACCTACTACAAGCAGAAGAATTAAATCACAAGGTTGAAATAGACAAAGGCATAATGGAAGATGAGTGTCGTTCATTAATACAGACATTCTTTAAAGACAAAAGAAGTAAGTCATCATGAGTGATGTAGCAACACGACAAGCTGAACAACTTGCGGAACTGTTTTTAAAAACTTCAAGCAAGTTAACGACAGCTGAATCATGCACTGGCGGCGGACTCGCTGAAATTTTGACACGTATACCGGGTAGTTCTGCCTGGTTTGAACGAGGCTTTGTGACTTATTCCAATGAAGCCAAGCAAGAAATGTTAGCTGTCCCGTTCGATACGCTTCAACAATATGGTGCCGTCAGTGAAGAAGCAGCAAGCGCTATGGCCAGAGGTGCCGTCGAAAATAGTCGTGCAGATTATAGCGTAGCGATAACTGGGGTAGCCGGTCCAGACGGTGGAACAAAAGACAAACCTGTCGGCACAGTATGCTTGGGCTGGTACAAGCGAGGGAATGGAGGAACAACGACACGAATTCGATTTGAGGGTGGCCGTTTAAAGGTCAGAGAACAGTCTTGTCTATTAGCAATACAAGGTTTAATAGAGCTTTTGCAAAAAGATTCAGAATGAATACTAAAATACTGCAACCGACCCGAAGCAGACATATAAATATATAAAATATGATTTATGAATTTTCTTGATGTTGTTTCACTTTTCTTAATTATGATTACACTTGCGGTAATTCCAAGTGCAAGTGTTGCTCTGGTGATTACTCGTTCAGCTACTCTTGGTATATCTAATGGTGTGGCAGTAGCTCTGGGTATCGTTCTTGGTGATCTCGTATTCATATTTTTAGCGATACTTGGTTTATCAGTTATAGCAGAAACTATGGGCGCTATGTTTGTAATTATAAAATACATTGGTGGCGCTTATCTTCTTTGGATCGGATATTCATTATTAACATCACAAAATAATTCCACCTATACTGTCGATGAATCAAAATTAAGAGGAAATATCTTAGTCAGCTTTTTGTCAGGGTTCTTCTTAACCCTTGGTGATGTTAAAGCAATATTTTTCTATGTGAGTTTATTTCCAGCTTTTATAGACTTGGCAGCTATAGAATATTTAGATTTGCTGATAATTATATTTGTAACTATTGCGACAGTTGGCGGAGTAAAAGTTACCTACGCAGTTATTGCAAAAAAAGTAATGTATATGACACAAGGAATGAAGCTTCAAAAAGGTGCAAAAAAGTTAGCTGGTGGTTTCATGGTTGGAGCTGGAAGTTACTTGATTGTAAAAGCCTAATGACCGCTCATGGTCGAAAGCAGAAAACTTAATTAAACGCCCAACCCGCAAAAGGCTCAATCTCATCTCGATTCAACACAATCAATTGGTACTTATTAGGATTTAATGAGTGGTCCTGCGTTGTATCAACAGACAGTTGTTGTAGTAAATAGCCAATCAAGGCGCGCCGGATTTTTATCTCGATAATGTCATTATCACTACCGTAATCGATTAGCAGGCTGGCTCGGTTTTTATCCTCCAGTTTAGGGTGAGGAGTCAGTTTCATAGTGATGATCTCTACCCAGTCATCATCATATTGCGCGCTGGAATCAGCCGTTTCATCTTGACACTCAGCGGCTTCGAATCGTGATAAGACGAAGTCCCTGAAATCAAAAGTGTCCTCATTGTAGGCACGCACATGCCAACGAAAACCGGTGTTAACTAGTGCATGTGGTTCGATAAGTCGATTTTCATCACTAGTTCTATTTGAAAGTGAATGATAACTAACATTGAGCTTTTTCTTATTATGAATCGCGCGTGTGACTTGTGCTAGCACGGCTTTATCGGGCAATCGATTGGGCAAGGCAAGACCATCAACCGGGATGCCAAAGACAGCGCTATCTTGGCTCGGGCCGCCGACAACGGTCAGATTAGCTTCAATCATGGGTAATACGGTTGCCGGAGATAGATCGGCAAAGACCTCTTTAAATGCGGGCGTGGGCACAAAGCCAAACACAGTGTGCTTATATGTCAGGTTCTCAGGGGCGATATCGCTATAAAGCTTCAGATCCTTCGTCGCAGCTGCGTCAGAGATACCGAAGGCTTTGGCCACCTCACTGCGGGTGACTACACCTGTGTAGTAGGCCATAAGCTCTATGTACTGCAAGCGTTGGCGTGTTGCCCATTTAATATCGTTCAGCATTGTATTGTTAGAAATAGGGTTAATGTCATGGATTATACAAAATAAGGCCATAAGCTAATAAAATATATTATATAGTATAAAATATATAGGTAGTAAAAAGTATTGACATTAAAAAATGTATTGCCTATAGTTCTTTCCAAGAGGGCTGTTCAGGGAATGGCTTACGTATTTTGAATAAAGCAATAAATGGAGAATTAGACATGGCAAGCGCAGAAAAGATTGAAGAAGATAAGAAAAGAGCACTATCGATGGCGTTAGGTCAGATTGAAAAACAATTTGGCAAAGGCTCTGTTATGAAGATGGGTGACCAAGCCGTGGCTTCCGTACCTACGGTGAGCACCGGTTCAATCGGACTGGACGTTGCCCTCGGCGCTGGTGGATTACCCTATGGACGTGTTGTTGAAATATATGGGCCTGAGTCCTCTGGTAAAACGACGCTAACATTGTCAGCGATTGCCGAAGCACAAAAGCAGGGTAAGACCTGTGCCTTTATCGATGCAGAACATGCCCTTGATCCTGTTTATGCCGAGAAGCTTGGGGTGAATATTGATGAATTACTCGTATCGCAGCCTGATACGGGTGAGCAGGCATTAGAAATCTGTGACATGTTGGTTCGTAGTGGTGCGGTTGAATTGGTTGTTATCGACTCCGTTGCCGCTTTGGTACCGAAGGCAGAAATAGAAGGTGAGATGGGTGATTCACACATGGGTCTTGCAGCGCGATTAATGTCTCAAGCCTTAAGAAAGTTAACGGGAAACATCAAACGCGCCAATTGTTGTGTGATATTTATTAACCAAATTCGTATGAAGATTGGTGTGATGTTCGGTAGCCCAGAAACGACGACTGGTGGTAATGCATTAAAGTTTTATGCCTCGGTTCGATTGGATATCAGAAGAATAGGCGCGATTAAGAAAGGTGATGAAGTAGTGGGTAATGAAACCCGCGTTAAGGTTGTGAAGAACAAGATAGCGCCACCCTTTAAACAAGCTGAGTTTGAAATTTTATATGGCGAAGGAATTTCTCGTCTTGGAGAAGTGATAGATCTTGGCGTGAAACTGGAGCTTATCGACAAGGCCGGTGCATGGTACAGCTACAAGGATGACCGTATTGGCCAAGGTAAGGAAAACGTGCGTAAGTTCTTAAAAGAAAACCCTGAAATAGCAGTTGAGATAGAAACGAATATAAGGGAACAATTGCTGCCGAAAATAACAGCAGAAGATATCGCTAAATCTGAGGCTGAAGCAACACAAGATGAGGCAGAAACAGAAGGAGCAATTGCCTGAGTACCGAACGTCAGGAAGTCCTGCAACGAGCATGTGACTTCCTGGCTAGACGCGAACATAGCCGTAAGGAATTGGCGAATAAACTCGCACGGCGTTGCACAGATGAGGTATTAATCGAAGATCTCCTGGATACACTTAGTAGTGAAGGACTACAAAGTGATGAACGTTTTGCCGAAAGCTTTGTGCATCATAGTCTTAACAAAGGGCAGGGGCCGAATAAGATTACTCAGGAATTACGCCAACGTGGTATTGAGCAAGTTTTGATCGAACAATGCCTCGAATCAGAATCGATAGACTGGATGTCATTGGCAGAAGAAGTCAGGGTAAAAAAATACGGTGAAAGTGTCCCTGGGGATTATCAAATTAAGGCAAAACAATCCCGATTCCTATATAGTCGCGGTTTTAGCAGTGAACAGATAAGCCAACTATTAAAATAATGAAAACCAGTAACGATATTCGCCAATCATTCCTAGATTTCTTTGAATCGAAAGACCACGAAGTAGTCTCTAGTGGTTCTTTGGTGCCTGCCAATGACCCGACATTGCTATTTACCAATGCGGGGATGGTGCAGTTTAAAGATGTCTTTCTTGGCAGAGAAAAACGAGAATATAAACGCGCAACATCATCACAGCGTTGTGTACGCGCAGGTGGTAAGCACAATGATCTGGAAAACGTTGGCTATACGGCACGCCACCACACTTTTTTTGAGATGTTAGGAAACTTTAGTTTTGGTGATTATTTTAAGCGTGAAGCAATAGCGTATGCCTGGGAATATTTAACAGAAGAATTAAAAATACCTGAATCTAAATTATGGATCACGGTATATGAAGATGATGATGAAGCGGCTGATATTTGGCTAAAAGAGATAGGTGTATCACCGGATCGTTTTAGTCGTTGTGGTGAAGCCGATAATTTTTGGTCCATGGGTGATACAGGTCCCTGTGGCCCTTGCAGCGAAATCTTTTATGACCATGGCGAAGATATCCCCGGTGGCCCTCCAGGCTCAGCTGATGCCGATCTGGATCGATATATTGAAATATGGAATCTTGTTTTTACACAATATGACCGTGATGCAGGTGGCAATTTAAAACCTATACCTGATCCATCTGTTGATACCGGGATGGGGCTCGAGCGTATTACTGCGGTTATACAAGACGTGCATAATAATTATGAAATTGAATCATTCGTAAAAATCATTCATTCAATAAGAGAGCTTGCTGGTAAAAAAGATCTTGATGTTATCTCCAGTCAAGTCGTTGCTGATCATATTCGTTCCTGTTCATTCTTGATTTCCGATGGCGTTATCCCTTCTAATGAAGGTCGCGGTTATGTCTTACGCAGAATCACCCGACGTGCAATTCGACATGGCAACAAACTAGGTTTCAATGAACCCTTCTTTTATAAGTTAGTCGATGTACTCGAACAAGTTATGGGTAAAGCCTATCCTGAATTAGCACAATCAAAGTTAAATATAGAAAGAGTATTGTTAGCTGAAGAAGAACGTTTTGCAGAGACCCTAGAACAAGGGTTAAAGGTTCTGGATGACGTTATAAGTAAAATGGATAGTGATGTGATTCAAGGAGAGGATGTCTTCCGTTTATATGATACTTATGGATTCCCGGTTGATCTTACCGCAGATATAGCGCGTGAGCGGAATCTAAAAGTAGATATGGATGGCTTTAATAAGGCCATGGCTGAACAGCGTAAACGTGCAAGGGCTGCAAGTAAGTTTGATGTTGGTGTATCTGTCGATACCGATGATAGCTTAGTCAGTGAGTTCACTGGATACGATCGTTTAAAGCAAAAGACAACCATCATTGCGCTTTATCAGGATGGTCGTAATGTAAAGTCTTTAAAACAAGGTGATGTTGGAGGCGTTATATTATTAGAAACGCCTCTCTATGCTCAGTCTGGTGGTCAGGTGGGTGACAAAGGTGAACTTTTTACTGATGATGTGTTTTTTGAAATAGAAGATACAAAGAAACAAGGTCAATCGCATATTCATCTTGGTGTATTACGTACTGGTATATTAAGGGTGGGGGATGTTGTACGCGCGTCTGTCGATCAAAAACGACGCATCGACATCATGCGCAATCATTCAGCAACGCATTTATTGCATACCGCGTTACGCAATCTTTTAGGAGAACATGTTTTACAAAAAGGATCTTTGGTTGCGGATGATCGGTTACGTTTTGATTTCTCACATAACGAACCATTAACAAAACAGCAGATTCATGAAATTGAGAGGTTGGTAAATTCTCAAGTATTAAAGAATGAAGCAACTGAAGTACAAGTCATGTCACTGGATAACGCCAAGGCTTCTGGAGCCATGTCCTTATTTGGTGAAAAGTATGAAGACACAGTCAGAGTATTGAATATAGGCGGTGATTTTTCATGCGAACTCTGTGGCGGAACACACGTTGAACGTGCGGGTGATATCGGTTTTTTCAAGATAGTCTCGGAGTCGGGAACGGCATCAGGCGTACGCCGGATAGAAGCCGTAACGGGTGTTGGTGCCTTAAACTGGATTGAAAATGCGGAAGTTAAATTACAGCGTATTGCAGAGATCCTTAAAACCGACATTGAGTCAGTTGACTCGAAGCTATCAGTACAAATCGACAAAACCCGAAAGTTGGAAAAAGAGCTGGAACAACTTAAAGGTAAGGTGGCCAGTAGTGCAGGCTCGGATATGGCCAGTGAAGCAGAAACAATAGAAGGAATTAAGATCATTGCAAAATCACTCGAAGGTATCGATCCAAAAACCCTACGCGAAACAGTCGACCAATTGAAAAATAAGCTCGGCACAGCAGTGGTCATACTCGCGACAGTGAACGACTCAAAAGTGAGTTTGGTCGCTGGTGTAACTCAAGACGCCACAGATCGAATCAAGGCAGGTGATCTGGTCAACCATGTCGCACAACAAGTAGGCGGGAAAGGCGGTGGCCGGCCGGATATGGCTCAGGCCGGCGGAAATGATCCCTCAGGCTTGGAAGACGCACTAAAAAACGTCCCAGACTGGATTCGTGACCAGATTTGAACCTTATTATCTATTCCTTATATTGCCCAGTTCAGCTAGAATTCGTCGCTTTTTACTAGAATCAGCGATATGGCATTAATAGTCCAAAAATATGGCGGTACTTCCGTTGGCACAATTGAACGAATTCAAGCAGTTGCCGACAGAGTAATCGAAACAAAAAAACAGGGTAACCAGGTCGTGGTGGTATTGTCTGCTATGAGTGGTGAGACTGATCGATTGCTATCGCTTGCAAAAGCGTTATCACATACGCCCACGCCTCGAGAACTGGATGTTTTATTGTCGACTGGTGAACAAGTTACCATCGCTTTACTTAGTATGGCTCTGGAAGAAAAAGGCTATCCTGCAGTCTCATATACTGGCGGCCAAGTTCATATTCGTACAGATAATGAACATAACAAAGCGAGGATTGTTGATATTGAGGCTGCTCGTGTTCATAAACAACTGGATCAAAGTAAAATCGTTGTCGTAGCAGGCTTTCAGGGGATTGATGAAAATGGCAACATTACCACTTTGGGCCGAGGTGGTTCAGATACGACGGCAGTAGCTATGGCAGCTGCTTTGAATGCAGATGAATGTAGAATCTATACTGATGTTGATGGCGTTTATACAGCCGATCCACGAATAGTCCAGAATGCACAACGGCTACCCTTGATTACTTACGAAGAGATGCTGGAAATGGCCAGTCTTGGTTCCAAGGTATTACAAATACGTTCCGTTGAATTTGCCAGAAAATATAATGTTAACTTACGCGTTCTTTCCAGCTTTGAAGATGGTCCAGGCACGTTAATAACCGATGAGGATGAAAATATGGAAGCAGCACTGATATCAGGTATTGCTCACAATCGCGATGAAGCAAAGTTGACGATTGTAGGTGTTCCAGACATGCCTGGAATCGCTTCTAAGATACTCGGACCGATTGCCGATGCCAATATTGAAGTGGACATGATTGTGCAAAATGTAGGTCTGGATAATAGTACTGACTTCACATTCACGGTAAATCGTAATGACTATGACAAAGCATTCGGCATTTTGCAGAAAACAGCAAAAGCTATCGATGCAAAGGACGTTTCAGGAGATAATACCATAGTGAAAATTTCTGCGGTGGGTGTAGGTATGCGCTCACACGCTGGTATAGCCAATACCATGTTCAAGGCATTGGCTGATGAGGGTATTAATATACAAATGATTTCTACTTCGGAAATTAAGGTTTCGGTCGTAGTGGCCGAAAAGTATTTAGAGCTTGGAGTTCGTACATTACATACGGCTTTCGGACTGGATGATGGTAATATAGCCTAAGTGACCAATTTAGTACCCGATGAGCTAAAATGATGGAGTAATACCATTAGGTTTGAGAAACGCTGATTACGTTTAGGGACTTTATTTTAATAAGATAATGGAAAACCGTTGATTACGGAAGATATAGGAGAATTGAGATGTTGATATTAACTCGACGTGTAGGTGAGTCGTTGATGATTGGAGATGAAGTAAACGTTACGGTGTTAGGCATCCGTGGCAACCAAGTGCGTATAGGTGTTAATGCGCCTAAGGATGTTGCTGTACATCGTGAAGAAATTTATGATCGGATTCAGGATGAAAAAACCGATGCTGAATAAGCACTAGAAATACAATATTAGTAAGAAGGTTTTTTTAACTAGTCTTTACCCGGAATCCCGGCAAGGGTATCCTTGACGACCTAAAAATCTAGGGTCAAAACAACATATAGTTTTTGGGAAATCACCCAATTTAAAGGGTGATATTGCTGTGTTAAATATATCTGGAGAGGTGGCCGAGCGGCTGAAGGCGCTCCCCTGCTAAGGGAGTATACGGTTTATCCCGTATCGAGGGTTCGAATCCCTCTCTCTCCGCCATTTGACTAAATCCCGTAGTTCTATATTATTCGCCGTTCTCAAATAACGCGCCCGTAGCTCAGCTGGATAGAGTACCTGGCTACGAACTAGGGGGTCGGAGGTTCGAATCCTTCCGGGCGCGCCATTTTCAGACACTTTCAAACCATCGACCTTAATTCGTACAAGACTACGAAGCCAAAATGACCGCTCCATACTTATTACAACACTTTACGGCTAAGTATATACTTAGCCGAATAAGGTTGATTGAAATAGTCCCGTTCCCGTCTGAATTGCCGATATATAAACAGATACCGGAATAATATTCATTACAACAATAATATAACTCGCAAGGTGGCAGTCAAGAATTTTGGATAACAAGCCCCAACCAGAAGACATAGTACAAACGATCCAGAATGATGTTCGGTTCCATGCCGTAATGGAATCAATGCCATTAGCGATTTATGTCATCTCGGAGGGTGAAGGTCAGGAGTGTGAATATATGAACCAAACATTTACAGATCTGTTTGGTTATACCATGGAAGATATCCCCTCAGTGTTAGATTGGTGGCCAAAGGCCTATCCTGAAAAGGAATACCGTGAGTTCATCAGGCAGTTGTGGCAAGAAAGAATCGAAGCTGCTATTCCCACAAAAACGGCTATCGAACCAATTGATGCTGTCGTGACCTGCAAGGATGGAACGGTAAAAGAAATTCGCTGGGGGTTTATCAGTCACGAAAAGTTTAACTATGCCTTTGGACTTGATATCACAGAGCACAAAAAAGATGTGCATGAGTTACTGAGGCTCAGCAAACTCTTAGTGGAGTCGCAGCAAATTGCTAAATTGGGTGGCTGGGAATTTGATGTAGATACTGAAGAACTGTTCTGGACTGACGAAACCTATCGCATACATGACACCTCGCCAGAAGAATATAATCCCACAGTTGAATCTGGCGTAAGCTATTTCTTGCCTGAGTCTCGAGAAATTATTACAACAGCTCTGGATGAAGCTATTATTAATGGTAAAGACTACGATCTAGAGTTGGAAACGTACACTACTAAGGGTCGAAAAATCAATGTGCGCGCAACCTGTCGCACTACCCAAAAGAATGGTAAAACGCAAAAACTGACTGGAATCTTTCAGGACATCACCGAGCGCAAACTGACGGAAGCAATACTCCAAGAAAGTAATATACGTTTTTTGGCTTCATTTGTAGATGCGCCCATTGGGATGGCAATCTGTTCACCTGAACGCATTATCGTTGAAGTTAACGAGGCCTTCTATGAGATGCTCGGTTACTCGTCAGACGAACTCATAGGAATTCATTTCAATGACATCACCAACCCGCTCGATATTAAAATTAGCGTTGACAATTACGAAAAGTTAATCTCAGGTGAGGTTGATAAGTATCAGATTGAGAAACGTTATAGACACAAACAGGGTCATGATGTTTGTTGTCTGTTAAATGTCTCACTAGTTCGAGATCAAGACACCACTCCTCTCTACTTCATAGTCCAGGTGCAAGACATCACCAAGCGCAAACAGTCAGATGATAAACTCAGCTTTCAGGCGAGTCACGATGCTTTGACAGAGCTGATTAATCGGCACGAGTTTGAACGCCGGACAGAACGATTACTTTCATCAGTTAAACAGGACAAAGCAAAACATGCCTTGTGTTATATGGATTTGGATCAATTTAAGGTAGTGAATGATACCTGTGGCCATATCGCCGGTGATGAAATGCTCAGACAACTCAGTAAGATGCTACAAAAGGTAGTTCGGCATCGCGATACGCTAGCCCGTCTAGGGGGTGATGAATTCGGCGTATTGATGGAACACTGTTCACTCGATGATGCACATCGCGTAACAACCTCATTACAAACTGCGATTCAAGGCTATCAGTTCATATGGGAAGGACGCAGCTTTAGGGTCGGCGTGAGTATGGGTTTAGTGCCAATAACAGATGCAACGCTCAATCTAACCGAATTGTTAAAAGATGCCGATGCCGCCTGTTACATGGCCAAGGACAAGGGGCGTAATCGCATCCATGTGCATCATGAAGAAGATGCTGAGTTGGCTCGACGACAAGGTGAAATGCAGTGGGTGACCCGCATACAACACGCCCTTGATGAAGACCGTTTCTGCCTCTATGCACAGGCCATTGAGAGTCTTGATAAGCGCACTGACAAGCACTATGAATTACTCATCAGGATGCTCGACGAGCAAGGAGAGATTATTCCACCGGGTGCTTTTTTACCTGCTGCGGAACGCTATAATCTAATCACCCAATTAGATAGGTGGGTTATTGAACAGACGTTCCGTTTATTTACGGAAAACCCTGCTTTTCTTGAACAGATTAACTTCATATCCATCAATCTCTCAGGGCAGTCATTCACTGAGAACAATATGCTCGACTTTATCATCACACAGCTTGATAAAACCGGGGTTGAAGCACAGAAGGTTTGCTTTGAAGTTACAGAGACGATGGCCATCGCCAACTTAAGCCAGGCAATGAAATTTATTTCAACTTTGAAGGGGTTGGGATGTCGTTTTGCTTTGGATGATTTTGGCAGCGGTCTTTCTTCTTTTGCTTACTTGAAGAATCTGCCGGTGGATTATCTCAAGATAGACGGCATGTTTGTTAAAGATATTGTTGATGATCCGATAGACCATGCGATGGTGAAATCGATTAATGAGATTGGTCAGGTGATGGGTATGCAGACCATTGCTGAATTTGTGGAGAACGTTGAAATCAAGGGTATGTTACGAGAAATAGGTGTTAACTATGCGCAGGGTTATGGTATTCATAAGCCACAATCCTTTGATGAATTACTTAATCGCTCAAATAATGTGGCTGATATTAATAAGTCAAAGGATGACGAGACCAAGTCCTAATCTATCCAAATAGATAGAGATACTAGTCAACCTATAATGTCCACTTTTAAACAATTAGTACCAACTTAATTGAAATACTCAACGGCCGCTTCCGCTGGACAGGGTGATGTTTACATTAATTAACTATAGGCTGCATTGGGTTGCGGCCATTCAGAAGCAAAAATTTGTTGAATTTGGCTAAGCTGGCAGTTTTAGGCGTTCAATCCAGTGCCCAGTTCTGTCCTTCCGGGCGCGCCATTTCAAAGGCTTTCAAGCTTATTTTAAAACCTATCTGACCCATCAAATTTAATTATATCTGCAAATCAGAATCGCCTATAAAGGTAGCTACATCCCCAGTCAGTTCTTCAAGCCGTTCCATAGAAACACCCAAAAGAGTCTTGTACAGAGACGAACGGTTCTCTGCCGACAATTTATCTATTTTATCTGAATCTATATTCCAAAGAATTACATAGCCTACAGCTTTGACACTGGCGGTACGTTGAGTCGATTCGCCAAGTAAGCTTGTATCACCAAAACAGGAGCCGCTCTCAAGTAAGCTGATATTAACACCCTTTTTCATCACCATTACTTGGCCCTCTATCAGTAAAAAGAATTCCTTACTGGCTTCTCCTTCGGTAATGATGGGTTGAGCGTCTCCGACTTCTTTAACGGAACCGATTTGCAATAATTGTTGTATCTGATCAGGAGAAAAATAACGAAACCAGTCATTTTGCCTAAATTTAGTGTAGTACTCTAATTCAGGTGGCCATGTTACGGTCGCTGTTTGTTTGGTTCTCTCAAGTATCAGATTGTTATGAGCGATTTTAAGATCAGCAGCAAAATCCAATGCGGATTGATATCGGTCTTCATCTTTTTTCGCCATTGCTTTATCTACGATGGCTGAAACCTCTTTTGATACGTCTTTTCTAAATCCCCACAATGGAGAGGGAGTTTCATGCAGGATATTGTTGACTAACTCTTCTGCTTTATTACCTTTGAAGGGTACTTTTCCCGCCAACATTTTGTACATGGTACATCCCAATGCAAAGATATCGGTCAGGATAGATATATCGCGTGCTTCAAGAAAATGTTCAGGTGCCATATACGCAAGCGTGCCAGCTTGTTTGACATGTTCTTTGGATTCCAGAAAATGGGAAATACTAAAATCTGTTAATTTCACCAGGCCTTGAGGTCGGTTATACATTATATTGCCCGGCTTGATGTCGCGGTGAATGATGCCGTGATAATGAACGAAATCTAAAGCTACACAACATTTATAAATGATATCAAGACATTCCTCTACGTCCTCAATACCTGAAGTACTAAAGTAATCATCCAGAGGTCGTCCTGGCACGAGCTCCATAACAAGATAGTCTATTCCATTATCTCTACCGACATCGAAAACCGTGGTAATGTTCGTGTGGGTAAAATTTCCCGCAATCTGAGCCTCGTTATAGAATGATTTTCCCAATTCAAATGTTATTTCAGGTGAGTTCGTGTCAATTTTTGGAACCTTAATAGCAACGTCTCTTTTCAATAGCGGATCTTGGCCCCGATAAACAACGCCATATGTCCCTTCGCCGATCTGCTCTTCGATTTTATAACGGCCAATAGTTTTAGAATCTGTATTTGTATTCATCTTTATTTTCCCGTGACTCTAATTCGTAGCAAATATATTAACTCGTAAACAGTTCAGTTTGGTAATTAAATTTGATGATACTCAGGCTGCGCACCTTAACATTTATCATTAACACGGTTATATTCCTTATTCCTAACTTAACGAATGGATAAATTAATGGATACTGCGATCATCATCGGCGTTGGTCCCGAGAATGGATTGGGTGGTGCGCTTTGCAAACGATTTGCTTCATTAGGCAGGCATGTTGTCGTAGCCGGACGTACACAATCTAAATTAGAGAATGTAGTTTCTGCCATTGAGACAAATGGTGGTATGGCCACGGCACTTGTAACCGATTGCACCGATGAGTCTCAAATCAACAAGCTGTTTAATACTGCTAATGAAATAGGTTCTGTTAACGTAGCAATTTATAATGTTGGGAATAATTTTCCAGGACGTATTATCGACATGGAAGCTGATTATTTTGAAAAGGCATGGCAGTCATGTTGTTTTGGTGGGTTTTTATTTGGCCGAGAAGCTATTCGGCATATGCAAACCAACCGTGCGGGTACAATCTTGTATACAGGCGCCAGTGCTTCCTTACGTGGTCGTGCTGGGTTTTCAGCTTTTAATGCATCTAAAGCAGCACTAAGGACGCTTGCTCAAGCTATGGCTAAAGAAGTCGGACAAGAGGGTATTCACGTTGGACATGTTGTTATAGATGGTTTAATAAATGGTGAAAAAGCCAATATCAATTTTAGTGACTATGCTGATAAATTAGGCGAAGAAGGAATGATAAATATCGAGAGCATTGTCGATGCTTATGAATTTTTATATCAACAGCCAAAAACAGGCTGGACATTCGAGGTTGACCTTCGCACTGCGCTTGAGGATTGGTAAATATATATCACCAATATTAACTTTAAATTAGAACCGAAACAGTTCATGACAAGCAGCACATGTGTCATTTAGTCGCTTATAAGAACGTTCCATATTAACCGTATCATTTTGTTCGGCCATTTCTTTAATATTTTCGGCTTCTTTTTGCAGTTGTATGGCGAGTGCATGAAAAATGTCTTTTTCTTCTGTACTTAAATCAAAACCAGACAACGCTTCTTGCAAAACTATTGCAGCAAAACCTAACTCATTAACGGTATAAACTAACTCTTCCAGATGTTGATTACGTAACTCATTTTTATTTAGATCACTCAATTCTTTTTTATAAACCAATTGATTTAATCGCCGCATGATATCGCGTAAGCCTTCGCTGTAAACAACATGGAACTCTAATTTCTCAGGTGATATTGGCAAGTCGCTTTCTGAATGAGCTGTAGGTGTACTCATCAGACAGATAAGGAAGCTTATGAAAATATAAAAGTTTCTGTTCATTCTAAGGCTAAGAATAGTTTCATACGATCTTTGGTTTCATGACTAATACAATCGCGGGCAATAATAATAAATCACCAATTAAAGCTACAAACATGGCAAAACTGGTGAGTAGCCCAAAGTATATTGTCGGGATAAAATTTGAAAATGAAAGTAATGCAAAGCCAAACATAATTGCAATAGATGTGTAGTACATCGCTTTCCCAATACTGCCATGACAGAGGTTGATAGCTTCTTCATAGTCGTGGCAAAGTGGATATTCGTGTTGTAAGCGGTGTAAATAATGAATGGTATTATCAACGGAAATACCAATTGTTATTGCAGCGATTGTTATCGTCATCATGTCTAGTGGTACACCAGCCCAACCCATAATCCCAAGAATTAATATGGCTGAAAATATGTTAGGAATTATGGCAATTAATGCAAGATGCATGTTTCTGAATAAAATAATGAACATTATTAGAATAGCAGTAAAAACAGCGCCTATGGTTAAGATTTGTGAGCGATAGAGGCTTTGCAACATATTGTTATAAAGCACCATCATCCCTGTCAAATGTACTTGATTATTTTCAAATTCTAAATCGTCGATTAGGTAATTATAAATATTATTCAATAATGCTTTTCGATTTAAACCTGGATCAGATTCAATGATACGTATACTGAAACGTAATTGATTAGAATCATCTGATAGATAGGGACTTACAAGATCGCCAGCAATAGACTCTGGAATGCGTTTTCGTACTAAGGCTAATTCAAATTCATCAAAGGGCGCACCGTTTAATTTTTCAACAATACTTAATGACGTAACAATTGAAATTACCTTCCCTATAACAGAATGTGACTCCAGGTATTCATGCAATGACTTTGCCTTATCCAGCATAGTTGGGTTTAACCAATAATTAGGCTCAGATAACTCCCCCGCTTCATCAAAAAATAAATCATCCAACTCATTAGTTTCAGCTGCGAGTTCATCTCTCATCTCTATAAAAGACGTATCAGGGTCAATAATGATGTCCAAAGGCATCGTGCCACCTAATTCATTATCAATTAATTTCATGCCTTGATAAATTTCAGTATCAGATTTGAAATTATTTATAAACCTATTTTCTACTTCTAGCATTGAAATGCCATAACCAATAGAAAGCATTAGAACTAATGAAGTAATAATTATAGAAGCTGGCTTTTGATGTACCAATCTAGCGAGATATAATGTAATGGCTTTTGTTCTGTCGTTTTGAGAAGGTGTTTCAGTTCCGCCAAGTAGAGTTAAGCATGCTGGCATAACAGTAAAACTCACAATAAATGCTATGCTCAGGCCTATCACCATAATCCAGCCAAAATCAATTACCGGTCTGATTTCACTTACAACCAAAGAGGCAAATGCAACAGCCGTTGTCAGTATTGTATAAAAGCAAGGACGCGCCATTGAGGCAGTTGTTAGTTGAATTAATTCTTTATTTGTTGACGTTGGATGTGTTAATTGTAAATCTCTATAACGTACAATGAGATGAATCGTTAGTGACAAGGTGATAATTAACAAGATAGATAAGAAGTTTGATGATATAACCGTTATCGCCCATCCGCTGAACCCCATAAAACCTATTGAGCTTAAGCCTGTAATGGCGCATATCAACATGGGTAATAATACCCAACGAACTTTATGGAAGAACAGAGAAAGAATTAAGATTAGAAATAAGAATACACCGCTACCAAAGACAATCAGGTCATGTTTAATAAATTGAATCATGTCAACCGTGATCATAGGTATCCCGCCCAGATATAATTCTCCTTGATCTTGTTGTCGTTCAATTATTTCGCGTATTTGCTTAATATCCTGCTCACGAACTTCAGCAAGAAATTTGTTCCTGTTTTTTATTTTTTGTTTTATCTCATCAAGTTCAATTATTTCACTATTAGATAAAGTATGAGTTGATGATTGTAACTGTTGGCGTCGGTTTAATAATGCATCGTATCCAGGATCTCTTTTAAATAAGGCTTGTAATGCAGTTGTTGCCCCGTCTTTACTGACAATCAACTCTTTGTAGAGTGGGTTTGATTTGAATTCCTTATATGCGACGTCATAATTTATATTTGGAGAATCAAGTGACTGCAATTCACCTGCGATATCTGATAGTTTTAATCCAGATTCATAAATAATAGGCACATCAAGGATCGAACTAACGGATTCTATATTGTCGAGTTCTAATAGTTCATCGCGTAAGCTACGAACAGTGTTAATAGACTGTTTTGACAAAAGTTTTGTGGTTGGTTTGAATGCAATAACGATAAAGTCGTCCGAAGCGTATTTTTGACTTATTTGGCGGTAGTAATTCAAGCTCGTATCATTCTCTAATACAAGTGACTCACCTGATGCATCAAGCTCAAAGTTAAAAGAATAAAAGAGTGAAACAGCTACGAGGCACAGAGATATAAGAATAACCGCAACAGGATTATTTAGTATGAGACGGTTATATATATACGAAAATTTCACAGGCATAGACTTTATATAAATACGTCTATCAGGAGAACTATAGTGTTATGAACTACATTCCTTAAAACTTTTAATAAAGTCTACAAGTCCATCTTGTTTTATTTCTTTATGAAATATTTTTCTATAGCTTCTGATAAGACTCACATCATCTATAAGAAGGTCTGCTACTTTCCAGCTATCACCATCAGGGTGCATACGGTATTCTATTGTTGAAGACTTGGTTTCAGAACGGGTTAATGTTTGAATCACAGAGACATAGTCTTTCTCACCAATAGGTTTGGCAGTTTGATAATAAATATTATGATCACGATAACTCAATAGAACGTGTGCGTAGCGTTCGACTAATAAATTCTTAAAGCCACGGCTTAAGCAAGCTTGTTTGCCGCCATTTAATATCACCCAGTTGCCCCCTAGAGCCAGAGCTGACATAGTCTTGAAGTCCATATGCGGCATAATTAATTCACGAACAATTACCTTTATGTATTTTTTTTCTGCCTGCAATCGATCTTTATCAGCTTCAAGTCGATTTAGAACTTCCTGAGTTGTTTCATAGACAATTTCATCGGCTGTCAATCCAATAGCTACACTAATATGTGAGATGAAATATAAGAAAATAACAATTTGTAAGTTCTTGTAATATCGTTTTTTCATATTATTTTTCCTCCATTAATGCCATCATTTAATAATGAGCTATTGTCAAAAATTAATGTTGATCGATATCAATATATAATAAATGTTAATTACCTTATCCTCAATCAGAATAATTTCTGACTAAATAAATTAATATGGTTTAGCCAATGAAGCTGTGAGAGTATGGCTGGAATCAGGCGTGCAATAATATCACTCATCTATGAGTATAAACGGCAGGTGTAATATTGGAAAAAATTAGTATTTTTGTTGATGTACAAAATATCTACTACACGTGTCGGCAGGCGCACCAATGCAGTTTTGATTACAATAAGTTTTGGGCAGAAGTTACTAGTGAGCGTGAAATTATAAAGGCGTTTGCGTATGCAACAGATCGTGGAGATGAAAAGCAGAAGCAATTTCAGAATATACTGCGTGCGATAGGTTTTACTGTAAAACTAAAACCCATGTTGCAACGTCTTGACGGAACAGCAAAAGCAGATTGGGATGTAGGCATTGCGTTAGATGTTTTTGAAGAAGCAGAAAACTGTGACACTGTAATATTGGCTTCAGGGGATGGTGATTTCGATATATTATTACAACGAATCAAAAAACGTTTTAATACCAAAGCTGAAGTTTATGGCGTGCCTGAATTAACATCGGATTTGTTAATGAAACAAGCAACTAAATTTATTGCGATTGACGAAAAATTATTGCTTAGAAAATGAGTGAGTGATTCCAGTATTGCAGGAATCACCACATGTATTATAGACAGAGACGGTGGTCGCCCCAGTACTAATGCTTAACGGCGCCCGCGTCCTGGTTTAATGACTTCAAAGTTAACTTTCAACTGCTTACCGTTAAAGTCTTTGCCATTCAACCCAGCAATAGCTGCACGTGCTTCGTGGCCTTCCATTTCAATAAAACCAAAACCTTTACACTGACCAGAAAATACATCTGTCACAAGTTTCAGTGATCGAACTTTACCAAATTCCGAGAACAGGTCTTCAAGTTCTTGTTCTTTTGTACTTGGGGCTAAATTGCCAATAAATAATTTTTTCAATTCTTTTCCCCTTTCGGAGTATTGAAGTTGTTATTGCAAATAAACCCAAAAAAAAAGAAACCCGTCGAAACGGGGTTCTTTATATCGGTTTATCCGATTAGGTATTACTTACGCGGAAACGTTAGTTGCCTGGAGGCCTTTAGGGCTGTCCTCAACGTCATAGTTTACCTTTTGTCCTTCGTTCAAGGTTTTGAATCCGGTACCTTGTATCGCATTGAAATGTACGAATACGTCAGCGCCGCCGTCATCCTGAGTAATAAAACCAAAACCTTTAGATTCGTTAAACCACTTTACTGTTCCTGTTGCCATGTCTCTTTTCACCTGAATTAAATTAAACAAATTTTGTGTTTTGTACAGGTTAATGAAACGGGGAATTCATGAGAGTATCACGGATGGAAAAGACCAAAACTGCCAATAACACTAACTGTAGCTGAACGCACTATAGGAGAATCTCACTAGTATTGCCAGAATTATTAACGATTTCAGGCTTCTATAATGATGTTTATTGGAAATTCTGGCAATAACATACAAAATAATCAAAGAATACAGTTTAAAAGGAGTTACGGTGATAGCTGCAGCGGCAATGAGCTTTAGCTCCCAGTCAGTAATTTTATAAATACACAGGGTTTATGAAAGGTCTCGATATAAACTATTTATATCGATTTAACGAAAATTCGGTGTTTAATTAAAGAATATCCGTATTATATTGGTTATATTATTCATTAATAAATGCTCGGAATAAAAAATAATGATCACGGATGCAATTGAGAAACTTCAGAATGCAACCTTATTTAAAGGATTAAATGAGTTCCAACTTGAAAAGATTTGCAGCAAATCTAAGCTCATTTCATTTGCCAAAGATGAGATTATCTTTTGTCAAGGTGATGAGGCAAATGCATTTTTTCTTATCATACAGGGATGGGTATCGATCATTAAGGAAAATGCGAAAGCTGAACAATCGGTTTTACATGTTTTTAAGGATGGAGAAAGTTTTGCCGAACCAGCAGCTTTGGTGATAGGACGTTATCCTGCAAATGCCTACGCAGCTTCATCGTGTGTTCTGCTTGAAATAAAACTTACTGCTTTGCGAAAAATGATACAAGAGGACCCTGATATTGCTATGCGTATAATTGCGCGCCTGTCAGGACAGCTTAATACATTGGTCAATGAGTTTGAACAATATAAGACTATGTGTGTTCCGAGACGATTGGCGATTTTTCTTCTCGAACTTATAGAACAACATTCAGATGAAAAAAGCGTTGAGCTACCATTTAACAAAACAGTATTGGCGGCGCACTTAGGCGTGCAACCAGGCACCCTCTCACGTGCTTTCAATCAATTAACAGAATATGGCGTAATATCTGATCGTAGCAGCCATATTGTATTCGAAGACATCGAATGTCTACAAGAATATGTAAACAGTTCGGTTTAAGTGAGAGAGTATTTTTATTCAATATTATTATTGGATAAAAAAAGCAATAAGACCCTTAGTAGTTTAGTTTATCCTTTCAGTCTAAATTATTGAGTTGCATTTAATTGGATTGAATTCGTCAATTGTTTTTCTTATCATGAGCTGATATGAATCATTTATCATGAAGTATCTTCCTGTATTCTTAGATATAACTATAACGCCTTGTCTCGTTGTCGGAGGAGGTGTTGTCGCTGCACGCAAGGTAGAACAGTTACGAAAAGCCAATGCGCAAGTCATAGTAGTTGCACCTAAACTTTGCCCTGCATTATCAGCATTGGCAGATAATCAATTAATTACCTACATATGCAGTGACTTCAATGAAGATAATCTGCAAGAAAAAACATTGGTTATTGCAGCTACTGATGATGCCGCGGTTAATAAGCGTATATCTGAGCTAGCTAAAGAAAGAAATTTGCCGGTCAATGTGGTTGATAATCCTGAACTGTGTAGTTTTATTATGCCATCAGTTGTTGATCGAGATCCGGTGCAAATTGCAATTTCTACAGGAGGAGCCTCACCTGTTTTAGCGCGACTATTGCGCGGACGTCTTGAGTCTTTGATTCCATCTTCATATGGTAATTTGGCTCAGCTGATGCAGAAATTTCGCAATGCTGTTAAAGCAAAGTATCCAGATATGCAACATCGTAGACGTTATTGGGAAAATGTATTACAAGGCCCCATTGCCGAAATGATTTATGTCGGGCAACAGAAAAAAGCGCTGAGCGCTCTCGAAAAAACGCTATCTGATGACGCTGATACTATTAATAAAACAGGAGAAGTTTACCTGGTAGGTGCCGGACCGGGTGACCCTGATCTATTAACTTTTCGTGCGTTGAGATTAATGCAGCAGGCGGAAGTTGTACTCTACGACAGATTAGTTGCCCCAGTGATTGTTGACTTGTGCCGTAAAGATGCTGAACGTATATATGTGGGAAAAAAGCGTAACCAGCATGCCTTGCCTCAAGAAGACATCAGTCAGTTATTAGTAGACTTGGCGAAACAGGGGAAACGTGTTTTAAGGCTTAAAGGAGGCGATCCTTTTATATTCGGTAGAGGTGGAGAAGAAATAGAATTACTCGCTGCTGAACATATTCCGTTTCAGGTGATTCCAGGGGTTACTGCAGCTTCAGGTTGTGCGAGTTATGCGGGTATCCCATTAACACACAGAGACTATGCGCATACCTGTGTCTTTATCACGGGACACTTAAAGGACGGTAGTACGGATCTTAATTGGGAAACCTTGATTCAACCAAAACAAACTATAGTTGTATACATGGGTGTTATGGGTTTGGAATTATTTTGTCGGGAATTGATTACACGAGGATTACCAAATACAATGCCAGCAGCCTTGATACAAAGAGGAACAACGCCGCAGCAAAAAGTCCACATTGGTGATTTGGCAACCTTACCTGAAATATCAAAGCAACATGATATTAAACCCCCAACAATGATTATTATCGGTGAAGTAGTTAAGTTACATGAATCCCTGTCCTGGTTTGAACCACCAGCATGATGCCGGGTTGTTGATGGAATAAACGTTTATTCTTTCCTCTATAGAGCATAAAGGTTGATAGTGATATATAAATCTCTGTGTTAGTTATTAAAAAAAATAATTTTATTTAACACCTTTACTGATCAGATATTCGGAATACTCTTGATCGGTCCCATTAATATGGTTGATCAACCAGGATTTAAGATACATAAGTAATGATTCAATCGCGCCAGCTTTAATACCTTCTGATTCATCTTTCTCATAGGCTTGTACAAGCTCGGTCACCTTCGCTATCATTTTTTCGTGTTGTGCCTTATGCGCTACGAAATCTGAATACCCATTATTTTCCATGAGGTCTTCTTCTCTGGAGAAATGGTATTTTGTATAATCGATGACTTCAGCTAATGTCTTTTTTTCAAATTCATTATTTGTTTTATAGTCAATTGCTGTTTGTAAATTATTAATTAATTGGATTAATTTTTTATGATCATTATCTATCGACTCAATTCCTACACTGTAACTTTCTTTCCATTCCAGGTATCTATATTTGACAATTCTATTATGAGTCAAGATCACTATTGCAAGAATTGCCATTGAAATCCACGGCAGTGGGTTTGAAATACCAGATAGGAATCCGATAATGATTAGGGCAATTAACGACACGACCAAGATCGCCATGCCAAGCATAATAAGATTTCTGACCACGTTGACCTCTCCTAGTAATAAATAAAATTTTCCGAATATTCAGTAATCTGACTATGTTTGTACACCTTCCACTTTCTAAGGCCAGATCTGTATTCGTCGTTATTGTAGCTATTGTTAAGCCTCAATGAAGTGATCTGAATCAAGTACTACAAAAAAAACTTAAAGATCACACCAACTGCTGTGGTCAGGAATTGCTTTGTTCGAATCATTCCACGGCCTGTTTTTAAGGCAATCAATAACTGCTTGAATCTACTAATAATTATTAAAAAATAGTGCGCAAAAATAAAAGCAGCCATTTGATCTGCATCAAGTAATTTTTGTTGATTCAATCATATTATGTGGCCAATCTAAAAATTTATTAATAATACTTGATATTCGGAGGAATAATAAAATGAACAAGTTCAGCACTTTTAAGTGCGTGAGTAAGTATCTTGTGTCTATCTTCGTCGCACTATCTTGTCAGTCAGTCTTGGCTGAGGGCAGTGATGACCCCCTTTGGGAGGCAATAAAGGGAGGAAAGTTCGATTTTTCTGCCCGTTATCGTTTTGAGCATGTGGATGATAATGCCGCAACCGATCAGGCAAATGCCTCTACTATAAGAACAACCTTGGGTTATACCACCGGCAGTTTCCACGGTTTTGGTCTACGTATTTTAGGGCAGGATGTCAGTGATGTCTTTGAGGATGATTTTAATGATGGAACCGGACGTTCCAACGCCAAAACGCAATTTGCTGTGGTTGCTGATCCGTCAGAAACAGACTTGCTTGAGGGTTTCATCAGTTATACCGGTACAGAAGGTATGTTTTTAAATGGAAGCACATTTAAACTGGGACGCCAGATCATTACTTACCGAAATGCACCGTTTCACCGTTTTATGGGTACTGTATTGTGGCGTCAGAATTGGCAAAATCATGATGCATTTACTTTCCAAAATAAATCATTGCCGTATACAACAATTAATTATGCCTATTCATGGAACGTCAATCGTATTTTTACCGATGAAGCCGTTATCAGTGCAAGGGCTAATTTCGATAGTGATTCGCATTTTATCAACCTTAAATATGATCGCTTTAATTACGCCAAACTAGAAGGTTACGCATACCTTTTAGACTTTGAGAATTCTACAGCAAATTCTACAGAGACCTATGGTGGGCGCATCAGCGGTGGATATCCCGTTTCGGAAAAGTTGAAGCTTCTCTATGCCGGCGAATACGCAACTCAGGAAGACTATGGAGACAATACTGCTAACGTTGATGAAGATTATTATCTTGGTGAGGTCGGTATTAAATATGTACCGGGTAACTTTATTAAGGCAATTGTTTTGAAGTTCGATTATGAAGTGCTCACAGGCAATGGCACTAATTCTTTCAGAACGCCACTCGCTACAGGTCACGCTTTTCAGGGTTGGACAGATAGATTCCTTACAACACCTGGTGACGGTATCGAAGATGCTTATTTCACAGCAGTGGTTAAGGCGTTTGGCGCCAAGTTTATTGCTTCTTACCATATGATCGAGTCGGATAATTTGGGGTACGACTATGGAGATGAACTTGACTTGTTGTTGGTAAAGACATTTAAAAAACACTACACCGTGGGTGCAAAAGTTGGATTTTATGATGCCGATACCAATGCAACCAATATTGCTCGAGGAGGAAGTCGAGCTTCTGATGTCACCAAGACATGGATATGGGGACAGATTAAATTCTAGTAGTGAAACTAAGCATAAATTCTCGGAGCTAAAACTTCGGGAGTTTGTTTTAAATAACAATAGTTAATGAAGTAATTAAGTGTATATAAAATTGGAGAAATAAAGATGAAGCTATATACAGGATTTGTAACAATTAAGCGGATGCTTGGATTAGTCTGCTTGTCAGTCTGTTTCTTTTTATCTGGTGCAGTGCTCGCCAAAGACGAAGCTGAACCGACCTTGTCAGAAGAGAAGTTCGAGTCATCAAAAGCACTTTATTTTCAACGTTGTGCTGGCTGTCATGGCGCATTTCGTAAAGGTGCAACAGGTAAGAGTCTAGAACCTAAAGAGACCCGTAAAAAAGGTCAAAAACGTCTAGAAAAAATTATCGCCCTTGGTACTGAGAAGGGTATGAATAATTTTGACGATATGTTCACGAAAGAACAAATTAAAGACTTGGCAACTTACATCCAGATGGAACCACCGGTTCCTGCTGAGATGTCGCTAGCTCTGATGAAGGAACGTTGGAAGACTCATATTGCTCCTAAAGATTACCCGACTAAGCCTGAACATAGCCTTAATTGGGAGAATTTTTTCCTCGTCATCCTGCGTGATGAAGGCAAGATAGGTATTATCGATGGCGATACCAAGAAGGTTATTGCAAAGGTTGATACTGGTTATGCGATACACGTCTTAAAAGAAAGCTCAGATGGTCGTTTCTGGTACACCCAAGGTCGAGATGGCAAGATGAGTAAAATCGATCTATGGATGAACCCGCCAAAGGTAGTAGCCGATACGCAAGTTGCTTACGATGCTCGTGACGTTGCGGTGTCACATTTCGGCGAATGGAAAGATAAATACATTATCGGTGGTGGTTACTGGCCTCCTCACTTCGTTATCCTTGATGCGAAGACCATGGAACCACTAAAAGTTGTTTCTACTCGCGGCGTGAATGTTGATGGTGATTTTGTAAACGAAGCACGTGTTGCGGCTATCTACAACACACCTCATGCACCAACCTGGATTGTTGCGATTAAAGAATTAGGTCAACTTTGGCAGGTAGACTACAGTGATATTGATAACCTGCGTATTGAACAGATTAATAGTCACAAATTTCTACATGATGGTTTCTTCGATCCAACACAACGTTATTTCCAGATTGCGGCAAACGCCTCAAACCGTATGGAAATTATGGATTCAGTAACACGTAAATTTGTTGCCTCTATTGAAACTGGCAAGATGCCACATCCTGGTCCTGGTGCTAACTGGAACGATCCAGAGTGTGGACCAGTCGCAGGTACCACCCACCTTGGTGAAGGTAAGGTTGCTGTTTGGGGTAATGACCCTAAAGACCATCCAGACCAAGCCTGGAAGCTGTGTTACACCGTTGAAACAGATGGTCCTGGATTATTCGTCAGAACCCACCCTAATTCTGATTATGTATGGGCGGATCAAACCAAGCATCCAGAACCAGAGGTTCAACAAAGTGTGGTCGTGATTGATAAGAAGACGCGTGAAATTGTTAAGTTCATTCGGGTAACTGAATATCCCAAGGCTGTTGCTGTACATCAAGAGTTCAATAAAGACGGTACCGAAGTTTGGGTCTCTGTCTGGGCACGTGGTGCGGGTGATAGAGATAAGGGTGAAATCGTTATTTATGACGCTAAGACTCTGGAAGAGAAAGCCCGAATTAAAGGGTTGGAAACACCAACAGGTAAGTTCAACGTTTATAACCGTGTACATCACGTGACATAAATGTGTAAGTCTACTTTTATGATGGTGTAACTATGACAAATGGGCATGAAATCTATTTTCATGCCCATTTTTTACAATAAATAATTGTAATCAATAAGCTGACGATTACAGCACACAAAATAAAGATAAAAATCATGACACGACCAGATAATCATATATTTTCCAGTTTTCTTAACCGAAAAATTATTTTTGGTACTACCTTGGGTGTTGCCATTTTCTTCATGTTTATCGGAGTGATTTTTTGGGGCGGTTTTAATACGGGAATGGAAGCAACGAATACAATGGATTTTTGTATCTCGTGTCATGAAATGGAAGATAATGTGTATCAGGAATATAAAGGTACGATTCATGATGCAAATCGAAGTGGTGTCAGGGCTGGTTGCCCGGACTGTCATGTTCCTCGTCCCTGGCTTTATAAGATAAAACGTAAAATACAGGCGAGTAATGAGTTATTGCACAAAGTAATGGGTACGATCGATACGCCAGAAAAGTTCGAAAAATACCGTCTACACATGGCCAAAAGTGAGTGGAAACGGATGAAAGCATCCGATTCCAGAGAATGTCGTAATTGCCATGAAATATCGACAATGGATCCGGCAGCACAAAAACCGCGTGCTCGTAAACAACATTATAATGCAATGAAAACAGGCCAGACCTGTATTGATTGTCATAAGGGTATTGCGCATAAGAAAGTACATGACCAGTTAACCGAAGAAGAAAAAGATGAACTGGAAAAACCCAACCCTGATTTCATACGCCCTATACCTGAGGCCTATGATAAGTTCATGAATGCAGACAAAAAACCAAAAGAAACAAAAGCAGCTGCTGTAGAACCTAAAAAAGTAGAAGTCGCTAAAGAGGAAACAGCCGTCGCTGAAGAAGTTACAGAGGCTGCTCCTGCATCTGCAGCGTCGGACTCATCTGGTGTTGATTGGGAAAAGGCACCTGAACGATTAATTAATATCTTTTATCCAGGACAAGCTTCAATGGAATGGACCTTAGGTAAAAACCATAGTGGTAAGCGAGCTTTTAATTCGGGAGATCGTTGTTTCGAATGTCACGACGAAGAGACTGTTGATATCGGGGAGCTAATCGTTTCCGGAGAGCATGAGTATCTGGCAGAAACGGATACAGTAATACCCGATAAACGAGGCAGTATCCCTGTTAGTGTTCGAGCTACCCATGATGGAGAAAATCTCTATATGCGCTTCCAATTTCCAGAAACAGCGCACACGCCTGCGCCTTTTGTTGATGGTGGCAAGATGGATGCTGATAACCAGATAAAATTTGCCATTATGTTAGCAACTGATGATGTTACTTACGCTGACAGGGCAGGTTGCTGGGGGACTTGTCATATTGATGCGAAAGGTATGCCTCTTGAGCCGACCGCAGACGATTTATCTGCAAGTGGTTTAGCTCTGAATCTTGAACAAGGTATTAGTAAGTTCATTACTGAGAGTCGTACCAAAATTGAACTCAAGGGACGTGGCGGTAAAAAATTAGGTGGTTGGGACAAACTTAAGAATGAAGATGAAATCAAAGCTGAACTGGAAGCAGGTCATTTCATGGATCTGATTCGTTATCAGGCTGGCACTGGCAAATCTGAAGATGGCTACATTCTTGAACAACGTTATATGGAAGGTGGTCAGGGTGCAGAGTCTACATCCAGTTTGTCTGATGGTGTTTGGACTATCGTGATGAAACGCAAACTTGTTTCTGATAAGTCAGGTGATGTTAGTTTGGTTACTGATCAAGTATATAACTTTGGTTTTGCAATCCATGATGATTATACCAATGGTCGTTACCATCATGTATCTCTAGGTTATAAACTAGGTTTTGATAATGACGAAGCTGAACTCAATGCAGTAAAACAATAATATTGATATTTTTATAAGTATTTTCTACTTTCAGTATGTCAAATCAGAGACACACAACTAGAAGGATAAGAAAATGAACACAAAGCTATTGATTAATAATGTTGTACTAGCATTATGTTTCTCTTTGAGCGCTGTTTCCGTTTTTGCTGAGACTGTTATCGTTGAAATTAAAGATTCCCAATATGGAAACGGAGAGCCCGTTACAGTAAAGGTGGGAACCACCGTTAAATGGCTGAACGTAGAGAAACGTCAATATCACAGTGTCTGGTTTGAAGCTGAAGGCTTTCCTGAAGCTGAGTACATTTTTCCAGAAGAAACATGGGAGAGGACATTCGACAAACCGGGCACCTATCCTTATCGTTGCGAACCTCATGAAGATATGATCGGTACGATTATCGTTGAGTAAATTTAATTAGAGGAGATTCTTTGCTACTTGATAGATTTAATTGAGAGCAAAAGCTTAGTAGTAATGATTAATAAATTAATAAAGATCTTATTTCTTATATTTGCACTAACAAATATTAATAACGTTATTGCAGAAACACAACTGCAAGGCCATCTCAGCACTAGTTTCGGTATGTCAGCAGAGGAAGTACGTGCTGTTTTTGAAAAAGATGGTGTGGACTTTTCGAGTAGTGAAGATACTGATGGTGACCATTTGATTTTTGCCAAACGAAAACAAAGTTGGATAACCACTGATTTACTTTATGTCTTCCCGGCAAATTCAGATCGTCTTGCACTAGTCATTGAAATTTTCCCCGGATTAGTGAATTCCGATTCTGTTCGCAAGGATCTTTCGGACAAGTTGGGCGAGCCATCTTCCGATAATTATCCTGTGGCAGTCCTAAAGCAAATGCAGGAATCAAATTTAATTCCGACTGGGGTAAATCAACTTGCTGTATGGAATATAACGGTAAACGGAAATGATCGAGAAGCAAGAGTGATGGGCCTGCAAAAATATGTGCGTGTTGAATATATCGATAACGATCTTATGGCCGGAAAATAATGTTCATCAAGACATTAATAGGTAGTCTGTTTGTTCAAACGTTGATTTTTCCCTGTGCTGTTATAGCGACTGATATACCCAATGACCGCCAACAAGAATTATTACATTTGATAAAACATGATTGTGGTTCCTGTCATGGAATGACATTGAAAGGTGGTTTAGGCACTTCACTGACACCTGAAAAACTCAAGGATAAATCTCCCGAGGCATTATCTAGCATCATTATGAATGGTGTTAAAGGAACGCCTATGCCTCCCTGGAAGGGAATTCTTGATAAACAGGAAGTAAGCTGGATGGTAAAACAACTTAAAACTGGAATATTAGAAAGCAATTAATATGATTTTCATAAGAAAAATAGTTTTATGTCTTGGTTTGCTGATCGCTGTAAATTCTCATGCAGAATTAAAAGGCACTGGTGATTTAGGCATTATCATTGAGCGTGCTGTTGGTCAGGTTAAGTTGATTAATACCAGCAAACGAACCGATATAGGCATTATTAAAGGATTAGGCGACCTCTCCCATGCGTCGGCGACATTTTCACGTGACGCACGTTATGCGTTCGTATTTGGTCGCGATGGTGGTTTAACAAAAATAGATTTGCTTACCAACAAAATCAATAAGCGCATTATCCAAGCGGGTAATAGTATTGGCGGGGCAATTTCACAAGATGGAAAATTGGTCGCCGTATCAAATTATGAGCCGGGCGGTGTTCGCATATTTGATTCAGAAACACTCGCACCCGTTACCGACATACCTGCTGAATATGGCGCAGGAGAATTTTCAAAGGTGGTTGGTTTGGTTGATGCACCAGGGCAACGCTTTGTCTTCAGTCTTTATGATGCGGGTGAAATCTGGGTGGTTGATATTAATGATCCTAATAAACCAGTTATTACAAAATTCAAGAATGTTGGTTTACAGCCCTATGACGCACTAATAACGCCTGATGGTCGCTATTACATTGCCGGTTTATTTGGCGAGAATGGTCTCGCCGTTCTTGACCTCTGGAATATCGATAAAGGTGTTAAGAAGGTATTAACTAATTATGGTCGAGGTACAGAAAAGCTACCCGTCTATAAAATGCCACACTTGGAAGGTTGGGCGCTTGCTGGAAAACATCTCTTTATCCCAGCAATTGGCGAACACGCCGTTGTCATCATTGACCCCGATAGCTGGCAAGAAGTCGCACGTATTAAAACATATGGCCAACCGGTATTTGCCATCGCCAGACCAGATGGGAGGCATGTTTGGGTTAATTTTGCATTTCCTAAGAATGACCGCCTGCAAATTATTGATACCGCAAAGATGGAGATAGTGAAAGAACTCTCACCGGGTAAAGCTGTTTTGCATATGGAGTTTACGCCACGCGGTGAAGAGGTCTGGGTGTCTATAAGAGATGAAGATCGTGTTGATGTCTATGATACGGAAACCTTTGATGCTCTTGCTGAAATTTCCGTAGATAAACCCAGTGGGATTTTCTTCACGCATCGAGCACACAAGATAGGTTTATAACGATGACAAAAGCATTGGATAAAAATATTGAATACGGTGAGTTTAATGACCAGCCTTACACCTCATTGGAAAAAGTATTGATGAATGATTTTCAGCATGACTTCCCATTATCATCACAACCGTTTCACGAGATTGCGGATCGTTATAGAGTTGATGTAAGCCAAGTATTAAATATTTATGAAAGATTAATTGCCGAGGGTGCCATTAGCCGAATTGGTCCAGTAATAAAACCCAATACTATCGGTGCCAGCCTGTTAGCGGCATTATTAGTCCCTGAAGAAAAACTGAATGAAATCGCAGAAATGGTAAACAGTTACCCCGAAGTTAATCATAACTATGAACGGGAACATAAGTTTAACCTTTGGTTTGTGATTACGGCCGCAGATGAAAAACGGTTGGAAATAATATTAAGCGAAATAAAAGAAAAGACAGGATGTCAATTATTACGTTTGCCTTTAGAAGAGGCATTCCATATTGATTTAGGTTTTAATTTGAAATGGAATCAGCACTAAATAATAACGGACTCGATTATATCGAGCACCAGTTAATCGCCAGTATACAAAATGGTTTGCCTATAGCCGATCGTCCTTACGCTGAAATTAGTGACCAATTAGGTATCTCGGAAGCGGAAGTCATCAATCGGATATCCAGTTTAATAGAGCGTGGTTTATTTAAACGCTTTGGTGTTGTGGTCCGTCACCATGAATTGGGTTATAGGGAGAATGCGATGGTGGTCTGGGATATTGCGGACGATCAGGTTCAGGCTGTCGGCAATCAAATCAAATCTTATCCTTTCATTACATTGTGCTACCGCCGTCCCCGACAATTACCCGAATGGCGCTACAATTTATTTTGTATGATTCATGGGAAGTCGCGTAATGAAGTAACACTGCTATTAGAAGAAATGATTTCAGAAAACGACTGGTGTGATGTGCCTTATGAGGTACTGTTTAGTAAAAGACGTTTTAAACAATGCGCGGCAAATTATATTTCACAGCCTGGAATAAAAACATGAACGAGGTTGACCGAAGTATCATTAATCACATGCAGGAAGGTTTTCCTGTATGTGAAAGACCTTTTGCCATGCTGGCAGAACAATTAAATCTGGAAGAAAATGAATTAATACTGCGCGTTCAAGCACTACGTGATGATGGTACCTTAAGTCGATTTGGGCCATTGTATAATATTGAAATGCTTGGAGGCATATATTGTTTGGTTGCCATGCAAATTCCTGAACATGATCTTGAAAAAGTTATTGAGGCTGTTAATAGTTACCCTGAAGTTGCGCATAATTATGAACGGACACATGAACTTAATGTCTGGTTTGTTCTTGCTGCAGAATCTGAATCTCAATTAGAAGATTTACTTGCGGATATTGAAACACAAACAGGTTATCCGACTTTTGCAATGCCTAAACTTGATGAATATTTTGTGAGATTGAAATTTGATGCGTAATTCAGATAACACCACACTGGATCAAATTGATCGAAGGATTATTGAAGCGACACAAGCAGGCTTTCCTATTACCGCCCGGCCTTATCATGTCATTGCAGAACAACTTGAGCTTGAACCGAAACTGGTTATAGAAAGAATTGGTAAGCTGCTTGAACAAGGTATTATCAGACGAATTGGCGTTGTTCCAAATCATTATCGATTGGGTTACCGTGCAAATGGAATGACGGTATGGGATGTGCCTGATGAAAAAATAAATGAATTAGGTAACAAAATTGGCGCCCTGGATTTTGTTAGTCATTGTTATCATCGTCCACGGCACCTACCCGATTGGCCATACAACCTGTTTGCAATGGTGCATGGGTATGATAAACAAACAACCGATAATTATATTAATGAGATTGCAGCTATACTAGGTGCTGCAAATCGACAACACACCGTGTTATACAGCACACGTATATTGAAAAAAACGGGTATGCGCATCGGCAATACTCAATAAGGATAAAAAATGTTTCGTATAAGACAATATTTGGATGAAGTAAAAAATCCGACACCGATTGGACCCGCAAGAAAACCACCCGGTCCCGTCGTGATATGGAACCTGATACGTCGCTGTAATCTAGCCTGTAAACATTGTTACTCTATTTCGGCAGATTATGATTTCCCAGACGAACTCAGTACCGATGATATCTACCGTACCATGGATGACCTTAAAGAATTTCGTGTTCCTGTATTAATCCTTTCAGGTGGCGAACCACTATTACATCCAGATATATTTGAGATTTCCAAACGAGCCAAAGACATGGGGTTTTATGTTGGCCTTTCTACCAATGGTACCTTGATCAATAAGGATATGATCAGTGAAATAAAAGCGATGGATTACGACTATGTCGGAATAAGCATTGATGGCATTGGTGATGTACACGATAAATTCCGACGTAAGGAAGGTGCCTACGATGCATCGATCAATGCGATCCGTCTCTGTCGCGATAACGATATAAAGATAGGTATTCGTTATACAATCACTCAGGACAACGATGCATCGTTGCCGGACTTACTAAAGCTGATGCATGATGAAGAAATTGATAAGTTCTATCTGTCTCATCTTAACTACTCTGGTAGAGGAAACAGAAATAGAAAGGACGATGCTACCTTCCAGATGACCCGAAATGCTCTCGACTTGATCTTTGAAACATGTTGGCAAGATATTGAGAACGGGATTAAAACTGAATATGTCACTGGTAATAATGATGCTGATGGCGTTTATCTACTTCACTGGGTAGAGAAAAATCATCCTGAAATGGCGCAACATATAAAAGCCAAACTTCAACAGTGGGGAGGCAATAGTTCCGGTGTTAATGTCGCGAATATCGACAACCTCGGAGATGTACACCCTGATACTTATTGGTGGCATTACAGTCTTGGTAACGTTAAAGATCGTCCTTTTTCCGATATTTGGATGGACACTAGTGATCCGATGATGAAGGAATTGAAAAAGACACCACGTAATATTTCAGGGCGTTGCCATAGCTGTTCTTTCTTTGATATATGCGGTGGAAATACGCGTATACGAGCAATGCAATTGACGGGAGATCCCTGGGCAGAAGATCCGGGTTGTTATCTCACCGATGAGGAAATAGGTTTGCCTGAAAATAATGAAGAGAAAAACACAAACGATGCCGTTGTTATCTAGATTCAATACCTTAAATTCAATTTTATTAATTATAATTACAAGTGGACTGATTCCTGTCTATGCAGAATCAGATGTATCCCAATTGTATAAAAATAATTGTGCCGAATGTCATGGTCAGGATCGTCTCGGCAGTATTGGCCCGGCATTACTCCCGGAAAACCTAAAACGTGTCAGACCTAAAAAAGCTGCAGCATCGATACGTGATGGATTAGCAGCAACGCAAATGCCTGCATTTGGCAGTAAGCTAAATGATGAGGAAATTTCATTACTGGTAGATCTTATTTATACCCCATTAAAAGAAATGCCAGCGTGGGGAATGAAAGAAATAACGCAATCTCGCGTTCAATATTTCAAGGACGATCAATTAAGCAATAAACCAACATTTGATGCTGACCCTCTCAATCTGTTTCTGGTTGTAGAAACAGGCGACCATCATGCAACAGTATTGGATGGTGATCGCTTTGAACCCATTCACCGTTTTAAAACACGACATGCATTACATGGTGGGCCAAAATATTCACCCGATGGTCGCTTTGTATTCTTTGTGTCGAGAGATGGTTGGATATCAAAATTTGATATGTATAACCTGAAAACAGTGGCAGAAGTTCGTGCAGGAATAAACACACGCAACATTGCAACATCCAGTGATGGTCGTTACGTGATTGCCGCGAATTATTTGCCGCATACGCTGGTTATATTCAATACCTCTGACTTATCACCGGTCAAACTTATCGAGGTAAAAGATAATTCAGGAAACAGTTCACGTGTTAGTGCTGTTTATGATGCAGGGCCGCGTGAAAGTTTTATTGCTGCATTAAAAGACATTACTGAAGTTTGGGAAATTCCTTATTCAGATAACCCGCCATTTTATGGTTGGGTACATGACCATCGAGATGAAGGGCCACCGGAACAAGAACCTTTTCCAGTGCGCCGTATAGAGTTGGATGATTATCTAGATGACTTCTTCTTTGATCAGAAATATGAATACTTGATTGGGGCTGCCAGAAATTCAAAGAATGGCCAGGTTGTTGATTTGGTTCTGGGAAAGAAAGACTCAGAACTTGATCTTCCGGGCTTACCTCATATGGGCTCAGGGATTACTTGGGAATACCAAGGTAAACCTATACTCGCCACCCCAAACCTGAAAGACGGTGTTGTTAGTGTCATTGATATGAATGACTGGAAGACGATTAAACGTATTGACACACAAGGACCGGGGTTCTTTATGCGTAGTCATGAAAAAACACCTTATGCATGGGTCGATGTGTTCTTTGGGCCAAATAAAGATGTCGTTCATATTATCGACAAAGCCACTTTGGAAATTGTAAAAACACTCAAGCCGGAACCTGGTAAAACAGCAGCGCATGTTGAGTTCACAAAAGATGGACGCTATGCGATATTGAGTATTTGGGATAACGATGGTGCTATTATAATTTATGATGCTAATTCACTCGAAGAGATTAAACGACTCCCGATGAAAAAGCCTTCTGGGAAATATAATGTCTATAATAAAATTACGAGATCCAGCGGCACCAGTCATTAACAATACGTTAAACTAGGTATTCTAAAAACAGGATTTAAGTTTTATGCAGAATAAATATTCCCGCAGCGAGATTAATAGTTTAGATGTAACTGTGATTACAGCCGGAATAGTTGGTGGCATGATGGAAATCTTCTGGGTTAGTCTATATAGCTCCCTGAGTTCAGTTAGTGCGACAAATGTAGCGCGAGAAATATCAGTGACACTATTGCCTTTCACAGCGACCTCCTATTATGCACCGATGCTTGGTATCCTGTTCCATTTGATACTGTCACTGATATTAGCCATTTCTTTTAATGCAATAATATTAAAATCAGTAGCTCGTCAATTTGGTAACCGTAGTGTTATTGTATGCAGTTTTACAACGCTCGCCATTGTGTGGGTTGTTAATTTCTTTGTTGTTTTACCGATACTCAATCCATCATTTATTTCCTTAATGCCTCTTATAGTGACCTTGATCTCAAAACTCTTGTTTGGTTTAGCAATGGGTCTGGTGTTTATAAAATCAGATTCAAATAAAAAGTCTATTTTGAGTTATTAACTAATAAGCGTCACTGATTAGATATGTTTTTTAAATATGTACTTGACGTGCCAACTGATTATAGAAGAGATCTGGCAGTTGCCTGGTTCTGGTTAGCTATACTTACTTTATTTGGGGCAGGAATTTTCTCAGTATTGTTGGTTCTTGCCAGAACACCGATAGTCGGTGAACTTATTCCATTCGTTGATTTCTTCCACACAGCTCTGGTTATACATGTCAACCTGTCTTCTTTAGTGTGGATATTATCTTTTGCGAGTGTCCTATGGAGCCTAAATAGTCGTCCTGTATTTCCATGGCTTGCTCGATTGAGTTTTATTGTTGTACTTCTAGGAACCCTGATAATTACTATTTCACCTTTTATGGGCAGTGCCAATGCACTAATGAGTAATTATATTCCAGTGTTGGATGATTCACTTTTTCTTGTTGGCCTAGTTATTTTCGGTGCGGGAATCGGATTGCAAGTTATATTCAGTATGAGTGCAATGACTAAGGTTGGGGAAACGATTAGCGGTCAAGGTGTTATTCGATTTGGATTAAATTGTGCAGCGATTGGCGTTTTTGTCGCGCTGGCAGCCTTTGTCTGGTCATACATTAGTTTGCCTATTCAATTAGTCAGTGAAGTTTATTACGAACTCCTTTTCTGGGGTGGGGGACACGTACTTCAATTTACCTATACTTTGTTAATGATGGTGGCCTGGTTATGGTTATTATCGAGTGCTGGACTCTCTCTACCATTAAGTCCGAGAGTTGCCTTATTTTTGTTTGGTGTTGGTTTGCTCTCAATATTTGCGACACCACTTGTTTACTATGCGTATGACGTTACAGATATTTCTCATCGTCAAATATTTACTATGTTGATGAGTTTTGGCGGAAGCCTTGCCGTATTTCCGTTGAGTATGGCGATATTATTTACACTGTTTCAAAAGAAAGTAGATTCAGCTAAAGGATCTTCAGCGTATGCTGCCTTACTGACTTCGTTAATGTTATTCGGAGTAGGGGGCATGATGGGTTTCATGATTGATGGCAATAACGTCAAGATCCCTGCGCATTACCATGGTTGTATTGTTGGTGTTTCATTGGCATTGATGGGGCTTTGTTATCAATTATTACCCGCCTTGGGTTTTATCAAAGTTAATTTCAAGCTTTCGAAAATACAGCTTTGGTTCTATGCCTCAGGACAGTTTCTCCATATTGCCGGTCTGGTCTGGTCTGGGGGATACGGTGTTCAACGAAAAGTTGCTGGCGCTGCACAGGGTTTGGATTCAATAGAGCGTATTGCCGGAATGGGCGTAATGGGAATAGGTGGGTTACTGTCTGCGGTTGGTGGTTTTATGTTTATTGTTATTGTGATCAAAGCGATGTTAAATAAATCAACGGAACAAATACAAAGTTGATAAGTTATAGAGTTTATATCGATTTGATATGTTTGTTTCGCTTCCAGACTTAAATCAGATTGATTAAATAATTTTACGGTTGATTATTAATGGCAAGATTTTCCATGTCTTTGTAAGCGCCAATAATTATAAGGCCAAGGTGTTATAAAACCGACAAACAGTGCAATGGGGATTACCCACCAAGTCAATATCGCCCCACCAGTCAACATATAGTCTGTTAGATTCATTGCGGTCTCCATTGCCAACATGGAGATAAAACTCATACCAATAGCAGTCATAAATGCATCTCGTAAACTGAAGCTCGAACGATACAAAATAATAGTCTCAAGTAAGATGCTTGTTAACAGGCCATTTAACATAGCTAATAGCATAACGGTAATAGTTGTTAAGCTATGCTCGCTGAACTGAAAATAAGCAATCGTACCAAAATCTCCAATAGAACAACCAATCAGGCACCATTTTGTATTGTGTGCACTTTTTACCCAGTTTTTTCTATTATTCCAAACAATACTCATTAGATGATCCCGTTATATCTAGTGTTAATGGCCACTATTGCGATGAATTAGCATCGTTAAATTAATCGTAGCAAATAATAATCCCACTGCTAATAAATTATGCAGTGTGTTTGTCCATAACGGCATTTCAGTTAATACATTAACGACCCCGAGAATAAACTCAGCAAAGAAAACAACACTGACAATCATTAATGGTTTGAGTAAAGAGGGGTATTCACGTCTTACTTTCCATAAGGCTACAACAATTATTATTAATAATATTACGGCGATGAGCCTATGGTTAAATTGAATAATGCTGGATGTTTCATTCAGTATCAGATGGCAATCACTATCCAGTGTTAGTTTGCGTAATACATTTAAGCTATCGAGCAGGTTGCCTGTTATGTCATTCGTATAGGTGCATGATAATAATTTCGGGCAGGCAGATCCCGTGTAATTTGCACTTGCCCAGGCACCACTGATCAGTTGCACTGTCAGTGTTATAGATACTAGAAACAAAATAAAGGGTGCGGATTTTTTCGGTCTGTCTTTAGTCGACAGGATTTGTCTCCATACAAGACCTGACAAAACTATACCGCCTAGAATATTTCCCAATGTAACAAGGGGTAAACTTCTTGTCGGTGTCGCAATTCCTAATATTGAAAGAAAAAGAACAACTAGAAACATCAATATTGGTAATAACGGTGATGTTGTTTTGCGAAACCAAAGTGCTATTAACATGATAACTAAAATATTAAGACCCAATATACTTGCTATGCTGCGATGCATAGACCGAAATATTTTAAATTCGGAGTCCGGTATTTGAAGTCCTTTGGGACCATCAGCAAAAGAGAGCTGTGCATAACAATCAGGCCATGGGGAGCAACCCAAGCCCGCTTCTCCGAGCCTGATGTGTGTGCTTAAAAATACAATCAGTAACGACATGATTAAGGCGCTACAATTCAAAAGAAAAAAACATTTCTTTGGATAGTGATTGCTTTTAAGGAATTGCATGATTGATACAAGCAAAGTTTATTAAGGCGTTACAATTTTAAAATGAGTGGTTGTTTTAAATTATGAATTGAGTAAATAATAAATTACAGAGTAATGCAAATTCATTATTACCATGACCTTATGAAACAATGAATCAGGATAAAATCAAATGACTGAAATAGTGGCATACACCTTAGCCGGAATTATCCTTTATCTCGGTTCAGACTGGATACTGGTGCAGATTGAAAAAGCCTCGGGCCGAAAATTTGAGTATCGCAGTCTAGTCTTTTTTGTAATTATTTTGATACTTGCCGTGAGTTCCTTTACTGTAATACGCGCCCTAAGTGGTTGAATATATTAGAAATATAAGTTCGTTGTATTATTCCACCATTCTTCTTGATCTAGGTCAAGACATATAGATTAAATACAGCATAGATTGGCTCTCTATAATTGAGTGGACAAATTGTCGCACTCAAATTAAATGTATGAAAGTAGAGTATATCTACGATCTTTTAATATATTAGGGGGCGATATGTCTGAAGAAAATGGCGTGTCTAGCGATAGCGACACAGAATCTGAACGAATACCAGTCATGCAACAGATAATAGATAATCCTTTTCTATTGCTCTTTCTCGGCGTCACTATTCCAACTGTCTTTTATGTTATCTGGGGCATTATGGAAATCATTACCATCCCTGTAGCAAAATAATAATTTAAGGAGACAACACTATGTCAGTTACCCCTCCAAAAAGCAGGATCTGGTGGAATGATTCTGTCCCAAAATCCGAGCTTATCTGGGTCATCGTCGCTTTCGTCTGGGGATTGATTATGTTTTTCATGATGATCTACTGGCACGCTTATGGTGAACAAAACTTATCTAACGAAGCATATAAAATCACAGCAGAACAGTTCACTGAAAAAACTGAAGCAATGACGGATAAATATACAGTCCGTGAAGAATCCGGTTATCCGGTTGTCCGTCCGCCTCCTGGTTCAGATGTCTATATGATTGCCAGACTCTGGCAGTGGTGGCCAATCCTGGAATTGGAAAAAGGTCAGTCATATCGACTTCACTTATCTTCTTTGGACTGGATGCACGGTTTTTCTTTGCAGCCGATAAATATTAACTTACAAATACATCCTGATTACGAAATGGTGCTCACAGTTACACCTACGACGACAGGGGAATTTGGAGTCGTCTGTAATGAATATTGTGGTATTGGACATCACACAATGCTCGGCAGGATATATGTCGTCGATAACGAGGGGATATAAACAATGGCAATTAATGAACAGTACAGAACATGCCAAACGACAGGGTTACGTGTTTATAAATCAGCTGAAAATCTGATTAAGGCAAACGCCGTGGTAGCGGTAGTCTTCCTGCTTGTCGGTGGACTCTTTGGGATAATGGTGGCATTAACGCGTTGGAAGGCTGTCCACTTGTTACCTGCAGATTGGTTTTATCTTGCGCTTACCGCACATGGCATAAATCTCTTGGTGGTATGGATCATTTTCTTTGAAATGGCGGTCTTATATTTTGCCTCGTCGGTACTTTTAGGGAGTCGACTGGCAACACCAAAATGGGCGTGGGCTGGTTTTGCCTTGATGTTGATTGGTGCAATTGTCACTAATATTGCCGTATTACAGGGTGGTTCAAGTGTCATGTTTACATCCTATGTGCCATTAAAAGCAGATCCTTCGTTTTACGCAGGTGTCATACTTTTCGCCGTGGGTGCCTTGATCGGTTGCTTTGTTTTCTTCGGCACGTTGGTAATAGCGAAACAGGAAAAAACGTATGAAGGTTCGGTGCCCCTGGTAACCTTTGGTGCAACGGTGGCAGCCATTATTGCTGTGTTTACGATTGCATCAGGTGCAATCATACTAATACCAACTTTTCTGTGGTCTATCGGCTATGTTAGCCATATTGATACTTTAATGTATCGGACTATATGGTGGGCATTTGGACATTCATCACAACAGATCAATGTTGCGGCGCATATCTCTATCTGGTATTTAATATCGGCAGTGGTATTGGGTGCAAAACCCTTGTCTGAAAAAGTTAGTCGCGGTGCTTTCCTCCTCTATGTACTGTTTCTACAACTTGCCAGTGCGCATCATTTACTAGTTGATCCAGGTATCAGCTCTGAGTGGAAAATCTTTAATACCAGTTATGCCATCTATTTGGCGGTACTCGGAAGTATGGTTCATGGTATGACTGTGCCAGGACAGATCGAAGCAGCACAACGTAGTAAAGGCTATACCAATGGACTGTTTGAATGGCTACGTAAATGCCCATGGGGAAATCCCGCTTTCTCAGGGATGTTTGTTTCCTTGATACTGTTTGGCTTTCTTGGTGGCATATCGGGTGTTGTTATGGGGGTTGAGCAAATCAACCTGATAATTCATAACACTATATATGTGCCAGGACATTTTCATGCGACCGTTGTAGCAGGGACCACACTGGCATTTATGGCTGTGACCTATTTATTAATTCCGCTTATTTTTCAAAAAGAGATAATGTTTCCTGGAATGGCAAAGCTTCAGCCCTACGTCTTCGGACTGGGTGTTGCTGGTATCTCTGTGTTCATGATGGGCGCAGGAACTCTGGGTGTGCCAAGACGCCATTGGGATATTTCTCAGGCTGATGCGGTGCTTCCTTATGATTTTCCAGGTGCAGCCAATCTGATGATGGGCTTGAATGGTATGAGTGCAATTTTAGCTGGGGTGGGCGGTGCTATGTTTATCGCTGTTGCAGTGGGTTCGATATTCTTTGGTAAGAAGGTTGATAGTACTGAAGCACCTACGGCTGTACCTACCGATGAAAATGCAGCAGTTGTTGCCGAGCATGGTGACGAAGAACATCCTGCGATTCCGGGCACGATTGTTTTGGTTGTTGTCTTTTTTACGAGTTTTGTACTTTACTACTTTGTTAACTGGAAATACTTAGCAGAAGTCTGGCCACTGCGTTAAGTCAGGAGCATTCATAATGATGCCCGGTGTTATTAGAGAGTTAGTATCAGTCTGTAAGCTCAGGATCGGTTTTGCGATAATGATAACCGGGCTTGCAGGTCTCGCAATTACGCCGGGGCCGTTGCCGGAAACGTGGAAGATATTTCTGTTTTGTTTAGCCATACTGATGTCATCAGCCAGTGCTGGTGCATTTAATCAATTTGTTGAACGTGATTTAGATGCAACCATGAAGCGCACACGAAATCGACCGTTTGTAACAGGTCGTTTTCAGGCGGATAAATACTGGTTAACTGTTATTGGGTTGATGTTGCTAATCTCTGTGGTGGGAACTTCAATAGCAATCAACTCAGTCGCGGCACTCTATGTTTTTCTAGGTGCATTCACCTATGGTGTTGTTTATACCGTTTGGCTAAAACAACGAACTTGGCTAAATATTGTCATTGGTGGATTATCGGGTAGTTTTGCTGTGCTCGGTGGTGCGGCAGTAGTTGACCCTTCCTTATCTCCAGCGCCAATATTATTGGCGATAGTCTTGTTTCTCTGGACGCCTCCTCATTTCTGGAGCCTGGCATTTGTATTTGCCAATGATTACAAGCAAGCTGGTGTGCCTATGTTGCCGGCAGTGTTTGAAAAGCCGGTAGCAGCAAAAATTATATTTGCTCATACGTTGGCATTAGTACTGGTTTCAATACTCCCTTATTTTTATGGCCTAGGTTGGTTATATTTATTGGGTGCACTTAGTGGCGGCTTATATTTTTTAAAGACTAGTTTTGATTTGGTACGTCAACCAACAATAGAGATTGCACGAAAAAATTTCCATGCCTCATTAATACAGCTGACGTTGTTACTCTGCGCATGTGTTCTGGATGTGTTGGTTATTTAAATTATGTGGGAATCATGTGTCGCTCTATTTAATTAAAGTACTATGCGTAAATTATAAAAAACCAAACCAGATTAACCCCCTAAAAAAGATTGGTTTTGTTTTCCTGTATCTTTTTTCTCTCAATGCTTATTCGGTCACTGATGGTCATCAGCTTGCAAAACAATACGACAAAGATAAAGCCTTTGAATTTAGTCAGTCTGCAATAAATAGAACAATAGAAAGTTATAATTTTATTAATCAGGATAAAAAACCTGTCGATATTACCCAATATCGAGGAAAACCCCTGATTGTAAGTATGATCTTTACAAGTTGTCATCATATCTGTCCAACGTTGACCAACTCTCTTGCTGACGTCATTGAGGTTGCTCGAGATGCATTAGGCGATGAAAGTTTCTCGGTTGTCACTATCGGATTTGATACAGAAGCAGACAGTCCAGAACGCATGCGTTTGTTTGCACGTGAGCGTAATATTAGCTTTTCAGGCTGGGATTTTCTGAGTACTGATAAAGAGACTATTAAAGCTTTTAGTAATGATATGGGATTTATCTTTTTTAAATCACCCAGAGGTTTTGACCATCTTTCACAGGTAACATTACTTGATGCGGATGGAAAAGTTTATCGGCAAATTTATGGTGTAAAATATGAACCTCCACAACTGATTGAGCCGTTAAAAGAATTACTATTCGGTAACCGCACTGAATCGACACTGGTGGAAGGTTGGATAAATAATATTCGTTTGTTTTGTACAATTTATGATCCACATAGTGGCCGTTATGAATTTGATTATTCAATATTTATTGGAATAGCTATGGGTATTCTCATTCTAGGTGCTATAGCAGTATTTATTGTGCGAGCATGGCGACAGAATAATAAAATCACAGGGACATCGTAAAACGTGGAAGTATTAAAGAAGTTATTGAGAATATGTTTTGAGCATCTTGAAGATTCGTTCGATGCTCTTTTTGGCGCTAAATGGAATCCTTTTTATCAATTGGGTGCATTGGGTTGGTTTTATTACTGGATCGTTGTTGTTAGTGGACTCTACCTATACATATTCTTCGACACGGGTGTTAGCCAGGCGTATAAGTCCTTGGAATACCTGACGCATGAACAATGGTATGCCGGCGGTATCATGCGTAGTTTGCATCGCTATGCATCAGACGCTTTAGTTGTGATGATGATGGTGCACTTGTTGCGTGAGTTCGCCATGGATCGATTCCGAAGTTCGCGTTGGTTTGCCTGGTTTACTGGAATACCTATGCTCTGGTTAGTATTTACCGCGGGTATTTCCGGTTACTGGATGGTTTGGGATCAGCTTGCTCAATATATTGCTATTACCACGGCTGAATTTTTAGATGCGGTTCCAATATTTGGTGAAGCGATCGCGCGTAATTTTCTTACTGATGCCAAATTGAGTGGGCGTTTTTTCACGCTGATGGTGTTCATGCATATTGCTATACCGCTAATTTTGTTATTTGTTATGTGGATACACATTCAAAGGCATGCTACGCCCAAAGTTAATCCACCTAAGGAACTCGCTATAGCGACACTTAGCATGCTATTGATACTCTCTTTTATAAAACCAGCGTTGAGTCAGGCGCCTGCTGATTTAAGTATCGTTCCCACCACAGTCAATCTGGATTGGTTTTATATGCCAATCTATCCCATCATGAATAATGTCTCCGGCTTAACTGTCTGGATAGCACTTATCGGCGCGACATTGTTGTTAATGATGGTGCCATGGATGCCACCGGGTAAGCGTGCTGAAGTCGCGGTCGTACACCTTGATAATTGCAATGGTTGTAGTCGTTGTGCTGCGGACTGCCCTTTTAGTGCGATCGATATGGAACCACGTAGCGATGGTAGTGCTTATAAAATGGAAGCTGTTGTTGATGCCAGTCATTGTGTTAGTTGTGGTATTTGTGTCGGCTCATGTCCAACGGCGACACCCTTTAGAACGAAGTCTGAATTATCTCCGGGAATAGAATTACCGGAGGATAAGATCAAAATATTGAGAAATAAAACGATTAGTGCATCGCGTAATCTTACCGGGACTGATCGGGTTATTGTTTACGGTTGTGATAACAGTCTCAATCCTGTGGAAGTATCAGATACAAGTGTAGGTGTGGTCACCATGCCTTGTATTGGTATGTTGCCACCTTCATTTATTGATTTTGTATTATCGAAAAAACTGGCTGATGGGGTCTTTCTTACAGGATGTCGTGAAGGTGACTGCAGTTACCGCCTAGGGATAAAATGGACTGATGCGCGTCTAGCTGGGCAACGTGATCCCCGTATACGCAAACGGGTAAACCAGGATCGAATCGGTAAATACTGGGCAGGCATGACTCGGCGAAAAGAATTTTTTAAAGAGCTAACAACTTTTCGCCTGCGTTTGAATAAACTTGATTCCGCACAGCTCGAAGACCAGAATAAAATAAACAAAAGTAGCGAGAAAGTCGATGCTTAGGTTTAGTCAGCTGCTTGGTCAGATTGTTTCGTTTATACTCTTTGGTTTAATGCTAGGGTATTTCTCGAATTCGCCGAGCTATACCTATCACGATTCTGAGATGGCGTTGATTATGGTTAGTTTTAGCCATGCTAGTGAACGCAAAGAAGAATGTCGTAAGTTTACACAGGAAGAATTAAATACATTAGCCCCCAATATGCGACGACCTATGGATTGTCCAAGGGAGAGAGTACCTCTTTATGTTGACGTTATGTTGGATGGTGAAAATTTATTAAGTAAGTCGTACAACCCTACCGGTCTAGCTAAAGATGGTTCCGCTTCTATCTATGAAAGGATTTCGGTCAAACCAGGTGAACACCAGTTAATTGTAAAATTAAGAGATAGTGGACGAGAAGAGGGTTACGATTATGAGAGTGATACGGTAATCAATATTGAACCTAAAGAAATTTTTGTTATAGATTTTAGAAAAGACCTTGGCGGGTTTTATTTTCAGTGAGATTAATAGAATGGCATTATTAGAATGGCGAGATGATTTTAAAATCGGCATAAAAGAAGTCGATTTTGAACATCAGGAATTAATAGAGTTAATTAATGAGTTATATAATGAAGCGGAAAAGGACGGTTCCACCTTGGCTGTGTTGGACGCACTTGGAGAAGTTTTCATGCAAATATCAGCACATTTTGCATTGGAAGAAAAAGAAATGAGACAATTGAAATATGATCAATTTGAAGACCACAAAGAAGATCATGAAGCACTATTGGATAGTATTAGAGACATAATGGATGAATATGAAGAAAGAGAGTCACTGGATAAAGATGAGTTTGGAGAACGATTGCAAGACTGGTTTGTAAATCATTTCAGTACAAAAGATGCAAGACTGCATAAGTTTTTACAACATTAATTTGTTTAATAAAGTGGAGGAAGTAAAACGATGAAAGTTAAATCTATAATATTATTGGCCTTGATTGCTAGTATGCCTGCAGTATCTTATGCTGGCGATGCGGCCGCGGGAAAATCAAAAGCCGCCGCCTGTGCCGCATGCCATGGTGCAGAGGGTATTAGTGCTATGGAAATCTGGCCAAATCTGGCGGGACAAAAATCAGGCTATTTGGTTAAACAGATGAAAGCCTTTCGTGATGGTGGTAGAAAAGACCCTATGATGTCACCTATGGCCGCTGCATTAACGGATGAAGATATTGATAATCTAGCTGCATATTTTAGCGAATTATAATCATCAATTTAAAACGGAAGAAGGGTGATAAATAACATCCTTCTTTTTTTTCGTCTAAATTTTATGGGTTACTTAACCGTGAACAAGTCGAACAAGAGAAATGTATGAGATAACAATACAGGTTCAATGAATAAACAATAGAGTTCTGAGTAGAACTTGAATGTAGTGAGCGAAAATATTGCAGGTATGCCGGGAATTATGGATAAAATAAACACATCGATTTCAAATATTGCCTTGTTCAATCTGGGTTTCAGAATTTTCTTTCTTGGTGCTGCAGTTTACTCAATAGTAGCAATTCTATTCTGGATGGGGATATTTGCATTTAATCTGTCTTTACCTATAGCTGGTCTTACAACATTCCAATGGCATGCTCATGAAATGGTCTATGGTTATGCTTTGGCGGTGATAGCCGGTTTTTTATTAACGGCGGTTAAAAACTGGACAGGTATTCAAACGGTTCATGGTTTGCCTTTAGCGCTTATATTTTGTCTATGGATGATCGCAAGGGTTTTGTTTTTATTTGGTTCGACGTTCATTCATATTGCCGCAGTTTTTGACATGTTATTTATTCTTTCAGTCATTATTGCCGCTGCGTACCCAATCATTAAATCTAAAAACTGGCGGCAGCTAGGAATACTCTCAAAGTTGGTGCTACTTGCTGTTGCTAATCTATGTTTTTATTTAGGGTTTACGGGTTCTCTTGATCAAGGACTCTACTGGGGTATTTACGGTGGTTTGTACCTAGTTATTGGTTTAATTCTGACTCTTGGTAGTAGGGTTATTCCATTCTTTATTCAAAACGGTGTAGAAAAACAGGTGCAACTTTATAATCCGAAATGGATAACACTATTAGGCTTAGTTATCTTTCTTGTTTTTTTTATATCTGAATTATTTCTTCATAATAAGAATATTTCAGGAATAACATCAGCAGCTTTGTTTATACTTTATTCTGTTCGGCTTGTCGGCTGGTACACCTCAGGTATTTGGAAAAAACCATTGCTGTGGAGTTTGTATTTAGCGATGTTATTCATAGTCGCTGGATTTTTGCTTTTTGCGTTAAGCGTCTATGCAAGTATTCCTAAATTTCTAGCTATACACGCTCTCGCTTATGGCGGTATCGGATTAATGACAATGTCTATGATGGCTCGAGTGTCATTAGGACATACTGGAAGAAATATAAATGAACCACCTGAGACAGTGAAATACATGCTTGCCTTGCTCTTGGGAGGTGCCGTTTTTCGAGTCTTTTTACCCATACTCTCTCCCGACAATTATCTGGTTTGGATAATCTCGTCCCAGATGTTCTGGCTTATTGCATTTATTATGTTTGTTATATCGTATGCCCCAATCTTGATTAAGAACAGGGTAGACGGACAGTTTGGATAAAGCCGCCTATTTGATAATAGGTTTTGAAGTGATTACACGTATTCTTGCCCCCTAACTGTAGGGGTATAGTCAATCGAACGGGCAAAAAAGCACGCGAGCTGGGAGATGAACGGTGACATTATTCGTCGCGCGTTTTTCTTGGCGGGAATTAGCTTGAATAATTAGACATTAGTAATACTCATTTCCAGAATAGTTTGTTCTCTAAATACTTAATATGCATAGAAATAAAGCTTTTTATTTTTGATCTAGATCAAGGCAGAAAAAAGTAAGTGCAATTATTATTAACACCTAAGAGGTTGTTAATAATACATGCCATCAACAGAGATTAAACCGATCAGTCGACGCCAGTTTCTTCGCGGTAATTTCCGCAAGAATACTAATAGCATTCGCCCGCCATGGTCCTTAGTAGAAAATGAATTCATAAATGCCTGTTCACGTTGTAATGAATGTGTAGACAAGTGTCCGGAAAATATTATTGTCAAAGGCGATGGGGGATATCCCGTCATCAACTTCGATCTTGGTGGCTGTACGTTTTGCCAGGAATGTGTTGCAGCCTGTGATGATGGTGCAATTACTATCAATAATACTGAGCAACTGCCCTGGAACATAACAGCTGATATTTCTAGCGAATGCATCTCACTACAGGGTGTGATGTGTCGTTCCTGTTCTGATAGTTGTGAGGCAGAAGCAATTTCATTTCGACATCAGGTTGGGGGCATCAGTCAACCTGAGATAGCGTCAACATCGTGTACGGGCTGCGGGTTTTGTGTTGTTACCTGTCCGGTGCAAGCCATCAAGATATCTGAGAAAAAAACTCATGAGGAATACGACTATGAACACAATTAATGTGTGCGGTGTATTGGTATTTGCACGCCCTGAACTATTAAAGGCAGTGCATGAAAAACTTGAAGAAGAAGAGGGTGTGGAGGTTCATGCTGCCACAGAGGATGGTCGATTGGTGGTGACGGTTGAAAAAGAGGATCAACAGCAAACGGCCGATATGCTTCATAGAATTCAGGCAATGGACCATGTGATTTCAGCATCTATGGTTTATCAATATTTTGATCAAGTATCAGAAAACGAGTGGGAGATGGCATCATGAAATTAACGCGACGTGATTTTGTAAAGACAAATGCAATAGCGGCTACTGCAGCAGCAGCTGGCGTCACAATTCCGGGAATAAATAGCGCATATGCAAAGTCAGATGACAAAATACGCTGGGACAAGGCGCCTTGTCGTTTTTGTGGTACAGGTTGCAGTGTGCTTGTCGGCACTAAGGAAGGAAAGATAGTTGCAACTCAGGGTGACCCTGATGCACCGGTAAACAAAGGCTTAAATTGTATCAAGGGTTATTTCCTATCGAAGATTATGTATGGCAAAGATCGTTTGACTACCCCTTTGTTGCGCATGACCAATGGTGAATATGATAAGGAAGGGGAATTTACCCCTGTCAGTTGGGATAAGGCGTTTGATGTCATGGCAGAGAAATGGAAAGTTTCTCTTGCCAAGGATATGGAAAACAACAAGGGTAAGGCAGCCAACGAACTGACTTCCAGCGTCGGTATGTTTGGTTCCGGTCAATGGACCGTATGGGAAGGTTATGCCGCTTCCAAGCTATACAAGGCGGGTTTTCGCAGTAATCATATCGATCCCAATGCGCGACATTGTATGGCTTCGGCTGTAGCGGGTTTTGTTCGTACCTTTGGTTCTGACGAGCCTATGGGTGTTTATGATGATCTCGAACATGCCGATGCTTTTGTACTTTGGGGTTCGAATATGGCTGAAATGCACCCGATCCTCTGGTCACGATTAACCGATAGAAGGTTAACCGGGGACGACGTCAAGGTCGCGGTGTTGTCTACATTTAAACACCGTTGTTATGAACTGGCTGATCTGGCTCTTACCTTTGAGCCGCAGACCGACCTTGCAATTCTCAATTATATTGCCAATTACATTATTCAGTCCGGCAATGTAAATAAAGACTTTGTTAGCAAACACGTTAATTTCCGTTTGGGTAATCCTGATATCGGTTATGGTCTGCGTCCTGATCACCCACTAGAGGTCAAGGCGAAAAATAACAAAAAGCGTAAGGATCAGATTGGTTCTAAAGAGATCACTTTTGAAGAGTTTGCAGAGTTTGTTTCAGACTATGATCTCGAATCAACGGCGAAGTTGACTAAGGTGCCTGCAGAAAAGATCAAGGCATTGGCCGAACTCTATGCCGATCCGAATCGTAAGGTCGTATCGTACTGGACCATGGGTTTCAACCAGCATACTCGTGGTACCTGGGCGAATAACATGGTTTACAATATTCACCTGTTAACTGGCAAGATATCTGAACCTGGTAACGGGCCATTCTCACTAACAGGACAACCATCGGCCTGTGGTACCGCACGCGAAGTAGGCACCTTTTCTCATCGTCTACCCGCTGACCTTGTTGTTGCCAAGGAACCGCACAGAAAATTTAGTGAAAAGGTCTGGAAACTTCCTGAAGGTACCTTGAACGGCAAGGTGGGTTACCACGCTGTATTACAGAACCGTATGCTGAAGGACGGTAAGCTGAATGCTTATTGGGTCATGTGCAATAACAATATGCAGGCTGCGGCCAATATGAATGAAGAGGGTTTACCGGGCTATCGCAACCCTGACAATTTTATCGTTGTTTCCGATCCTTATCCGACGGTAACAGCTATGGCAGCGGATTTGATTCTGCCAACAGCAATGTGGACAGAGAAGGAAGGTGCTTACGGTAATGCTGAAAGACGCACCCAATTCTGGCGTGAACAGGTCAGTGCACCGGGCGAAGCAAAATCCGATCTTTGGCAAATGGTCGAATTTTCCAAACGTTTCAAGGTCGAGGAGGTCTGGCCAGAAGAGATATTGGCGAAGATGCCTGAATATCGTGGCAAGACCCTGAATGACATCCTCTATGAGAATGGTCAGGTGAATCAATATCCGGCGCAACAAGTGACGGATTCAGATAACAATGTATACACCAATCACGAAATGGATGACTTTGGTTTTTATATTCAAAAAGGTCTGTTTGAGGAATACCGTCGCTTTGGTACAGAGGGACCAAAGAAGGGCCATGACCTCGGTGAATTTGATCAATATCACAAAGTACGTGGCATGCGTTGGCCTGTTGTTAATGGTAAGGAAACACTGTGGCGCTATCGCGAAGGTTATGACCCGTTTGTCAAAGCCGGTGCCGAGGTCGAATTTTATGGTAAGCCGGATGGTAAGGCTTGGGCTTTTGCATTGCCTTATGAACCGCCAGCAGAGTCACCCGATAGTGAATATGATCTCTGGTTGAGTACCGGACGCGTTCTGGAACATTGGCATTCTGGTTCTATGACACGACGTGTGCCGGAATTGTATCGTTCCTTCCCGGATGCCTTGCTTTACATGCATCCTAAAGATGCAAAGAAGCGTGGATTGAAACGCGGGATGACGGCAAAGATTGAAACTCGACGTGGCGAAATTACCGTGCGTGTGGAAACACGTGGTCGAAATCGTCCACCTGAAGGATTGGTTTTTGTGCCGTGGTTTGATGCGAGCCGATTGGTAAATAAACTGACGCTGGATGCCACTTGTCCAATCTCGAAAGAAACAGACTTTAAAAAGTGCGCATGTAAAGTCGTTAGATCAGCATAAATATTTAACGTTAGCAAATGACTGAGACAAGTCAAAAAGCAGGTGCAATGAACCGCAGGCAATTTTTGTCCGACACGGCAAAGACCGCTTGTGGTGTTAGTCTGTTTGGTCTTGGTCTTGGTATGTATTCGCAACAGGCAAGTTCATTACCACCACTGGCCATCAGACCCCCCGGCGCTTTGGCAGAAGACCAATTTGCCAGTGCTTGTATACGTTGTGGTTTATGTGTGCGTGACTGTCCTTATGACACCTTAAAGTTAGGACGTTTCGGTGGTGATGTACTAACAGGAACACCCTACTTTATTGCGCGAGATGTGCCCTGCGAGATGTGTGAAGACATCCCTTGTGTAAAGGCTTGTCCAACGGGTGCTTTGGATCCGGAACTTGATGATATTGACGACGCGCGTATGGGATTGGCGGCATTAATCGATCAGGAAACCTGTTTGAATTTTCAGGGATTACGCTGCGAGGTTTGTTACAGGATTTGTCCGTTAATCGAAGATGCCATCACGTTGGATCTGCAACATAACCAACGTAGTGGCAGTCATGCGTATTTTATTCCAACAGTACATTCGGATGCTTGCACAGGGTGTGGTAAATGTGAACGTGCCTGTGTGCTTCCCGAAGCTGCGATCAAAGTAATGCCGAGAAAACTTGCCAAGGGTAAATCTGCTGAACACTACCGACTTGGTTGGGAAGAGAAACAAAAAGCAGGTGAGAGTCTGGTTAATCCGGATGTAGAGCACCAGTATAATCTTCCTAAAGGCGTGCAATATGATCATGGTGGCAAAGGTTTAATAAAAGAAAAAGTTGATGCGGTTCCTTTTGGTGGTAATGCGCTCGATACCCTGAAACAACACAAGGCAGAGTTGTAATGACGCCGACTAATATGCCAGGTGCAGACCGTATCGCCGACGCAGGTTGGTTAAAGGCGCACGAATGGTTATTGTTACGAAGGGTCAGCCAGCTATCGATCCTTGGTCTGTTCTTACTTGGACCGCTGGCAGGGATATGGTTTGTTAAAGGCAACCTGTCGTCCAGTCTGACACTGGAGTTCCTGACGCTGACCGATCCTTATGTTTTATTACAATCCTTGTTTGCTGGACATGTCATGCAATCTACTGCCATCACCGGGGCATTAATCGTTCTGGCCTTTTATATGCTAGTCGGTGGTCGTGTTTATTGTTCATGGGTGTGCCCCATTAATATTGTTACCGATGCGGCAAACTGGTTACGCAAGAGACTCGATATTAAAGGACAAGGCCTGCGCTTTAGTATCAAGACCGGTTACTGGATATTTGCGATGACCTTAATCGTTGCAAGCCTTACCCATTCCATCGCTTGGGAACTGGTGAATCCGGTGTCCATGCTATATCGCGGTGTCCTCTATGGTATGGGCACAGCCTGGTTAATCATCCTTGCTATATTTCTGTTTGATGTCTTTGTTAGTCGCCGCGGCTGGTGTGCTCACCTTTGTCCTGTCGGAATATTTTATGGTTTGTTAGGCAGTAAAAGTGTTCTAAGAGTCACAGCGATGAACAGGGAGCAATGCAATGATTGTATGGACTGTTTTTTTGTATGTCCCGAACCACAAGTGATAAAACCGGCACTAAAAGTACTGACCGATGATAAAAATCCACTAATTCAATCTGGACGCTGCACAAATTGCGCACGTTGTATTGATGTATGCAACCAGAATGTCTTTTCATTTACTACTCGTTTCAATAAACAAGATGGTATGCATCTACAAAAACAAAAGGAGATAATGCCATGAAAAAATTACTGTTGGCTGGATCTGTTCTGATTTTAGGATTAACAGCTGTCGTTCCACAGATACTGGCGGAGGAGCAAGTCAACTCATTACGAGGAGATCATGCGCTCGATGAGAATTCCACCGAACCGGAAATGAAAAACTGGCAACTGGATCGCGATCCAATACCTCGTGATCATGTGAAACAACCGCCATTGATCCCGCATAAGACCCAAGGCTACAAGATTAATCTCAAATTTAACAAATGTATGTCCTGTCATAGCTGGACGAAATACAAAGAGGCTGGCGCGACCAAGATCAGTCAATCGCATTTTGAGGATCGCGAAAATAATGTCATGGCAAACGTTGCTGCACGACGTTACTTTTGTACGCAATGTCATGTGCCTCAAGTTGATGCAAAACCACTAGTAGAGAATACCTTTAAACCTCTACCAACGGTTAAATGATATTAATCAATAAAAACTAATGATATATCCATTATTCATAAGGCAGATCTCATCATGAGTTTGAAAGATAAAATTAAATGTTTTCAGGGCTGGCTCGCGGGCTTTACAGCGACAACACTTCTTGTCGGCGGTATTGCCTTCGGTATTATATTCTGGGGTGGTTTTAACTGGACGATGGAATTAACCAATACAGAACAGTTTTGTATCTCTTGTCATGAGATGGAAGACAATGTGTATGTGGAGTACCAAAATACAATTCACTATGAGAATCGAACCGGTGTTCGTGCAACGTGTCCTGACTGTCATGTGCCAAAAGAGTGGGGACATAAAATCGTTCGTAAGATCAGGGCGAGCAATGAGTTACTACACAAGGCGCTTGGTAGTATCAATACCCGTGAGAAATTCGAAAATAAACGCTTAAAGCTTGCGCAGAACGAATGGAGAAGAATGAAAAAAACCGATTCAAGAGAATGCAGGAATTGTCACAGTTTCGATTCTATGGATTATACCGCGCAAGGGCGCCGCGCATTCAACAGGCACATCAAGGCGGTTGATGATGGGCAAACTTGCATCGATTGTCATAAAGGAATTGCTCATGAATTACCGGATATGCATGAGGTTGATGCGAGCGTAGTCGTTGGTCAAACGTCTAAATAATCATTCCTTAGCTGGGGGTAGTGTAAGAAAGCATACCCATATTATGGATGTAGGTGTTAGAATCCGTTTCCTACAGATCTAACACCATCCAAAGCGCTCGTAGCTCAACTGGATAGAGTATCGGGCTTCGAACCCGAGGGTTGGGGGTTCGAGTCCCTCCGAGCGCGCCAACTACTAGCAAAAATGGGCACTGATGATAAACGGTTATCATTAGTTGCTCCGTGAGCTAGCTCTGCTAATGCCACATAACTACCCGAAACAATAGCCTCCTTTTTCTCGATAACCACTTCATCAACTAATAACTGCATATAGGCTTTGCCGAAGTGTGATGCTTTGTCATTGAGCCTAGACTTTAATGCTCTGCAAAAGGCATCAAGCTGACTCTTTGTGAGCTTATCAATGGGTATATTTTGTCGTTCACGCATCCCGGCTAATGTTATGAGCACGTCCTGTTTCTTTGTGTTGAGCTGTTTCAAACGCGCCTTGAGTGAGTCATCAAGATCGAGCACGTCTTGTTCAATGCCCTCATATAAACGCGTGATGCCTTCCTCGGTTGTTTTTAACTGACGTTGTAATGAACTGATCTTGGCTTGTTCATCTGTATGCACGTGTTTGAAATTTTTCTTTAACAGTTCGAGCATGTTTCGAACGCGGTTCGGGGTAAATACTTTGTCAGCTAAGTGTGAGCGTATTTGATCATCAAATGATGTCATCGGTATGTTCGGTGTGTTACACAAATGTTTACCTTTGTTCTTTTGCTTAGTGCATTTGTAATACCGGTATTGACCACTCTTACCTGTCATTAATGTCATGCCTGAGCCGCATTGTCCGCACTTTATAAGGCCGCTTAACAAAATAGGTGAGGCCAAACTACGTGGTGCGCATTGCTTGGGTGATTGCTGTTCACGAATGCGTTGAGCAGTGTTAAACACTTGTTTTTCAAGGAGTGGTTCAACTTCGGTTAAGGCCCAATCGGTCTCTGGCTTGAGGTTTTTCTTGGCGTCACGTTTATTAAAATAGTGTTTACCAATATAAGTGGTGTCTTTCAGAATTTCATTCACGCGTTGCGCACGCCATAGAGCACCGCGTAATGTATAACCTTGTTCATTCATGAGCGTAGCAATGCTCTTTGCACCGAGTCGCTTACCCTCATGGCCATTGACATAGAGGTTATACAGTTTCCTAACAATATCGGACTCAACATCATCCGGCACAATGCGTTTCTTCATGCGACCACGATTGCCTTTGATACCCGCATCTACTTTTTTATAACCGTAAGGGGGCCGTGTGCCATTATAGTAGCCCTGACGTGCATTCTCTTTCATCGCGCGAAGGGTATGCTTGCCGTTCTCTTTACTCTGGTATTCATCAAACAAGCTGAACATTTTTCTAGCCATCTCGCCTGAGGGATCGTCACTGGTTTGTTGACTGATAGAAATGAGTTTAACGCCTGCTTTTTTCAGCCGGTTTTCATAGAGTGCGAATTCGAGTGAGTCACGAAAGAAACGAGACAGACTGTGTATGATGATGGCGTCATACGGTGAAGGCTTCATGGTGGCATCCATGATCATCGTTTGAAAGGCAGGACGTTTGTCATCCTTGGCCGATGCACCCGGCTCAATGTATTCAATCGCGACATCAAACCCATTTGCCTTAGACCAATCCCGCATTTGTTTTAACTGATCTGGGATGGATAAGTCATTATCGGCTTGGCGTGTCGTTGATACGCGCGCATAGAGTGCAACGGCCATGATGATTACTCCTGATTTTTTTCAGTTAGTATAAGCATGTCACGGTAAAGTTCAGGCATAAATTGTAACAGTAAGCGTAACTCGTCCTCAGTCGGCACGGTTTCAATATCACCTTTTAATACCACGACAGGTTCATAAGTAAAATCGGAATCGGTCACTCATGGCGCACCTCCTTTTTTGCATAGTATTTGCCTGCCCATGCCTTACCGTTCCTGTTGTTGTTTTAAGTCGGCCAATATTTTTTCCAAATCCGATTCCAAACCACTTTGGCCTAACTCATCAAGTACTAATTTTCTGAATGCTTTAAATTGTGAAGGATGCAATGCAACCTCACCAATAATAAGAATTTTGTTTCGACTTTGTGAGAGTCGTGCTTGTATTGCTTCGCTTAACATCAAGAACCTAACCGTATTTTATTAACACGTTTTTCGACTTCACTTGGCCAGATAAAGGGCTCATGGATATCATCTAATCGCGTTTTTAATAGGTCGACCGTTTGATTAAGGCTGCACGATTTTGCACCGCTTATAACGCATTGAAGCGCAGCAAGTCTTTTCATGTAACCGTAGATGCTGATCGCAATACGTTCTTTGTTTTCAGCGAGAATGGCCTTGTCATCGAGTGTGCGATAGACACCGACACCCTCTATATCATTAATGTGTGTTTGTAAGTCTTGCCAAAGCGCATGCAAAGGCCAACGTGAACGGTTGGTATCACTGGATGGCACACGCAAGGTATCGTGCTCGGTTGCGAGATAACGTAAGACATCACCTTGACCCTCTATGAGATCTTTAATAGTGACTAACCCGAAACGTTTGAGAATGGGTTTGCGGCATTGCCATTCAATGCGCCATACGTTTGTGTCGGTCTCCCAGAGCGTGTAAAACCAATCCTTATGGCTTTGCTCTGTGATTTCAGCAACCTTATCGTATACGCGTAGTACGACGTCGCTCTTGCCGTATTGGAAGGTTTGTGTGACACGGTCTTTGCGATAGCGGCTGTCTTTTCTCGCAAGGCTGACGAAGTCATCTTCATTAAAGTCGATGGTTTCTATTTGATAATCAAAAGCGAAATCAACACGTGAGAGCGCTTCTTCATGATGAGCGACTAGCCCGACGGCATCAGCCCAGTTCATGAATTCTTCATGGAGTGCTAAAGGTCCTTTTTGCCACAATGCCTGGCATTGGTATTTAACAAAAAAACTCGGTGAATTGTATTGACCAAAACGAATTAAAAAATCTTTGTTCTCAATGACAAACGGATAGCCACCTGACGTGCCATAGGGATGTAATAAAAAATCAGTACCGCCTAATGTAATAACTTTAGGCTCTGGGTTTTTATTGTGTCGCAACGATTCTTTTTCGAAGGCGAGGTGTTCGAAATTAATCTCGGCGGTACTCTTAGCAACCAAGAAATAGGCGCATTCAAGTGTGTCGTGGCCAAATAATAAACGTTGAGGAGTGTCTGACATGTTTTATTTTTTTGTTTTTTTCTCAAGGCGTTTATTGAGCTTGTCGAGATCAATATCGTTATCCATTTGGTCGAATATTTTTTCAGGGTCAAATCCTGATTCCTTCATAGCAGGCACAAGGTCGTCTATCATCGCGACAAAATTTTCATAATCATTCTTGCTTAACTTCTGTTTAACAAGGCTCATCAAGAGAGCTGACACGCTCTCACGCACATCACTATTAAGAGTGGTTAAACAAAAAAATACTCGCATCATTAATGTCATTAAGTCATCAGTTAGTAATGCCGCCTCTGGTTCTTTTGATACTCGAAACTGCTCAGTGCCACTCAAGATATAGTTGGGGGTTATATCCAAAACTTTGCATAACTTGATGAGCTCCATCCCGCCGGGTATCGCTTGGGCATTTTCATAATGCACAATGGCACTACGCCCAACCTTTGATTGTTTAGCCAATGCAGTTTGTGTGATTTCCAGTCTTTCGCGTGCGGAACGTAACCGCTCTGCAATCTGTTTTTTCTGTCTAGCTGTCATGGCTTAACCCCTTGTTATACATTGCTTAACTGACCTCGTGGGTGTCCAGCGCATGTTTTAACAACTCACCGTTAGTGATGCGTTCAGGATCGATTTCATCAGTCAGGGCTATCGACGCTAATCGCTCGCGTCCTTGTAGTTGCTGTATTAACAAATAATTTTTAGACATCAAAACTTGCAATCGATTGACGCCGTCCTGCTTAGCATCGCCACTGAACCAGTGAGCTCCGGCATGTGATGTCAGCAGT
>JAJFKL010000044.1 GCA_021773235.1 Gammaproteobacteria bacterium | reverse complement strand
GGTTAATGAAGGCCAATCTTTAGCACCACTGATTGATTTCTTAGGAGATACAATTTCTAGATCGTTCAACTGACCCATGTATTGCATACTAAAACCAGGATCAAGCGTTACTTCATCTGCGCCATAGCCATTGATCTTGAATTCTTCAAGTACTTTAACCTTCAGTTCGTCCCAAGCTGCTTGTAATGTTTTACAAGCTTCTTCTTTTGCAGCGTCTTCACTATCTGGTGGCATTGCAATATCGACACTCATATCATAACGATATTCGAACTCTGCAGCAGCACAACCAAATGCTGAGAAACCAGCCGCCCATGCAGGTACGATTGTTTCTTGGAAGCCTAGACCTTGTGTATAACCATATGCGTGTACCGGACCAGCACCACCGTATGAGAAACAAACAAAGTCAGTAGGGGTATAACCTTTACTTGAGATCATATCACCAAGATGTTGTTTTAGAGAGGCATCAAGCAACTCGATAACACCAGCAGAAGCATCTTCAACAGTCATGCCTAATTTATCTGATATTTGATCTTTAATGCACTGACGTGCTTTGTCGACATTAAGTTCTAACGCACCACCGAGGAAGTTGTCAGGATTCAAATAACCCAACATAAGGTGACAATCGGTTACAGAAACCGTATCAACACCGCCCTCTTCCCAACATGTGCCTACTCTGTAGCCAGCACTGTCTGGACCAAGCTTAATAGCGTCTGAATATGGGTCAATACGGACATAACTACCTGCGCCTGCACCAACGGTATCCATGCCTACTAGCGGCAATGACAATACCAATCGCGCCATATCTTTATCACGGCCAATTGCAAAGGCACCCTTTACAATCAATGCCATATCGAAACTTGTTCCACCGATATCTGAACAAGCAATGTTTTCATAACCGAGTTGCTTACCAAGATAAGCAGAACCGATTACACCACCGATTGGACCAGATACTAGCGTACGGGCCAATTCTTTTGCTTTCCAGCTGATGGTACCACCATGACTCGCCATTACGCGTACATCAAATTTACCACCTAGACCTGCCATTTTGTCGCTTAAGTTCTTCAGTGTGATTCGTGAAGGCTCAGCTGCGTAGGCTTCGAGGATGGTTGTGTTGGTACGATGGCTTTCTTTACGACTTGGATAATAGTCACAAGACGCAAATACAGGGATATCTTTATTTGAAGCTTTAACGACATCAATAACAGCATCTCTAACAGCTTCTTCATGCGAATGATTTGCATGTGAATTTAAGAAGCTGATAACAATTGCTTTAATGTCTGTTTCAAGCAGCTCTTTTGTTGCTGTGACTGCTTCTTCTACGCGTACAGGGATTACGACGGTACCTTGGCAATCGATACGCTCGGTAACACCACGAGTATCTTGAATAGCAACCAATGGGTCATCATAGCGATGCGAATTCAAATGAAGACGATCTTCAAATGCATACCCAAGATAACATTGTAGAGCACGGCCCATACGATGGTTATCTTCAAAACCTTTACTACAAATTAATGCAGTACGGATACCTGTGCGTGAGACCACCCTGTTCAGCATAGCTGTACCAGAATAGACACATGTAGACATTTGTCCGTAGACTTCTTCAAGACCACGGCCTGACCCTTCAAGGGCGTCCTTACTTGAATCAACAACGGCTGTAGCTTCATCAATACTACTTTGCGCCTTGCCTACAATGAATTGGCCATCGGCCGCGACGAAAAAAGTATCTGTCATTGTGCCGCCGGCATCAATTCCCAGTACTTCTATAGGATTATCTGAACTCAAAATTTCTTCCTCCTAGACATTGGTTTGTAAGCCATCATGGCGAACGAACCAGATTATTTATTATGTTTCCGCCGTAGTATGAGCAAGAGTTGTGCCTGATTTAAAAGCCAATAAAACAACAGGCTATCTTATTGTTTTTTAATCTCTTTTAATTAATGCATGCTTATAATGGCAAGATGAATATGCGTATGATTTTCATCCGGTCGGTCGATCACCGGTCAATTCTTAGTCTAAGAGCAATAATATTTTCTGGACTTAGTTTTGTAACTCTCGAGAAACAACTATCAACGCTATTTTGAAGTGGAAATAGATGATAAATCTAGTATTCATCAAGCAGAACAAAGCTAATATATGGTGGCATATATAAAAGTCTTTAACTTAGCACCAAAAAAAGAATTGAATTAGTACTTCCTAATCTTTATTGTTATCTTGAATATCTATTCAATAATAATTATCAAAGCACAAGTCTTCACTACAATTATCAAGGTCAACTGAATTAGTTATGCTCACTAAAACGTATAAATCCCGATTGATATTACAATGGTCTATCTATACTGGCGTTATGATATTCCTGCTTTGGTTTAGCTGGCAGCTTCACCTCCTGATTCAAATATTTGTCAATGACCCGACAAAAATCACATTTCTGATCGCATTATTCTTTATTGGCGGGACAATTCATTGTGGGATTCGTGCAAACTACCTATCTAATCAACTCAATGCTATTGCTGATATAGAAGACAACACATTATCCTGGGAGAGTGATGATTCATTACCCTCTCAATTCTTGAAAACTATTACTAAAAGTCTGGAAGGACGAACATTGAGTGGTGAACAATCGGCTGATAATGCATTACTCGCAGACGTATTTGCCGATCAAGCGCACGCCCAGCATGAGATAGGCTGGTTTTTTACCAGTCTGTTAGTAAAACTCGGATTATTAGGAACTGTAATCGGTTTCGTGCTCATGCTCGGCCCCCTATCAACACTAAAGTCTTTTGACATTGCCGATGTCCAGGGCATTCTTACATCAATGACCGCAGGTATGGGAGTAGCACTGAATACAACTCTTGTTGGCTTATTGGGAAGCATGTTACTCAGCTTTCAATATCTACTATTAGATCGAGGCGCTGATGAAGTCGTGGCCAGAACTGTGCATTACATGGAAACTGAATTAATACCCGAGCAACACAAAAAGGCTTAATAAATGGGTATAAGACGTTCAACTCGACAATTCGAGCAAGATCCGTTTACTGATCTATTGTTTAATTCATTATTAGCATTCACCCTGCTTTTTTTGATCACGATCCTATTTTTAAACCCACCGGCCAAAAAAGGCATTATTGATCCCAAAGCTGAGTTTATTGTTACAATCAAATGGGACGACAGTAGTCCAGATGATGTCGATACTTGGGTCAAAGGCCCCAAAGGTGGCGTAGTTTGGTTTCGAAATTCTGAGGTTGGTTTAATCCATCTCGACCGTGATGACCGTGGTATTGCTAAAGATAGTATTTTGGTTAATGGCGTTGAAATTATTAACCCTCTAAATCAGGAGGTGGTTACCATCCGCGGCAATGTCCCGGGGGAATACATATTTAATGTCCATTACTACAACAGTAAGTCATTAAGACAAGCAAATGTTGAGGTCCGTGCCGTAAAAGTAAACCCTCAATTAGAAGTTGTATATTACGGAACACTAATATTAGAAAATAAAGGCGATGAAAAAACAGCCGTGCGTTTCACTATTGATGCAGATGGAAACGTTACTAATGTTAATACACTATTTAAATCCATTGTTGAGGTTAACAAATTATGAATCAGGCTGTATTAGGGCTCACACTAACATATGTCGCATTAGCGGCTTTAGTGTTAGCAATATTTTTACTTACCCGTTTACCTGTATGGATAAAGTTTGCTTTTATACTTTCTGTCAGTGGATTTTACTACCTCACCTTCTATAGCCTTCAGGGTATGCTTGGTTGGCCTACCCAACAAACCCTACCGGATCAATTTCAATTAATGGCTTCGTCTATAACGGAACCCGATGAAGAAGAAGGCACTGCGGGCAGTATACATATTTGGGCGACATCTTTTATTGATAATGCACCAGCAGCAGAACCACGCGCCTATGAACTGCCATACGATCTTGACTTACACTCAGCGTTAGATGCCGCTTTAAAAGAACAACGACGTGGCAATATACAACTAGGCAAGAAAGTAGAAGCCGAAACAACAGATGAGATTGCAAAGGACTTATCAAAGTATGGTGAGACACGTGAAGAAATTGAATTTTTTGATCTGCCTGATCCTGAAGTCCCTGAAAAGTAACCTCATACAAACTCAAAACGTTTTAAACATGAAAAAATTTAATTGCATACTACTAACCTTGTTACTGGTCTTTTCGCTAGTCAGTTGTTCTGATAAACCGGTAGGCAGTGAATATTTTCCACTCAATAAAGGTTGGAGTTGGACATACAAATCAACTACAGATTACGACGGTGAACTTGAAACTATTAAAAACGAATTAACCATTACTAATTTAGGCATCAAGAAATCAGGTAAAAAATCATTCTTTGTCCGACGCACAAGCTCTAACATTGATTATTATCATAACCATGATGAATCAGGTGTTTTCCGTGAAGCCTTACGGACTGTGGTTGAAACAAAACCGCGTATGGATAGGGATAAGCGCTACGTGTTAAAACTACCTTTAGAGGTTGGTACAGGTTGGCGTGAGATAAGTCGACCATTAATCTTGCTGCGAGTTTACCCTTACCGCGTTCGCGTTGGTAAAGATGCACAGGTTCCAATAAATTACCAGATAGAATCGATGACTGAAACGATCACAGTCCCAGCAGGCACATTTGAAAACTGCATTAAAGTTGCCGGAGAAGGTTCTTTTAAAACCTATACCGATTCAGTAACCGGAGAAAAAGAAATACCCATGTATGTTGAGGAATGGTATGCACCAGGCGTAGGCTTGATAAAACAAATACGCCGTGAACTTGATGGTGACATGATTGACATTTTTAATACGCCAATCTTTATAGGCGGAAATACAGTTCTAGAACTGAAATCATTCAAAAACTAGATACTGAATTTATTCTTACTTTTTTATCTGCGGGTAGATAACATTCAGAACTCAACCACCGCCCTTCTGGAAGGTTATATCAAACTTTTGTATATACGATTGCATCTCATCCTTGCTCAGGTTCATGAACTTGAAGTTCATCGGCGTATGATCAATTCTCATTGAAGCAATCTGTCTGATTTTTTGTTTTTCTAAGGAGATTCTTATTTCGCCTTTTGAGAATGGAAAACTAACTGATGAATTGATTTTATCGAAATTTAAAAGGTCACTATTAATTATTGTTTTAGTTATTAGCCTATAAAACTCATCATGAGTTACCGCCATATCCCGTTTCAACTCAATCAAATCCGTCATAACATTTATACCTTTAACATTAGTGGCTTAACGAACCTAATACTTGGATTGATAAAACGAGAAACAATTAAGTTTGATTTTAACCGCCTGCTACTGGCGGCCATACTGCGAGTATATCGCCTTCACTAAATGTAGAGTGCTCTCTCTGATTAGAGTCAAGGTAAACGCCGTTGAGTAACACAAGATGCGCCGACTCTTTAGGCACGCTAAATTTCTCAAGAATTGAAAACGCCGTTTCTGCATCAGAAACGTCTAGTTTTGTAGCATGTTTTACTGCGTTTTCTGGTAAATACTGACTTAAACCAGCATATAACTTTAATGTGATTTCCATTAACGAGTTAAATGACTCCAGCGTTATGTCCTATTGCTTGAGTATTTGCCAGATAGGCTTCCATTATTCTCGTCGGATCTTTTATTAAATGATCCTTCCACTTACCTAAACTCAGCTTGGTTTGTATTAGTCCTCTTAAAACCCCTACGTGCTGGGTTAATCCGACTGCTTGTGCCCCAACCATGACATCGTCCTCAAAAGAAAGACTCAAATAGCGATAACGATCATTATCAGATAGTTTTGCGGATTCACCGCCATCTGTGCCCATCCATAAACCATAAGAACTCGATATCAGCCCCATCGTATCCAGCACATTCATATTGACACATCCCTGATGGACCGTATCTTTACCTGCCATATTCATGGCGGCAATACGCCCATGGTCTGCAGCGGTAGGCTGTATAGCCTGAACACTATACTCACCGGTAGAAAAGTCTTTGCCTTGGCAAACATCGCCCGCAGCATAGATATCAGAAATATTTGATTGCAGTCGGTCATTAACTAAAACGCCAGCATCTGTTTCCAGTCCACTACCCTCCAGGAATTGAATATTAGCGGCAACACCTGTTGCAGAAATAACCAAATCAGCATCAAGAACTTCGCCATTATCAAGTTTAACTTTAAGCGATTCGCCACTGCCCTTTTCAATTGCTTCGACGCGCGTTGAAGTATGTACAGAGACACCTTTATCCTGGCACCAACTCTTGATCATATTGCCAGCAGTTTGGTCCATCATTCTGGGAACCATTCTGTCCCCCATTTCAATAACGGTAAGATTTACTTTTCTTAGCGCAAGTGATTCCAGGATAATACAACCAATAAAGCCGGCACCCATTAAAACCACATTAGAACCAGGCTTGGCTTTTTTGACGATATTTCTGCCATCCTCAAGCGTCCAGCAAGAATGAATACCGGGTAAGTCTATGCCTTCTATAGGTGGTGAAATCGGATGTGAACCTGTAGCAATTAAAAGTTTGTCATAATTAATCGCATCATGCTGTTCAAGATTCAATGATTTATTTTTAGGATCGACAGTACTTACTCTGTCTCTAATAATATCGATATCTTTATTACTAAAGTGTGATGCACCTTTCCTAAGGTGTGTACCTTCCTCTTTAATCTTTTCGATTAAATAATATGGCAAAGCCATACGAGAATATGGTGGCTCAGGTTCATCCCCAATCATAATTATGCTTGATGTTGGATCAACTTTACGTAATGTTTCTGCTGCTATAACACCTGATGGACCTGCGCCTACAATCACATGTTTCATGTCTTTACCCCTCTAATGTTTTAACCGACTATAAACCAGAACTTACAGACCTAGGCGAGAACGGGTTTCATCTGTCGGCACACCATCAGTCGTCCAACCTCGTACCTCATAGTATTCTGGTAACATTTTATGCAAATCATTAGCTCTTCCTTCTGCAGGACCTGTTTTTGCTACATCTTTAAGAAGTCGCTTAGGTAGTGTGTCATCCTTTCCAGTAAGTCCAGCGGCTAAATTATAATCACGTTCCATCGTCCAAATACGTTCACCAACAACCAAACATCGCTCAACACTCCAATCACCTTCACAAGCCGCGTCTATCTGCGGAGCAATATCCTCAAGAGACCAAGCGAATGTTGTAAAGGCACAGATTCCTGCTGAATCTACAACGCATGTTGCGTCTTGAAAGGCCTTGACCAAGCCTGGTTTTCCATCAGTAGCCAGTGGATCTGTTTTCTCTGGAATGCCTAAAATTTCTGACGCGACAGTATATCCTCGGAGATGACACGCACCACGGTTCGAAGTAGCGTAAGCCAAACCAATGCCTTGTATACCACGTGGGTCATAAGCAGGAAACTCCTGTCCTTTTACGGTCATAGATAGCTCAGGGCGACCGTATTTTTCACACAGTCTTTTAGAACCCTGCCCAATCTCTTTACCAAAACCCTCGCCTCTTACAGTGACCTCTGTCGCCCAGAGTAACGCTTCGGCAGAACCAAACTTCAGTTCCATACCACCGGTGTCTTTTACTGTGATAGCACCTTCTTCAAACAACTCCATAGCCGCGGCTATCGTCGCACCCAATGATATCGGGTCAACAGCATCCTCATTACATAGGAAATTAGCTGCCGTAATTGCATCAAGATCATCAACGCCGCAATCAGATCCCAGAGACCATGCATTTTCAAACTCAAGCCCCCCAGAATTACCGTGATATTGAGGTTTGTCTTTTACTGAAAAATGGTCTTTGTCTACGGTAGAAATGCGCTGGCAGGCAATGGTACAACCAAAACACGCGCCATTCGTCGTTAGATTAGCCTTGCCATCACTTTCACGAACTTCGAGCATGGCCTCGCCAGATATTTTACTCGCACCTTCAAACTGCACTTCTCGGTGATTACGTGTCGGTAAAGCGCCGACCTCGTTGATTACATTCATTAATACTTGTGTTCCCAGTGCTGGTAAGCCTTCGCCGGTAACCGCATTTTCCGCCAATACTTTTTTCCCATCCTGAGACGCTTGGAAAAATTTTGTCGGGTCACTAATACCACCTACACCCAGAGTTCCACGTATAGCAACTGCCTTGAGGTTCTTTGATGCCATAACGGTACCCACACCAGAACGTCCCGCTGCTCTGTGCAGGTCGTTGACGATGGCAGAAAATAAACAACCTTTTTCAGCTGCACGACCAACTACGGCAATTCGCACTAGTGGGTCCTGATGTTTGGCATGAATCTGTTCGTCTGTTTCCCAAGCTGATTTACCCCAAAGATCATCCGCGGGAATTAACTCAGCCTTATCATTCTCTATATATAAATAAACAGGTTTCGGTGACTTCCCTTCGAGGATCACCATATCCCAACCTGCGTTTTTCATTTCGTTACCGAAATAACCACCTGAGTTAGAACAGGCTATCGCGCCTGTTAACGGACTCTTGGTTACCACAGAATATCGTCCTGCAGTTGACACCATGGTTCCGGTCAATGGGCCTGTGGTCATGATCATCTTGTTTTCAGGACTCAGCGCATCAACGGTTGGCTCAGTCTCTTCTACCAAATATTTGGTTGCCAAGCCACGTTGACCTAAATAATCATTAGCCCATTGCATATTAAGGGGTTCAGTCGTAATCGAACCTTTTGTTAGATTTACACGTAGTACATTTCTAGTCCAAGCCATTTCGTATTCTCCTACGTCTATGCGTTATCTTGCGGAAGATTTTGTGCTGCATGAGCACGCATTCTTTCCAAACCACTATGATCGGAATCTACATAGGTTATCGCCTGTGTAGGACAAGCCTTTGCACATTCAGGGTCACCGCCACATAAATCACATTTTTGAACTACAGCCGTCTCTTGATTGTAATTAACTGTACCGAATGGGCAGGCAATGGTGCAGACCTTACAACCAACACAGATGTCATCAATAACCTCTTTTGCGCCGGTAGCTTCATTTATAACAATCGCTTCGACGGGACAGGCGTGTAGGCACCAAGCTTCAGTACATTGTGTACATGTATAAGGAACGAAACGCCCTTCATCATGAAAAGTAAATATTTTTATACGCGATTTTGAAGGATTAAAAACGCCTTCTGCCTGATAGGAACAAGCCATTTCGCATTGTAGACAACCAGTGCATTTTTCTGGTTCGATCTGTAAAGATCTGAGCATTGTGTATACCCCTCGTTGGTGTTAATTCCTGATTTGAATTCTTAAAAGATCCAATATCTAGCTAACTTTCAGTGATTATAAATTCTAATTATAAATTGAAGTATAAACACTATTTCTATTGATAGCACCCATATATAAAACTCGAAATTAAGATATTTATCTATATAAATTAATCTGTTGCAAAATGCGACAATTTTTAAAGTTTTGCTAAAATACTAAATCCTACACAACCGAATATAATATATTTACGCTAGAAATATGCATCGCAACACACATCTATATATCCAAAACTGAATTTACGCTATATTTAGAGGATAATTCACATAATTAATGACAATGTAACTAACTGCAAACTAAATACAATGTCTCAAGTAGAAACAATTAAAGCAGCAATTCCACTAAATGCTAGCGCTTCACAATATGCAGTAAGAAATGCATGGGAAAAATTTGTTAGTACTGGTGAGTTAAACCATAAACGACTTCGTCCTGTCATTGCAGACAGTTGGCTTCGTTGCCATGAATTAGGTATTGACCCTCTCGGTAGTCGCGCACGTTCTGTAATATCCAAAGAAGAAATCGAAGCAAAACTCCATACTGAAAACTTTGGAATTTCCGGAGTGAATGTATTCAATAGAATGTCTAATACAGTTGAAGACACGGGACATGCTCTCGTCTTAGCGGATAATACCGGGTGTATTTTATATTCAGTTTTTCATAAACATATACAGGATCATCTGGAAAGGGTTAATTTTAGACCCGGTGGTGAATGGCATACAGATGCCGTCGGGCCTAATGGTATAGGCACAACATTATCGGTTGGCAAACCAGAAGTCGTTATGGGAACAGAGCATTACTGCCAAGGTTGGAAACCTTGGGTATGCTATGGCGCACCGATTCATAATCCAAGCGATCACTCCGTGCTAGGTGTCGTTGATATCACCGGCCCAGCGAACAAGATCTGTGTCGAAGCTATGGCATTAGCTATATCGATTGCACATTCTATAGAGTCTGACTTATCTGTTTTACAACTGACCAAACGCGACAAATTACGCCAAGCCTACCGTAGCTTGCAAATAAGATGGCCAAATGATGCAAGCATTGCCGTTGATGAGTATGGCTTCGTCATTGATATGAACTCACATGCCGATACCTTACTAAACACCCCAGCTTGTATATTAAATCAGTCGATCCATTTATATTTACCCAGCCTTACACACTATATAAATAGCTGTATTACTAATGGCGTTGAAATGGAATGTGAAATTGAGATTGAAAAAACATTGATGAATAGCGCGCGTATTCGATTTACACCGATAATAGAAAATGGTGAACGCTTAGGCTGTTTTATTATGATTCTAGGCGGGGGGGAAATACACCATGAATTAACCAGCCTACGATCAAATGAGGATGAATTAATCAGAAAAACACTCGTTGAAACAAATGGCAATATCAGTAAGGCCGCCAGAATTCTAAATATTGACCGCGCAACAATCTATCGTCGACGTAAGAATTGGCAATGACAAATACATTCTTACAAAAAAATCATACTTAACCGTTTTTAACATTCAGGCAATTCTCCTATCCATTTTTAATGGAATTTAACCTATATTGCATTGTCGAAGTATTCAGTTACTTCAGCTATTTACATATGGCAAAATATAATCACAAACCTATCATTACAGGTAACACTTCATGTTGAAAAATTACATAGTGAAAATTAAAACAGCCTTTATTACAATGCTATTAGCTTCTAATATCGCTTTTGCAGAAGACGTAGAAGTGAAATTCGCTTATATAGGACAAAAAGATAACTCTGCATTGCTTGGTGCACAACAAGGTCTTAGCGAAGCTAATCTACAAGGCCAATTCCTCAACCAAAAATATGACCTAGATATAATATCTATTGAAGATGCAGGCACACACGACTTTTCTAATTACATCGCCGTCCTGTCAACTGTCGATACCGACACTTATACAAATTTTGCTGATACGCTACCAAATGTAGCTGTCTTTAATTTATCTATTAAGGATGACGGTCTAAGAACAGCATGTATAAAGAATGCACTACACATCATTCCAAGTAACACTATGGAAACAGATGCCAAAAACCAATGGCAAAAGAAAAAGCCTGGTTCAATTGTGAATGCTCAAGCCTGGCATCCGGATTTTGTTAAATTTGCTGCACGCGATCTCAATAAACGATTTAAAAAGAGTCATAAAATATCAATGGATGATAATTCATGGGCTGGTTGGGCTGCAGTTAAAATGACATCTGATGCCGTTGCAAGAGCAAAAATAAGCGATCCGGCAAAGATGCTTCATTATCTTAAAACAGAGATTGCTTTTGATGGCCAAAAAGGAATCGTTATGAATTTCAGAGAAACTGGGCAGTTACGACAACCTATTTTATTGGTAGAAGACAATAAAATTGTCGCAGAAGCACCGGTTCGAGGCATTGCCAAACCACCGACATTAGACAGTTTAGGGATATTAACCTGTGAAAAGTAGTCTACCTATATATGAATTTAACACTATCAGGAGTTTTTAAATGAAATTTTATTTGGCATCAGTAATATTTTTCGCCTTTGTATGTAACACAGTAAGTGCTGCACCGACTGGGCGTATTTTTGTTACAAATGAGCGCGGCGATTCTGTCTCCGTTATTAACGGCACCTCATTAGCGGTCGAAGCAACTATTGATGTAGGTGAACGTCCTAGAGGAATTGGCCTCTCTCCAGATGGAAGTGAACTTTATGTTGCCGTAAGTGAAGAAAATAAAATAAAAGTCATTGACCCTGCTTCACTCAAAATTCTAAGAGAATTTGAAGCTGGCTCTGATCCAGAAACGTTCGCCGTTCATCCCAATGGTAATATCTATATTTCAAATGAAGATGATGCAAAAGCAAGTGTGTTTGACCCAAAGACTGGTGAACAAATAGCAGAGATTCATGTTGGTCTAGAACCAGAAGGTGTTGCTATTTCTCCTGATGGTAAACGCGTAATTGTTACCAGCGAATCGACAAATATGCTGCATGTCATCAAAGCATCTGACAATACGATTGAAAAGAATATTCTTGTTGGTTCACGCCCACGCGCCGCTACGTTCACTCAATCTGGTGACATTGCTTTTGCAACAGCCGAGATTAGCGGTGAAGTTGTTAAAGTGGACATGAACACAGGAGAGATTCTGAAAACAGGGAGTACTGGTGATAGCAAATCAAAACCTAAAGACGTTGTCCTGAACAAGGATGAGTCCGTCATCTATGTCGCAGGGGGAAGAGCTAATAAAGTCGTGGTCATGGACGCTGAAACCCTGGAAATAATTACCGGGATTCCTGTAGGAAAACGTGTTTGGGGCCTGGCGATTAGTAAAAATGGCGAACAGGTCTTTTCGACTGATGGTGTAAGTGGAACCGTCTCTGTGATTAACACCAGTAAAAATGAAGTCATTAAAACTGTTGAAGTTGGTAAGTTCCCTTGGGGTGTCGTTATCAACGACTAGATGTTTTATTGGGGCAGCATTTTAGCTGCCCCACAATTTATGCTTGTATGATCTTATACCTGATTGCAAGCCGTGCGATATCAGCGATGGTTGAAACGTTAAGCTTACTTTTTATTTGGGTACTGTAGTTAGCGACTGTTTTATAGCTAAGACACAATCGTTTCGCAATTTCACTGGTATTTGAACCCTCTGCCAACATGCAGAAAATCTCAAATTCGCGTGTAGACAAATCAGAAATCAATGAGTCTTGTCCTCGAGACTTCTCATACGCTAATCTTTGTGCAAGCTCGGCATCTATATACTTTTCACCTTTTGAAAGACGTATTATTGCTTCAACTAGTAATTGTGGATCGGTGCTTTTTGTAATGTAGCCACTGGCACCTGCTTGTAAAGCTTGTTCTACAAAAATAACTTCTTCATGCATACTAAATACAAGAATCGTGGCTTTACTATCACGTGAACAAATACGTTTTATTGCCTCAATACCGCCTATCCCGGGTAAAGACAAATCCATGACAACAACATCAGGCTTATGTGTACTATACAATTGATAAGCTTCCTCTCCGCTACTTGCTTCTGCTACGACCGTTATTTCAGATGCGTTTTTCAACAACATATTGTAGCCAGCGCGGACTACTGCATGGTCATCAACTAACATTACATTTATTGTATTACTCATGAAATATCTCTTATGATTTTATTGGTATACTAATTTTAATCGTGAGGCCATTATCAGGTTCACTAATAAGGTCGAATGACCCATGGTTCATCTCTACTCGTTCTTTCATTCCAGGCAATCCTAAACCCGTCATTAGTTTATCTTTATTTAATCCGACTCCATCATCTTGAATATTCAGATTTATATATTCTCCCCCAGAAGAAACAACTTTATTCATTGTTATTAGAATTTTGCTAGCAGACGAATGTTTTAATGCATTGGTCAAACTCTCTTGAACAATTCTAAAGAGACTAATGTTCAATAACTCTGTTAAATCAGGTGGAATATCTGCAAATGAAAAATGACAAAAGATATCATCTTGTCGACTATTCCAGTCATCAATCATTGATTGCAAGGCCTTTACCAATCCAAATTCATCTAAAACCGATGGCCGCAATCGATGCATCATGTTCTTCGCAACTTGATAAATATGATCTGAATATTCGATTATTGTTTTTACACTTGTGTTGATACGGCCTTTATCTGGGTTCTTGTCGTTCATTACAGCAGCAGCAACTGCTTTAATAGCCGCAATGGTCTGGCCCAGTTCATCGTGCAGTTCTTGTGCGAGATGTCGACGTTCTTCTTCCTGAATTTCAAGTGAACGCTGGGTCAACAATTGGTTTTTCGCCTTACTCTCCAATAAAACTTTTGCCATATGGTTAAATTGCTGTGAAATTCGATCTAGTTCAGGCAGCCTAAAACGCGGCAATTCTAATTGATAATTTCCTTTTTCAATATCTGACAAACCTGACAATATTGTATCTATCGGGGCCAGATATTTTCCAATAGCCAGATATAACAAAATATTAGCCAAAATAATAAACGCTAGTAAAAATATTAGAATACTTCGGACCTCAGTCCAGTTTTCATCAATTTCATCGGAAGGATCAGCACGAATAATGATGCCTTTAGGTGGTTCAACCGGGTTATATAACCAATGCCGAATTTCGGTTGGCGGTGGCTCCACAAGCTTAACAAACCAGCTTGGCGCTTTAACATCTTTTAAAACAGTAAATTCTTCAACCGGTGTCAGGACATTATTTGAACTGTGAATATCGATATGAAGATGACGTGTTAGATCTAGCTCTGAGAGCTTATGTAATACTTGTATTTGCTTTTTTTCGTCCGACTCCAATGATGTTGAGGTAAATGCAACCTGAATCAATTGCAACGCAAGATTAGCAGTCGATTCAACTTCATGCTGAACGGCATTACGCGCATTTGTAATAATATAAAAACTACTACAAATAAATAGGCTGATGAATAATAGTGTTATCAGCAGATTAAGCCTGATTCTAAGGCTCATTGATAATTTAACCTCTTGATTAAAGATTTTAGAAATTAAGCCGATCTAACTGATAGTAAACTATATTCTGATTGAACTAACTATATTAAAAGTTATATTCTTAGGGTAAATTGTGAATTTACAATACAGCTAATAATTATTCAGTAACTATTTAATGAATTAGGAAAAATTCCTGATGGACAAGCACATCAAACTATTTATTTTACCCCCAATATTAGGACTTGCGCTTTTAAGTACTACTAGTGCAGAAACGACAACCCTGGATTCAGCAGTGGACACCAAGCTGCAGGCTCAAAAAGATGTCGTAAAATCTCAGGACAAAGTCGACTCGCTGGTAAACCAGACCAAAGACCTGGTTCAAGAGTACCGCGATGCCATTCGCAAAACTGACAGCCTAAGCACATATAATGGGCAATTATCAAAATTAATTAAGCAACAAAAAGTTTCCTTGAATGCTATAAAACGTCAATTGGACAATGTTGAAGAAACTCAACGAAACATTGTCCCTTTGATGATAAAGATGATTGATACATTAGAAAAGTTCGTAGAGCTTGACCTTCCCTTTTTAATTCAAGAACGCCAACAACGCGTAGCCGACTTAAAAAGCATTATGGATCGTCCTGATGTATCCCTGCCAGATAAATACCGTCGCATTATGGAAGCCTATCAAATCGAAATGGAATATGGCCGAACAATCGAAGCTTATTCTGATACGGTGAAAATAGATAATCAGGAATACACCGTTGATGTATTACGTATTGGTCGCTTGATGATTAGCTTTCAAACACTGGATGGTAAAATGAGTGGCATGTGGAATAAGCAATCAAAGTCTTGGCAAAAAGTTTCCTCTGAATTTGACCGCTCTATTAAGCAAGGCATACAAATCGCAAAAAAACAGGCACCACCTGAATTGGTTAAACTGCCGCTCAATTTGGCTGGGAAAGAATAATGAACAGATTAATTTTTTTAAGCTTATTCATCTTTCTGGCACCGGTTTCTGCTGCAGAACCCAATGATTTGCAATCCTTATTAGAACAGGTGAAAAAGGAACGTTCTCAGGAAAAAGAGATCCTTGCTAAACGTGAGTCGAAATTTAAAAGTGCCCATAGTAAGCAAAAAGGATTATTAGATAGTGCACTTAAAAAATTAGCTAACGAAGAAGCTCGCAGCTCATCACTAAGAAAAAATTATGATTCATATGACCTAGAGATTGCCCGACAAAATGCAGTCTTAAAGGAGAAAATGGGAGCACTCGGCGAACTTGATGGCATCGTCAAGCAAATAGCGGGAGATCTCGACGTTATTATCGACACTTCTCTCGTCTCAGCTCAAAAACCCAATCGCGACGAAATTCTTGATGTTTTATCTAATCGTAAAGAATTACCTTCTCTAGAAGAATTGGAAGAGCTCTGGATATTGGCTATGGATGAGATGGTCGAGTCTGGAAAAATAGTGACCTTCCCTGGAAAGATTGTCACCGCAGCAGGCAATGAGATTGAACAAAATGTAACACGCATTGGTGTTTTTAATGCTGTATCAGCAGGTCGTTTTTTAAGAAATTTGCCTGAGACGGGAAAACTAATCGAGCCTGGTAGACAACCAGGACAACGCTTTTTAGATATGGCACAGGATATTGAAACTAACAGTTCCGGTATACATGCATTCCCAATCGATCCAACACGCGGCGCGATGTTAGCACTACTGGTTCAAGTACCCGATCTTAAAAATCGTATTGAACAGGGCGGTCTTGTTGGTTACGTTATTATTTTTATAGGTCTGATAGGTGTTTTAATATCTTTAGAACGTTTAATTCTATTAGTGTCTACTGGCCGTAAAGTTAAAAAACAACTCAAGAGTAAAAAACCCGGTGATAATCCCCTGGGCCGTATCATGCAAGTCTATGTAAAAAATCCTGATGTTGACACTGAAACGCTTGGACTAAAACTGGATGAGGCAATTTTAAAGGAAATGCCAAAGATACAGCGTGGATTGGGCGCACTCGCTTTACTTGCAGCAGTATCTCCCCTGCTCGGCTTACTTGGAACGGTAACGGGAATTATAGAAACATTTCAATCTATAACGCTCTATGGAACTGGTGACCCGCGTGTCATGTCTGGTGGCATTTCACAAGCATTAGTAACAACTGTTATGGGCCTGCTGGTTGCTATTCCTTTGTTGTTATCTCACAGTTTTCTTTCTTCTAAAAGTAATGCTTTAATTCAAATATTAGATGAGAAGAGTACCGCATTCGTTGCGCTACTTGCTGAGATAAACCGTATCAAAAATAATGTTTGATCAAATAGACATCATGCGAGACTTCTTCGCTAAAGGCGGCCCTGTCTTTACTGGCGTTTTTGTTTTGTCCATATTTCTCTGGGCTTTAATTATTGAACGTTATTACTTTTTGTATAAGGTTTATCCGTCACGACTTGAAGCGATTGTTCAACAATGGCAAAGGCGACGGGAAAGGTCTTCATGGTTTGCACTAAAAATCAGAGATGGCCTATTAAGCGAGATCTCAATTGAATTAAAACATAACCTGATCCCAATCCAGGCTTTAACAGGAATATTACCGCTACTTGGTTTACTTGGCACAGTCACCGGAATGATAGCTATATTTGAGGTCTTAAATGTTTTTGGCAATGGCAATGCCCGAGGTATGGCAGAAGGCATATCCAGAGCACTATTACCGACAACAGCAGGCTTGGTGACTTCTATCATCGGAATATACTTTAGCGCAGATCTCTATAAGCGGACTAAAACTAAAGAACTATTGGCTAAAGACTTACTAACACATAACTAATCATGAGACATACTCACTCCAAGCAAGAATCAGCTGCCGAAAGCGTTAATCTAACACCGCTAATCGACATGGTATTTATCTTGTTAATATTTTTTCTAGTAACCGCATCCTTCACTAAAGAATCAGGTATTGATGTTGATCGTCCAACTGCCCAGACTGCGGTCAGAGAAGAACAAGGCAGTATGATCATTGGTGTCAGTAAAGATGGAGAAATTTGGATCGATAGCCAAAAGATTGATATGCGTGCGGTTCGTGCTCACGTAGAACACCTGCATGCTCAAAATCCAGAAGGCACGGTCATCATCCTTGCTGATCAAAGTGCGCGCACAGGAACAACCGTTGAGGTGCTTGATCAAGTACGTCTTGCTGGCGTCAGCAATGTGTCAATCGCTGCTTCAAATGAGTAATTAATTTTACCATTTTCAGAAACATGCAATTCCCAAAAGTAAATATCCTGGACACGGTGAAAACCCCGTCTGCAATTGTTATTGCCATAGTTTTAAATATAGCGATATTTATCTTGATTCAACAATTGGTAAGTAATGAGCATTCACTAGACTTAAACTTATCTGACATCAACCTTGTTGAATTTATAAAACTAGAAAGAAAACCAGAACCACCCAAACCAAAAAAAGAAATTGAAGAGATTGAACCACCACCTCTGGAAGAAGATCCGCCTCCCCCAGAAATGGTTGAGCCTCAATTAGAAAAACCTCAACCCATGCAAGCGGAATTGTCCCCTCCTGACATAAACATGCCTTTATCGCTGTCTGGCACGCCTTATCTTGGTGACTTTGCAAAAAGCACATTAAAAGCCAAGCCTCGCAGTAAACCGTCAAGACCTAAAATTGATACCAATGTTGTACCGACTTTAAGAGTCCCGCCTATCTATCCTCTACGTGCTTTGCGCAGTGGTATTCAAGGCGTTGTAACTGTCGAATTTACAATAGCAATTGATGGTTCTGTTAAAAATGCTGTCGTTGTGAAATCTAAACCACCTAAAATATTTGACAGTGCTGTTTTAAAAGCAATATCTAAATGGAAATATAATCCGGATATTATTGATGGCAAACCCACTGAGAAACGTGCTCGTCAAGACGTGAAATTTAAATTAAAACGATGAATACATTTCCACAAGCACAAATATCAAAAAGTATTTTAATGCTTATGCTTGTGCTTTGTTGTAGTTCTCTCTTTGCTGAAGAAGAGAAGAAGACTTATCAATTAGACGCTAATGTGCATGCTGAGCTAATTGGAATTCATCAACAAATCGATGAAGGACAAAATGGTGAGGCTCTTAAAAGGTTAAAAAAATTAATTTCATCAAACAATCTTAAAGCTTACGATTCTGCTGTTGCCTATCAAACCATGGGTTACGCCAAGAGTAATATCGGCGAATTCAGCGATGCTGCAAAACATTTCATCAAGGCATTATCTCTTAATGCTTTACCAGCAGAAGTTACGCATGGGCTAAACTACTCTACCGCGCAGTTGTTAATTCATATAGACAAAACAAAAGAGGGGCTAAAATACTTATCAAAATGGTTTGCTAATGAGCCCAAAGCAACGGGAGACGCACATATATTAGCTGCAACAGCTTATTATTATATCAAAGACTATAAACAACTTATAATTCATGTAGAAAAGGCTCTAGCGCTCTCCAGCAAGCCGCCGCTGAGCTGGTACGAACTGCTATTAGCTGGTTATTATGAGATAAAAGAATATAAAAAGTCTGTCACGCTACTTGAAACAATCATCAACAAGCATCCTAAGAAAACGAATTATTGGTTACAACTAGCAGAGATCTACCAACGTCTGGAACAGGACAAAAAAGCATTAGCTGTATATGAGCTAGCCTATGCAAAAGGATTGCTACAAAAAGATGACATCAACCGACTAATCAGTAATTACCTCTATTTGGAAATGCCCTACAAGGCAGCGATGATCCTTGAAAAGGAAATGGCTATTGGTGACATTACTCCAGACATTAGATCCTTGACGCTACTCGCAGACAGTTGGCTGCTTGCTCAGGAAGATCAAAAAGCTGCGCCTGTATTTAAAGAAATCATTAAAAAATATAATGATGACCATACTCGACTTCGATTAGGTCAACTTTATATTGAAGCTGAAGAATGGGGAAAGGTCATTGAAGTACTTGATGTTAAGCTCAAGTCTGAAGGGAAAGTTTTATTATCCAAAGTTAATCTTCTTCTCGGTATTGCACAATACCATTCTAAAAACCTGGAAAAAGCAACACGCGCGTTTACCCATGCATTATCTGACAAATCAACAGAAGAACAAGCTAGTTGGTGGTTGGACCATTTGAAAGATAAAACAACAAAAACACAAGACAGCTAAGCAAGTAGCTTATTGGATCGCTTCCAATAACTTTATTAATTCGTTCGCTGTTTGTATTCGATCATCCGGTTTCTTTGTTAATAGAGAATCGATAATATTCTGATATTGCTTCAACTTGCTTGGCAGCCTTGGAATGGGGGCGTGAATATGTTGGTAGATTAACGAGGCCGCCGTTGCTGCGGTAAAAGGCTTATCACCCGTAAGTAATTCATACAGTATCACACCAACACTATATATATCTGTGCGTGTATCAACATCATCACCCGCGCCTTGTTCTGGACTCATATAATGAGGTGTTCCTAATATCTGCCCCATGGTCGTAATGTCACTCACCTCATCGATCTTTTTTGATATGCCAAAATCAGCCAGTGCAAGACTGTCATCTCCACGAAACATAATATTGGCTGGCTTAAGATCTCTATGTACAACATTGATCGCATGAATTTGTGCAAGGCCATAGGCAATATGAGTAGCATAGATAACAGCTATCTCATGATTTAAGCCCATCTCCGCTCGTTGTTTTAAATCACCCCGAGAAAAAAATTCCATTGCGATATACCCGTAATCTTCGGTTATTCCATGCTCAAAAATCTTAACGACGAATGGTGAGTTTAAGCTGGCTATTAAATTTGCTTCCTGGATAAAACGTTTCACTAACTTAGGTTCATGTACACGCGTCAAATCAAGCACTTTTAAAACAACCGTCATTTTGTCTGTCACGCGTTCTGCCAAATAAACTTTGGACATTGCCCCTTCACCAATCATACGAACAAATTTATAACCAATATCTAAGCTGGTATCCGGCACTGCATCTTTCTTATGGGCCTTTCTGATTATTTGAGTCGCATCATTTATTTCATTTTCTTGATCAGTATTAGTGCGTTTTGAAAACTCGGTAGCTTCATCAACCATTTCAGCAATACGCTTAGGTTTGATATCAACCTTATTGATGTAATCTGCCGCACCTAATTTAATCGCTTTAACAGCGATATATTCATCACCTTCAGCAGTAAGAATAATCGTCGGTGGAAAACCGGGCTTATCTCTGAACTCTTTAAGCCACTGTAGCCCATCTTCATGTGGGCCCAATTTATAGTCCAAAAATAGTATGTCGTATTGGAACCACTGAAAATTATCTGGTGGCTTACCGAGATTATCAAAGTCGTATTCGATGATTTCAACATCCTTGAGCTCTTTGTTCAGATACAGCCTAAGCAAGGCCCTGAAATCGCTCGAATCATCGATTATTAAAATTTTCATATGAATTTATTTTGTTTGAATAGCATGTGCCATTTACGACAAAAATGATTTTATTTAATAATTAGTTTTAATTCAATTAATTATCGCATTTTTATCATGCAATTTATTAATAAGGAAAGAAACAAAACCCCGTTTTTTAAACAATATTTGTTAGCCGTTTATTTAAAAAGCTATCTGTTTGATCATGTAGATAGTATCGACATTTCTCGATAATTCTTTGATTTAAATCAGGTATCCAGATTTTTTATTTATTAAATTTACCAAATTTCAGCATTACTGCCGGCATAATGAGCAGGTTAAGTATAGTTGAAGATGCCAATCCCCCAATAATGATTGCCGCCATTGGCCCCATGATTTCTCGTCCAGGATTATCGCTATTAATGGCTATCGGTAACATTGCCAATGCGGTAACCAGTGCCGTCATCAAAATTGATGGCAACCTTTCCTTTGCTCCTTGAATAGCCACATCAAGATTCCAGGGCAAACCTTCTTCTTGCACCAAATACTGATAATGAGAAACCAGCATTATTGAATTACGAATTGTGATACCAAATAATGTAACAAACCCCACTAGAGAACCAACTGATAGTCCCCCACCGGTAATTAGAACGGCAATCACGCCACCGACTAACGCGAATGGTAGATTGATTAACATTAATAACACATGCCTAAAACTGCCAATAGCGATGTAAATTAACATCATCACGATAGCCAACACTAAACTCGAGAGTACAATCAACTCCTCTTTTGCCTTAGCTTGCTCAATTGCAGCCCCGGTGAACTCTGGATAAATTTCAGCACTAAATTCAACCTGTGCAGATACGGTCTCTTCAAGATCATCCATGAAACTGACAATATCTCGATTAACAACATTGCTCGTTATACTCTGTAATCGTTGTCCGTCCTGATGCAAAATATTGTATCGACCACTTTGCTGTCTAATATCTGCAAATTCTGACAACGGTAACAACAATCCACCGGCAGTTTTAATGGGTAATTGACGAACATCGCTAGGAGTTTGCCGTTTGCTTTCAGCTAAGCTGACCACGACATTGAATATACGATTGTCATCCTGATATTTCGCAACGGATAAACCTTCGAATGCAGTTTTAATGCTATCCACGACTTCAAGTGGAGCAAGACCGTGCTCTTTTAACTTATCCAGCCGTAATGCAATCTGTAAAAGTGGCGTTGGAGTAGAAGACTGGACTTGCACGCTGCTTGCACCATCGATTGTTTTCATTACTGCAGCGACTTCGGTCGCCTTTTTATCTAGTGCATCAAGATCATTACCATAGATATTTACCACAACGGGCGTGGTATATCCCGAAATAGTTTCGTGTATACGTTCAGATAAAAAATTATGTGCTTCATAACGTAAGCCAGGAAAATTGTTCAATGTTTCTCGTAATCGATCTAACACTTGCTGTTGTTCTGAACCACTCAAGTTGATATCTAGATCAACTTCAAATTCACTATAGTGACTACCAAATGTATCTGCCCCACGCTCTGCTCTACCAGCCCATTGCGAAACAGATGTGACGCCTGGTATTTCAAGGAATGATTTCGTTAGTTGGTTTCCGACACGAATTGATTCTTTTAACGAGGTGCCAGAAACACTTGAAGTGTGGACAATATAATGTCCTTCCCTAAGGTTTGGAATAAATTGTCCGCCAACACCCGGCAATACCGATAAACCGGACAAACAAAAGAGTATTGTCGAAATAATCACCAAATATGGAGAACGTGAGATTAGCGTGAGCGATTTTTCATAATATGGCTGCAGTACATTAATTAGTGGTGGCTCAATATTTTTCAACTTGTCTTTTGCCAAGAGCAAATAACACAATGCAGGTGTTACTGTTAATGCCACAAATAATGACATCATAATTGATAGTATGTAGGCCATTCCCAGTGGCGCAAACAAGCGTCCGGTAATACCACTAAGGTGCAACAGAGGAACAAAAACTAAAGCCACAATAAAGCTGGCATAAACAACTGATCCGCGCACTTCCATCGAAGCGTTGTAGACAACTTCTTTCATTGGTAATGGATTACTTAAAAGTTTGTTTTGCCGCAAACGTCGAAATATATTTTCAGTATCAATAATCGCATCATCAACTACCTCGCCCAATGCAATAGCCAAACCACCAATCACCATAATATTCAAATTCACGCCAAGCTCTAATAAAACCAGGATGGCCGTCAATAAGGACAACGGAATCGCCATCACTGAAATAAATGCCGTTCTGAAATTGAATAAAAAAACAACAAGTACACCAACAACAAATAAACCGCCTATCAATAGATGCCCTGTAATACTACTCACTGAACGTTCTATATAATTAGCTGGGCGAAATAAAGTAGGATGTAGTTTGATATCGTTATCAGCAAATATCTTATCGAGACCTTGAATGGCTTCTTCAACGGCATTCGATACGTTTAATGTGTTTGCGCCATATTGGCCGATGACCATTAAAACGATGCCTTCTTTACCCAATATTGACCCAGCGCCAAAAGAAGGTTCTGCACCGTAATCAATATTAGCAACATCACCAAGTGTAATACTCACGCCATCACTATGTTTAACGACTACCTGTCCAAGCTCATCAATCTGTTCAGGCAAACCAGTTAAGCTTAAACTCAAACGCTGATTATTATTCTCAATGAATCCAGCGCCAAAGATCCCTGTTGCTTGTTTTGCTGCATCAGCAACTTCATTGATTCCGATATCATATTGGCGAAGTTTATTTTCATCGAGCTGAATTTGTAACTGCTTTATATCACCACCAAAGACATTAACGTCTGCGACACCTGGCACGCTTAAAATAGTCGGCACCAGATTCCAATCAACCATGCTGCGTAATTCCATCATGTTTTTGCTAGATGATGTCACACCCATGGTTAAAATTGTTGCCGATGATGAAGCCATAGGCACAGGAACAGCGGGGCCAACACCTTCTGGTAACAAGTTAATTAACCCGGCAAGCCTTTCTGAAACAAGCTGGCGATTACGGTAGATATCCGTATCTTCTTCAAAATAAATATTTACTATAGATAAACCTTGAATAGACTCTGAACGCACATGGTCTATGCCAATCAAACCGGACAACGTTGTTTCTATTGGCCTGGTCACGAGAATTTCGACCTGTTGAGTTGAATATCCGGGAGCTTCTGTTTGTACGACGATTAAATTCGGAGAAAACTCAGGGAAAATATCAAGTCCTGCACGAGATAATTGATAGATGCTATAAATCATTAATAGCATGGCAATCGCTATTACCACACCACGATAATTAATAGAAAACCTGACGAGCGTTGCTAACATGATTATTTATTTTCCAAACAACCAGAATGGTATCGCTAAAAATAGTGATTTTTTTGCGAGTGCAAGGATGTTTCGCGCACAGAACCGCAGTGTATATTTAATACATGAGGAGATCCTGCCCTGTGGGTATTCGAGCACGAAACTGACGCGGCTACCGAGAATAATTACTAAGGTACGGCACATTGAATCGTGAAAAAAGTGCATTTTTAACGATGCCATATAATTAGTCATCATTCTCATCGGGAATTGCCCACTTAAATTCTTCCGACAATAAGGTCTGTCCACCTTCAGTAACGACCAAATCATCTCCTACAAGATCCTTGTCTACCAATAACCAGCCATTATCAATCTTTTTAGCCTTGCCCAGAGGTTTCCTTATAAATAATGCTTCCCCATGTTTAACATACAACCATGGTTCATTGGCATACCAAATAACAGCTTGCTCTGGAACAAAATAACCTTCGCTAATATTCCCACTATCTTCTATCCATGCGAATAATCGCATTCCCGTTCTAACTTTCTGAGACTCAAGTAAATAAAAATAACTCTCGCCATATAGCGGGTTATTAACCTGTTTTGCTTGATCAAGATAAGAAGCCTTTTGCGCTGATTCTCTCTTGTTCAGAGCACTGACGAATACTGTTTGATTCTGATAATTCAGCGACTCACTTTTTGGTAAAGATAATAATACAAGTGTTTTTTGTTGCGATGCTAATTCATCAAACTCACCCTGCTGATCTTTATCAAGAAGAAAGTTAGATAACATGTTCCCCCAGTTAGATTTAACTTTGAAAACAAAACCATTTACACGTGTATTAACTGCATTCAGTTCTGATGCCTTTTGATCGCGTTCAAAACGACTCTTTTCCAAATCTCGCGTTGAAAGACTTTTTGCTTTATGTAATGCCTCTGCACGTTCGATAACTTTATTATGATTATATAAAATATTTTGCAATACCTTACGGTCCGCTAACAAATCCTCATACTCCGCTTTCAAAGATACTAATGGTTGCACATCAAGAACTTCTGCATATGCAATAAATTCTGGTTTGATAGAAATGCTTTTTAACGACTCAACCCTCAGCCCCGAAGCTTCAGCAACTTCTTCATCCAGCGCTAGTGCTTTGAAACCATCAATGATTGAAATTCTTTCTTCTTCATCCTCCTCTTGATCATCATCTTCATCAGCACTTTCATTTACTATTAAGTCATTTATTAAACCATTGTCTTTATCAATAGTCCGGACAGCCAGAAATGTCGCTAAACTAATAACCAGCAAAACAAGGAAGGATTTAATTATCCAATTCATCATTACTTCTCTCTTCAATTTGTTTAATCCATGAGGTCACAACATCACTTATGTTTATTTCCAAATGTGTGCTTTGCAACAAATGTTCAATCTCTAACATGGCATTAATAGCTTCTTTGTATATATCAATCTGCTCCTGTCGGGCTTTATAAAACACTATCCTATTTCTCAGCATCGCTATTGAATCAATGCCACCCATTTCAATGTGCTCTTGAATCTCTTTTGCACGCTGCTCAATAGATTCAACAATATCATCACTAACATTAATTGATGATTTATGTCTTACCACTGAACGATGTCTTTGATATAGCGAATTTAGCATTCCTTTTTGGAACACAATAATTTCCTGCTGCTTTATTTTACGCTCTTCAAGTGCTTTTAAGATGTTGATGTTTTGTTGGCTATTTTTAAACAACGGTAATATCCATGAAGATCCTAGAGACCAGATATTATCTGATTGGTCAAAGATAAACCCTGGAGACAAAACCAGATCGGGATATTGTTTTTCTATTTGCAATCTCAGCTCTGCTTCAGATTGAGCATAATCATTTAACTTGATCGTCATATCTAGATGACTTTCTAGCATCCTTTTTTGTAAGACCGTCAGATCTAAATCAATTATGTCTGTCTCTTTATATGCAGACTTTGCAAATAACAATGGGTGAGTAGTTTCAATTTCGATCGCATCTAATTCGGAATGGATCAAATGCGTCATTGTTAATAAATCATCTTCATTTTCTTGCAGTTTATTTTCTTGCAAACTCAATTGAAATAAGCTTCGCTGTAGTTCAAGCTTTGTTGAATTTAGCTCGAATTGACTCACTGCTCCAAGTTCATACTTATTTTGTAATTGCGCTAACAGATTCTTCAACGCTTTACTTTCGTTTTCTATCTCAGAAATTTTTGCCTGTCTTAATGCATATGCATGGTATTTCTCTTCGAATACCCCATATCGCTCTAGAGCAAGCCTATTCATTTCCAGACTCGCATTTAATAGAGATACTTGCGCCTTGGCTGCCCTCGCTTCTCTTTTGTTCTTGCGTTCATAGATAAAACTCAAAACAACGCCAATAGTCCATTCTGATCGTCCATCAGACGTGTCACTGTGATGTTCAAATGGAATAGAAAACTCGGGGTTTATTTTAAAGCCACTGTGATCCAGAACAACTTTTGATTTTTTCCATTTCTTATAGGCGACTTGCATTTCAGGGTCATAATATAGGCCGGTCAAAAACAAACGACTGATTGAGAATGCATTAGTCTGTAAAATTTCAGACGCAAGACCATTCAATTCGAGAAACCGATTTAAATCCGGGTTACTTATAGACCAGGAATTGATTTCATCTAAAATAATAGCCGCATTAACCGGCTCTTCATGATATGACTGCTTCATGCAACCCTGCAAAGCCATGCAGATTAGGAATATAATCAAACTACATTTCATGTGCTGAGTCATAAATTTGGGACGTTTTGATTTGATGCCATTTTCAAAAAGAATCTTAAATCTGAAATTTATTATTATTTTTCTACTATTACGAGATTTCACTCAAAGAAGTAGATTTCTTATGTGCATGAATAATATAGTTATTTACCTGCTTTGTCTGTTGATTATTCCCGTATATTCTTATGCAGAGCCTGGTTTGTATGGCGAATGTAAAGATTTCAGGTCATTACCAGAGGAAACAAGCGAGAATGTATCGCCAAATCACTCTAGCCCATTCACTAAAGGCTTGCTTTGGAAGATACAGAGCCCTGAGGGAAAACTTAATTACTTATTCGGTACCATGCACTCACAGGATTACGCTGTGAGTATATTCCCCCCCGAAGTACGCCTTGCTCTGGTTAAAAGCAAAACATTGATTCTGGAAACGATTCCAAACGAAGAAGCGAATCAAGCCTTTATAGATATGATGTATTTTAAAGATGGGCAACAACTGGACAACATGCTTGAAACAGTTTTTTTTGATGAATTACAAAACGTGATTGAAGACTATGGCGTTGAACCAGAAAAGCTAAAGCACCTAAAACCTTGGGCAGCATTTAGCCTAACGGGAAGACCCAAACCCGTTAGAGCACCTACTCTGGAAAGTAACCTATTACGCTTTGCACAGCAGCACATGCTAAAAATAGAATCTCTGGAATCGATGCAAGAAATACTTACAACGCTAGATGATCTGTCAATAGAAGACCAATTAATTATTCTAAAAGACACCATCTGTAATCACGATGCAATAATCCGGGAGACCAAAACCCTAGTCGACCTCTATGTTAATCGCGATCTTGCCGGAATGGTTGCATTCAATAAACAGCCACATTATGACGAAGCAGTTTTCGAACGTTTCATGCAGAAGGTACTATATGGTCGAAACATAAAAATGCTTAAAAGAATAGAAAAGGCATTCGCTCAAGGGAATGCCTTTGTAGCTGTTGGTGCTTCGCACCTTGCTGATCAAAAGGGCTTGTTAAATGAGTTAAGTAATAAATCGTATACACTCACCCGAATCTATTAAGCTTCATCTCCAGTCACTTCTTTGAACTTACCTTTTTGTTCTGCGCTCGCTTCACTTTGGTAGCGTTCTTTCCATTCTGAATACGGCATACCATAAATAATCTCTCTGGCTTGATCATAATCCATCTCTATTCCCTTCTCTTCTGCAGCAGTCCGATACCATTTTGATAAACAATTCCGACAGAAACTGGCCAAGTTCATTAAATCAATATTCTGCACATCAGTATTCTCTCTGAAATGTTGTACCAAACGACGAAATGCCGCAGCTTCAAGTTCAATTTTTGTCTGTTCGTCCACTTTAGCTAACCCTCATGATTTTTGATTTATGTGCGATGCAACATCGGTTATGATAACGCTTATATCCATTATTATATAGATCGAGTCAAGTATGTCGGAGAATAACAAGACACCACATAAAATTATTGTAGTCGGCGGTGGCGCCGGTGGTCTTGAATTAGCAGCGAGGCTCGGTAAGAAGTTAGGAAAAAAGGGTAAAGCTGAGGTCACACTTGTTGATGCTACGTTGACTCATTTATGGAAACCACTACTTCATGAAGTCGCAGCGGGCACCTTAAATTCCTATGAAGATGAATTGAGTTATCTCGCATTAGGCCATAAGAACCATTTCAAATTTAGACTTGGCCGAATGGATACTCTGAACAGAGATAAACAAGAGATTAGCCTAACTCCAACGCTTGATAATAATGGCGTTGAATATATTCCAAGACGTACATTCAAGTATGACACTCTGGTATTTGCTGTTGGTAGCCAAACCAATGACTTCGGTATTAAAGGCATAAAAGATCACTGCATGTTTTTAGATACTCGAGTAGAGGCAGACTTATTCCATCAGCATTTTTTCAGAAATGCTTATACGGCTCATGCACAAACTACTGGTATGCGTGAAGGACAATTGAAGATTGCCATCGCTGGAGCGGGAGCAACGGGTGTTGAGTTATCGGCTGAGTTGCATGAAGCCATTAATCAATTAGTTGAATTCGGTCTTGATGGAATCCCTAAAGAAAATGTAAAAATCACAATAATTGAAGCCGCAGAAAGGATATTACCGGCCCTGCCACCAGATTTATCTGAAAAAACGACAAACGCTCTCAATAAAATAGATGTTGAAGTGTTAACAAACCATCGAATATCGGAAGCAACAGAACTAGGTTATGTTACGGACAAAGGAGGACTCATTCCCTCTGAGATAAAAGTATGGGCAGCAGGCATTAAGGCACCCGATTTTTTAGCCGAAATAGATGGCCTTGAGACCAATAGGATTAATCAGCTCGTTGTTAAGGAAACATTAGAGACAGCACGCGATGAAAATATTTTTGCATTGGGTGATTGCGCCGCATGCCCACTGAAAGGAACTGACCAAAACGTACCTCCACGGGCACAAGCTGCTAATCAGCAAGCTACGATGCTAGTTAAATCAATAGTCAATCGCATGAACAATAAGTCTCTACCGACATATACTTATGTTGATTACGGTTCATTAATAAATTTAAACCGCTATTCTACCGTCGGCAATATGATGGGTAATCTACTCGGAAAAAAAGCAGGTAGTGTCATGATTGAAGGTGTATTAGCCAGATTTGTTTATTGGTCATTATACAAAATGCATCAGGTTGTTATTCAAGGGGTAATTCGCGTCACTCTCACAACGATAGCAAACTTCTTAACACAGAAAACGAAACCAAGGATGAAGTTGCACTAGGTTGATCGTTTGTGCCGCTATTGACCTGATGCAACGGCTTGTCTCGTTACATATCAGCCCAAAGCTCATCAAGCTTCTTCTTTAAGTTGCTCGATTACTGAAATAAAGTTTTCAACGCCTTGTGCACCGGTAACAAGATGTCGCTGATTAATCACCATGGCAGGAACACCGGTAACCCCTCTGTCAATCCAAAATTGTTCTTCTGATCTAACATCTTCTGCAAAGCGACCGTCTGCTAATATGTCTGATGCTTCCTTCGTATCGAGGCCTATGTCTCCTGCTGCTGCAGTGAGGACATCCAAAGTGCTGATATCTAGTCGTCGAGTGAAAAATGAACTAAATAACTCCATTTTAAGTTTGTGTTGTAATCCTATGGTACCCGCCCAGTGTAATAATTGATGAGCCAGAAACGTGTTATACATACGCATGTCATCGGCATAATTGAATTCGAAACCAAGCTCTTGGCCCATCGCTGTAATGTTTGCACGAGCCTCCACGCTCCCTTCAGGAGTCGTTCCATATTTAGCTGCGGTATGTTCCCGAAGATTCTCACCTTGAGCGGCCATCTGCGGATTGAGTTCGAACGGATGCCAAATAATATCCGCCGACACCTCAGCCGTAATAAGCGCCTTTTCTAGTTGCTTGAATCCGATAATGCACCACGGACAGACAACATCTGAGACGATGTCAATGCGAATTAGTTGTTTGGGAAGTGTCGTCATTTTCTCTTAGCGTCCGATTTGGCTACATATCAATTCCATTATCCATTCGGCCAAAAGCGGAGGTTAGTCTATATTCAACTTAATATATTTGTTATGCACTTTTTGTAACGAGTTCTGTTGTTTTGATATAAAAAATTACCGCTGGCGCTACATCAATAACATAACCGATAACTCCAACAATAGATGTTGTAGTTATTGAAAATGGCCTCGGTATTAAACTTATAAAAGCAAAGAAGCCAAAAACACCAGTAATTTGTGAGTATAGAGAAAACGCAAGTAACTTAAGCATCGGAACTGCAACTTTTACATTACAGTTACTACATTTAATATTTACATATTTTCCAACTCTCATTTAATTGCCATTTGGTAAATGTTAAATCCTTACATTTTGGACAGGGCAATTTTTTCATCTGATATTTATTTTTTGATTATGTCCGCTTTGGGCCGAAGCCAGACATGACTTTAAGATTAATACCCTTTTTTATTATTGATATTCATCCATTAATACCTTTATCTAACTACAAATTATATTTTTTGATGCGATAACGTAATGCCATTCGAGTAATACCGAGTTCTCGTGACGCCTTAGAGACATTACGATTGGTTCGCTCTAACGCTTGCTTGATTAAATGTAACTCTGCCTCGCCCAAGGTTAGATCTTCATTCATTTCATTTTCACTTGCTTTAACACTTTCTTTTTTATCAAGCCCGAGAATATCTGCATCAAGCAAGCCGCTACCATTTAACAAAACAGCGCGTTCGATTAAATGTTTCATCTCTCGTACGTTACCCGGCCAAGCGTAGTCTTGTAACACATCACTGGCTTCATCGGTAAAACCTTCAAACTCTAATCCATAGCGTCTCGATGTTTGCCCAGCAAAATGATTGGCTAATAATAAGATATCATCATCTCGCTCTCTTAAAGCTGGCATGGAAAGAGAGATAACATTTAAGCGATAATATAAATCCTGTCGGAACTCACCTTTTTCGGCTAGTGTTTCAATATCACGATTTGTTGCTGCAACAATCCACGCAGCAACGGGACGTTCCTGTGTTGTTCCTACCTTACGTAAGGTTCGCCTTTCGAGAACTGCTAATAATTTGGATTGCAGGTCCAATGGTAATTCACCTATCTCATCAAGAAATAGTACGCCATCTTCTGCCGCTTCGATTAAACCCGTGCGCGCTACATGGGCATTGGTGAAGGCACCCTTTTCGTGACCAAACAATTCTGATTCAATCAGATCTTTTGGTAGAGAGGCACAATCAACGTGTACGAATGGTTTTTCATATCGAGCACTACTCGCGTGCAATAAGCGGGCGACAACATCTTTACCCGCTCCGGTTTCGCCTAATATCAGTACCGTTGGAGGGACAATTGAACCGGATTGAGACAATTTTGATATCCGTTCAACCTGTCCACGTACATCATTAATTTTTTTACATTCACCTAAAAATTCAACCGATTCAGTCGCGTGTTGTTCGCGTTTTACTGAGTACGTCAACTTTTGAGTTAACTCATTTTTATCAAAAACTTTTTCTACATTAAGCAACAGTTCTTCGAGATCGATTGGTTTTTTTAAATAATCGGAAGCACCCAATTTCATTGCCGAGACAGCATCTTCCAATTCACCATAGGCAGACATTACTAGCACGGCAATATTTGCATTTGAAGACTTCACTTCAGAGAGTAGGTCAAGACCGGACCCATCCGGTAAACGCATATCGAGTAAAATCAAATCAGGAGAATGCTCAGTAAACTCTGTTCTCGCAATCTCCAGGTTACCTGCTAAAAATACTTTATAACCTGCTCGTTCCAAATGTTTTTTCACAGCCTTGGCAAATACGGCTTCGTCTTCTACCAATAAAATCTTTTTTTCCAGAACAGGAACTTCAGCAGATGTAATCAATGGTTCACTCACTAGCGCCTACCTCACTTAAACTATGTATTGGTGCAGCAATTATCACTTCGGTTCCTCGATCTTCTATGACATTAAACCTTAAGTTCCAACCATGTTTTTGACAAATTTTGAATGCAATGGGTATACCTAAGCCGGTACCAAAACGTTTTGTTGATGGTCCTGGTTCAAAATTACTGGGTTTGGGTTCGAAGGGTAATCCAGGCCCACTATCCAGAATATGAATCTCAATATAATCCTCCGCATGTAATAGGCTTATATTTATAGTGCCGGATACTGGTGAGGCATCGACGGCATTTGCTAACAATGTATATAAGGCTTGTTCCATTAGATCCGGGTCTACCTTTAAAAGCTGTGATATTTCCCAACCTGTTTTTGTAACCTCGATTTTCTTTTCAATTATTTTATTAATGAGCAAACCTAATGCCGCATCAACAAGCTGAGATGCCTTTGCTTCAACTAGGTTTGGTTTCAAAGGATGTAGATAAGAGACTAATGAACTGACCCAACGACCTAATCGATCAATTGTTTCAATAATCGCCTCTTTAGATTCATCTATCTCTTCCTGGTTTTCCGCATGTTCTAATAATTGCGCTGTGGCTCTAATGCTAGCGAGAGGATTTCGAATATTGTGTGCAACAACAGGAACCAAGGCACCTAAGGCAGCTTGCCTTTCATTTTCGATTAATGCATTTCTATTCTCTGCCAGTTCTATCGCCATTTTATTAATGGCTGCCGCCAAATCAGAAACTTCTTCTACGCCCTCTTCTTCTATGTGATATTCCAGATTGCCATGACTTATCTCACCTGCACCACTCATTACATTGGCTATCGGCTTAATAAAGCCTTTACGCATCACTTGCCGAGTATAAATAACAATAATAAAGGCGATGATTAACGGTATTGGAATAATAAACGGGGCGAATTTAGTCCACACCGCTAATGTCTCGCCTAGTTTTTTATGATTGTCTGTCAATAATTCTTTAAACGCGTCATATCTATTTTCAAATTTACCTACCATCTGTTGGGCAAAGGCGGGGTTTAGGATTTGTATTCTTGCATATTGATCCGCGACATATGGATTCGTAAACATATTGTTCATATCACGTTGGATTTCACGGTATGACAGATTTAATTCTTGTATAGCAATATCTGTTTCTCTGGATCGGGAATTTTGACGTAATTCGTTAAAACGTTCGGAGATACTACGAGAATATTCAGGATAGGCTTCAAATGCGCGAGAATCTTCTAACACTCGAGCACGGATCATCTCCTGAATTTGGGCATACAACTCACCCCTGATCTGTTCTGTAAGATAAAACATGGAGTTAATACGCACGGACTCTGCGGAATTTTCATGCCAGAAATAGGCTGAAAGTCCACCTAACAAACCGGTCACCGCAACCAGAAATAAAATTGCTACTTCGTGTAGAAATAATAGATTTTTTAGAGACTTAGGTCTGCTGAATGCCATTGCTGGAGTATAACTTATTATGGTTCTTTTGAACCAGAAAATTGGATAATATTAGCCAGAAACCATCGACAATTTACATTCAACTAACAATAGAAATTCTTTATATCATTGTTTTTATTATATATTTTAAATTCTTCGTAAGTTGGCACGAATGATGGATTATAAATCGTGCACACAAATTTTGTGTCCCAGTAAGCTGGGTTCTTTTAACAATAACAATTGAGGAGAGTTACTATGAAATGGGATACTCCAGAATATAGCGACATTCGTTTTGGCTTTTAAGTAACGATGTACATCAACAACAAGTAATTGTTGACAAA
>JAJFKL010000043.1 GCA_021773235.1 Gammaproteobacteria bacterium | reverse complement strand
TGTCAGCCTTGCCATCACCATTAAAGTCGTCAGAGCTTTCAATTACCCACTCAGAAGGCAGCGCGCTGACAATCGTTGAACTCTGGATACTCGCACCGTCCATCAACCACATCACAAAACGACCATCCGTCGTATTACGCCAAACGATGTCAGCCTTGCCATCACCATTAAAGTCGTCAGAGCTTTCAATTACCCACTCAGAAGGCAGCGCGCTGACAATCGTTGAACTCTGGATACTCGCACCGTCCATCAACCACATCACAAGGCGACCATCCATCGTATTAGTATTGCGCCAAGCGATGTCGGCCTTGCCATCGCCATTGAAGTCGTCAGAGCTTTCAATTACCCACTCAGAGGGCAGCGCGCTGACAATCGTTGAGCTCTGGATACTCGCGCCGTCCATCAACCACATCACAAAACGACCATCCGTTGTATTACGCCAAGCAATGTCGTCCTTACCATCGCCATTGAAGTCGTCAAAGCTTGATGTTTCCCACTCAGAAGGCAGCGCGCTGACAATCGTCGAGCTCTGGATACTCGCACCGTCCATCAACCACATCACAAAGCGACCATCCGTCGTATTACGCCATGCGATGTCGCTCTTTGCATCACCGTTGAAGTCGTTCTCTATCATGCCTGTAGTTGGAAAGTCATTGATGTTATTTGGATCAGTACCAGCAGTGAACTCATCGAGGTTACTGAAACCATCACCGTCTAAATCTCCACTGGCTCCATTCACACCTGTCGCATCTAAGGGATCGAGGCCGTTCGCTAACTCGTACACATCCGATAGGCCATCGTTGTCGTCGTCGGTGTCAATACCATCCGGTGTACCATCACCGTCAGTATCTACATCACCGAAGACAATTACATCAACAGACAAATTATTATTCTCAGGGACAGGATCTGGAATTGCTGAACTAACAGTTGCTGTTATTGGTGAGGTTCCATTAGATTGGGCTTGTATCGTTATAGTAAAGGTTTCACTCTGTCCATTTGACAATGAAGAGACGTGACATAAAAGTGTGTTACCAACCGGTAAACCACATGCTGGAGATGCCGATATATAAATAGAGTTTGTAGGTACAGTTAATACTAGCTCTGCTTCAGTAATGTTATCAGTTCCATTATTGATAACATCAAATGATTCAGAAATATTATCACCAATAGAGTGTGTAATATCTTCTATACAAAAACCGTGACAAACAAAAGGAGTAAGCTCTACAGATAAGTCCGCATCATCATCACGATCACAGGCATCGCCTTCACCATCACCATCACCATCAGTTTGTAATGGGTTGTAATGTGCGGGACAGTTATCTTCACCGGAATCCCCACGAATACCATCATTGTCACCATCAGTTAAACTAAAGGAATAGGCTGCGCCTTGAGCACTGTTGTAAAATACTGCCCCAACCACAACGACCGCACCATCCACAGCAACGCTGTTTCCAAATAAATTACTATCTACTCCGTCACTTGCAGTCAGTTTTTGTTGTTCACTCCAATTCCCTGAACCATCACGATTGAAGACATAGGCTTCACCTTCGCTACCGAGAGAAACATGTGCACCAATAACTGCAACATCCCCGTCTAACGAGACACTTTGATCAAGTCCGCCACTCGAGCTTAGTATCTGTTGCTCTGTCCAGTTCCCCGAACCGTCGCGATTGAAGACATAAACTGCACCTTGATTGCTATTAGCACTATCTGCCCCAACCATTGCGGTATTTCCATCCATCGAGACACTGCTACCAAAACCATCACCTGCTGCCCCGTCACTGGCAGTCAGTTTATGTACCTGGCTCCAATTACCAGAACTATTCTGGTTAAAAACATAAACTGCACCTTGGGAACTATTATTATCTTCCGCTCCAACCATCGCTACACTTCCATATATTGTGACACTGTCATTGTCACCAAACCGGTCATTGCCTTCCCCATCACTCGCAGTCAGTTTCTGTTGTTCAATCCAGTTCCCCGAACCATCCTGGATGAATATATAGGCCGCGCCTTGATTAGTGTTGTAACCAAATGCCCCGATTATGGCGACACCCCCATCTATCGAGACACTACTACCAAAATAGTTACCCGCTGCTGTATCACTCGCGATTAGTTTCTGTTGCTCAGTCCAGTTACCTGAATCATCCTGATTGAAGACATAGACCGCACCCTGTGCTGTGTTGTCACCCGATGCTCCGATCATACCGATGCCTCCGTCCACCGCGACGCTACTACCAAACCGGTTACCCGCTGTACCGTCACTGGCGATGAGTTTCTGATGCTGACTCCAGTTTCCTGAATCATCATTACTAAATACATAGGCCGCGCCATGAGAGTCGCCGAAAGTCCTGGCAGCACCTATTACTGCAACATTCCCATCTACCGAGGTGCTAAAACCAAAATTGTCATTCGTTGCACCGTCACTGGCGATGAGTTTTGCCACTTCCAAAGAGAACGGAATATCACTGCTGTTATTCGGATCAGTCCCTTCCGTGAATTCTTCAAAGTTAGTAAAACCATCGCCGTCTAAATCACCCGATGCACCGTTAACGCCAGTAGCATCTAAGGGATCTAAACCATTAGCACTTTCATACACATCTGATAGACCGTCGTTGTCATCGTCGGTATCACATATATCACCTTGGCCATCACTATCATTATCTAACTGATTAATGTGAGCAATTGTTGGGCAATTATCACTGACATTATTAATGCCATCACCATCATAATCAGTCCGACTAAATACTGAAATGGAATGATCAAACCAGGCAGTAACATAGAGAAAAGCACCATCGGAACTTGTAGTAATTCCTCTCACACCATTTAGTCCATCTACTCCACTAATTCCATCTTTTAATACTTCAATAAATGTCAATTTTCCACTAACAATATCGCGACTGAATACAGCAATAGCATTTTCTTCTGTTGCGGTAACATAAGCATGAAGACCATCAGGACTAATAAAGATTTGGTTTGCACCTTCCAGACCATCAACTCCAGCAACGCCATCACTTAAAGTTTCAACAATATATAATCTGCCTGTTGTGCGGTTTCGGAAAAAAACAGTCACTGAGTCTTCGGAAGCAGAAGTAACATAAAGAAATTTTCCATCAGAACTAATAACAATATCAAGTATCCCTCGTAAAGCGTTCACCCCATTCAAGTTGTCTACAATTGTTTCAACATAAGTCAATTGTCCACTTAAAACATTACGACTAAATATAGACACAGAATTATTGGTTGTTGGGCTACTATCGCTACGGCCAGTCACATAGAGATGCGTACCTTCAGGACTTATTGTTATAACCAGCGCTCCGTCTAAACCATACAACCCATTAACCCCTCCTTTTATCACCTCGATAAAAGTCAATTGGCCACTGACGTTGTCTCGACTAAAAATAGCAATTGCATCATCAACTTCGCCAGTAACATACGCATGATTTCCATCAGGACTAATTGTGATACCAAAAGCATTATTGAGACCGTCTACTCCACCAACCCCGTCCTTGATTGTCTCAATAAAAGTCAACTTGCCGCTTACACTATCTCGACTAAAAAGAGTTATAGCATCATCTTGCCTGCTTACAGTATATACATAAGAGCTATCAGAACTAATTACAATATCGCTCACCCAACGCAATCCATCTACACCATTTATTCCATGTTTAATTGTTTCAATATGAGTCAATTGTCCATTAATACCGTCCCTACTAAAAACGCTAAGTGCATTACCAAGATAACTGCTAACGTAAACATGTTTATCATCTGAACTAATAGCAACTTCAAAAGCGGTGTATAACCCATCAACCACATCCACTCCATCAGTTTTTTTCTCAACAAAATGCAACCTCCACATCAAGGGATCGCAGACAATTCCAATACCATCAGAATCTATATCCAATTGATCATGATTAGTAATTAGTGGGCAATTATCAGTAATATCTTCTATTGAATCTCCGTCATCATCGGTATCGACATTATTGCCAATACCATCGCTATCTGTGTCCGTAACTTCAGTTGGGTCATTCGGAAATGCATCACTATTGTCACCGACTCCGTCGCCATCAGTATCTGTACTCTCGGTGGGATCATTCGGGAATGCATCTAATACATCATCTACTCCATCATTATCAAAATCAGTATCACAAGCATTCCCTTCACCATCGCTATCCGTATCGGTTTGATCACTATTTGCTACTGTAGGACAGTTGTCTAAATAATCATTAATTTGGTCTTGATCGCCATCAACAAAGGCACTGGCAATGTCATAACTTTTAGTAATACCAGAAATAGTAATCTCTCTTTTTACAATTCCTATATATTCCGCCAGCCAAAACCGATCTGACTGCGTCACACCACTAATTGTCGTTGTTAAATGAACACGCAATGTGTTCAACGAACCTAATGCCGTAGATAGAACTTCTGTTGCTTCTACTAGACTTATTGCTGAATATCCCAGCGCAGCTTCAGTGCCATTGGGATAAGTTAACGTCACAGTACCATTACTATTTAGTTGTTCTCCAACTATTGGAGCATTAGAAATAATATTAACTGCCGGAGAAAGCGTAAAAGTATTTCCATAGTCGACAGTGCGATGTAAATAGACTCCATTAGTATCCGTTTCAAAGTACTCAAGTATATTATCTGAATCCACAATGACTCTGGTCTGCTTGCCCGCAATTGTTACTGTTCCAGGAAGCACGCCATTAGAAAACCTTGCACTACCATCTTGAACGTAGTTACGGTAAGAATTCGGATATAGCGGGAAGAAAGAATTGTTGACTAAAGAAGATGAAGAGGGTGTTGGATAAAGGCTATTGGCGCCATTAATATCATCCGTTTGTAAGCTATCTGTATCGCTTATAGCTGAAGTCATGATAGATGGCGTTCCATCATTTTCATGATCTAAACCCAGCGCATGGCCTAGTTCATGAACTGCAACACGGTAAAAATCGATAACTCCCGATTGTTGCGCACCCGTATAGATATCCCAGGTAAAACCATCATTAAAAATGATATCCGACTCAATTATATTTTTTGGGTTTGATGAACCATCTACCGTAAATAAAAATGCCGTAACTGCAAGTGTACTGCCACCAAAAGTCATGCCACAGAAGTCAGTATCAAAATCGACACTATTTCTTTCATCACCATTTGTATTTCCGGGCGCTATTGAACATGGGTCTATTGCACTTTCACTAGTGGGGAAATATGTGAAATTAGTGTTATCGGTCCATACCTGCATCGCGCGTTCAAAGGCGCTTGTCCATGATTCACCGCTAGGTGAGTTTGGGTTACTCAACGTGTTAGTAATTTTGGTATGAAAATAAATACCGGGGTCGACCCATTTTGGACCTGTAACTTCAAAGGCAGAAACCACTGTTGATGCAGTCAATAATACTAATAGCAATGATGTATTAATTATTTTCATTGCTGATTAATAATGTCTTTTATTTGTCTTTTAAATTCTTGCTTACTCAGTGCGGAAGTCCAATTATCACTTTCTATGGCTTGAATACCTTTTGCAACACCAGTACTGTTGGTACTCGTTTGCCTGATTGAACGAGATTGCGTCGTTTGATTTTCTAAAGAGGTGATCGGTTTATTGGCAGCGGTTCCCACCCGCTCAATACCATTATTATCCTCGCTGATATTGATACGCCCTTGATCCCAACCTAATAGAGGATGTATCTGTTGTTCATTTAATTTTTCAACAAAATAGATGCCATGATCACCTTGTTCAGGAAGGTGCATGTCACCGATTTTCAGTTCTTTACCATTTAACTTGCCTCCTAGATATTCCAACTGAATCGTTGAATCATGATAATTGCCTTTTACAACATCGATTACTTCAAAGGTTGCGACTGTTTTAATAAAACGGCTATTGGGAACTTGTTGTGTAACTGTATCAATGCATCGCCCTTCAAATACAAGTTCTGCATTTAGTGCAAGGTCGTCAATGCTGATTTCTTGTACTGTTGTTGCTGATGTATTGTTAAATAATATAAGACTGTAAAAAAATAGATTTATTACTATAGTTATTTTTTTCATGAATAATGCTCAATATGATCCATCATATTATTTAGAAAGATTAACTAATTGATGTGATTAAATTAATAATACAAAAAGGTTAATTAGGAATGGGCTTTGTGGTTTTGGTCTGTTAGTAACATACTTATTTATAAATAATTTCATTCATCCATTATATATAGTGTGTTGGTAGTATTTTCCATCTCTGCAACCATATTTGCATTTACAGCAAGCCCTGTATTGCTACTGTCCAACATCTCTGCAACTATGTCTTCATTTATAGCAAGCCCTGTAATGCTACTGTCCAACATCTCTGCAACTATGTCTTTATTTATAGCAAGCCCTGTATTGCTACTGCCCAACATCTCTGCAACTATGTCTTCATTTATAGCAAACCCTGTAATGCTACTGTCCGACATCTCTGCAACTATGTCTTCATTTATAGCAAACCCTGTAATGCTACTGTCCGACATCTCTGCAACTATGTCTTCATTTATATATCTATCATCATAATAGATCTCAATATCATCGCTATATATTAATGTGCTATTTAACTTCGAATTACTAAGCCCTATTTTTGGATCAACTGATTTTATTTCTTTTCTCATTGGTTGATTGTTTTTTATAACTTGAGGTTTCACTTCTGCCAAAAACTGTTCTCTGATATTTCCTTTATGAAATTCATTCTCTTCATTTATACCGCTCAATGAATAATTAACATCACCAAAATAACTATAATAAAAATATCCTCCAATAAATAAGAGGAAAAACGCCATGAACATTTGATTATTTTTATTTGTCTTCATCTTTATTTTGTTAGAACAGTTAGAAATTATTATATTTTTAGTAGCTAAATAATCCTCTTCAATCCTTATTCAAAAACAACCATTCAGAGGGCAATGCCGCAATGATCGTCGAGCTCTGGATACTCGCACCGTCCATCAACCACATCACAAGGCGACCATCCGTTGTATTACGCCAAGCGATGTCGGCCTTGCCATCGCCATTGAAGTCGTCAGAGCTTTCAACTACCCACTCAGAGGGCAGCGCGCTGACAATCGTTGAACTCTGGATACTCGCACCGTCCATCAACCACATCACAAAGCGACCATCCGTCGTATTACGCCATGCGATGTCAGCCTTGCCATCGCCATTGAAGTCGTCAGAGCTTTCAATTACCCACTCAGAAGGCAGCGCGCTGACAATCGTTGAGCTCTGGATACTCGCACCGTCCATCAACCACATCACAAAGCGACCATCCGTCGTATTACGCCAAGCGATGTCGCTCTTACTGTCACCATCAAAATCATTAGAGACATCTGATCCCGCTGTCGCCAATGCGACTGCGGTAATCAAACAGCCCGCAGGTAGACCTGTACCAGTACCGGTAGTGAACAAGGCTAAGGAATCATTTTGAATAGTTAAATCTAACAAGCCACTATAGCCACCAGCTGTTGTTTGCGTTCCCGTTATACGATCCAGTTCGATAAGATCGAGAGTACCAGTAGAGGTAAACGTATCTGCTATCGCCCCATCAACGCCAGAACCGGTCAAGCTTCCTGATGACAATGTAAAACTGCCGTTCCATGAACCGATTGAAACACTATCATTTGCTGTATCTGTACAACTGTGAACTGATATCGCTTCTGTTCCTGTAAAATTGCCTGTGCCATCAGCCAGTGCTTCCACAGCTACATTTCCGGAGTTACGCGTTAAGGTAATGGTTGTGGTTATCGCACAACTTGGATTTGTATCTGTAGGTAAATCACCAACCGATGTAATCACTAACGCATCACCATTCAAGGTTGCGGTATATGACCCTTCAGGTGCGTTTGTATTGTTATTGACAATATAAGTCCCTGTCGCCACATTGTTGGTCACCGTGTTATAGGTACCTAAAACAAAGCCATAAGGAAAGGTCGTAACATTATCACCGAGTCCGAGACCAATGCTAGTAAGCGTATTTCCAGTACGTCGTATGCCAAGCACGTGGGTAGAGTTAAAATCAACAGCCTCATTACAATTTGTCAGTACGGCGACCTCTGTTCCAAACCAAGCACCTTCAAAGTTGGGGAATAGACTATCTGTTCCAAATGATAATTCCTCAGCATCTGTAAACCCGTCATTGTCATCGTCAGTATCAGCATTATCACCAGTTCCATCGTTGTCTGTATCTGTATTTTCAGAGCCATCTAATGGAAATGCATCACTAACATCAGGCGTACCATCATTATCATCGTCGGTATCATTAGTGTTACACAATGCATCACCATCCGTATTAATATTGGCGACGTCCGCATCTGTTGGACAATTGTCACTGCTATCTGGGATCCCATCACTGTCTATATCCGGTTCTGCCACTACATCACACGCATCACCAATACCATCACCATCTGTATCCGTTTGTTGTGGGTTATAATGCACTGGGCAGTTATCCGCACCAGTATCCCCGCGAACGCCATCATTATCTACATCAATCAGTGAAAAGAGATAAGCGGAACCGGAACTATTCCCGTTATCATCATCTGAACGCGCACCTATCAGTGCAAAGCTTCCACTCACCGAAACACTATGACCAAAAACGTCGTTCATTGCTCCATCACTGGCTGTCAATTTCTGTTCTTGGTTCCACATACCCGAGGTATCGCGGTTAAAGATATAAGTAGATCCGGATGTTGTTCCCTTATCATCGTCACCAACGACTCCCACCAGCACTACATCACCGTCAATTGAAACACTGGTACCAAACGTATCATTGATTGCTCCATCACTGGCCGTCAACTTCTGCTCATTACCCCACATACCCGAAGCATCGCGGGTAAAGATATAAGCGGAACCAGAACTGTCTCCATTATCATCATCAAACGGTGCACTCACCAGTGCGACACCTCCGCTCAATGACAAACTCTCACCAAACCTGTCAGTAGCGCTACCATCACTGGCCGTCAGCTTTTGCTCGTTACCCCACATACCCGAAGCATCTCGGGTAAAGATATAAGCGGAACCAGAATTGTTCCCGTTATCATCGTCGAGTCTGGCAGACACCAGCGCAACATCTTCGTCAAGTGTGAGGCTAAAACCAAAGTGATCCGAGTTTGCACCATCACTGGCCGTCAGTTTCTGCTCTTGATTCCACATGCCTGAGGCATCGCGGGTAAAGATATAAGCGGAACCAGAATCTTGCCCGTTATCACCATCTGAATGTGCACTCACCAGCGCGACATCTCCGTCTACGGAAACGCTAAAACCAAATGCGTCCCCGCTGCTCCCGTCACTGGCTGTCAACTTCTGCTCGTTACCCCACATACCCGAAGCATCGCGAGTGAAGATATAAGCGGAACCAGAACTGCTCCCGTCATCATCATCAGACCATGCACCCACCAACGCAATATCTCCGTCAAGTGAAACGCTAGTACCAAATCTGTCATCGACTGCACCATCACTGGCCGTCAGCTTCTGCTCTTGATTCCACATACCCGAGGCATCACGGGTAAAGATATAAGCGGAGCCGGCACCACTCCCGTTATCATCATCTGAATAAGCTCCCACTAGCGCGAGATCTCCGTCAATGGAGACACTAGCACCAAACAGGTCACCACTCTCTCCGTCACTGGCTAACAGTTTTTGGAGTTCTTGAGAAAATGGAAAATCATTCGCATCATTTGGATCGCTGCTATCTACGAACTCTTCAAAGTTTGTGAAGCCATCGTTATCCAAATCACCCGATGCATCATCAACTAATGGATTCAATCCGTTGGCATTTTCATAGATATCAGACATACCGTCATTATCATCATCGCCGTCGGCATTGTTACCTGTGCCATCACCATCGGTATCTGAAGACTCAGTATTGTCTAATGGGAATGCATCATCCGCATCAGGTGTGCCATCGTTATCATCATCACTGTCACACGCATCACCAATGCCATCTCCATCGGTATCTGTCTGCAGTGGATTAATATGCGCCGGACAATTATCTACCGCAGCTAGAAGCCCATCGCCGTCCCCGTCGCTCAAAGAGTAAAAATATGCTGATCCAGATTCTGCATCATTATCATCATCAAACCACGCACCCACCAAGGCCACATCACTGTCTATGGATACGCTCCAACCGAACTCGTCGCCCGCCGCTGCATCGCTCGCGGTTAGTTTTTCCTCTAACCAATTTCCCGAACCGTCATGTTGATAAAGATAGGCCGAACCAGAATGTAGTCCGCTATCAGAATCCCTTCGCACACCCACAAGAGCTACATCTCCAGCCAAGGAAACGCTATAGCCAAACTCGTCACCTCCTGCACCATCACTAGCAGCTAGTTTCGTCTGTTCAGCCCAGTTACCCGAAGCATCTTGTCGAAACACGTAAGCCGAGCCGCTACCATCATCCTGATACGCTCCTATCAAGGCCACACCATGGTCTAAGGCGACACTAAAACCAAATCGATCATCTGCCACTGCATCGCTCGCGGTTAGTTTCGGTTGCTCTACCCAGTTACCCGAACCCTCACGATGAAAGGCATAGGCCGAACCTGAAGCAAAGCCATTATCACCATCTAACCACGCACCCACTAAGGCTACATTACCAGCTAGCGCAACCGTCTTACCAAACTCATCATTCGCGGCACCATCACTGGCTGTTAGCTTCGCCTGCTCGAACCAATTACCAGAACCATCACGTTCAAAGATATAGGCCAAACCGGTACCTCCACTCATCATCTCAGAGGCACCTACCAGTAGAAGGTCACCGTCAAGTGAAAGACTATGACCAAATAAATCATTCGTCGCACCATCGCTGGCTGTTAGTTTCACCTGCTCGAGCCAGTTACCCGAACCATCATTTTGAAAAACATAAACTGCTCCAGCGCCAGAGGCTTTATCATCATCCCCATCCGCACCAATCAGGGCAGTGTCACCATCAATAGCAAGACTACGACTGAAGAAATCAAACGCCTCACCATCGCTGGCCGTTAGTTTCGCCTGTTCAATCCAGTCACCCGAACCATCGCGTTGAAAAACATAAGCCGAACCGGAAAGGCTGCCATTATCGTCATCACCAATCGAGCCAACCAGAGCCATATCACCATTTACTACGACGGTGTCGCCAAAGAAGTCACTCGCCTGACCATCGCTAGCTAATACTTTTTCAATCGCTGTAAAAAACGGAAAGTCAGCCGCGTTATTTGGATCAGTCCCTTCAAGAAACTCTTCCAAGTTGGTAAAGTCATCACCATCTAAATCTAAAGCAGTATCGTCAACGAATGGATCGAGACCATTTGGAATTTCATACGCATCTAGTAAGCCATCGTTATCATCATCCGTGTCTGAATTATTACCAATGCCATCATTATCATTATCCTTGTCTTCAAATGGATTTAATGGAAAGACATCACTTATGTCTGGTGCACCATCATTATCATCATCATCATCACAAATATCACCCTTACCATCACCATCAAAATCAAGTTGGCCTGGATTAAAGTGCGCCGGACAATTATCGAACTGAGTTTGAATTCCATCGCCATCAGCATCACTCAACATGAAGAAGTAGGCAGAACCTGAATCAGCGCCCAAGTCATTATCTAGATACGCACCCATCAGTGTTGTACCACCATCTATTGCAACACTATATGCAAATCTATCACCCGTTGCTCTATCACTAGCCGTCAGCTTCGTTTGCTCTGTCCAATTACCGGAACCATTGTGCTGAAATACGTATGCCGAACCAAGATCGAACACACCATTATCATGTTCAGCATAGGCTCCCACCAGCACTACATCACCATCCAGTGCAACGCTATAACCAAAGAATTCATTGCTGGCGCCGTCGCTTGCTATCAGTTTATTTTCTAGCCAGTTACCTGAACCATCTTGTTGGAAGACATACACTGACCCCGAATCCGTATTGTTATCATCATCCTGAGCTGCACCAACTAATGCAGTGTAATTACCCGATGCATCTGTCTGTGAAACAGAAACACTGATACCAAACAAATCATCTGTCGCACCATCGCTGGCCATCAGTTTTGCATGCTCAACCCAATCACCCGAAAAATTCTGCTTGAAGAGATAAGCCGCACCCGAATTTGTATTATTACCGTCACCGTTGATGGCGCCGACCAATGCATTGTCACCGTCGATTGCAACGCTAGTGCCGAAGAAATCATTTGTTGCAGCGTCACTCGCGGTTAGTTTCGGCAACTCAATCCAATTACCCGTGCTATTACCCTCATAGACATAGGCCGAACCGGAACCAGCACCATTATCATTATCCTCACCCGCACCAATCAAGGCAGTAGCAGTCCAGTTACCTGAACTAGCTAAAACAGACAAGGCCACATTGCCGCCAAACAAGTCATCTGCAGCACCATCACTGGCTGTCAGCTTCGTTTGTTGAGCCCAATTACCCGAGCCATTGTGTATAAAAATATACGCTGAACCGGAATCCGTATTATTACCATCACCATTTTGCGCACCCACAAGGGCGACACCGCCTTCGAGCGCTACACTAAAACCAAATAAGTCACCCGCCATAGCATCGCTGGCCGTTAACTTAGTTTGTTGGATCCAGTTTCCCGAAACATCACCCTCGAAAACATAAACCGAACCAGAGTCCGTGCCATCATCATCATTCGCATATGCACCGATCAAAGCTAAATTGCCGTCGACGGCAACACTAAAACCAAATTGATCACTCGCTGCACCATCGCTGGCCAAGACTTTTTCTATTGCCGCAATAAACGGAAAGTTAAATACATCATTCGGGTTAGTTCCTGCAAGGAATTCTTCAATGTTGGTAAAACCATCACTATCATTGTCAAAGGCCGAATCATCAAAATTAGGATTAAGGAAGTTCGATATTTCATAAGCATCTGGCATACCGTCGTTATCATCGTCGGTATCACACGCATCACCCTGACTATCACCATCATTATTGGTTTGCGTTGAATTAGCATTAAATGGACAGTTATCAATAACATCATTTATACCATCATCATCTGCATCTGCATCGATTTCAGTACTTAGTCCATTTAATGTAAAGAAATAAGCTGAGCCAGAATGAAATCCAGCATCACCATCAAAATGAGCACCTATCAATGCGCCATTACTAGAAAGGGAAACACTGATACCAAATTGATCACTAGATGCGCCATCATTTGCCGTCAACTTTTCTAACTGAACCCAATTACCAGAACCATCACGTTCGAAAAGATATGCCGACCCATCATCAGTACCTGCACCTGCATCATCCACATAAGCACCAATCAAAGCCGTATCACCTAGCAGTGAAACACTATTACCAAAGAAATCACTGTTTGTACCATCATCAGCAATCAACTTAGTCAGCTCTGTCCAGTTTCCTGAACCATCTCGTTGATAAATATACGCAGCACCAGCATCTGTACCATTAGTATTATTATCGCCATCCGCACCTATTAATGCCGTGTTGCCAGATAGTGAAACACTATTACCAAAACCATGGCCCATTGCACCGTCAACGGGTAGTAGCTTGGCTTGTTGACTCCAGTTGCCAGAACCATCGCTTTGAAAAAGATACGCTGAACCCGAGTTAACACCATTGTCATTATCCCCGGCAGCACCAAGCAGAGCAGTGTTATTAAACAAGGAAACACTACCACCCAATAACATACTTGGATCGCCATCACTGGCTGTCAGCTTGGCTTGTTCTGTCCAGTTACCCGAACCATCGTGTTGAAAAATATAACCCGCACCTATAGCAAGATTGTCTGTACGTGCCCCTATTAATACCGTTTCAGTCCAATTTGAAGAGATGTCAGACTGAGCAAGTGCGACACTCCAACCAAAATTCGCATTTGTCGATCCGTCGCCAGCTAACAGTTTTGCTTGCTGCAGCCAGTTACCCGAACCATCATTCTGAAAAACATAAGCTGACCCAGAGGAACTTCCACCGTCATCATCTAGATATGATCCGATGACAGCTGTATCGCCCCAATTACCAGAAGCATCTATTATAGATACGCTGTAACCAAATCTATCGTCCGCTGCGCCATCTGTCGCCAACAGTTTGTCTTGCTGAACCCAGTTATCTGAAGCATCGCGTTGGAAAACATAGGCCGCACCCGAGTCAGCGACGAGACCATCACCCTGCTGTGCCCCCACCAAGGCTAAATCACCATGAATGGACACACTAAAACCAAATTCATCTCCTGTTAAACCATCATCTGCCAAGAATTTTTCAATTGCACTGACAATTGGAAAGTCATCTGAATCATTAGGATCTGTACCCGCATTAAACTCATCAATATTACTAACACCATCACCGTCTAAGTCTAAAGCCGTATCATCGATTAACGAATTTAATCCATTCGCATTTTCATACGTGTCTGACATACCGTCATTGTCATCGTCTGTATCAGCAACATTGCCAATTCCATCATTATCTGTATCTGTATTTTCAGAACCATCTAATGGAAATGCATCACTGACATCAGGCGTGCCATCATTATCATCATCGGTATCTGTATTATTACCGGTGCCATCACCGTCCGTGTCAGTATCCTCGGATGCATTTAACGGGAAGGCATCACTGTCATCTGGTGTACCATCATTATCATCATCGTCATCACAGGCATTCCCTTCACCATCATTGTCGGTATCAGTCTGTGTTGGATTGTCATGAACCGGGCAGTTATCCGCACCGTTATCACCACGCAGGCCATCATCGTCTGCGTCAGTAAGCGTGTAGAAATAAGCTGATCCGGAACTATTACCGTTGTCATCATCCTGATACACCCCGACCAGAGCGGTGTCGTCGGCAAAGGCCACGCTCCAGCCAAACTCGTCAAACGCCGCGCCATCACTTGCTGTCAGCTTCTTCAGCTCGTTCCAGTTACCCGAGCCATCGAGTTGGAAGACATACGCCGCGCCCGAATTATTACCATTGTCATCATCCCGACGCGCACCTACCAGCACCACGTCACCGTCAAGGACCATGCTATGACCAAACTCGTCACCCGCCGCACCATCACCAGCGTTCAGCTTGTCTTGCTGGGTCCAGTTCCCCGAGCCATCGTCCTCGAACACGTAGACCGAGCCAGACTGATTACCCGTGTCATCATCAAAAATCGCACTCACCAGCGCCACGTCACCGTCGATGGCAACGTTATAACCAAACCAGTCTATCGTTATGCCATCGCTGGCGGTCAGCTTCGTCTGCTGGGTCCAGTTCCCCGAGCCATCGTCTTGGAATACGTAAGCCGAGCCCGAATCATTACCATTATCATCATCAAGATACGCCCCCACCAGTGCCACGTCACCATGGACGGCTACGCTCCTGCCAAACTCGTCACCCGCCGCACCATCGTTTGCGGTCAACTTCGCCTGCTGGGTCCAGCTTCCTGAGCCATCGTGTTGGAATACGTAGGCCGAACCGGAAGCATTACCGTCATCATCATCATTCCGGGCACCCACCAATGCTACGTTACCATCGAGGGCAACTCTTGCGCCAAATAAATCATTCGCAGCGCCATCGCTGGCGGTTAGTTTCGCCTGCTCGGTCCAGTTTCCTGATCCATCATAGACAAAGACATAGGCCGAACCCGAATTTGTTCCGTTGTCATCATCCAGATACCCCCCCACCAGTGCCGTGGCCGTCCAGTTACCAGAACCATCAGACACCGATAAGGCGACACTAATACCAAACTGATCACCATTTGCACCATCGCTGGCATTCAGCTTCGTCTGCTCAGACCAGTTGCCCGAGCCATCGCGTTGGAACACGTAGACCGAACCGCTATTACCAGCCACGCCATCTTCCAGATCCGCCCCCACCAGGGCAATATCACCGTCTACTGCAACGCTATGACCAAAGTAATCTTCAAACGCGGCATCACTGGCCACGACTTTTTCTATCGCTGCGATCAGAGGAAAATCATTAATATCATCCGGATCTGTACCCTCGGTAAACTCATCAAAATTACTTATCCCATCACCATCCAAATCACTATTGGCATCATCGACCAATGAATTCAAGCCATTCGCATTTTCATAGGCATCTGACATGCCATCATTGTCGTCGTCAGTGTCGTTGGTGTTACACAGTGCATCTCCATCAGTATTGATATTGGCTACATCAAAATCAGTTGGACAGTTATCACTATTATCCGGAACGCCATCGCCATCGGTATCATTTGTTGCATCACAGACATCACCAATGCCATCATTATCTGTATCGAATTGCGTTGGATTTGCATTAACCGGACAGTTATCTACGTTATCAGGAATACCATCGCCATCAATATCAGATAGTGGTTCACCTTCAGCTAGGGTAAAGAAATAGGCTGCTCCAGCATTACTACCGTTATCATCGTCTCTTTCCTTGCCGATTAAAATCGTATTACCTGATATTGAGACACCACTTCCAAAAGTATCGCCAAGTGTATCGTCTGGCGCCGTTACGTCTGCCGCTTCTGCCCAATTTCCAGAACCATCTTGTTCAAACAAATAGGCAATATCGTCTGCTGAAGCAGAAACGATGATCAAACCTCCGTCCATACTGATGCTTCGACCAAAGTCATGCCCAGCTGAAACTTCAGAACCAATCAGTTTCGTGTCCTGTACCCAATTGCCAGAACCTTCTTCAGTGAAGACATAGACAGAACCCGATTCCAAACCATTATCATCATCACCGTCAGCGCCAATCACTACAGTCCAGTTTGTTGAAGCATCACTCGCTTTCAATGCCACACTGGTACCAAATAAGTCGCCAGCAGCACCGTCCGAAGCGATAAACTTATGTTGTTGTGTCCAGTTTGTTGAAATGTCATAACTAAACAAGTAAGCGGAACCAGAAAAGGCACCATTGGCATCATCGGTTTGAGCACCAACGACCGCATGCCAGTTACCGGACATGTCTGTCGCATCAAGCGCGACAGCTTCACCAAAGAAATCACCCGATGTACCATCGCTTGCTGACAGCTTTTGAAATTCACTCCAGTTTCCAGAACCATCACGTCGGAAGACATAGGCTGAACCAGCATCATCACCGCGCGCACCAATCAGCGCCCAGTTACCATCAACCTCAACACTACTACCAAACTCATCGCCCGCAGTTGCATCGGATGCCGTTAATTTTTGTTCGGTCCAGTTTCCCGATCCATCATGAGAATATATATAAGCCGAACCTGAATTCGCACCATCATCATCGTCATGTCTAGAACCAATTAGCGCAGTATTACCAAAGATGGATACCCTGCGACCAAACTCATCATTAGCCACACCATCAGAAGCAAGTAATTTAATCTGTTGGCTCCATGGGCCAGACGCATCACGGGTATAAATATAGGCTGAACCAGATTCAGCTCCATTTTCATCATCTTCTTCCGAGCCGACTACAGCAATATTATGAAAGACGGAAACATTGCTACCAAATTTTTCTCCACCCGTTCCATCACTGGCGGTGACTTTTTCTATTGGTACAAATGATTCACGATGTAAGTCTGATGAATAATTTATCGTTGAGGTAAAGGTACAACCGGGTAAATTATCAAATGTTCCGCTAGATAATGTTGTTGTTGCAGAACCATTAGCATTTAGCGTTGAGGTATAGTTGGCAGAATATAGAGCGACATTTGATCTAACTGTACCGGTTGCGGTATTGCCTGAAATTGTTCCATCAGCAATATAGTCATTATCGAACACATCAGTACCATGCCCAATTAGATTGGTTGCGCTGGCAATATTATGCACCGAGTTTATTCCAGTCTGCGGTCCGTCAGGAATACCATAAACGGAACAACCTGCGAAGATAACTGTTTCCTCTCCCGTCCAACTTCCACTAAAAATCGTCTCCACTGCGGGTGACAAAGACCGTGTGGTGTCAAATGTACATGAAGGTTCGCCAATTAATGAGCCACTACCCGTTACAGTTATCGTCTCGTTGAGGTTATCCGTCGCATTAAATGTACTCGTATAATTATCAAGGAAGAACTCATTCCGTGAATAAGCCATTCCCGTTGCGGTGTCACCCGATATCGTTGCAAAATCAATTTCCTTATCGGCAAACTGATTAAAACTGTGCGCCACTAAACTTGGTTCGGAGCTTATAAATATCGATGTATGTGGCCCATTTAAAGTAGCTGCACCACCTGAACAAGCAGGATCCAATGTAGTCGACTCAGTGCCAGCGAAAAACTCAAAGTCTTCTTCTGCTTTTGGTGTAAGCGATATTGTTGATACGTACGTACAACCAATAGCATTAAAAGGCACAGTCCCCACTTGAATCATGGTCAATGTTCCATCTGGATTTAAAGTCGTTGAAGTAGTACCAGAATAATATGGGCCTTCTGCAGCCTGCACTGCGCCAATGGATATATTACTACCCGTTAGTGTCTCGTTAAGAAGGTATTTATCACCAAAGAGATTGTAACCATAACCTTTTACTTCGGTTCCATTCTGTGACGTAATTAGTGTGTTGGTACCATTTACTGTTGTACCAGCGAGACCGAACGAACATTGAGGACCAAAGGTGGCTGACTCCGTACCAAAATAGTCGCCAATAAAATTACTCGCATTTGCCGGATTGGTAACAGGGACACTATTATCATCATTCGGATTGGTGCCAAAGGTAAACTCTACAAAATTACTAAAGCCGTCACCATCCAAATCTAATGCGACGTCATTGATAAATTGGTTAAGTCCATTTGCCACTTCATAGGTATCCGAGAAACCGTCGTTATCGTCATCCCCATCACACGCATTACCCTGACCATCGAGATCATTATCCAATTGCTCTGGGTCAAAGTTTGATGGACAGTTATCTATATCATCTGGTACAAAATCACCATCGCTATCGGTTAATGGAGGTTCGCCATCACCGGTAAAGAAATAAGCTGAACCAGAAGCTGAGCCGTTATCGTCATCCAAATTGGCACCAACTAATAAAGTATTACCGCGGATAGAAACACTAGCACCAAAGTTATCATCTGCTTGGCCATCTGGCGCTAATAAGGCACCGGGTATTTCAACCCAATTACCTGACCCATCAATTTCAAATAGATAAACAGAGCCCGTAGCACTAATACCATTGTTATCTGTCTCAACCGCTGAAACATAAATGGTTTCATCCTGAATATCGACGCTGTAACCAAATAAATCGTTATGCGCATTATCAGCCGGCACTAATTGCTGTTGTTCAACCCAATTGCCAGAACCATCCTGTTGAAATATATACGCGGCACCTGATGACAGTATCACGCCACTTTGATCTACATTTCTAGCACCAACAACAATTGTACCGTCTTCGATTGCGACTTCATCACCAAAACTATCAGTGGTATTCCCTACTCCATCAAGTGAAGACAATATGCTTTGTTCTGAAATAGTGTTAGTAAGAGCGTCATAGTGATAAACATAAGCCGCACCCACCTCATTCGCATTCAACGCACCTGCGACCGCTGTCCAATTACCAGAAGCATCGAGTGGACTGATAGCAACAGCTTCACCAAAATTACCAAAATCACCAGCTACTGCATCTGATTGATGTACTTTTAGAAAATGCGACCAGTTTCCAGAGCCATCACGGAGATAGGTATAAACACCGTTACCATCACTGGCGCCTATTATGGCCCAATACTTTTCAACGGCAACGCTGCTACCAAAAGCAGCATTACTAGGTGCGTCAAAGGCCGTTAATTTTTGTTCTGCCCAGTTACCTGATCCATCATGGGTATACACATAGACGGCCCCTGCATCAGTTCCAGCATCATCATCTCCTGGCGCACCTACAAATACGGTATTAGCAAATATATCTACAACATCGCCAAACTCATCGTCAGCACCAGCATCTGATGCAGTTAATTTCGTCTGTTGGTTCCAGTCACCTGAGGCATCGCGGGTATAGATATAGGCAGAACCAGAATCTGTGCCATCATCGTCATTTAATGGCGCACCCACTACTGCAATGTTGCCATGTATCGATGCGCTGATACCAAAGTCATCATCAGCAACACCATCACTCGCCAACACTTTATCAATTGGGTTTACTGAGATGGGGTGTAAATCTGCTGTGTAGTTAATTGTTGATGTGAAGGTACATGCTGGAAGTCCAATAGGAGAAAATGAACCACTTGATAATGTCGTGATCGCTGTACCATCGGCATTCCTTGTTGCACTGTAGGTCGAAGTATATGCATTCGAAAATAACGTCCCCGTAGCCGTATTCCCGAAGATTGTTCCTGTCGATTGATAAATGCCACCGAAGAGATCTATTCCCGCACTGGTCAGATTCGTGCCACTCGCGTAGTTATTGACAGAATTAATCCCCGAGTAAGTTCCATCAGGTATTCCAATACCTGCTAAACAACCAGCAAATGTGATGAGCTCTGTCCCGGTAAATGAACCTGAACCTATAGGTTGTGTTGGCTCGGTATATGAACTTGACGTTGAATAATTACAATCCAAACCGGTAAGAGAACCCGTTGACGTTACTGAAGATGAACCACCTCCGTTATCAGTTGTATTTTCAGTTGATACAAAGGTTGTTGGGAATTGATTATTAGGTGAAGAAACAGTACCCGATTCGGTGCTCCCTGAAATCGTTCCGATGTGGGTATATGGATTTCGAAATGAATCGACACCAAAGCCCGTTAAGCTTGTGCCATCTATAAAATTTACACCTACATGCGAACCATTATATGACCCTAGCGGAACGGGACACTCTGTTCCTGATGTGAAGGTGACCTCTTCCGTACCAACATATTCACCGGCAAAGACTGCTTCATCATCGGCCGGAGACAACTCAATCACTGAACTAAAACCACAACTCCCGTCCGAATTTACGGTACCCGTCCAGCCAATTGATAAGGTTCCATCACCGTTTAAGGTTGTTGTACTGGTACCATTCCAAATAATAACGGAGTTGTTGAAGCCATCATTAAAGGATTGAACAGTTGAGACAGTACCTGCTGATGTATTACCTGAAACTGTTTCTGCAATAACAAATTTTTGTCCAAAAATATTGTAGCCATAGCCTTTGAGATCATCACCATAACGTGAATTGATTAATGCAATATTACCAATTGGCAGCGTGCCAGGACTGGAACAATTACCATCAAAAGTAACTACTTCAGTACCGACATATTCGCCGCTGAAGGCATGTGCCTGTATGGAAAATAATGAAAGTAAAACGAGACAGGCATAACGAAGAAATGATGTAACCCTTAAACAACTTAATGAAATAGTAAAGTCAACCACAAACAACTCCTGTATATTAATGTGTTACAATCACTTCTTTCTAAAGTACTTAAACTTATGGGTTGCTTTAATTGCTAAAACCCATTTTGACTGTTATTGAATACTTAACTATAACGTCATTTTTAATTATCTCAACGTAAATTCACCGCATTATCCACTGCCATAGAGAGAAATAAATCAGGTCTACTAGTCTTTTAAAACGCTAACTTTTCTTCAATAATTGTTTTACTTTTACTAGGTCAAGTGCTTGCTTGACTGGCTCACGCATTGCGCGATAAAGCTTTGCTCTTGTCTCATATACTGTAGGGTTATTCGGATCGCGTTTTTCCACTTCATTAATATTCGTTAGCGTTATTTCTGACGGCACCTCTATGACTCCTTTACTTAAAGCAATGCTATCGGCAATCATCAGGTTAAGTCGTATATAAACGTTATAAGGGTTTAGTGTTTGTGCTTGCATAAAATGTTTGTGTGCTTGTCGGTAATTATAGTTGTTGTCTGACTTTCCTCGCGCGAGTCGGTCGAGGTAGATGCCGCCTATTTTGTCTTGATAAAACGCTTCATTCGGTGCAATACGATTTAAGGTTCTAATGTATTCGTCGACTGTCTTGGCCGAACCACCTAAGTGATAGCCGAACATCTTACGCGCCGTTTTTTCATAATTATAAAATTGATTAAGCTGCGTTACATAGAACAGCAAAAAAAGTATCCCGGCAATGGCAAAGAGTTGATGAGCAACGCGAACGCCTGGCTTTGGTTCAACTTCTCTATTGCTTAATGCCACTGCCACACCTAAACCTAACATAAACCAAAACAGAAAAAACGACGGCGTTTCTAACCAACCCGATAGACTTTGTGTGAGATAGCCTGTAATTGATGCGATGACTGCAATAAGAAAGGGACGATACTTATTGTTCTCTTTGATCGATTTATAGATTAAGAAAAGAGCAGACGAAACAAAGGCTATAAAAAACAGTAACGCGAGAATGCCGTTATCCAATGCAAACTGCAGGTAGTCGTTATGCACCATGGTGGGTGTTGTATCTCTGCCGGCGATTAATACGTCTTCTATCGGTCGGTACTCGGGATAGACTAAACGAAAACTTTCAAAGCCGGTGCCGAACACGGGATTGTCTTTTATAATGTCAAAGGCAGTAGAAAAGTACATCAAACGCTGTTTGATACTGTTATCTAATGAAAGCCTTTGTAGTAATGAGTTCCAATCAAACAGAAAATAAAGCACTGGTGCCATGATAAGTATTATCACCAAAAATAAATTTATAACGATTTTTTTATTCTTAATAATCGCTTGCCAATAGAAATTATTCAAAACTATTAAAGATGTAATCAGACCAAGCCAAGGACCACGACTACCTGTAATAAACAAGGTGGCTAAGATAGTTAACAATAAGCCTATTGATAATAGTTTATTGTGACTAGCATCCTTATTAACGACATCTATCAACGCAAAGGGGAATATCATGATCAATATGATGCCAAGTGCGACGGGGTTGCCAATTGTGGCTAAAGGTCGTGTTTGTTTTGCGTTAAGGATGAGATCATGATCAAAGTATTGAGAGATGGCATGTACGCAAAGTAGTACCGTTGAAATGTATAACACGCGTTTCAGTATTTTCAACTGTGCATGTGTCAACTGAAGATGTGCCATCACGAAAAACAGTATCACCATCAGCAAGTGTGTATACATACCATTATAACGCCCAACTTGTCCCATCAAAGCTGTCTGTAAATTAATCGCTTGACTAGTACCGACACTCCACCAAAGAAGAAGACACAGCAGAGGAATAAGTATTTTTAGAGGTATTTCAAGATTAATCTCTTTTATATGCGCTTTATAGAAAACAGTACCTAATAAGAAGCTTGTTAATAAAGCAATTGGAATTAATTTTGGCAATGCAAAATGATTATTAACGGATAATGAAAAAATAAAAAATACTGAAAATATAAGCCCGTATATAATTAGATTTTCTATATTAGATATGTGCTGGTGTTTCTCTTGCGGCAAAGAAGCATGATTCTTTGCCTTATTTTTTTTCTTTCGTTTTCCCACAAAGAATAATCGCCATAATTTAAATAGATATTAAACAATAAGCATTCATTATAATGCCGAAATTGTTTTGAGTGATATCTAATTCTGACTAGACAGCATTACCCATATCTCTAATTTAGATAATGTCACCAAAAGTATATGCGTGCATTACATAGCTCTTTAAGGCCACTGGGTAGTACAGTTTCATGGTTCCTTGTCACTTATTCAATAACCCAGTCATTTACCAAGCTGTTAAACACCACAATCGCACTCAATATTTTAGTACCATCTATCAACTAGACTGCGACTGAACCATCAGTATGGCGCCAAACAATGTCGCTTTTACCCAAGATAGAGACATGATACTTACCAACTTAATGGTGACTTAATAATAGGATATTTCCTTCCCTGTTCATTTTCAGCTTATTTAAAAACGTCATACCAAGTAAGGCAGCATTTGGAAACTCACCTTCATGAATCGCAGCTTCAATGTTCGTTAGCGCAATACCATCTAACTCGACCTTATCAAGCGTAACAATATAAATATCCACCACACCATTAGCAGTTTCTGCTTGACCATTTTTAGTAGATTGCTGATAACTAATTCCGAGTTGCTCTGCTTGTTTTTTACTCAAGGAAATATACGTTGCACCAGTGTCAATTATAAAAGGGACAGGCTTACCGTTGATTTTTCCATTGGCGCGATACATACCCGAATCATTTGCAATAATCTTGGCGCTACCTCCGCCTGTGTCGGTACCCACGCCCAAACGATAACGCTTTTCAATACCGTCAACAGCCAACGTAATATTACGTCTATCATCAGAAATTGAAATCAATCGAACGCCTTCTATTGTCGATTCGCCTATATGAATCACACGATGTTTACCATCAACCTTCAAGATCGCCTTATCTGCAATCAATCCCATCACGGCAATGTCTTCAACCGCTAGAACATTGGTGAAAATCAGAGCTAGCAACAATACTTTAATCGGGGACAGACCACGGTTTTTAGTAAAGTCTAAGATAATTCACTCCCCTCTTCGTTTCTTGGTCGCCCGGATTTACCCGGTCTTGCTCGTCTATTTAGCATCTTTTCAATTTCCGCTTTGAATTTCTCATTACCTAACGCAAAGTTACCATTGGTAGCTTGTTGTATATTGTTGATTATCTCATCTTCAAGGTGTGCTTTAAACAACTCTCGATAGGCAACCAATCTATCCGCTCTATTCTGACCTAAACCATTATAGAGAAAGTGAGGTGTTATAAATGAATCTTCACCAAATGCATTTGCTCGATAACTCGACCAAGTATATTCAGAAGGGTCCTTTACCATCATTGCGCGAACCGGATTGAGTTCGATATACCGATAACAAGCTGTTACGTATTCTGTTTCTTGTGTTAAACAGGAACGAAAACGCCCTTCCCATAAAGTACCACTACGACGATAAGTTTTATTTATATATTGAACATAGCGTTGTCCAAGATGTTTCATCATTAATGAAGCGCTTTCTGTCTTTTTTGGAGTAACTAATAAATGAACATGATTCGTCATCAAGACATAGGCATGGACTTCACACAGATGCTTTTTAGCTTGCTCTTTTAACCTTGCAAGGTAATAACGATAATCATCGTCTGTGTAGAAACAAGCTGAACGATTATTCCCGCGTTGAATGATGTGCCAGGGAATCCCTGCAATAGCCAAGCGAGCGCGACGTGGCATGGGTAACCTCCTTGTTTTAAATATACTCAATCCATTTGAGCTTAGGAAAGTCTATCACATACTAAAAACCGTGGTCTGTCCCCTATTTACGCTCTAAAAAACCGTGGTCTGTCCCCTATTATACAGATTGGTCTCCGCATCAAAGTACTGGCCGGGAAGTGCTTTGAATTTATTTGTCGTAATTACGACAGATTTTCGTCTGTATCCACGATGATTTAACGATGAATTATTCCAGGAGGAACGTCGAGATACAGATGTTCGCTTAAGGTGAGATGTTCGACTTAGCGCATTCCTTGTCATAGCCATATTATAAATCGTCTAACGATAACTAACTATTAATAATTATTATATACAGCATGGCACATTCAATAATGGTGGGCCAATCAAACCAGAATTGATGAACCAATCAAAACAGAACGACTGGAACATTTAACCGGAATACGCAGTTGCATGCGCTGACCCAAATATTCCACTGTGCTGGTTAACCCGTTCCACTGATTCTGGTGATGCCGTTCCATCGTGCTGTAGTGTTCCAATTAAATCGCAGACAATAAAAAATTTCACTAAGAGCTTCTATTCAAAATAGTGATTAATCGATATGATTATTAGCCATCAGGCATCTAGTCGATGTTGAGAAGTGGAATCTATTATGAATAGAATAAGCGCATCAGAATTACGAAAAGAATTTGGTCGGTATAGAAAAGAAGCTCAAAGTAATCCCGTTGTGATTACGCACCGGGGCCACGATGATGTTGTGCTGCTCTCTATTAAAGAGTTTATTCGACTGAAATCCTTGGATCGCCAAATTTTATATACGCATGAATTACCTGAAAAAGTGATAGAAGAATTTCTTACTGTTTCTATTCCAGAAGAAGCTTCCAAATTTGATGGCGAATGTGACCATGAATAAGACCATTTAGAAGAATCATCTAAATTATTCTGTAATGTCTGGGAAGCTCAGTGAGCTCTTATAGAAGTTCATCTCCGACAGGTGGACCGATCGAGATTTCAGGGTGCATATTTTCCGGAGTGATTTTAGCGAGGAGTTCATCCAACTCGTAATGTGGTTTCGGCTTATCTTCAGGTTTGTCTTTGCCTGTCTTTTCTTTTGTCATGTTGATAGCTGCTATAGTTTTGATGGTTAAAATATATCACCGACACCTTTTTATCATTATTATTCTTGCTTAAGAAGTACATAGACTGAAAAAAGAAACGATGCTTCAATCAAACTAATTCCTGCCAGTAGTAAAGAACCATCTTTCTCATAAAGGTCAAACCCTGTTAATAATATTACTAGGCAAGAAAAAAATAAAACCACATCTTTCGCTCTTGGTTTATCTCTATGAATATTCCATGCAATCCAAGCCAGTATTCCAAACCATATAATATAGAGAGAAATGTTGAACCAATCAAGAAAAGGAAGGCCACGTTCAGAAAATGATAGTATATAGGAATATAGAACGCTGGTTGAAAAACAAAAAAACAATAATACAATTGAGACTCTCTTTTTTGTATATTCTGATAACATATTTGTCTCTATTAATATGTTAATTCCCTTCTAAATGTTTCTGTATTTTTTTTAAATGAGTTATATTTAAATCAAATATTGGATAAATAATCTCTCGGCAATAATTCAAAAAATGATTAATAATTTGAAGCTGCCTAGCATTTAAGGTTTTGATATCAATCTCAGATAACAGTGTAAACAAACAACTTGTGCACAAATCTATAAAATGTTCATCTTCTTTACACTTACTGTTTTCAAGAATTAATTTTATATAGGAAGGCAAGTAATAAACTTTAGCATCAGAATCCAGGTAATAAATAAAATCGTAATGCTTTTGTAGTTCATCTTTCGAAAGATCTTCCCACCTTTTATTCTCCCCAGGGTCAATATAATCTTCATATTCTTTTTCAGCTATAGCTTTATAGAAATCTCTATTCTTCGGGTAAGCTATGTTAGCAAAAGCACTCTCTAAGCAATTTAATAATTCATCTTTATTCACAATATTAAAATCTCGATTTAATTTAAGAGCAACATTTAAACTTATCCCAACAATCTTTAATTCTACCTTTAGTTTCCCGTATTGCTTGCGCATGGCCTGTTGGTCTTGGGTCGTTATTACGACCATGACATAATCTTACTGCATATCTCATTGCTAAACATGAAGATAAATGCGCAGCTTTTCTAATTATAACCATGCATGAGTCACCGCCTTTACAAGAACGTGCTGAATCACATACTTTATGCATAGCCCTGTTAACCTTATTACATGCTTTTTTTCTACATAGTTTTGGATTCCTCATACATTTAAGAGCTTTGTTACAAGCTTTGGGAAATTTACTACATAACCTAGCTGCGGCTCCGACAGCAAGTACAACAGTTGCAGCTACTCCACCAATCGATGCTTGACCTTCTGGATCAGAAGATAGAATAGGATTTTGGTTAACATACACATACGTATTTAATCCACCATTTAACCCAATTGGGTCACTTGTTATATATCTTCCAAGTTGTGGGTCGTAATAGCGAGCCATGTTGTAATGCAGATTCGTCTCAGAATCAAAGTACTGTCCGGGGAATCGGAGATTAACACTTACTCCTGAGATTTCCTGCGCCGCCGTATTCCCAAACGCTTCCCCTTCCCAACGCCATACAACTGCTTGTGTGTCGTCTGTTGCAAGTCGGTTCGTCATCAAATGATCTGTATACAAATAAACAATACTCTCTGTTCCGGCGTTGTTGTCGATTTGGGCAACAGGTGTCATACCTTCTTGCCAAATGTAATCTTTGATAAGGTCACCAAGCTCTGTCGTTTCCGTTATCAAATAACCCATATGGTCGTAGTGGTAGATGGTGATATTGTCTACAGTGATACCATCAGCTTGGTAGTTTGTTTTCCTTGTTCGTTGCCCCGCATCGTTGTAGATGTATTCGGCCTTTAAGGTGCCCTCTTCTATCAGTTGATAGAGTCTGCCCACGTCGTTATAGATGAGGTCGCGATTGGGGGTGGTATCTATCGGCGTCGCGCCCGCTTGCACGGTTTCCAGTATGCTGATGCGATTACTATTTTCCTGTTGCTCAAAGAATTCTTGCAAGGTCAGGTCTTGTAAGTTTTTAGTCAAGCGATTGTCGTTCAAGTCATAACTGAAGTCGAACGGTGTGTTGTTATCAATGGTGTCGCTCGTTAGTCGATCTAACTTGTCGTACAGATACGCATTATCCTCTACGTTCGTCGCAATGTTTAACACGTTGCTATTTTTGTCGTAGGTATATGTCCTGTCGTCAATCAGTGTATTCAAGGCATCTCGCAGTAATTGATTGGTGAGTCGTCCTTGTAGATCATAGCTTCTTTCATCAATCAATCCATTACCAAAGGTGCATTGTGTGATTTGGTTGTCACCCCGGTATTGGATGTTGCTGACGATACTCTGTGCTGTGCCATTCAGTGTGGTGTCGATTGCTTCGACACGGCGTACGCCATCTCTTGCATAATCAACGACCCTGCCACTTGGATAGGTGCTTTGGATGATATGGTCACCATCGTCATACAGGTAACTCATAGTATAGACGGTGCCTTCGATCTCGGTGAAGGTGCCATCGGTCATATTGCCATAGGCATCGTAGTTGTAGTCATACGTTCCCGATTCATCGGCACGGGTACAGAGAAAGCCTAAACCAAAGTTACAGGTATCATAGGTATAGGTGACATTCTCATTTTTACCAATGATGGTGTTCGGGTAGGTCTTGGTGCCCACACGTTCCAATTCATCATAGGTCATGCTGGCAACAATGCCTCTGCCCTCGGTGATGGTGGTGACGTTGTTAGCCAAGTCATACACATAAGTAATCGTGCCTCGGTCTGGGCTTATCTCTTTGGTGCGACGACTGATGATGTCGTATTCATAGTCAGTAACGACACCGTTCGGGGCTTCGACTTTGGTAATACGATCTTGATCATCATAAGTGTAGTCCGTAATACCCCCCTCTCTATGGGTGTTATTATCGAGTCGATTGAAAGCATCATAGACATTACTGCGGGGATTACCGTTTGGATCAATTAAGCCAATCAAATTACTATTTTCATCGAGTATGCGTTGCGTGATGGATTCTTCGATGCCAACGTGCGGCGCTTTAGTCTGTGTCAGGCGATTACGATTATCGTAGATGCTGTCAACGAGCAAGGCCAAGCTACCATCGCTACTGCGCGTTTCTGTTCGAGTCACGTTTTTATGGTCATCGTAGGTGTAGATAATCGATTGATTGAGATTATCGGTAACACTGGTCAGGAAGCTACGGTCATCATAAGTATAGGTCAGTGTAATCCCATCGGGTGTATTCACAGTTTGTAAAAGTCCCGTTGGGTAATAGGCATAAGTCCAAAGACGCACATTACCCGGGCTACTGACTGGCGGTGTTTCAGTCTTGGTGTCCATGAGGCCTTCGGTGTTGTACGTATACGTCGTTACTAATCCGTTCGGGCTGGTCATTGAGGTAACAAGGCCGCGGCTGTCATAAACCATGGTCGTTGTATGACCTAACTCATTTACAATTGTTAATGGGTTACCATCAGCCGGATCACGCGTGATTGTTGTCGTGTGGTTACGTGGGTTTGTTACTGTTGTTACCAAACTAAATGGATCGTAGGTATACGTTGTCGTCGCCGTATTAAACTCTTCTTTCTGCGTTAGCACATTACCGAAGGTATCAAAGGTTCGAGTTACAACGGAACCTATCGGACGTGTTGTCTGTGTTGGATTGGAATCGGCGTCGCGCGTATGCAATGTCATACGCCCTATTTCGTCCATTTCTAATGTTGCACGGCCCTGTGGATCTAGTTCTTTATTAGAAGGATTGCCACGACCATCAACGTATTCACCATCAACATCTGCTGGACGCATGACGGGTGCTGGATTGACACTTGTACCAACGCCGCTGGAAACATCAATTAATGCTGCTGAGTTCTGTCCAATTCCCGCGCGAACCGTACCATCCGGCAAGGTACCATCAATAATTCGACCAAAGGCATCGTAACGATCGGTAAAACGATTTTGGCGTTCATCTTCGTGTGCCGTCATCAAGTGACGATTATCGTATTCATAGGTCTCGAAGGTATTGTCAGGATAAGTTACCTTGGTCATATTACCCGTGGCATCGTATTCAAAGTTAGTCACACGTGTAGCTGGATCAGTTACTGTTTCTAACAAGCCATTTATGTCATAAGCAAAGGTCGTGATTAAGCCCACTGGATCAGTAATCGTTATTAACTTACCGTCAACATCATAGGCATAAGCCGTGATATTGTTATTACGATCTTCATGCTCGGTAATTTGTCCTTCGGCATTAAAGTGCATTTTGACACCATCTTTTTCAGTATGGGTGTAGCTGCCATCCGGGTTACGGTTGAAAACAGCGTAATCGCTGTCTGGAGAATCAAACAGATCCGGTGTCGCTGTGGCATCATAAGAAATGGAGTTACCATTCGGCGCAATCATGGTGACACTGTTATCTTCATTAAACCGAAGGCTATACAAACCTTCTAGCATCCAGCCTGCACCAAAAGGACTTTGCTGTTCATTCACAACCATTACGACATCTTCAACAATCAAACTTTGACGTGAACCGCCATTAAAATTACTGGTAACTTTCAAACGATAGTCATACATTCCTGAATCAAATTCTGCTGCATCAAATGATATCGCTGTACTAAATGCTTCAGTTAGTCCTTCACTGAAGCCGGAAGTATCAATAAAGACTTCCTGACCTTGTTTCAGGCCACCGACTTCCAGATCATAAGAGACTGTTGCTGGTACCGTACTACGGACATCGATAGCACTATTATATGGAATTGATGGACTCGGATAGGCTCTGAAGGTGCGATAGCTAAAAGTTAACGCACGTGAAGTTTCTAACGAACGATATGCTGGCAGCGTATGTCGCGTTCCCATATGACCGTCGTTCAAACTAACCGTAGAAGTAAGATCTTCCTCAGGACACGTTGGGCATGGTTTCTTCCCATTAGTACCAGAACCACCGGTATTCGGATTCGGTGGCTGGAATGCATGCCAATCATTAGCACGGATACCACCTGAGATCGTTACGATCTCAGACCCATCTGCTGAAACTTGTCCGGTACCTACGATCACAAATTGACCCAGATCCGGATCAACCGACCAGAGATCCACTTCGCTATTAGGCGCATGGCCTTCAGTGTTGGCGATAGTAATTGGTGCGGGTACGGTATAACTCACACCGACCGGTTGGATTGTGAATAATAAAGTCGGATCCATAAACTCGGGTAAGTTAGCTGGTGCCAGATTACGCGGTACTTCCGAAATCGAAACCTGTCCGGTAAACGGTTGCCCATCTGAATCATTAATCGCATTTCCTGCAGCGATACTTAAATCAATGCCTAATGTTGGGTTATTAACAATCGTTTCTACCAGAGGATCAACGGTAGTTAAACTTTCCGCTGCCAACCGTGGTAAGTAGAACGGTCGCTCAACAATATTCGTTACGTTAATCACTAACGGAAACTGTTCACGGAAACCGGCATAGCTGGTACCGCCCGGTCCTGCTTGTGCCGTGCTGGTATCGATATCAAATACTTCTGCATTCGCAGGCAAACCACTTAAGGTAAAGAAGCCTTGTGTATCCGTCGTTGTACTCACGCCTGTCGCGAGGAATGATACGGTTGCACCGACAATCGGTTCAATCGTGCCACCTTGCATGCTACTGGCATCTAAAATACGACCGGTTAAATCGGTTGGATCTGCTGCGTTTGGTGCAGATACATTAACGGTGACATTTTCAACTACACGCTCATCACCCGATAAGGCACTAAAGGTTAAATTATAGTCCCCTTCTTGTCCGCTTGTTGGTCGGAAACTGAATTCACCTGTTGCGATGTTGTATTCCATACCAGCGGGTAATGGAAGTGGCGTTAAACCTAAGGCGATTACATTACCTTCACTGTCATTTGCAGTTACCGTAAAGCGAGTAATTTGCCCTAAGGGCGCGGTTTTGTTACCAATGGCATCCAGCGTTAATGCTAATGGTGGGTTTGGAATCAAAACTACAGGTGCGCTGATATTACCTGCCGCATCCATCGTAATGATAGAAAAGATATCATTGGCGAAACCAGCAACATCGGTACTAAAGCTACCATCGCTTTGTGCCAAGACCAAGGCTTCATAATTGGTGACGGGATTAATAACGTGTATTAATGTTCCCGGCTCAGCGGCACCGGGTAAACCCGTCACCATAACGATTCCATTTAGCGGATTACCGCGATTGGTTAAGCTAATAATCGGCGTGCTTGGTGCAATCGTATCGATAGTGATGTTGATGCTTTGTGTGACGCTATTACCACCTGCATCGGTTGCAACAACATCGACTACATTACTGCCTTCAGCTACCGTGACATTTGCGCTAAAGGTATTGTCCGGATTTTGGGTTACCGCTTGACCATTAATCGTAAGACTTACCGTTTCATCTACGCTACCGCTAAAGCTAACGGTTGATTGGTTAGTGAGGATGTCCCCTGTTGGGCTATCCAAGATTAACGTGGGTATGACTGTATCCAGGGTGACACTGACGTTACCCGCACTATTGTTCGTTGCCGCATCGGTCGCGCTTACGCTGATCGAGTTTGCCCCTTCGGCCAATGTGATCGGACCAAAGCTAAAGCTTAAGTCGGGGTTCACTGTGACTGCCTGACCGTTTATTAATAAGGTTGCTGCTTCACTTAATGAGCCTGTGACCAATTGCGCTGCTTGGTTAGTGCTACTGCGATTGATTGGCGTCGTAATGTTAATGATCGGTGCAATCGTATCACTATTGACGGTTAGAACACTTTGACTGACATTCGTTGCTGCATCGCTTGCCGTTAAGGTAACTGTATTTGCACCTTCAACAAGGCTAACTATCGCACTAAAACTGCCATCCAGATTTACTGTGATAGCTTGTCCATTTATTGTGAGGTTACCTTGTTCACTTAAGCTCCCTGCTACAACAATTTGACTTTGATTCGTCAACGCACCATCAACTGGGCTGGTAACGCTAATCACCGGAGCCACGGTATCGAGACTTACATTAATGGTAGTGGTTGTGCTATTCGTTGCCGCATCCGTCGCAATCGCGGTGATGGTATTCGCACCTTCTGCCATAGTGATTGGGCCAAAGCTAAAACTATTGTCCGGGTTTAGGCTTACTGCTTGTCCATTAATGGTTAACGATGCCACTTCACTAACACTACCCGTTATCAGTTGACTTGGGTTATTAGATAGTAAACCATCAGCCGGATTGGTAATCGTGACTACCGGTGTAATGGTATCCAGGTTCAGAGTTAGGTTTTGTGTGCTTGTGTTTGTCCCCGTATCTATCGCTTCCAGAGTAAAGCTATTGACACCTTCCATTAAGGTAACGGCAAAACTATAAGTATTGTCCGGGTTGATGGACACAGCTTGCCCGTTAATTGTTAGGCTTGCGGTTTCGTTTATGCTACCCGTTATGGTTTGTGCTGCCTGGTTGGTAACCAACCCCTCTTGTGGGCTTACCACTGTGATTACTGCTGCAACAGTATCTAATGTTACCGTTAAGGTTTGAGTATTAACATTCATTGTCGCATCGGTGATCTCAAGCGTAAACGTGTTTTCGCCTTCAACCAAGAGCACATCGGAACTAAAAGTATTGTCCGAGTTTAGTGTCACAGCAGTACCGTTAATCCTAAAGGCACCAGCCTCATCAACCGAGCCAGTAATAGTTTGGTTTGCTTGATTGGTGACACTGCCATCGACCGGATCGTTCACGGTAATGGCAGGCGCAATGGTATCGAGTGTGACTGTTATCGATTGTGTGCTAACATTGCCTGCCGTATCTGTCGCTTCAAAGGTAAACGTGTTACCCCCTTCTATTAATGCAACCGGGCCAACGCTAAATGTATTGTCCGGGTTAACGGGTACGCTGGCCGTATTAAATGTCAGTGTTGCTATTTCATCCAAATTACCGGTAATGGTTTGATCAACAAGGTTGGTTAAACTGCCATCAAGCGGATCAGTAATTGTGATATCCGGTGCAACCGTATCAAGGATTAAGGTTAAGCTTGCATTCCCCACATTGCTTGCGGCATCCGTCGCTTCAATGGTGATTGCATTCGCACCTTCAACTAAGATGACATTAGTGCTAAAACTGAGATCAGGGTTAACGGTAACTGCTTGTCCATTGATCGTGAGTGTTGCAGGTTCACTTAGACTACCGATGATCGTTTGTGTGGTTTGATTAGTAATGAGTCCATCTTGTGGCGATGTAATCGTGATGACAGGTAAGACTGTATCCAAATTCAATGTTAGTGACGCTGCATCAAGATTGGTTGCTGCATCGGTGGCTTCAAAAGTATAACTGTTTGCACCTTCAACTAAGGTGACATCTGTACTAAAGGTTAAGTCAGGATTAACCGTGACTGTTTGTCCATTGATCGTTAACGTAGTTGTTTCGCTTAAACTACCGGTTATGGTTTGTGCTGATTGATTCGTAATTAATCCATCTTGTGGTGCGTTAATCGTAATAACGGGTGGTTCGGTATCGAGGTTTAAAGTTAACGCAGCATTGCCGACATTGCTTACGGCATCCGTCGCTTCAATGGTGATTGCATTCGCACCTTCGACTAAGATGACATTAGTGCTAAAACTGAGATCAGGGTTAACGGTAACTGCTTGTCCATTGATCGTGAATGTTGCAGGTTCACTTAGACTACCGATGATCGTTTGTGTGGTTTGATTAGTAACGAGTCCATCTTGTGGCGATGTAATCGTGACGACAGGTAAGACTGTATCCAAATTCAATGTTAGTGACGCTGCACCAAAATTGGTTGCTGCATCGGTGGCTTCAAAAGTATAACTATTTACACCTTCAACTAGAGTAACAGTAGCACTAAAGCTTAAGTCCAGATTAACGGCAACCAAATTACCATTCAATGTCAATGTCGCCGTTTCATCAAGTGTGCCCGTGATTGTCTGGTTTGCCTGATTGGTGTTTAAACCCTCTTGCGGTGAGGTAATCGTGATCGTTGGTGCGATCACATCTGAATCGGTAACATTAATACTGTAACTTTGTGTTGCAGTACCATTGTTACCGTCATCGACTTGAACAGTGACATTGACTACCCCGATTACAGTCGGCGTCCAACTAATGAGTCCTGTGTTGGTATCAATAACCATACCTGTGGGGAAGACTTGTAGGTTGTAAACTAAAACATCGTCTTCATCTGCATCGGTCGCATCGACATCATAGCTATAGAGTTGTCCTGCCAATGCATCGGTTATTGGTGTTGATGTAATTTCTGGATCTTGATTGGTAACCTCTTCGGCTATTTTGACAACAAACGCATCTTTATTACTGCCGCCGAATAGAGGTTGCAGAGCATTCAGGGTGGGGAAATCAATATCGGATTTGGTGACACCGGTGATGTAGGCATCTTGTCCATCAACGGCGATATCTTTACCGCGGTCGCTCTTGCTACCCCCTAGGTAAGTACCATAAATAACACTACTGCCATCATGACTCAGTTTGGTAATAAAGGCATCGCGTTTGCTACCAGACAGTTGTGCCTGCTCGGCATCAGTGGTCGGAATTCCGTTGGTAGATTTGGTGGTGCCGACAACATAGATGTCATCGTTGCTATCGACCACAACACTATTTAGTCTGTCGGTCTTTTCACCACCGAGGTAGGTAGAGAAAGTTAGGCCACTGCCTGCACTGTTGAGTTTGCTGATGAAGCCGTCATCACTGCCACCACCATAGGTGGACTGTAGAGAATTGACTAAGGGAAAGTCGGTCTTGGATTTTGTTAAACCAACTACGATAACGTTGTCATGACTATCGATCGTAATTCCGCGGCCTTTGTCTTTTTTGGCACCGCCTAAATAGGTGGAGTAGTTTAGTGCATTACCACTGGCATTGAGTTGTGCGACATAGGCATCGCGTCCGCCACCACCAAAGCTCGGTTGCAGGGCATTGTGTAACGGAAAATCATTCTTGGATTTGGTAACACCAGTGATAGCAGCATTCCCTGAACTATCTATTGCAATGGCTTTTGCATTATCGGATTTAGAGCCACCCAAGTAGGTAGCATAGTTGAGTTGTGAACCGTCGCCCGCCAGTTGCACAACATACGCATCGCCGTTACCGGCATGGCTGGTTTGATAAGCATTGGCCGTCGTTGGGAAGTTGTTTGATTTGGTCTTACCCGTAACAAAGACGTTACCATTATTGCTTAAAGCAATGCCAAAGCCTTTGTCTTTATTACTTCCACCGAGGTAGGTGGAAAAAAGTAAGCTGCTGCCATCGACCGAGAGTTTGGCGACATAAGCATCGCGATCACCACCGCCGTAAGTACTTTGTACGGCATTGACGATGGGGAAGTCAGTATCGGAGTTGGTGCTGCCAGTAATATAAAGATATCCATTGGCATCAACAGTAATGTCTTTACCGGTATCTTTATCAGAATCGCCTTCGTCATTATCGTCTTCGTCGTCTTCACCGTAGTCATCATCACTATCATCATCATCGTCGTCATCTTCATCACCACTGCCACCAAAGTAGGTCGCGTAGACCAAAGCATCACCATTGGCATTCAGTTTGGCGATAAAGGTATCTTTACTCCCACTAAGGCTTGTTTGGTAAGCATTCACGACCGGGAAACTTGCCGATACGGTGGTGCCCGCAACATAAGCATTGCCTGCATCATCAACCGCTATGGCTAGGCCTCTGTCATCCGCTTCACCTCCAAGGTACGTCGAGTAGTCGAGGATAGGATCGATTATTAGTTCATGGTTTGGATCGTATTGCCCTAACTTAAAACTTACTATTTTATTTTCACTCAGAAGGTAGTTACCTTCGACAGTAATTCGTTCACCGCTGATGTCTTGATAGACGATCGGTTTTTTGTGCTGCAGTGTGCCTTGTGCTGTTTCGATAACTAACTGCCCTTCTTCACCGATACGTAATAGGTCAACGCCACTAAACTGTAGTTGGATGTCATCGGTATTGACTCCCGGTGCAACAATAAAATCATATTCGAGTTGCCTTTGGTCACCGTGATAACGCAGGTCGATGCCAGGGTAGATCTCTTTGGCGATGACATCGGTATAGGTCGGGATATCGGTGAGCCATTTGCTTTCATCACGGCCAATGAGGTAATTCACTTTGCCGGGCAAGACGTTGTTGCCATTAAAGACTACTGGCACATTGGCATTGACAAAGGAGGTTCTAACAACGGCTTGCTCGTTTTGTTTGCCGCTGCTTCGTTGTAACGTCAGCACGGTTTCAGTTGGGGTTAGAAATAAGGTATAACCAGAGCCACGTGAGACGTATTCCACTTCGTCATTGGTTTGACCACGGTTTTGTTCGAACTGTAAGGGGAGTTGAGCGTAATTATTAATAAGAGCAGCTTGAGCAAGTTTATTATTAACAGTCACGTGAGCAGGCGTGACTGTTTTAGCATTTTTAAGCGAGCGTTGTTTACTAAAATCCAAAACGGCTGTTGCTGTAATACCAGCAATAATTGTCATCGCTGTTACACCGACTAACCATTTACGCTTCCGTATTGACACGCGTCGCGATAACGTCGTGTGTTTAGTCTCACTCTGTTGTTTGTTCATTTTACTTAGTGCCTTGTCCCTTACGCGCATATTACTCAGCGCATTGCGATAGCATTCGAGAGAAAGGTAAATTCTTCCCCACTGATTGTGACAAACGTTGTTTCGGATTGACCTTCAGGATTGACATTAAGCTTTACTTTTGCAACCTGCTCACCTTCTGCAAAGCGAGAAAATTCTTCACCCATCGCCACCGTCACAGTGAAACTCAGTTCGGCTTGCAACACACTTAATCCCGGCGGGATAGACACGGATGCACTGGCTGTGGCTGAATTTGTATCCCCTGCTAAGACTGTTGAAGTTACTGTTATTGCAGTTGCAAACTCTGGGACAACTGTTAAGTCGACGGCTGTCGTACCATTCACAGGTACATTCGTAGTCGCAAAATTGATTGTTACAGGATTTACTGTGCTGACCGGCAAGGTAATGTCGGTATTAGCTGGATCAAGATTACCGGTAGGCAACACTGGTGCAGTTTGGCCATCAACTGTGGTGATTGACAAACTGGGCATGCCGGCGACAAAGACGTTGCCCGGAACACTGCTAAGAGAAAAGATACTTGAGCTATTGGATGGAATTATACTGCCTGCAAACGTGGCTAAAGGCGATTCCAGTCTAATGCGTCCGCGGCCACCCTTTCCACCTTCTCTTCCGTTTTGTGATATGGAATCACCGGGTACACCTTCTTCAACATTTAACGTACCTACACCTGTTATTTCTGTAGCGATTAGGCGAATTGCACCACCACTACCGGCACCACCGGTACCACCGATACCTTCCACACTCGTGCCAGCACTATCGCCTGAGTTTCCACCTCTCGCGCTAAGTAGACCATTCACAGTAATAATGCCGGTTGCTGCAATAAGAATCGCGCCGCTGCCACCGCCGCCGCCAGAACCTCTATAGACAGTCCCACTAGCAGCACCGCCGCCGCCAGAACCGCCAATCAACGGGGAAAGCTCGTTTGTCCCATAATTCGGCCCACGTAAGCCGTTATTTCCAACACAACCAAAACCAACTACACTTCCATCGTCAGCAGAAGTCGAAAAGCTGCCGCCGGCACCGCCGCAACCTGTGGTGCCAGTACGAAATCGTCCGCCACCGCCGGCACCAGGTCCTTGTCCATCACTACCACGCTCGGAGGCTCCAAAATCTCCGCCAGTACCACCATTAAAGCCACCAGGCCCACCTAACCCAGGTTGCCCATCATCAGCAAGATTACTATCACCTGCAGTACCCACATCAAAAGAATCACCGCCATTCACGCTTAGCGTCCCATCAATTTGGACATCACCGCTAGACAAAAAAGTCACTGGTGTATTGGTCGTATTAGGTGCGAAGGTCACTGTCACACCTAAGGGAATATTAACACTGGTGAAATTAAAAATACCGTCTGGCTCGGGCACATTTAATACTGTATCTATGGTCGGGTTTAAGACACCATCGGCACCGGTACTGCCACTGTCAAACGCAGTGACTGATTGACTTAATACCAACAGTAATGCGCCAATGGTTGCTGACAAGTGATTTTTATTATTCAAGGTTTCCATAATTGTCCTCCCATTAAACCGGGGTTTGATGAATTTAATCGTAATAAATTGAAGTGAATTGTTCATGGCGTTTCTTCCTTTAAAATACTGATTACAGGTGTGACAACTGGGCTTATTAAATTAGTTGTTGTTGTCTCATTACTGATCAACACACTCAGCACGGGTGAGACAACCGGCGACACCACCACATCTTCGTTTGCACTGTCGGCAACATTGACACTGAGTACTGGGCTGACCAATGGCGATATCTGTGTGGTTCCTTGTCCACTGATAGCTGAAGGAATAAATAAACTTATAGGTTTTGCATTTGTTGTGTGTGTCCCTACTCCGGGAACGAAACGATCTGTGACAAATAGATTGACATGCCCATCCACCAAATCAGGCGTTGTAATATCCAGTGAAGTAAAACCGAGATTATTACTGGTGATCTGAATCGTTTGTGCTGCGCTGGTTTGCCCGGCAAGGATCGTAATGCTGCTAACATTGACAGTCGCAATGTTTGGATCAGGGATAGAAATGCTTAATGTCTGATCAACTATATCACTGGCGGTAAAAAAAACATCGAGTGTAATAACTTCACCACCCGGTTCCAACGTAAGAGGTGATGGTAATACCATAATAGTTGGAATCTCGGATACTACTTCAACCAGTGCTGTTACACTACCGAGTAGCGTCGTAAATGTTAACGTATGCTGTCCTAGTGGAACACTGTTTGCGGCATCTAGTTCAAACGTGATTGTCGTGGCAGCGGTATTAACATTACTAACGACTAAGTCAACGTGATCAGTCGTTACGTGCGTGTTATTCAGATCAGTACCTGTTGCTGTAAAGGCTATGTTTGAGTTGATGCGCACACGGTTTGGTGATACATCTGAGATGACAGGCGAGTTTAAATTTCTTGTCGAGCTAATACTGATTATATTACCTGCACCATCGTATCCATATTCAATAATACGTTGCGTATCAGCATATGAGTGTAAGCTCAGACATAATAAAGAAATGAATAATAACTTCGAAGCAGAGATTATTTGTTTACTCCATCCCATCAATATAGACATCCCCGTTATCTTGTTATTTATTGTTATGTCGCTTTATTGCTACGAATTAGAACACATGGGGTATGGTTAGAGGTATCCTCTAAATTGATGAATTAAAATGTGGAATTAACTACCCAACACAGAGTATGGTTAGGAATTAACCTGATAAAATTGATTAAGACATTTTGATTAAACACTGTTTTATATAATATGAATTTATGCGTAGTATTCTATCTGAAACACTAATTAAAAAATGTTAATGACTTTACCTGAACAAAAGACTTCTACTGAGAATGCTGACAATGGCGACGTCATTCAATTCCTACTGTCTGAAGGAAAATTGAAGCAGGATGAATTAACACGAATAATAGAACTACATAATGAAAATGGCACTGCTTTAGGTATTCTTTTGGTTCAATTAGGACTTATCTCCGACCGTGACATGGCGTCGACTCTTAGCAAGGTCACTAATCTTGCTGAAATAAATAATGATGATTTCCCTAATACACCTCTATTGGAAGATGCTCTTCCTGCAAAATTTTTAAAAGAATATTTTGTTATTCCAATTGAACAACAGGAGGAAAGTCTTGTTGTCGCAATGGCAGACCCAACCGATTCTTATACATTGCAAGCAATTAAACTGGCAACGAATAAAGAAGTCATTCCAAAGATTGCTTCAATTTCACAAATTGAAAATGCGTTGGAACGATTCTATGGCGATGGTCAAACAAAACTCGCAGATATCGTTGAAGAGATTGATATTGACCAGAATGGCACTGAGGATGATTCAATTGAACGCTTAAAAGATTTGGCTGCTGAAGCGCCCGTTATAAGACTCGTTAGCTTAGTCATTAATAATGCTATTGAGTCACGTGCCTCAGATATTCACATTGAACCCTTTGAAAGTCGCTTAAAAATACGCTATCGCATTGATGGTGTTTTGCAGGAAGCTGAAGCACCCCCTGCCCGTTCAACTGCTGCTGTTATCTCCAGAGTCAAGATTATGGCAAAGATGAATATCGCTGAGCGTCGATTACCACAGGACGGACGTATTCAGATACGTACACAAGGTAAATTGATTGATTTACGTGTGTCGACTGTTCCGACCATGCATGGTGAAAGTCTGGTAATGCGTATCCTTGATAAAGAACATGTCAGTCTTAGTTTTGATTCACTCGGCTTTTCTAAAGCGAATAAAGAAAAGGTGCAGGAAGTTTTAAAACTTCCGCATGGCATTATTTTAGTCACGGGTCCGACAGGTAGTGGTAAAACGACCACGCTATACACCGCACTAGACCAACTCAATACGCCAGACAAAAAAATACTTACGGTAGAAGATCCTGTGGAGTATCAACTCGAAGGGGTCAATCAAATTCAGGTAAAACCGCAGATTGGTCTTAACTTTGGTGATGCGCTGCGCTCCATTGTCCGACAAGACCCCGATGTTATAATGATTGGCGAAATGCGTGATCTTGAAACGGCGAGTATTGCTGTGCAATCAGCTTTGACCGGCCATCTTGTCTTTTCTACATTGCACACTAACGATGCGGGTAGTTCGCTTACTCGCTTACTCGATATGGGAGTTGAAGATTATCTCTTAACCTCCACCTTAAATGGCATTCTTGCACAACGTCTGGTGAGAGTATTGTGTGGCGCATGCCGAAAATCTTTTCAGCCTCTGCCAGAGTTAATCGACGAGTTAAAACTTGACCAGTATGAAACAAGTAATGAGATAACCTTATACGAGCCGGTGGGGTGTGTTGGTTGTATGGATAATGGTTATCTTGGCCGCAGTGTTATAAATGAATTTTTATTAATTTCTGAATCCATACGACGACTTATCTTATCTCATGCTGACGGCACGACCTTACAAAGTGAAGCGATTAATGAAGGCATGGACACCATGCAAATCGATGGCATTAAAAAAGCGCTAAAAGGCATTACAACAATAGACGATGTTATGCGCGTTACTCGTGAATGATCATGCCCACTTATTTCTATAAAGCTGTAACGAGTAGCGGCAAAAAATTGGAAGGTGAAATGGAGGCTGCTTCGCAGTCTATTGCGATTGAAAAATTACAGAACTCTGGTCATATCCCAATCAGCGCAATTGAAGCCTCTAAAGTAAAGAGAAATACAAATCGTTCATTCAAATTACCGCGTTTTAATAACGGTCAATTAAATGCCAATCATATTACGATCATGACAAGAGAACTCGCTACACTCTTGCATGCAGGGTTACCACTTGATCAGGCCTTACAAACCTTAGAAGGTGTCAGCTCTAACCCGGTTGTTGCCTCTTTGGTGAATAATATTTATACCCGCGTTCAAGGCGGTTCATCCTTGTCAGATGCAATGGAAGCGCAAGGCAAAAGTTTTAGTCGCCTCTATCTCAACATGATCCGTGCGGGTGAAGCTGGTGGTGCATTAGAAGTAGTCTTACAACGATTATCAGATTATCTTGAGCGCAGCGCTGAAATGCGTTCAACCATTATTTCTGCATTAATATATCCACTAATTTTATTTTTCATTGCCATAATATCTGTGATCGCGTTAATGGTGTTTGTCGTGCCTCAATTTGTGCCTTTATTTGAAGATGTCGGTCAAGCACTCCCCTTATCAACACAGCTTGTGTTTGGAACAGCAGAACTATTCCAAAGTTTTTGGTGGGCCTTTCCTATATTAGCTGTGGGTGGCTATTGGTTATTTCAACGACAACTTGAAGATCCAGAAAAACGTTGGCGCTGGGATAACTTTCTTCTTTCAATACCGCTTTATGGTGAATTGATCTCGAAAATTGAAGTGTCACGATTCTCCCGTACTTTAGGTACGCTACTCAGTAATGGCGTTCCTTTATTAATGGGTGTGTCCATCGTGCGCGAGGTTATCAATAACCGCATCATTGCTGAAGTAATGGACACGGTCACACACAATCTTGAACAAGGCGGTCGACTTGCAGAAGCATTAAGTAAAGAACAACGCTTTCCTCAACTCGCGATACAATTAATAGCAGTAGGCGAAGAAACCGGGCAATTAGAGAATATGCTATTAAAAATTGCCGATATTTATGATCAGGAAACAAACTCTTTGATTAAACGCATGCTGACCTTAGTCGAACCCGTTCTTATACTTGGGCTTGGTGGTATGATTGCAGTCATTATATTATCTATTCTTGTTGCAATATTGGGACTAAATGAACTTGTTGTCTAAAGAACACCTCTATAAATACACTTTTTCCGCGATTGCGGTGTCAACACTGTGCTCAAATGCTCACAGAGCAGGATCTCCTCATGTATTATTTATACATTCCGGTTCTGCGCGCAATGATTCCTTGCACTCACAGAAAAATTACTATTTATAGAAGCATCCTTAACTTAAATATAAATTGTCACATGGTTAATATTAATTTTATGATGAATACAAAAAAACAGATTGGCTTTACCTTAATTGAATTACTTGTTGTGCTTGTCATTCTTGGCTTATTGGCTGGCTTAGTCGGACCTCAGGTCATGAAGTACGTAGGTGGGGCAAAATCTGATACCGCCAGACTGCAAATTGAAGATATAGGCGCTGCACTTGATCTGTTTTATCTCGACAATAGTCGTTACCCAAGCTCTGATGAAGGCTTGCAGGCTCTCTCCACGCAACCGGCAGGGTTTGAAAGTTGGAATGGCCCCTATTTAAAGAAAAAGAAAGTACCGACCGACCCCTGGGGTAATCCATATCATTATGTCGAGCCAGGTCAAAATGGCCCCTATGATCTCTATACCTTAGGTGCTGATAATACAACTGGCGGGGAAAAAGATGATAAGGACATTAATAACTGGGAATAGACATCCGGCGATGTGTAATACCTTATGAGAATCAAACACACCAATACTGGATTCACACTATTCGAGCTTTTGGTTGTTTTTGTCATACTCGCATTGATATTGACTATAGTGCCACCCTTTTTACCGAATGTAATTGCTAGCAGTCAAACTAAAACAGCAACGCGAGAGTTAGCCTCTAATCTAAAGAAAACGCGTAGCCTTGCGATATCCCGTCAGCATGAAACAACACTCAGTTTAAACATAGAAAATAAAACATTCACTGTTGATGAAAAAGAAAAAACATTAACCATTCCTGAATCGTCCTCCCTTTCTATAATTACAGCCCGTTCAGAGCAACTATCTGAAAAGGAAGGTCGTATCCGTTTTTTTCCAGACGGCAGTTCAACCGGTGGTCAAATAAAACTAGCTTTTGAAAAGAAAGAGTATTTGATCGATGTAAATTGGTTAACCGGGAAAATCAAGATCCTTCCCAAAACATGATTAAGAAGCATAAAGGGTTTTCATTACTAGAGGTGTTGGTTGCTTTCTCTATATTTGCCTTAAGCCTTGGTGTTATTTTTCAAATCTATAGTACTGGCGCACGTTCAACGGTATTAAGTGATGAATATTCGCGCGCAGTAATTGTGGCTCAATCTAAATTGGCTAGCATCGGAATAGACGAACTATCTGATAATGGCGTGCTTTCAGGCGTTGAAAATAACAAATACCACTGGAACACTAATATTCAGATACCAGACGATGATTATGGAACACTTGAAACTAGATTTCGTATTGTCAAACGTGAGGTCGAAGTTGAAGTAAGCTGGGACAGCCTTGGAAAAACTCGCTCCATTAAATTGAGCACTTTAAAAATGATTCCAGTCTCATGAAGAATAATATTAAAATAAAAATCGCTAGTGGCTTTACCTTGATTGAAGTAATCATCGCAATGACCTTGCTCAGTTTAATATTAGTCTTACTCTTTAGCACTATTTTCACTGCAAACAAAAGTTGGCAGTCAACTGAACGTAAAATAGCACTCAATGATGAGACCAGAATTGTGGCTCAGTTTATTCAACGACAGCTCACTCAAATGACGCCATTGTTATGGTCTGACAATAAAAAGCAAAAACTCCTGTTTTCTGGTAAAAATAATGAAATAAGTTTTACAACAACTTTGCCTGCTCATCGTGGTGGTGGTGGCGTACAACTGGTCTCGCTGAAAATAAATAACACTGATGACATGAATCATCTTGATTTCTATTACCGTCATGCTGGAGGAGATGTTTATCCATTTGATAATGAAAATTTTGAGCAAGTAACGCTATTGGAAGATATAAAAGATATTGAAATCGCCTACTTTGGTCGTGAAAAAGCAGATCAATCACCGCAATGGCAAGATGAATGGCAGAACGATCAATTTTTACCTCTTCTTATCAGTATAAAAATTCTCGGCACAGATGAAAATCAAGACTGGCCTGAACTAAAGATCCCGTTGCACTCACATTTTGTCAGAGGACAAGCGCAATTTGTTCTGAGTAAAACCTCTCAATCTCCAATTTAATCAGATGACACAAAAAGTAATTCAATCTAAAAGTCGTCAATCAGGTATCGCTCTTGTGATTGTGCTGTGGATGCTGTCGTTACTCATTATATTAGCTACTGGTTATAGCCGTATGGTTAGAATAGAAACCGGGTTAACTGCAAACCTTGTTCATTCAAACCAAGCAAAAGCCATTGCAGAAGCGGGTGTATGGCAGGCCGTATCTGAGCTATTAAAACCGAGGGTAGAGCAGATCTGGAAAACTGACGGAACTAATTATTCACATGAATTTAAACAAGGCAATATCAACTTAAAAATAATTGATGAATCGGGAAAAATAGATTTAAATACAGCCCGCTCCGATCTCTTGTATGGTTTAATTCAATCAAGCGATGCTTCTGAATCAACCGAAGAAGATCATTTGCAACTGCTACAGGCAATTCTCGACTGGCGTGACAAGGATAATTTAGTACGCACTAATGGTGCTGAAGATGATGATTATCAACGTCTCGACTATGAGTATGGTGCAAAAGACGGTTCATTTAATTCATTGGATGAATTGCAATTGGTTTTAGGCATGACCACTACTATCTATAATAGATTGAAGCCTGCGCTAACTATACATTCACATCAAGCCGGCATAAATCCAAATTCTGCTCCAAGAGAAGCATTACTAGCGATACCTGGCATCAGTGTGGAACAAGTGGATGATTTTATAGAATCAAGGTTGAATATTACCGACACACAGACTCCTCCTCCCTTGATTGGTATAGACTCGAAGCACTTGTCTAAATCCATCGGCCAGATTTTTTCAATTTCCAGTGAAGGAATCATTCACGATACACATGCAAAACTCGAAGTTATTGTGTTAATGAAGCAATATATAAATAGACCTTATTCCATTTTATCATGGCAAGAATCCTCAGAAAGTAGTAAAAAAGAAAGTGAATCAGAATTTGAAGAAACAGAGAGCTAATTGATGTTTGGTATTTTAAAGTTTAATGATGCGATTGCATGGTGGACAGAAGGTCTAGGCTACCTCTGCCCTGCTTCAATAAGCAAGGTATTTAACCCTGTTCCTGCATTGATCACGATAGAATTCAAAGAGCAGCAGGTTTTATTTAAGCGATACTCAAATAGTTTAAAAGAAGCCAGTGAGATACGACAGTTTGTTAAAACTGATGATATAGAACGTGCTGTTGTTTTGAGTTGGTTACAGGAAAACTTACAACACAATTGTTATGTCTCACTGATAATTCCTGACGAACTCTTTTTAACAAAAAAAATGGCCTTCCCCAAAGCAGCAAGTTCAAATTTAAGAGAAGTGCTTTCGTTTGAAATGAATCGAAAAACTCCATTCACACCAGAACAAACCTATTATGATTATCTTTTAAATGAAAATAATGTAGATTCAGATAAAGTTCATCTTGAATTGTTTTTAGTACCACGTGATCGAATTGACAGTATACTCGGCGAACTGAACACGTGGGATATTGAACTAGACTCAATTAAACCTGTAAGCCAATATGACAACCCACGTCTTAACCTGCTCTCGGCTGAAAAAAGACCTCAGGAAAATGTCAAATCTGACAATGCCTTACTTATTTTGGTGACAACAACATGCTTACTTTTAGTCGCCCTGTTATTTGCTCCAATAATTAACCAACAAAAGAATCTAAGTCTGCTTGAATCGGAAATAGTCAAACAAAGAAAAACGGCTATGCGTTTACAAGAACTCCGACAAGACAAAGAAAAGATATTGGGGCAAATGCAATTTCTGAAAAATAAACGCGCAAATGAAATAAGTAGCCTCAAACTCATCGATGAGGTGACACAAATTATTCCCGACGATACCTGGTTAACACGTTTTGTTATGAAAACCGGTGATTTGCAATTACAGGGTGAATCAAGTAACGCTTCATCACTTATTCAAACACTGGATTCTTCTGCATACTTTACCAAAGTACAATTCAGATCACCTGTCACACAAAATAGATCAACTGGCAAAGATAAATTTCATTTATCAGCTAAATTCAAACAGGAGAGAATATGAAAACAAAACTCTCCCATTGGCAACACGGTCTATTTTCCGCAGGAATTTCATTAATCACTGTCGCTGTATTTTATTTTGTTCTCATACAACCTGCCCTTACAACTAGAAAAGCGAATGTTGACCGCATCGAGGATCTTACATTTCAATTGAGCAAGTTTTCAGGGGCTGCTGGAAACATAAAAGTATTGGAAAACGAAATTAAAACACTTAACAACAATAATGCGAATAAAGCGGACTTTCTAACAGGCGATGTGCCCGCCATTATTGCAGCTGAACTACAAAAAAAGCTAAAAACTATCGTTGAAGCCAGCGGCGGAAATCTGGTTAGCACGCATGCTATTACAGGTAAAGATGATGATGTTTATCCTAAAGTCACCATAAAAGTACACATGCAAGTTGACATGAAAGCACTGCAAGCAGTGTTATACAAACTAACAAATAATAAACCACTTTTGTTTACAGACAACCTATTGATACAACGTCGACACGTTTCATCAAAAAGACAAAATAAAAATACAGGACTACTAGAGGTGCGTTTTGATGTTACCGGGTATTTGAATCGAGTTGCCGCATGAATAAACCAGCTCAATCTAGATTAACTTTTTTAAAAATAACACTGTTATTTACGTGTTGTATATTAGGTTACCTACTCTGGGCAGATTTAAATAACACTGTAGCGATACCGAACAGTATTTATGTTGAAAAAAAACCTACTATTACCAACGCAGCACCAGCTGAAGCAATCCAGTATGTAGCGCCCGATATTTCAGAATTCGATGAAGTCATCAATCGACCTTTGTTTTTCGCAGATAGAAAACCTTACGTTTATGTTGCACCTGTAAAGCAGACCAAACCGTCAAAGCAAAAGAAAAAAGCGACTCCGAAAAAAACTGAACAATATTCATTAAATGCAGTAATCATCACGCCAGGAAGACAACTCGCCATCATTCAGTCCGATCGGAGCAAGACATTACAACGTCTTGCTCTCGGTGAAGAAATAGAAGGCTGGATATTAGAAACCATCGAACCACGAGCAGTATTGCTAAAAAAAGGGAATGAAACTAAAAACCTTGAACTCGAAATAAAAACTAGCAAACCTCAAAAACAGCCGGCTACGAAAAATAACAAAACGAGTCCTAAAGAAGGAATAAACCAACAAACTAAAAAAACACCCCCAATCCCCATCAAAACATCAACACCGCCTGGCACATAAATTTGGTAATACATTGCTAATAATGCTTTATATTCAGCTGAGAAAGCATAGAATAAAGTAATAATAATAATATAAAACGGTAATCTTAAAGGAGTTTCATCTTCATGAAGAAGAAGCTGTTAAATTTAATTGTCATATCTAGTGCTACCCTAGTTCTAGTAACGGGCTGCAATATGTTCGGATATACGATAGCGCCAACTATTGTTAAGGAAGATCCAGTACCCGCCAGCACTACCCAATCAGAAAAATTTGAACCTATTGTTCAAGATGAAGTATTAATCGGAAATTCGGATCCTGTTAATGATAAACGCCAACAAATAATTGAAATTGGCGATGGTAAATATGTTGGAGAATCGACACCTAAAGACATAACGACTACACAAACTGATGCAGGCGACATTACACTTAATTTTCAAGGTACTGATATTAATGAGTTCGTCAAAGTTATTCTAAGTGATGTCCTTAATGTAAATTTTGTTATCGACCCTCAAGTAAGCGGTTCAGTCACAATAGAAACAGCAAACCCTTTAAAGAAAGAACAATTATTCCCGCTACTGGAAGAGCTCTTATCGATTAACAATGCTGCAATAATAGAATCGAATGGTATTTATAAAGTCTTACCAAAATCCAAAGTTGTAAAAGGAAATCTCTCGCCTACCACTCCTGAAGTATCAGTTCAAAGTGGGTACAGTGTCAGAATTGTTCCCTTAGAATTTATTGCCGCTCAGGAAATGCAAAAAATACTTGAGCCTTTCATAACCGACGGTGGTGAGCTCAGAGTAGATAAGCAAAGAAATATGCTAATTATTGGCGGTACACCTGATGAACTACAACAGCTTCAGGAAACCATTAACATCTTTGATGTCGATTGGTTACGTGGCATGTCTGTCGGACTCTATCCACTTGATTATGTGGATCCAGAAACATTAAAAACAGAACTGGATGAAATATTAGGCGGCGTTGAAGGCTCATCTTCTAATGAATTATTAGATGGTTTGGTACGCAGTGTTGCACTAGAACGATTAAATTCAATATTATTAATCAGTTCAACACAAGCCGCCCTTCGTGAAGCAGAAATTTGGCTCTACCGGCTGGATAGACAAGGCGAACAAGTAGGCCAAAACCTCTATGTTTATAATGTACAAAATGCCAAAGCAATAGAAATTGCCGAAATCTTGGGTAATATCTTTGATGGTGACACGTCAACATCGTCATCGACAGCACCTCAATTGGCGCCAGGAACGACACCTGTTGAAATAACCACAGACGAAAATGCAAATGCTAACGAAAATACAACATCGACACCTATAGCACCGGTCAGCGTTGGTGACTCAGGACTTTCTATTAACTCTAATAGCTCCGTAGAGATCATTGCAGACGACACACGTAATGCATTAGTCATACTCGCCTCTTCGCGTGATTATAAAATGGTTGCAGCCGCAATTAGAAAGCTGGATGTAATCCCGCTACAAGTACTTATTGAAGCAAGCATTTTGGAAGTCACGTTAAATGGTGATTTAAGTTATGGCGTCGAATGGTTCTTCAACAATCAAGTTGGTCGAAGTCGAACTGGTCAGGGGCAACTCGATTCAGGCACAGCAGGCTTGTCGGCATTGGCACCGGGATTTTCTTATTCCATTGTTAATAGTGCATCAAATATTAAAGTTGCTTTAAATGCATTAGAAACTGAATCAGAAGTTAATGTCCTTTCCGCTCCGTCATTAATGGTTTTAGATAATCAGACAGCAACAATTAATGTTGGTGATGAAATACCTGTGCCTACTCGGCAATCAAGCAGTAATGTGGATCCAAATGCGCCAACGGTTAATGAAATCCAATTCAGAAATACGGGTGTCACACTTGAAGTTACCCCTCGCGTGAATAATAGTGGTCTTGTTACTATGGATATTCGCCAAGAGGTCAGTAATGCCGTAGCGACAACATCATCAAATATTGATGCCCCCACCATTCAGCAACGACAAATAGAAAGTACTGTCGCGATCAATACAGGACAAACCATTGTTTTAGGTGGCTTAATACGTAATTCTGAGTCGGAAAATGAAGGTGGCATCCCCGGTTTGTATAAAATTCCATTTATAGGAAAATTATTTGGTAATACAAGTGTCGAAAAAAGACGAACGGAGCTAGTTGTCCTATTAACTCCTCGTGTTGTGCGTAATAACGTAGATGCAAAAAAAATAACGGATGAATTCCGACGTAAACTTGAGCACTTACCGCATATATAGCTTTTGATATTCCATATTAATAAACTGATTTCTAAACTTTTTTATAACATTACCTTACACAGAGATTGTGAGAGCTATTAGAATATTTTCTATTACTGAATTTATATTCTTTAACTGCAGTCTGAAACAAACTATCACGCACACATTCATCACCCTTCATCAATGCGATTAACTGCCCTTTATCATCTATCAACTCAATAGTTGAATTAGCACGATTGTCTTAATGTTCGATTACATCAGAGAACCTTTGTACCATCCTTCGGCTAGCTACAATATTATTGGCAATAAGGCGCTATTACAGTGAGTAATGAACCAATCCCCAGTTGCTCAACCGTTCCACAAGATCATCACCTGAAAGAGTCTAATAAGAGAGCATACGTTATTTCATCCAAGCCGACGATGGTGGTGCTGAGTTTACATTAACAACAATGCCTTTTTCATTGAAGTATATCTTAAGCAATTAAGCTATATAATTAAGAGGGCTTCTGTTCAATTGGGAATAGTCATATACATTACCGTCCAGAGATAAAAATGTATGTCATCTATTAGGCAACATCAACTAATTAATTAATACGCATTTTCTCCAACAAAACCACGGGTTATGGTCAGGAAGATTATCTTGAAATCGAGTAACAGGCTCCAGTTATTGATGTACCAAAGGTCATGATCGACTCGATTTTCCATTTTGTCTAAGGTGTCGGTCTCACCACGCCAGCCATTGACCTGCGCCCAACCGGTGATACCGGGTTTGATCGTGTGACGTAATGTATAGCCAAAGATTTCCTTTCTATATTGCTCGTTATGCGCAACGGCATGCGGCCTTGGACCGACTATCGACATCTTTCCTTGAATTACATTAATGAATTGTGGAAGTTCATCGAGTGATGTTCTTCTTAAGAACTTCCCGAGTTTTGTTAGACGTGCATCGTTTTTTTCCGCTTGTTTTATATGATCGCCGTCTTCTTTAACATGCATCGTTCGAAACTTCCAAACGCGTATCTCATCGCCCGAAAGACCATATCGTTTTTGTTTAAAGATTACGGGACCTGTCGAAGTGAGTTTTATTAACATCGCAATGATCAACATAGGAACGGATATACATACAAATATGAGGCTGGCGAGAATAATATCCTCAGCGCGTTTTACCCATCCATCAATATCATTAAACGGTCTGTCATGAATGCTCAAAAATGGAATATTTCCCATATAACCCCAACGGGTCTGCAATAGACCAGAAATAAATAAATCAGGAACGATATAAGTAATCGCTGTGGTATCTGAAAGTTCCCCAACAAGACTACTAATTGTTGATTCATACGACATCGGTAATGCGATAAAGATAATATCGAATTCATTATTTTTGGCACGATTTACAACATCCATTGTGTTACCAATGACTTCTATTTTATCCCCGGTAATAGGGCGGTATCCACCAGAGAAATCATCGTCAAAGTAACCCACTATATTTATGCCGAGCCAGGATAACCGTTCTAATTCTTTTGCTACCTGAGTCGCCTGGTCACCCGCGCCGATAATTGCAACAGACCGGGTATTCCTTCCCCTGTTTCGGATCTCATGTAATATTTTTCGTATGAAAACCCTTAGAAAAGACAAAAATATTGGTGTAAGAAAGATCCACGTCAGTAGTATTCTTCTTGAATAGATAGATGATGTCTTGGTTGCATAAGCCAAAATCAACAATCCGAAGACAACCCAGAACCAGGTCACAAAGACTTGTGATATCTCTTGTTGCAAATAGGAAAAACGCCATGAACCATATAAGCCAGAAATTTCAGATACCAAAATAAATAAGATCATAGCTGCGAATGTCGCTATGGTATAAAAATCACTCCAAGGAATATTTAAGAACCATGTTAACGCCCAAAGACTACCGCCAACAATTAATATATCCGCACCTCTAAATATCGCAGCCATTAAACTGCTATAAGGTCGAATTAATCCTTTATTTTGTTTTACCATTATTAAATTCTATTCTCGGTTTATGAGTCTAAGCAGTGCGAAATAGCTTTCAAGCTCCCCTACCGATTTTAAAACAAAGCTTTTTTTAATAAGAAATAGACGAATGTTGTAACTATACGTTTTCTTTGCCAAGCAGTTCATTATCGCCAAATGCAGTTTGTAATGAACTATCACGCACGCATTCGTATCCTTCCATTAATGCAATTAAAGTACCTTTGCTATTAAGAAATTCGATTGATGCATTAGCACGATGGTTCGTTTGCTCAATCACATCAGCAATTACCTTCGCACCATCTTTTGGATAGCTGCGTTGAAATTGACGATAATGTGCTATTGCAGTCGGTAATGAACCAATCCCTTGTTGTTCAAAGCTCCATAAGATCATCATCTGAAATGCTGAATCCAATATTAGCGGATCGGTTAGCCAACTGGACCGAATTGGTTGCTTCATCCATGCCGTTGGTGGTGGTGCAGAATTCACATTGGCAACAATACCTTTTTCACTACAGTGTGTTACTTCTCGTATGCCATGTAGATGTTGCCCATGGAATAGTTGTCCATTTTTATAATACTCGCCTTGTTGATATTGATAAGTGCCTTTTACTGCTTTCAATTTTGGTAACGCATTTTTTTCATAAGCATCTACCAATACCATGACGGCACTAGCATGTAACAATTCATCCGAACGTAACTCAACAGGCACCAGCGATAGATTGCCTTGCTGTACCATAGTCCCTGCCAGAATTCTTAAATGAATATTTTCATTCGCCTTTAAGGTAATTCCTTTTAAAACACGGAAATCATCAAACCCATGAAATTGCATCCCCGGATTTAAATGCAATGCGCCATGAGCGAACCACTCAACAATTACCGCAACAGGTAGAACCGCTTGACCATTCATCACATGTGAATTTAGAAAGTCATACGAACTAACAGATAGATCTCGCTCAAAGGCGATTGCTAAATCACCACGTTCTTCTATGGCTAATGAATTATTTAATGGTATTTTCTTAAGGACATTATCTGCTTCACCGAGGACAACTGTTTCAACTGGACCAGTTGATTCTATCTCTTGTATTAAATAATCTGCACCAGCATTTAGACCAATGACACCAACGCCCTCTTCTGCGAATAGTTTTTTCAAGGCAGGTGTTACCATGCCACCGTCCCATGGACCCCAGTTAACCGACAGCACCTTACAGTTTTTGCGTTGTTGATTTTCTGTTTGCGCGATTTTATTCAGTACTTCATTCGCTGCGGCATAATCAACCTGCCCCTTACGTCCCAGACGTGCCGTGGTCGATGAAAACAACACCATTAGTTTCAATTCATCATCTCGTGTTGCGGAGAGTAAGCTTTGCAATCCATCGACCTTAGTAGAATAAACCGAATTAAATTGTTCAGTCGTCTTGTCTTCAATTATTCGATCTGCCAAAACGCCGGCTGCATGGATTATGCCGGTCACATTACCTAACTCAATACGTGCCATATCAATTACATTGGCAACAGCGTCATTATCAGTAACATCGACTGACGCGTATTGAACATTCGCGCCAGTTTGTTGAATGCGTTGTAAAGACTTTCTTATCTCACGATTGGCTAGTACCGATTGATAACGCTTTTCCAATTCAGCCGGTTTAAGCTTTTCATCTGAATTATCGAGAATTGCTTTTTTTATCGCTGCTGGATCAGTTAATGTCATCAACCATTCTGCTTCGTCTTCCGGTTCAGGACTACGACCCAACAATAAAAGATTACATTGGTAGGACTCTGCAATTTTTACTGCCACCTCCGCTGTTACACCACGTGCCCCACCTGATATGACGATTAAATCTTTTTCACTTAGCAGGGTATGTTCAGTTTCAAGTCCACCAAATGCTTCTTCATGTAAGGTTAATTCGATAATCTCATCATCTACCAGAGCTGTTTCCAATGGACCCTCAAGAAAGACCTCTTCATAGAGTAAGGGGATAGATAATGTACTTGAATCAGCATCAATTGATTTACAACTAACGTCATCCCATTCCTTATCTGCTGTTTTTATAAGCCCGTAAAGTCCTGCTTGTTCAGCATTACCGCTTATATTGCCATCGAAACCAAAACGACCACCCAGTGTAGTAATCGAAATCAGAAGTCCTTTAGATTTTTTAAGCGATGCGCTGCATATTTGCATTAATGTAAAAGCATCCAGCAGGTCTTGTTTACCTGACTTATTATCAGCAAAGAGAATTAAAGCACCCTGCTTGTCATTGGGTTTTACATTCTTGCCAACGAGTCGTGTCTTATAACCATGGCTTTTTAATTCTTCTGCTAATTGCTTAGCTAACGCACCACCGTTTTTGCTTAACCAAATCTCTTTAGCCTGATCAAATGCAATCGTCTTTCTTTTCTCCGCATGTTCGATAGGAGTAGTATGTACAACACTGCGAACCAGTCTTGATTCTTTGGCATCATTGCTCTTGCTTATTTCTACCTGTTGTCCCTGATACGTTTCTGGGGCCTTCTCGCCCGTTTGCTCATTCATATAGTCTATGATTTGTTGCAGGGTTTGTAAGGCGGCAAGGTCATCTGCGGCAACTACCGGGAGATTTGGCATTTTATCTTGCAATGCTGATAAGATTTCAACTCGTTTGATAGAATCTATGCCTAAATCACTATCCAGATTCATTTCCAGATTTAACATCTCGGCGGGGTAACCTGTTTTATCTGCAACAACCTCAAGTAAAATTACTGATAGGTCTGAATCAGCTTTTTGCGGTGCGCTCGATGTAACAACGTCAGCCACATTAAATACATCAACGATAGATTGCAGTGTTTGCAAAGCGGCCATTTCATCTGGGCTTACAGCAGGCAATTCAGGAAGTCGTTCTTGTATGGCCGAGAGTATTTCTACTCGCTTAATTGAATCAATACCCAAATCACTATCTAGATTCATATCTAGACTTAACATGTCAGTTGGATAACCCGTTTTATCTGCAACAACTTCTAATAATGTTTCTGCAAAGCCACTGTTTTGAGTTGTTGCTGACGATGCAGTCTGTATAGATGGTTCTGATGTTGCTACAGTTTGTTCTGAATCAAATAATTCTGTTATTGACCGTAGTGTTTGTAACTGCCCCAATTCATCTGGACTAACCACTGGTAATTCTGGCATGGCTTCTTGCAATGCCGACAAGATCTCTACGCGCTTAATCGAGTCAATCCCCAAATCGCTATCGAGATTCATTTCCAGATCCAACATCTCGATCGGGTAGCCCGTTTTTTCTGCGACTATATTCAATAGTGTTTTTTCAAAATTACTATCGGTTGCGACAACTTGTTTTGCCTCTACTACTACCGCTATCTGTGTTGATGCTTCATGAGCAGGTCTTCCAGCAACAATAAACTCAACGATGTGTTGCAAGAACTGAAAGGTCCCTAATTCTTCCGGGTTTACTGCTGCCGACCAGGGTAACTTTTCTTGCAGTGCCGATAAAATTTCCACGCGTTTGATCGAATCAATACCAAGATCTGTATCCAGACTCATATCGAGACTTAGCATTTCTAGTGGGTAACCGGTTTTTTCTGAGACCACGTTTAATAACAGGTTATTAATATCAACATCTGATTGTTCAGTAGTTATAGAACTTGTTTGTTTTGATTCTTCGCTTTCTTTAACAATTGGTTTTTCAACCTGTGCTGGTGAAACACTTATTTCTTGAGCAGGGACATTTAATTTTATTTGTTGTTGTGTGGGCTGTTGCGCTGCTTGTTGAGGTACTGCAGCTAATGGTTGCCCAGACATCAATCGTTGTTGTTGTTCTAATAATGACTGAATAGATTTTTGTGCTGTTTCCTGTCCTTCAAGATATTGCTGATGTAACCGCGCTGTTTGTTCCTGCATTTTTTGCAAGGCAAGAATACTTTCCTGAGTTGCTTGTAATAAGCCATTATTTTGTTGTGGTACAACAGGAGTAGTCGTTTGTGGAATTTGTTTTACTTCATCCGTCATATTGATAATGGTCTTCTTTGGTTTACTGGGTGGCCGGGGTTTGCTTGGTGATCTGGATTCTCGCGGTAACATTACATTGGCACCACTGATCGATACTGTCATTGCTGGCTTGGCGTCTTTTGCGGGTCTTTCTAACTCCGAACATCGTGCATCCCATTTTGTTAGATCAACATTAACTCCCTTTGTCGCGAGACTGGCCAATGCCATAGCCAAGTCATATTGTCCTTGTTTCTTGCCTGCAGATGCGTCTACAGCAATAGCAGTAAAATCTTTATCTGCCAGGATTGCACCAACGAGCCCCGTCAATGTTTTGCCTGGTCCTACTTCAACAAAGGTATTAAACCCTTCCGCATACAATCTTTCTACTTGCTCAACAAACCGAACCGGCGCTGCTAACTGGTTTGCTAGTAGCTGCTTTGCTGCATCAGCTTCTTTTGGATAGGCTTCTGTTGTTGTGTTTGAAAGCACCTGATATTTATTTGTTGAAAATTTAAATGGCACTAACGCCTCCCCGAAGGGTTTAGCTGCATCAGCAACAAAGGGGCTATGAAAGGCAGCTGCAACGGGTAGTTTAATCGCACGAATTTTTTCAACTTTTGCGATCTTGGCAAAACGTTCAACTTGATCTGTCGCGCCAGAAAGGACAACCTGACTCGGCGAATTATGGTTGGCAATAATCAGCTCTATATTATTTTCTTTGAGCAATGATTCGACTTGTTCATATGACGCAACCACCGCCAACATTGATCCTCGATCACCCTCGCCTGCGGCCATGAGTTCACCACGGATTCGTGATAAACGATGTAAGGTTTCTGTATTGTATACTCCCGCTGCAGAAAGAGCGGTAAGTTCACCATAGCTATGGCCAATCGCTGCCGTTGGTTCAACAGAAAAATGATTTAATATATTTAACACACCAACACTCACCGCACCAATTGCAGGTTGTGCATTCTGTGTTTGGCGTAATGTACTTTCCTGTTCTTTTTCATCCGTCTTGGAAAAGACAGGAATAGGATATAAGACATCTGCTAGACTTTGTTTACCTGTCGCTTCAATAAAGAGATGGTTTGCTTCTTCAAGTGCCCCTGAGAATTGCGGAAACTGACAAGCCAGATCACGACACATCCCTACGTATTGAGATCCCTGTCCAGGAAAAACAAAGGCAATTTTATTATCTGTTTCACCGGAGCTATACATCACTCCGTTTGGTCTTTGCCATGTTGTTTCAGATGATTCATTTAGTTGTTGTTTAACATCTGCAATGTGTTTTGTGACATCTGTATTTGTCTTATCAACAACAATGGTTAAACGATGAGCTGCATCAACCTTAAATGATTGACATGAATCATAGGCAAAGAATCGAAGCTGCTCTGGCGAAGCTAATATGGCAGCATCCGGTAATCTATTTATTAATTCTGCTTTCGAATCGGCACTGAGTGCAATAATTAATACTTGCCCGTCCCATTCTATCTCTGTCTTTGTTTCTTCTGCTTCTTCCAACACGCAATGGAAATTACTACCACCAAAACCAAATGCACTCAACGCTGCACGCCGTGGTGTCGCTTGTGTTTTTAACCAAGGGCGCTTTACTGAGTTAAGATAAATGGGTGCCGTTCCGGGATTAATAATCTCTAAAGGCTCATCAACCTTTATGCTTGGCGGTAAGACTTTATATTTTAATGCCATTGCCGTTTTTATAAGTCCGGCGACACCTGCTGCTGCCTTGGTATGCCCTATCATCGACTTTACTGAACCAACGGCACACCAGGTTTCATCTTCATTATCCTGACTGTAAACACCGGACAAGGCCTTGGCTTCAACTGCATCACCGACAGATGTCCCGGTACCATGTGCTTCAACTAACTCTATACTTCTTGGCGTAACATCTGCTTCGCGATACGCGTTCCATAGCGCCTTGGTTTGTCCTTCTGCACTGGGTGCGTAGATCGCATTACCCTTGCCATCGGAAGAGGAACCCATGCCTTTTAAAACAGCATAGACTTTATCGCCATCTCGTTCAGCGTCTTCTAATCGTTTCAATATAACGGCACCCAAGCCTTCACCAAGAATCGTACCGTCTCCTTCTTTTGCAAACGGTCGACTGTTTCCCGTTGGTGATAATGCAGGTGTTTTACTAAAACACATATACATAAAGATATCGTTGAATGTATCCATACCACCGGTTATGGCCATGTCTACACGACCAGCACTGAGTTCTAATGCTGCGAGATGAACCGCACTTAATGAACTCGCACAAGCTGCATCGACCACGCAGTTAGTACCACCAAGATCAAAACGATTCGCTATTCTTCCTGCAGCAACATTACCTAATAAACCCGGGAATGAATTTTCTTGCCAAGGCACATAACCATCAGCGATACGTTGGACAACATCTTCGGTAGTTTCAGGATCTACGCCGGCATCGGCAAGTGCTTTGCGCCAGATAGGGTGTCCGAGCCTTGCGCCTAATGGGATGACTAATTCTAAAGTACCGGTGATACCGAGAATAACACTGGTACGATCACGATCGAACTCACGACCATCGCCTGCATCCTTACCTGTTGAGTAACCCGCATCCAATAGAGCTTGTCGTGCGACCATCATTCCGAGTAACTGAGTCGTGTCTGTCGCTTCTATATTGTTTGGACTCATTCCGTATAACAGTGGATTGAAATCCATCGCATTGATAAAACCACCGCGTTTACCGTAGGTCATGTCTGGTGCTGATTTGTCTTCGTCAAAATAATCCGAAGGCTTCCAATGTGATTCTGGAATATCTGTAATCGCATCAACGCCTTCTCGAATATTGGCCCAATATTCTTCGGCGTTATTTGCTTTAGGGAAGAGACAACCTATGCCTACGATGGCAAGAGGTTTCATCTGATTATTTTCTTTTTTAGACATTACTATTACTCAGTTAAATATTTTTCTATTGCATCAAGTTGCATCGGTTGGAACTGGGTTAATACACCAGCAAGCTCAACACCTTGTTTTAAAATTCCATTCGCACGACTTAAGAATGCCGCACCAAACATAATATTCATTGCAACCGTTACTGCATCACGTTTCTCCGTTGTTGCCAAAAACGTATCACGTGTCCATTCATTGAAGGCACCCATGGCAGGGCCACACCAGACTTGATAATCCACTTGACGATCTGCTACGCCGGCATTTGCCCAACGCGATGATAAGCCAAGGTACCAGCGAAAAATTAATGCCATTTTATGTTTCGGGTCATTCTTTGCTTTTTCTACTTGTGAAGGATCGCGTTCACTAAAAAAATCATAGGTCTTTTGCCAAACATCCTCTAAGGACATTTTAAAAATTGTTTTTTCTATATTGGCTTTGTCCTTTTCTGGTATTTCATCAATCGATGCGTATTTTTTGTATAGCTCATAAAGTTTATTCCCACGCATGGCAAACATAGAACCGCGTTTTAAAACTTGTAACTTCACACCCATTTCAAACATATCAACTGCCGGCGCCATCGTCACATCGGCTTGTCCTGTATTGGCTAACATCTCTCTGACAATATCCGATGAACCTGATTCTTTGCAGGCTTGATTTACCGTGCCTGTAACAATATACGCCGCACCCATCGCAAAGGCGCCTAGGGCAGAAGCAGGTGTTGCAATACCGCCTGCTGCACCAACACGCAGTTCATGTGCATAATTATATTCCGCTTGTATTTGATCACGTAAGGCCAACATCGTTGGTAGTAGTGTTATTGCTGGACGATTATCTGTGTGTCCGCCTGAGTCAGCTTCGACAGTCAGATCCTGTGCCATCGGAATATCTTTGGCTAGCCCAGCTTCTGCTTCAGTAATTGCGCCCTGAGCTACTAACTCATTGAGTAATTTTTCTGGTGGAGGACTAAACCATTTACTCGCCAGTTCAACACGTGATGCCTTGGCAATAATTCGATTTGGAACAACGATATTACCTTGTGCATCTTTATGAATACCTTTCACACGATAACGTACCACCGGTAAAGTGAGTTTCATGTAAGCTGAGGTTTCTACCAGATCAACACCATAGCGTAGATAGAGATCGACTACGGCATCTTCATGACCCTTTTCATTCGGACTATAGATAAGGTTAAAACAAAATGGTTTGTTTGGGATAGAGGCTTGTATACGCTGAATTGCTTTTTCAACTTCTGCCAACGATAAACCTGCAGCACCAAATGATGCCAGCATATCCGCCTTGGCTATGGCCTCGACTAATTCGACAGAGGCGATACCATTTGCCATGGCACCCGTCATGTACGGATACTTAATCGCATAATCATGACAAAACTGTTTATTGCCCAATGCCTGGATCGTTTGCTTCGGTACAAAGGCCAAATGTTGATAAGCGTTTTCATCCTCAACTTTATCATCGAGATGGATTGAGCCACCGAGCCCTAATTTGATTTGAGATTGATCTGATACCAGTGAAAATGGCACATCAAGCGAGCAGAGTCTTTCCGGCAAGGCTTCTACTTCAAATAACTGTCCATTTGAACCGGCATGCCAATCAATTTGCTTCGGTTGATTATCAGCGTCAGTAATGCCTGCCGACGGAATGATGTCAGAAACTGAATTCACTCTTTTACTCTCTTTTATATATAAGGTGTGTGAAATGCCGGAAAATTATCAGACATTTAAATTCCATTCATTAAAATTAGTCTTGGGGATTCAGAATTGATTATTTGCATCCGTATAATTGAGGCTGTAATGTGCAGCACCGAATCGCCCTAATTGTTGAATTGTATCATTTTTCTGGAATTATACCCGGTAACATCATGATTTCTGATGCTTTGCACAAGATTCATGCTGATAGGGCTTAATATTATAGCTGCTTTTTATAACACATTGTTTTTTAATGGATTATTTTAAAGAATGAAGTCTAAAAACGAATTTACGACCGAGCTGGATGATATCGCCTATCAGAATGAGATATTGCAGCACGTCTCCCGTACATTTGCACTGACCATTCCACAATTACCAGAATCACTCTGTGAGGTTGTTGGCAATGCCTATCTCTTATGTCGTATAGCCGATACGATTGAAGATGATAAATTGATGACGGCCGCCTTGAAACGTGAATACGCTGAGCAATTTATTCAAGTAGTGAAAGGTACTGATGGCGCTGAAACCTTTGCTGAAGGCCTGTTTCCTTTATTATCCCCAACCGCCACTGAGGCAGAGCATGATCTAATTGCCAATACAGCTCCAGTGATTCGAATCACCCATGGTTTTAATGAACGACAGCGAACAGCACTCGAACGCTGTGTCTCAATCATGGCCGAGGGCATGGTTCGTTATCAAGATGCCGAGACGCTGGATGGAATGGCTGACTTGAAAGACATGGGGCAATATTGTTATTACGTTGCCGGCGTGGTTGGAGAGATGCTGACCGAATTATTCTGTGATTATTCCCCTGAAATTGATGCCCAAAGAGAAGAAATGATGCAATTAGGCGTGTCATTTGGTCAGGGATTGCAAATGACCAATATTTTGAAGGACATCTGGGAAGACCATGAACGCGGGGCTTGCTGGTTACCACGTGATATTTTCAATAAATATGGGGTCGATATACGCCATAAGGTACTTGGCAAAAATGAAGCCGGGTTTGATGAGGCCTTGATTGAATTGCTTGGTGTTGCGCATGCTCATATTCACAATGCCTTACTGTATACCCTGAAAATACCTGCTAAAGAAAAGGGCCTGCGTCGTTTTTGTCTATGGGCTTTGGGAATGGCTGTATTAACGCTTGAAAAGATCCGGCAAAAGCCTAATTTTACTACCGGTCAAGAAGTAAAAATAAGCCGCCGCAGCGTCAAAGCGACGATATTTTTCACCAGCCTCTTTGTTGGCAATGAGTGGGCTTTAAAGACCCTTTTCCGATTCAGTGGCCGTCGTTTGCCTATGGCAGACATTCATGAGAAACTCTGTTGATATCAGCGCGTTGCATGACAAACACTGATAAGAATGAGGGGAAAGAGAGTAGCGACAAACATTAATAATTTTTAATGATTGTCACTATGTGCCCTAATTTAACATCGCTGTGGATTGTCAAACGATAGTAATGAACCTCGAAACAAGAAACGAAAATATCACCAATCATCCATTAGATGAATCTCACTCATCTAAAAACATAAATAATCTGGATGAAACTATATCATCTGCTAAAGAAAAATTACTTGAGCAACAACACGATGACGGTCATTGGGTCTATGAACTCGAAGCCGACTGCACTATCCCTGCTGAATATATTTTAATGAATCACTTCGTCGGTGAAATCGACGATGAAACCGAACAAAAGATCGCACAATATTTACGTGACCAACAAAATGAAGAAGGTGGTTGGTCTCTCTATACCGGTGGTGATTTTGATATCAGCTGTTCAGTCAAAGCTTACTATGCCTTGAAGATCACAGGCGATGACCCACACGATGAACACATGGTTCGAGCCAAGAATATGATCTTGAATCATGGCGGCGCGTCACACGCCAATGTATTTACACGAATCACGATGGCTTTATTTGGCCAGGTCCCGTGGAGAGCGGTTCCCTTTATTCCTGCAGAAGTGATTATTTTACCGAAGTGGTTTCCATTCCATATAGACAAGGTTTCTTATTGGTCACGTACGGTAATGGTGCCTCTATTTGTTTTATGCACGATGAAACCCTTAGCTGTAAATTCTCGCGGCATTGATATTAGAGAATTATTCATAACACCGCCTGAAGATGAGCAACATTATTTCAAAGTAACCACAACGCTTAGTAGAGCTTTTCTGTTGCTTGACAATATTGGTCGCATGGCAGAAAAACTAGTACCAAAATTTATACGCCAATACTCTATCCGTAAATGTGAACAATGGTTCCTGGCGCGGATGAATGAAGAACATGGCATTGGTGGTATTTTTCCAGCAATGGTTAATGTGTTTGAGTCGATGGTCGCTTTGGGTTATCCGAAAGAGCATCCTGATCGCAAGCTGGCACGACAAGCTATTGATGCATTATTAACCAAACGCGGTAATAGCATGTATGTTCAACCATGTGTATCTCCCGTATGGGACACATGTTTGGCCGGACAGGCAATGATCGAAACGGAAACCGAAGCAAACATCACCCCGGAGATTGAACATGCTCTCGATTGGCTTAAAGATCGACAGCTAAGCGATGAACCCGGTGATTGGCGCATACCAAGACCGCATCTTGCTGGTGGAGGCTGGGCGTTTCAATACAGTAATTATTTTTACCCTGATCTGGATGATACTTCCATGGTCGCCTGGGCGATGCATCGTACTGGCAATGAGAAGTATACGGAAGCTATTGAACGAGCAGCAGTTTGGGTGGCGGGTATGCGATCCAGCGGTGGCGGTTTTGGATCATTTGAAGTGAATAATACCCAGTATTATCTCAATGCCATTCCCTTCGCAGATCATGGCGCCCTACTCGATCCGCCTACGGCCGATGTAACCGGTCGTGTAATCGCATTATTGTCCCTCGCCGATAAAGAGAAATATGCAACAACTATCAGCGATGCCATTAAATTTTTAAAATCGGATCAGGAAGAAGATGGTTCCTGGTTTGGTCGTTGGGGAACAAATTATATCTATGGTACCTGGTCGGTACTGACGGCACTTGAACTGACTGATGAAGATCCTCAACAGGAATACATTAGAAAAGCCGTTACGTACTTTCAAGAAATACAAAATGAAGATGGTGGCTGGGGAGAGAGTAATGATAGTTATTACCCACCAAGACATTACCGCCCATATAAAAGCACCGCCTTCCAAACGGCATGGGCTTTACTTTCATTATTAGCAGTCGGCGAAGCAGAAACAGATGCTGTAAAACGCGGCATTAACTATCTCATAGCAAACCAGTCTACGGATGGTCATTGGTATGATGACAGTTATACGGCACCAGGATTTCCACGTGTGTTCTATTTAAAATATCATGGTTACACGAAATATTTTCCGCTTTGGGCACTAGCCCGTTACCGCAATCTCACAGGGCACACCTAAAAATGCATTTTTTCCACGATTGCTGTGGCTGTCTCGTGCTCGAATCCTCATGTGTAGTTAATACACTCCGGTTCTCCGCGCGAAGCACCCTTGCACTCACGAAAAAACCACTATTTTTAGACACGCCCTACATTAAGTCTTGAGCAGAATTGGCATCATTGCAGCTTTACCTGCAGAGGCAAAGTGTCTTTCTAGTAAAAAATTAAAAGCTGGTCTGCCTATCGAAATACAGCAAGATGTTTTTTTATGTCTGTCTGGTATTGGTCATGAATCCGCTCTCTTTGCTGCAAAAAAACTAGTCGCTTTAAAAGTAGATGCCTTGATAAGTTGGGGAGTCGCGGGAGCAATTGATAATTCTTTAAAGTCAGGCGATGTTATTCTGGCTAGTTCCATTATTAATGGGGAGAATCGTTATTCGGTATCCGAGGATTGGCTAAGCCGAGTATCGGAACATTTTCTTCCGTCAGAACCTAATATCTTTAGTGGTGATATTGCATCATGTAAAGAAATTTGTGCGTCCATAGCGGACAAGCAACATCTATCACAAAACACAGGGGCCTTGGCCGTGGATATGGAAAGCGCAGCGATTGCAGAAACGGCAACGGAAAACAACCTTGACCTACTTGTGATACGAACAATTTCTGATGATGCTGACACAGCCATACCGGAGGCGATTTTGAAACACACCAACAATCTGGGGCAGCCCAGAATTTTTAATTTTATGTTGTCCTGTATTTTGAAACCTAAACAAATTCGAGAGATATCTTCATTGGCAAGCGGTTATAAAAAAGGACTGGCATCTTTATCAGAAATTGCACAACTACTAAAAGACAGTCATTTTCTCTATTCTGACAGTTAATTGTTACTGTCACTTGTCATAGATTACTAACTGGTTTATAAGAGCGACATTATTAATTTAAAACACCATCTATCATGAAAATAAGCAACGAACAAATCGAAGAATTCAACAGCACAGGATTTCTAGTTATACGAGATTTATATAACGCTGAGCGAATGCAGGAAATTATTGAATGGACTGAAGAAGTTACAAATTATCCTGAAGTCCCCGGTAAATACATGATGTATTTCGAAAAAAGTAAACTGGCCTCAGGAGATCGCATATTGTCACGAATGGAAGATATTGAACCCTTTCACCAGGGCTTCAGCGACCTTTTCATGCGTGGTGAGATACAACAAATTACATCACAACTATTTAATGATGAAGCAATCTTGTTTAAAGACAAAATCAATTTCAAGATGCCTGGCGGTGATGGTTTTAAAGCGCATCAAGATGTACAAGCCGGTTGGGATCGTTATTCCAAATTACATATTACTGCCTTAGTCAGTGTTGATGCTTCTACCATTGAAAATGGTTGTCTACAAATGGCAAGCGGATATCACGATAAGGGTTTAATAGGCGAAGCATGGAAACCACTTGAAGAAGATGCTCTGGATTATGTATCAGTAACAACCAATCCGGGCGATGCTGTCTTTTTTGATTCATTTGCACCACACCGTTCAGAACCAAATATGACGAATGAGCAACGAAGAGTACTTTACGTCACATATAATGCTGCAGCTGAAGGCGATCATCGAAGACAGTATTATGATGACAAACGTCTCAGTTACCCACCTGATATAGAACGCGATGATGAAAAAGAATACGTGTTTAGAGTCTAGTGATTATCAGACAAGCTCCGTTTAGCTTGTCAAAACTGGATAACAAATAATGAATCAAACCCATACATCGGCATCCGAACGTATGATACTTTGCTGGTTGCAATTCATTGAGAAATTTCGGGTTCCAATAATCATTGGCATTGTTGCGCTCACCATCGCCGCCGTATTTTATATCAAAGATAATCTTGATATGAGTACCAGTACCACTGACATGCTGTCAAAGGATCTGCATTGGCGACAACTTGATATTGAGTACGAAAGATTATTTCCACAATTTAACGATAATATCCTTGTTGTTGTAGAAGCAAAGACGCCTGATCAGGCACGTGACACAGCAGAGCTATTGTATTCCGAGTTTAAAAATGATTCGACGTTCTTGAACGATATCTATTACCCCGCAATCTTGCCCTACTTTCGTCAGTCCGCTTTTCTGTTTCTAGAGCTTGATGAATTGCAAGACCTGTCTGATCGATTAGCAACGATCCAGCCTTTCCTGGGGACCTTGATAGAAGACCAGAATCTACGCGGCTTGTTTAATATGTTGAACGATGCAATTCAGGCAAAACAAGATGGCGAAGATATAAACATTAAGCCTTTGTTACTTGAAATTAATCACGCACTCGAAGATGAAAGCCATCAAGTATCCTGGCAACGATTAATGAATCCTGACGATGAGATTGAAGATACTTATCGTGAATTCATTGTCTTGCAAGTTAAAGATAACAGTAATTCTTTATTACCTGACGAAGATATAATAGAACATGTCCGAACAACTATAGAGTCAATAAAATTAGCTAATAATATTTCGATTCAAGTCCGGTTGACAGGCGGCACTGTCCTTTCTTATGAAGAATTAAAGAGTGTCTCTGAAGCGAATATTCAAGCTATTTTAATCTCCTTGATCCTGGTTGCGATTATTCTATCCATAGGACTGGGCTCACTATCGCTAGTCTCTGCATGTTTGACTACATTACTATTTGGCTTAATCGCTACTACTGCTTTTGCAACTGCAACAATTGGTGAGTTAAATCTTATCTCAGTCGCATTCGCCGTTCTGTATATCGGTCTGGGGATTGATTTTGCAATCCACTTACTATTGCGTTTTCGAGAAGAGAAGCTTTCGATAGCTGATAGTAGTCATGCATTGCAAATGGCAATAACCCATATTTTTAAGTCATTAATCCTTTGTGCGATAACAACGGCAATTGGTTTTTATTCTTTTATCCCAACTGATTATCTGGGCGTGGCTGAATTAGGCTGGATTGCCGGTAGTGGCATGTTTATCAGTTTAATATTTACTTTTACATTATTACCTGCACTTTTAACTTTTATTCATTCAAAACCAAGGCTAGACACCCAGAATAAGCACATCAACCCTGTATTAGAAATAATAATTAACATTCCTTATAAACATACTAAAAAAATACTACTACTCACATTAATAATTATTCTTGGCCTGAGCTCTCAATATAATAAAATAAGTTTCGATACAAACACATTAAATCTTCAAGATCCTGATAATGAATCTGTACAGACCTATCGTGATTTATTAAAAGACAGTAAAACATCGCCATGGAGTGGTATTTTACTTAACAAAAATTCTGCTGAGATCCAATCAACTAAAAATGATGTTACATCATTGTCATTAGTAGATGATGTCGTTTCTCTAAATAGCTTTATACCTGAAGAGCAGGAAGATAAATTATTTATTATTGATGACATGAATTTATTATTAGGAACGCTCACATCATCTGGCACAATCTCTGGAATTAATAATGACGAACGACTTGATACAATAAAAAAATTAATCAAAAAGCTTGAGTCCATGTCAGCAGATACGGCAAATGAAGAGCTGTTGTCTCTAAAAAACAACCTGCATAATTTATTACTAAAATTAAATACGTCTAAAAATAACGAAGAAATTAAATTGGTGGAACAACAATTGTTGAATAGTTTCCCTGGCAGGATGCGATCTTTAGCTGATGCCCTCAATGCCGAGGAAGTAGGTTCAAACAATATCCCTGCTGAAATCCATGATCGTTGGGTCAGTGATAATCATTACAAATTACAAGTTTTACCTGTTGAGAACCTTAATAATAATGCTGCAATGAAAAGATTTGTAAAACAACTACAAGCATTTAATAACAATGTTATCGGTTCCCCGGTAATTAGTATTGAAGCAGGTGATGCTGTTATAACCGCGTTCAAATCAGCATTTACTTATGCATTTATTGCTATATCAATATTATTAATTTTGTTAATGAAAATTAAAATAGATGCATTAATCATATTACTATCTGTTTTAATTGGTGGCACGTTTACCTTTGGCTTTATGCTGTTATTTAACATCCCACTCAATTTTGCAAACATTATTGGCCTACCTTTGCTACTAGGTATTGGTGTCGACAGTGGCATTCATATTGCCGACCGGTTTCGTCAGGAACAGCAAACTAAAAGAAATATTTTTATGACTAGTTCTTCTCGTGGCGTTATTGTTAGTTCATTGACAACTATCTGTAGCATCGGGAACTTGGCCTTTTCGTCGCATCAAGGTACTGCAAGCATGGGATTACTATTATCATTAGGGCTAGCCTCAATGATGATCTCTACATTACTAGTACTACCTGCACTATTAATATGGCTAAATTCAATGAGTCCTAGATTGTTAAACCGTGATTGAAATCGATAACTGTTCTATATGAAAACATTAATAACTGGCGCGAATGGATTTGTAGGATCTTCCGTCTTACGACTACTCATTAAAAACGGACACGAAGTACGTGCATTGGTCAGGCCAGGTTCGGATAGACGTAACTTTGATGGCATTGACCTGGAAGTTATTGAAGGTGATCTACGAGATTCTAATTCTTTACAAAGTGCTGTCACAGGATGTGATACTTTGTTTCATATTGCTGCAGACTACCGCTTATGGCTGCCTGATCCAGCTCCTATGTATGCCACAAATGTAGACGGGACACGCGATTTAATTATCGCTGCTACTAAAGCCCGTGTTGATAAAATTGTCTATACCAGTAGTGTCGCAACCTTGGGCATTAATAAAGATGGCACTCCTTCTGATGAGACTACGCCGGTAACACTTGAAGATATGATTGGCCATTATAAGCGTTCAAAATACCTGGCTGAGCAAGAAGTACATAAACTAGTTAAAGATATGGCCAGCCCAGTTGTTATTGTTAATCCTTCAACGCCAGTCGGGCCACGCGATATCAAACCTACACCTACAGGGAGAATCGTCCTTGATACAATTCGTAATCGCATGCCGGCCTATGTCGAAACGGGTTTAAATATTGTGCATGTTGATGATGTTGCGAATGGACATTTACTTGCATTGGAAAAAGGAACCATTGGTGAACGTTATATTCTTGGTGGCGACAATATGTCGTTAGCACAGATATTGAAATATATTTGTATCAATCAAGGAATGAAGCCGCCTTCTATCAGCTTACCCCATAATTTAGTTTTGCCTATTGCCTGGCTAATGGAACGTATTGCCAGCATTACTCATAATGAACCTAGAGCCACTGTAGAGAGTGTCAAAATGTCTAAAAAAATTATGTTTTTTTCCAGTAATAAGGCAAAAGATAAATTAGACTATCAATCAAGACCCGGAATTGAAGGTCTTGAAGATGCTATAAAATGGTTCAATGCAGAGAACTACAAATAGATGCGTTTGCGGTAAAAAGATATAGTTGGTTGCGCCATCCTTAGCGCTCATTCTTCCGTGACCGTATCCGTCAGATTCGAGCAATCAGAGACTAAGCTTTAATCACAAGCAACATCCTTGTTGTGTCAATAATATAACCATCTATTTAGACTAGGTCTATTACCTCAATTGGGGATTTTTTTGCAGGTAATCACTACTCTCTAAGAACTAATCCAAATGGATCATTGGATTCTTACATTAATACTCAGACATAAAAAAAGTCGAATGCCAGAAGACATTCGACTTTTTAATTAATTGAAAACGCTATTAATTATTAAACTGGCACACCTATAAAACGGCCATTAACCAAGAAGTGTACCCAAATGCTAGCGGCATAACCTAATGCAATTGCCCAAGTCCATTTAAGATGGGCAAAAAAGGTATATATGCCTCTAGCTTGTCCCATTACCGCAACGCCCGCAGCAGAACCAACAGAGAGTAATGAGCCACCTACACCTGCAGTTAATGTCACTAACAACCATTGCGCTGAATCCATCTCCGGCATCATAGTTAACACCGCAAACATTACCGGAATATTATCAATGATGGCTGACACGATACCAACTAGTACGTTGGCCGTTGTTGGTCCCAGATCGATATACATAAACTGAGAGAGTGCAGCAAGATAACCCATGGTACCCAGACCACCGACACATAAAATAACACCATAGAAAAACATCAGCGTATCCCACTCGGCCTTTGCCAATATCCCAAAGATATCATAGGTTTCTTCTTCAGTATGATCGCTCGCACTAATTGATTCTGCATCTAATGCACCGGCACCAGGAGTGTATTCATACGCTTGTTTTTTCTGTTTTAGAGCACGCATATTCTTCATCTTCAGATAATAACCAAACAGTTTGAGTAAACCCAATCCCGTCATCATGCCTATGACCGGTGGTAAATGTAGGAAATTATGTGCACTAACCGCCATGCTGATAGTCATGATGAACATACCAACAACAATAAAAGCACCCTCTTTTAATTCAACCTTTTCATCAATCGCATCTGGCCTATCTTTAGCAACAAACATTGACATGATCACTGCAGGTATTATCCAGTTGACCACTGAAGGAATTACTAAGGCAAAGAAAGTTGCGAAAGGAATAACACCTTTTTGCCAGACCATTAAGGTAGTTATATCGCCAAACGGGCTAAATGCACCGCCTGCATTAGCAGCTACCACAATATTGATACAGGCAATTGCAATAAATTTTGTATTAGTACCCCCTACTGCCATCACCACGGTCGACATCAATAATGCCGTAGTAAGGTTGTCAGCTATAGGAGATAAAAGAAAAGATATAACGCCAGTTATCCAGAAAATAGTTCTTAATGAGAATCCTTGTGATACCAGCCAAGCACGTAAGGCATCAAATACATTACGTTCCGCCATGGTATTGATATAGGTCATCGCAGCAAGTAAAAACAGAAATAATTCACCGAATTCAAGCAGGTTATGACGAATCATAATTTCAGCCGTATGTTGATCACCACTTTGTGTATAAACAATGGCAACAAACATCCAGATAATACCCGCAGCAACCATCACCGGTTTAGACTTTCGCATATGAAGTTGGTCTTCAAAAACAACCAGACTATAGGCGAGAACAAAAACGACAAGGCAAACGATGCCTGCCCAATGAGCAGTAAAATCCTGCAAGTGTGCATCGCCCGCTGCCAAAACAACATTAGGAAATGATAAAAATATCGATAAAATCGAAATTGAAATTGCCTTCATATTAACTCTCATTGCATAACCCCTGATTATTGCATTCCGTATTTGTTACCGTGGTGCGTCTTAGTAAGACCAATGATGCCACACTTAACCTTATTTATTAAATATTTAGTTCAATAAATCATTGATTTAGCAGGATAATCACATATATCAAATTTGAACGTATCAAGCTCTTATACGGTCAAAATTGAAACGTTAGATGAGCCAAATATTAATAAATTGACATCATCTAGCTTAATCACCATGAATTCATAGTGAATATAACGGGTTCTATTTCATTTTCTTTAAAATTTTCGCAGTAATTCACAAAAAGCAGGTCTTTTAAGAACATCAACCCATTGTCTAGTTCAGGTATAATACTGCAATGTTAAATAAACTCAGCAATAGCAAATTTTTAATCCCGGCAATGGCCATTCTCGCCATGTTAGCGACCAGTGCAGGATTCTATATTTCAGTAAAACAATCACAACAGTCTCAGCAAGCTGTTTCCAATATAGAGGGCTTGTTTTGGCCAAACCCAAAACAAATAAATGAGTTTTCTGTTCTTGATCAAGATGGGAATGGTTTTGGTTTAAACCAGATAAAGGGTAAATGGTCTTTCATTTTTTTTGGTTACAGCCATTGCCCGGATGTCTGTCCAGTGACAATGTCTGTGATGGCCGACTCCTATAAAGAGCTTGTCGGCGATAATAATGATCTACAGCTTATATTTGCATCAGTCGATCCGGAACGCGATACACCAGAAATACTGTCCCAGTATGTCAGTTATTTCAATCCCGATTTTATTGGTCTCGGTGGTACTAATGAAATGATAACTAGCCTCACAGGCCAAATCGGCGTTGCTTATTATTTGAATAACGAGAATCAAGCTGAAGACTATCTGGTGGATCATTCAGCTTCAATATTTCTAATCGACCCTTTAGGTCGAATGGTTGGCAAACTATCTCCACCTCACGAGAAAAACAAAATCATCCAACAGTTCACTACAATAAAAAACTTCATAAATGAACAAAGTTAATTTATTTCTACTGATTACATTTATTTTTCAAATACTTTTTTCCAGCTCTGCATTTACCAATGAAAATGTGGCAGTTAGTTTTTCTGATGCATGGATTAGTGAGGCACCTCCAACGCTATCTGTCCTTGCAGGATATGCAAATATTCACAATGCCTCAGATAAACCAATAACACTAATATCCGTTTCTAGCCCAAACTTTTCTAAGGTTGAAATCCACCGTAGCGTATTAAATGGCGATATGGTTTCTATGGAAAAACAAGAATCATTAGAAATACCTGCAAAGAATACTCTTACGTTATCTCCTGGCGATTTGCATCTGATGTTATTTGATCCAGATAAGCCGTTACGCTCCGGCGATACTGCAACACTCAACTTTTCATTTTCTGATGGACACAATCAAACCATAGAAGCAAAAGTAGAACGCCGAACTAGTCATGACCATAGCAGTGAAGATCACTCACATCACCATCATTAATTATGTCTGAAACACCAACATCTAATTCTGGAATAATGGATTGTATTAAAGTCTGGCCTCAATACCTTATTCCACAACATAGTTTATCAAAGCTAATGTATTGGCTAACGAGGATTCAATTTAAGCCCTGGAAAAACCTGTTAATCAATCAAGTTGTCAATCTATACAATGTCGAGCTGAATCAAGCTGAAAGAGAAACTGCAGAAGACTATATTTCGTTTAATGATTTCTTTACACGTCATCTGAAACAATCTGCAAGAACATGGAACTTGAATAAAAGCAGTATCCTTAGTCCAGTAGATGGTGCCATTAGTCAAATTGGAAAATTGGATAACAACAACATAATACAAGCCAAGGGGAAAACCTATACTCTCGATACACTCTTGGCCAACGATACAGACACCATCGCAAAACTAAGCGATGGATTGTTTACGACCTTATATCTATCACCTAGAGACTATCACCGCATACACATGCCAGTTAGAGGCAAATTGATAAAATCAATCTATGTCCCTGGTGATTTATTCGCGGTAAATAATGCGACAGTTAGAAACGTTGATAACCTATTTGCGCGTAACGAACGATTTATTACTATTTTTGAAACGGACTTAGGACTAATGGCCCAGATTATGGTCGGTGCCATCTTCGTCGGCAGCATGGAAACCGTATGGTTAGGACAGATAACGCCACCTTATACCCGTCAATTAATTATTAAAGAATACAAAGATAACCCAGTAATCCTTGAACAAGGACAGGAATTTGGACACTTCAACATGGGTTCAACAGTCATACTTGTGTTTGAAAAGAATAAATTAAATTGGCTAGAGAATCTGGCTACTGGGAACGCTATTCAGGTAGGACAAATATTAGGTAAGTCATAGTCTATGTGTAGATTTTACCTCTCACATTAATGTTGCATTTAATATGCTTTATTTAGTCTAATAGACTAAAATATAACTATGCATCTAACACGCTATTCAGATTATTCTCTGCGAGTCTTAATGTATCTAGCATTAAGACCCGAAAAACTAGGCAATATTTCCGATATTGCCGAATCATTTAATATTTCCCGCAACCATCTAATCAAGGTGGTCAACCATCTGGTAAAACTGGGCTATGTTATTTCCAAACGCGGCCGTGGTGGTGGTCTTGAGTTGGCATACGAACCCGACTCACTCAGCGTTGGCGAAGTAATACGTAATACAGAACAGACACTGGATGTAGTAAATTGTTCAGAACCTGCGTGCCCTTTCGTCCCTGCATGCAGCCTTAAGTCGGTACTAAATGAGGCAACCGAGGCTTTTCTAAATGTCCTTGATGGATATTCTCTGGACGACATCATCACTAATAAAATTAAATTAAATCAACTACTGGCCTGATCATATAGATTATTTTTTTTCAGCGTTTCCTGTTCTCGATAATCCTCTGCAAACAATTGCAAAATCCAGTACAACGAAAGCGATGTAGCAATAATAAGAAAACACTTACCTAGAATTATTTGTTCATTTAATTGGTAAAAATTACACAGCCTATTTGGAGAAACCAGATAGAGCCAACCTAAACGAAACAACATCGTCAGGAATTCAATCTTGATTACTGCTCTGGCAATGGGGTGAATTCTTTGCCAACTAATTGCCAGTGGTATTCCTACAAAAAATGGTAATGAAATATATTTAACCAATGCCATATTTGATCCTGCCAATGCCGCATCCAGTGCACGTGGCAACATCCAATAGCCACCGATAAAAATACACATCAATATACCGGCAAGGCCTTTATCGTTTATTAAAATAAGAAACCGATTATTAATAAGGGATTTACGGCCAAACAAGTATCCCGCCAGAACAAGACAGGGTATCTGAATTAATACATGCCTTACCATAGAGACTTCAAACCATTGACCAATGATTGAATAACTTAACAGGTATAAAAACAACACGAAAAACAAGATAGAGCGGCTCATAACACAGTTGCACTAATTTGCTCACGTATCTGGGCAACGATCTGTTGTTGAGACTGATAATCGTGAATACCCACCAGACGACCTTCTTTATCCAGTATATGAATTGCTGCATTATGGTCAAAGCCACCATGTTCATTAGGAATGACAACAACGCCAAAGTCTGACAAAAGTTGTTTTAACTGACCGGGATCTTTTAATCGAAGACCGTGCCACATATCATGGTCGGACGTATAACGTTGCACATATGCGCTTAATCTTTCCGGTGTATCTTGTTCAAGATTAAAAGTAATATTAACTATCTGTATTTGTTCTTGCAGTCCTGCTTCTTCAAGTTCTGCCTTGATTGATTTAAAAGAAAAACCTAGGGCATAGCATATATCGGGACAACTGGTATAGATGAAATCTAGTAGAACTACCTTGCCTTTATAATCTGAAAAATTAATATTTTCAAAGGTCTGATTCTCAAAATCTAGTCCTGATAGCTTTCTCGGGTATTCTAAAACATCAATCCTTCTTGCCGCCTCGCTAGTAAAAGCCTTAAAGCCACTGGTTCCCTGCCACCAGACGGCAGCAGAGATTATTAAAACTAGTGTAGTGCTAATAAGGCTGTATCGATTCACGATGTAGCGATATTTATCCGGCTTAGTCGAGTCAAAAAGCGATAGGCAAAAACTAGTGCACCAATAACAACTAACGTTGCAAAAACAGATGCAATTCGATCATAAGGCACCCACTCACTTAAATGCGCCGCCCAGCGACGTGGAATACTTTCTTTACCGCTCAGTAAAAACATGGTGACAAAACCCATCCCACCTACTAGATAAAACCAAAATGCAACATCATCGACAGCACCGACTTTATTACCATTACTCTGAACGAGGTAATACATAAATCCAAATAGCATCGGCAATAAACCTAATAAAAGATAGATATGAAAATGACCCGGTACCCATAAGGTATTATGCATAACATTATTAACGCTAATCGTGCCATCAACTATTGCCGGAATAACACCACAAGCCCAACCAAGCATAGATAAGATTAATAAACGTGATGTCACGTCCCATTTAATCCCGGAACGATAGATTAGGGTCAAAGCACCAATCGCCGTGACAACCAATACCGGGAAACCACTCATATAAGAAATAATTTGTCCCATGATGAGTGCCCATTTAGGCATAGCGAAATCCATTAATAAATGATGAGGGTATACCGACATCACCATCAAGGTTGATAAGGTCCACGACAATATAAAAACCTTAGTCGGTTTCCACGGCCGATTGGTGTAGAGCGGTAAAATTTCATACACGGCGATGACTGCCTGATAAATAGCAGCGTTAATAAATACATGTCCGAAAAAATATATCAGATTCTTTACTAATAAAGGATCCAGTTCATATGACGGCATATAAAGATTGACCAAGCTTAGTACAAGCACAACTGCACCTGCAGCTATACCGGCAATATTGACGATCAATACCATGGTACTTGCAATAACAGCCGATGGCGGTGCTTCATCCTGACTATTAAAGAACAATTGTGGCCACCCCAGTGCTTTTCCGAGATTTCCATATTTCTTCATAATACCGCGTGCAGTATCCAGATAGAGCAGTAGAAAGCCTACGCCTATCAGCAAAAGGCCAACTAAATAACTGGCAGCGGCATGATTTCCCCATACTCCTTTGCCCATCGCAGGTAACGGATAAAGAAATGTCCAGGCTGCTGCAAATCCACCGATAAATATTGCACCCAGTATTAATACAACACCAATCAAAAAGAAAACCAGATTAGCAACTAATATTGGCGTACTTAACTGAACGTGACGAGACAGAAAAAACCACATTACCGCACTGGCAGCCAAGCCAACTATACCAATCATACCGATACCATGCGCGGTCATGATCTGATAAAAATACTGCGGCCCCATACCTAGCCACTCGCTTTGCTCATAGCGCATACTCGCACCAAATACCATCATGAGTAAAAATACTACGGCACTGATTGCTAGATAAGTTAAAAGCGTCTTTCTAGCACCTGCACTTAAGTTCGGATGAATTACAGAAATTGATGACGACATATTATTCTCCTGATTTTATTCTGCTACGACTTCTATAGCTGACACCATAGAATGGTGTGCCATACCGCAATATTCTAAGCAAAGAATCTTATAAGTACCTGGCTCCTTGAATACATACTCAAGCTTATTGATATAACCCGGCATCGCTTGTGTTTGTGCCAGCAACGTTAATGATTCGTCATAGATTGCAAAACCATGATTTGCATCACCACTGGTGACGTTAAAAACAACTGGTTGGTTTGCCTTTACTTCATTACTACTTAACTTCCAGTACCACTGAAAACCTTCAACATCGATAACCTGAGTACCAATAGGATTTTCAGACCTATGCTGAGCAGCATATGGCATACCTTGATATGAACTTAACATTACGACAACAAAGCCAACGGCAAGCACCCAGAACAAACCAGTACGTACCGAATAAAAACGTTTCTTTACAGGTTCATATTCAGCTACCTGCCCCGAGTTTAGAACAACGAATACAAAGGTAGCGATAATGACCAACATCAACACCAAAGTAATAGTCCAAGCGATTTCCTGCATTTTCAGTTCTCCATATTGCCAAGAATAATTTATTGTTATATCTTATATGCAACTTTTAATATGTCAAAACATATTTTTGAAATCACAACCATGGTGAAGATTTAATGTATTCAGAAACTATCGATTATTTTTCAGGTGTTGCAGTTCAAAAGACAAGAGTACTCAAACATTCACCATTGGCCTTTCTAGTGGGTGCAATGATGGCCGGTGCCTATGTTGGCCTAGGGATTATCTTGATATTCAGTGTCGCTGGACAAGTTCCACCAGCTTTTCAAAAATTGATAATGGGAGCGACCTTCGGTATCGCCCTTACATTAGTAGTATTTGCGGGTTCCGAACTCTTTACCGGACATACCATGTATATGGTACTCGGTTGGTTAAAGAAACAGACCAGCCTACTAGATCTAAGCAAGGTATGGACTGCAGCTTGGATTGGAAACCTTATTGGCTCTGTGTTGCTTGCCGTATTGTTTGTTGCCGGTGGCGGTGGTGAATTACTTCACGGCGGTATTGGCCTGCTACATAAAGTGGCCGAATACAAAATGAATTCTCCAGTGATTGAGCTTATTGCAAGAGCCGTTCTATGTAATTGGCTGGTATGTCTCGCCTTATGGATGGCAGCCAGACTCAAAAATGAAGTTGCAAAATGTATCGCCATCTTTTGGTGTCTGCTTGCCTTTATAGCTAGTGGATTTGAACACAGTGTTGCTAATATGACGTTGCTAAGTATCTCTCTGTTATCTGAACACCCGGACACCATTTCCCTTGCAGGCATGTTCTATAACCTGTTGTGGGTCACGATAGGAAATATTATCGGTGGCAGTCTCTTTATGGCGGTTGGCTATTGGATGGCATCAAGTGAAGCCGCTATTGCTGAAAAACAAAGCACAGAGTCTAATAACTAGCATTAGCTTATAAACAACAATAATTAGGAAAAGTGAAGAACTGAATAATGAGTAAAGAAAATAATATGAGCTATGGCACAGGAGACACCTCTTTTCAGGCAGCAGGAGGAGAAGAAGGCATAAGAAAACTGGTCGATAATTTTTACGACCGTATGGGAAGCGACCCTCGGTTTAGCACCATCTATAATATGCACCCCGACGATATAGAAATATCAATCGACAAACTCGCAAGATTCCTCTGCGGTTGGCTAGGTGGCCCTAAACGATATCAAGAAAAATACGGCCCCATCAGCATCCCTTCTGTACACCAACATCTATCAATAGGTACAGATGAACGTGATCAATGGCTAACTTGTATGAAAGAAAGTATTGATGAACAAGCATACGAAGCCGACTTTAAAGAATATCTGATATTTCAATTAGGAATACCGGCCGAAGTCATTCGATCACGCAGTAATCAGTGATCACATCACTATTTAACGCACCCTTCCCCTATACGCAATAACCATATAATGAGCACAGAAACATACGAAATTGTAAAAGAAAGTTACAACCGCTGTGTAAAGACAGATGGGTTTTACGATACATTTTATGATCTCTTTCTATCTATTTCAGATGAAATCCCACCACTCTTTGCCAATACTGATTTTATAAACAAAAGAAATTATTAAAGGCAACCGTCACCAGCATGATACGTTTTCCATTGGAAGACAAAAGAACACAAAATACATTGGCAATGGTGGCCAAGACTCACAAGGAAGATAACCTCAATATAAAACCAGAACTTTATAATTTATGGTTAGATAGTCTTTGCGAAACCGTAAAGAAACATGACCCAGAATTCACATCAGGACTTGAAGCACTCTGGACAGAACACATGCAAGAAGCGATTAACATTATTCTTGCTGAATACTAATTACCATTTACAACAAGACTTTCCCCCTTCTTGAATCGGTGGGCATTTAACAGTCCCATAAGAACAAAACACACAACAACCCCCAGCTTGTGGCTTAAGCAACGAATGACACTATTCACACTCATAAAAATACAAACATGAATCAGTAGGCATAGTTTCCTACTTACAGTGATCACATTCAGGGCAAGTAAGCACAGATTCTAGAATTATTTTTGGCATCGTAGGAAAATCGCGGTCTACCCCTATTTATTTCATTTCATATTAATAGATATTTAACTTCCGCTTTGGAGCGTTAAAATTAAAACTCTGCATTCGGCCATAAGCGGTATTTCATGTATTCTCTAAGGGTATCATTTTGCAAAAGCATTAATCGCACTTATGACAACTTTACATGTTGATGCAAAGGCAATATAGAGCTCTATAGCTTAAATATAATCAAAATTATGTAGCATAATAAGTTGTTATATATCAGAACTTTAAATAATAATTCTGTTAATTTTCAATAAAGAACTATACTTATCCTAGCAAATTGTGAATTTTTTAAATTCAGTAGTTGTTAACTGTCATTCCTTGAACTTTGAAGGACTTAACAATGTTTTTTTACATTACCTAAAATGTAAAATCTGAGTTACACATGGACGGACAAATATCATGGATAACATTTACGCTTCTGATATAGCCAACGCAATAAAATACTCCGACTTCAATGACTCAATTGAAAAGATAAAAAACAATAATGATTGGCTGAACCATTCCTGCGTAGTAGTGGTAGATGATGATAAGAAAATATTTGGCGTAATAACAGAAGCTAATATTTTAATCGCAGAAAAAGAACAGAAAAATACGAAAGCAACCCATGCATGGGAAATATGTAGTCATAAGTTATTAAGTGTTTCTAAGGGTGCAAGTATCAATGATGTCATTACACTAATGTTAAATAATCATGTTCATCATATTTTAGTTAATGATATAGAAATTAATGGAAAAGAATGTAACGGTATAATTTCAACACTGGATATATTGAAATTAATTCACAATAAAGATCTTCTACACTAGTCTTTATATTAGAAACACTATGCACACTCCTGACATACATGACTTGAATAATTATAAGGATATACATTCACAAATGAGCTCATCACTTAAATCTATTGATAGCAAGTATAAAGATGTATTTAATATATTTATGGAGAGCGTTTTTAGACAGGGTGGCGTGGAAGCTATGGCTAATAGTCTGCCCTTTGTCATAGGAGCATTTGTTGTATCTGTCGATGGTAAAGTTGTTGCGGCTAACGAATCTTTCTTAGATATGGTCGGTTATACTCGGAATGAATTATATAAGAAAAGTGTAACTAATTTAATTTTAAAACAAGATCAGGAGATGGTATTAAAGCGAATCCGTGAAAATAACCCAGGACGTTACAAGTTACGTTTGCTTACTAAGGAATCTAATACTAAATATACGACAGTATCCCCGTTAATTATCAATATTGATAATGTCACATACCGACTAGCAGAATTCATAGACAACACTCCTACAGTTAATGTAAATAATAATATTATTATAGCATTACAAAAAACAGCATTTGCATTAACTTCCACTATTGAAAAAAGAGATCCCTATACAGTTGGGCATATGAGCCGTACTGCAGCAATCTCTACTGAGATCGCCAAATTGTTAGGTTTGAATCAGGAGTCTATAGATATGATTCAACTCGGTGCCAGTATTCATGATATTGGAAAAATTTCTGTACCAACCGAAATTTTAACAAAACCTTCTACATTAGAAACATTCGAATGGGAATTTATAAAGCGGCACCCTGTTGTTGGCTATGAAATTCTTGGTGAAGTTGACTTCGATGAAAAAATAAAAAATATAGTATTGTTACACCATGAACATCAGGATGGTTCGGGTTACCCTTATGGGTTGATAGGCTCTAGTATTCCAATCGAAGTTTCGATTGTTGCAGTTGCTGATTCTCTAGAAGCAATTGCGGGCGTTCGTCCATACCGGCAAGCGCTTTCATTTAAAGACGCCATTGAAATCATGAAACAGGAACCAAACAAATATCATCATCCATCGCTTTCAGCAGCATGTACGCTTGTTGAGGATGGAAGGCTAAACGGCAAAGAGTTTGGTCTTCACTAGTATTAAATTATAGGTAATTACTGTTCAGTATTTAATCTCTAATGCTAATCTAAAAAATATTCCTCATATTTCATCGATGACAATTTAATTAACCTGCTATATAAATATTCATTTGTTACTACATATATGAAAAAAAGAAAAAACAGCATCGATGAGATTAAGAAAAGATTTATGGTTCATCCCTGTATTTTAAATGGACAACGATCTCTTATCTATGAACGCGGCCTTGAATACAAACATCCTGTAGCTTATCTAGCTTTAGTTAATTTTGCTAAAAATAACGATTACATTATTAAGGAAGATAGACGCGCTGATTTTTTAGAAGGAATAAAGCGCGTTAAAGATCCCTCTTCTGCAAATGTCATTACAATATTGATACTCACTGCAAGTATACTCTCTCAAAATGTTATCGCAGATAATACTGGTATTGTAGATGAGGTAACATTAAATAACAGTTTAGAACAAGTACAAACTTATCCTCGTATTGATTTACAAACAAGCATATTTTCTACCTCTGAGCAATTGATGCATGGGTTGCTTGATTGGATTAATGAACATTCATCATTCGAATATAAAATAGAACAATTGCCGAAATTAAATTTTGTTAACCCACAAATAATTGCCCAAGTTGCATTTGGAGGAAAACTTCCTGCTAGTGTTAACGCATCGAATTTAAATATTCTCGGGCTATATAATTTTAATGAAGAAGCAATTTACTTACTTGATTCGGTTGATTTGAAAACTGAAGTGGGTCGAGGCATTCTACTACATGAGTTAGTACATTATTTGCAGTATCAAGAAAATCTTGATGATGATTCTGAATGTAAAAACGAGCTGGAAGCACTGGCTTATACAATCGAAGCAAAATTCTTACAAGAACACAATCAAGAACATGGCATTAGTAAGCAACTTATCAATAAAGTTAGTCAATGTTCTGAATGAAGCATTCTATATAAAATTTAAATGTACTTTATTTTATAACGATAATGTCCGCTTTGGGTCGGTAGCTGAATATTAACATTTTAACCCATCACTAAAAGCAGACGTGGTTAATATCATTTGGTATTGACTCAATTTAACGAAAAGGATGAATTTTACGCTCTCTTAACATACTTCAAATGGTGTAGGTTTAATCAATACCCTTATGACTTGCCGAGGCATTCTTGTATTTCAATGGTTGAGCAACATGGACCTCGGTACCCCCTTGAGGGGTGTGTTGCGAGAGCGCATTAGGACACGACTGCATGGACGCAGGAGGTAGAACGAATCAGGAGACAGAGTCGAGGAGTCCGTATGCGCGTGCCATTGAAATAGAAGAATGCTGAGGGTATCCGCAGGACAGGACATTAGGGTGCCCTTAATCGCTTCGGACTCCTGTCCTCTCGCGACACTAATACATCCGTGTATGTCGTCTTTGATTACTTATATCTTGGGCAAGCAATAAAAAGTTTTGTACATGGACGTACTTATGCTGCGATCGCATGGATGCGAAGGAGCAGCGGACTCGCCGTAGTAGGCGAAACCAATTTAAAAATAAAGAATAATGTAATTATTAAGACTGGATTCCTGCCTACGCAGGAATGACAAGAACGTTTACCCTGCTAATGCCACCAAACAAAGACTCATCAATACATTAGGCGCTAACCCCAATGCAAGAATAGCAATACCATTAACACTCAAAACAAAGCGCATTTGTTTTGATGACTTAATCGCTGTCATTGAATCTGGTTTATCAAAATACATTAATTTAATAATACGAAGATAATAATAAGCACCGATTATTGAAAATAAAACGGCTATAGCTGCCAGCTCAACAAAACCTGATGCAACGAGTTCTTTTAATACAAACCATTTTGACCAAAAACCCAGGAAGGGAGGAACCCCTGCCATTGAAAACATGATGCACAACATTACAAAGGCAAACCAGGGACTTCTTTCTGACAAGCCCTTAAAATCGTCAAGCATATCTGCTTCGAAACCATTACGGCCAAGCAGGATTATCATGCCGAACGCACCCATACTCATTAATGCATAACTGATGATATAAAACATTGAGCCAGAAAAACCCGATGTTGTTCCGGCAATCAGCCCCAGAAATAAGAACCCAACATGGGCGATAGTTGAATAAGCCAACATGCGTTTCATGTTGGTTTGCGCGATAGCAATAATATTTCCTGTAGCCATGGAGAGCACAGCTAAAATCATCAGGATTGATTGCCAATCGCTAACTAATGGCATTAAACCATCAACCAGTACGCGCATCGCCATAGCAAATGCCGCCAGTTTAGGTGCGGTACTGATAAACAAGGTCACCGATGTAGGAGCACCCTGATAAACGTCCGGTACCCACATATGAAACGGTGCAGCACCTAGTTTAAATGCAATACCAATAATCAAAAATATCATGCCATAAACCAGATACATATGATTTGTATCGTCAACATTAATTCTTTCAGCAATGGTAAGTAAATCCAGAGAGCCTGTTAGACCATAGATCATTGAAATACCGTACAGCAACATACCTGATGCTATTGCACCCAAAACAAAATATTTCATAGCCGCTTCAGGAGCAGTCTTTGAGTCACGTTGCATGGCAACCATGGCATAGAGAGAAAGCGATAAGAGTTCAAGACCAAGGTAGACAGATAATAAGCTATAGGCCGATGCCATAATCATCATGCCGAGTACTGCAAACAGGCCAAGCACGAAGTATTCACCTTTTAGGGATTTGTGTTCTTTTAGATATTCATGCGAATAGAGAAATACCACAAAGGTAATACCACACATAAATGCTTTAAGAATGGCGCTCATGGAATCACTGACAAAACTACCATTAAAAGCAATCTGTGCATTGTCTGGGAAGTAATACAATACTAACGTCAGGACAGCTAACAAACTTGCTTGAGTAGTCCAGTACGTCAACAGATGTAATGGATCTTTACTAAATGCATCCACTAGCAATACCAAACACGCCAATGTAAGTAGCGTTATCTCTGGTAGTGCAATGATTAAGTCAGCATTCATAATTCACCATTTATAGAATCTTTGATTGGAGTACATGCTCGATCAGTTGTTCTACTGTCACATGCATGACTTCGAATATTGGTGCAGGCCAAATACCGAATGTTAAAACAACTACAGCCAAGAGGAAGAGAATGAACGCTTCTCGTCCGTTAATATCTTTTAATTCGGCAACAGATTCTTTAGTAACGTCACCAAAGACAACGCGTTTATACATCCATAAGGTATAAGCGGCGCCTAAAATTAATGTCATTGCTGCAGTAAACGCGATCCAGAAACTGGCCTCGAAGCTACTTAGGATAACTAGAAATTCGCCAACAAATCCCGATGTCCCTGGTAAGCCAGCATTTGCCATCGCAAACAACATCATAAAGGCAGCAAAGTACGGCATGCTATTTACCACACCACCATAGTCTTTAATCATTCGACTATGCATGCGGTCATACATAACACCAACACACAAGAACATTGCTGCTGAGATAAAACCATGCGAAATCATCTGCATCATTGCGCCTTCCATACCCATGATAGCGCCTGATGATGACCCGCTTGCGGCAACAATACTAAAAGGTATAAAGAACCCGAGTGTCACAAATCCCATATGCGATATAGAAGAATAGGCAATCAGTTTCTTCATATCTTCCTGAACCAGTGCAACAAAGCCGATATAGACTATGGCAATGAGTGAAAGAACAATCATCATATCATCAAAGAAAAGACTCGCGTCTGGTGTGATTGGCAAACTGAACCTCAGAAAACCATAACCACCCATCTTCAACATAATCGCTGCCAAGATCACAGAACCGCCGGTTGGTGCTTCTACGTGTGCATCTGGTAACCATGTATGCACTGGCCACATTGGAATCTTCACCGCAAACGCTAAAAAGAATGCCACAAAAATATATTTCTGAGCCGTTAACGTCAGTGGTACATCATGTAAGGCTTCAATATTAAAACTATTTGCTTGAGAGTATAGATAGAGAAAAGCCACCAACATGAATACCGAGCCGAGGAAGGTATATAGGAAAAACTTGATTGTGGCATAGACCCTGTTTGGCCCACCCCAAATACCAATGATCAAGAACATCGGTATTAACATCGCTTCCCAGTAGACATAAAACAAAATGGCATCGAGCGCGACAAAGACGCCGTTCATTAAGCCAGTCAATATCAAGAAGGCACACATATAATAAGAGATGTGTTTTTCAATCACATCCCATGCCGCCAATATTACGAGAATAGTGGTAAAACTAGTGAGCATTATTAATGGTAGGGCAATCCCATCCACGCCTAAGTGATATTTAATATCAAAGGCTTTTATCCAATCTGATTCTTCAATAAATTGCATGCCTGCATAAGAAGGATCGAACTGACAATATAGAATGACAGAAAATATAAAGGTAATGACGGAGACTGCGAATGAAAAATACTTAACTGTTTGTTCCTGTCGATCGCCCGCAATCAATGCCCAGATACCACCGATAATCGGAGTCCAGATAAGGATGCTTAAAATGGGTAAACTATTTAATGTCATTGTTTAAATTTATTTTTCTATAGTTCTTCTATTTTTTTATTCAAGCTCTGTGTATCAACCCAAAACACCATGTACAAATATAGCTAACAGCACAAGCAAGCCGATGATAATCGAAAAGGCGTAATGATAAAGATAGCCAGACTGTACATGACGAACAATACTTGAAAAGATTCGTACACTTCTCGCCGTGCCATTGACAAAAAAACCATCAATAATATTGATATCACCTATTCGCCAAAGTAATTGACCAATTCCTGTCGAGCCTTTTGCGAATACAAGTTGATTGAAGTCATCAAAACCGTATTTATTGACCAGTAATTTGTGCACAGGACCTATTTTATTCACGACTTTTCCAGGGACATCCGGGAACTTGATATAACATAGCCAAGCGACAAAGATACCTGAAGACATCAAAATAAGGACTAGTGGATGCTGAATGGAGTGTAATAAAAAGCCGCCAATGCCATGATAGCCTTCACCCATCTGAGCAAGAACGTCATGGTCACCGGTACTCGCAACATAAATTGCGTCACCAAAATAATCACCGAATAACATTGGCTCGATTAAGAAAGCGCCTAATATTACCGAAGGAATAGCTAAAACAATTAACGGCACGGTCACAACAGCAGGTGCTTCATGCAAATGCTTCCATGTATCAATATCCATCCTTTGCTTGCCGTGGAAGGTCATAAAAAATAATCGGAAACTATACAAGGCTGTTATAAACACACCGGCCATAACTGAGAAATATGCGAAACCAGACCCTGCTAATGTAGAGTGGTGAACCGCTTCGATAATGGCATCTTTAGAAAAGAAACCAGACGTGCCGGGAAAACCAATCAATGCGAGTGTTCCAAATAAACAAGTGATCCAGGTGATTGGCATTACTTTATATAAGCCGCCCATCTTTCTCATATCTTGTTCATGATGCATGACAATAATCACTGCACCGGCACCAAGGAATAACAATGCCTTGAAAAACGCATGCGTTACCAAGTGGAACATTCCCGCTGCATAGGCTGAGGCTCCTAGAGCAACAGTCATATAACCTAACTGCGATAAAGTGGAATAAGCCACAACACGTTTAATATCGTTTTGCACCAAGCCTAATAATCCCATGAACAGTGCGGTGATCGATCCAATCACCAATATAAAACTAAGTGCTGTTTCTGATAATTCAAACAGTGGCGACATTCTCGACACCATGAAAATGCCAGCGGTCACCATCGTCGCAGCATGAATCAATGCTGAGATAGGTGTTGGACCTTCCATTGAGTCAGGCAACCAGACATGCAGTGGGACTTGTGCTGACTTACCCATTGCACCAATGAATAAACAGATACAGATCACGGTCATTAATGACCAAGGCTCATCACCAAGTATGATTATGGTTGAATCGGCATGCTGAGCTACATTGCTAAAGATTTCGGCATAATCAAGTGAATTGAAAGTCATTAAAATAGCAGCGATACCCAGTAAGAAACCAAAGTCCCCTACCCGGTTTACCAGAAACGCCTTCATGTTTGCGAAAATGGCGGTTTCTTTTTTATACCAAAAACCAATCAACAAGTATGAGACCAGGCCAACTGCTTCCCAACCAAAGAACAACTGCAGGAAGTTATTTGACATGACTAACATCAGCATGGCAAAAGTAAATAAGGAAATGTAACTAAAGAAGCGTTGATAACCCGGGTCATCATGCATGTAACCTATGGTGTAGATATGAATCATCCATGAAACAAACGTTACAACGACCATCATAGTGACCGAGAGTGAATCAATTAGAAATCCAATCTTAAAATCTATACCACCGCTACTCAGCCAGGTATATAAGGTTTGATTATAAATCTCACCACCATCAAACATATGATATTTATACGCCACCATAGAAAGGATACTGGATACGCCAACGCCAATTATAGTGACCCAATGCGCACCACTTCTTCCAATAACCTTACCAAATAGACCAGCAATCAAAGAGCCTATTAATGGGGCCAGTACAATAGCGAGATAGATTTGTTCCATATTATTCATCATTGACTATCCTTTCATGCTATCCAGATCATCAACATTAATCGATTCTTTGCTACGAAACATAACAACCAAAATCGCCAACCCAATTGCTGCCTCAGCAGCGGCAACAGTCAATATGAAGAATACAAAAATCTGTCCATGTATATCGCCAAGAAAATGAGAAAAAGCAATGAAGTTCATATTCACCGATAACAACATCAATTCAATACACATCAAAAGAATAATGACATTCTTTCTATTCAAAAATATGCCAGCAACACTTATGCAGAATAACAGTGCGGCTAATGACAATACTTCAGGTAAGGTAATCATGCTTCAGATCCCCCACTTTTAGTTTTTTGCTCAGATTGCATCTTAACGACGCGTAATCGATCTGCTTTTTTAACAAACACCTGATCCTCAGGACTTATCGACTTGTTCACTTTCGACTTACTCATGCTGAGTGAGATTGCAGCAATGATAGCGACTAATAATATTGCACCCGCTATTTCAAATTGATAAAGATATTCAGTATATAGCGTCATGCCTAATTCTTTAGTATTACTGTAATCAGGCCCAACAGATTTAATTGCCATATAGGTATCAGATAAAAAGTAATCTGAACCCACAACTAGCCCCATCGCCACGACCATCAAGACTGCGACCGTAATACCAACCGGTAAGAATCGTGCAAATCCTTCACGTACTTTCACCAAGTTGATATCGAGCATCATGACAACAAACAGGAATAACACCATAACGGCACCGACATATACTAGCACCAGCGTGATGGCTAAAAACTCTGCCTGTAACAACAACCAAATTGCAGCAGACGCAAAAAAAGATAACACAAGAAATAATGCTGAGTGGATCGGGTTACGCATAACCACAACCATAGATGCAGACAGCAGTAATAATCCGCTAAAAAGATAAAAGACTATTTGTTCTATCATTTATTTTTATCTTATATATAAGTGAGTATGTTGTTATTAACGATACAAGGCATCTTTTGCCCGATCTTCTGCCAGTTGTTTCTCGACCATATCACCAATTTCTAACAGTCTTGGTTTAGTCATTAATAAATCACCGCGCTTCTCGCCGTGATATTCGAATATTCGTGTTTCTACAATAGAATCAACCGGACATGATTCTTCACAAAAACCACAAAAAATACATTTAGTCAGATCAATGTCGTATTTTGTTGTACGTCGACTGCCGTCATCACGCGCTTCAGATTCAATCGTTATCGCCACAGCCGGACAAACTGCTTCACATAACTTGCACGCAATACAACGTTCTTCACCATTAGGGTAACGACGCAATGCGTGCAGCCCACGAAATCGATGTGATTGAGGCGTCTTCTCTTCTGGATATTGCACGGTGATCTTGCGTTTAAATAAATACTTTCCAGTAAGACGCAAACCTTTCAGTAACTCCCATAGGAATAAACTGGTGATGTAATTTTTTATTTTATTAGCCATTATGATTAATTAAACCAAGGTGGAGTATTGGTAACGACCAATGCCGAAACGACTACTAACCAGACTATTGTTAATGGAATAAATACTTTCCAACCCAAGCGCATGATTTGATCATAGCGATAGCGTGGGAAGGTTGCCCTGAACCATAAAAACAAGAACATAAAAAATGATGTCTTGGCTAATAACCAAAACATAGGCGGTACCCAGGTAAAAAGATCTTCAAGACCTGGAATGCCCTGAAAAGGTGATAACCATCCACCACAAAACATGATGGCTGATAAGACAGCTATCAAAATCATATTGGCGTATTCAGCCATAAAAAACACAGAGAATGCCATGCCACCGTATTCAACATGGAAGCCCGCTACAATTTCAGACTCACCCTCTGCCACATCAAATGGCGCGCGATTTGTCTCTGCTAGACCAGAGATGAAATAGATCACAAATAATGGGAACAATGGAATCCAGAACCAATGGATTACACTACCGGCCTGAGAATTTACTATATCACCGAGATTTAGACTTCCTGCAGCAACCAAGACGCCGACAAGAGCAAATCCCATTGCGATTTCATACGACACAATTTGCGCCGCTGAACGCATCGCGCCCAGAAAAGCATACTTGGAATTCGAGGCCCAGCCAGCAATGATCACACCGTAAACTGCCAATGATGTCAGTGCTAACACATACAACAATCCAGCATTAACGTTTGCTAATACTTTAGTATCGTCAAATGGGATAACGGCCCATGCGGCTAATGATGGCGCTAAAGAAAGTATCGGCGCCATAATAAACAAAGCTCGGTTTGAGCTAGACGGTACTATAATTTCCTTGACTATAAGTTTGACAGCATCAGCAATTGGCTGACCTAAGCCCCATAAACTAAAACCAAAGAAACCCACTCGATTCGGACCAATGCGTCCTTGAATAAAGCCAATGATCTTGCGCTCAGCGTAGGTGAAGTAAGCAACCGTTATTAACACGGGCACTAAAATAGAAAGAATTTTCACGACCGTCTGTAAAACAGTCAGCGCTTGAGCTTGATAATCAACAGGCAAAAGTATTGTCGTTATCGGCAACAACACGTTTTGACTTATGAATTGATAGATTATGTCTAACATTGCATCAAGCCTTTGCGATCCTGATTGAACCGAATGCTGCACCCAGATCAATCTGAGCCGGATGTGCTGATTGAATCAAAACACAATCATCAGGAACTCTATCATCAATGACTACTTTCAAATTAACAGCATCATCATCTTGTTCAACTTTAGCTGTATCAGCATCGCTTAAGTTATTTTTATCCGCCAGTGCTGTATTGATATGAATCGCACCATCAGAGACATTATCAGTTTTTTGTAATGAAACGGCGCGTCGACAAATTGGATCAATCATGTTCATCGGTGTTTCAGTAATGCGTTGTAAATCTGCAGCATTTTTTTCGATAGCGACAGGTGAACGCCAGTGATCCATATTTTCAGCCTTGATATCGCCTATAGATTGCATCACTTCAGTATTTACATCTGATGAAGACTGATACTCAAAATCATCCAGATTAAAGATGTTGCCTAGCACTCTTAATAATTTCCATGCAGGTCTTGCTTCACCCAATGGCGGCACTGCCCCGGTAAAGCTTTGGCTAATGCCTTCATTATTTATATAGCTACCAGAGGTCTCGACGAAAGCTGAAATCGGTAACATGACATCTGCATAGTTTTCAATTTCATCACTTCGATATGCTGTTAATGAAATGACCAAGTCAGCATCATTCATTGCTGCGCGTGCAGCACGACTGTCCCAACAATCCAGCTCGGGTTCAACGCCCATCAGCACATAAGCTTTTAATTTTGCTTGCAGCATTTCATTGCTGTTAAGTCCAGCGCTAGTACATTCTTTACCACCAGCGTTACGATGAGGAACTGCACCTGCCAACCAAGCACCAGAACTATTTGCCGCCTCAGATAAATAGCCCAACTTTGAGTTACTAATCTTGGCAATTAAGCCAGCAAGTGACCGTAATAATGAAAACTGCGGGTGAGCAGTTGCAATATTACCCAGTAATACGATTGCGTTATCCGAATCAACAAGTTTGCTGGCTATAGTTCGATGCGCATCGGTAACATTTGCATTCTCGGCACACTGTTTTGCTTGAGCGTCAACAGAGCCATCGCTAGATTCAATAAGTGCCTTTAATATTGCAGTCAATTCAACCGATAATTGATCTGGAGCAACAATACTCTTCGCTGCAAGCGGGTAGTTAAAGTCATAATCAACCGGGTTCAGCAGCATAACTGCAGCACCTTTCAATGCAGCCTTTCGCAGGCGATGATTAATGATTGGTTGCTCTTTTCTAAGATTACTACCTATCAAGAGTGCCGATTGCACTGACTCGAATTCTGAAACTGCTTGCCCCAAATAAGGAAACTGTGACACTGAATCTTGATCTGAAAAATCAGCTTGTCTTAAGCGGGTATCAATATTATTCGCACCAATACCACTTGCAAATTTTTGTAATAAATAAAGTTCTTCCAAGGTTGAAGAAGGCGACGCTAATATGCCTATTTGTTCTGCACTGTGTGAATCAATAACGCCATTTAGTTTATCCTTAACAACATCTAAAGCAGTTTCCCAATCAACTTCTTTCCAGGAACCGTCTTCTTTGATCATTGGTGTTTGCAAACGGTCATCACTGTAAACACCTTCATAGCTGAATCGATCTCGATCAGAAAGCCATACTTCATTGATTGATTCATTTTCAGCTGGCGCCACGCGTTTAACACGATCGCCTTTTACGTGAAAATGGATATTCGATCCTACTGAATCATGTGGTGCAACACCGTCTTTTTGTACCAGCTCCCAGGTTCTAGCTGAATAACGAAATGGTTTCGAGGTTAATGCACCAACAGGACAAAGATCGATGATGTTACCGGACATTTCAGAGCTGACACTTTTTTCTATGTAAGTACCAATCTCCATATTTTCGCCGCGACCAGTCGCGCCCATTTCGCGTAATCCAGCTACCTCTTCGCCAAAACGAACACAACGTGTGCAATGAATACAACGGGTAAGATCGGTTTGTATTAATGGACCAATATTTTTATCTTTTACGACACGTTTCTTCTCTTGATATCGAGAAACGTCTCCGCCATAACCCATGGCTAAATCTTGTAATTCACACTCACCACCCTGATCACAAATAGGACAATCAAGAGGATGGTTAATCAACAAAAATTCCATGATAGATTTTTGCGCATCGATCGCTACATTGGATTGTGTTTTAACAACCATGCCATCCATAACTGGAGTCGCACAGGCGGGTAGCGGTTTCGGGGCTTTTTCAACTTCAACCAGGCACATTCTGCAATTAGCTGCGACGGTTAATTTCTTGTGATAGCAAAAACGTGGGACATAGATGTCATTAGCATCCGTTACCTCGATCAGCATCTGCCCTTTATCCGCCTTTAAGGACTTGCCATCTACTTCAATTGTTATTTGATCGTCTGACATACTATTAATACTATTTTTTAAGCGGCCTCTGAGTCGTCGGCATGTCCTGAACCTACCATGCAACGTTTATGATCGATGTGATACTGAAATTCATCTCGAAATTGTTTAATAAAACTTCTTACTGGCCATGCAGCCGCATCACCGAAGGCACATATAGTGCGTCCTTCGATCTTGCTCGCAACATCATCGAGTTTATCCAAATCACCTTGTTCGCCTTTACCATCTTCGATGCGTTTAACGACACGGTACAACCAGCCGGTACCTTCACGACAAGGTGTACATTGTCCGCATGACTCAGAAAAATAAAAACGTGATAAGCGTTCCAATGCCTTAACCATACAGGTCGTGTCATCCATAACTATCACCGCACCCGATCCCAGCATAGAACCAGACTTGGCAATTGCATCGTAATCCATATTAGTCTCAAGCATGACATTGCCATGCACTACTGGCATAGAACAACCACCCGGTATTACTGCCTTTAAACCACGACCATTACGAACGCCTCCCGCCATTTCCAATAACTTGGAAAACGGAGTGCCTAATGGTATTTCAAAATTACCTGGGTTATTAACGTGCCCACTAACAGAAAAACATTTAACACCACCACTATTAGTCACGCCTTTCTCGGCAAACCAGTTGCCGCCATTACGTATAATGTTAGGTACTGAAGCAAAGCTTTCAGTATTGTTAATCGTTGTTGGCTTTCCGTACAAACCAAAGTTAGCAGGGAATGGTGGTTTGAATCTTGGTTGGCCTTTTTTACCTTCCAAGGACTCAAGTAAAGCCGTCTCTTCACCACAAATATAAGCTCCTGCGCCCAAACTTGCGTGTATATCAATGCTGATCCCACTGCCTAAAATATTGTCGCCTAGCAGTCCTTCACGACGCGCCTCTTTCAAGGCATTATCAAAGCGTGGAAATGGCTCATCCATAAACTCACCACGGATATAGTTATAACCGACACTTGAACCTGTCGCATAACAAGCAATCGCCATCCCTTCAACGATTGAATGCGGATTGAAACGTAGAATGTCGCGATCTTTACAAGTGCCCGGCTCACTCTCATCAGAATTACAAACGATGTACTTTTGGCCTTCGAAATCTCGTGGCATAAAACTCCATTTCAAACCAGTTGGAAAACCAGCTCCACCTCTACCTCGTAGACCAGAAGATTTAACCTCTTCGATTACATCTCCAGGTGGAATTTTATCGTTGATGATTTTCTTCAACGCTTCATAGCCACCAACCTTTATATAATTTTCTAAGGTCCAAGGCTCATCAAACTGGAGTGTGGCAAAACAAACGCTGTTCATTTCCATAATATATTAGTCCAGACTATCCAAAATCTCGTCGACTTTATCAGTCGTTAGATTCTCGTAGTATTTATGGTCGATCATCATCATTGGTCCACCGCAACAGGCAGCCAAACATTCTTCTTCACACTTAATATAGAATTTTCCATCGGCGGTTGATTCGCCGGTTTTAATACCTAATTTTTTCTCAACATGATTGACGATGTCATCAGACCCCATGAGCAAACATGAAATATTAGTACACACCGAGATACTGTGTCGGCCTACTGGCTCTGTTTCAAACATGGAATAAAAAGAAGCGACTTCATAGACGGCGATATTCGACATGCCAAGGTATTCCGCGACGGCATCCATTAACTCTGTCGTTAAGTAACCATCATTTTGATGTTGTGCTTCGCGTAAGGCTGCTAATACCGCCGATCTCTTTTGATCTTCAGGATACTTTTCCAGCCACATATCGATCTCTGACCGAGTATGTTCTGAAAGTATGGTTTTAGTAGTTTCAGTCATTCTTTTACCTGTCGATCTCACCAAACACAATATCTTGTGTGCCAATCACAGCAACAACATCGGACAACATGTGGCCTTTGACCATCTCGTTCATTGAAGATAGATGAGCAAAGCCAGGAGCACGAACTTTTAAACGATAAGGTTTATTTGCACCATCCGAAATCAAATAAATTCCAAACTCGCCTTTGGGATGTTCCACTGCTGAATACACTTCCCCTTCAGGCACACAGTAACCTTCTGTAAATAATTTAAAATGATGAATCAATGACTCCATATCTTCTTTCATTTCTTCACGTTTTGGTGGAACCAACTTATGATCATCAATTATAACGGGGCCAGGATTTTGTCTGAGCCATTCGACGCATTGTTTTATGATTCTATTGGATTGCCGCATTTCCTCAACACGAACCAGATAACGATCATAGCAATCACCATTGGTGCCAACCGGGATATCAAAATCCATTTGATCATAGACTTCATAAGGTTGTTTCTTTCTAAGGTCCCATTCGATACCTGAGCCGCGTAACATCGGCCCAGTAAAACCTAAATTTAATGCGCGTTCAGGACTAATTACACCAATCCCAACCGTACGTTGTTTCCAAATTCGGTTATCAGTTAATAAGGTTTCGTATTCATCTATGCATCCAGGAAAACGATCAGTAAACGATGCAATGTAATCCAGCAACGAACCTTGTCTGTTTTCATTTAATCGATCGACCTCTTCCTGCTTATGCCACTTGGAAGCTTCATACTTCGGCATCATAGAGGGCAAGTCTCGATAAACGCCACCGGGACGATAATATGTCGCGTGCATACGCGTTCCAGAAACTGCCTCATAACAATCCATCAAGTCTTCGCGTTCACGAAAACAATAAAGGAACATGGTCATAGCGCCGACATCAAGTCCGTGGGTTCCTAACCACATTAGATGATTTAAAACACGAGTAATCTCATCAAACATGACACGAATATATTGCGCGCGTAGCGGTGGTGTTACACCTAATAATTCTTCTATTGCCATGACATAGGCATGTTCATTACACATCATGGAAACGTAGTCGAGTCTATCCATGTAACCAATGCTTTGATTAAACGGTTTACTCTCCGCCAGCTTTTCGGTTCCTCGATGTAATAAACCAATATGTGGATCAGCTCGTTCGATAACTTCCCCGTCCATTTCGAGGACGAGCCTCAGCACACCATGAGCAGCAGGATGTTGAGGACCAAAATTCATAGTCATATTACGAATCTCAGGCATCGTTTTGCTCCTCTGCTGGTGCGGCAAAGCGATTGTCATCGCGAATTACCCGAGGCACCAATACTCTATTAGTAATAGTAACCGGTTCATAGACCACTCGTTTTTTATCAGGGTCATAGCGAACTTCTACATTACCTTCCAAAGGAAAATCTTTACGGAATGGATGACCTATAAATCCATAGTCTGTCAGTATGCGACGCAAATCCGGGTGTCCCTCAAACAAGATACCAAAGAGATCAAACGCCTCTCGTTCAAACCAATCGGCCGAACTCCAGATACCAGAGACAGAAGCAATGCGAGGATATTCGTCAGACACATAGCAGCGGAGTCGCAAGCGAATATTGTTATTTATTGATAATAGGTGATAGACAACAGCATAACGCTCATTAGTGCTATGACTATTTTCCTGATCATCACCTTGGCGCCCACGACTGAAACCAGTTGAACTTGTTTCGTGAGTAGACCAATCGACTTGTCCATAGGCTGAGTAATCAACACCGCACAAATCGGACAGTTGCGAAAAGGCAAATTGTTCATCCTCGCGTAATACTTTACACGCTGATAACAAATCATCAGCGGCTAATATTACTGTGACTTGATCACGATCAGTGATGCAATGAATCAACTCATTACTGAATCGCTCCTCAAGTTTTGCCGCAAGATTAGCGGTAGAATCCGTCATACCTATAAAATATTTAGTGGTGTTATCGAGCTATTGTATTAGTTCGTTTTATCTTTTTTTGTAATTGTATTATTCCGAATAACAGGGCTTCTGCAGTTGGAGGACATCCAGGAACGTAGACATCCACAGGGACAATGCGATCACATCCTCTTACGACCGCATAAGAATAATGGTAATAACCACCACCATTTGCACATGAGCCCATAGAAATAACCCAACGTGGCTCCGCCATCTGGTCATAAACCTTGCGCAATGCTGGTGCCATTTTATTCACTAATGTTCCTGCAACAATCATCACATCGGACTGTCTTGGGCTAGGCCTAAAGACAATACCGAAACGGTCTAAATCATATCGCGAAGCACCGGCTTGCATCATTTCAACTGCACAACACGCAAGACCAAACGTCATCGGCCACATCGAGCCAGTTCTGGCCCAATTGATAAGATTGTCTACGCTTGTAGTAACAATACCCGTTTCGTGAATTTTTTCCTCAGCACCCATCCTGTTATTCCCAATCAAGCGCACCTTTGCGCCATTCATAGATAAAACCAACCACGAGTACACCAAGGAATATCATCATCGCCCAAAATCCTGCCATGCCAATACCTTCCAGCGCGACCGCCCAAGGAAACAGAAATGCGATTTCAAGATCGAAGATAATAAATAGAATGGCAACGAGATAATAGCGAACATCAAATTTCATGCGGGCATCTTCAAATGCCTCAAATCCACATTCATACGGAGACTGCTTTTCCGAATCGGCACGAGCATGACCCAGCAATTTACCCAATCCTAAACCCAACGCAATCAATACTATACCCATGGCCAAACCGACAAAGGTAAATATAAGTATGGGAAAATAATTCGCCAACATTTGCTTGTTCCAAAAACCTTTAAATATGAATTTATAAGCTGATAAGTATACTAACAAGATTCAAGCTAATCACCTAAAAACATTGTTATTTTTTATAAAATTAGTTCAATGCTTGAGGATACAATGAAAATGAAAAAGTTTTCTTAACCGACATCATATGTCAGTTTTTAAATATCGATGAAAATTTGATCTGTCTTGTAAAAATATGTGCAAAATTAGAACGGTGGTAGAAACTTATATATACAGAATGACTTCCACCATTTTATGTCCTTCGCGCTTGCAAAATTCGTCCAAACTCAGCACATGTTGTTTTTACAAAATTTAAAAGGATCGATTACGCATTCCCGAACGACATGATTTCATCAGAAATCGATTCCAATGCTACTTCCTTATCTACAGCACCACGTTTCATGGCAACAGCAGGCATGCCATAGACAACACAAGTCGCTTCATTTTGTCCCAATGTACGGGCACCGGTTTCATGCATCTCTTGCAATCCAGAAGCACCATCATCACCCATACCGGTCATAATAATGCCCAAGGCATTACGACCAACCGATTTGGCAGTAGATCGAAACAACACGTCAACAGAAGGACGGTGCCGACTGACTGGCGGGCCATCTTTTATACTAACTCGCGCGTGGGAACCACGACCCGTTACCAACATATGTCGGCCACCTGGAGCAATCAGTGCCTGACCGGGAAGAATGCGATCATTTTCTGATGCTTCTTTAACTTTAATCTGACAAACACTATTAAGTCGTTCCGCAAAGGACTTAGTAAAGCTTTCTGGCATGTGTTGTACGATAACAATGCCGGGCGCGGTTCGTGGTAATCGCGTTAATATTGTTTCAAGCGCCTGAGTACCACCAGTGGATGTACCAATTGATACCACTTTGTCTGCTGTACTTTGTGAAGCGGGGCCCTTTCCTGCTGGAATAATGACATCTGCGGATAATTTGGGTTTGTTTTCAAGTGTGGCTCTATTGACGGCTTTCATGTTTGCTTTGGATGCAGCTCGGATTGCATAAATAAGATCTCCGGAGGCACTTTCAAGATGATTTTTTACGCCTGATTTAGGCTTATGTACGACTTCCAACGCACCGAGCGCCAACGCTTTCATTGCGGTTGCCGAGCCTTTTTCGGTCAATGTTGAACACATCACCACTGGTGTGGGTCGTTCAACCATTATTTTTTTTAGAAAAGTAATGCCATCCATTTGTGGCATCTCGATATCCAGAACAATAACATCAGGCCAGTCGAGCTCCATCCGACGCATGGCAAATATCGGATTTTCTACTGCACCGGTTACTTCTATATCCGCTACATTTTCAAGTATATTTCCTATCACCTTTCGCACCGTTGCTGAATCATCAACAATCAAAACCTTAATCTTGTTCATATCATTATTCCAGTTAATAGCTCGGGGTTTTCATTGATATGTATATTGCTAGCATGCCGTTTAGCCCAGACATCACCATTAGTCAGGTTAAAGTTGATGCGACGGTAACCGGTTTCTCCTACATCAGCAACATTGATAGTCACACCTTGTTCTATTAATAATTGCATAGCTGCATTAGCATTACGTTCACCGATAGAATCGCCGTCATCCTGAACCAATTCCGCAACCGTATTTGCGCCACCAAATATCTTTGCAACATAGTCCTTTATTAGGGTGCCTCTGGATTGTGTATGTGCTAAAAATAATTGTATGCTGCCACCCGCATAACGACCAACCTGTTCTGCATTTAACGGTACTTGCCTGTCAGGCAAAACAAAATGACACATTCCACCTATTTGTAACCGTGGATGCCAAAGACAAATTGCAATACAAGACCCCAGGATAGTGCCGATACTGTTTTTATTGTCGCAAAAATAAAATTCTCCCGGATGTAAAAAGACTTCACTCTGTTTTATTACTGAAATCATGTCTGTTATTCATCGGCTCTTTTATATATTGTCGGTGCGACGATTTGAACAGATTCGTTAACTCCTTTTAATGTTTCAGAATGTCCGATGAAAAATACTCCACCTGGTTTTAAAAAGGAAAGAACACGTTTGACTATTTTACGTTTGGTTTCCTGATCAAAATAGATCAAAACATTACGCAGAAATATTACGTCGAATAATCCAATGTCAGGTAATTGATTATTAAGATTAACCTGTTTGAAACTGGTGTTATTACGTAAGGATTTATCGATAAGCAATTTACCTTCTTCAGACCCAAATCCCTTTAGGCAATATTTTTTTAGATGGTGTTGAGGAATACCGTCGATCCTATCCATAATGTATTTACCCTGTTTAGCAGTATTGAGTACCCGGGTACTCACATCAGAACCAACAATCTCCCAGCCTTTTAAACCAAGATGTTCTGCAAGCAGCATGGCAATACTGTAAGCCTCTTCACCAGTGGAACTGGCTGCACTCCAAACTCGAAAACCCTGGCGTGGTTTATGTTTTGATAGAACTTCATTCTTTAAATAATCAAAATGGTGGGCTTCGCGAAAAAAATAAGTTTCATTTGTAGTGAGCAAATCAATCATTATTTGCTCTTCGTCGGGATAGGTCTTATCCATTGTCCTATCGAAATAATTTTTAAAAGTGTCAATCTTATAATGGCGTAATCGTTTGGATAAACGTGCGATCAGTAATGGTTTTTTATTGTCGCCAAGATTTATGCCTACTTTTTTTTGTAAGAATGTCCTGTATTGATAAAATTCATGATCTGTAATTGTGAAATCCACGCGATCTAAGTCTCCTTACTAACTCTTGAGCACCAGCTATCATTTCCCAGAACAAAAATTAACCCTGGTCGTTTATCGCCGCTGGCAACTCTTCTTTTGTTTGTTCCACAACGGAAAGTTCTTCTATAGAAAGCACATGATCTACATCGAGTAGTATCAGGAATTGTTCGCCAATTTTGCCCATGCCTTTGATGAAGTCAGCACGTATGCGAGCACCAAAACTAGGCGCCGGTTCAATATCGGATTCAGTCAGCTCGATAACTTCATTGACGATATCAACAATAATTCCGATTTCAGTTTTTCTATCATTGTTGTCCAGTTCGATAATCACAATACTGGTACGTTTGCTAATTGCACTTGCCGTATCTCCAAAGCGTTTTATCAAATTAACGATCGGAACCACGCTACCACGCAAATTGATCACACCTGCAATAAAATCTGGCATCATGGGTACAGGGGTTAGATTGCCATATTCGATAATTTCCTTGATGTCGAGAATATTGATCCCATAAGTCTCTCCAGACATTATGAAGGTCAGAAATTGATCACTATCATGGGTTTCAGATAGTACTTCCTCCATTACAGCTGCTTGTGTCATTGTCATCTTCTCCTGATTAGTTCGTAAGGCAGTTTTATCCTTATTAAGTTAACAAACTCTTTATGATGCCAAGCCTTTAGTACGGTAATAAGCATAATAATTCTGTATCAGAAGCGTTTGAAATTTGCTTCTTCAAGTGTATCTGTGGCTTCCGTTGCACTAGTTTGTTCAGGAAATTCCAAAACTTCTGCTTGTGTCGCAGCTGATTTCATAACACTGCCCTCAATCTCAACGGCATTAGTATCGCTACTCTCATTTGCAGACTTCTCCAATCTAAAAAAGCTAATCATATTTTGCAGGCTTTCAGCACGGCCACTCATCTCTTGTGCTGTCGCTGCAAGTTCCTCGGAAGAGGCCGCATTTTGTTGAGTCACCTTATCAAGCTGTGACATGGCACTACTAATCTGTCCTGCACCAGTGGATTGTTCTTCTGAAGCAGCCGTGATCTCCTGTACCAGATCAGCGGTCTTGTTAATCCCGGGTAACATCTTCTCTAGTAACTCACCGGCTTTTTCAGCGACTGTGACACTACTACTAGAAAGCTCACTGATCTCATTGGCTGCGGTGGAACTACGTTCGGCCAGTTTCCGTACCTCTGTTGCCACAACAGCAAAGCCCTTACCATGTTCACCTGCGCGAGCGGCCTCAATGGCAGCATTGAGTGCGAGCATGTTTGTCTGATAGGCGATGTCCTCGATGATGTTGATCTTTTCAGCGATTTGTTTCATTGCCGCAACGGTTTGGGTAACGGCGCTACCTCCTTCTTCAGCGGAGGTAGCCGAATCGGTAGCAATACCATCGGTCACCTGTGCGTTCTCGCTGTTTTGAGTAATGGATGCACTCATTTCTTCAACAGAAGCAGAGGTTTCTTCCACACTGGCAGCCTGTTCGCTAGATGCCTGGCTCAGGCTTTGTGCGGTACTACTAACTTGTGATGACGCACTAGATAATAAATCTGTATTAGATCTCACATTACTTACAACCTCTGAGAGCTTGTTAATAGCACTATTAATATCATTTTTTAAATTCGCGAATATACCTTTAAAATCGGCATCAACTTTTATGGTTAAATCGCCTTCTGCCAACGCACGCATCACTCGGGACACTTCAGCCAGTGTTTCTTGTGTTTGTATATCCATGAGTTTTTGCTCAGTCACTTCGGCTGCATACTTGACCACCTTAAAGGGCTTGCCATTAAGATCCATGATCGGGTTATACGAAGCCTGTATCCAAACTTCCTTGCCACCCTTACCGATGCGTTTGTATTCACCTGCATCATATTCACCACGGTTCAGTTGCTCCCAGAATTGTTTGTACTCTGCACTGGCTGCGTATTCTGGATCTGCAAACATA
>JAJFKL010000042.1 GCA_021773235.1 Gammaproteobacteria bacterium | reverse complement strand
CCATGGCGATTGCTTTAACACCGCGTTTTGCCAATTCAAATGAAGCAGCCCGGCCAATACCACTCGCGCCACCAGTAACTAATGCAACTCTATCTTTGATTTCCATGTTTACCTCTTGAATGCAATGGAAAATGAATTAAGTGCTTATTGTAGACCATATTTGGTGCACTGCAATATAAATATTGGTGATATATTGATTTTCACTTTTTTTTCAGTGGTTTGTATAGCTTATGGGTTTTACAAGTTAGGGCATCTAGATTGCTTTATAGAGCATGGCTACACCGCTAATAAACATTAATATAAGGGTATATTGCTTGAATCGTTGGGTATCAACCCGACTAAGCTGATTTCTGGCCAGAATCACACCTACTAAAGCGCCGAAACCAAGGACAACACCAAAACCTGCAATTTGTACGCTAAGCGCACCAAATGCACCATAGCTAACCAGCTTAGTGAGCTGCATTACCAGTGAATTTACTGCCTTTGTACCTACTAGATACTCTTTCTCCAGTCCATAACTCAGCATAAAGGGGTTGTGTACTGGCCCAGTAGCGCCAACCAAGCCTGACAGAAAGGAAACCGTCAGCCCTAAGGGGAAAAACCAGGGCAACTTCATTCTCATTGTTAATTTAACTTTGCTAAACTTATCTTGTAATACGTAGGTGATTAAGAATAGGCCAAGCAAAATCTGGATAATCTGGATATTGCTCTGCGATAAAGACCAAGAACCAACTACTGCACCAATTATGCTACCGGGCAGTAAAAAGCGAATTACTTGCCAATCAATATGCTTTCGAAATATCACTGCACGTGACGGGTTTGCGATTAATGCAGCGATTGAGATGATTGGTGCGACCATTTGCGCACCTATAAAAAATGAAATGATTGGAATTAGCAGAGTAGCAGCGCCACCAGCAGCAACAGTACTAAAAAACCAGGCAATAAGTCCAAAAATGAATAGGAGCAGGAAAATCATAGGGTAAACTTAACAGAATCTAATGAACAAATGCGATATCCTGAACCAACAATTTTAAGTGTAAATAGACAGTCTAAGATAATTCTATGTAACGGGGAGAGGTGTTATGAGCTTGTATATACAGTCTACGAATTTTGGCAGGGGGGCTGCATGGATTACAGAAGCATGGCCCTATTTTACACGTAACCCACTTGGTTGGATTGCTGCGATGTTTGTGTTCTTCTTAATCTCGATGGTCGTTGGTATTATTCCTCTAGGGGGTATTGTATTAAACATCTTTTACCCTGTTGTTGTCGGAGGTTTTATGCTCGGATGTATTGCTCATAAAGAGGGTGGTTCTTTCGAGTTTCAACATATGTTTGCCGGTTTCAACGCCCCCTATTTTAAACGCTTGGCCATGCTGGGTGTGTTTTATACGATCCTTACTTTCGCAGCTATAATTCTGGTAGCTGTACTTGCTTTTGTGATGTTAGGCGGATTCGAATTTTTTCAAGAAATAGAGCAAGCACAAGTTGAGGATCTCTCTGCTCATGCAACAGATATCATGCTGCTTTCATTAATAGCGGTGACACTATTCACACCTTGTGTAATGGCGATTTGGTTTGCTCCCACTATTATCATATCCAGTGAAGAGACTGCACTTTCAGCGATGCTATTGAGTTTTAATGCCTGTCTAAAAAATGTCTTACCATTCTTCTTGTATGGCATTGTTGTTTTTATATTGGCCATCATAGCTTCTTTACCACTCATGCTCGGCTATTTGGTGCTACTCCCAATTCTCAGTGCTAGTGTGTATGTTTCTTATCTAGATTGTTTTAAGAGCGATATAAGCGACGACCCGACTCAATTATTACCGCGTTAGTCGATTGAACTCCGGACGTAACCCTTAATCAGAGCAAAGCATAATGTTTGGACTAAATAAAAAATCACAATTTCCCAGTGCTGACGCTGCATTACCAGGACGGCAGACACCGATGACCGTTGATAGTCGTCATTTTGTTAATGGCAACTCTATCAAACCTCCATTTCCTGAAGATATAGAACAAGCCTTGTTTGGTCTTGGGTGCTTTTGGGGTGCTGAAAGAAAATTTTGGGAATTAGTGGGGGTCTATTCAACTGCTGTTGGTTATGCTGGCGGACTTACACCAAACCCAAGCTATGAAGAAGTCTGCACGGGTATGACAGGGCATAATGAAGTGGTGCTCGTGAACTATAATTCCAGAGAAATTAGTTTTAAACAGCTATTAAGTGTTTTTTGGGAATCCCACAACCCAACACAAGGCATGCAGCAGGGAAATGATGCTGGCACGCAGTACCGCTCAGGAATCTATGTTTTTAATGAATTACAAAAAGAATTAGCAGAATCTTTTAGAAATGATTATCAAGTTAAACTTGATGAAGCAGGTTTTTCTTCAATTACGACTGAGATAATTGATGTGCCAGAATTTTATTATGCAGAAACATACCATCAACAATATCTAGCAAAAAATCCAGCAGGTTATTGCGGCTTAGGTGGTACTGGCATTAGTTGTTCTAGCCAATAATTGCTACGCCATTTAGTGGATGAAAAATAACGACTTATTTTAGATAGGATGATAAATCCTTTTTTAATTTTTTACTTGGTTTAGCTGCTGCCTTTTTTTTATTCACAGCAATGCTCGCAGTCGATTTAGTATTAATTGCCATCATAGATCCTGACGACGTTCTTACATAGTTCATATCATATCTCCGTTCTTTTAATAATTAATTTATTGGAAAGCTGCTGGCATAACGGCTAATCCATTCTTCGGTTAACTTTTCTCTACTCAAGAAAGGGCCTTCTTTATAACGTTTGTCATTTAAATAGAGTTCGATATGACATATTTGTTCAACGATTCTTAATTTTGGACTGTCTTCAATATCTAATAACCATATTCCTATCTCAAAATTATTATCAGTTTCCTTGACCATGACAGTCTTACCCAAAAAACGATGTGTTTCTTTACGCGTAGGTATCGTTACTTCAATGATGCTGCCTGGTTTTTGATACTCATTAGAGGAGAAGGTCAAACCAATATTTGAAGTTTGTGAATCTTCTACTTTTGATCGTTCCCAAAAGCGTAAACGTCTAAACTGAAGTGGAAAACGCTCAGGGTGTTTGATAAACCCTACTAGTAATTCATTCTCAAAATTTATCGACTGACCGGATGATATGGGCGGGGAAACCGACCCTACTCCGGGTTGATAAGAAGTACGACTTAGACTTACATCAGCTAGCATGACGATCTCCCAATGAATCAAGTACTTATAGAGTATAGTTTTATGACATTATTAGAGATAAATCAAGTAAAAACTTAAAAATATCAAGTATTTATAGCCATTATCTAGTAATAGCATTAAAAATTAAGTTTACTAAAAATACTTAAACTATTGATATATATAATATTATCTTCTTGAAATAGAAGTATTTTAAATAGACACAAAGCTAGCTTTTAACCTAATTCAATGTCTGAATTTTCGTCGATTGAGATCATTTCTACCGTTGGTTCATCTGGTAATGTGATTTTATTCCATGTATGCCCAATCAAATAAATTGTGCCTGATATAACAAGTAGCAAAATTATATCGCCGAATAGACGTCTTTTAATGTAGATAGATAGCTCCATAGCAAGATCCTCTGTTTTATTAAGGTAGAACTTACAGTAACTAACGCGCTATAGATGAAGTCGTTGACAAAAACATGAACTGTTCACGATTTTTCACAAGAGATTGTGAACTGTGTCAAAATAGTACACTTAATTTAATGAGGAAAAGTACATGAAGGCGATGGTAGGTTTGGTGATTGCCATACTAATAATTTTTATAGCGAATTTGTTTTGGCCATCAAACCAAGCTAGTGATCGCAATTTGTCATCAAAACAAGACACCCTGGAGCAGGGTGAGAGTATAGAAGACGTTACTAATAGAGATGTTATTTTATCTTCGGATCTTAATGCGGCGAGCGATGATGAAAAAATAAAGCTGATGACAGCTGAATATGAGATCCTTGAAAAGGAACGAAAAAATCTAAAACGTCGACTCTCTCGCTTAAAACATGATATGTGGGGGCAGAAATTTGCTCCAGAAACGGCAAAGAAAATGAGTGAGATAATGCTTAATTCACATAAGCTAATAAAAAACCCGGATATGTTGGGTGCCTTCTCAAGCGTTAAAGGGATTCAAGACGAGATAGCAAAGATTAAATTTGCAGAGACTTCAATTGAAGAAGTAAGCCAATTGATTGAAGCCAATAAAAAGACTAGTGGGGAGACTGATTAAACAGGATTTATATAAGCTCAGCAATGCAATGGCTTGCATCTGGAGTTATGTCAGTAATCATTACCTTTGAAATATTATTTTCTAAATCTAAGTCATAAGCAAATTTTGATTCAACACGAATAAAGTTATCTGTATACCCTGACCAGGCATTGTTTTCATTACGTGCTTCCCAAAGAACAGAGTGTGACGTATTGACCTGTTCATGCAGACAGATTTTTCGCATAGATTGTGCCAACGTATGTAGTTGCCGGCTTCGTTCTTTCTTTACCGTAGAACTGACTTGATTGGCTAATGATGCGGCCTTTGTCCCATCACGTTTTGAATAAGTAAAAATGTGAATGTGTGAAAAAAGAGATTCTTCTATAAATTTTATAGAGTCCTGCCACTCTTCATCAGTTTCTCCAGGGAAGCCAACAATAATATCGGTCGTTAAATTAAAATTTGGGATCTCGTTTCTAGCACGTCGTATCAAATCTTTAAAATCATCAGTCTTACAGCGTCTAGCCATTCGCCTTAAGACGCTATTACTTCCACTTTGCAAAGGAAGATGTAAATGTGGCATCAAACGTTTATTTGAAAATAATGAAAAGAAATTCTCAGGTAAGTCCCATGGCTCGACCGATCCAAGTCGAATACGAGGTATATCCGTTTCACAAAGGACCGATTTAATTAACTCGTAAAGATTTGAATTAATATCACTGCCATAACCCCCCACGTGCACACCAGTAAGGACAATCTCTTGTATACCTTGTTGATGGTATTGATTAATGTCATGAATAATATCTTTTATTGAACGACTGCGCTCATCACCTCTCGCGACAGTAACGATACAAAATGTACAGCGATAACGGCAGCCATCCTGAATTTTAATAAAGGCCCTGTTTCTTCCGCGTTTAAAGATACTTGCTTCGCCGGGCTCAGTAGATAAAGCGGGCATGGTTTCACTGTTCAATTCTTTTAATGCAATTTCGACTAACTGATCTTTTTTCTGATTATTGATAAGAAGATCAATTCCCGGAATATCCTTTTGAATTTTTTCATCGAGGCTTGCATAACAACCGCTAACTATAAGTTTGGCCTGCGGATTATTACGGTGTGTTCGCCTTATAATTTGCCGTGACTTTTTTACCGCCTCTTGAGTCACTGCACAGGTATTAACGACCAGGACATCTGCTTCGTCAGCATTTTGAGTCACACCATGTCCCTTTTCCTGAAAGCCTTCAGCCCAGGATTCAAGCTCTGCCTCATTTAGACGGCAGCCCAATGTTTTTAGGTGAATTTGCATGGCGCGTACTATATCAGATACGACAATTGTGGTTAAACAGACTTATGGACAAGTCTCTACTTAAGCGATGCAAGCTCCAATATAAGCTTTGGCATGTCTTTGTGATTTCCAATAAATGTTGATACATCAAACTGGCAATCTGGATGTCGCGCAGTAGCTGTTTCAATAATGGCTGGAATATCACGAGTAACATGGTTCCCCGAATTCAAAAAATAAGGAAAAATAGTGATGCTAGATGCACCATCGATAATTATATTGTCTATACATTGAAGAAGATTAGGTTCTGCCAACTCCAAATAAGCATATTCGATAATATCGTATTCATCGCTAGAATAATTTTTCACATCTCTGGTTAGTACTACTATCTCTTCATTGGATTCTTGTCTGCGGCTTCCATGAGCCAATATAATAAGCGCGTTCATGTTATTTTTATTCCATTAGTTTTTCTTTTAAAGACTGCTCAAATTGCGCATCAGTTTTTCCGCCAAGGTTTTTCGATTGTTCTAACATTATTTGTGAATTAGGAAAGTCATTTTGTAAAAAATAAGACTTTGCCCAGGAGTGATAAGCATAGGCTTGTAATGCTTTGTTCGGTGACTGGCTCGATTGCTTATATAAATCATTTGCATCACTAAATAATTCTTTTTGTAGTTGGTTATCTTTTGTTAAAGCACAGTTTGTTGTTGTAGTGGCATAATCAGACAGGAATCCACTTTCCTTTAAGCCTTTCTTATGTGCCTGTATAAACATTATTACGGCCATACAAGGTTTTTTTTCATTGTTATACAGTAAGCCATACCCAAGATAGATATATGCGTTATTTGGATTTAATAGCCATGCTTGATTAAAGCGTTGCATCGCTTTATCAAACTTGTTTTGGCTATACATTTCGAAACCGCGTTCAACATAACCTTCAGCAGCGTGTACGCGGCTACTGAATGACCGTGTCGCTTTTGCGATAAATTCATTATCTTTTTTAATAAGCGCGGAGTTATTTTGTCTGTCTTCTCCGCCATACATAGGCAGTAAACTACTGTCAGTACTTGCTAGTGACGAACTTGTGAAAATTAAAAACAGACTTGTTTTTATAAATAGTTGTTTGATCATTCTAATGTTACAAATATATTTTCTATTGATGCTGTAAAAGCGTTTCAAGATGCTTGCCAATGCATAACGGTAATGCCTGCAAATTATAACCACCTTCGAGTAAAGAAATAATTCGATTCTCACAATAATGATCGGCTTTTTCCATAATACGTTCTGACATCCAGGAAAATGAGTCTGTCGATAAATTTATATTCGCTAAAGGGTCAGCCTGGTGTGCATCAAAACCAGCAGAGATCAGAATAAACTCTGGCTTGAAATCGTCTAGTTTGGGTAATATGCTTTCCATAAAAACTTTATCATAATCCCTATCCGTAGCACCTATCGGCATGGGGCAGTTTAATGTTGCTCCGTTACCTCTGCCAATCCCTGTCTCTGAATAACTTCCAGTGCCGGGATAGAAAGGGTATTGGTGTGTGCTGATATATAACACCGATGGGTCTTCTTCAAATAAATGTTGTGTGCCGTTCCCGTGATGCACGTCCCAATCGATGATGGCAACCTTATCAATGCCATATGTATTTTGAAGATAACGTGCTAGGACAGCAATATTGTTAAATAAACAAAAACCCATTGCCATGGACATTTCTGCATGGTGTCCAGGTGGTCTAATTAGGGCAAAGGCATTATCAACAGTTTTATTAATGACATTATCTGCAAGTTGAATCGAACTACCTGCTGCAAGCAAAGCTATATCGAACGACTCAGTGCAGACACTGACATCCATAGAATCCAGATGACTGTTGCCAGAACGACAGACTTCTTCAGCGCGTCTTACATAATCAGTATCATGAACCTTTAATATCTGTTCTATCTCTGCAGAATTCGCCTCAGTTTGAACCAAGGATTCGTACCAAGTCTGTGTTTCAAGATAGTCTAATGCCACCGATAACCTCGCACTACATTCCGGGTGTCCATCCCCTGTGTCATGCTCCAGAAATCGAGCGTCTTGTACAAAGCCAGTTTTCATTTAAATAAAGTTTTGCTTCCAGTCATTAAGCGTTTCGTTATTATACGTCTTTTACAACAATATAAAGACGCAATCTATCATATGTATAAACCTAAAAAACCCGTATTCACTAAGCAAAAGAGAGCTTTTGGTTCCTGGGAATCAACGATCACAACTGGCTTGATGCTTGAGAGCAGTGTTGGTTTAGGTGAAATCAGTATCTTTGATGATGATATTTACTGGGTGGAGATGCGTGCCAATGAAGGTGGTCGTTATGTTGTTGTTAAACGAACTAGCGATGGGCAGGAATCAGACGCTATTCCTACTGAGTTTAATGCGCGTACACGTGTACATGAATATGGTGGTGGCTCATACCTTGTGACAGAACGAGGGGTGGTATTTACTAACTTTACTGACCAATGTTTGTATTTGGTTGGCGCTAATAATAAATGTACAAAACTCACGGCCCAAGAAGACTGTCGCTATGCAGATATGATCTACGATAGGCATAGAGAACGGCTGATTTGTGTGCGAGAAGATCATTCTGATAAAACTCGAGAAGCGATCAATACAATAGTGGCTGTGCCGTTACTAGAGACGGGAAAGGAAACCATTCTTCAAAGCGGTGCTGACTTTTATTCTAATCCAAGGCTGAGTCACGATGGGAAGCAACTGTGTTGGATTAGTTGGTTGCATCCCAATATGCCTTGGGATAATACCAGTCTATTTGTTGCTGAGATTAATAATGCAGGTGAATCAGGTGAAGCAAAGCTCATCGCTGGGGGCGATGATAATGAGGCGGTTTGCCAACCGTTGTGGAGTCCTAATGACACACTTTATTTTATATCGGATAAAAATAATTGGTGGAATTTATATCGCTTGAATGAAAAGGGTCTTGAATGCGTAAACGAACGTGAAGTGGAGTTTGCGGTGCCGCAATGGTCATTTCGGGAATGTAATTATGACTTCATCGATAATGACAAGATTATGGCAGTCTATAGAGAGCAAGGCTTGGCATACCTTTCGGTGATCGATACCAATAATAAAACGCTTGAGACTTTATCGCTTCCCTATACCGATATTGAATCGCTGGTTTGTAATCAATCTACAGCTAGTTTCCTGGCAGCATCACCAACTGAATTTGCATCGATCATTGAATATGATATTGAACAGCAAAGTTTTAATGTCATTCAAAAATCAAATACCATTCGCCTGGATCAAAAATATGTTTCTGTGGGTGAAAGTATCAGCTTCCCTGTAGGGGAAGGTAAAAATGCACATGCCATTTTTTATCGACCACAGAATAGATACTTCACCGGACTTGATGATGAAAAACCACCATTGATAGTGATGAGCCATGGTGGCCCAACGGGCGAATCACACAATGGCCTAAAAATGGTGGCGCAATTTTTCAGCAGCCGTGGCTTTGCAGTACTTGATGTGAACTACGGTGGCAGCAGCGGTTATGGTCGGGAGTATCGGCAACGTCTAAACGGTAACTGGGGCATTGTCGATGTCAATGATTGCAGTAAGGCAGCGTTGTACGTTGCCGAACAAGGCTGGGTCGATAAAGACCGATTAGCGATTCGTGGTGGTAGTGCAGGGGGGTTCACGACATTAGCCGCGTTGGCATTTACGGATGTCTTTAAGGCTGGTGCCAGTCATTATGGTGTGAGTGATTTGGAAGCCTTAGCAAAAGAAACACATAAGTTTGAATCCCGTTACCTGGACACATTGATTGGTGCATATCCCGAACAACAACAGATATATAAAGAACGTTCACCGGTGAATGCAGTAGAAAAATTGTCGTGTCCCGTTATTTTCTTCCAAGGTTTGGAAGACAAGATCGTGTTGCCGAATCAGGCAGAGATGATGATTGATGCATTAAAAGAAAAAGGAATACCGGTTGCGTATATCGCTTATGAAGGAGAGCAGCATGGTTTTCGACAAGCCAAGAATATTAAACGGACATTAGAGTCAGAATTGTATTTCTATTCAACAATATTTAACTTTGAATGTGCGGATAAAGTTGAGCCAGTGACGTTTCTTTGATAAAGAACATTCAATACATTGTGTGACGCATAGCATTTTCCTTGTTGACGAACCTGCAAGACGACAAGTTATTTTAAGTAGTTAATTACTGCTTTCGTATATTCTTTTGTATTAGCCGTTCCCTGAAGGTCACCCGTACGTGTTTTCGGATCACTTAAGGCTTCTTTAATCGCATCACGCAAACGATCCCCTAGTGGTTTTTCTTCAATATGATCTAACATCATTGCTGCAGCAAGGAGTAGGGCAGTTGGGTTGGCTATTCCCTGTCCAGCGATATCGGGTGCTGTACCGTGTACGGCTTCAAAGATTGCCGCGTCTTCACCAATATTTCCGCCTGGTGCGAGACCTAAACCACCAATCAAACCGGCAATTTCATCCGAGAGTATGTCGCCAAACATGTTCGTGGTTAAGATCATGTCGAATTGGGCTGGATTAGTAACTAATTGCATAGCGGTGTTATCGACAATGCGATCTTCAATCTCTAGACTTGCGTATTTCTTTTCTTTACTTACTTCTCTTGCAGTTTCAAGGAATAGTCCGGTCAACTTTTTTAGAATGTTTGCCTTATGCACAATCGTGATTTTTTTACGATTGTTTTTAATAGCATAATCAAAAGTATATTTTGCGATTTTGCGACAACCCGAGCGAGTAATAATACCGGATGCTTCAGCAACGGCCTTAGGGTCATCGTCAATAGGGATGTAATGTTCAACACCAACATAGAAGCCCTGCGTGTTTTCACGAATTAAAACGATATCAATGTTGTCATAACGACGACGATCATGGAGGTAGGAGACTGCGGGACGGACATTCGCATAGAGTTTAAATTCTTCTCGTAAACGTACGTTTGCAGAGCGAAAGCCATCTCCTATTGGGGTACCCAGAGGTGCTTTCAGTGCAAGTCTTGTCTCACGGATATTATCCATCATTGCTTGTGGCAGAGGATCGCCAAATTCTTCAAAGGCAGATAACCCGGCTTTAAATCGGTGCCATTCAAACTTTGCACCGAGTGCGTCTAGAATTTCTATTGTAGCGTCAAGGATTTCAGGTCCAATGCCGTCGCCCTCGATTAATGTTGCTGGTGTAGTTTTAATGACAACTCTCCCTAAATACTATTGAGTAGTGAAACAAATGTGTTTCAGCAAAGATTATACTAAATGATTATTACAGGTTGTTATTTGCTGCAGCGGGTTTTTTAGCATTTACCGTTCTTGTATCGACTGTGTTCTCTTTCGGCGGTGATATTAAGTCATTTAATATCTCTGCAGTTTCATTTAGTAAGATATCTATTGGATCATCTTCTTCATCAGATGCGTCCAGATCTTCTTCTGTATCATCCAGCGGTGGCAATCCTTTTTCAACGCGCATGGCATTTTGAATGTCTTTTTTTGCAGTTAATAGCTCTTCACGTTCTGTCTTACGTTTACTTTCCAGTAGTGAGATTTCCTTTTTATCGCTAGCTTCACGTTTTACATTTAAGTCGTCCATTAACAACTGAAATAATTTATTCTCTTTAATTCTTTTCTCGTGTTCTACTTTAGCCACTTCAAATCTATCGATAGGCGCGCTGGTTGGATAGTAACGTGCGGGTTTAACCTGATCCCAGGGTAATGCATTTTCATAAGCGCGTTCTCCCTGATCGGAAGAATCTTCTGCTGTTGGAAAAATTATATCGGGCACGACGCCTTTATGTTGATTACTACCACCACTTACGCGGAAGAATTGTGCAATTGTTGTTTTTAAGCGGCCGTGGTCTTCATTGCTTTCTTTAATAAAGCGATTGAGGTCAATGACATTTTGCACAGTGCCTTTGCCAAAGGTAGGTTCGCCGATAATAATTCCTCTACGGTAATCTTGGATAGCACCGGCAAAAATTTCAGAGGCCGATGCGCTATTACGATCTACCAATACAGCTAATGGGCCGGGGTAGCTAATGCCGGGTTCTGGATCGTAATTAATATCTACTCTGCCAGAGGCATCCTTGGTTTGAACGACGGGCCCTCTGTCAATGAAGAGACCGGTCAGTTCCAGGGCTTCAGATAATGAACCACCACCATTACTGCGTAAGTCTATAATCAATCCAGAAATATTTTCTTTAACCATGGATGTAATCAATTTACGAACATCACGCGAAGTGCTTTTGTAATCTTTTTTACCTTCTGCTTGTGCAGCAAAGTCGATATAAAAGGTAGGAAGGTTAATTACGCCGATACGAGTATCTGTGTCTGGTACATCGATAATACTTGAACTGGCATCTTGTTCTTCAAGTTTTATTTTATCGCGTGTCATCGTCACTATTTTAGATGTGCCTTCAGCGCCGATATCTTTAGGTAAAACTTCAACTCTTATTATACTGTCTTTAGGACCTCGAATTAGGTCAACCACATCATCCAGACGCCAACCAATCACATCGACTATCTTGCCATCAGTATCTTGTCCGACACCGACGATTCTGTCGTCTGCTTTTATCTCATTACTTAAGTCTGCGGGACCACCTTTTATGATTTTTACGACTTGCGTGTAATCATTGTCACCACGTAATACAGCACCAATGCCTTCTAACGATAAGCGCATGCTTATATCGAAGTTTTCTGATGTGCGCGGTGAAAAGTAGGCGGTGTGTGGTTCTATTGCTGTGGTGTAGGCATTAATAAATGATTGAAATACATCGTTTGAGTTCAGTTGTAGCGTGCTACTGAGAATGCGCTTGTAACGATCTGTTAAAGTTTCTTTAATTTCATCAGGTTCTTTTTTTGTAAGCTTTAAATTCAACACATCGTTTTTGACACGTTTATGCCAAAGCTTGTCCAAGCCAGCTTTATTTGCGAACCAATCATCTTCACGACGATCAAAGCGATAGGTTTCATCAATAGCAAAATCAAAATCAGAGTTGATTGTATTAAGTGCAAACTTTATGCGTTCATCAACACGCTTACGGTAGCGTTTGAATATTTCAAAGGCAGGGTCTAGATCGGATCTGCTGATGGCGTTATCAATTTCGTATTTATACTGGTCAAACTCATCAATGTCTGTTTTCAGAAAATAGGCCTTATTTTGATCAAGGTTTTCCAGATAGTGCTTGTAAATTAATGCAGAAAGATTGTCGTCAAGTTCGGTTTTTTTGTAATGGTAGGTTGTTAAGATATGCGTTATTAATTCGCTTGCCCGAATATGTTTCCCTTCTGGTTCTAGTGCTGAGGCAGGAACTGTTTTTATGTCCGCAGAGACATTAGAGAAGACTAAGAGTAGTGTTCCGGCAAATAAGAAGAGCTGTTTAATGTTTTTCAAGATAAGTAATACTCGGTTTGTCTATTAATGGAGATTTTATTTATCTACTAATGACTATTAATACAAGTATAAGTGCAATCCAACAAAACGTTTAACTTATAAACAGTATGTACTTTCACTAATTGATACCTCATGTCCATATGGGCATGCAATATTTATTCAAATTTTGGCCAAATCTTCGCTATTACTGATTTTATTGATTAAATCTTCAATTTTATTGGCTTTCTTTGTGTTACCGCCTAGAAACCCAGGGGCTTCTCGATAGTAATCCATTAGATCATCAAGGATATCAATGTTTTGGCTATCAAGTTCTGCTGCAATTTCAAGATGAACCAGCGTTTTCTTTGCATATTTGACGGCTTTGAACCAGTTAGTTCTTTCAGCCTCACGACCATAGCTTTTTGCTAAAATATGATGATATTCAGCTACTTGGGGTTCTATTTCAACAGCAACCTTAAGTTTTTTAATTGCTTCACTGTACTTTTCGTCTTCAAAATGAGCCAAGCCGCTATTAAATAAGTTTTCAGATTCTGCGTTGGCAATAGCGATTCCGCTGAAAGCGAAAGTGCATAACAGTGCGATAAACAGCTTGTTAAAGCCGGTTTTTATAGGCATTTTCATAGACTTCTGAAGATTACGTTATTATTTTGTCCCAAACTGGGCTAAAAATAACATAAAAAATCGTTTATAAACATAGATTAATCACTATTTTTTAATAATGAACCAACTATCAAATGCGTATGCATCAATTCGCGTAAAGCTCATTCTTTTTATTGTTATCCCCATCATATTCTTTTTTATTTTGGGTGTGTTTTTTACGATGTCAAAAATTTCGACGTCTGCAGAAGAACAATTGTCAAAGAATGTCATCATTCAAGCCAAGAATTATGCGGAGATTCTGGGATCTGAATTTAATGCAATAGCTAGCTTGGCAAATGTTAATGCTGGCATATTAGGAAATGATGTTACTTTGAGTGAAGGTCTACTCTCATCAGTTTTAAAAAATACGCTGCTAAGTAAAACTCAAATTCATGGTGTTGGCATCATCTTTGAAAAAGATAGCGACGAAAAATCATCAATTTATTTTTACAAGACTAGCGAGGAAGAAGTTGGATCTCTTGGAATAAATGAATCGAGGAAATTAAAAAAAGAGGACTGGTATTTCGAAACAAAAGCTGCGAATGCTTCTACTTGGTCTGAACCGTACTTTGATGAATCATTAGGGAATAATATAAAAGCGACTGTTGCAGTACCTTTCTTCCTTGAGGATGAATTTGCGGGCGTTAGTTTTATCGACATTGATTTAACCCAACTACAAAAACATTCTGGACTGGAAACCTTAACGGATAATGCCTTTGTTATCACGAGTAAGAAAGGACGGTTTATTACGCATCCTAATCCAGCATTAATAATGACTAAAACTCTTCAGGATGTTTCACGAGAGGGCAATGACCCCGGTTTAGTTTTATTGAATAAAGAGGTTCGTGAAGGTAAAAGTGGCCAGGTAAGGGTTGAAAAATTATCTACCGATATTGATGAGCCCTATTGGGTTTTTTATGCGCCAATCACATCCACCGGGTGGGGTTTTGCGACTGCGTTACCAGAGCGAGAAGTATTTGCCTTCACAAGAATGCAAATTCAACGCGCAGTGTTTGGAATCAGTATTATCCTGGTTCTGGCAATAATTTGTGTCCTGATAGTTTCAAAGAGTTTAACTCAACCTCTTAAAATGCTAACTGATGCGGTTAAACAATTAGCAGATGGTGACCTGTCTACAAGCATTAAGGGTATAACTGCAAAAGACGAAATAGGGCAGTTGAGTCGAGCATTTAATCATATGACGCTACAACTTAGACAACATGTAGATGAATTAAAGAAGCAGTATGCTGCACGTGATGCAGTTGAAAATGAATTAACCATTGCTCGAAGTATTCAATCAACCTTGATACCAAGTAAATTCCCGGCATTTCCTGACTATGATGAATTTGATTTACACGGAATCAATCATGCGGCCAGTCATGTAGCGGGTGATTTTTTTGATTTCTTTTTGTTAGATTCTTGTCGTTTATTTATCGTAATAGCAGATGTGTCGGGGAAAGGCGTAGGCCCTGCGCTATTAATGGCAGTCAGCCGGACACATATTAGAAACCTTGCGGCTAAAGGACATAGCCCGGCTCAAATTCTGACTGAATTAAATCAACTCTTGATACAAGATCGAGATCAACCCATGTTCGTTACGGTATTTGTTGCTGAATATAATATAAGTAGTGGCGATCTGTGTTATGCCAATGGCGGTCATGTCATTCCATATTTAATCACGAGAGATGGACACGTTGCTCAATTTGGACAACCAACGGGAACAATAGTCGGCATGTTAGAAGATGCAGAGTTTGGTGAAGAAACTATAAAGCTAAAGAAAGATGAAACGATTGTTTTATATACCGATGGAATTTTAGAAGCACGCCTCCCGGAAGGTGAGTTTTTTGGAGAACGGCACTTTGAAACATTACTGTCTGCCAATGCAGAAATGAGTCTTTTAGAACTCTGTGATTCTACATTGGCAACAGTAAAAGCATATCAGGCCAATAAATTAAGCGACGACGTCACTGTATTGGCATTGAGAAAACTTAATTAGGATTATTATTTAATTTCAATAAGCTCGATATCAAACAATAAAGTAGAGTTAGGGCCGATAGCACCACCAGCGCCGCGTTGACCGTACGCTAAATCTGAAGGTACGACGATTTGCCATTTAGAACCTGCGGCCATTAACGGTAATATTTCTTGCCAGCCCTTTATAACCTGACCAACACCAAGTTCGACGGGTTCACCACGTGCGTAGGAACTATCAAATTCAGTACCATCAATGAGTGTGCCACGATAATGAACAAGCACCTTGCTGCTGCTAGAAGGTTTTTCCCCTGTGCCTGCGGTAAGAACCCTGTATTGCAGACCACTAGCTGTTTCCATAACGCCTTCCTTTGTTTTGTTAGCAGCTAAATACTTTTCACCAGTGGTCTTGTTTGTAGATGCCTGGTTATTCTGTCTATCTTGTTCCGCTTTTTGAAATTCTTGCATAATAACTTGCATGTCATCTTTACTTATTTTTAGTTCTGCACTTGAGAGAACATCTTCGATAGCTTGTAAAAATGCTGGCGTGTCCAGTTCCATTCCTTGACGGTTGACGTTTTCCCCAAAGACTACCCCTAATGTATAACTGATCTTCTCTAAGTCTGTTTCTACTTTTGCTGCATATGCATTTAGAAAAGTAAGACTTAAAATTAAAACAAAAGCAGATTTAAATATTTTCATAAGAACCTCAATGTAGATTAAATTTTTGTAGTGGTGGGAAGCGGCAATATGTTCCCACAAAACTATGAGTCAGCCAACCTGATATTAGTTCTATATTACTTTATCAAGTGGGTGTTCTTGAAACAGATTGAATGACTTTGTCGAGATATTGACAAGCATTTAACTCTTTAGGAATGGCGTCTGAAAGCATTCGGCGATACTTACGTGCTCCTGACTGGCCTTGATAAAGGCCGATAATATGTCGGGTTAGACTTTTAATATTAAAGCCACTCTCTATTTGTTCAACAGCGTAATTTTTGAATTTGCCCAGTATTTCTTCTCGAGTTTGTAATGGCGAGTCGTCCTCATAGAGAAGCTTGTCTGCTTGTACCAACATAAAGGGGTTTTGATACGCCGCTCTTCCAACCATAACGCCATCTACATGTTCTAATTGCGATTTGATTTGCGCCAGTTCGGTAAAGCCACCATTTATCGTTATATTTAAAGATGGAAATTGCTGTTTTATTTTATGAACGCGTTCATAGTTTAGCGGTGGAATTTCTCTATTTTGTTTAGGACTTAACCCACTCAATAATGCTTTTCTCGCATGAATTATAAATGTATTACAACCTGCGACACTTACAGTGTTGACGAATTTCTCTAGAAATTCATATGAGTCCTGTTCATCTATCCCAATCCTTGTTTTTACTGTGACGGGAATTTTTACGGTCGACTGAATCTTGTTTACGCAATCACTGACGAGTTCTGTGTTTGACATCAAGCAAGCACCAAATTGACCATTTTGTACACGGTCACTGGGGCAACCAATATTTAGGTTAACTTCGTCATAACCTTCACTTTCGGCAATATGCGCGCATTCAGCAAGGTTTGCCGGGTTATTCCCTCCCAATTGAATAGCTAAGGGGTGTTCAATCTGGTTGAATTCAAGAAATCGTTTACGGTCTCCATGTATCAACGCACCGGTAGTTATCATTTCTGTATAAAGCACGGCATGTTTCGACAACAGACGCATAAAATACCGAAAGTGTTTGTCGGTATGATCCATCATCGGGGCGATGCTTAATCGTCTATCTATTTGGTTTGTGGGCATATCAATACAGTTATTATCTATTTTTAGAAATGATTGAATGAGTGAAAGAAGGACGTAAGTAAAAACCACGGGGTAGCGTTAATTTATTCGTGCCCGATTGATTCTTATCATTAGTCAAACTTTTGGAATTAGCACCTTTAGGTCTAATTTGTAAATACTTTCCCATGGAGGAACTAATCTTATCAATATCACCCAAGACGATCATGTCACTGAGTTCTTGCCAATCATCTTTCAATTGTTTTTCTTGTAGTCTATTTGGTTGCCATAATATAGCTGAGCCTATGCGCCGCAAAGGAACAGGTGTGTTCTTGTTTGCTTCAAAGGGTACCCACAATACTTCTGTTAACTTACATTTTACCAATGATTTCTCCCAGGACGATAAGGCAACAGGGTCTAGTTGAGTAACACATATGTAAGTTGATTCTTTAGGTTTACCATTTGCATCAATAGGAATTGATTTTAATTCGATCCCTAAATTTACAAAATCAGGTTCTGGAGCACTAGCGGCATTTGCACCGAGTGAGAGTTCTAGCAAATTACCAAACCAACCTTTTGCATGCGTCGTTGATTGTGGAATAGGCACATTCATTTTATTTGCGAGTTGTTGAATTGTAAGCCCCGCTATATTTTTTGCTCTGTCTAGCAATTCAGAACTGCTGTTAGGTGGAGAGATATTCATGAAATGGCGTTAAAAAATCAGATAATCAGGAAAGCGCATCAATAATAGAACTCTTTAAACATTCAAATTTCATGGGGTCTTCGATCATTTTATTTTCATCGTTTTGTAAATAAAAGATGTCTTCAGCACGTTCACCATAGGTTGCAATTTTTGCATTCTGTAATTTAGCCCCACACATATCCATTGCCAATCCTATTCGCGAAAGTATGCCAGGACGATCAATGGTGCTGACTTCCATGATGGTTCGATTATTGTTTTCATCCGATTCGAAGGTGACATGTGTCGGTAAGTTAAAGCTTTTCAATTGCCTGTTTTCAAGCCAATTACCTTGATCAACTATGTTTGTTGTGGATTTTAAATCTTTTAATATTCGATTTTTTACTTCGTTGCTTCGCTCATTATTTTTAATCAGCGCGCCATCATTTTCTAAAACGACAAACGTATCTAATGTGAAATCTCTTCGATTAGTAATGATCTTTGCATCTACAACTGTAAGCCCTAGTTTTTCAATTGCTCTGGTAGTTGTTGCGAATATATTTTTTCTATCTTGCATATAGACAAAAATAAGGCTTCCACCACGGCTAGAATTTTTCATAACCAAAACCAAGGGCTCAGCTTTATTTTTATGCTTGAGGATCCCTTGTGTATGCCAGGCAATTTCATCAGAGTTATGTCTAAGGAAATAATCATCATCAACAGTTTTCCAAAGACCAAAGATACTTTGTTCCAGCAGGTTCTTGTCTGCGATCAAAACTAGTGATTCTTGTTTAGTATCTTTAATACGTTCTTTTTTCAGTATAGGTTTTTCATTGCCGCGTCTTAACTCATATAATGTGTGTTGATATAGATTCGTTAATTGTGTTGACTTCCAACTGTTCCAAAGTTCCGGGTTAGTCCCGCATATGTCTGCAACGGTGAGGATATGGAGATAATCTAAATGATTCTGATCCCGGACTTCATTGGCAAATCTTTTTATAACAACGGGGTCATCTATGTCTTCACGTTGCGCAGTTTTACTTATTAATAAATGTTTCTCGACTAACCATGCTACGAGCTTTGAGTCGTAATCACTGAGGCGATGCAACTTGCAAAAATCAAGAGCGTCTTTAATACCTAATTTGGCATGGTCGCCACCACGACCTTTTGCAATGTCATGAAATAAACCAGCAAGATAAAGTAATTCTAATTTTGGTAGTTTCTTAGTAATACCATTGCAGATGGGAAACTTTTCTTTGTATGCATCTGTTCCAAAAAGTCTAAGGTTTTGAATGACTGTTAAAATATGTTCGTCGACCGTAAAAATATGAAATAGATCAAATTGCATTTGTCCTTCAATGGCCGCAAACGTAGGCATGTATGCACCTAATACTCCATAGCGATGCATCATTCTAAATTTGTGTCCGACCAGGTTAGGTTGTTTTATTATTTCTATAAACAAGCTTTGGTTGCGGATATCGTTTCGAAAATCATCATCTATCAAATTTAGATTGCTTCTGATAAGCCGAATCGTGCTGGCGCGCACACCTTTTGTTGTTGGATTTTGCTGGCAGAGTAAAAAGATTTCGAACAGAGCAAATGGATAGCGTTTAAAAATATTTTTATTGACGACTTCTATGTAATCGTTCCTTTTCTGAAAACGAGCATTAATAGGAATAATTTTCTCTTTACGCTTTTTGTAGATTATTTCTTCTTGAAAATGCTGTAGTAACATTTCATTCAAACGGCTGATTTCTCGTATCGACTTGAAATACATTTTCATGAATTCTTCGATACCTTTATTGTCTTTGCTGGTAAATCCCATCAGCTCTGCGACTGGTCTTTGATATTCAAACAGCAATCGGTCTTCCCGCCGATTTGTTGTCATATGTAAGGCAAATCGAACGCGCCAGAGTAAGTTTCGGCCGCTTTCGAGCAAGCGGTATTCTTCTTTGGTGAGAAACTTCTGTTTTACAAGACTGCTTAAGTCGATGTTGTCAAAATGGCGTTTGGCAACCCAGCTTATCATCTGGATATCTCTTAGCCCGCCAGGTGATTCTTTTATATTAGGTTCGAGTTTGCTTTCAGAGTCATTATATTTTTCATGGCGTGTTTTTTGTTCTATTAACTTTGATTCGAAATATTTTCGTGCGGGCCAGAATTTTTTAGAATTTGTTGCTTTACGCATTTTTTCATAAATTTTCTTATTGCCACATAGCAACCTGGACTCCATGATGTTGGTCATAATCGTGATGTCATTTTTTGCTTCATACTGACATTCCTTCACTGTCCTGACACTGTGACCAACTTCAAGTCCAAAGTCCCATAGAAAAGTAAGGAAGGATGACACTTGTTGTTTGTTATCTTTATTTGCCCATCTCTTTTCAAGGATCATAAGGTCAATGTCTGATGCAAGCATTAGCTCAGAGCGGCCATAACCGCCCACTGCAACCAGGCTGTAGTCTTCAGAATCAACAAATTGTTGCCAGGCAAAAACGAGTAATCGATCTATGAACCAACCTTGTTTTTTGACAATGAGTTCAATGTTTTCACCAGACTTGAATTCTTCAATGAGGTAATCGTGCCCGTCTTTTAGAGTTGTTTTGAAAGTGCTTAAAGGTTGGTTTTGTTGCTTAAGCTCTCGTTGAAAAAGGACTTCGTCAAACAAGAACTTATCTGCGATAACATTACCCATTATGAATTAGTATTCTTCATCAGGACGAGCAGTTAATACTTCATAACCAGCGTCGGTAACAAGAATGGTATGTTCCCATTGTGCAGACAAACTTTTATCTCGAGTTACCACAGTCCACTCATCTGACAGTAATTTAACGTCACGTTTACCTAAATTGATCATGGGTTCGATGGTAATGGTCATGCCTGCTTCTAGTTTGAAACCGGTGTTGGGTTTCCCATAATGTACAATTTGCGGGGCTTCATGAAATTCCTTACCAATGCCGTGGCCGCAATATTCTCGCACCACCGAACAGTTGTTTTTTTCTGCGATTGTCTGTATTGCATGACCTATATCCCCTAAACAAACGCCAGCACGTACTAGTTGAATGCCTTTTTTCATACACTCATAAGTAACATCAACCAGCCGTTTTGCGCGGATGGATGGTTCGCCGACATAAAACATCTTACTGGTATCACCATGATAGCCATCTTTTATGACAGTAATATCTATATTGATGATATCGCCATTCTTGAGTTTTTTGTCGCCCGGTATTCCATGACAAACGACATGGTTAACGGAGGTGCATATGGATTTAGGGAATCCATGGTAATTCAGTGGTGCTGGGATAGCCTGCTGTTCATTGACGATATAATCGTGGCATATCTGGTCAAGTTCTCCAGTGGTCACACCAGTTTGCACTTTGGGGCCGATCATCTCGAGCACTTCAGCCGCGAGCCGGCCAGCCACGCGCATTTTTTCAACTTCATCGGCAGTTTTAATTGTTGCAGTCATTTATTCAGGAGTCCATTTATGGGCTTAGGTAATTGTTGTTGTATATGTTCTATGGTATAAAGCGTCCGCGATTTTCGCAAATACATTAATTAACCGTCACACGCATGCTTCAACCATATATAGGGTGCCTGTCAGGAATACATTTTGGCAGGTTGGTATATGGGGAATGCGGAGGCTTAACCCTAAACAGGAGAATTTAACATGTCTAACGTCACCATGCGTGAAATGCTGGAGGCTGGTGTTCATTTTGGCCACCAAACCCGATACTGGAACCCCAGTATGGCACCATACTTATTTGGTCAACGCAATAAAATCCATATTATCAATCTGGAACAAACCCTTCCTCTATATGAAGAAGCTGTCAATTACGTCAGTAAAATGGCTTCAAAGAAGGGTACGATATTATTTGTCGGTACTAAACGTTCTGCACAATCTATTGTGGCTGAAGAAGCCAAACGCTGCGGAATGCCGTTTGTTAATCGTCGATGGTTGGGCGGTTTATTAACTAATTTTAAGACCGTGCGAGGCTCGATCAATCGTTTGAAAGAAATAGAAGCGATGCAATCGGATGGTCGTTTTGAACGTATAAACAAAAAAGAACAGCTCATGCTAAAACGCGAGCTGGAAAAGCTGGAAGCCAATTTATCTGGTATTAAAGATATGAAAGGCATCCCAGACGCAATATTTATTATTGATGTTGGCTACGAAAACATTGCCGTCAGCGAAGCCGTGAAGCTTGGAATACCTGTAGTAGGTGTTGTCGATAGCAACAATAGCCTGAAAGGTGTTGATTATGTTATCCCAGGTAATGATGATGCGATTCGCTCGATATCGCTTTATGCCAAAGGTATAGCGGATGCCATTCTCGATAGTCGTCAATCTGTTGCGCATTTGGGTGGTTCTGAGAATAGCGATGAATTAATCGAAATTGATGAATCTGGCGCACCTGTAGAAGCTGGTGAAGAAACCAGCGCCAAACCAAAAGCTGCTAAAAAGGCAACAAAGAAAAAAGTAGCAAAGAAGACTGAAAGCGAAGAAGTTAGTGACGATGCAGTGGAAGAAGCTGTTTCAGATGATGCTGATACGACTAAAAAGAAGGTAGCTAAAAAGAAAACTGCTGCGAAGAAAAAGGTTGCCAAAAAAGCGGCCAAGAAAGTCAGCAAAAAAACGGCTGCAAAGACAGAAGATGAAGAGTAGCGATTAATCTTATTAATCATTATTTAAAGAAATTTAGAGGAATATCTGATGCAAATTACTGCCTCATTAGTTAAAGAACTCCGTGAACGTACTGGTGCGGGGATGATGGATTGTAAAAAGGCTTTGAATGAAGCCGATGGTGATATCGAAGTTGCGATTGAAGAAATGCGTAAATCTGGTGCGGCAAATGCGGCAAAGAAAGCGGGTCGAATTGCTGCTGAAGGCATTATATCGGTTAAACAGAGTGATACAAGCGCCATCATCTTAGAAATTAATTGCGAAACTGATTTCGTAGCGAAAGATGAAAATTTTCTTAACTTTGCGAATAGTGTTATTGAGGCTATCGACGCTCAATGTCCTGCTCATGTTGAAGCGTTGATGGGATTGAGTACTGGCGAGCAAACAATTGAGGAAGCAAATCAGCAATTAATCGCCAAGATAGGTGAAAAAATCACTGTTAGACGTTTTGAAAAAATAACTTCAGAAGGCCAAATTGGAAATTATTTGCACGGTAGCCGAATAGGTGTGATTGTTGAGCTAGAAGGTGGCGATGAAGCCTTGGCAAAGGATCTGGCAATGCATATTGCGGCTAGTAAGCCAGTTTGCGTTAGTGAAAATGAAGTGTCCCAAGATATTCTGGATAAAGAAAAGGAAATATTTTCAGCACAAGCTGAAGAGAGTGGTAAACCTGAAGAAATCATAGAAAAAATGGTTACTGGTCGCATCAAGAAATTTCTAAAAGAGATTACCCTGCTTGGACAACCGTATGTCAAAGATCCAGATCAAACGGTAGAAAAGCTTCTAAAATCTGCAAATGCTTCAGTATTATCATTCCGTCGCTATGAGGTTGGCGAAGGTATTGAAAAGAAAGTCGATAATTTTGCAGAAGAAGTCATGTCTCAGGCGAAAGGAGCTTAAGTAAATGTCTTCCCCGTCCAATACATTAAAATATAGACGGGTTTTGCTAAAGCTTAGTGGCGAGGCATTGATGGGGGATGAGTCCTATGGCATTGATCCCAATGTGATTGAGCGTATTGCTGGAGAGATCGCTGATCTATGCCAGCAAGGTGCAGAGATAGCCATTGTTATCGGTGGTGGAAATATCTTCCGAGGGACTGGATTGGCTGCTGCAGGTATAGATCGTGTGACTGGTGATCATATGGGTATGTTAGCTACGATTATGAATTCGCTTGCCATGCAAGATGCCCTTGAACGCGTTCAACTGCATGCTAGGGTTATGTCGGCTCTAAAAATCAATCAGGTCTGCGAAGACTACATTCGTCGTCGTGCAGTACGTCATCTTGAAAAAGGGCGTGTTGTTATTCTTGCTGCCGGAACCGGAAACCCTTTTTTTACGACAGACTCTGCTGCAAGCTTACGTGCGATTGAGATTGGCGCTGAATTGCTAATCAAGGCAACTAAAGTGGATGGTGTATATTCAGCTGACCCAGTGAAAGATAAAGATGCTATTCGTTATGATTCACTAAATTATGATGAAGTGATTGAACGAAAACTTGGTGTTATGGATACTACGGCCGTTGTCCTTTGCCGGGATAATCAAATGCCGTTAAGGGTTTTAGATATGACGAAGCCCGGTTCACTATTGAATGCTGCCAGAGGTGAAGACGAAGGGACTTTGGTCAGTAATAACTAGTTTTAGGAGCGAGTAGTATGGTTGAAGATATTATCAGTGATGCAAAAACCAGAATGCTTAAAAGCATCGATTCACTAAAAGTGGATATGTCTAAGATAAGAACTGGTCGCGCGCATCCGAGTCTATTGGAACAAGTGAAAGTCAAATATTACGGCTCAGACACCCCCTTAAACCAGGTAGCTAGTGTCAATGTTGTTGACGCTCGGACGCTCGGAGTAAACGCTTATGAAAAGTCTAGTATCCCAGACATTGAAAAAGCGATTATGAATGCCAACCTAGGATTAAATCCAGTGACGGCCGGTGAAGTAATTCGTATTCCTTTGCCACCATTAACCGAAGAACGACGCAAGGATTTAATCAAGGTCGTTCGTGGCGAGGCAGAGCAAGCTCGTGTTGCGATTCGTAATATTAGGCGTGATGCCAATTCTTCATGCAAAGAGTTGGTCAAAGAAAAAATGATCACAGAAGATGATGATCGAAAAGCGGAAGGTCGTATTCAAAAATTAACGGATGAACAGATTGCGACGATTGATAAAAATTTGGAACAAAAAGAAGCAGAAATGCTTGAAATATAGACTTTTCCATACTTAGTTAAGTGGCATTCAATCTATTTAACCCTTTCCAACGATTATTTTCATTAGTCAGATTGCGCATTATTAAATGAATGCAACTTCCACAGATACTCAACCTGAGCATGTTGCAATTGTCATGGATGGTAACGGTAGGTGGGCAAAGTCAAAAGGTCTGCCTCGTGTTGCAGGTCACCGTGCTGGTGTAAAGACACTTAGAAAACTTATTGAGTATTCGGTCAAAATTAATCTAAATGCGATTACAGTTTATGCCTTTAGTCGTGAAAATTGGCAAAGACCTGATAGTGAAGTCGATTTATTAATGGGTTTATTTATCTCAGCGTTAAACTCTGAAGTTAAGGACTTACACAAGAATAACGTTAAGTTGACGTTTATCGGTGACCGCACGGCATTTAGCAGTAAATTGCAAAATTCAATCAATGACTCTGAAACATTAACGTCCTCCAATGATGGTTTGTGCCTGAATATTGCGGCTAATTATAGTGGCCGTTGGGATATTGTTCAGGCTTACCAAACAATCGCTAAAGAAATTCAGGCAAACAAAATATCTCTTGAAGATGTTAATGAAACGATGGTCAGTAAAAAATTGTCATTAGCAGATCACAAAGATCCGGATCTCTTCATTCGCACTGGTGGAGAACAACGTATTAGTAACTATCTTTTGTGGCAAACAGCGTACTCGGAACTTTATTTTACGGATACGCTATGGCCGGATTTTGATGCAAATCAATTTGATATAGCAATAGATTGGTTCTCTAAGCGACAAAGACGATTCGGTAAAACTCCTGAACAAGTTGAACAGACACAAAACTCATAAAAATCAATAATGCTAAAACAAAGAATCATCACGGCCGCAATATTGATACCCATTGTAATAGCGGTAATTTTTTTACTCGATACAGTATGGTTTTCTGCATTGTTTGCTGTATTTGTTGCAATAGGCGCTTGGGAGTGGGCGGGGCTTTGTAAAATAAGTAAAAAATATCAATATTTATATAGTCTGATTACGATGCTGATATTAGCGGGTTTGTATTCGACAAGTAATAGTGGCATTTATAATGGTCTTATATTGAGTGGTGTGGTCTATTGGGTCATTGCTGTCGTTATGGTGTTTTCATATCAAAAGCAGCGCAATTTTTTACCTAAGTCAACACTCGTGTTACTCATCATAGGACAACTGCTACTAATTCCTATGTGGGTGAGTTTGACCGTTTTGAAATCTTTCCCTGAGAACGGCGCCATATTAATAATGCTGCTTATGTTGCTTATCTGGGGTGCCGATACAGCGGCTTATTTTGTGGGCAAAAAATGGGGTAAACGGCGACTTGCAAGTAGAGTTAGCCCTGGAAAAACATGGGAAGGTAGCATTGGCGGTGTTGTTGCGGGCATTGCTATAGCATTAGCATATGTTATTGTTTCGGATACTATGCCAAATCATGGTATAGCATTAATTGGCCTATCTTTTTTGACAGTTTCAATATCAATAATTGGTGACTTAATGGAAAGTATGGTGAAGCGTGAAGCAGATATAAAAGACAGTGGAAATATTTTACCTGGGCATGGTGGGGTGATGGACAGAATAGATAGTTTGACGGCTGCGGGCCCTGTTTTTGTTTTTGGTGTTGTTCATTTAGGTATTGGAATATGAAGGGTATTACGGTTCTTGGTTCAACAGGTAGTATCGGCGTTAACACGCTAGATGTTATTTTACGCCATGCTGATAAATATAAGGTTAAGGCATTAACGGCAAATACAAATGTCGATGTATTACGTGAGCAGTGCATAAAGCATCAACCTGAATTTGCAGTCATGGTTGATGAAGATTCAGCGACGCGATTGGAACAGGAATTAAAAAATAAGGCTCCAGATGTGACCGTCTTGAGCGGTGTGAATGGACTACTTAAAGTAGTGACACTTATCGACGTTGCTCATGTTATGGCTGCGATTGTTGGTGCGGCTGGATTGTTGCCTACACTTGAGGCAGCAAAAGTGGGGAAACGAGTGTTGCTTGCAAATAAAGAAGCTCTGGTTATGTCCGGTAAATTATTTATGGACACTGTTCGTGAAAATAACGCTGAGCTATTACCCATTGATAGTGAGCACAATGCTATTTTTCAATGTATGCCAGTTGAATTCAATAATGGGTTTGAAGAGCTGGGCGTTAAGAAGATATTACTTACTGCATCAGGCGGACCCTTTCGAACTACGCCACTAGAACAACTACCTTCTATGACTCCAGAGCAAGCCTGCGCACATCCGAATTGGGTAATGGGAAGAAAAATATCGGTCGATTCCGCGACGATGATGAATAAAGGATTGGAAGTTATAGAAGCATGCTGGTTGTTTCACACTCAGACTGAATTTATACAGGTCGTTATCCATCCTCAGAGTGTCATACATTCTTTGGTTGAATATAGTGACGGTTCGGTATTAGCGCAGTTAGGTAACCCGGATATGCGTACGCCAATTGCATATGGTCTGGCTTGGCCGGAAAGGATTGATGCTGGTGTTGAAAGGCTTGATTTGTTTGATATCGCACAACTTGATTTTGTAAAACCAGATGAACAACGTTTCCCTTGTTTAAGACTAGCGCGAGAAGCTATGGAGCAAGGTGGAACCAGTAGTGCAATATTAAATGCGGCAAATGAAGTTGCTGTAAATGAATTCTTGAATAAACGACTTCGGTTTACAGATATTGCTCGTGTTATTGAAACAGTTTTGGAAAGTGTAACGCATAATGAAGCGACTTCTCTTGATGTCATCCTTCAAGATGATAAAGCAGCAAGAGAATATGCGTTGGCGACAATTAGTGAGCTTGCTCCATGATTGACGTTCTGCAATCCATAGCAGCTTTTATTGTTGCTCTGGGCGTACTAATTACATTCCATGAGTTTGGTCATTATTGGGTGGCCAAGTGTTTTGATGTAAAAATTCTAAGGTTTTCAATTGGCTTTGGTCGTGCACTATATAAAAGGAATTTTGGTCCAGATAATACAGAGTTTATTGTTGCGGCATTACCCTTGGGCGGTTATGTGAAAATGCTGGATGAGCGGGAAGGCGATGTAAAGGAAGAGGAATTGCCGCGATCATTTAATTACAAACCCTTATGGCAGCGATTCGCTATTGTTTCAGCAGGCCCGATTTTTAATTTTATCTTTGCAGTGTTTGCTTACTGGGTAATATTTGTTGTTGGGGTTAATGGCTTAAAGCCAATCATCGGAGAAATTGAGCCAGCATCTATTAGTGACAATGCCGGTTTGATGGCTGAGCAGGAAATTATTTCCATCAACAATAATCAAACGTTGACCTGGTCTACAGCAATAGACATGTTAGTTAATCATACTGTTAAGCGCGATATTATAAATTTAGTTGTCATTGGCAATGATGGTTTGAAACAGCATATAGAAATTGATCTGTCGCTAATTACGATAGATGAAATGGCGGAAGGCAAATTACTTAAGGCTCTAGGTTTGAGTGTTGTTAAATTAAAACTTCCTGCAGTTATCGGAGAAATCCTGCCAGGTGGTGCGGCTGAGAAAAGTGGTCTGCTGGAAAGTGATGAGATAGTTAGTGTTAACGGAATGACTACTCAAACATGGAGTCAATGGGTTGAGTTTATTCGTGACAATCCAGGGAAAAAACTTGATGTCGAAGTGTTACGAAGCGGTAGCCCCGTTAATATTGAAGTGATTCCAGATAGTATTCAATCTGATGGAAAGGCTATGGGACGTATAGGAGCTGCAGCCTATGTTGTTGATGGGGCGTTTGATTCATATTTCGTAATAGAGTCTTACCCAATGCCACATGCTTTTTTAAAGTCAATAAAAAAGACTTGGGAAATGTCAGTGCTAACTCTTCGAGTACTTGGTAGAATGCTGATTGGTGAAGCATCGGTGAAAAACTTGAGTGGCCCGATTAGTATTGCACAATATGCGGGACAATCTGCCGGAATAGGACTGCTTGCTTTTTTCAGTTTTATGGCCATAGTAAGCGTCAGTTTGGGAGTGCTTAATTTGTTGCCAGTACCACTACTGGATGGTGGGCACTTAATGTATTACCTTATAGAGGCGGTGATAGGAAAACCGGTGTCTGAGGCGACGCAAATGCTTGGGCAACAAATAGGGATTGTCTTGTTGTTAGGGTTAATGAGCATTGCTTTTTATAACGATATTATCCGTTTATTAGGATAAATAAACTAAAAATAATAAATAACAGTAACATGCGATTTATAGTTAATAAATTACTTTATGTTTTAACACTTTCACTAATACTAATTGCGCAACCGCAAGCTGCGCAAGAGTTTGTGATCCAGGATATTCGTGTTGAAGGCTTGGAGCGAATTACGCCAGGAACGGTGTTTAATTATCTGCCAATGAAGGTTGGTGATACTTTTGATGATTCACGATCATCAGAGGCAGTTAAAACATTATTTAAAACCGGGTTTTTCGAGGACGTCAAACTCGAAAGAGATGGGAATAATCTGATTCTTATTTTCAAGGAACGACCCTCTATAGGTACCATTACTATGACGGGGAATGAGGATATTGAGACGGATGAATTATTGGAAAACCTTAAGCAATTTGGATTTGCAGAGGGAAGAGTATTTGTACAGTCGACCTTGGATCAGGTTAAGCAGGAACTTCAGCGCCAATATTATTCAAATGGCAAGTATGCAGTCAAAATTAATTCTACGATTACCGAGCTTGATAATAACCGAGTTGGGATCTCAATTGATGTCTCAGAAGGACTTGCGGCAAAGATTAAGAAAATTAATATTGTTGGAAACACGGTTTATACTGAAAAGAGATTGTTGAAAGAGTTTAAATCAAGTACCACGGGCTTATTATCGTTTTATTCTGGAGATGATCAATATTCAAAACAAAAGTTATCAGGAGACCTTGAAGCATTACGTTCATATTATTTGGACGGTGGTTATCTGAATTTTAATGTTGATTCGACACAAGTTTCGATTACGCCAGATAAAAGAGATATTTATATTACGATCAATGTGACGGAAGGTGAGCAATATACTGTTACAGAAGTAAAGCTTGCCGGTGATTACATTTTGCCGCAAGAAAGCCTTTTTGACTTAATTTCTATACAGTCCGGCAAGCTTTTTTCACGTAAAAAAATAACCAATAGTAGTAAGGCTCTTACTGAGCGATTGGGCCAGGAGGGATATTCTTTTGCCAATGTAAATTCGATACCGGATATTAATAAGGTAGAAAAGACGGTGTCTATAACATTTTTTGTTGACCCAGGTAAACGTGTCTATGTTAGACGTATTAATTTTACCGGAAATGCAAAAACAAAAGATGTTGTTTTAAGACGTGAAATGCGGCAACAGGAAGGTGCTTGGATATCTACCACACAGGTCGAAAGAGGTAAGCAGCGATTACAAAGAACGGGTTATTTTGAAGATGTCAACGTTGAAACTCCAGCAGTCGCAGGTACTACCGATCAGGTTGATATTAATTACACTGTTGAGGAACGTTCAGGGGGGCAGCTAGGTGCAGGTATAGGCTTTTCTCAGACGCAAGGATTTATATTTAATACTAATGTTTCTCAAACAAATATATTAGGTACTGGTAATAGACTGAATTTTCAGTTTAATAACAGTGATACAAATACACGCTATGGATTGGGTTATTCTAACCCTTATTTTACAGATGATGGCATCGGTAGTGCTTACGATATTTTTTATCGAGAGACCAATGCAGAGGATGCCAACTTAGCTGTTTTTGAGACGAAAGAGTTTGGTGCAACTTTTGCGCTATCTCTACCCGTAACGGAACATAATACGATAGGGACTTCTTTTGGTTATACCAATACTGAGATTTCTACAGAAGTCGGCACGTCATCCCAAATCACAAATTTTATAGCTAGTAATGGCAATCAATATGATATTTTGAAATTCGCAATGAATTTTGCTTATGATACGAGAAATAAGTCAGTTTTACCTGATAAAGGGGCGTTGCAGCGAATAAACGCTGTAGTTTCATTGCCAGGCTTGGGCGATTCCCTCGAGTACTTTAAAATTAATTATGAGGCTAAGTGGTTTAAAGATTTGTATAACGAGGATTTTGTCTTGGTATTGGGTGGAAAGTTTGGTTACGGGGATAGTTATGGTGATACGACTGAATTACCCTTCTTTGAAAATTTCTACGCTGGTGGCCCGCGTACTCTAAGAGGCTATGAAGAAAATACATTAGGACCGAGAGACTCTACTAACAGAGCGCTCGGTGGCGACACCAGAATCCTTTATAATGCCGAGATTATATTGCCCGTTCCTTTTCTATCGAGCTATAAAAAACAAATCAGGCTGACTACATTTATTGATGGCGGTAATGTGTTCGGTTCCAATGATGATGTGTCATTCGACGATATGCGTTATTCCGCAGGATTGAGTGCTATATGGATTTCACCGTTTGGTGCTGTTAGTGCTAGCATAGCAATGCCTTTTGCAGACGAAAGCACTGATGAAATACAAAATTTCCAATTCAATTTTGGAACAGCATTTTAGTAATTTTAGTAATTTTGGAGTTTAAAGTTAATGAATATCTTGTTTAGATCAGTTGTTTCATGTGTAGCTATTTTAGTATTTACAACATCTCTTACATATGCGGAAGAGACTTATAAAATAGGAGCTGTCAATGCAAACCGGATTTTGCAAGAGTCACCACAAGCTGAAGCAGCGATAAAGATGCTTGAGAAAGAATTTTCTCCTCGTGATAAAGGACTCTTAGCAGCACAAAAAAAGATTAAGGCGCTTGAGGACAAGTTTAATAAAGATCGAGCCATTATGAGTGAGCAAGAGCGTGCAAAACTAGAAAGAGATGTTGTTGCACAACAACGTGATCTTAAGCGCGATCAGGATGAGTTTAGAGAAGACTTGAATTTTAGACGCAATGAGGAATTTGGCAAAATTCAAAAACGAGTAGTCGTGGCGATTCAAAAGATAGCAAAAGAGAATAACTACGATGTTATTCTGGGTGAGGGCGTTATCTTTGCTAGTTCGAAAGTAGATATCAGTGGGTTAGTAATTGATTATCTTAAAAAGGAAGTTAGTACTGCTCCTTAAGATGACAAAATAACGAGTAATGTTGTATGTCAGCGACTCTTGGAGAATTATCAGACATAAGCGGTGCTAGATTAGTTGGTGATTCTGAGTGTGTCATTACGGCAGTAAATACATTGGGATTGGCTAAAAAAGATGAAATTTCTTTTTTATCAAATAGACATTACGCACATCTACTATTACAGACAAAGGCCTCGGCTGTTATTTTAGCTGAGGACGATTTAGAAAACTGTTCAACAAATGCTCTCGTAAGCAATGCACCCTATATGGCGTATGCGAAGATTGCGAACTATCTGTACCCTACAAAACAACGTCTTGGCGCTATTGATAAACGTGCGGTGATAGGTCAAGAATGCAGTATCGATGATACATCGACTATCTCGGCAAATGCAGTTATAGGTGATAACGTCGTAATCAATGCCGGAGTCTATATTGGTCCTGGCTGTGTCATTGCTGAAAATGTCTGTATTGCTGAAAACACGATATTGCATGCAAACATAACCGTATGCCGTGATGTCACTATTGGAAAAAATGTTATTCTCCATCCTGGAGTTGTAATTGGCGCTGATGGTTTCGGTCTTGCTCAAGAGAACGGAAAATGGTTGAAAATTCCCCAGATTGGTTCGGTTACTCTTGGTGACGATGTTGAAGTTGGAGCAAATTCAACAATTGATAGAGGCGCAATAGGGGATACGATTATTAGTAATGGTGTAAAAATAGATAATCTAGTTCAAATTGGTCACAACGCATTTGTAGGTGAAGATACAGCAATTGCCGGTTGTGTGGCACTCGCAGGAAGCGCCAAAATAGGAAAAAGATGTCAAATTGGTGGTGCAAGTAGCATTAATGGACATATAGAAATCACGGACGATGTTATAATTACTGGCATGTCAGGAGTACCAAATTCTATTAAATCACCAGGTGTTTATTCCTCAGCAATACCAGTTACAGACAATAAAATCTGGAAAAGAAATATAATACGTTTTAAGAAGCTGGATGAGACAATAAAAAAAATAATGTTTAAGTTAGATTAAAATGGAAACTATATATGCAAGACGCTTCAGCCATAGTTGATATAGAAAAAATAAAGACTTTATTACCACATCGGTACCCATTCTTATTGGTTGATCGTGTGCTTGAAGTAGAAAAGGGTCAACATATAAAAGCATTAAAGAATATATCGGTTAATGAACCTTTTTTTCAAGGACATTTCCCAAGTAAACCGGTTATGCCCGGTGTATTGATTATTGAAGCGTTGGCACAAGCAGCAGGTTTGCTTGGTACATTAGGATTTGAAGAAGGTGATATACCCGAGGATAGTTTATTTTACTTAGTAGGTGTAGATAAAGTTCGTTTTAGAAAACCAGCTGGGCCTGGTGATCAATTAATTTTAGATGTCAATTTCCTCGCATTAAAAAGGAATATTTGGAAATTTCATGCTTCTGCGTATGTAGATTCACAATTAGTAACATCAGCAGAGATCCTAACAACCGTCATGGAATGATTCCATGATTCATGCTTCAGCAATAATTCATCCCGATGCGAATCTAGAAGCAGATGTAAGTGTCGGTCCGTATTCTATAATCGGAGAAAATGTTTCTATCGGTTCGGGTTCTGTCATTGGTTCTCATGTTGTTATCAATGGACCTACAAAGATTGGACCTAACAACAAGATCTTTCACTTTTGTTCTATTGGCGAAGATCCCCAGGACAAGAAATATATAAAAGAAAAAAACTCGACACTGGAAATAGGTGCAGGCAATACCATTCGTGAATATGTTTCAATAAATCGAGGAACTGATGTTGGTGGTGGCAAAACAATTATTGGTGATAATAACTGGATCATGGCATACGTTCATGTTGCACATGATTGTGTTGTAGGCAACGATGCTGTTTTTGCTAATAACGTGACTCTAGCTGGTCATGTGATTATTGATGACTTTGTTATTCTTGGCGGCTTTACTGGGGTGCATCAGTTTTGCCGAGTTGGTAGCTATAGTTTTTCTGCCATTTCATCAGTGATTGTCAAAGATGTACCTCCCTACGTGCTAGTGTCAGGCAACTCAGCGAAGCCATCCGGATTAAACCGAGAAGGTTTGAAAAGGCATGGGTTCGATTCCGATACTATTAACATTCTACGTAAGGCCTATAAGGCAATTTATCGAGATGGACTAATCCTGAAAGATGCTCTCAAAGTCTTGTCAGACTTAGCTTCTGAGTCTGACAAAGTGGAAATTATGCGTACATTTATTGCTTCTTCTCAGCGTGGCATTGTTAGATGAATGTGTTGCCTTCAGCATACGCTTTAAGATAGCTCAATGGTTCGCATAGGAATTGTCGCGGGTGAAGCATCAGGCGACACGCTAGGTGCAGGCTTAATTAAAGAGCTAGGAAAAAAAACTGAAACGTTATCAATAGAGGGTATCGGCGGAATAAAACTTATTTCGAGTGGAATGAAAGTTTTATATCCAATGGAACGATTGTCCGTCATGGGCATTACTGAAGTAGCTGGAAGATATTTTGAATTAAAAAATATTAGAGATAATCTACTAAAATACTTTATTCAACATCCACCAGATATTTTTATTGGCATAGATGCACCTGATTTTAATCTTTGGCTTGAAAAAGAGTTACGTAAGGCAGGAATAAAGACGGTTCATTATGTCAGTCCATCTGTATGGGCCTGGCGTGAATATAGAGTAAAGAAAATTCGAGTGGCGGCTGATCTGGTATTAAGCCTATTTCCTTTTGAAGCAGCTATCTATAATAAATACGACGTGCCAAATCGCTATGTAGGTCATCCGCTTGCAGACAAAATAACTAACACATCAAGTATTTCGGCAGTCAGATCAAATTTAAATATTCCACAAGAAAGAATAGTTGTTGCCCTTTTACCTGGCAGTCGTTTGTCTGAGATAAAAAGAATTGCCAGTCCACTATTAAAAGCAGCTGCCTTATCTCAAACAACAAACTCTAATCTATATTTTATAAGTGGCTTGATTGATGAAAAGTCACGAAATTATTTTTCTGAAATAAAGAATAAAGTTACACCAGAATTGGAAGTCAAAATTCACGTAGGCAACACTCATCAAATAATGGAAGCTGCAGATTTTATTATGCTCGCGTCAGGAACCGCAACGCTTGAGGCTATGCTGTTTAAAAAACCAATGGTTGTTGCTTATAGACTCTCTTTCATAACGCATTTAATAGTTAAGCTATTGGCAAAGATTCCCTATGCTTCATTGCCAAATATTCTAGCAGGTAAAATGCTGGTGCCAGAATGTTTACAATCAAGATGCACTCCTGAAATATTGTCTTTTGAATTAAATAAATTATTGAGTTCTGATAAACAGGCTGATCAAATGATAATGGAGTTTTCGGTATTATCTGACCAACTTAAAAAGAATGCTGATCTGCAAGCAGCTGATGCCATATTCGAATTACTTGAAGGTGATAAAGTTGTCTGATTACTCCCATATTAATAACCTTGAATTGCTAGCTGGCGTTGATGAAGTTGGCAGGGGGCCACTGGCAGGACCCGTCGTAGCAGCTGCTGTCATATTAAACCCTGAGAATATAATCAATGGCTTGAAGGACTCTAAAAAATTGAGTCATAAAAAAAGAGTGATCTTGTCTGATGAAATAAAATCTAAATCATTGGCTTGGTCGTTGGGCCGGGCAGAGGTTGACGAGATAGACGAGATAAACATATTACAAGCTAGCTTACTGGCTATGAAACGTGCCGTTGAAGCTTTAGGAAAAAAACCAGAAATGGTGGTTGTAGATGGTAATTTTACGCCTGAAGTGAATTACAAAACTATCGCCATTGTCAAAGGTGATAGTTTGATTCCCGCAATTAGTGCCGCATCAATTATCGCTAAAGTGGCACGGGATAATGAAATGGTAAGCTTGGATGAAGAATATCCTGGTTACGGTTTCTCATCACATAAAGGTTATCCTACAAAACAGCATATTGAAGCTTTAGCAAGATTAGGAATAACTGAAATACATCGACGTAGTTTTTCTCCAGTTGCTAAATATATAGCCTAATTTGCCATCACTATGAGCTTTGTTCATTTACATCTTCATACTGAATATTCATTAATTGATGGATTGGTCAAGGTTGACGCTTTAGCCGCTAAGGCAGCTGATAAAGGAATGCCTGCAATTGCTGTTACGGAGCAGGGGAACACCTTCTCTGCAGTAAAGTTTTATCGTGCGATGCATAAAAGAGGTGTTAAACCACTGATTGGTGCAGAAATAAAAGTTTTGGGTATCAACCCAGATGAACCATCAAGTATTGTTCTTCTTTGTCAGCACATAGAAGGCTTCCAAAACCTTTCTAGATTGATAACACAAAGTTATACCGAAGGTCAGTTTCGTGGTAATCCACTAGTACAGTTTGATTGGCTTAAAAATTATAATGATGGGCTCATAGTCATTGATTGTGCAGATGCTGGTGATTTCTCAAACTCAACTTTACTTCAAGATAGTGCAAAGATAGATAATAACATTGAGAAGTGGTTGTCAGTCTTTCCAGATCGATATTACTTTGAGTTACAAAGAATCGGTAGAAAAGGTCAGGATGACTATATACATGATGCCCTCAAACACGCTGAAAAATTTAGTGTTCCTCTTGTCGCTACGAATAATGTTCGTTTTATAGAAGAAGATGATTTTGAAGCGCATGAAGCTCGCGTTTGTATCCAACAAGGATACACACTTAATGACCCCAGGCGCATCAAACAATATACGACTAAACAATATCTCCGAACAAATGAAGAAATGCAGGAGTTATTCTCAGATATCCCTGAAGCGCTTGAAAACACAGTTAAGATTGCACAACGATGCAATGTCGAATTTACTCTTGGTGAAAATTTCTTGCCTCATTTTCCGGTTGATTCGAATGAGACGCAGGATAAAAGGTTGACTATCGATGCTAAAACGGGACTGCAGAAAATCCTTGATGAAAACGATGGCATACCTGAATCAAGTCATGAGGAATACTTTTCAAGGTTACAACGAGAAATAGATGTTGTAACTGATATGGGCTTTTCTGGCTACTTCCTTATCGTTGCTGATTTCATTCGCTGGGCGAAAGAGAATGGTATTCCTGTAGGTCCTGGACGCGGTTCTGGTGCAGGTTCGCTAGTTGCATACGCATTAGATATTACTGAATTAGACCCAATTGAATATGATTTATTATTCGAACGTTTTTTAAATCCTGAACGTGTTTCTTTGCCCGATTTTGATATTGATTTTTGCATGGACCGTCGAGATGAAGTTATTGACTATGTTGCTAGAAAATATGGTCGCGATCATGTCTCACAAATTATTACTTATGGCACCATGGCAGCAAAGGCAGTGGTCAGAGATGTTGGAAGAGTACTCGGTTTTCCCTATGGTTTTGTTGATCAAATAGCCAAGTTAATCCCATTTGATTTAAACATGACGCTAGAAAGGGCCATGGCAGAAGAGAAAATGTTGCGACAGCGATACAAAGCTGAAGAAGATGTGAGGTCGTTACTGGATTTAGCACAAAAGCTTGAGGGCTTATCAAGAAATGCAGGGCGCCATGCAGGTGGTCTTGTCATAGCTCCTGAGCCTTTATATGAGTATATGCCGCTTTATTGTGAACAAGGATCGCAAGCAACGGTCACGCAATTTGATATGGGTGATGTTGAATCTATTGGCTTGGTTAAATTTGATTTCTTGGGGCTCAGGACATTAACCATAATTGACTGGGCACTACGCGATATTAATCTTGTAAGAAATAAAGATAACAAAGAGCCGATCAATATACGGAAAATACCGCTTGATGATCCTGCTACGTATGAATTGATTCAACGAATGGATACGACTGCTGTTTTTCAGTTGGAATCAGATGGGATGAAGAAATTAATCAAGCGTCTCAAGCCTGATGTGTTTGATGATTTAATTGCTCTTGTTGCCTTGTTTAGGCCTGGCCCTTTACAGTCAGGAATGGTCGATGATTTCGTCGACAGAAAACACGGTAGGGCATGGAAGCACATGCATGACGACCTGGAGCCTGCACTAAAGACAACATATGGTGTTATTCTTTATCAAGAACAAGTTATGCAAATTGCACAGGTGTTAGCCGGTTATACACTCGGTGCTGCCGATATGCTACGGCGTGCAATGGGGAAGAAAAAACCGGAAGAAATGGCAAAGCAACGAACTATCTTTACTGATGGTTCAGTAAATCGCGGCATTGATAAAAGACAGGCTACGATGATTTTCGATCTAATGGAAAAATTTGCCGGATATGGATTCAATAAATCACATTCCGCTGCATACGCATTAGTTGCCTATCAAACAGCATGGTTAAAAGCACATTACCCTGCGGCTTTCATGGCAGCAGTATTGTCTTCTGATATGGACAACACTGACAAAGTGGTTTCTCTTTTGGAAGAAGTTAGAAGAATAAAAATAGACTTGTTACCGCCATCAGTTAATCAAAGTCAATATAGTTTCACTATTATCGATGATAAAACTATTTGTTATGGATTGGGTGCGATTAAAGGGGTTGGTGAATCAGCGATCGAAATTATAATAAATGAAAGAGAAGAAAATGGTTCCTATTCAGATTTATTTGATCTTTGTAAGAGGGTAGATCTCCGAAAAGCAAATCGACGTGTTTTAGATGCATTGACACGTTCTGGATCGATGGACAAGCTAGGTGCGGGCAGAAGTACGCTGGCTCATAATTTGGCAAAAGCAATCTCTTTGGCAGAGCAGCATAGTCAAAATAGCACAAGCGGACAAAATGACATGTTTGGTTTAGATGTAGCTAATAAAACTACGACTGAAGATACATCAATGTATGACATTGCCCCAGAGTGGGATGAGAAAGAAAGACTGACTGGGGAAAAAGATACACTTGGTTTTTATCTGGTAGGCCATCCTATAAATCGTTATGAAGAAGAATTGGAAGGAATCACGAGTTACAGACTAAAAGACTTAAAAGTAGGGAATAATATTATAACGGTTGCTGGTTATATTATGAGCATACGCACTCGTACAGGTAGCAGGGGACGGATGGCAGAAATTAGATTAGATGATAGAACGTCTCGTGCACTAGTAAATATATATTCAGAAGAGTTTCTTAAATTTCGTCATCTACTTGTTAAAGACCAATTGGTCATTATCAAAGGCAAAGCTATTGATGATGATTATGTTGAGAGTGGTATTTCCATTCGTGCAAATGAAATATTAAGCCTGGACGATATTAGGAAGAGAAGTGGGCGTCTAATTCTGAGCATGAAATATGAATATCTAAAAAATGGCGGTATCGAACATCTAAAAGAGACCATTACACCCTTTAGAAATGGAAGTTCAGCTGTCTCCATTCAATATGATAATGGCGATGCTATTGCAAACCTAAATCTCGGAGAAGAATGGCATTTAACAATAAATGATGATTTATTAGATAAATTATCAGAATCAATAGGTAAAGATAGCGTCAAAATAGATTATAATGCTCGTCGCATTTAACAACTGTATGTAACTATATGAATTTTCTAGATTTTGAACAACCGATTGCTGAACTCGAAGCCAAAATTGAGGAATTGCGTTACGTTGGCAATGATAAAGAAATAGATATCAATGAAGAAATCTCGAGACTCAAGAAGCGTAGTGATGAATTAACAGAATCCATCTTCTCTTCTTTGACGCCGTGGCAGGTTTCTCAGGTTGCGAGACATCCACAGCGTCCTTACACACAGGATTACATCGACCTTATCTTTACCGATTTTGAAGAGTTGCATGGAGAACGATATTTTGCAGATGATCCAGCAATCATTGCTGGCATAGCGAGATTAGACGGTAAACCAGTTGCTGTCATAGGCCATCAGAAAGGTCGTGATACTAAAGACAGAATTGTGCGTAATTATGGCATGCCCAAACCGGAAGGTTATCGTAAGGCTCTACGTATTATGCAAATGGCAGAGCGATTTCGCCTTCCTGTACTGACCTTTATCGATACGCCAGGAGCCTATCCGGGTATTGATGCCGAGGAACGAGGCCAGAGTGAAGCCATCGCCAGAAACTTGATGGTAATGTCACAATTAAATACACCAGTTGTTGCAACAGTGATCGGCGAAGGTGGTTCAGGAGGCGCACTTGCTATTGGTGTGGGCGATCGTTTGTTGATGCTGCAATATAGTACATATTCTGTGATTTCACCTGAAGGTTGCGCCTCAATTCTCTGGAAAAGTGCCGATAATGCTAAAGAAGCCGCAGAAGCAATGGGTATAACGGCGCAAAAGTTGAGTGATCTAAATTTAGTTGACCGAGTGATTGATGAACCATTAGGTGGAGCACATCGTGATTTTAATGGGATCGCAAATAGCATAAAACTCGCTTTGATTGAGGAATTAGAACAACTCCAATCCTTGCCAACTCAAGAGGTTGTAGTGCAAAGACAAAACAAGATAAGACAGATTGGTGAATTTAAGCAAAATTAGTTTTTTATTTGCATGGACGTAATGTCAGGATTCTGTTCCAGACACCAACAGTAGGTGCTTTAGGCAAAACCTAAGTCCTTGCCTCCAATGCCGTGAGCACATGGAGCACAGCAGCGACTATGAATATGGCAGATAGATGAACAATCCAATATCAACAAACCCTCTCGCGTCATATAGCTTTGATCCAATACTTAGTGCCTTTCCACAGGCAAAAAAAATCTGGATAGCCTGTAGTGGCGGAATGGATTCCTGCGTCTTACTGCATTTAATATTTTCGAATAAAGAGAAGATAGGGCAATCACTTGAAATAGTTTATGTAGATCATGGATTACAAGATGAGAGCGCTGAATGGGGTGATTTTTGTAGAATGCAATGTAGCAGCTATGATCTGCCATTCACCCAGTTAAATATCAACGAGACATTACCGAAAGGGGAGAGTGTCGAAGCTTGGGCAAGAGAAAAACGTTATGCACTGATTACTCAAATCATGAACAAAGGAGACTTACTATTTACAGCCCATCATCAAGATGATCAGGTGGAAACATTCTTCCTGCAAGCTCTAAGAGGTGCTGGTCCCCGTGGTTTGTCTTCAATGCCGTTATTTAAAGATATTACGAATGGTATCCATGTGCGACCACTATTAAATTTTTGTCGAAATGAACTGCTCTCTTATGCGAATGAGAATAACCTATCATGGCAAGAGGACTTGAGTAATGCTGACACAAAGTTTGATAGGAATTATTTAAGAAATAATATTATCCCAGTATTTGAGAATCGATGGCCAGCTTATCGCGAAACAATTAGTCGTTTGATTAATCATCAGCAAGATTGCGCATCCTTAATGAATGAAGTTGGTCTCGAAGATCTAAAATTAGTGTCACATGAAAATAAGTTGAGACTGGATACGCTAAGAAGCTTAAGTGTTACTAGGCAGAAGAATATAATCTTTGCCTGGCTGCAAGAACTGCAATTGGAAATGCCCGGATCGAAACATATCAATCAAATTTTTTCGGGTTTAATTAATTCTACGTCTGACAGTGCTCCCTGTGTTAATTGGAAGGATGTTGAGATAAGGAAATATAGAACATTATTATATGCATCCAATAAAATTAAAAAAGACGTTGATAGTATTGCTTATGGTTGGGACCTTGCGAGACCCTTAAAAATCATGGATGAGACATTAATTGCAAAAATGGAAATTGGAAGTGGACTATCCAAAGAAAAAATAAAAAATTCAAAGATCAGTGTTCAATATCGACATGGTGGTGAAAAGATAAAACCGAATAACAATACGCATTCAAAAACAGTGAAGCAATTGTTTCAAGAGCAAGGTGTTTTACCATGGGTAAGAGACAGGTTTCCTTTAGTTTATGTTAATGACACGCTAGCTGTAATACCGGGTGTCTGTGTCGATATAAACTACTCTGCAGGAATTGATGAACCCTCATGGCAGATAGAGTGGTCTGGGTATAACAACGCTATTCAATCGTAGTGGACAATCTATTTTCCCTTGCTTATCAGTGTTTGTCAGAGTCTAGTTTAGATGAAAAGTTGAGCTTGTCAGAACTAGCTGCAAAAAACATATTATCTGGCAGTATTGACGTTAGTTTAGTTGATGAGGATATTAAATTAATAAAAGTCGGTCGACCGGACAAACCATTGCTCGTTGACCCAAAAGATTTACCTAAGCGCAATATGCAGAATGGTGAGGGCAGGGCAGCAATGATACATTCCTTTGCGCATATAGAGTTTAATGCAATCAATCTTGCATGGGATTTAATCTATCGCTTTCAGGAAATGCCGTCGGCCTTCTATTTTGATTGGACGCGAGTCGCGGCGGAAGAAACTAAACATTTTCAGTTGCTACAGAGTCAATTACGTACCTTAGGCTATGAATATGGTGATTTCCCTGCACATAATGGTCTTTGGGATATAGCAGAACAAACCGCACATGATTTATTGCTACGCTTGGCAGTAGTGCCACGTATACTGGAGGCACGAGGACTGGATGTGACACCAGGCTTGATTTCTCGGTTTCGACAAATTAAAGATGAGACAACAAGTTCAATACTTGAATTAATCCTTGAAGAAGAAATCGGTCACGTTAAGACAGGGACAAAGTGGTATCGCTATCAATGTGAAAAATTGAATTTGGAGCCAGAAGAAAAATTTAGGCAGATAGCGAAAGAATATATGCCTTCAAATAATACAAAGAAGATAAATCATGAAGCGAGATTGATGGCAGGCTTTAGTCAATCAGAACTGGATTATCTTGTGGCACAGTAAAAGAAATTAAATAGCTATGAATATTATTAATAAATTTAAAACATCAATATTTGGCGCTGATAAGGAAATATCAGTACCAAATACTTCTCAAGAAATGACGATGAGTGAACGCGAAAGAAATGTCTATGATGCAGACCACTTAAGATTACAAAAGTTATATGAAAAATGGATATGTAAGGAAAAATGGTTGCTGCAGAAAGAAGGGATTCCATTATTGTTTGGTATAAACCCAGACACTAAAGAATCTAGTAATGATGTTTTAGTGAAGATAGAAGAGCTACGGGGGCATGCAGAGGAATGTGTTCACAAAAAACTATTATCAGTTATAAATATCGATAGTTCAGATGGTAAATGGGAAGTATTGCCTATTGATTTATACCGTTGGGCTATGGTTAGTCGAATACCTGTTCCTGATGAATTTAGCACGTTGATAGCCTTTGTTATTCAAACAGTTAAACCTGAGCAGAATAGTAATTTTCAAACAGTTGTGGAACAAGATGCGGTATTACAAAAACATAAGGAAATAGTAATGGGTGCAGCCACTTCATTGTTAGTTAATGCAAACGAACAATGTAAAAATGATAAAGGGCAGGTTTCTGCAATAAGTATCTCGAGATTAATTATTGAGAACAAACAAGAATGGTTTGGTCAGGATGAGCCATTGCTAATTGAATCAGATATGACAGAGATGATTAATTATTATATTAAGTTAACAAGCCCGATTATCTAACTAAACAATTAGTGCGTGATGGGCACCTTTGTTTTTTGCATGACGGTTGATTCTTCAAGTGAATAATCAGAAGCCAGTTGCGTGAAATGTAAAAAGATATCCCCGATCTCAAGTACATCTCCCTCATGTAATTCCGCCTTACCAATCTTTTCGTTATTAATATAAACCCCGTTCATTGAGTTCATATCAATAATATCGAATGAGCCATTGCTGTTTCTGTGGATTTCAGCATGACGTCTTGAGAGAGAGGTATCATTCAAAGTTAATTCATTATCTTTACTTCGACCTATTCGCCAAATTGTACGTGTAATCGGGTATCGAGTCTCATTACCATCATCTGCGATTAAATAAGCATAGGGTTTATAATTGCTGTCCGAGATAATCTTCGTCTCTGGGCGTCGATTCCATAACAAAAATAATGTAATTAAAATAAATATAATGATGATGATAAATGCAGCAGGAAGACCATACCAAAGCCATAAATTGATTGATTTATTATCTGTTTGTTTAGTGACTATTTGAATTGGCGGATTATTTTCAAGAGGTATGCTTTTGAGAACTTCAACTTCAGTGGCATTGACTCTAGGTTGTGCCTGGACTGCTTTTTCTAATGCTTTTATTCTCACAGGCACGTTTATATTTTCTGACCCATAAGTATCCTTGAAGGACAGTGTTATTTTGTTAGGTACAGGACTGTTCTGAGATAGAGAGTCTAATTCAACAGAGAATGCGCCACCATTATCTAAATTGCTTATCAGAGGCTTTAATTTGTTTGATGGAAGTTCATAACTCATATCTGTTTCAATGTAACTGCCGCCAGTTTCTTCACTTAAACGTCTAATGGTTTGTAAAGAAACAGATAAAGATATTGATCTTGGATATCCTATCGAGTTTATGATTACCCCAGACTTTCGTGCCGATTTAATAACATCAGAATGAAAGTAAGCCTTATCTTCTGCTTGGCCATCAGACATTAAAATAATTATTTTTCTATCTGCCTCAAATGACTTTAGATGGTCAATAGCTTTAATGAGATTGCGATATAACTCTGTCGTCTTTCCTGTCGCGTTTAATGAGTCAATAGATTTCGATAATAAAAACCTTGATGTTCCTAATGGAGATAAAAATTGTACAGCCTTATCAAACGATGCCAGTCCAACTTTATGATGTGGTTTTAGCTCTGTTAAGAGCTCTTTTATATGAGTTCTGTTTTTTTCAATAACATTCTGTCTTTTTGGATCACTGGTATCAACTAGAAATAAGATCGCAGTTGTATTATCACCTTCGGGAAATTGACTTACTTTGTTTACTATAAGGTCAACGCCATTTGATTTTGCAATGATATCTGGTGTTTGTTCAGAGCTTAGGGGACGGTATTTGCAGCTGAGAACAATTTCAGATTGTTGGCAACTGACGTCAAGCTTATCGGTCAATGTATTCCAGGCAGATGCGTGTCCGAAATATACCGATAAAGATAAAAAAAGTAATAGAGACTTAATGTATCTATTCAATTATATTATGCCTCCTATTTATCCGGGAAGAGTGGATCAGGTAAATCATAAAATTCGATATGTACTGATTTTACACCGCGTCTTTGTTCTTGCACTTGGTCCATAGTATCATCAGGGTCTTTGAACTCACCAAGTTGCGCAATATCCTTGTCCATTTTGGCTTTAACATTAATAATCTTTTCGTGTAGTTCGTTTGAATAAGCTAATTCATATGCCCTTGGCTCAGATGTGCTAGACATATTCTCTATTTCTGACAACCAAAGATAAATTGAACCTTCTTTACCGGATTCTTTGTTCGGTTGCTCGACGTGTGCAGATATTAAACGAAACTGTGGTGGTAAATTTTCAGATGTTGGCCAACCGAGTAATGGCGGGAAGGAAAAATAGGTTACTACGTAAAATGCAGATGTAATTATGATACTGGCGGCCTTAACTTTCCAAGACCATTTAGAATAAAGGTTTATGCTAAGTAGAAGTAAGCCTATTAATATATAAGCTGAAATTATGCCGGTTATACCCAATATCACAGTTTTTTCTCCAGTATTTTATTATTTAACCAAGCTCAACAAGTTTTTTTGGCAGGAAGTTTATGCCGTATACATCACCGTCACCACCAATCTTAAATCGTACTGCTGTTTTCTCATCGCCTCTTTTTTCGAGATTAACCGTGCCATAGTATACAACTTCTAACTTGGGATTTACTTTGACTAATCTCACATTTACATCAACTGGCGTGCCTGTTTCAGAGGCGTAATAATGCAGGTTGACAATATATTCACCTTTTACGACTCCACGAAGTGTCACAACTTCTTGATTTAGTGGGTTTTGAACTTCTTCCCCAGCTATAGTAATTGTGTCATTGACCAAACCACGATCATCACGGTCCAGATGTAATAAACCGGCTTCAGGTGTTCTAAACCAGAGTATCTGACCTTCTGGATCTTCCACCCAGACATCCACATCATCGGGACTATCATCTTCCCAGGTTATCGTGATTATGTATTCCGCTTTGGGGTCGATAATTCCGGATTTTGCTTCCGGATTCATAAACATGATTGCAACCAAAAACAAAAAGGTAAAACCCAATAGTGCATTGAACAGTAAATCTGTGAATGGATCCGAACGTAGTCGATCTTTTACACTCATTGCTTAATTAATTCCCATTAATCTTTGGTATGACATGGACTTGTGTCAGGTGGCGGGTTAATTCAATAAGCTCATCAGCATGTCTGTCTAACATATGATATTGTGTTGCTGATAATATACTACAGGTCAATCCCGCAAGTGTTGTATATAGAGCTGTGCCCATACCATTACTCATGTGTTTGAGGATTTTCTGCATACCGCTGACATCAAAATCTGCAATATTAGCAACAGAGCCCAGCATAAATATAAAGCCGATGATGGTGCCGAGTAGTCCAAGTTTCAGCATCATATCCGAGACAAACCAGCCAATTTCCTGTGGCCCTTTCAAACGCGATTCATAAACGTCGATTAAATCAGATGAAGAATTAGTATCTTCTGTATTATTTTTATTGTTATAGCGGTAATGAAGGTCTCGGATATATTCAGTCATGAAGCAATCAGGCAATTTAACCTTTGAGTTAATTGTGACTTCTTCGTCATTTATCGTTAACTCAAGTTTGTCCTCATTCTTTATGATGTCATCGACTTGTATGGATAAATTTGTTTGCAATGAAAGGTTATATATTCTTCTTGCGCAATGTAGGGTTACGAGGAGATAGGCTAGGGCGATGACCCAGCAGATCTTGCTTTGGTCGACGCTAAATAAGGCAGAAATGATATCTTCGTTCCATGCGACGATGAGTGCAAAGGCAATCAGGCCAGTTAAAATCAGCCAGCGCAGTAAGAGATTATGTTCAGGTTGTTCTTTCATTTTTAATTGCGCCCTTCAATTGTCGTCAAGTATAAATGGGTCTTCTGATGCTGCATATTCTACCATTGAGTTTAAAATTGTATTTATGTATTTAGAGATATTGTCCATTTCTGGATTATCTGTTATAGACGGTAATAGACGTGTGCCAATGGTGATAGTCCCACCTGAATCTGTAACAGTTATTTTGTATGGACAATAATTAATATAACGAGGTTCAATCTTTAGCATATCTTCTGCTATTTCCAGATTACAGAATAGAATAATCTCATTTTGTGGGAAATCGGTATTGCCGCGCTCTTTTATTGCCTTACCGATATGAAGACGATTTGTGATACGAAAGTTATTTTCTGTTATAGCAAATTCTGCATCCTGTAAGACATCTTGAAATGATTTTTGAGTTGTTTTTTCATAGATCTGCTCATTCTCGTTTGCACAGCCTAACAAGAAAATAAATAAGGAAAGGCTAGTAATTTGTAATGACAGTTTGTCTATTTTTATTCTAGAAAATATTTTGTATATAGCTAGTAGATTAGCGAATAGACATGATTGGTTTTTGATTGGCACCGGCTGTTTATTCTCTAATGATGACTTGTGTGCCAATGGCTACAAATTTTTTCAGATCATTTATTTCTTCATTAGTTAATGCAATACATCCTTCAGTCCAGTTGAATAATTCATGAATGTTTAATTTTTCTTCATTAGTAATTCCTAAGCCGTGTATCCCAATGAAGCCTCCTAATTCAGTGTCTTGTGGAGGTGCTTCGCGCTTTTTGTATGCAGTAGCTATGCGTTTAAAATTGTTTGCATCAATAATTTCATTTTTGTAACCGTACCAGGCATCTATCAAGTTTGGGTAATCTAACTGAATGAAGAAATGAAAACGGCTACTTTCTTTAACACTGGCTACTCGATATATACCCAAGGGGGTTTTACTGTCACCACGTAAACGCTTGGTTCCCTTGCCGCCTTTGCCACTAGCAATATGATATTTTTTTACTATCTGTCCAGATTTTTCAACAATAAGCTCATTATTCTTCTTTGAAACCAATAATTGGTACTCATTAGCATATGCCGAATTCATTAAAGAGAGACTCAATATGAATAATGAAGTTAGGAGAAGAAAATGACGCATTATTATTTTTGTTCCTTGAATATTAAACCCTTAGGATATTATTAATTTGTTTATAAGCTAAATTGAGCTGGCATTTAACCGAATGTCATATTGAGCTAGTATTATCCTGATATTATTGGCCAAATGCCAGATAGATCACTGAATCACTGTTTACGACATTAACACTTGGGGTATACGAAATATTATGGAAATTCAGCGTTATAGTACAACAGCTATAATAATACATTGGCTTATGGCTATTATGATAATTGCCATGATTTGTATGGGTGTCTATATGTCGGATTTGCCCAAAGGCTCAGAAGAACGCACCTGGTTTTTTACGTTGCATAAATCTATTGGGCTGACACTGGCATTATTAGCCATTACAAGGCTAATTTGGAAGCTCATATCAACATCACCACCGTTGCCAGATATCGTTTCAGCAACACATCAAAAAATGGCAAAAGCAACGCACCATTTATTATATTTGATGATGTTTATTCAGCCTGTATCCGGCTATATCTCATCTTCATTTACCAAATACAGTACGAAATTCTGGGGTATACCACTACCAAAGTGGGCTGATAAAAATCCGGAAATGAATGAACTATTTACTCAGGTACATGAAATTAGTGCCATTTGTCTTGTTGTGTTACTCGTCATGCACATAGCTGGTGTGGTGTATCACATGAAAAGGAAGGAGACTGAATTGTTTAAGAGGATGTGGTTTGGTTAGATAGTTTGGAGGGTTTGGCTCGTCGCTTCGGACTCCTCGGCTCTGACTTCCTGCTTCGCCCTAACTCCTACTTCCATGTAGTCGTGTCCTCTCGCGACATACTGTCCATCCATGGACATAAAAAAAGGGTCGTAAGACCCTTTTTTACTTCAGCTTTGTCAACAATTACTTGTTGTTGATGTACATCGTTACTT
>JAJFKL010000041.1 GCA_021773235.1 Gammaproteobacteria bacterium | reverse complement strand
CCTCGGACGAGTTTCATCGCGGTCTTGTGAGAGTCGACGCCTGATTCCACCGTGCACAAGCACATGAATGGGCAGACGGCACTATGACAGGTTATTAAGCTGCTAGTGCGTAGTTGTCTTCGTTGGCAACTAAAAGTTTTGCAGAAGTTTTAACGAGGTAATCTGCACCTCGGCATGCCCCTCAGGTTTCATATCCACGTCGAAGCCAGTACGCCCCCGAGTTTTATTTCCTGAAGAAGGTTAGATTATAGACTAACTGTTAGTAATTAAACATTGAATGTTCAATTGTATGACTGTGTGTGTAATGAAAGTTTCAGGGAGAGAAGGGCACTAGAGGACAATAAGAAGAAGTTAGTCTTATTTATGTCTCATTATTTGTGCTTTCTGTCGTTGCCAGTCGCGGTCTTTTTCAGCCTCGCGTTTGTCGTGTGATTTTTTACCACGGGCGACGCCTAGTTCTAGTTTGACCTTGCTGTTTTTCCAATAGAGTGCGGTGGGGACTAAGGCAAAGCCTTTACGCTCGACTGCGCCAATCAATCTATTCAATTCGGTACGATGTAGTAGTAGTTTGCGACTGCGCTGCGGTTCGGGGGTGATATGTGTTGAGGCCGTAGGCAGTGGGGTTATTAATGCGCCAAATAGGAAGGCTTCGTTGTCTTTCAAGAGGATATAGCTTTCGACGATCTGAACTTTACCCGCGCGCAAGCTCTTGACCTCCCATCCTTCGAGGACGAGACCAGCTTCAAATCGTTCATCAATGGAATAATCGTGGCGCGCTCTTTTGTTCAGGGCAATTGTTTTGCCGCCGCCAGACTTCTTGTCTTTACTCATTTTATCCTGCTCGGGTAGTTATCCGGCGGAGTATACAGGTGTTACTTATATATAAGAATGACTGAATTAAATGCCAGGCAATTATTTTTTGTGGATGGCAACAGCGAGTTGTTTGCGCATGGTATCGATATATTCAAATGCTTTTTTGGTTTTCGACGATAATATGCGGGCGTTATCGACATAGATTAAGCCAATACACCGCTTGTTTGCGCATATTGGGTAAATAAGTAGGTTTTTTGGGTGGGTGACTTTTTTACACCAATCTGGAATATTGTTGATGAACGAGGAGTGGGCAACATCAGGGATAAAGATATCCGCCTGTTTTTTCATGGCTTGGTTAAAGATGTCATCACTATCACTACTGTGAAAATGAAAACGTTTCATTACAGTTGATATATCTGGATCTGTACTTGATCCTGCACCGGCATGTGCTCTCATTTCACCATTAACATTATCCTCAAGAAAGATAATGGCATGTTCACAATCAAGCCCCCTATATAAGGTATTGACCATGATGTTGAGTAATTCGGGTAGTTGAAACGGTTTAAACATCATGCCAGTTGCTTTGGCTATGCCAAAGGTTAAAGCCGCTTCATGGAATGGTTTTTTGGCAATAGCGGTTTCTGCAGAGTCGTCTTCCTTTTCTTCCTCTTCATTGAAGTCATAATCATGCTTGGTAAAGGAAATAAAGTTTTTACAGAATGTATTCTTGTGTGGATCGATGCCCAATGCTTCGCAGTGAATGATTAGTTCGTCAAAAAGAATAACAAGAATCTGTGTCACTTTTTCGTAGCTTAGGGAAAAACTGATTTTGTAACGCTTGATGATCTGTTTTAATTCTTTTTCAGCCTGTTCATTATTTCCGCAAGCGGCAGCCTGAACAATTTCGTTGGTTAAAGAAGATATTTGTGCGAGGTAATCTTCTGTTTTGATTGGCTTCTGCGTGATTCTTTGTGGCTTGGGTTGTATGCCTAATATTATATTTTTCGGTAACTGCCATTCAATCGCAATAAACTGGCCGATACTGGCAAAGTTAATTCCCAGAATTCTTCGGCTCGCTTTGTCTTCATCAATACCTTTTTCGATGACCAAATCCAATATGTCATTGTATTCATCCGGCAAGAAGTAAATGGTGACTTGTTTGCCGAGGTTGTGAAACATACTGGCGAGAAAGGCTTCTTCGGAATCTACTGAAGGTGATTTGCTGGTTAGTTTTTTCGCGAATATGGCACTTAAAAAAGATTGGCAGGTATTACTTTTGAGTATTTCAGCCATTGGGCCGCTGTTCAGTTTTTCAAATACCATAATGCTAATGCACATGTTCTGAACTTGAGTTAAGCCAAGGATAACGACGGCGCGTGAAATGGTTTTTATCTCTCCACCAAATTGACCATAACCACTGGAATTGACCAGGCTTAGAATTTTACTGCTGAGTGATTGTTCTCTTAAAATTATCTCAGCCAGTTTTTCAGCACATCCTTGTCCTTCTGCCACCTGCATGATTCGCGCAATACTGTTTCCCATTGCTGGAAATTCTTTATTTTTTGCCAGACTTCTTTTTAACAACATCATCGTAGCTTGTTCTCTGACCGCCTTATCTTCCGTTGGCGCGGTTACCACTGTTACCGATTCGCCGGTTTCTTCATGCATGTAGTCATCAAGTGCCTGTTTCAATTCAACCGCACTTTGATATCGATCTTCCTTTGTTTTTGCCAATGCTTTAAGGACGATACGGTCCAGGTCTTTATCAATCGCGCTATTTCTGCTTGATGGTGGCAAGATATTTTCATTCAGGATCTTGTAGATCGAGACCATTGAGTTATCTGCTTTAAATAAGGAATGACCTGAGATCATCTCAAACAATATAACGCCAATTGAAAACACATCAGACCAGGGTCCGGTCGGATCACTATTGAGTGATTCTGGAGCCATGTAAGCTACCGTACCTGCGACACTGTTTTCTGAAGTGTTGTGTCCGGAAAAGGTTGATATACCAAAATCCATAATCCGAGGGTTATCATCTTCATCAATCAAAATATTTGATGGATTCAGATCGCGGTGTACGATTTTTTTCTCATGGGCATGAGCAAGGCCATCTAATACGTCAGAAATGAGTTTTGTAGATTGTAGAATGGTTATCTTTTCAGTTGAATCAATATAGTCGCTTAAAGTTTTACCTTTGACGTAGGGGTAGACCAGAAAAGGCCTCTCATTTTGCGAGCCAATTTCATAAAGGGGTATAATATTCGGATGTTGTAATGTACTGACGTTTTTAGCTTCGTTGTATATTTGTTCGCCATCTTTGTTTTTGTGTAGCAGTGTTTTAACCGCGACTTGCCGGTCTAATTTAATATCCTGGGCAAGGTAAACGACACCTTGCGCACCTTTACCCAATTCTTGGATTAATTCAAAACGGCCGATGTATTCTTTTTCTGGAACTACTTCGGCAATTGGTTTCTTTTTTCGTAAACTGGATAACATAGATGTTTGTTCGGGTTATTTCTTTACCTGTTGGATTGCCAATGACGCTTGATTACGTAAGGTTTTAAAAAATCCAAGGGCTTCCATAGAAATCTTAATACTAGCGTCATCGTTGTCAGCATAGATCAATCCAAGGCAACGTTTGTTTACAATCAAGGGGTAAAGTACAACAGTCGTTGGCATAGTGAGTCTCCTAAGCCATGCTGGAACTTTGTCTTTATATTCATCAGAGTTTACGTCTAGAACAATATATTCCTTTCCCTTTCTAATCGTTGATACAAAGACATCTTCCGCATCTGTGATCTTGTAGCGGAAATCTGGAATGATCTCGTCGATACCTTTACCCAGACCAAAACGTGCTATGACTTGCTTGTTCTTAGCGTCATGTACGGCGAACAAAACACGGTTAAATCCCATGCCGCGATAGATTGTTTCCAACACCATTGTTAGAATTTCATTGAGATTAAAATCGTCCAGCAGTGAGTTTGTGATCTCGGCGATACCATTAACCAATATGTCGTGCTGGTTTTGTTGTTGTGTCTTCGGTTCAGCTTTAACGGTCTCAATTGTTACGCCGTCATCGGTATCGCCATTCTTCTCAACAACTTCTGTAGTCCAGTTATCACCTTCTTTTTTCTCATCTGTATTTTTACGGATGTTATTGAATACGGTTACTTTACTGGTGTCGATATTGAGTATTCGTGTGAATTCTTCGGCTTCCTTGATAGAAGACTCTAAAAGTTTATCAATGCTGTCTTTGGTAACGCCTAATGAATCTTTATAGCGGACGGCCAGTGCTTCATAGGCATCAGTTGTGTCTTCATCATTGCTGTTAATCGCACATAGTTCATTTGAGAAGCAAGCGAGTTGTCTTAAGGATTCATTTGATGTCTTAGCAACAGGAACAGTGCCTTCTGGAAGACGCTTCATACTGTCACCAATGATATCGGGCAGTTTCCATTCATTTGCGATGCCACGACCCAGTTCATCATAACTGACTCCCAATACAGATCGCATAGCCTGATCTTCATCAATGCCTTTATTCAATACTGAAGTCTTCATGGCTTCAAATTCTTCCGGGAAGTAATATATAGTTAATAACTTTCCTAGTGTGTGGAACATGGAAGCAACAAATGATGTTTCTACATCATCCTCATTGATGTTCTTCATTTGTTTGGCTTTTTCTCGAGAGATGATGCCGCTCATCAATGCGGTGTAGGCTGCATTTTTTAATTCATTAGCTTGTTCACTGTTTTGTAAATGTTCAAACAGGATGATGCTCAATACCGCTGCACGGACTTGTTCATAACCTAATATCACTATAGCTCGGGAGACCGTTGTGATTTCGCCACCGAATTGACCGTAGAATGATGAATTAACCAGACGTACAACTTTTGTTGTTAAAGCAAAATCTTTCAGGATTACATTTGAAAGTTCAGTTGCCGAACTTATATTCGAAGTAGCGGACTTTTGATTTATCTCTGTTATATGGGCTGATACAGCAGGGAAGTCCTGTTTACGTTTCATACGACGTAATAGAAATTCAACAGTGCTGGAGGTATTACTATTGGACGATTCCTTATCATCGTCATCATCAACTTTAAGATATTTTTTTAATGCTGCTTGCATCTCTGCCGCACTGGCATAGCGATTAGCCGGGTCTTTCTCCAGTGCTTTCATGACTATCGCATCCAGATCTTTATCTATCTCCGAATTACGTTTCGATGGTGGGGCAACGACATCATTTGTTATCTTGTACATGACTGCCATCGAGTTATTGGCCGCATAGACCTGGTGTCCTGTCAGCATTTCATAAAGAATTAATCCGCTGGCGAAAATATCAATGGCTGGACTCAGTTCACTATTGGTTAATTGTTCTGGTGCAAGATAATTTACCGTGCCGGTAACTTCTGTACTTGCTGTTAGCGTTCCTGAAATAACTGAGATGCCAAAATCCATGATCTTGGTATTGCCTTCTTTATCGATTAGCAGATTTGAAGGATTGAGATCACGGTGGATAATATTATTTTTATGAGCGTAACCAATACCATCCAGTATTTGATCAGTTATTTTTACAGCGTCAAGCTGTTTTAATTTGGTTTCGCGTTGTAGGCGTTGCTTGAGTTGCTCGCCTTCATAGTATTGATACACAAGGAAAGGCGTTTCTTGATGAAAGCCAATTTCATAAAGCGGGATGATATGTGTGTGACTCAATTTGCTAACATTTTTAGCTTCCTGATTTAATTGATCCGCATCTTGTCGGCTTTTATCCAGTGTCTTAATGGCGACTTGCCGGCCTAGTTGCGTGTCTTCCGCTAGATAGACAATCCCCTGTGCACCTTTTCCCAACACGTCGATCGGCTCAAACCGACCTAACTGTCTCGGTAAGGCAGTATTTTTTGTTTTATTTGCTGCTACAGCGCCCATATTATTTCCCGAATAATTCTTTAATAAGTAGCGGCAAATCTGTCAGTATCTTGAGACAATTCGGGAATATATTGTACGCTTGTAGGAACTGACAAATTCACGGAAAATGAAACAAAAAAGAGTCTAAAAACATGACCGCTAAACGTTCTTCCATTCATGGTCAGTGGTCATCCCGCTGGGCCTTTATCCTTGCTGCGACTGGCTCTGCTGTCGGTCTCGGTAATATTTGGCGATTCCCTTATTTAGCTGGCGAAAATGGCGGCGGCGCCTTTGTTTTGGTGTATTTGGTCTGTGTCGTTTTGGTGGGCATTCCCATCATGATGGCTGAGATATTATTAGGTCGCCGTGGACGCCAAAGCCCGATAAATACCATGGGTACCTTGGCTGCAGAAGAAGGACTTAGCCGCTATTGGCAATTATTGGGCTGGATGGGTGTGGTAGCCGGGTTTATTATCCTGTCTTACTATAGTGTCATTGCTGGTTGGACACTGGCTTATATCTTCAGAACCGGTGCAGGTGCTTTTGTCGATGCAGATGCCGGTTTTTCCAAACAAATGTTTACCGAATTAATCTCTGATCCGGAAAGATTATTGGCCTGGCATACAATATTCATACTGATGAGTGTTGTGATTGTGTCTCGTGGGGTAAAGAGTGGCTTGGAGCGAGCCGTTAAATTTTTAATGCCGGCGCTTTTGATACTGCTACTCGTTATGGTGGGTTATGCGATGAGTACTGAGAAATTCATCGAAGGGATCACCTATCTGTTCGTTCCTGACTTTGAGCGATTAGCAGACAAGAATTTTTTTGCTGATATTCTTTTGCCTGCTTTAGGACAAGCGTTTTTTAGTCTAAGTATTGGTATGGGTGCGATCATGATCTATGGTTCTTATTTGTCGCAAAAGTCATCAATCACATTTAACTGTTTTACGATTGCAGTCGCAGATACCTCCGTTGCTCTTCTAGCCGGTATTGCGATTTTTCCTATTGTGTTTACTTATGGGCTTGAAGCAGCAGGTGGCCCAGGACTAATCTTTATTACATTACCCATTGCCTTTGGACAAATGCCTTTTGGTACATTTTTCGGGACCTTGTTTTTTGTGTTGCTGTTATTTGCTGCATGGACATCTGCTATTTCACTGTTGGAACCTGCGGTGACCTGGCTAGTAGAAAACAGGAATATGACACGTGTTAAAGCGACATCGATTGCCGGAGTAATTGCCTGGTTGCTTGGTTTGGTGACGGTCTTGTCATTTAATCACTGGGCATTCTCTTTTAGTTTTGCCGGGGTGATAAAAGAAAATGGACTCTTTGATATGTTTGATATTCTAACCTCGAATATTTTGTTACCCATAGGCGGTTTGTTGGTTGCCATATTTGCAGCATGGTTGATGTCCCGATCATCAACCGTAGATGAATTGGGTTTGGGTGATGGTCTTGCCTATCAGTCCTGGCGGTTTGCCGTTCGCTATGTCGCGCCATTTGGTGTGATCGTTATATTTCTGAATGCAATTGGTGTTTTTAAATTATTAGGCTTTGTTGAGTAGCTGGATCAAGTAGTGACTAAAATAAATAAGCAAGCGCATGTTACTTATAGCACACATCAAATGTATTCTCTGGTTTGTGATGTAGAATCCTACCCGGCTTTTCTTCCCTGGTGTACCGGTGCCAATATACTTGAGTCTCAAGGCAATTCTACAGTCGCTTCTGTCTCAATCGCAGTCGGTAAATTAAAACAAACATTCACAACAGCTAATACACTTCAGCCTGACACGTCAGTTATTATGAAACTTGTTAAGGGGCCGTTTAAACAGTTGTATGGCCATTGGCAGTTTCTGGAAAATGATGATGGTGGTTGTCAGGTGATGTTGGAAATGGAGTTTGAGTTTAAAAATAAATTATTAAAACATACGCTCGGTGCAGCTTTTAAAAAGATTACTGATTCCTTGGTCGATGCCTTTATAAAGCGCGCGCGAGATGTGTATGGCTGAGAAAGAGGACATTAGCGTAGAGCTCATTTACATTAAACCCGGAAGTCAAAATAGATTAACGCTAAAACTAGCCCAAGGCAGCAATATTAATCAGGCCATTAATCGTTCGGGGGTATTAAGTCACTTTCCCGAGATTGATTTAAAAGTGAATAAAGTGGGTGTGTTTAGCAAGATTCAACCTTTAGATACGCTACTTTGTGAAGGCGATCGTATTGAGATATATCGTCCTTTAGAGGCAGATCCAAAAGAAGCTAGACGCCGGCGAGCAAAAAATAAGTAATTTTATTCATCGCCCGATGGCTCAGTTTTATCGTCATCTAATGAATCGGTTTCTTCATTACGCACTGGATGTGCTTCATCATCATCAAATGGGTTGACGGTATCAATTAGGCGACCAAAAAAGCCTTTTTCTTCCCTGTTCGATTTAGGCACGACGACAGCATCCGCCTCGATAATTTTAGTTGCATCACGAGTTCCATCAGCCGCTTTAATATCACCGGTTATATGCGTGAGTTTTTCTTCATCTTCATCGAAGTGTAGCGTGATATGACGCTGTTCTCTGACACCACCACCTTCCTGAAAACTGAAAATATATTCCCAGCGGTTATTATGGAATGGGTCTATCAGCACCGGCGTACCCATGATGAATTTGACCTGATTTTTATCCATGCCGGGTTTTAGTCTGTCGAGCATCTCTTGCTCTATAACATTACCTTGCTGAATATCAATCTTATAAAGCAAAGGGACTTCGTAACCACCATCGAAGCTTTTGGTGCACGCGCTAAGTAAAACAAGGGATAAAAAGAATATGACTAATTTGTTCATGCAAAGACTTAATGTTTTAGACCGGTTAGTAAGGAGAAATATCAGGCAGGATAACTTTTGCAGTGGAATTCCTCAACGACATTTATTATGACTTAAAGTATACTTTATCGCCAATTTACAGTGTTCACAGTTAGAATATCCACTCTTTTTCTTGCCGGGAGGTTTACTTGGAAGCGACAGACTTAAAAAAAGCCGGTCTTAAGGCAACCTTACCGAGAATCCGAATTTTACAGATCCTGGAAGACTCAAATGAACGGCATATGAGTGCTGAGGATGTTTATAAAACGTTATTAGGTCTTGGTGAAGAAGTTGGTTTGGCAACCGTATATAGAGTGTTGACTCAATTTGAGACAGCAGGATTGGTGATTCGTCACAACTTTGATTCGGGACATTCTGTGTTTGAGCTAGATCAAGGCGCGCATCATGACCATATGGTTTGTCTAAATACTGGCAAGGTCATCGAATTTAAAAATGAAGAGATTGAGCGACTACAAAAAGAAATTGCTAATGAGCATGGTTATGATCTGATTGAACATAGCCTTGTTTTGTATGTGAAACCAAAGTAATCAGCTTTTATTTTTCGCAATTGATTTACTCGCTGCGCCCATAAATAAGCGAAAAAGCATTGGGATTGCAAATAGTGTCAAAATTGTCGAAAAAGCCAATCCCCAAACGATAGCGGTTGCTACCGGCCCCCAGATTAGAGACGAGCCTGCCAAACCTGTGGCTAAGGAAAAAAGGCCTGCTATGGTTGTGAGCGATGTAATCAAAATAGGAATGACACGTCGGCGTGCGGCATAAACCGTTGCATGTAATAAGCTCATACCCGCATGTAATCGGGCATTAGCAGCGGAGATAAGTACGATTGCAGCATTGACAGATATACCGGCCAAGGCGACTACGCCATACAAGGTATAAAGACTGATCGGATTATTTGTTACTAATAATCCAAGTACAACCCCGGTGAATGCCAATGGCACGGTGACCAGAATTAAAAGTGGTTGCCAATAACTCCTGAATTGTGTGCCGAGAATGATGTATATCAAACCAACGCCAAACAAAAATAAAGTACCAATTGCACTCATGCTTTCATTGATATCATCAAGGACACCAGAAAAATCCAAATCAATACTCGGAAATTTCTTTTGTAGCAACTTCCATTCTTCGATTATCAGAGCATTAGCAGCGACAGTATCTATTTGTTCCTTATCTATATCGGCTTCAAGGGTAATGGTCCTGCGGAAGTTATAATGTCGTATATTGTGTTGGCCATATCCATGTTCGGGTATAACCAACTCACCTATAGCAATAGAGCGTCCGTTGGGTAAGGATATAGTTTGTCGTAACAATTCTTCAATATCAGACCAATCATTTTGTTTGGCTAACACACGAAGCTTAATTTCTTCACCTTGATCTTGAAAGTCGTTAACAATTTCACCATCAACAAAGGCTTGTATGCTGCGGCTCAAAACGGTTGGGTCAATGCCTGCACGTTTTATTGCTTCACCATCATAGCGAAGTACTAACTCTGGATTCCCCGGGCGATAATCTAGTGTGACGTTACTAAATAAAGGGTCAGCTTCGAGAAAACTGACTAATGAATTTGCAGCATTTCTAATTTCCTCAAACTCATCACCACGAACCTTTACACTAATCGCTCTTGATGTTGGCGGACCATCTTTCATGCGTAATAAAGATATGTTTGTTGGCCCAGAGATATCAAGGACGTTTGCTTCAACGGCATCAGCAATTTCGTCGACACTACGGCTACTATCATCTTCTGGATTAAGACTTATCATGATTTGGCCGACGGTATCGGCAAACAAAGGTTCAGTCTCGGTGAATTGTTGTCCGGAATAAATGATTGAGGCACGTAATTCATGCTCGTCAATTTGTTTTAATGTTTCTAGTTCAACTTTTTGTAGTACACGGTTGGTCTCTTGCAGAGTTGTGCCACGTGCCATTTCAATGTTGACATAAAATAAACGCAGGGCATCAGCTTCAAAAAAGTTAAAACGGATATGTCCACTCGCGATCGTGCCAACGGCAAGACCGAATACAAATAATACGGTGATAATAGAACGAACTGGATAGCGCAATGCTTTAAGTAAAAGTCGTGTGTACTTAATCCGTATCCAGTGTGTCGCAGCCTCTCTTTTTCGCTGTTGCCAAGAGGGTTTTGAGAAGTTTAGTTTTGCTGCTATCACATGTGCAGGCAGCATCCAATAAGCTTCAAGCAAACTAATCGCAAGCGCTAAGGTAACAGCGATTGGAATAACCTTCATAAACTCACCAAGAATGCCGGGTAATAACATTAAAGGTAAAAATGCTGCCATAGTCGTCATTACAGAGGTGGTTACTGGCGCAAACACTTCATTCAATGCTCCCGTTGCAGCCTTTAAACCGTTGGCACCATTTTGGATACGTTGATAAATCGATTCAACTACGACGACAGCATCATCCACGATCATGCCGAGAGCAATTACGACACCTAATAAAACCATATTGTTAAGTGACAAGCCAATGGTGTTTAAAACCAGGAAAGTCCCAGCTAAGGTGAAAGGAATACCGATACTAGTAAGCAGTGCTATGCGCGTTCCTAAAAATGCCCAGGTAACCAACAGCACCATAACAAGACCAATTAAAGCATTGGTTTGCATTAAGTTTAATGCTTCTCGTGTGCTGATAGTCTGGTCGTCTACCAGGAATAAACTGACGCCGGTTGCGTCGCTGTAAACATTACGTTGCTCAATATAATTTGAAACATCGTCAACCAAATCAAGGACGTTTGTATCGGCTTGTTTCGTGATCGCTAATAAGGTTGCGGGTTCACCATTAAATCGGACAATTTCAGCTGGCTCTTCCGTAGCACGCGTTAATTCAGCAAGATTACCTAATGGGACGATACCCTCAGCAGTGACTACAGGATAACTTGCCAGTGTACCTGGATCGGCATTGGTTCCTTCTATTCTTACTATCCATTGACCGTCATCTGTTTTTACATCACCAGCAGAGACATCACGAAAATAAGTTCTTACAGTGTCGGCCAAATCTGCGGGTGTGATACCTAAACCATCCAGACGTTCCGGATAAAATTTAATATGTAGTTCCGGATCGTTTAGCCCCAGATCATTAATGCGATCAACACCTTTTACGCGCTCAAGGTCTTTTTTGATATTACGTGTTTGTCGTCTTAAGTTTTCATCATCTCCAGCGCTGGTGACAGCAATGCTGGCTGAAGGAAAAGCGTTCGATGTGGTGACTTCAAAGATAAATGGATCTTCTGCTTCATCAGGTAATTCGTCTGTGTATGTATTTTGTACTTCCCGGCGCAGGTCGTTAAGACGTTTATCAAAGGTTCGTTCATCAAGTTGATTGAAACGGATCAGAATATTTGAGATGCCTGAACGGCTGGTGCTGGAAATAAAACGAATGTCTTGAATCGACCGTCGAATAGTATCTTCTATTGGATCAGTAATGCGCTTTTCAACATCTATTGATGAAGCACCGGGCAAGAAAGTGGTGATATTGACCCAATTGAAATTTATTTCAGGATCTTTCGCACGCGGCATTTGCCCGTAAGATAAAAAACCAATAACCAGTACCAGACTAAATGTAAGGTTTGCCAGTACATGATTATTTAAAAAACGTTCTAACCAATTCATGGTTAATTTTCAACAGTGACGGCGTCACCTTCTTTTAGAGAAAAATGCCCTTCAACTACAATCGGCATCTCAATGGATAGCGACGTAGGGCTAGCTCGTCCGGTTTCAGCTGAAGGAACGGGCATAAAACGGGCTATTTCATTTTCAATAGTAAAAACACCTAATACATTATCGCGGCGTACCAGGTATTCGCCAGGGATATGAGCACGTTTATCACGCCAGATAAGTTTTCCTGCCGCACCGGGTAGAGCCGGGTCATTGGTAAACAAGAGGCGTACTTCACGGTTGCGTGTTTCAGAATTAATTGCCGGGATAACTGTTCTTAGAGAAACTGGATACCGAGTTCCCGCATGCTCAAAAAACAATTCATCAGAAAGACTAATTTGTTCAGAATCACGATTGAAGACTTGTGCAGAAATTTCTAATTGTTCAATATCCATGATCTTGACGAGTGCTGTACCCGTGTTTGCATACTGACCAACTGCGCTTGAGCGTTCATTAATCAATGCACGAAAGGGACTCTTTACGATACAGCGAGACTCATTTAATTTTGCCATTCTAACCTTAGACATTGCAGCACGATAATCAGTATTGAGTATCGCTAAATCAGATTCACGTTCGTCAAGGATTTCTTCGGAGACTGATTTTTTCAGGGTTAATTTTTTTGTTCGTTCAAGACGGCGTTTAGCAAGTTCAATTTGTGCCTTAAGCCCATCAAGCCTTGCTTTTGATTCACTGCTGGCTAGCTTGTAATCAGAACAATCCAGTTTTGCGAGGACACTGTCCTTTTCTACAATGTCGCCGACACGAATAGGCAATTCATCTACTTGTGCAGCAATACGTGCACTAATCGTGCTGTCATTCAAACTAATGGTGGTTGCTGGTGCCGAACGTACTGGGTAAATCGCTACATCCGCTATGTTTGCTGTATTGACAGTGATTTTATCTTGCGCAATTACCGTAGTTGTCGCAGACAAAATAAGTAGAGAAAGTAGTAATAGTAGTTTCATTATTTTTAAACTTTACGCAGACGCAAGCATTTGTGCCGCATTGGCTCTGCTTTCATTCGTGATTTCCATTCCGGCCAACATGCGCGCTATTTCATCTACTCTTTCTTGTTGGTTAAGTTCAACGACTTCAGTAAATGTGGCATCGTTTTTCGTCTGTTTAATCACTTGTATATGTTGGTGGCCACAGGAAGCAACTTGTGCGAGATGGGTAACGCAAAAAATTTGACGATGTTCGGCCAGACTATTTAATAATTTACCAACTATCTCCGCGATGCCACCACTGATACCTGCATCAACTTCATCAAACACCATGGTCGGAACACCATTATCTTTTGATGCAATGATCTGAATGGCAAGACTAAGGCGGGATAATTCACCACCAGAAGCAACCTTAGCGATGGGTCTTAGTGGTTGTCCAGGATTGGTTGATACGATAAATGAAATTTTATCCATGCCGAATTGGTGGGGTGTCAAGACTTCCGCGTCCTCTATAGTGTCGACGCTGATATCGAATTTTCCACCCATGCCAAGATCTTGCATTTTATCGGTTACTGCTAGTGCAATTTTACTTGCAGTTGATTTTCTTTTAACGCTGAGTTTTTCAGCAAGCTTTTTATATTTATTAAGTAACTCGCTTTTCTTTTTCTGTAGTAGTTCGTGTTGTTCCTGACCGCCTTCCAATTGTTCTAATTGTGATGACAGTAGCACCAGTTGTTCAGCTAATGCTTCCGGCTTTACCTTGTGTTTTCGGGCTAGTTCATGAATCTTATCCAATCGACTTTCTATTATATTTAACTGGCTGGTATCCGAATCAAAACGATCGATATAGTTTTTTAATTCTGCACATGCCTCATCGATTTGGATCGCCGCACTATCTAGCAGACTACTGATGCTTTCAAGTGAGTTATCTATTTTACATAGGTCAGTTATTGCGCGTTGATGTTGAGAGAGTTGACTAGACATCGCAGCGTCTGATTCTGATAGTTCAGCCAAGACTTGTTGGCATGTTGCTATCAGATCTTGCGAGTGAGACTGGCGTTTAAATTCTTCCACAAGCGATTCATATTCTGATTCGCCAATATCAAGCTGAGTCAGTTCATCTATTTGATACTTGAGAAAGGATAAGCGTGCTTCAAAATCATCTCCGCTGGTCTCGAAGTTTTGGAGTTGTTCGTTTACCAGTTTCCATTGTTGATAATTATTAGCAACATCACTCAGTAGAGAATCATAAGTTCCGGCTTGGTCGAGTATTTCACGTTGAGTCTTTGGTCGAGATAATGATTGGTGTGCGTGTTGGCCATGAATATCAATCAGGTATTCGCCAATTTCTCGTAAGGTTTGAACCGGGACAGGTGTGTTATTTAAATAAGCTCGTGAGCGACCATCCCGATTAATTGTTCGACGAATAAATAACTCATCATCAGAGGCTATCTCCATTTCATTAAGACGATCATTAATATAGGGGTTGTTGTTGATAGAAAAGATCGCCGTGATATCGGTTTTATCTGTACCGCCTCTGATCACACTAGTATCAGCGCGATCGCCAAGCACCAAACCTAATGCATCGAGTAAAATAGATTTACCTGCACCTGTTTCGCCCGTTAGAACCGTCATTCCCGATTTGAAATCAATATTAAGACTATCTATAACAGCCAGATCATTGATGACGAGTTGCCTTAACAAGCTTATTTACTCCAGTTCAGCTTTTCGCGAAGGATATGAAACTGATCGTGATTCGGTGGATGAATTAACCTTATGTTCTTATTCTTCTTTTCTACCCGAATACGATCACCGGGGACAAGTTCCATCTTAGTCTCGCCATCTAAAGTAAGATGTGCTTGATCAATTTCTCTATTGCCGATAACGACCTCAATATGACTATTACCATCAACAACAATTGGACGGTTAGTTAATGAGTGCGGACAAATAGGCACCAATAACAAGGCATCAAGAGATGGGTGGACGATTGGGCCGCCAGCTGCGAGCGCATACGCAGTAGAACCCGTCGGTGATGAAACGATCATGCCGTCAGATCGATGCGTATGAACAAATGTCCCATTTATATAGGTTTCTAATTCTACCAAACGAGCGATATTCCACTTTTGGATAATAACATCGTTGATGGCACTACCTTCAAATATGCATTCTTCTCCCCGAAAAACCTGACCTCTCAACAGGAAGCGCACATCCTCAACATACTGACCATTTAAAATTTCATCCATATTGCTGGCGATGTTATCTGCTGGGATATCTGCCAGAAAACCTACGTGACCGAGGTTAATGCCGAGTAAAGGGACGTTGAAATCACAAAGTATATGTGACGCCATCAACATAGTGCCATCACCACCAATGGCAATGACGAGATCACAATGTTTTCCCAATTCGCTTGCATCAAAAACATCAAATTTGTGGTCATCTACCAATTCTGCACAACACTTGTCCAGAATGATTGTTCGTTCACGGGACTCAAGGTAATCAAGCAACTCAGCTAATGTCGTTTGAATGGCTTTGACGCCAGAATTGGTGATAAGTCCGATACGCTTAAACATATTTATTTACTTCAGTCATGTTGGTTTTTCGTCAAACATAGCATGCTCTGCGGGAGTGACCAATAACTCTCCGAAGTTATTGTTTGTTGGCATTTATTATAAGGTGTGTTGAAGATGTTTTGCACTCAATACAGGAGAGTGCTAAATTTAATCTTATTATCCCTGTATTTCTTGTTTAAGTATGGTTTCAGCAACAGATTCGTCGCAATTATCCGAACGTAGCCTTTATCTCTTTAAGGCCTTGGTAGAGCATTTCATTGATGATGGTGCTCCGGTTGGCTCGCGCACACTTTCTAAAGATTCAGATTTAAACTTGAGTCCTGCCTCAATACGCAATGTGATGGCTGATCTTGAAGATTATGGCTTATTGCATTCACCACATACCTCTGCCGGACGAGTGCCTACCGCCAAGGGCTATAGATTATTTGTCGATAACCTATTGCGGGTGAATGATCTTAAATCAGCAGAAGTCGAGAAAATTGCACGGGAAATGGCGCCTGAAAATGATTATTCCTCTTTGATGCAACGTACATCATCGATGTTATCGGACATAACTCAATTGGCGGGTGTCGTTATGCTGCCACGTACCAGTCAGTCTAAATTGCAACATATTGAGTTTGTTTCCTTATCAGCAAACCGGGTATTGGTGATCCTGGTTGTGAATGATCGAGAAGTACAAAATAGAATTATTAATACGGATAAAAACTATTCAAGCTCAGAATTACAACAGGTCTCAAATTATCTTAATGACATCTTTGCCGGCAAAGACTTGAAAGTTGTTCGGGCATCAATTCTAGACGAATTGGAAAAAATGAAGGAAGAGGTCAATCAGTCTATGCAGTCGGCCATTGAGATGGCGCAAACTGCATTCACTAACGATGATTCCAAGAGTCAGGGTGATGATTTATTACTCTCAGGGCAAACCAACCTTATGGATCTCGCTGAACTTTCTGATGTAGAAAAATTAAAGAAGTTATTTGAAACATTTAATCAAAAGCGAGACATCTTGCATTTACTCGAGCAGGCAATAAATGCAGATGGCATGCAGATTTTTATTGGTGAAGAATCAGGTTATGACGTACTAGACAACTGCAGTGTAGTCACGTCACCCTATGAAGTAGATGGTGAAATACTGGGTGTTTTAGGCGTAATCGGACCCACGCGTATGCATTACGAGCGCGTGATTCCAATTGTAGATATTACGGCAAAAATGCTCGGTGTTGCCTTGAACTCAAAAAATTAATCCCCATTTAGTGAAAATGCGTCCGTATGGATGCAGGGATTCTATTGTCTAAAAAGAGGTTAGAAATGACAGGTCAAGAAAATGATACCGCTCAAAGTGAAGTACAGAGCAATGATGAGCAAGAAGCTGAAACGTTAGAAGATGCAAATGATGTTGTCGATTTAGAGGGTGAGCTTGAACCAGCGGAGCAGGCAGATACCGATGTTGAATCATTGAAGAATCAACTCGATAAAGAAAAAGAACTCTCACAGGCGAATAAAGACCTCGCGCTTAGAGCTCAGGCAGAAATGGATAATCTGCGTAAGCGAACGGCACGAGATGTTGAAAGTGCACATAAATATGCCTTGGAAAAATTCGTCAATGAACTCTTGCCGATAATGGATAGCCTTGAATTGGGTATGTCTGCAGCTGAAAGCGCAGAAAATGTAGCCGATTTACGTGAAGGTATGGATTTGACCGTCAAGATGTTTAATACAGCAATGGATAAGTTCAATGTCAAAGCTGTTGATCCACAAGGTGAAAAATTCAATCCAGAGCAGCATGAAGCGGTTTCAATGCAAGAAATTGAAGGTGCTGAATCAGGCTCTGTGGTAACTGTTATGCAGAAGGGTTATGAGCTAAATGGACGATTGGTCAGACCGGCAATGGTCGTAGTTGCTAAATAATAAGGATAATTCACAACTTTTTTATATGTAGGGTTGAAATAGCAGGCAAACGTCCACATTTAATCAAACATCATTATTTTTAATTAAACACAATAAATCAGTAAGTTAAGTATTTTGGAGAAGACGAATGGCAAAGATAATTGGAATTGATCTCGGTACCACAAACTCATGTGTGGCAGTTCTCGAGGGTGGTGAAGCAAAGGTCATCGAAAACAGCGAGGGAGGCAGGACAACACCATCAATCGTTGCTTATGCCGATGATGAGGAAGTGCTCGTTGGCCAATCAGCTAAACGCCAGTCGGTAACTAATCCGGATAATACGCTCTATGCGGTTAAACGACTTATCGGCCGTCGCTTTGAAGAGGATACGGTCCAAAAAGATATCAAGCTCGTTCCTTATAAGATTGTTAAGGCGGATAACGGCGATGCTTGGGTTGAAATCAACGGTCAGAAGATGGCAGCACCGGAAGTCTCTGCACGCGTTTTAATGAAGATGAAGAAAACCGCGGAAGACTATCTTGGTGAAGATGTTACGGAAGCTGTTATTACGGTACCTGCGTATTTTAATGATTCACAACGTCAAGCAACTAAGGATGCCGGTCGAATTGCGGGTCTTGAAGTTAAACGTATTATTAATGAACCGACCGCAGCAGCGCTTGCTTACGGTATGGATAAACAACGTGGCGATGCGAAGATTGCTGTTTATGATTTAGGCGGCGGTACCTTTGACGTGTCCATTATTGAAATTGCCGAGATTGATGGTGAACATCAATTTGAAGTGCTTTCAACCAATGGCGATACTTTCCTTGGTGGTGAAGATTTTGATTTTCGTATCATTGATTTCCTTTGTGATGAATTCAAGAAAGAGCAGGGCGTGGATCTTCATAACGATCCTTTGGCACTACAACGTCTTAAAGAAGCAGCAGAGAAAGCCAAGATAGAATTATCATCTAGCGTGCAAACGGATATTAACCTACCTTACATCACTGCTGATTCTAGTGGCCCTAAGCATCTTAATTTGAAGATGACACGAGCCAAGCTGGAATCATTGGTCGGAGAACTGGTTGAACGAACCATTGCACCTTGTAAAGTAGCTCTCGATGATGCCGGACTATCAAAATCTGATATCACCGATGTTATTTTGGTTGGCGGTCAAACCCGTATGCCAATGGTACAAGAGAAGGTCCAAGCGTTTTTTGAGAAAGAACCGCGAAAGGATGTTAATCCTGATGAAGCAGTTGCTGTTGGCGCTGCTATTCAAGCAGGTGTTTTAGGTGGTGATGTTAAAGACGTACTCCTTTTAGATGTTACGCCATTGTCCTTGGGTATTGAGACCATGGGTGGCGTCATGACTAAGTTGATTGATAAGAACACGACTATCCCGACTAAAGCGAACCAGGTCTTTTCGACTGCAGAGAATAATCAAACCGCTGTTACCGTGCACGTGATGCAAGGCGAACGCGAGATGGCTGCGGGAAATAAATCATTGGGTCGTTTTGACCTGAGTGATATCCCTCCTGCACCAAGAGGCGTGCCTCAAATTGAAGTGAACTTCGATATTGATGCAAATGGCATTTTAAATGTTTCTGCAAAAGACAAGGCGACAAACAAAGAACAGTCGATTGTTATTAAGGCATCAAGTGGTCTTTCTGATGAAGAGATCGATAACATGGTTAAAGATGCTGAAGCGCATGCCGAAGAAGATCGTCTTGCTAAAGAATTGGTTGAAGCACGGAACATGGCAGAAAACATGATCCATGCAACGCAAAAATCAATGGAAGATCTTGGTGACAAGGTCGAAGAGCAAGAAAAGACTGATATCGAAGCTGCAATTACGGATCTTGAAGAAGCCACAAAAGGTGATGACAAGGAAGCAATTACAGAGAAGACAACTAAGTTAACTGAAGTTGCAGGAAAACTTGCCGAACGTGCTTATGCGGAAACGCAATCAGCAGAAGGTGGCGATGCAGGTGCTAATCCTGAAGCAGCAGGTAGCAATGATTCAGCAGATGATAATGTTGTCGATGCTGAGTTTGAAGAAGTTGAAGACGAGAAGAAATAATCGTATTCAGAAAGTCATCGCACGCAAAATAGAAGACAACTAAAAGAGCCCGGAGATGGATTATCTTCTCCGGGCTTGTTTGCGTTTTAGGATTTTTAAATTACATATAAATAATTAATAAGAGTATAGGCATGGCAGAACAACGAGATTATTACGAGGTATTGGGCGTTTCTAAGAATGCTGATGAGGCAGAGTTAAAGAAAGCCTATCGTCGTTTGGCAATGAAACATCACCCTGATCGTAATGAGGGCGATGAGAAGGCCGAAGTAAAGTTTAAAGAAGCCAAAGAAGCACACGACGTATTATCTGATCCTCAAAAGCGCGCTGCTTATGATCAATTCGGCCATGCTGGTGTAACGAACAGTGCCGCTGGCGGCGGCGGTGGGGGTGGAGAAGGTTTTGGTGACATCTTTGATAGTGTGTTTGGTGATATTTTTGGCGGCGGTGGTGGTGGACGTGGTGGTAATCGTGTCTATCGCGGTGCGGATTTACGTTATAACCTTGAATTATCATTGGAAGATGCCGTTGCTGGAACGACAGTAAAGATTCGTGTTCCCAAAATGGTAGTTTGTGAGAGCTGTAAGGGCTCCGGTGCAAAAAAAGGCAGCTCACCAGTTAACTGTCCAACCTGTGCCGGTCATGGTCAGGTCAGAATGCAACAAGGCTTTTTTTCGGTACAACAAGCTTGTCCACAGTGTCGTGGCCAAGGGAAAATAATCAGTGATCCATGTGGACCTTGTCGAGGCGAGGGTCGAGTCAGAGATAGTAAGACTATTTCAGTCAAGGTACCGGAAGGTGTCGATAATGGTGATCGAATTCGTCTTTCTGGAGAAGGTGAGGCCGGAGAAAATAGTGGGCCAGCTGGTGATTTATATGTGCATATCTCCGTTAAGGCTCATCCTATCTTTGAGCGTGATACTACGGATCTCTATTGTGATGTGCCTATCAGTTTTACTACTGCGGCGTTGGGTGGTGAACTTGAAGTGCCTACCTTAAATGGAAAAGTAAAATTGAAAATACCTGCTGAATCTCAAAGCGGGAAAATGTTTCGTCTGAGGTCAAAAGGTGTTCGTTCGGTAAGAAGTTCTTCAACGGGCGATTTACTCTGTCGCATTATTATTGAAACACCTGTTAAGTTAACCAGTAAACAAAAAGAATTGTTAAAAGAATTTGAAGCGACAATGGATAGTGGCGGGAATAAACACAGTCCTCAAGCCAGCTCATGGGTGGATGGGGTGAAGAAATTTTTCGACTCCATGACGAGTTGATGTAAACCGTTTAATATAATTTCAATCTAATAAGCTTAAGCCTAACTTAATCGCCTTTCGCATTTCTGTTTGATCTTTCGTTACTCTGGAAGACACTAATAATCCTTGTATTAATGTTATGTAGTAGGCGGCTAACGAATCGGCATCCTTTTCACTATCGATTTCTCCTGACGCTTGTGCAGAAAGGATTCGACTGAGAACGGCTTGTTTCATCTGGGAGAGATGCTTATTCATTTCACCAGAGATCTCTTCATCGACAGAAGCCATCTCGTAAGCAGAGTTTGTTACTAAACAACCACTGTTTCGAACAGATTCATCACAACTGTCTACCATCAGGTTAAAAATTTTACGCAGACTTTCTTTAATGGGTGCCTCAGGGTTTTCAATGAGAATGGCATAGTAAGAAGTATGTTCCATATAATATTGAACACATTTTAGGAACAAACCTTTTTTATCACCAAATGCTTTGTATAGGCTACCGGGTTTTACGCCTGTAGCTGAAGCAATGTCTAGTATAGACGTTGACTGATAACCATTAGCCCAAAATTGCTTACCCGCATTTACCAACGTTTCGTCGTAATCAAACTCTCTAAGTCTTGCCATGCGATCTTTGTATCATATAAAGAAAATGATTGAAACAAATCAGATCTGCATCAATCAACTATGTGTTTATTGATAAAGTTATCGATCATTGGAAATGGAGATTTGCCCATGAGTTGATCAAGGTACTCACCATCTTTAAATAACAATAAAGCTGGCACGCTTCTTACATCATACTCTTCAGCCAAACTGTCATTTTCTTCAATTTTTATTTTCAGTATGGAAAGTTCCGGGTACTTTCCCGCAATTTCATTCAGTAGCGGTATTAATGACTTACAAGGACCACAGTGAGTAGACCAAAAATCGAGCATAATGAGGCCACCCTGTTGGATGGCCTCCTTACTTCCGTTTGTATCAGAATCATAAAAGTTTGAAGCGCTGTTATTTTTAGTGTTATTCGCTTCAAGCATTGGCCGCAGCCTTGGGAACAAACGGGTATGTCATCTCTTTGTCGTATTCGCTTTCATCAGTCGTATCAAGTCGCATTGTAATATTGAATTTGTTACCAAAATTGAAAACGCTACAGGCAAATATCAGTTCAACGATCTCTGCGTCGGTATATTCCTCTCTTAATTCGTCATAAAACTCATCGGGAATATAGTTAGGATCACCGGCCATATATTCTGCGAGTTTGATACCAAGATATTCAGAACGAGGGAAGGCAGATTCATCGATTTCACCCATCAAGGCCTCTTCTTTTGGGCTCACTTCATCTACCACACCAGCGGCACGAACAGTCATGCAATAACCACAGCGGTTAATCTCGCCCGTTTTAAGTCGCATCATTTCGAATTGATGTGCTGGAATTCGACCAGCAACAAAAAAAGACTCAAATACTGGTAGAATAGTCTTTAATAGGTCAGGTTGGTGGGCAATAGCCCCCATCATTGCAGAATCGTGCCACCATCCGTTAACTGCCTGGTCTATTAATTCATTGATTTTTGGGTCATCTGAAGTACCGGGTGCTACCGGTTGAACTACTGAAGTCATAGTGAAATACCTCCGCATTAGGTTCGTGATTAAGGCCAAGAAGACCCTATATCATTGTTGAATACACATTCAACAATCTGTATCGTAGTCGGCATGACATGAAAAAGAAAGGAAAATCATTAGCAATGAAGTTGTTTTTTTCTCCTACATCGCCTTATGTTCGAAAAGTGCGAATAGCTGCTATAGAGTTGGGTCTCGAAGATCAGATTGAATTGATCTTGACTAATCCTTGGGATAATCCATCTGAACTAGCAGCAGCTAACCCACTGGGTAAAGTGCCTGCGCTGATGACAGCCGATGATCAAATATTATTTGATTCGCCTGTGATTTGTGAATATCTGGATAGCCTCGATCGTAGGGAAACGCTGTTTCCTGCTGCTGGAAAAGCACGTTGGGATGCTTTGCGTCTACAGGCACTAGCTGATGGCATACTGGATGCAGCTGTGATGATACGTTTAGACAGTCTACGCCCAGAAGCTGAACAAGATAGCGATATGCGCAAAAGACAACTGAACTTGATCTGCCGCGCTTTACAATCTTTAGATTCGGAAATGACACGGCTTATTGGTCCGCTCACGATTGGACAAATCACGGTGGCTTGTGCTCTTGCTTATCTTGATTTTCGACTACCGGAAGAAGATTGGCATAAGGTGCATCCAAAACTAGACTGTTGGTATGCTAGTTGGATGGAAAGAGAATCAATGCAAGCGACAATGCCGCCTCCAGCTTAAAATGCAGTATTCATTATATGTGGCATGTGAGCACATATAATTTCCCAGAATGTTAAGTCAGTTTTTATAATCAATGTATAATCTTAAATATTAGAATCTATATAGGCGCAGTTTTATGTCGGTAAGAGTTGGTGTGTGTGGTGCAGCAGGAAGAATGGGCAAGACTATCATGGAGGTCTGCAAAGACACTGATGGAGTCGAAGTCACCGCGGCAATTGAATACAGTGAATCCCCCATGCTTGGGATCGATGCTGGTGAAGTAGCAGGCATCGGTAAAACAGGTGTACTAATTACCGATGATATCTCAAGTATTGCAGAGCAAGTTGATGTGATGATCGATTTTACTTTTGCTGCGTCTGTTACGGCGAACATTAAAAAATGCGTCTCTGCTAATTGTAAGATGGTGATAGGGACAACAGGCCTTAGTAAAGCCGATCATGAACAGATTGAACTAGCTTCAAATAAAATTGCCATTGTGTTTGCGCCAAATATGAGCATCGGCGTCAACCTGTGTTTAAAGTTATTAGAAATGGCAGCACAGGTTATCGGTGATGATGCGGATATCGAAATTATTGAAGCACACCACCGACATAAAAAAGATGCTCCATCCGGCACTGCTATACGTATGGGAGAAGTCGTCGCAAATACCTTAGGGCGTAAGCTAAAAGAATGTGCTGTTTATGGTCGGGAAGGTATTACCGGTGAACGAGACAAGAATACGATTGGCTTTGAAACAATACGAGCGGGTGACATTGTTGGCGATCATACTGTAATGTTTGCAACAGAAGGCGAGCGCGTTGAGATTACGCACAAGGCATCATCAAGAAAGACATTTGCGAATGGTGCAGTAAGGGCAGCAAAATGGCTGGTAGAAAAAGACAATGGTTTGTTTGATATGCAAGATGTATTAAATCTAAGATAAAAAATATTGTTAATTAAAGATTATTATATTAACCGTTTGTTATGATAGATAAGAATCAAATACAGAGACTTTATGACCAGTCATATTTTTCTTATACAGCCACGTATTTTGGTGCTGTTATGGCATTTTGGTTATTTAAAGACATTACACCTGATGCGGTTTTAAATACTTGGTTCATAACGTTTACGATATTTACATCGGCACGCTTTTTCCTTACATGGAAATTTAATAACAGTGATCACGAGAAAAACCCTGATGTTTGGATGATGACTTTTTTAGTCGCCTCAGTAATATCAGGAACGTTATGGGGACTTACGGGTTTTATATTTATACCTAAGGGAGCACTTCCTTTACTCGAGTCTATTTTACATCATGGGATCCTATTATTATTCATTGCGACTTTAATTGCTGGTTCGATCATTACTTATTCCGCAAGTAAAACAGTATATTTGAGTTTTTCAGTACCTGCGGTAATACCTCAATGCTTATTGCTAGTGGCACAAGGGGATAAATATCATTCGTTTCTGGGCGGAATCGTTCTTATATACGCATTTATAATGTTTGTTATTTCTGTTTATATAAATCGAGTGTTTTCTGAGTGCGATAAAGTTTATGTCCGAAACAAATTTCTTAAATCAGTTATTGAAAAGCATGGCATAAAAATAGAAGAGTAAAACAGTAGTCTATTTTTCTTTAAGTGTTGCAGTAGTAGAAGTATAGGGAACAATTAGTGAAACCTCTCCACTAATATGATGTTGTTGTACCTTACGCCAGTATTGAGCTGTTAATAAATCTTGATGATGTTTCATGAATTCAATTTTAAGTTTTTCGTTCATGGATAAAAATTTAATAAACTCTTCGGGAAACATATCGTTTTCACCAACGTAATACCAGGTGTCTGCCAACATCTCATCCTCAAAGTCACTTGCTTCGGGAATTTCACGAAAGTTACATTCAGTTACCAATGACACCTCATCATAATCGTAGAAAATAACGCGCTTGTGTGGTGTAACACCAAAGTTTTTTAAAAGCAGATCGCCGGTGAAAATATTTGTTTGCGCCAGGTCTTTAATAGTCTGTCCATAATCAACTACTGCAGCGATAGCTTCTTCTTCTGCAACTTCATTTATATATAGATTTAATGGACGTACACGTCGTTCTGTATAGACTCTTTGCAAGAGAAGGTACTTGCCTTCCATACGTACGCTTTCGGATGCGCCTTCTAATAACTCAACCAAGAGTTCTCTAGAGAATCGATTTATTGGAAATTTAAGGTTGAGAAACTCTTGTGTGTCAATCAATCTACCGGCTCTATCATGTTTAGATACCAGTTTGTATTTCCAAATAACTTCATCACGTGAAACAGTTTTTGGATAACCAAACTTATCGCGTATAACCTTGAACACCAGATTGTATGATGGCAATGTAAATACAATCATGACAAGCCCAGTATCACCTTCAGCATGTACAAATTTGTCTTTGGTATTACTTAAGTGTGTGGTGAATGTCCTGTGACGTTCGGTCTTGCCCTGTCGTAAACGGCCAAGCACAGTGTATAACTCATCAATAGGTTTTTTAGGAAGTATTGATTTAAGAAAATGAACGGCACCAATTACAGAATTAGGATCAGCAAAATAATATGATCGTGTATAGCCGAAGATTAAGCTGATCTCTTTTTCGCTGAGAAAAACGGCATCGACCATGATGCCATGGTCTTCGTTTTTAAACGCGATCACAATAGGCGTCTCGCCTTCACTAAGTATTAACTTGCCAACCAAGTAAGCGCGTGCGGCTTGATAAAAAAATGAATCGATAAATTCGAATCTTATGTACTCGACATCTTTGCTAAATTTTAATTTAGTATCGGCGTTTATCATCTTCTCAATGCGTTTGGCATTGTCACTGATATCGTCATAGGGGATGCGAAATGAAAAGTCGTCAAGAATAGTTTCGAAGATACGCTGCAGTGAAACCCAGTATGGGTAGCGCCTTATGTTGAGAGACATTATCAGATGCAGATCATCTGAAGGACTGGAGGAAGTAAATTCTATTTCCTGGTTAACACCCTCGGTGCCAAATATACGTCGTGTGGTTGAGTTGAAGAAGGTTTTTATAAAATCATTATCAGGTACCTGATCCAGGCGTTCGCCAAAGTAACTTCTTACCTTATGCCATAGTTCTTTATCATTAACGCGCTCGTCCAGAGTCTTACGTAATGTCTGCACGATACGCCGGATTGATTTTTCATAGAGGTCAACACGATCAACAATATCCTGTTGATGTCCTTTCCAGTCCCGTTGTTCAAAACGAGTCCGTGCACGCTTTGTAGTACGGTGAAAGTTATTGTTATAACGAATAAAGCCGTCGTAGATAATCTGCGAGCATTCTGCAATCAGATCTCTATCTGACATAGTCTTTATTTAATTCTCAATAAATCACAGATTTGAGATTAATGCATCTGCAAATTCACTACATTTAATCTCTGTTGCACCATCCATCAGACGGGCAAAATCATAGGTAACCGTTTTATTCGCAATGGTCTTATCCATTGCTCCGATTACGCGATCTGCTGCTTCAGTCCAACCAAGATAACGCAACATCATCTCACCAGATAATAGAAGTGAACCCGGATTAACTTTATCCTGATCAGCATACTTTGGTGCGGTGCCGTGTGTTGCTTCAAAGATTGCATGACCAGTGTCGTAATTAATATTACCCCCAGGTGCGATGCCAATCCCGCCTACCTGAGCCGCCAATGCATCGGATAGATAATCACCATTCAGATTCATGGTAGCAATAACTTCAAAATCTTCAGGGCGGGTCAACACTTGTTGCAGGGTAATATCGGCTATTGCATCTTTGATCAACACCTTGCCATCTTTTTCAGCCTGTGCCATTTCGTCTTGTGCAGCCTGTGTACCTTTTTCAGCACGGGTGCGTTCCCAGATATCCCAACTATAGGTTTCATTGGCAAACTCAGTTTCGGCTAGTTCATAACCCCAGTTTCTAAAAGCACCTTCGGTGAATTTCATGATGTTACCTTTATGCACAAAGGTAACGCTTTTACGTTTGTTATCTAGCGCGTATTTAATAGCGGCACGAACCAGACGAGCAGTGCCTTCTTGTGAGATAGGTTTTATGCCAATACCGCAGGTGTTCGGGAATCGAATCTTTTGATAATAATTAGGAAAAGCTTCTTTAAACAAGTCGAGGAATTTTTTATTCTCTTCACTACCTTGCTCAAACTCAATACCGGTGTAGATATCTTCTGTGTTTTCACGAAAGATCACCATGTCGATTAATTCCGGATGTCGGACGGGAGAGGGGACACCTTTATACCAACGCACGGGTCTCAGGCAGACATATAAATCCAGAATTTGTCGTAGAGCGACATTGAGTGAACTAATGCCACCACCAATTGGCGTCGTTAATGGTCCTTTGATCGCAACCAGAAACTCGCGACAAGTGTCTATGGTTTCATCAGGCAACCAGCTGCCGGTTATTTTATTCGCCTTTTCGCCAGCATAAACCTCAAGCCATTTAATCTCTTTTTTGCCGCCATAGGCTTTTGCTACAGCAGCATCTAATACACGTTGCGAGGCTTTCCAAACATCGGGGCCAATACCATCACCCTCTATATAAGGTATAACAGGCGTATCCGGGACATTTAATTTGCCATTCTTAATGGATATCTTTTTACCACCACTAGGTGCTTTTTTAGATGCGGCCAAAATACTTTCTCCCTGTAAAATATTATTATTTCATGTCTTTATATATTAGTAGCTATTTTAACTATTAAATAACATTTAAGTAATTGACATAAGACAAAAAAATCTCTATTTTCTTTGTATGCGCCGATTTGAAATCAGCTTGCGGGCGCAATAAAAATACCGCTAAAGAGACAACCTGCTTTAGCTGAAGCTGAACGCGGGTCGCCTACAGGGATGTAGGCGGTAGACACCAACCGTAGGCGCCTTAGGCGACGTCTGTGGAACAAGTTGTCGAAAAATTCATAAAGAATCTCTCCCCCACGTTCACTTCAGTAAAACTTATCCCAGGCTGACTCTGCAAAGCTTTAATTATTACTATTGAGGATGCCAAGATGACAGACGAAACAAAACAATTAAGTGCCGACACCCTTGCCGTTCGTGCAGGGCAGGTCAGGAGCCAGGAAGGTGAACATAGTGAATTGATATTTACCAGTTCCAGCTATGTCTTTGCCAATGCCGCTGAGGCAGCAGCTCGTTTTGCGGGCGATAGCCCGGGAAATATCTACTCGCGGTTTACCAACCCCACCGTGCGCACATTTGAACAGAGACTGGCTGCTCTGGAATGTGGTGAAAGTTGTATAGCAACTTCATCTGGAATGAGCGCAATATTATCTACATTTTTAGGCTTGCTGAAGGCGGGTGATCATATTGTTTCATCACGCAGTATTTTTGGTACAACGGTTAATTTGTTATCAAATATATTGCCGCGATATGGAATAACGACCACTTTTGTCGATTTGACCGATTATGAAGCATGGAAAAATGCGATAAAACCGGAAACAAAGCTACTTTTTTTGGAGACACCCTCTAATCCACTCACTGAAATTGCCGATATTACAAAATTGGCCGAAATTGCTCACGATGATGGAAAGCTCCTGATTGTCGACAATTGTTTTTGTACACCTGTTTTACAATTACCACTAAAACTCGGTGCAGATATCGTTATTCATTCAGCAACTAAATACCTTGATGGCCAAGGTCGTTGTGTAGGAGGGGCTATCGTGGGTAGTGACTCTTTACTTAAAGAGCACATATTTCCCATATTACGTACTGGCGGTGTGACCATGAGCCCATTCAATGCTTGGGTGTTTTTGAAAGGATTGGAGACATTATCGATAAGAATGCAGGCTCATTGCCAAAATGCGCAGAAAATCGCCGAGTGGCTGGAAAGTCAGAAATTTGTCGAGAAAGTCTATTATCCAGGGCTTGAGTCGCATCCTCAATATGCGCTGGCACAACAGCAACAATCCGGCGCAGGCGGGATTGTCAGTTTTGAAGTGAAGGGCGGAAAAGAGGCAGCCTGGAATTTTATCGACTCGATCAAGCTACTCTCCATTACCGCTAATTTGGGTGATACCAAGAGTACCATTACACATCCGCGGACGACGACGCACCATAGACTGACTGATGAACAGGCTGCTAAATCTGGTATCAAACCGGGTTTAATTCGCCTTTCAGTTGGCCTTGAAGCTGCCATTGACTTAATAAATGATCTGGATCAGGCCTCATAGCGGTCTGGTCGAGTGTGACTAAAATTTGACGAAATGATTAAAATCCCTCAAAACATTGATTTGATCAATGTTTATTAGTTAGACTGCGTTGCTGCTATCAATCGCCGCAATCAAGCACTCAGTGCTAATTGCGTTAAAAATAATAAAATAATATGAATTGATACTAGCGCGCACCGCTGAAGAGATGTCTTAGCGAAAGCTCCTAAAACAAGAGTACATAAAATAAAAAAGCGGCGATCCCTTTTTTATTTGTAAAGGACATTTTTTTCACAACATTGGAGGGTACACCATGCCTGAACGTAACTTTTTATTTATCCCTGACCCAACTACAGTGCCACGCCGTATTCAGAATGCAAGATCAAGCATTCCGTCTCGGTCACATGGGTGATATGAGTAAACTGATGGTTCTGACCCCGATCAATGATGCTGAAATAAGCATGAAAGATCTGGGCTACCCAATTGAACTGGGTAGTGGTGTTGCCGCAGCGCAGGAATACTTGCGTTCAACTTCTAAACCAAGAATACAATAATAATAAAAACCAAGCTTAATGGCGGGCGTAGAGCCCGCTATTTTTTTTATAAAACCATCCCGGTGTTTCGGTGCTGGGTATTCTGTTATTTAGTGTTTTAATAAGTTTTTGCTAATTGCATCCTGTAGTAATTAGTAAAACGGAGGGTAATCAGTATGAGTTTTACACAGTATGAGCAGGCGCGTGCGCGTCTACAAAGAAGTGAGTTAGCCGTCCCCGGTTCCAATCCAGGGATGTTCGAAAAGGCCGCCAAGAGCGACGCCGATTATATTTTTCTTGATTGTGAAGATGCCGTTGTTCCAGACGATAAGGAACAAGCACGCAAAAATATCATTGAAGGATTGAATGATATCGATTGGGGCAACAAAACCATGTCCGTGCGAATCAATGGTCTGGATACACATTATATGTATCGTGACGTTGTCGATATTCTGGAGCAAGCGGGTAACAATCTGGATACCATTCTGATTCCTAAAGTAGGAACTGCAGAAGATGTTTATGCCATCGATATGATGGTGACCCAAATCGAAACCGCAATGGGACTGAAGAAAAAAATCGGTCTTGAATGTTTGATTGAAACCGCACTCGGTGGCGCAAACGTATTCAGCATTGCACAGGCAAGCCCTCGTCTCGAAGCCTTCCACTTTGGCGTAGCAGATTATGCTGCCAGCCTACGCTCACGTACTACCGTGATTGGTGGTTTAAATCCGGATTATGCTTGTAAGGGTGTTGAGATTGACCAATGGCATGCCGCACAGGTGCAAATGCTAACGGCATGTCGCGCCTATGGCCTACGTGCTATTGATGGCCCGTTTGGTGATTTCAGTGATGCCGATGCTTTTAGAGAAGCAGCGCGTCGCGTTGCCGCTTTGGGATATGAAGGTAAATGGGCAATACACCCATCGCAAATTGAATTGGCCAATGAAGTGATGTCGCCACCTGATGCAGAAGTGACTCGTGCACGTCGTGTACTCGAAGCACTTGAAGAAGCGGCCAAGGCCGGTAAGGGTGCAGCACAATTAGATGGCAAGATGATTGATATCGCTTCCGAGCGTATGGCGCGCAACGTAATTGCGCAAGCCGATCAAATCGCAGGCAAATAAACTCAATAAAATATAATTCAAAACTATTAGGAGGTTGAACTCATGGATATTCATGAATATCAGTCTAAAGAAATACTTGCAGATTATGGTGTGCCGATTGGCAAAGGCGGACTCGCCTACAGTCCCGAACAAGCAGCCTATCGTGCTATAGAGATTGGTGGTGAAGTCTGGGTCGTTAAGGCTCAAATTCATTCCGGTGCACGTGGTAAGGCAGGCGGTATTAAAGTTTGTAAAACAGAAGATGAAGTTTCAAAGGCCGCCGAAGAATTACTCGGCGCAAAATTGATAACGCATCAAACAGGCCCACAGGGCAAGATTTGCCATCGCTTATATATAGAAGCGGGTTGTAATATTGAACGTGAAATCTATCTCGCCTTTGTATTAGATCGTGCTAACGAAAGTGTCACCGTTGTTGCTTCTGCTGAAGGCGGTATGGAGATCGAAGAACTTGCGGTTACCAAACCTGAATCGATCATCAAGATTGCAGTCGAAGCAGCAGTCGGTATGCAGCCGTTTCAGGCACGCGAAATTGCCTTTGCATTAGGTCTGGATAAATCACAGGTCAATCAAGCCGTCACAACTATCTTAGGTTGTTACCGAGCGATGCGTGATTTGGACGCGACCATGGTTGAGATCAATCCATTGGTGGTTACCAAAGAAGGCAACATCATGGCAGTCGATGCAAAGATGGGTTTTGACGATAACGCATTATTTCGTCACAGCAACATCGCTGAACTCAGAGATAAGTCTCAAGAAGATGCGCGTGAAATGCGTGCAGCAGATCGTGGACTGAGTTATGTCGGACTGGACGGCAACATCGGTTGTATTATTAATGGCGCCGGTTTAGCAATGGCGACCATGGATATGATCATGCATGCCGGCGGCGAACCTGCCAACTTTTTAGACATCGGTGGTGGTGCATCACCAGAACGTACCACCAAGGCGTTTAATCTTGTGCTCTCAGATGACAAGGTTGAATGTATTCTGGTTAACATCTTCGCGGGTATTAACCGTTGTGACTGGATCGCCGAAGGCGTGGTTCAGGCCGTTCAACAAATCGATCTTAAAGTCCCACTAGTCGTTAGATTATCAGGTACGAATGTCGAAGAGGGTCGCAAGATTCTTATCGATAGTGGCCTGCCAATTATTATGGCTGATACCTTGAAGGAAGCGGCAGATAAAGCTGTTGCTGTCTGGAAAGAAACGACTGGTAAGTAAGGGGAAACGATTATGGCAATTCATTTAGATGAAAATACAAAAGTTTTAGTTCAAGGTTTTACCGGTCAAATTGGTTCTTTCCATGCGACCGACATGATTAAGTACGGTACTAATGTTGTCGGTGGTGTCACGCCGGGCAAAGGCGGTACTAAACATCTGGATAAACCAGTGTTCAATACGATGAAAGAAGCGGTCGAAGCAACCGAGGCTGATGCAAGTATTATCTTTGTACCACCACCGTTTGCAGCAGACAGTATTATGGAAGCGGCAGATGCCGGTATTCGATACTGCGTAGCAATCACCGATGGTATCCCTTCACAGGATATGATCCGTGTTAAACGTTACATGCGCCGTTACAGATCAGATAGCAAGATGATTTTGACTGGACCTAACTGTGCCGGTTCTATTAGTCCTGGGAAATGCATGATGGGTATCATGCCGGGCCATATTTATCTTCAGGGTAATGTGGGCATCGTCGGTCGTTCCGGTACATTAGGTTACGAAGCCGCTTCACAGATGAAAGACGTGGGTATTGGTGTGTCTTCCAGTATTGGTATTGGTGGCGATCCTATCAACGGTAGTTCTTTCCGCGATCATTTAGCCGCCTTTGAAGAAGATGATCAAACTGATGCGGTTGTTATCATTGGTGAGATTGGTGGACCACAAGAAGTTGATGCAGCAATGTGGGCAAAAGAAAACATGTCCAAACCGGTTATTGGTTATGTTGCTGGATTGACCGCACCTAAAGGACGTCGCATGGGTCATGCTGGCGCGATTATTTCTGCTGTTGGCGAAAGTGCCGCAGAAAAAGTAGAAATACTTCAGGAATGTGGTGTGCATGTCGTACCTAATCCATCATCGTTTGCTTCAGTCGTACAAGAAGTTTTAGCAAAAGTAAGCTAAAGAAATAAATAAGCCACAGAGTACACAGAGAAAAAAAAGATAACAGTACATGTTAATGACACATCAGAAAGCTTAAGTGCTTTTGACTTTCTCTGAGACCTCTGTGTTCTCTGTGGCAAATATAAAGAATTTTGTAAAAATTAATTATCGGATTGGAGATGATAAAAATGCACTTGCAATTGCACACCCCTCAAGGGGGTACCGAGGTCCATGCATTGCAAGTATTTCCGCCATCCATGGCGGTCATCTACTATTAAATTATATTTATGGGAGACTATAAGTGAGTAAACCAAAGGTAATATTAACCCGCAAGTGGCCTGCAGAAGCAGAGGCTAAAGCACAAGAACTGTTTGATGTTGTCTTGAACGAAGACGACCACAAGATGTCAGTCGATGAGCTTAAAGCTGCAATGCAAACTGCAGATGCGATTTGCCCAACAGTTTCTGATTTTCAAATCAATTCAGATATCTTTGCTGTCGATGGACGCAAGTGCAAGATCGTTTCAAACTTTGGTGTCGGTTTTAATAACATCGATACCGACGCCGCGAAAGCGGCAGGTGTTGTTGTTACAAACACGCCTGAAGTCTTGACCGATTGTACAGCCGATATTGCCATGAGCTTGTTGTTGACGGTCTCGCGTCGCGTCGGCGAAGGCGAACGTTTGGTACGCGACAAGAAGTGGGATGGTTGGTGTCCAACGCATATGTTGGCAACCAAGGTGACTGGTAAGAAACTCGGCTTTATTGGTTTTGGTCGTATTGCGCAGGCAGTAGCCCAAAAAGCACACTTTGGGTTTGGCATGGAAATCAGCTTTTATGATCCGTATCCGCCAAAGGATGAGGTGATTAAAAAATTCAGTGCGACACAATTGGACACCGTTGAAGACGTCCTTAAAGGCGCAGACTTTGTCACCTTGCATTGTCCGGGTGGTGGTGCGAATACCAACCTGATGAATGCCGAACGTTTAGGCATGATGAAAAATTCAGCGTTCTTGATCAACACCGCACGCGGTGATGTGGTTGATGAGCCTGCATTGGTACAAGCATTAAAGGATGGTGTTATTGCAGGTGCTGGTTTGGATGTGTTCGCCAAAGAACCGACGGTGACCGAAGACTTATTGTCGATGGAAAATGTCGTTCTGCTGCCGCACTTGGGTAGCGCAACAACAGAAACCCGCGTTGCTATGGGCTTACGCTCACTCGCCAATGTAAAGGCATTTTTCGATGGTGATGAACCGGGCGACCGCGTCGCCTAGCAAGGTCTTTTTGTAATAGCGTTGCTAGCTCCGTGTTTGGGCCCCTCTTACACGGAGCTACAGCGCTATTTTTAATAACATAGTATTAAGAAATACCACTATTAAATTGTAGGTAGTTTTTATGACACCAGCACAAGTCGAATCTAACGAACGTACTCTCGATGCCGCTTCAGCGAGTTACGCTAAAGAAGTGGTTGGCATTCTGACCGATCAACTCATTCAAGTTATTGAACAGCGCCATAGCGAGATACTGCCCTATGTCCGTGGCGAGTTGGCGATCCCGCCGGGTAATAAAGATATATTATTGGGTATCCTACAGGCTTGGGGTATCTGGTTTCAGTTACTCAATGTCGCGGAAGAAAATACCGGTATGCGTCGTCGACGTATGGCGGAAAAAGAAAATGGATTAGAAAATGTACCGGGTACCTTTGCCAATGTCTTTAAACAAGCCAGTGAATCAGGCGTCAGTGCCGAAGAGGTTCAAAAACTATTAGATGTTGCGCATATACGTCCGACATTAACCGCGCACCCTACTGAAGCCAAGCGCGTCACGGTATTAGAGATACACCGTCGTATCTATGTCTTGCTCTATCGACTGGAAGGTGAACGTTGGACAGAGCGCGAGCGTCAAAAATTTATTGATGGTTTGCGTAACGAGATCGACCTGCTCTGGTTAACCGGCGAACTACGTCTGGAAAAACCATCAGTACCGCAAGAAGTGGTGTGGGGATTACATTTCTTCGAGCAATCATTATATGAACGTGTCCCCGAGACACATGAAAAATTAAAATGGGCGTTAAAGCAAAGCTACCCCGACACTGATTTTACCCTGCAACCCTTCTTCCAGTTTGGTTCATGGATCGGTGGTGATCGCGATGGTAATCCTTTTGTTACTAACGATGTGACTAAAGAGACACTATTAAAGCATCGGCAGATGGTGTTGGTACATTATATTGAGCGACTAGAAGACTTGGTCGAACACCTGAGTATGTCCAGTACCAATATCAACTTGGCAAAATCCTTTGAAGACGATCTGCAAGCGATACTAAAAGGTATCGACGAACTGGAACATGTCTCGGAGAGAAACCCGGGCGAAGTGTTCCGTCAATTCCTAACCTGCATGCTGATTAAGCTACGCGGTACTTTAGAGAGCGATGAAGCAGGACACTATAGTGGTATCCGCTATGTCGATGCTGATGAATTCATCACACACATCAAACAACTCATGTCTGGCTTACGCGAAGCCGATTGCCGACAGCTCTCCCGCACGCATGTCATTCCACTATTACAAGAAGCCGAAGCGTTTCGCTTTCGCAGTGCGCGACTTGATCTGCGCGAGAATTCAACAACAACAAACAATACGCTGATTGCTATTTATAAAGCCATGCACGGGCATGATGCAGAACCACCTAGTTTGGATAGTGACGAATGGAAGGCCTTGTTGCTGGAAGAGATTAATAAACCCTTAGGCGAAAATCTACCGCAGTTTTCTAATCTGGACGAAGCCTCCGCATCGACACTCGGCTTGTTCCAAATGTCTGCAAAGATGATGAAAAAAATGGATCGCGAGGCCTTCGGTCATTTCATCTTATCGATGACGCAGTCGGTCAGTGATGTGCTGGGTATCTATTTACTGGCAAAGATGGCCGGCTTGTTTGAAGAGAAGGATGGCGAAGCTTACTGTTCCTTACCCATCGTCCCCTTGTTTGAAACGATTGATGATCTACAACGCGGCCCCGAGATGATGACCGAGTTATTTACGATTCCGATCATCAAACAATCCATCAAACATCTCACCGGTGTACAAGAAGTCATGATCGGTTATTCCGATTCCAATAAAGACGGTGGCTACCTCACTGCAAACTGGGAATTGACCAAGGCGCAGGCCAATCTAACCAAAACAGGGGAGGAAGCAGGTATTCCAATCTCCTTCTTTCACGGTAGAGGCGGATCGGTCAGTCGTGGTGGCGCACCCACCGGACATGCCATCGCTGCTCAACCTGCAGGATCAATTCACGGACAAATGCGTATCACCGAACAGGGTGAAGTGGTCTCATCTAAGTATGCCAATGAGGGTACTGCGCAGTACCAGATGGAACTGTTGGCCGCGAGTGTGTTTGAACACACCATAAAGTCATTAGACGAAGAAGAATTAAAACCAACGCCAGAGTTTGATGTGGCGATGGAAAGCCTGTCCGAACTCGCCTTTAATAAATATCGCGAATTGGCCGAGACAGACGACCTGATCGATTATTACAGCGCGGCAAGTCCCGTAGAAGAACTGGCAAAGATGAATATCGGTTCGCGACCCGCCAGACGCTTTGGCGCGAAATCATTAAGCGATCTACGCGCAATACCGTGGGTCTTTGCCTGGACACAAAACCGACACCTCGTACCCGGTTGGTATGGTGTCGGTACCGCATTGAAATCATTTATCGATGAACGTGGTGCCGAAGGCGAAGCGCTACTGAAGAGCATGTTCAACGACACACGCTTGTTTCGCTTGATACTTAATGAGGCTGAAAAGACGCTAGCACTGGTCGATTTAGATGTTTCCGAGTCCTATTCCAAACTCGTCGAAAACGAAAAACTCCGCGACACCGTATTCAATATGGTCGTCGAGGAATACAAGCTATCCGTCGAAATGGTGCTGAAGATCACCGGCGAAGAACAACTCTGCGAACGCTTCAAAAAATTCAGCCGTAAACTCAATCGCCGTTCCCCTGTCCTTTATCAAGCGGGCATGGAACAAGTGCAGCTGGTGAAGGAATTCCGTAGTCGGGAAGAGGGTGATGATGTGTTGGAAGGCCTGGTGCCGTTGTTGTTATCAATAAATTGCATATCCGCCGGTCTCGGCTGGACGGGTTAATCACCAGAAACGAATTTATAAATAATTATGGGTACTTCAAAATGACAAATGAATTAATCTCTCCACTTTCCGGACTTAGACGTCTTATCGAAACGGATCAAGTTGGACCAAATGAAAACACATTTCTTGATGGTAAAGATCCTGTTTGGTCTCCACATAACAAGATCATAAACGTGACACCGGGCCCTGCTTGGGGCTCTGAGCTGGTGGATCAATTTTCATCAACCCAGACACGCGGTATGCGTGGTCCAGACGTCGCGCGATTTTTTACAACGGTGCGCGCAGAGTACGCCAAGATGGTCGGTATGCAAGAAGGTGGTAGAGCATTGTTCTTCACCGGCTCAGGCACCACTGGTACAGAAGCGGCTGCAGGCTCATGTCGTTTCCCTAGCGAAGCCGATTCCGATACACCAGCCGTTATCACTATGGAGATCGGTGCGTTCAGTACGGCAATGGGTAACTGCGTTGAAAACCTGGGTAGGAATGTAGTACGTCTGAAAAGTGAGCTTGGTGAAGATCTAGCTTATGACAAGTGTAGAGAAGTCCTGGAAAAAGACACAGAACATAAGGTTCAGTTAGTTATGGCGCCGCTAAACGAAACCGGTACAGGCGTGACGACTGACCCTAAGAAAATACGAGCCCTATTGGATGAACTAAAGCACCCTGCGTTAGTCGTTATTGACGGTATTTCTGCCATTGGCAGTATGCCAGCCAATATGACTGAAATGGGCATCGACATGCTCATGGGCTGTAGCCAAAAAGGAATCATGGGTACACCCGGTATCGGCATGCTTTCGCTCAGCCCTAAAGCGGTAGAGAAAGCATATGAAGCCGACAAAGCGCTTGCAGATGCAGGCATTAAAAAAGGCCAACACTACCTCCACCTTACCAAGATGATTGATGCGATGGACAGTATGGGCTTGCATATTGAAACGCCAGGAAATTATGCTCAATTCGCTGTGGCATTGGATACTTTAGCCATCGAAGGTATTGATCGCGTATGCGAGCGTCATAAAGATTGTTCTGAAGTCTACCGTGCAGCCGTACTGGCCGCAGGCTTTGAATTGGTCGCAAAAGAAGAACATCTTCGATCAAATGCGGTGACGGCAGTTAAATCACCAGAAGGTTTTGGTGTGAAAAAAATCACGGAAGTACTTAACATCATGTTTTCAAAGCACGGCGTAGAAGCGGCCGCTATTCCAGGAGAGCCAAATCTGGGCTGGCGTCTCTGTGCGACTGGCGGTATACAACCACAACACGCAATGGCTGCTTCTATTGCTTTCTTGATGGCATGTGAAGAAGCGGGAATACCGGTAGACGTTGAAAAAGGTATTGCAGCTGCGACTAAAACATATAGAGAAGTTGTTAAGTATCACAGACCATTGCCGGGTGTTGACGCATACGGCCGATAGGACGGGCTATTTTCCGCTATGACGGCGTTGCTTCGCCGTCTGCGGTACTCATTTATTACATATAAATTCCGTGTCCTCATCGGCTCGCGCCTTGTCTTAGCGAAAACTATCTCCGTCCTATCCAGACAGTTTATTTTTCGCCATGACCACCATGGACCTCGGTACCCCTTTGGGAGGGGTGTGGTGAATATTCAGGTTTCGCCTAAAGCGCCTGTTATTGGTGCAGGGGCAAAAACCTGTAAGTGTTGTCGCACATTTTCAGAATACTCATTTACTAGAGTAAACTCCGATTCTTCAAAGGCATTCCGACTTGTACTAACAAAATAGTTCTGCCTATTGGTTAGGTTGTACTTGGTCATTCTTTTTAGAAGGAGTAGGATTTCAGAACTTAAGATATAACAAGAAGGGAATCTAACCGTGCCAAAAATTAATCTTGATGCCTTAATCCCAAGAGAGGATTTTGAAATATCTGGAAATAAAACGACAGCCGCTCAAATTGCTAGCCTATCTATTACTGACTTATCAAATAACTTCTTTTATCAATTGCTGAGAAAACCAGACTTTCAAAGAGAGACAAATGAATGGGATGCAAAAAAAATACATGAGTTTGTTGATAGCTTTATTGAAGGAGATTTAATTCCATCGATTATTCTATGGCGTAGCGAAAGTGGTTTAATTTTTGTTATCGATGGAGCGCATAGATTGAGCGCATTAATCTCATGGATATATGATGATTATGGAGATGGAGATACTTCTAGAGTATTTTATGAAGATAATATCCCAGATGATCAAATTGATATTGCAAAAAACACAAGAAAGCTAATTGAAAAGAAAATAGGCTCGTATGCAGAAGTAAGTAACGCTTCAAGCGAAAATGAATCATTGATAGAACATATCAATAGAGCTAACAATATCGGTGTGAATGCCATACAGGTCCAATGGGTTCCAGGCGATGCTATAAAAGCAGAAAATTCATTTTTTAAAATAAATCAAAAAGCATCAAAAATAGATCCAACGGAACTTAAATTACTAGAATCAAGAAAAAAACCAAACTGCATATCAGCACGAGCAATAATTAGAGCAGGAAAAGGACATAAGTACTGGTCAAACTTTAGCGCTGAAAATCAAGGCACAATCCAGAATCTTGCTGAAGAAATAAATACCATATTATTTTCTCCACAACTAACAACTCCTGTTAAAACAATGGATATTCCTATTGGCGGTAAAATATCTAGTGCACAAACATTACCATTGATTCTTGAATTCGTGAATCAAGTAAATAATATCCCTATCAAATTTAAAGATATTTTAGATGATGATACACAAGGAGAAAGCACGGTTAACTTTTTGAAAAACACAAGAAAAGTAGCTTGGCGAATAAATAGTGTGCACTCTTCTTCTTTAGGGTTACATCCAATAATATATTTTTATTCAAAAGAAGGTAATTATAAAACAGCTTCTTTTTATGCGATTACTAATTTTATATTGGAGTTAATTAAAAAAAATAAATTAAATGAATTTACTAGAGCAAGAGAAGAATTTGAGAAATTTATTATTAATTATGATTATGTAATACAGCAAATCAACAGAAAGTACAGAACAGCTTTAAAGGGTCTGCCTTATGTTTCGAGACTATTTTTTTCTATCATTGATAACATAAATAACGGATTAGATTATAAAGGGGCGCTTAGAAGAACAATAGAAACTAGTGAATTTAATTTCATAGTCCTGTTAGAGGAAAATGAAGGCGTTGATTATAAAAGGAAAGATTTTGATACAGAATCAAAGTCTGCGGTTTTCATTAAGCAGGCATTGGAAAATGGAATTAAATGCAAGATCTGTAATGGTTTTATACATAAAAACTCAATTACAATTGACCATATTGAAAGGAAAGAAGATGGTGGTATTGGTGTGGTTGATAATGGTCAATTGGCGCATCCTTATTGTAACTCGACATTTAAAAATTAATTAATAACTATGTTGATTTCAATTTTAACTGCACTTATTGCCGCTATTATAGGCAGCTACTTAACCTTGCTTACATTTAAGCGCCAACGCTTATGGCAAGAACGTTATGAATCATATAGAGACTTAATTTCTGCAGTTGAGAAAATCCGATATTGGGGTGAAGAGATGAGCAATTCTGTTTATATGGTTCCCACTACTGGCTTCCCTGATGGTGTCCAGCCTTATGAATATTTAAATGATGCAATGAGAAAAGTTGAGCACTATCGTGTAGCAGGCTCACTTCTTTTTAATGAAGAATTTTGTCAATTAATTGATGAGTTCTTAAAGAAGATTTACTCAGAAAAATATAAAGTTGAAGATGATGGAATGGGCATGGAAGGTCAGGAAGCTGAATTTCATTTTGGAAGCCACGCTGTCAAAGTTAGAGATCTAGTTGATGAATACTTTCCAAAAATAATTAAGTTAGCAAAACATGATTTATAAGTTCATTGTTAAAAAACAGAGTTCTTTAATTTATAATTATGATTAAGAATAGAACGGTATTAGTTTTAGGTGCCGGCGCAAGTATGCATTTAGATTTTCCCTCTGGAATTAAATTAATGAATACCATCGTTGAAGGTTTAAGGAACAGAGGGAGTCTGTTTCAATATTTGAGTCAATATTCGACAAGGCCTGCAGAAATTTCTGATTTTTCTGATGCATTAAATTATTCAGGGACAACCTCAATTGATCAGTTTTTAGAGCATAGAAATGAATATATTGATATTGGGAAGAGAGCAATAGCATATGTTCTTTGCCCATTAGAAAAAAAAGATAGTCTATTTAGGGCTAAAAATAATTGGTACAAATATATTTTTGATAAAATGAATGGGCCATTTGATGAGTTTTCTAAAAATAAACTTTCTATTATTACTTTTAACTACGATAGGTCTTTCGAGGAGTTCTTATTTAATTCAGTACAGAACTTTTACGGCAAGACATATGATGAGACTGTTGAAGTAATAAAAAAAATTAATATTATACATGTGCATGGACAATTGGGGTATCTGCCATGGCAAAACACAAAGTCAAATACATCTAAAATATACTCTAATGATTCAAATGCAGCAATTCTAGATATCGCCGCTAAACAAATAAAAATAATACATGAAAATATTGAAGAAAGCGTTGAGCTGAATAAAGCTCGTACGCTATTAGATGCAGCCGAGAGAATATGTCTATTAGGTTTTGGTTATCACGATATTAATATGAAAAGGTTGCGGTTTAGAGATATTGATACTCAAAATAAACAATTAATAGTAGGCAGTGCATTTGGGTTAACAGAGTTAGAAAAAAATAGAATTATAGGTAAATACAAAGATAGTCAATTGAATTTACCTGATAATGAATTAGAGGTCTTAGATTTCATTAGAAACCATTTTTTATTTATTTAATGGCTGAAAAATAAATAGGACAATAGGGGGCAGACCCCTTAATTATTAGGGAGGTAATATGGAAACCACAGATTTAGTGATGACTATCTTAGGTGTGGGAGGGTTTACAGGAGTTAGCACATGGTTAGTGTTGAAAATATTTATAGAAACGGGAATAAAAGAGTCAATTGGTAGTGTCTATAAAAAACAGCTTGAAGATCATAAGTTCATATTAAAGAATTCAGAAAAAATATTTCAGTTTAAATTGGATGCTTCAAAAAGTTTATATACCATCTTACACGAAATCAAAAGTGTAAAGGGGACAGACCACGGTTTATAAATTAAACAATTAAAGGGGTCAGAGCCCTTTAATATTGATAGCTTAATTTTCTAAACATATTATTTATTCTTATTTATGGCTGTTATTGTTGGAAAAATAGAACCTCTGAAGAAAATCAAAGATATATTAAATGATAACGATATAACTAGATTTAATTCTATTGGTGAGACTAATGAATTTTTGAAAAATTATGATTCTGAAAAAGAAGAATTAATCAATATCACTAAAGTCTCATTAGATGAGGAAATCAAAGCAATAGAAAAAACAACTAATCAGGCTATAAAAGACAGCAGTAAAAATATAATCAATAAAATACTTTTATACTTTAAAGTAAAAAAAAATCTAAAGAGAAAGTCGAACTTAGAACTTAATTATGAAGATATTCTATCAACCAGGTGTGTACAAGCTTGTGAAAAACTGGATTCCACAAAAGAAATTGTTGATAACCTTTACCCACTTATAGCCGGAGCAATTGGAGAAAACCTAACTGTAAAAGAATTAGAAAAGCTATCAAATGAATATTATTTAATTAATGACTTTTCAATAGAGTTTGATCCACCTATTTATAATAGAAATGAAGACGATAGGATATTTAGTATTCAAATAGATCATTTATTAATTTGCAAATCAGGAGTCTTTATTCTTGAAACCAAAAACTGGAGTAATAAATCAATTGAGAGTCTCGATCTAAGGTCACCAGTCAAACAAGTCTCAAGAACTAGTTACGCATTATTTGTACTTTTAAATAGCGAGTCAAATGTTGAGCTAATTCGTCATCATTGGGGAAGTGCAAGAATTCCAATTAGAAATGTTATAGTAATGACTAAGGTGAAGCCCAAAGAAGAATTCAAACACGTTAAAGTATTAACTTTAGATCAGCTAAATGGATATATTCAATATTTTGATGAAATATTTGATAACGATGAAGTAAATCAAATTTTCAATTATTTAAAAAATGAAACACATGAATAAGTGGGTCAGAGCCCTTTAAATTGGTTAAAAAAAACCGGAGTGGTTTTAAACATAACCACTCCGGCTTCTTAAACCTAAGGAAAGTATTAAGCTGCGAAATCAGCTTTCACTTTGCTTAACACGCCATCCTTATCGACTTCAGCGCCCATCTTAATCATGGCATCTGCGAACCGGCTGACGATTTCCGTAATCGCTGCTTCGGTGAGCTGGTTGAGGATACCAATACGGATCTGAGTGGGTTCTGACAGTGTTGGCCAGATGCCGAAGTTTTCAGCACGGCATCCGCCTACCAGTTCTTTTTCTCTACCGGCAAATTTACCGGGTAGATTCAATACCACCAGACTGGTCATATTTGAAGTGACCTCACAACCTAACCCTTGAACTGCTTCACTGAGAATCTTTTCGTGGAAAGTATAGTCAGCTGCCTTTTGTTCACGGCCGTGAGTCAACAATAGACGCAGCGCTTCGTGGAAAGAAGCTACAGCATAACAAGAGTGTGTGCGGTGATAACCGGCCGCAACGCCATCCTTACCATCGACAACACCCCAGTGACGGGCTTCAAGAATCGGGTTATGTACGTAGGTGTAACAACCGCGCTTGGCGAGAACAGCAATAGCATCGTCGGTAAAGCTAACCGGTGCATAGGTCAGCGGAAGTGCGAGCACGCCCTTCTGCGGGCAAGACGCCCAGATCTTAACGGCTGGATAGTCATCGATATCAAATTTCGCGATACCCAAGCTAGAAACCGCATCGACAATACCCATTACACCATGCTTCGCACAGGCGTCGTTGAAGCCCTGAAGATCATTGATACGGCCGCTGCCTGTTTCCCAATGTGCCATACAAGCCCACATCGGTTTGTCTTTCGCCAATGCTGCATCGACGATATCGCCGGTGACAGACTGACCATGTGGAACGTCAACGATGGTGACGTTTGATGGTTGTGGATTCAGCGGGTCTGCCGCCAGATCTTCAAGACTTGATGCCTTCATGCGGATGGCAAGACCATCAATACCACTGAAAGTCCCATTTACAAAAGCCACAACCTTGTCTCCGGGAAGGATAGGGCTGTAAGCGCAATCCAGACCACTGAAACCAGTACCACCGACACCAAAGGTATGAATGTTTTTTGTTCCCCATGCAGTACGTAGCATCTCTTTCGCTTCTGCCATGCCCCTCACGACATCAGCTTGCATATGATCTGCGACACCCGTTTTGTAAAATCGCTCCAGTACCCTGGGATCTGTATTACCAGGCCCTGGCCCAGCGGCTAACGTCTCTGGTATCTCCAATGTTGGATAAATAGTTGACATATCTTTCCCTCTCACAGTTTTTTATTTAAGTGTTTATCGAATTGTAATTATTATGTGTCAGCAGGTGACACGACTAGAAATTTAGAGGTGCATATAGTACAGGATAAGCACCTGGAATTCAGGCGTTTTATTCATTTTACAGGGGTTTTATAGCTGTTTGTCCAGATTATCAATAGCTGCTTATCGCTATATCGGCGCTGGGTTTTGGAATGTTCTAAAGGATTTGCTTCGTGTCAATCAGGAGACACGATCGAAGATTTAAAAGGGTGAATTAATGGGTACAGATCGCATTAGATTTATAGGGTCGAATTAACATGGTGCGCGAGATCACCGGCGAGAATAAAAGGGGACAGATTTATTTGATTTTTAAATAGCAGAATAAATAAATCTGACCCCTTTATTTTATTGGACGAACACAATTACGACCATTATCTTTTGCTTCATAAAGATTCTTATCTGCACGGTGTAACCATTCATCATCTGTCTCGCCGGATTGATATTCTGCAACACCAAGACTGACCGTGATCGTATGTCCTTCGAGTAATTCGGTTTCTTCAATGTTCTTACGTAAATTTTCTGCTAGTGCTATTGCTTGTTGTAAACTGGTATTGCGTAATAACAAGACAAACTCTTCACCACCTGTACGAAAAATATAATCCAGTTTGCGTTGTCTTTTGTGCAACAATTCAACAAGCTTTTTTAATACTCTATCACCGGCAATATGCCCAAACCTATCGTTAACCTTTTTGAATTTATCAACATCAAGCTGAATCAAACATGCAGGACCAAAAGCACGACGAGTTTCTTCAATGGTATTTTCCAGACAAATATTCATGAAACGTCGATTATAAGCATCGGTTAATGGATCACGTATAGCCTGTTCCCTCAATTTAAATTCCATTCTCATCAATACACTAACGATCACATCACAAAAAACAGTCAGCATAAGTAAAGTAAATACAAAACGGGCAACTGTCGCTGGTTCAAGCAAGTAAGCTGATAAGCTAATCAAGCTGACTAATGCTATCCCACTCATGATCCGTGCTGGATAACGTGGTTGAACGAAGAATACAGAAAAAATAAAAGGGTAAGACCATAACAGTCCTATATCACCGACTTCGATGATTGTGAAAAGCACCGTCAGAAGATTAACAACAAAAAATATCCAGTAAGATACTGCCAGTCGATGCTTTAAATTTATAGACAAGGAATTCGATACGGCAAGGCACATAAGAAGAACTGAAAGCTCGCCTGTAATGTAACGTCCTTGTAAAAAACAATTAATCGAGAATGGAAGCGCAAGAGGAATGGTGGCCCAACCTAAAAGCATCAAATTTCGATAGTGCAACTCCTGTAAGCTATTCTCATGATTAAAAATCTTCAATATTAAGGTTACCTTATTACCCTTCTTCTTATTTTTATTCAGCTACAGTATAAATACTGTCATTTATTAACGACAAACTTAAAAATATTTATCGGCCTTTAACTTATATAACTTTATAAATATATTGTAAGGATTTGATTTATAAGAAAAAAATGGCTAAGAATATAAACATGCGTTAAATGCTCTTATCCTGATAAGTTATATTGCAATTACATAACCAAACTTCATGTTCATATCATTTAATCTTATTTAATTAAACGTCCATCACATAAATAGCACGGAGAATAATAGGGGACAGACCACGGTTTTATAATAGAGAGTCAGTGGCGATGGATTTATCTTGAAGGAATACAACATTAAAAGATACTGGAGTGATTTAAACACACCACTCTGGCACTATTAAGCTGGAGTACATTTATTATCGTCGCAATTATTGCCTTCCGTTTCGTTACTTGAACTTCGACCTTGCTCGGCGACACTTAAATTATTTGCGTCTGAAAGTAATTGTCCAATAGCATTTCCAACTTGAATGTCACTTAGTCTGCCAAAATGGTTAAGCCTTATTTTTCCGCGGTGATCTATCAAGATAAGACTTGGAGTACCTTGTAACTTATATTTCTTCATCGTTAATGGAATAGCCTCATCTGTTGATGGTTTATCAATGGCTATTGGAAATGGTATTCGGTATTCATGTATAAATGCAGATAAGGCGTCTTTATTCATGACCTCGTGATGTTCAAATACTGAATGTAAACCGATAACTTTTACGGGCTCATTTTTATACAGCTCATATATCGAAGTGGTTTGTGGGATGCCATGCAGTACGCAACCCGGACATAACATTTGAAACGCATGTAGTACAATCACGTTGCCTTGTAAGTTTGATAGTTTTAGCGGTTCAGATGTGTTTAGCCAATCAGTTACTTCCAGCTCTGGGGCTAATATGTATTCATTATTCATCGTATTCTCTCTCTTTAAAAATAGTAAGTGACTTCCTTGTCGTTTGAAGGCGGTTTATTGATTAACTTTGCCGGGTAAACTTAAGTCGCCTGAGGCAACGTCCATAACATCTACGACGCAGAGTAGGGGTGCATGCACACTATGGTTTACGCGAAGACCTGCTGTCACGCCGTCAAAATTTGCATTTTTAACAATACCAATATCATCGAATGGTATGCGCACTTCCACAGTTTCAGCGTTGAATGTCGGATTCCAACCGGGACTGTCTAACAGAATAGGCAAGCCGGGCCAGGTTTTAGGTAATCTTGGTTTAGCATCTTTGGGAATATCGACAACGCCCAATGACCCTTCTCCACAATGTTCGTTTGGTGATAAAACGACCCAATGGCTATGCCAAATATTGCCATCATTAGCGACATCCCCATCCGCATTTTCGTCATAAAGCGGTGTGTCATCGAAATCAGGGTGTGATGTGACTGCCAAGGCGAGTATTCCCGCTTTTTTCTCGAAACCAACATCATAGCTATCTATTGAGGTCGGCCAGACATATGAAAATACATTGCTACCCGCTAGTTGACCAGAAGGTGTCGGTTTAGATTGACCTGCCTTGTTTGAAACGGCCATATGAAATGTAGCTACATTTTTCTCGGTTGTAATCTTTGTATGAATGATGTCAAACGGGGCCAAGGTCGCTTTATTTTTTGTTGCCTGGATACCGCCCGTATGATCATGCGCGTTGACAGCAAACGATAAGCTTGTTGTTAGGAGTGAGATAAAAAGTATTCGCTTTAGCATTATGCACCTCCTTTAACATCATTAAGTGATGCACCGAAATTGATATGGAACGCATTTCCGTCTAACAGGAGAGCAGGAACTGATTTTATGCCGGCTTGTTCTGCTTCGCTAATACGTGTTTTATTTTCTCCTAGGTGTACAAGTTCTATAGTAAAACGGTTTTTATCTAATGCCTCGAGTACTTGTTGTTCTGCACTGATACAAACAGGGCAACCTGCATGGTAAAAAGTAGCTTTATTCATAATAGTATCCTCAATGATTTAATGGTTTCGAGTCGAAACAAGTATTACTGTAGGTGAGAATATTCCTCTTGTCAATATAGTATTGAATCGATACTATATACCAATGAAATCGAAAGAGATTTATGACCATGTAGAACGTTTAGCCAATCTGCTACGAAGCGAATCAAGGCAAGTTGGTATTCCCTATGGTATGCAACCGATACAATTAGAAGCGTTACGTTACCTTTCTATATGTAATCGGTATTCAGATACGCCTATGGCGGTCACTGAATATTTAAATCAAACAAAAGGTACTGTGTCGCAGACGTTGAAGTTACTTGAAAAGAAGAATTTCTTAATAAAAACTACAGATAGTAATGACAAAAGAATTACGCATTTAAAAGTATCCAGTAAGGGTAATAAGTTATTACAAAAACTCATTCCTACCCCAGTCTATACACAAGTGTCTAAAAAACTCTCCGAGTCTACACAAACACAAATTATAAATTCTCTTAAAGAATTACTTCAGGTGATACAGCAGGAAAACGAAATGAAATCATTCGGTGTCTGTAATACATGTCGATATAACCAGAAAATCAAAAGTGATAGTCATTTTTGCGGGTTAACCCAAGAACCTTTATCTAAAGTAGATATTAGTCTTATTTGTCGAGAGCATGAAAGTGTTGTGGAATAAGGGGACAGACCACGGTTTTTTAATCAAGAGTCAGTGTGACGTGCATGGACCTCGGTACCCCCTTGAGGGGTGTGCACTAATGCCGTAAGCGCAAGGAGCGCAGGAACAATCAATAGGGGCAGTGTCGATTGATATAATATTTAATTAAAGGGGGCTTTAATATAAAAAGGGCCTCTCAGCCCTTTTATTTTTTTTACAACGTGGTTGAAATTACTTGTTGTTGATGTACATGGTAACTTCGAAACCAAAACGGATGTCGTTATATTCAGGTGTTTGCCAGTTCATGATACTTACCTCTTTTTGTTAGTTAAAATGTAATGCTGCTCTTTTCTTAATGCCTGTGTGTAAATATAGACTAGTGGCTGAAATAAATAAAATTAATTGTTCCTATTATAGCTATAGTAAAAACTAATCTGTCTTCAATGTCACCGCAAGAATTAATAGTGTCGGAGAATAAAAGGGGACAGATTTATTTTTTAACCAGCACACTATAGATATTGCTCGTTTTATAGAGTTAAGATTAATGATATACGCTGGCCTTGCAATTATCAGCGTGAAAAGCACTTACACCTTTAGCAGCTCCATCAAGTTGGCCATCGCTATAACCTTTAGAATAATGTTCGTTTTGCCAATCACCCTTAATAGGAGATGATTCAATTTTACAAGCTGTTTTGTAACCCTCTGCGTATCCATCATCATATCCGGATCTATAACTTTCATCCGCATTCGGGCTACATGCTTGTATATTGAGTATTAACAGACATAAACAAAAATATTTCATAGTTAAAGGATATAATATATTTTTTAAATAGAGAAATAAAAAGGGGAAGATCTATTTATTTTTAAATGCCTGCAAGGAATCAATAATAGGGGACAGACCACGGTTTTATAATAAAATTAAAAGGGGCCAGAGCCCTTTTATACAAGTTACAGTAAACTATATTACATGAATGTCCCTATCAAATGTTCTTGTTCCAAGGTACAAGGTTATCTTGAAGATGTTTCTCCGAAGTGCGGGAATCATCTTAAGTGTATGTGTGATGATTGCCAGCGTTTTGCAGAATATCTCAATAATGAAACTCATATCTTAGATGAAAACGGGGGCACTGAAATATTTCAAGTCTCTCCGTCGAGTATCAAGTTTACTCAGGGGCAGGAGAATTTAACTTGTTTGCGTTTAACACAAAAAGGGATTCTCCGCTGGTATACGAGCTGTTGTAATACTCCGATTGCCAATACCATTTCTTATAAAATGGCCTTTGCCGGTGTGATTCTCAACTGCCTTGATTTTTCGGGTTTGAACAAAGATGACGTGTTGGGCCCTGTTAAGTATTACTGTATGGCCAAGTACTGTATTGGTGATGCGCCTGAAGGTGCTAATGCAGGTTTTTCTAAGCTCCTTACACTCAAGATTATTATTAGTTTATTAATCGGGCGATTGTTAAAGCGTTATTCTCCCAACCCGTTTTTTAATGAGGAAACAGGTCAGCCGATTAGCAAACCATTTATACTCATAAAACCTATTCAGTGATTCTTCTATATGCCGCTAAATTAGATCTGTAAATTTATTTTTAAGGGGAATGATGTTGGCCGGATTGATTTTATTTACTATTGGTATTATTTGTATTGTCTTTCCAACTCAATCTACTAGCGTTATGCAGAAGGTTATTAACCATATCGGTGATAAGCAAGCTAGACGCATGAATACCCCAATTGCCGAAGGGGATATAGTGATAAGGCCTGTTTTCTCGATTATTATTGGATTTGTTATTCTGGCATTGGCATTTTTTGCGTATTCGCAATCCAGTGGGTAATAGCACGGATCAAAGGTACCGGGGTGATTCAATATTATCTGTTTAGGCACAATTAAAATGACAGAAAAGGTTAAATCCTGTAACAAAAACACATAGATTTAACCCAAATAGTTTCACTGGTAAACTGAAGCAACTAATTATTTAAATTGGTTTGTTATCTGAGATTATCTTATGACCTTTGACCAAGTATTTTTGTTTGGCCTGCTTTTTTTTATTTTTTCCTTATTGCTTTGGGGAAAAATTCGCTATGACATCGTTGCAATAACCGCATTGTTTATTGCCTTTGTCGTCGGTGTTATTCCGCATGAGAATGTCTTCTCTGGTTTTTCTCATCCTGCCACCATCATCGTCGCATTGGTGCTTATTGTTAGTCGTGGTTTGTCGAACTCGGGTGCGATTGAATTATTATCCCGCTTCTTGGTGGATGGATCTCGCAAATTGGGCACGCATATTGGTCTCATGTCGACTATCGGTGCGGCGCTTTCAGGCTTGATGAATAATGTGGCGACTCTCGCGTTACTTATGCCTGTGGATATGCAGGCAGCAAGCAAGGCGAAACGTAGCCCGGCCTTAACGCTCATGCCATTATCTTTCGCCACCATACTGGGCGGTATGGTGACCTTGATTGGTACGCCAACGAATGTGGTCATTGCCACGTTTCGTGAACAAGCCTTAGGCGAACCCTATCAGATGTTTGATTTCACCCCGGTCGGTATTGTGGTTGCGGGTATCGGCATCTTGTACGTGGCGACCATCGGTTGGCGACTGATACCACAAGATCGAAGTAAACATGATATGCGAGAAGAGCTCATGGATTTGGAGGGCTATGTTGCCGAAGCCATTATTCAGGCTGATTCTAAGTTCATCGATAAGCAGCTGCGCGATTTAGATGACTTGGGTACAGAAACTGATGTCAATGTATTGGGCTTGATACGCCATGGAAAGCGTTTGCCGGGCACTGCAAGAAATTTTGTTTTAAGAGAGAACGATATCCTGGTACTCGAAGCCAGACCGGATGCGATAGAAAAATTCGTGGGTGCGGCAGGTTTAAAATTCATTGGGACGGATAAACAGCCCAGTATAGTTAGTGAGAACCTTTCTTTAGTTGAAGTCGTTGTCCCGGAGGGTGCTTTTATAGAAGGGCGTTCCGCTATGGATGTACGACTATTGTACCGACAAGGTGTTTCATTACTGGGTGTATCACGAAAAGGATCTCGTTTTCGCGATCGCGTACGCAAGCTGAAGATTCAGGCGGGTGATATTTTATTATTACTCGGGCCAGAAGATCAGTTACCCGATGTCGTAACGTGGTTGGGTTGTCTGTCTCTGGCTAAACGCGGATTACAAGTCATCCAACGCCACAAGGCGATATTGGCAGTGGGCCTGTTCGCATTGGCTGTTATTGTCGCAAGTGTCGGTTGGCTGTATTTACCCGTGGCATTAATGGGTGTGGTGGTGGCTTATGTGTTACTTAAAATCATTCCCTTATCTCAGATCTATACTTCCGTAGAGTGGCCTGTGATTGTGTTACTGGCCTGCCTCATCCCGATCAGTTCGGCCTTGGAGTCCAGTGGTGGTACGACACTGGTGGCACAAGCCATCGTTGATGTGACGCAAGGGATGTCCCCGGTCGTTGTGTTAACGGTCATTATGTTGATCACGATGACCATGTCAGATGTATTGAATAATGTTGCGACTGCCTTGATTGCAGCGCCCATCAGTGTCGATATCGCGCAGCAACTGAACGTCAACCCTGATTCGTTCTTAATGGCGGTTGCCGTTGCGGCTTCCTGCGCATTTCTGACGCCCATAGGCCACAAGAACAATACGATCATTATGGGGCCGGGCGGTTACAGTTTTGGTGACTACTGGCGCATGGGTTTGCCTTTGGAAATCCTTGTGGTGTTAGTCGGTATTCCTATGATCTTAGTGGTTTGGCCACTTTAGTATTCCGATATTTATGTTAATAATAAGTATGCTCAAATAGGACTTTTTTAAATGCCATTAGATCTAAAATCATTTATGAGTATAAAAATAGCCATCTATCCAACGGTTATTGCTGCGTTGTTATTTACCATCCCACAATCCATTCAGCTTATGACCCGCCCGGATTCCATTTATATTCCCATTGTTTTTGAAGTGCTGTTATTCGGTGTTGGTTTTGTTGCCTTTGGATTAATTAATGTCGTGGTCGTTCTTCCACTATGGGCATCCCTGACGACATTGACCCGAAAAGTGAGCGCAGGAGTTATCGTATCGTTACTATTCGCTGCGCTAGTTAGTTTTCTGTGTTTTGGTGATGATGTGATGAAAGCAAAAATAATATTTGGTGCATTTATTCCTTTATTTAGTCTGTCATTTTTAAGTTATTACTTTATCTGTACAAAGGATAAAGTGAAGAATACTGAGCTGGATGAATAAAAATAAATTAAATTACTAAACTAAAAATGATAAATTAAAGGGGGGGCAAAGCCCTTTCATCATTCTATAGGTGAAAACTACAGGTTAATATTATGAAAAATATAATTATAATATCAGTGATTGTTTTAGTAGTTTATTTCTTCTTTATAAAAAGTTCTTCTTTTAATCAAGACTTTCAATTTAATGGCGAAACATATTCCCATGTAAAGAAAATGCGTGGAGGACAAGTCACTAATCATTTTTATACAATAGATGGTCAAGAATTTAATACTGCGAAAAAATTTATTCAGATTATTGAAACGTCTGAGGAACTTCTAAAAAATGATTGGCCAACTACTTTCAAACCACTTTTCAGTCAATATAATTTAACACCAGTAGAAAAAGAACCTTTAGAGTTAGCTGGAAGCATAAAAAAGTCAGGTATCTTTTTTAAGTCGTATGCGGCACCTGTAAAAGCACAAGGTAAAGAATATATCGCATTCTATGTGCTTATCATTGACAATGAGGACGAAGAAGAATCAAATTCTAAAAAAATGAGCATCATTCGAAAATTAAAAAAAATCAGACTCATTTAATTATATTTATATACTTTTGTAGATGGTATTCCAATCAATTTAAAGGGGTCCAAGCCTTTTAATTATTCTCAGTAATTGTTCCCGAATTGCTCTATTACGCCACGTTCTTGTGGCTATGCTTTGCTCCACGTCCATGCAGAAATCAACATAAATATCCCCTATGTATGGACATACAATTTAGCTTGATGTCAACTATAAAGTGAACTATAATTCACATATTATATATAAACATCACAAATAGAATGATATAATCACAATGGAAAGCTTAGTCAATACGCATGAATGGCGTGCAGTAGTAAAGCGCCTTCTTAAATCTGAAATGGAAGCGCATGGTGTGAAATACCGTGGCTTATCAGAGGGACTGAAAGAGCGATTTGGGATTATTCAAACAGAAGAAAATTTACGGCAAAAGATTGCGAAAGGGACACTGGGGACACAATTGTTTTTACAACTGATTCTTGTAATTGGCGTTGATTCAATTAAGGCATCTCAAATAAAGATGATTTATGACAATGTAAAGTAGTGACCCTATATAGCGAATTGTAAATAATTATATTTAGGGTAATTCAATTACTTAAATTCACATAATAGAGGAGTGATAAATAATGCTTAGATTGTTTTTTTTACTTCTAATTATTTTATTGTTGTTCGTTTTTATATCGCAACTTAAAAGCTATTTAACTCGCGATAAAAAACTGGAAGAGCTTCGAGGAATTGAATTAGAAGGTGATTTAGTAGATATCGATAAAGAAATTGCTGAAGAAAAAGTGCGTCAGCAAGATGTGGTATCTGAAATTCAAGATATAAGTTCACAAAATAATATTAAACAGGAGGAAAAGGATAATGGATAGAATTCCCGCTAAGTTATTAGTTGTTGGTTTATTGTTTGTAGGAACGTTAGCGATTGGTTTTATGGCATTCGGAATCAACAATGCTGGTCATAGAACAGTAGTGCAATATCCAACTGGAACACTTTATGTAAAATTTACACCTGGTATTTATCCTCAATGGTTTGGTACTACAGAAGTTTACAACGACGTAATTACATTTGATTATGACAAAGCAGATTCTGATGTTGGTTCATCGATTGACCAAGTAGGTATTTCTGTTCGTTACCAAGATGGTGGTACGGGTACTGTCTATGGTAAAGCACGATTTTCCTTACCAAATGATGAAGATACTATGCTTCATTTGCATAAAGCATTTCGGTCTAATAGAGGTGTTTCTCAGAAATTAATTAAAACCGTTACGGAAGAAGGTATGAACTTAACGGCCGGTTTAATGAGTTCTGAGGAAGCCTACGCAGAAAAACGTAGTATCTATACACAATGGGCAAGCCAACAAATTTCTAAAGGTAAGTTCCAGACAAAATTAGAAAAAATTCGAACTGTAGACGAAAGTACTGGTAAAACAGTAACAAAAAATGTTCCTGTTATCAGCTATGGCGAGAATGGTTTGCCAGTTCACTTGGATAGTGATTTAGCTGATTATGGAATTGATGTAAATGGTTTCCAAATAACCGATTGGGATTTTGAGCCTAAGACACTCCAACAAATCGCTACCAAGCGCGAAGCAACGATGGCGATTATTACGGCTATAGCTAATGCTGAACGAGCTAAACAGGATGCCATTACTTCTGAAGAACAAGGTAAAGCAAATGTGATGACAGCAAAGTATGAGAAGGAGGTTGTTAAGGAGCAAGCTGTTGTTGATGCAGAAAGAGAAAAGCAAGTCGCGGTAATTTCAGCCGAAAAAAGTGTTGAAGTGGCTAGGCAACAAAAATTGGAAGCTGAACAAAAGAAATTAGCTGCTGCTGAATATAAAGAAGAGCAGATTCTACGTGGTGAAGGTGACGGCGCATATAAACGTCTTGTCATTGAAGCCGATGGCGCGCTTGCGCAAAAGCTTGCAACCTATGAAAGAGTGATGGGTCGTTTTGCAACTGCGGTCGAGAAACAAAAATGGGTTCCTGAAATCCAAATGGGTGATTCTCATAGTGATGGTGGTTCAAATGCTATGATGCTTATAGAAATGATGGGTGTTAAGGCAGCTAAAGATCTCTCTCTAGATATGAGTATTAAGAAATAGAGTACTAATTGATAGTTGCCTTATTTTAACTAACTATAAAAACCGGCATAACGCCGGTTTTTATATATGGGTGGTGTTTGTAAGAAATTATTTTCTTGTTATATCAATACAGAATCAAAAGGGTCAGTACTCTTTCATAATTCTATTATAATGTTTGTTTAAATTAATAAATTAAAACCATGAAAAGAAATATTATTGCCATTGGTGGTGGAAAGATAATGGTGCCTAGCAATCGTGAACCACAAACCTTATCGATTGATCAATGCATTGTTCAACAAGCAAAACGAAAATCACCTAAGGTGTTATTTATTCCTACTGCGAGTGAAGACAATGCGGAGTACTGTGACGCTTTCCGAAAGCAGTATGAAGAACGCTTGGGTTGTTCTGTTCAGGAGTTGTTGCTGTATCGAAATCGACCTTCAAACAGAAAAATACAAATGCTTATTGGGCAAAGCGATATTATTTATGTCGGTGGTGGTAATACACTGCGTATGATGAACTTATGGCGTCAATTAGGTGTTGATAAGGCGTTAGATAAAGCCAGGAAACGGGGTGCGGTATTATGCGGTTTGAGTGCGGGTTCGATTTGTTGGTTTCGACAAGGCAATAGTGACTCGCGTAAGTTTAAAGACGAGAGCAATAAGACCTTAATAAAAGTCACCGGTTTGAATTACGCTGATTTGTTGATGTGTCCCCATTATGATGTTGAAAAACACCGCCAGCCTGCCTTAAAGAGGATGATGAAAACAACACGAGGTGTCGCTGTTGCCTTAGAAAATTGTGCCGCCATTCATATTAAAGATGATAAATATCGTATCCTTACATCAAAGAAGTACAAAAAGGCGTACCTCATTTATTGGAAACAGGGCGAATACGTGAAGCAAGCCTTAAAGCCATCTGATAACTTTCAACCGATAATTGAATTAACAAAGAGTAATTAGTTTTTTAATAGTTGCGGGTTCAGGTCTTGTCTCTGGCTGTTTTTATCCAGCAAAGAAAACATCAGAGACCACGTTGCCATTCCTGGCGTAAGGGAACAGAGCCCGGTTGCGCGATTGCAGAACGCACGGTCTGCAATAATTTATCTCGATCCTGATTAAGAGTGCCTTTTAAGATAAGGTAATTTGATGCATGGTCGCTGCGGAAAATAGTTTTTTCCAGTTGCAATGTCGATAGCAGTGTTTCCATTTCATGTATCAATTCAATTTGAGACAGAGGGGTAAAATCTCCCCCGAAATCATTTTGAAATCTTTCGACACCTAATGGAAATGAAACGACTAATGTAGAGAGGTATTCGGGTTGAGCATCATTCATCAGACGCGCTGAATTGATGGCATGTTGTTCACTATATTTTTTTCCGCCAAGGCCATTGAGAATCATCACTGATCGCTTGATCCCTGCCTGTTGTGTTTTTTGCAATGCGCTTAGCGAGGACTGGTAGGTTTCACCTTTGATTATTTTTGTAAGGATTTCATCATCACCGGATTCACAACCTATATAGACCAGACTCAAGCCCATTGATTGCAATTCGCTCAATTCTTCTACTGTTTTATTCTTAATGTTTCGAGGTAGACAGTAAGATGAAACTCGTTGCACATCAGGTAAATATTGATTAATCGCACGCATGATGTCTTTCAGGCGTCGAAAGGATAAGGTCATGACGTCGCCATCGGCTAGAAAAATCCTTCTTGTCGATTTCTCAGAGCGTGCGATGGTGCTCAATTCAGCTTCGATCTGTTCTTGTGGTTTTAGATGAAACTTCTTCTGCGGCGCTGTGTACATGTCGCAAAAACTACACTTATTCCAGGAGCATCCGTTTGTTACCTGGAGTATCAGCGAATTAGCTTCGCTTGGCGGTCGATAGAGTGGTTCAATATAGTTGGGAAACATTTGCTAGTTTTATGCGGTGTAATTGACAGGTGTTCAATCTATTTATTATACACTTAATTATTTTTTCATAATTGAATTTAAGTGGAATAGGTTTACACAGACCCAATTTAGTTATGTTATTGCTCGGGCTTTAAAACCATTCAACTACATTACTCAGATTACCAAAAGGCGTATTATCGTTTTCTTCAATAAATTTTCTCCATGATGGCGTCTCCGGAATCTTTCTAAGTGATTGACGCCAGCCTGCTTGTATACAGCGTTTGAATATTTCTTCGGCTTGTTCATCTGACCAATAGGCAGCCCAATCGGCTAATTGCATTAATTTACTTAAATGTTGTTCAGGAAATGATGATTGGGATAGAGATAGGTAAGTCAAAATGGCATCACGTAATTTAGGTGAAAGAATCTCCATAAATTCTGATGGCGTGGTGCCTTGCCACATCTCATAGCCTCTTGGGTCCGGTTGATGGCAATACTGGTAAATGATTGCCAGATAAGCTTCTTCAGGGATATCGTCTGCTTTATTGTCTTCAAGCAATTCCCAGTTAGAGTTATAGGAATAAAATGATTGTTCTCTGCCAAACAGTGGTGCCCAAATCTCACCAACAGCTAGTGTCTTATAATTTATTCCATTCAGATCTAGTGTATTAAATGATGTGATATTGTGAGGAATGTTTAATATTTCAGCTATATCAGTAATGCATAGTAAGCTTTGATAGAAACTCATATTATCGCTATTGCTACATAACGTGTCTGCAGCAAGTAAAACTAAATAGTATGAATATAATTTGTCTTCATTACTTAATGTCCTTTGGTAATATTTGTTTAATAGGGAATTCAAGCGTACTAATTTATGTTCATCAATAGTGCGTTCTATTTTTGAATTCACATACCACTCTTTTGATAGCATTAGATCGTTTACTATATCGCTGCTTATTTTCTCATCTTCTATGGGCAATAATTCATGAACTTCGTCAGCATTAAGAGTTTTGTAATAATTTTTTTGTCTCTGAGTGATGTTGCGAATGTTTTCGTCCGAAAGTCCTTTTTCTTTTAGAACCTTGGTCATGCGGCCTACAATGATATCCGCCACTTTCTTTTCTTTTGATTCTTCCTTGTCAATAAAACTAGAGCCAGCCATGCCAAAAAAACAGCCTACAGCTAGTAATAAATAACAGATGAACCAGCCCCACCACATCCAGAACCCTTGTCGATAAACTTCGACACCTTTACGACCACCATATTTTCGGTGGCCTTGCTGTTCAACTCTAATAACACCGATATCTGCTTGAACTCGTAAATGGTCTAACCATTTAAAGCCAGAGGTGTTGATTCTTTGTTCTGTGAAAGTATTGTATAGCGTATCTCTATCCAATTGCTTCCATTCATTAGGCCATTCATTGTCCTCAGCGTTTTGAATAATTGTAAATAACTCTGATTTACTCTTACTGTAGTAATTAATTTGAGTATTAACCTGGATGAAGAAGAAAAAGAAAATAGCAACAATTAATGTAAGTGATTCAGAACGAACTCGGCAAGACCAAAGACTGAAGGCTAATGGAATACCTGCAGCAATACCCCACCAAATTCCATCTGACCAATGTGCATTGGCAATAACAAAATCACTACCTATAAATGATAATATTAGACCAGAGGCACCAAGAAGTAATATAAGCAGAGGCCAGCCCCATAAAGGAATGGGTTTTTTTATTTTAGCTTCCATTTGGATATCTATTAATTCTGATTATTATTAATTTACTCTTAGAATTATAGTGTATTAAATTATAGGGGTCTGTCTCTTTTACTTCTTGTCTCACTTATATAACAATCGGGATAATCGGGGACAGACCACGAAAAGCCCGATTGGTGGTATTTACTTTCAAGAGAAGATGAAAGAATAAAAAAGCGTAAAGAAAAAGCGTAAAGAAAAAGCGGAAAATAATTTGTAGGAAAATTGAAGAGTAAACATGACTGAGATATCTAGAAGAGTCGCCCATGAGTTAAAGCAGAATCGCAAACTTGAAGCTATCAAACTCTTGCGTGAAGAAACGGGCATGAATTTGTTAGAGGCTAAAACTGCGGTAGAGGACTTCTTGGCTAATAATCTTGAGGGGGAGCTTAATCAGAAAGCATCTGCGGTAGTCAATACTCCGCAATTGAAACCTTATTCAAAAGTACAAACGATACTTGGCCTTGGGGTTTTTCTTTCTTTCGTATGGTTGTTTATCAATAGCATCATTCTACTGGCCAGTATTATCATTTTGTTCAGTCTGGATGGTTATGAGAAAGGAACCTTTACCGTATCAGCACTTAGTTTTACCAATAACACAGAAGATGGATTGCAGTGGAGTTTGAAAGGTGATGTTGATGGCACTACCACTCGCTTGGCCGACCAATCACTGGTGGATATTAAAAATATTTCTGCATCTAAGGTTAGTCGGAAATTTCCAGCAGGATCAGAGATTGATGTTTTGTTTAACCCAGATGTAACTAACACATTTTTTCAAAGTCGAAGCCTCAATATTATTCTATACACGCCTGATCTTGCTAGTGCGGAAAAGAAAAGAATAATTGATTGGATTAAACGATGTTTGCTTCCTTTTGTTAGTTTTTCTTTACTCTTGCTTGTTTACAATAGTCAAAATAAAAAGGGCAAGTTTCTCGAATGATTTGTGTTTATTAAATTACGATATATGTTTTAATTAAAAGAAGTAAGGTCAAATGTCAGGCAATAAAAATATAGGAGAGTGCAAATGAAGCTACAACAAAATTACGTTAGCGGGTTCGAAATGATCAGGTATTGTTCTGTTATCTTGTCTGCTTTTGTTTTAACACTTGTTCTTACCACAACTGCTTTTGCAGAAGATAATGATAACGATCTTGGTGGAGATGATTTTCGTAAAACAGCAATGAATTATGAGAGCCGAGCTAAAAAATACGAAGATAAAGGTATGTCAGATATTGCCAGCATTTATACCCGTATGGCTGAGATTAAGCGGCATGCGGGAACTCTGGCTGATCAAGGTAAGTGGGATGAAATTGATTGGTCTGAGTATGAAGCGTTGGATGCAAAGTTAATGAAGTTATATGAGAGTAAGAAAGGTAAGAAATAAGAACGAATAACCGTGGACAGATCCACGGTTTTTTTGGAAAGGGACTTGTTGCTTAAATGAAAACTGTGATCTGTCCTCCAATTACTTTATTTAATGCAGAATTACATTTTGATTTACCAAAAATTAATGGGGACAGCGTCCTATAATTACAGCAGAAAAGTTTAATTAGAAACCGAGGGTAATTCATTATGAAAGGATGCTTAATTGCTATTGCCATACTGTTAGCACTGGTGGCAGGTGGTGGTTTAGTTATCTGGTATAACAAGGATGCCATAACCACCGAGTTGAAGAACGTGGCTGAAGGTTTGCCGGAATTACTAGACCTGCCTGACTATGGGAAACAAGAATATATCGATCAAGAATATGGGGATTTACTTCGTGTTATTGATGCGGCTGCAGAGAACGCCTCTTCGATAATGACGTTTGGTGCGGCGGTTGAAGGAATAACTCTTCCAGAAGAAGTCTTATATGTAGGCATAAACGAGGGAGAAGATATAACAGATGTGATTAAACAGTTTGAATGGAGCGGTTATAGCAAAACTATTATGTCCGGCTATGGTGCTGGTAGTTTGAGTACAGTAGGTGTGAGTAAGGATATAATGATCTATAAAAATGAAGGGCCTTGGAACTATATGGATAATTTCATCGTTTACATCGAATATTCCGTAGGCACTGAAGAAAGACTTCCTAATAAGCTGAATTAGAAAGGGCCAAGGTTTTGATAAATGAATAACGCAGTCACTATCGATATTAATTGTGATTTAGGCGAGGGGAATTCACTTCAGGATAGTGACAACGATGCCTTGTTAATGCCCTTTTTATCGAGTTGTAATATTGCTTGTGGTGGTCACGCGGGTAATTTGGATACGATCGACCAGGCGATTAAAAATGCATTGCAGCATCAGTTAAAGATTGGTGCGCACCCCGGGTATCCGGATCAGGATAGCTTTGGCCGAGATAGTTTAGGGCTTTCTGCTAACGCGATTATTGAGTCTTTGCGTCAGCAAATGGATTTATTTATTGGTGTGTTGAATAAAAACAATACCACGCTTAATCATATCAAGCTGCATGGTGCCTTATACAATGATGTTGAATATGATCGTGGGCTTGCCGATGTAATTGCTGATTATTTTGTTGTTGATTTTCCCGGTGCTCATATCTTTGGTTTGGCCCAAGGGCAGTTTCAGTCTGTTTGCGAAAGTAAAAATCTAAACTTTATTGCTGAAGGGTTTATGGATAGACGTTATCAAACTAACGGGACATTATTGTCGCGCTCGGAAACGGGTGCTGTCATTAGCGAAGAAAAACAGTGTATTCAACAAGCGCTTGCCCTCGCAAGAAGCCAACCAGTTGTGTCTTCAACCGGCGCCTTGATTTCACCTGAGGTCGAAACGATCTGTTTGCATGGGGATAATGAAAATGCATTAAGTGTCGTGCGTCAGCTGCATGTAGAGTTTGCCAATTATGATATTACTGTCGGGTGATTAAGCTGTCGGAGACAAAAACCAAGGTTCAATGGAATGGCGACAGTGCATTAACGCTTTTTTTTGATGAGGAAGCTAGTGAAGATTTAACGCGGCATATCTTATCGTTGATAAATGTCTTTAAATCGACTTTCCCAGAAATGATTGTTGAGGCCATTCCTGCCTATCAAAGTTTGACGCTGTGTTTTGAACCCTTGTCTATCGCGCCAGCGTCTATTGAAGACTCAATCAGACAAGTGATAGATAACGGCATCACTGATGCAAAGGAAACACAGACTTCCCAAAATATAGAAATCATGGACATCCCGGTGTGTTACCAAGGTGCTTACGCGCCTGATTTAATAAGCTTGGCGGCGTACTGCAAGCTGAGTCCTGATGAAGTCATACAGCAACATACAAAAAAGACTTATTTGGTGAATATGCTGGGGTTTCTTCCCGGTTTTCTTTATCTAAGCGGACTTGATGAACAATTACATTGTCCGCGTAAAGAAAGTCCGTCGTTGAATGTGCCGGCTGGTGCTGTCGGGATAGGCGGCAATCAAACGGGTGTCTATCCCGTTGCGAGTCCGGGTGGCTGGCATATCATTGGCCAAACTCCGCTTTCACTTTTTAACCCTACTGCTAAAGAGCCTTTTATCGCACAAGCACTCGATCGGATTCGTTTTGTACCGATTGATGTTGAAATGTTTGAAAAGCTGAAAGGCGAACAAACATGAGTTTGCGATTTATCCAAGCGGGACAGCAAACGAGTATTCAGGATGTGGGTCGTTCGGGTTTTATGCATCAGGGTATTTCCAAAAGCGGGGCGATGGATCCCTTGTCACTACAGTTAGCCAACTGGTTGGTATCCAATCCAATCAATCAGGCGGCAATAGAAGTGACCCTTGCTGGGCCGACGATTGAAATTACTGAACATCTTTCAATTGCCATTTGTGGTGCAGAGTTTGATCTTTCGCTTAATGATGCGCCCGTGTTTAATAATGAAACGATAAAGGTTAGAGCAGGGGATGTATTGGCATTTAAGGGCATACGACAGGGCGCAAGAGCGTATCTTGCCATTGGTGGAAAGCTTGATGTCGATTCCTCTTTTGCGAGTCAATCGACACACTTAATGGCCAAGTTTGGTGGCTATAACGGGCGACAGTTTCAGAGTGATGATGTGTTAGCGGTTTTATCGGCACCAGATATAAAAAAGCGTGTGTTGCCAGAAGCGTATCAACCGTCATTCACCGGTAATTATCTATTACGATGTTGTGCGGGTATTGAAACAGAACAGTTTGAACAGGAAAGCTTAGATACTTTTTATGATGCCACTTATGTTGTTTCAAACGATTCCAATCGCATGGGGCTACGCTTGGAGGGAGAACCTGTGCCAATGAAGACATCCATTGAGATAATCTCGAGCGGTTTGACGCAAGGCAGTATTCAACTCCCGCCTTCTGGCTTTCCGATTATCTCCTCTGTTGATGGGCAAACCATCGGTGGCTATCCGAGAATAGCGAATGTTATTAGTTCTGATTTAAATATTCTCGGGCAATTAAAGGCAGGTGATAAGATTGGCTGTCTGTCCGTCTCGCGAGAGAAGGCATGGCAACTTCTGAAACAGAAACAAACGTTTCTAGATAAATTGTTGTTAGAATAAGTGGAGCAGGTCTCTTTGAATATTTATATCGGGGTAAAGTATGCAAGCTGATGTTTTAACGAAAGTCATCCTTCCGCTGTCTCTTTTTCTGATTATGTTTGGCATTGGCATTTCTTTGCGGCTTTCTGATTTTAAAAATATTTTTAGATTCCCTAAAGCGGTTATTGTTGGGTTAATGGGGCAATTAATTTTACTACCGCTTATCGCCTTTGTTCTTGCGCTTGTTTTTAAGTTGCCTGCTGAATTGGCTGTCGGTTTAATCATCATCTCCTTAGCGCCTGGCGGTGCGACTTCTAATATGTTCACTTATTTATATAAAGGTGACGTTTCACTCTCGGTAAGTTTAACGTTACTGACTAGTTTGGTTACCCCTTTTACAATTCCATTGCTCGCTTCTTTGAGTATGCTTTACTTTATGGAGAGCAATACAGAATTTGAGCTACCTGTCGTTAAAACGATTGTCCAGTTATTAGTGATCACCGTGATTCCCATTGCTCTCGGCATGTTTGCTTTATCAAGCTTTCCAATAGCCGCTAAGAAAATAGAAAATGTACTTAAATGGTTTTCTATCTTTTTCTTATTTTTAATTATTGCTTTAATTATCATGAAAAACTCAGCCAATATGGCTAGCTTTTTTGCGCAAGCAGGTGCTGCTACTGTCGTGCTTAATCTCGTGGTGTTAACGCTAGGTTACCAACTTGCACACTGGGCAAAACTCGATGGCAAACAATCTACCGCGATTGGTTTTGAAATAGGGATCCAGAACGGCACTTTGGCACTTGTTGTGGCGGGTACTTTGATTGGTAATAATACGATGATGATTCCTGCTGTAACCTACTCAATCATTATGTTTTTTACTGGCGCACTTTTTGGCTGGCTGATAAATAAGAAAAATAATATTGAACAGACTGAAGCGTGCTAAGTTAAATAATAGAATGTTTTAAAAAGTAGATTGGGTACAAAAATGACCAGAAAATACTTATATCTTTCTTGTTTAGTATCGAGTCTTATTTTTACTCTTTCAGTTAAGGGGGATGCCGTACAGCAGGGAGAGGTTATTCTCCATGGTGATGTCGTTCCGCAGGGAGGCATCATCGTTAAAGGGGCCTCCGGAGTGGAGAGGATTAAGCCTATCAAGATGACTGTCGGTCATGAAGGTATACAAAAGTCGTTGGATGCGGGTCAATTGTCTGGTGTGAAAAATATGCTGGATGTTGCTGTGATTAAAGATGAACAAAAAGATGCGCAAGCACGAGAATCACTTGCAAAAAAAATGAATGAAGCTGAGCAGTTTTTCAATCAATACCTTGTTCAAAAGGAAGCTGCAAAGGGTGATATGGTGCAATACCAGACTGCAAAAATGACATTAGAAAAAGCAATCGCTGTCTGGACGGATAATGGCTTGTTTGAAAATGAACAAGGTGAAATTGAAGATTTAATCGCGTTGGTTGAAAGCGGTAGATATGAGAAATGGCAAGCGCGTGAAAAAGCAGAGTCAGAGATACATAGCCTCATAGAAGAAGCAAAAATATGTGAAGTCGATAGTGATTGTGTACGGGCAGGGTTTGGTTGTCCTTTTGGTTGTGGTACTGCTATTAATAAGGACATCTTGCAACAGATTAATGAGAAGGTAGGTGACTATAATAAAGACCAAGAAATGATATGCATGTATGACTGTTACGTTCCTGCCAGCTTAAAGGTTAAATGTATTAAAAATCTTTGTGTCTTGAAATAGTTAGTCAGAATTAAAGGGTTGGTTTTTGACATCCATGTCACCGCGCACCCAAGGGCATAACCTTCGGAAACATTTGTGCACACCCCTCAAGGGGGTGCCGAGGTCCATGCACTTCGGTCAGCCATCTTTAATTTTTAAATAAAAAATCTCGAATTCGATACGACATAAAGACTTTTGTGACTTGTGTCGCAATTTAGCAAGGACCTTCTCAAGGATTCAGAGAAATGGCAGCTAAATTCTTATCATTCTAAACACCGTTAAATAATATGGTTCCTTCTATATCTCAATCTGCCGTAACCGGTATCCAGCGCGGCTTGCAGCAGGTGACAAATGCGGCAAGTAATATTGCCACTGCCAACAGAAACATTGATCCGGCAGATCTAGCCACGAGTATTGTTGATTTAAAACTGGGTCAGCTTCAGGTTGAAGCCTCTGCCAATATCTTAAAAGTCGATGATCAACTCAAAGGAAGTTTGCTCGACACTCGAGTATGACAAGTTAAATAAAAGGCGACAGATTCCTTTAAAAATTAGCGTATAGGAATAAAACCTGAAAAGAGTAACCAAGCCCAGCCTAATACACTGATGAGAGCCATCGGGATGATGGGTGGAGCGTGTCTCGGGAATACGGCTAAGATCGGCATGATAAGAATGACTATGCTGATATAAACAACAGGGAGAAGGTTGCTTTCTTGTATCGTTGTCTCTGGTCGAATAATTATATCGGCAAAGGAGAAGCCTGATGACGCGGTTATTACTGTGGATGAGGGTTCGAGTACTGCATTGAACGAAGGGTAATGCAAGCAGATGCCGATGGCTGCCACACTTGCCATTACTAATGTACAGAGTAGCCCCATGCCGAGTCCGACTGCACGAGGATAGGTTGGCAAACCATGCGCTGCGGTATACCAATAACCACCCCAAAAGAAGAAACGACCAGCGATCCATAGAATCGTCATGAGTGTAATGATACGCAGATAAGGAGTCGTCAAAAAAGGTGTTGCTGCTAATACAGCGGCCGAGAACATAACGAACTGTTCGGTTGTATTACTCAAGAATTGTGTATTAACGCGGTTGTGTACACTGGTCATAGCGGCCTTGTCGCCACTCAGTGCGGGATTGACCATAGCATCGGCTGTCTCGAGTTGCCAACGGGTTGCACCGACGGCCAAAAAGCCGACGAAGAGTAACAAGCTTGCACAGAATATATTTGTTATTGCAAATACCAGTCGCGCGGAAAGTGAATTGAGTGCAAGGGTCATGCCGTCTGGTAAGGCCCACCAGGTGACAAACAGAACGAAGAAGAAAAATAACCAACCTGAAGCGATCCAGCTACCAAGGAGTTTTTTATTTGCGCTTACATCAATGGTTTCTTTTTGTTCAGTCATTTACCTACTCTTATTGTGGGTTTCAATTTTATATATGCAGGATCAGGAAAGCACTTATCTACTTTTAGTCGCAAAAGCTTGCTCTAATAAATTCTGGTCAAATTGCTTTGGGGTACGATTTTCGGCGTGTTCATAAAGTGCGACTGTAATAATAGTCGATGTGGCGGTCGAGGTGAGTGCTACTAGAATTACACATATCACAGTAATCACTATGCCGATCCAAATACTTGCAGTAGAGCCAATGAGTAAGCCCATGGCAGCAGGGAGTAAGGCTAAGATCTCTAAGAAAAAAACAATGATGCCGATACTAATATTTGCGGAAAGGGCTTCGCCCCAGGTCTTTTTTAAGATACTTGTTGATCGCTTAAAGGCGTCTATAGGCCCCACTTTTTCCACTACGAGAATGGGTAAAACAAAGTAGGTCGTCACATTCCAGGCCATGCCTAAGAGAGCCGACACAAATTGCCCCACTTTTTCTGAGCGCGATTCAATAATCTTTAAGATCATTCCGACGGTTGCGCTTACTAATGACCAAGCAAATATTTGCGGTAGGCATTCCATGGCAGTCCGAAAGCCATCACCTAAGTTTGGGTTACCACCATCAAAACGAATTATGGCACAGCCAATTAAAGCGGCATTAAAAAACAGGATGATGAAATAATTGATGAAATAAAAGAGAAAGACGGTGACGTAAACCATGGGATCCTGGCTTGCATTCTCGGCTAGAAACATTTGTCTATTTGACTCGCTAGTCATGAATGGCAGCAGGAAACTGGCGCTGACAATGAGTAAGCAGAATCCGCTTATTAGGGGAAATAGTAAGAGTTCTTTATCGGACCTTAATACTGCCAAGCTTTGTTTAGCAAGCTCCCAGCCTGCGATTATGCGTTCAAACATGATATGGCCCCCAATTTCATCCAAGTCGAGTAAATCCATACTAATCTCATATCTGCACGCAAACAATTCTTATAAATGAATAAATGGGGGCATGGCGTCTTAATTAATTAGCCTGCATTTCTACCCCTAATATTGACGGAGCCTTGTCTTTTTCAAACCTGGAATAATAAATAAATAGCATTATGTCTTGATCTCGAGCAAAAACTTTATCCAATTTAGGGTATATATTTCTTAGGGATGAATGCTCGTTTTATAGGCTGGGTCGTGGATCCGGCGTTTATTTGATGTGAATAGTCAAAACAAGGGAGTGATGATATGCAATGTCCTAAATGTGATGCTGAAATGGAAGATGTTGAGATCTATAATGTGATAGTAAACCGTTGCTCCTCCTGTAAAGGTCTATGGTTTGATCATGCAAAACATGAATTTCTGAGGGATCAGGAAGATGCAGACGAAATCGATACAGGCGATCCGGAGTTCGGCAAGGTATTCGATAAAAAAGGTGATATATCTTGTCCGGGTTGTTCAGCAACGATGATAAAAATGGTTGTCGCTGACCAACCTCATATTCATTACGAAAGCTGCAGTCAATGCTTTTCAGTTTTCTTTGATGCAGGTGAATTTAAAGACTTTGTCGTAAAAGATCTTTTCAGCTTCATCAAAGACCTCATGGCTAAAGAAAGATAATTAATAACGAGACAAAAATGCAAATAATTAAAAACCCCGTACTAAGCCTTACACTATTAGTAATTATTACCAGTGCAGTTGCTTATTTTGGCAACGTCTATTTTAGATCAAATGCTGCTCCCTCAACATTAGCTAGTAATCAAGAAATTTCTATAGAAAATACAATAGATGTAGTATTAAGAAATCTAGACCTTGAGGTTATTAATTTGAATCAGGGCTTACCGAAACAAATAGACGACGATACCAGAGTTGATAGTATATCGGTGGAACCTGGCCCCAGGTTGATGACTAAATATACTTACACAAATTTTTCAACTGAAGAATTTGATATGGAAGTATTTAATAAAAGAGTGAAGAAGGTTATAAAAAAGAGTATCTGTGATAATGATGAAGTTATGGAGAGAATGAAGTTGGGATTGATTTATAGCTATGAATTTTCTGGTAATGATGGCATTAAGTTAGCCACTGCAGAATTCGAGATTAATGATTGTTGATTAAATTTAAACTAATTGGCACAAGCATGATCGCGGATAAATTCATCATTGGTATACTAGAGGGGTTGAAATAGGTTATTGCCCATGGACATAATGAAAATAATTGAGCAAGTAGGCCAGTTTCTGGGAAAAGCATTTTTATACAGTGCTTATACCTGTATAGGACTGGGTTTCATTTGGATGTTTTTTATTGCGCCGGCGATTATGATGTCAACACGGTTTGGATGGGGATGGGGTGTTGCATGGATGTCGGTTCTTCCGCTGCTTGCCTATAGTGGCAGGAATCTTTGGCTACCAGCTAAGTGGCGGCGTGAACAAACGTGACGCTCACCTTTTCTTTTAAAGATTAAAATGAAGTGTATGGATGTCATAGAGCGCACCTTTAAGATAGAGATATAAACATGGGTAGGCTGGTATTTTTTATATTTATCTTCTTTGTGAAGGTGTATAACGTTTCTGCTGCTCCTGCAGTTGGCAGTCTTTGTTTTGTTGATGAAGCAGTTGTCTTTTCATGTAGTTCAACAAAAGGAAAAACCATCTCCTTATGTTCTTCTTCCATACTCACAGCGTCTGACGGTTATTTACAATATCGTTATGGTGTTATAGGTAAGATCCCCGAACTTGTTTTTCCGAAAAGACAGGAACATCCGAAGGAGCATTTTCTATCAGGAACGGTACCGTATTCAGGTGGTGGCGCGGCGTTTCTAAGATTTAGTATAAGTGATTACATCTACACGGTGTTTACAGGTATTGGTAAAGGCTGGGAAAAAGAAGGCGTTATTGTAAACAAATCGGGTAAACAAATTGCGCATGTCCTATGTGACGAACCACTAATCTCTGAACTTGGGCCAGTATTATTCGAAGATATAGCGTTACAGAAAGATCCGCTTGAATTGGATTTCGAGGTCCCTTGATAAATTAATCTATCAGGGCCCGTTAAGTTATAATGACACCATGTGCCTGCTCTTATTTAGTTTTAACAAACACCCTGACTATCCGGTTATCCTGGCGGCGAATCGGGATGAGTTTTTCGAACGACCTACCGAAGCGGCATCATTTTGGAATGATGACCCCTCAATTCTTGCTGGGAAGGATCTGCGTCAAGGTGGGACGTGGATGGGGATTGATAAAAATGGACGTATTGCCGCTGTTACCAATTACCGTGAGCCATCGGAGAGTAAGCCTGAAGCGATCTCCAGAGGTGCTTTGGTCAGTGAGTACCTGAGAAGCAACGAATCTGCCGAAGACTATATTCAAAAAGTAATGGCACAACGCCATACTTATGACGAATTCAATTTGTTGGTGGGTGATGAACAATCATTATTATTTTTTTGCAGTGTTGAAGAAGATTATCAGACATTAATGCCCGGATTGTACGGTATTAGTAACGGTAAACTGGATAGTGCCTGGCCAAAAGTGGAAAAGGGTAAGACTGCGTTGAAGAACCTTACTCAGGCAAGTGAAAAACCGGAAGCAGAAAAATTATTTGATCTACTTGCAGATAGAACGATAGTCGCAGATAGCGAACTGCCTGCAACGGGCGTCAGTATTGAATGGGAGCGCAGGCTTTCTTCACTCTTTGTACATTCTGAAGGATACGGTACGCGTAGCTCGACTGTGTTATTAATAGACAGACGAGGAGAAGTCTTCTTTTCTGAGCGTTCTTTTGATAAAGATGCGCAGGTGATTGATACTAGTTCGTATGAGTTTATTATTGATTAAGTTAACAAAGTAATTACTAGTGCGCACATAACTGGGTTAGGTTGTATTGGTTGGATAATATCATCCTAAAGGGTCATTTCTTGGAGCCGATGGTAAGTATCACCCGAAAGGTTTTCTTAGTGGGGAATCGATTTCGCTATAATCTTTAAACAATATAGACTGTATACATATCACAGTGTTCGTTATCCATTAATTAATTAAATATTTCACATGACTAGCAAAGAACAGCAAGAAGAATCTGGTACGGAAGAGAAGTTACAACAGTGGAAGGATCTGGGGGAGCAAAGTCAGCGTGTTATTTCGGCTTTTATAGACCGACAGAAGGGCGGAGATGGATTCTCTGTTTCCGATTCTAAGAGCATTGGCAATGCCTTTATGAAAATGAGTGCGAAGTTACTGGCTGATCCCATGAAGCTAGCTGAAGCGCAACAACAACTATGGAAGGATTCATTGCTTCTGTGGCAGAACACCATGATGCGTATGGCAGGTCAGGAAGTTGAGCCTCTGGTCAAACCTGAACCGGGTGATCGTCGTTTTAAAAAAGCCGCCTGGGATGAAGAATTGACCTTTGACTACATCAAGCAATCTTATCTATTGACCAGTCGCTGGACACAGTCATTGGTGTCTGATGTAGAAGGACTGGATCCCGGTACTAAACAAAAGGTCGACTTCTATTCACGTCAATTTACCAGCGCTATGTCGCCGACCAATTTTGCTGCTACTAATCCAGATGTGATGAAGAGCGTGCATGAAACCGGCGGGCAAAATCTATTGGATGGTTTAAAGAATATCCTTGGCGACATGGAACGTGGGGACGGTGAATTGAAAGTGTCTATGACCGATATGGAGGCCTTCACTGTCGGTGAGAATGTTGCGACCACGCCGGGAAAGGTTATTTTCCAGAACGATCTCATGCAGTTGATCCAATACACTCCGACAACCGAAGAAGTTTATAAGCGGCCTCTCTTGATCGTGCCTCCGTGGATCAACAAGTTTTACGTCCTGGATCTGCAACCAAAGAATAGCTACATCAAATGGATTCTCGATCAGGGCTATACCCTCTTCGTTATCTCCTGGGCCAACCCTACCGAGGAACTAGGTCATAAACACTTTGGTGATTATATGATGGAAGGCCCATTGGCAGCGATTGATGCCATAGAGAAGGCAACAGGTGAAATAGAGATTAATGCCCTCGGCTTTTGTATCGGTGGAATCTTGCTAGAGACGACGCTGGCATGGATGGCTGCTAAAGGCGACAAGAGAATCAAGTCTGCCACCTTGTTGGCGACCATGCTCGACTTCCAGGAAGTGGGTGAGGTTTCTGTGTTTGTTGATGAAGAGCTTGTTACGTCTTTAGAGAAGCATGTTGGCGAGAAGGGTTATCTCGATGGCAAGCACATGGCACAAATGTTTAACATGATGCGTGAAAACGATCTCATCTGGTCCTTCGTGGTTAACAACTATTTATTAGGCAACGAACCCATGCCTTTCGATATGCTTTACTGGAATTCAGACTCTACTCGTCTGCCAGCCGAGATGTTGTTGTATTACCTGAAAAAGGTTTATCTGGAAAATGGTTTGATCAAACCTGGCTATCTCGAGCTCAACGGAGAGAAGATTGATGTTACCAAAATCAAAACGCCGACCTATGTTCTGGCGACTAAAGAAGATCATATCGCGCCATGGGTATCCTGTTACCCTGTTACCCTGTTACCCTGTGACGCAGGAATTCTCCGGCCCTGTTAAATTTGTCCTAGGTGGTTCTGGTCATATTGCGGGTATCATTAATCCGCCTGCCGCTAAAAAATACGCTTACTGGACGCATTCCAAGAATCCAGCCGATCCACAAAACTGGCTCGAACAGGCCAAAGAGCACTCGGGTTCCTGGTGGACTGATTGGCATAAATGGTTAAAGAAGCACAGTAAGGAAAAAGTTCCTGCACGTACACCGGGTGCTGGTAAGCTTAGCGTCATCGAAGATGCACCAGGTTCCTATGTGAAAGCGATTTACAACGACTGATCTATAATAAAAGTGTTTGGGAGATTATTAGGGGACGTAGCGTATTATTTTTAATCGTTCCGAGGACATTGTGGAGGTAGCTATGGAAAACATGATGGAAGAGATGTTCAAACTCATGAATTTGCCTGCAAAGACAACTGCTCAATATTACGAACTTATGGAAAAGGGGCAAAAAGCGATGAACTCCATGGCTATTGCTCAGAAGGACATGGTCGAATTTCAGGAGGCATGGGAAGAGTTTCAGAAACTAAATCCATTATTAAAAAAATAATTTTGGATAAATAATAGTAGGGGACAGGTCGATAACGGCATCCTCGGTCTCCGTTCCAGACTCGACTCTATCGATTACGTTCTGTAATCGTGTCCTCGACTCTGGCTCCTGATTCGTTCTATCGCCTATGTCCATATAGGCGTCTTGCAACACTTATACATCCTTGTCTGTCGTCCGTATGCTTAACCACGATTTAAATTAATACTTTAGTGAGAATCAATTCAAGGGATCAAAGACCATTTTAATTTAAATTTCTTCCAAATACATCTCAGTTACTTTATGTCTGTAAAACACAATTGACCCTACTAAGATCCCAGCTAATTCGATCAATAAACCCGTCATAGATATTACTTGAATAGTAAATTGGGAAGTTAATCCTAAAGGCGCTAATAGAAATAGCATGATGCCTACTGCAATAATTGACAATGGTATATTTAGATTTAAATTATTCATTTCATGTCTCCACAAATTAATATTAATTAATATTTTGCAACAGAGATGCCAAGTTAATGGAATGAACTAAATCAGGTATGTAAATTGTCAAATGAGACACACTTTTGTTATGACGATGTGACGAATGTCTCAATTCCAGGGGGTATGGAAAAGATGTTTGCCTATATTAAAGTCATTATTTTTATTACAAAAAGATAAATAAACCATATTAAATGATGAATATCCATCAGGATGTCGATATTTCATCACTTTCAGGATTTAAATTAGGCAGATCGCACTTCCGGAAATGAAAATCATTTAAAACGTTATAAAATGAAATTAGATTAGATAGAAATTGAGGTATTGATTGATTAAATTTAGAAGATGACTGCAATTTACATACTCTTTATTATGGTGACGATTGTTATTATTTCATTCGTCTATCCTAGCTGGCGCGATAAACGTATTCTTAAACGTTCTTTTCCCTCACATTGGCAAGCTATTGTGCAACGACGTCTGCCTTTTTTACAGAAGCTTAGTGAAGCAGAACAAAAACAGTTGCAAGATATGATTAAACTGTTTGTTGTTAAGAAGAATTTTTATGGTTGCGGAGGACTCGAAATTAATGATGATATTCGTGTGACTATTGCAGCAGAAGCATGTTTGTTAATATTGAATCGTAACATAGGCATTTATCCCACGTTGCGACATATTCTAGTTTATCCACATGCGTTTAAGGTGGAACGTCAGCAGCATAATCCGGATGGGACGGTTAGTCTGGTAAACAGCGGCTTGCTTGGTGAATCCTGGGATACGAGTAAGGTTATTTTGTCCTGGGATGATGTTGAACACGGTATTGAAAATTTTAATGATGGTCATAATGTGGTCTTGCATGAGTTTTCTCATCAATTAGACAGTGAATCTGGCTCTGCAAATGGAGCGCCTTTACTAAAGAAAAATAGTTATCAGCTCTGGGCAAAGGTACTATCGAAAGAATTTGAATCTTTGGTTAAAGCCAGTGAAGGACATGATAAAGTGGTAATGGATTATTATGGAGCGACTAACCCAGCTGAATTTTTTGCTGTTGCTACGGAAGCTTTTTTTGAAAAACCACAACAAATGTCTAGAAAACATCCCGAGCTATATAATGAATTTAAAACTTATTACTGTGTAGACCCATTAGAGTGGGAATGAAATTAAAGGAGACTGATGACTTTAATTTCATCTTTAAGCTTTGTAGTTTGCATGAACTGTTAGAACATCGCATTCCAAATGGTCTAATAGATACTCTGTCGTAGATCCGATTAAAAATCGGTCTATAAAACTGCGAGAGACAAGTCCCATGATGACTAGATCGGATTCAATGTCTTTGGCAAGTTTTGGAATTGCTGTGCGTGGAAAATCCTCAATAAAATGAATATTTTGCTCATTGATATTATGTCTGGAAGCTAGTTGATTTAATGTGTTTTTATGCTCCTGTTTCAATTTCTCACTTAATTCAGCAGGAATCATGTAATCCATACTTGTTACTGTAAGTTGAGAAGGGTAAGCATGCGCTAAATGTAATTCGCCATTAAACGTTTCGCAGATCCATTTGCCAATAGCTATCATTCGATCTTCTAATTCTGTTGTGTTGTCATTTTTATAGGCAGATTCAACAGCGATTACTACTTTTTTATAAGGTTTATTATCATGCTGATGAGCGAAGAGTATCGGCATATAGACATGACGCAATATTTCCCAATCTGTGTTCGATAAAAATAGTCGAGACAGTGCTGAATGACGGGTGCTCGAAACTAAAATTAAGTCAGCATTAAATTGTTTTGCAGCTTTTGTGATGCCATCAGTTACAGAGGGTTCCCATTGTGCCAGAACCTCTATTGATTTAGCGGCCTGTACTAAATGACGTTTAATTTCTTCAAGTTTTGCGGTTTCTGAATCAAGCATCGACTGATGCATTTTTTGTATTTGGTCTGCAACGACATTTAAATTTGGAATATATTCATCATATACAGCGCTATAAAGCAGAATGTCCACATCAGTACTACTAGCCAGTACAAGGGCGCGTTTTATAGCTGGTGCGTCAGTAAATCCAGAATGCACCGCAACAAGTATTTTTTTATTCATATTTTACTCTGCAATAAAATTGGCTCTAAATAATCCGGTTTGGCTAATAAGCATTAGCCGCCATCTATTCCATTCAGTTGGACAGACCTCTATTTAATAGTAGAACAATATTCGGGGTATGCCTTGATCTAGATCAAGGCAGAATAATAAGTGGGGCAGGTATAAGTTTGTCGCTGCGGTATATATATTGTTATTTGACAGGTTATTAAATTGTCATTAAATGTCCTCGTAAACTATCGCTGGCTCTGAATTCAGGAAGACGTTTTCGTTTAGCGTTTTGATACATATTGCGTTCAGCGTTATATCTTCATATAACCAATAAAACATTTCATTTTCTAAGATGCTGTAGCGCCAGTTGTAACTGCATTGTATCCAGTTGTTTTCAAGCGAACCGATTGTTTGCGTCTCTGCATCAGTTACCGAAGCGTCACTATACTCAAGTTCGTTTGTGTTTAAATCTATTTGAAATCGATCAAGCTTTAAATTCCCTTCTGCTGTCTGAGAATATTTTACTCGACCACCTTGTAAATCATCGCCGTGTTGGTCTATGACGCATTGCTTATCAAAAACATAAAATGCGGGTGGTATTTTTATTGGATATTTATCAGGACTATTTTCTCTTTTCAACACATGTGCTTCTGAACGTTGGCTTTTATCCCATTGCTTGATGATAATCTGTAAAATTAATACACTTTTATTATTCAATAGATTATCTTCTTGATGGTTTTTTACGGCGCCCTGTCTTGGAATGCACTTTCTTATGATTCCCCGTTCGTGAATATTCTGGTGCGGGAACGAGTTGGTTATCACCATCACCGATTAATTCAGATCTATTCATTTCTTTTAAAGCCGTGCGTATTACGTCCCAGTTTTGCGGGTCATGATAACGAAGAAATGCCTTTTGTAAGCGGCGTTGCTCCAGTTCTTTTGGCACAAACATCTTCTCACTTTTATACCTTACTTTTTTCAATGGGTTCTTTTCAGAATGATACATGGCCGTTGCCATTGCCATTGGTGAAGGATAGAACGTTTGTACTTGGTCTAGTTTGAAATCATACTTTTTTAACCACAAGGCTAAATTCATCATGTCTTCATTTTCTGAACCGGGATGTGCAGCAATAAAATAAGGAATCAAATATTGTTTCTTGCCGGCTTCTTTTGAAAATTGTTCAAACATACGCTTGAATTCATCGTAGCTTCCCATGCCGGGCTTCATCATCTTACTCAAAACACCTTCTTCGCTATGTTCTGGTGCGATTTTGAGATAGCCACCAACATGATGAGTTACCAGTTCCTTTACATACTCTGGATCTTTAACAGCCAAATCGTAACGCAGTCCAGAAGCAACCATGACGCGTTTAATGCCTTTTATTTTTCGGGCCTTTCGATATAAAGATGTTGTTTCACTGTGATCCGTTTTTAGATTTTTACAAACTGAAGGGTAGACACAGGAAAGTCGACGACAACTTGCTTGAATCGCATCATCTTTGCAATTCAGGTGATACATATTTGCTGTCGGTCCACCAAGGTCAGAAATAGTCCCCGTGAAGCCAGGTACTTTGTCGCGGATGTCTTCGATCTCTTTCAATACAGATTCTTGTGAACGACTTTGAATAATGCGCCCTTCATGTTCGGTAATAGAACAAAAGGTACAACCACCAAAACAACCGCGCATGATGTTGACTGAAAAACGGATCATGTCATAAGCGGGGATTTTTGCATCACCGTATTTGGGATGTGGTTTACGCTGATATGGGAATGCAAATACGGCGTCCATTTCTTCTGTCGTTAATGGTATTGGCGGTAAATTGATTAAAACGTCTTTCGACCCATGGCGTTGTACCAATGGTCTGGCATTATGCGGATTTGACTCCAGATGTAATATGCGCGAAGTATGTGCATACAAGGCAGAATCATTTCGTACTTTCTCGAACGAAGGTAAACGAATACAGGTTTTATCTGGATCCAATTTTTGTTTGCTGGCCAAAGGCATCGGAATTATTTTTATTTCCTTTACTTCATCCGCCTTATTCTTACCGGCTTCATTTTTTGAAGCGCAGCTTTCATTAGTTGCTGGGCTATGATCGTAATCATAGGGATTTTTATTTGAAGCTACTTCTTTCGGCCACATACTTGGCCAATCAATTCGACTGGAATCAATCTCAGTCCAGTCTTCTGGCATGTGTTCTCGAACAATGGCAGTGCCACGAATATTGCCAAGTTCATTGATCTTCACGCCGAGGGATATTTTATGCGTTAATTCCACAATGGCGCGTTCGGCATTACCAAACAGTAAAATGTCTGCTGCCGAATCAATCAATACAGATTTTCTAACCTTATCGCTCCAGTAATCATAATGCGCAATACGCCGTAGGCTCGCTTCAATACCGCCTATTACAATCGGGGTATCTTTATAAGCCTCTTTACAACGTTGGCTATACACAATAACTGAACGATCAGGCCGCTTAGCGGCTTCGCCATCTGGCGTGTAGGCATCATTACTACGGAAACGCAGATCGGCGGTATAACGATTAATCAAGGAATCCATATTCCCTGCGGTAACGCCAAAATAAAGGTTTGGCTCACCCAGTTGCATAAAATCATCGGTGTTTTGCCAATCGGGCTGTGAAATAATACCGACACGAAAACCCTGTGATTCAAGCAAGCGTCCCATTACCGCCATACCAAAACTCGGGTGATCGATATAGGCATCGCCAGTAACCAATATGATGTCACAACTATCCCAACCCAATTTGTCCATTTCTGCACGCGACATCGGTAAATACGGCGCAATACCGAAGCATTCAGCCCAGTAGGTTGGATAGGATAAAAGGTCTTTTGCTTGAGTTCTCATGGACGGGCTAAATAATGTTACTAATTTAAATCTGCAAGCACTATGAACTAGATTTGGTCGGATGTAAAAAGCACGGAATAATTTTGAGTTAAATAACTATTGAATTAAGTCATCCGTTCTCTTTATTAGTTGTCGGGCAATATATAGATGATGTCTTTGTTCTTATCAAGATCTTTAGTGAGTTTGTAATATGAGGTGCTTTTATTACTACCACTTGATAAAGCATGGTTTACGGCAGTATTACCTCTATTATCGACCATATTAATGTCCGCACCATTCTGCATCAAGATAGTTACAACATGAGAATTATCGACCCTTGCAGCATGCATTAGTGCCGTGAGTCCATCATCGTCCTGGAATCTGATGTCAGCACCTTTTTTTAATAATAGATTAATGATATTCGAGTTAATTCTTTTCTTACTTGCAGCAAACATAAGCATGGTCATATTTTTTTGATTTGATATACGAGCGTGCACATTGGCGTTTTCATTAATCAGGGCCTCAACTATATCTAGATTATTTTCTTCAATAGCAACCTGTAAAGGTAATTGGCCATTTCCTTTAACATTTACATTAATGCCTTCATTAAGGAAATGTAAAACCATGCCGCGGCGTTTTCGGTATATAGCATTAATGAGGTTTTCAGAGTTAGCAACGGCCCATGGTGGAGGTTGAGGAGAACCTGGATGAGTTTTATCTTTTCTGTATTCACAGCCTGATCTTGATTGGTCTAGGTATGATTGTTCTATAGAGAAGGAATAACATTGCCAATTGACTTCACTGCCGACGCCGGAATAAGAAATGTAGGGTTTATAATAGATGGATGATTTTTCGACAATGACGTCATTCAGTGAAATCTCAATGCGCCCTCCAGGACCAATCAGTACTTTGGAAACTTTTGACTGCGCAAATGTTTCTGGTGCACCTACGGCCAGTGATTCATTGTCTCTAGGAAATTTACCATTTTCCTTATAGTAGGATGCTATTTTATATTTTAGTGAACTAGCGACGGTTGTGCTTTCAAGTAGATCACCTAATTCGACCTGAGTTTTTTCAATCGAATAATATTGTAAATAACTTGGACCATAAAGAACGATCCAAAAAAATAATGCTATTGCTATAAGTTTTACAATTCTTTTTATTAGCATCTAATAATTATCAATCACTTCTTTTTGTCTTTTTACAGTACGTAATTTTTTCTCAATCTTTTTTATTTCACGATCGAATTTTTTTATGCATTTAAAATATTCTCGAGACTCATCATCCATGACAACAATACCTTCGTAATTATTAGAGCCACAAGCTATATTTTTTTCGTGCTCAAGCTCTTTTATGGCATTACCTAGGTTGTCATAATTTTCATATATTTTTGTTTTATCATCTTCAAGGTTTACAAGTTCAGATTTTGCCCATTCTATTTTGCATGAGTTTTCTTTAATTTTATTATCATATGATTTGATTCTTTCGGTATATCTTTTGGTACTGAAATCTTTAGAATTCTTTTTTGTATATTCGCCGCGTTGTTCTTTTATACTAGCGATTGAATCTTTCCAGCCAATAACATTTTCTTCTAACATGGAGACTGCACTATCAACTCGGTCGCTTACTTTGGGCAATCTACTTTTTCCACAGTATAGGTGCTTGCCTTTTTTGTGAGGTTTTATAGTTTGCCCCGCTACTTTTATGTCCTGTTTTTCTATATTACTATCCGCGGGTGGAGGCGTCTGAGAGTATGTGACATTCCCCTCATCATCAACCCATTTGTACATTTTTGCTGAGACTGAGAATGTAGTTAATAGAATTAAAAACATGAGTGTGGCAGAGCGCATAATTATTTCTTTTATTGTGATGTTAGCGAGTATGTGAGTATGTCATATAAACGTTAATGTAATAAATAGTTATTAACAAATAGTAAGAGAATGGGCAGCGCTTTATTGTCTGAAAACACATGATTTAAAAGGTATTTGTTCATCGATAATCGATTAAATGCCACACTGCCGTATACCTTTCTTGGGCGCTTCATTAGAATATGAATAAGTAGGGACTAATGTGATTTTTCTTTTTAGGAGGTAAACAATGGGCCAGGAAAAAATATTTCTTTATGCTGAGTATCAGGTCTCAGTTCCATTTGATCAGATCGATTGGCAATCTATCAATCCTGAAATGAAGAAGTTTGAGGGCTTGAAGTCTAAGACTTGGCTTAGCGGAATTAATAACCATTCTGTCGGTGGTTTTTATGAATTCACATCGCTTGATTGTGCTCAAAAGTATATTGATGAACTTCTGGTGCCATTCACAAAGAAAATTAATGGTAATTTGTCGGTGAAGCTGTTTAATGGTGATGTGGTAGAAGAGGGAAGTAAGGGCATGGACTCCCCGTATTATAAAAATGTAAGCTTTCAATAGATTATTAATCAAATAATAAGGAGTCAGAGCCAGGCATCATTAATTTGTCACTCGCTTGGGTTACATAATTAATTTTTGCCATGCTATGATGAAACATGGACGATCGTTATTTTGTGCATATATTTACCCCTACAAACAATGTCAGCCCGTTTGACGTTAATATGGCGCATAGTGCCAATATTGAAGGGGTGATCCCTTATACAGAAGTTGGTCTCGATGACATCCACTACCTGACACAAGATCTTATCTACTCACAAGGCTCGCAACGCACGGGTATTTTTATTGGTGGTCGTGATTATGGTTTAGCCATAGACATGTTTTACCGTGCTAAGGCCGCTATGTTCCCACCATTTGAGGTATCAATATTTGCTGATCCAAGTGGTGCAATTACAACGGCAGCGGCAATGGTGGCCTGTGTAGAAGTCTGGGTAAAAAACATAACAAGCGAATCACTGGAAGGCAAGAAAATTCATATACTCGGAGGAACCGGGCCGGTTGGTGTGTGTTCCGGTATCCTGGCATCAAAATGTGGTGCGGAGGTCTATCTTGGCAGTACACGGGGAAAGAAAGTCGGACAAGCGATAGCGGATGAATATAATGCACGTTTTGAGGTAAATATGCAGGGTGAGAATATTGGTTCGGATGAGGCTATTGAAAAATTATTAGAGACAGCAGATGTCATAATCAATGCAGCAAAGGCAGGACTCCAGGTTGTTTCCAAATCTCAATTGCAACAAGCGCCAGAGTTGATAGTTGCGACAGACGCAAACGCTGTTCCGCCCGAGGGTATTGAAGGGGTTGGTATTAATGATATGGGCAAGGAACTCGGTTTTACACCGAAAAAGGCCGTTGGTATAGGTGCTTTGAAGATTGGTCATATAAAGAACAAAGTTCATCACCGGCTGTTTGAAATGATGCGGGAATCAGATAAACCAATCTATATTGATCACGAAAAGGCCTTTGAAGTTGCAAGGACTTTTGCCGCAAAATAACTTTTTCTTTGCACCGCTAGATATGCGGAGTTCTTACAGAACCCTGTAATTGTTTTTAATAAATCACTCTTTATTTTTAAATTACCTAAGTAGCGTATTACACTGTTTTACGAATACGTTTTTTAAATGATTTAATAGGCTAATTGAAAATCCTTGTCGGTATGCATTGTACTCCTGACTACCTAATATAAATAAACCTAGCGGTTCATCATTGTTTATCGGTAGAGAAGCAGTGGATTTTATTTTATTCGATTCTTCGCCAAACAATATGTCTATGTATTCTGATGGAAGGCTATCGCATAGTGGTTTGTTGATGTTATACAGTCCCGAGAATAAATAGCGTAATTTTGAATGAATTGGTTTGAATCGAAGATTGCGATAGTCCTGATAAGGCCGTTTTTCGGCAAAGAAAAATATCATTAAATGGCTACATTGATACTCGCGTTTTAGGAATAGAAACAAGGTGTCGTAAAGCGATTCTATAGATGTGGCATCCATTAATGCAAAGGACTGTCTATAGGCTTCATCTGCCAACCGATCACTTTGAACCTGATTTTTGCTTAATGTTTCTAGTTGCGTTTTCAGTAATTGCTCATTTTTTCTTAAATGGTCAACCTGGTATTCGATCAATGAACTGATGTTTCTTCCATTAATATGTGGGAGGTTTAGTTTTGAGAGCAGAGTAGGGTTGTCTAGAAAGAAATTTGGGTTTCTTCCCAGATAGTCAATAACGATTGGCTGATTATCAACAGGCTTTGTGTTGACGGCCATAAACATCAAATAGATTTGATATCATATGTCTATAACTATAGATGCTTTTTTTCTTATTGCAAAATATGAATTTTAAGTTGGCTGGAGGCCAAAGGAAGATTGATAAGGACAGCGTGTTTATTGTTACAGAAATAAAAAAGCCTCGCAGTTGCGAGGCTTTTCAAGACAATTTTCGGTTTTGCTTCTTGTGTCGCTCTACTACCTAAATCCATGTAGGCAAAACTGTCTGATTTTTTCTATTGTGCAACTACGTTGATTGCACTAGGTCCTTTTTCACCCTGCTCGGTATCAAAGCTCACGCTTTGTCCTTCGGCTAGAGACTTGAAACCATCCGCCTGTATAGAGCTATGATGAACAAATACATCAGCGCTGCCATCAGATGGTGATATAAAACCAAAACCTTTACTATCGTTAAACCATTTTACTGTACCTGTAGCCATTTTTGGATACCCCTTAAATTATTTATAAAACAATGTATTAGCATGTAAATTGTTGTGGAACTGTTACGGAAGAGGCTGCTTTTACATTGCGTCTAAACTACCGGGAACCGCTACAAATTTTTACTAATGACCGCACCTTATAGATTTCCGCCCGGAAAGACTATCTTTTTAGGTCATTTTTCTGAAAAACAGCTGTTTTTTAGGGTGGAGAGCCCTTTAATTAGTAAAAAACCGCTGCAGTGTTTGGTAATTAGCAATGTTATTCTAGGTGTGAATTTCAACAATCTAAGTATTTTTCATGAAAAAGGTATGTGTTTATTGTGGTTCAAGTACTGGTAAACGGCCTGAGTATGCATACGCAGCGCGTAGTCTTGCAAAAGTACTAACACTCCGTGGTATTGGCCTGGTTTATGGTGGGGCCAGTGTCGGTATTATGGGCGAGATTGCAGATGCGGTTTTATCTGTCGGCGGTGAAGTGATAGGCGTTATACCTCAAGCATTGGCCAATAAAGAGGTCGCTCATAACGGCTTAACAGAGCTAAAAGTCGTCGGTTCGATGCACGAAAGAAAGCAAGTCATGATGGATCTCTCCGATGGGTTTATTGCACTTCCCGGTGGCTTGGGTACTCAAGAAGAATTATTCGAAGTGCTTACCTGGTCGCAACTGGGCTTTCATCAAAAACCATGTGGCTTGCTCAACGTTGGCGGTTATTACGATAAGTTATGTTCTTTTTTAGATCATGCTGTAGAAGAACAATTTGTAAAAACGTATCATCGCGAAATGTTACTGGTTGAGGATAGTCCAGAAAAACTTCTGACTTTGATGGAAGCTTATTAACGGTTTTAGATCTATTAATTCAATCATCACAGGAACAATATGAAAAAAGTATTAATCGTAGGAGCAAGCGGGGCCACTGGTAAATTACTTGTGCAACAACTGCTGCAACAGGATATTAAGGTTGTCGCTATTGTTCGTGCTACAAGCACATTTTCACAGGCAAATGATATACAGCCAAATTTGGATTTAATTAGGGCAAACATTTCTGACATGTCAGAGGACGATCTCGCTATCTGCCTCGAAGGCTGTGATGCCGTACTTTCTTGCTTAGGACATAAATTAACTTTCAAAGGTATGTTTGGTAAACCGAGATTATTAGTTACAAACACGATAGAAAAAATATCACGCATCCTGGAATCTATTGACGCAGATAAGAAAGTTAAGATTATCCTGATGAATACAACAGGCAACAGTAATCGTGATATCCCTGAGAAACCGCCACTTTCGCAACTATTTGTTATATCGCTTTTGCGTTTATTGCTGCCACCACATGTAGATAATGAAGAGGCGGCTGATTTTCTTCGACTTCATGTTGGACAAACACACAAATGCATTGAATGGGTGGCAGTCCGTCCGGATGGCCTTACAGATGAAGACAATGTTAGCGAATATGATATTCATCCCTCACCGACTAGAAATCCTATTTTTGATGCTGGATCAACTAGCCGAATTAACGTCGCAAATTTCATGTCAAATCTAGTCGTCAACTCAGATCTATGGGATACATGGAAAGGAAAAATGCCGGTAATTTACAACCATGCATAGTGTGATAGGGAACAGGTTTATTACGGGAGAGTGGAATGGAACACGATTTGGAATCAAATAAACGCAACGCGATTGAATTTTATCGAACGTCCTATTTGGGCGACCCATCCAAAGCAGTTGATCTTTATGTCGGCGCTGAATACATACAGCACAATCCATTGGTTGCCGATGGCAAGCAAGCATTTATCGACTACTTTGACGAGATGGCAAAAGGTTACCCTGGCAAGAGTATCGAGTTTATACGCGCGGTTGCGGAGGGTGATCTTGTCGCACTCCATACTCATCAAACGTGGCCTGGCGACGAACAGTATGTGACGATGGATTTTTTTCGTTTTGATGAAGCCGGAAAAATTGTCGAACATTGGGATTCGATGCAGGAAATCCCCGGGGGATCAAAAAATGATAATTCTATGTATTAGGAAAATTAAACAAAACTAAGGGAGTCAGCGCCTTTTTATTTGTTTACAATCAGGCATATTCAACAAAAATATACTGAGGTTATTCATATGGAAATTGTTAATTCTCACCTTGCACATAGTATTAAAGAACAAGGCATGATTAAACCGCCTAATTCGTATGGATATATACAACTTGCTGCAGAAGTAGAAATACCTCGTCCTTTTTTATCTAATAGCGCTTCTAAAAGTGCACTACTCGCTGAACTTAAAGAACTTTGTGGTGAATTAAAATCATCATCTTCCTCGGTTCGACGAGCGGATCTGTTTGACGCGATTATTATTCCACCAGGTGCAAAACCAGGCTTGGAACTGATAGAGAAAAAGGGCTATGACGTCCATCTTGCTAAATTCGATATCGTGATTCTTATTGAATGTATCTCCGTTGATGATGCTTTAACGGTGAGGGATTCGTCTGAGGTCAAAAAAATTGAACACCTTCTTAATGAAGAAGCCACATATACACATTCAATGGTTGCAAAAAATGCTAATCGGATTGATGAGGTTAGTAAGGACTCAAATGGTATTTTTCTATTTAACTATTTTTATACGGAAGATACTCAGACCTTGCTGGATGTATGGGAATACACGGCCGGTTGGTGGACTGCAAAAGCTAATTTGACAAACTCTACACCAATACAACCAGTTGAAGGTGGCTCTCAGTACAATCTGGTCAATCATTGTAGATGGGATAAGCTTATCGATGTCTTACCCTCACTAATATTCAAACCAAGTTTAAATAATTTTGTACTAAAAAATTTCACAGTAAACAATATTGTGGCAATGCCGATTCTGTATAGGTTGGCTTGATTACAGCAAGAAAAGTTATGGGGCTAGAACCCTTTATCACTCTAGCCAGAAATACTTAAAGGTTTCCAGTAAAAAGTCGATACGATGAGAATCTCAGTTTAATATAGAGTTCATTCATACATGAGTTATGACGTCATATATGGTTTAGGGTTTTGCATTTATATTATTGTCACAGTGATCCTCTGGCGAAATATTGAAATGCCACTCTTTTTCAAAGCAATTTTCTGTTTATTAGCCGTACCTGTCTTTTTCTTTGGCATAGTAGCGAATCTTTGGTTATTTGAGATGATATATCCAGAGATGTTTGAAATTCATGCTAATGCTCAGGGCGGTTTTCGTGGTGGTGAAAAGGGATTATTTGCGGTTGTCCTTGTATTACCTCTTGCACTCGCTATGAGTTACGGTTGGTATCGTCTCATGCGCTCTTTTAATCCTGAGCTGGGATAACTAAGATAAAACACAGACACGGCTCAGTTCTCACCTTTCTCGTTTTTATTCTCAAAAAATCTCATTGTTTCTGCTACATCATTAACATGCAGTACTCTTTTTTATCAGTATTAGATAAAGTATGACTGTGAATGAAATTAATGAGAATGAACATCCAAGTGCGGCGGTGGCCCTTGTTGTCACGCGCGAGTCGCCGTCAATATTGTTGGTACGCCGGGCGGATCATGACTCTGACCCATGGTCGGGACAGTGGGCCTTTCCGGGTGGTAAGGTGGATGAGTCAGATACTGATCTATTAGCAACCTGTCAACGCGAAGTCCTGGAAGAGTGTGGCTGTCACTTGCCACCTGAACATTACGAACGAGCTTTACCAATATCAAAAGCTGGTCGCCTGCAAAAACATCCAGTTATTGTTGCGCCGTTTCTATGGGAAATCCCTGAACGACTAGACCTTACTCTAGACGAGACTGAGATCGCAACGGCATGTTGGCTGGAGTTGTCTTTTCTTAGCAATCCGGATAATCACGACAAAGGTGTGATCGCCCCAGAATATGATAAGCGTGAGTTTCCCTACATACGTTTAGGTGAGAAGCCGTTATGGGGCTTCACCTATATGGTGTTGATGAACTACTTGAATGAAAGAGAGCGCAATTAATGGTGTCAGCTAACGTTAACTTATAAACAATACTAATGAGGAGAACGGTGACTAATGGACAATAAGTTGTTCTCTATGCGTGCTTCGATGCGGCTGATCTTTAACATTTTGTTTTATTCTAGTGGATGAAGTTCGGGAGTTATAATCAACTTGAACAATTTTTTTCCCTTTATTTTTTAAGTAAAACTCCACATCTAGATTATGAGGTTTGTCGCCCCAATCTTCTCCAATAACGAAAATATCGACATCCAATTCCTTGCATGCAGATACATATTCAAGTTCATGATAAGGACGAACAATATCAACACAACGAAGTGC
>JAJFKL010000005.1 GCA_021773235.1 Gammaproteobacteria bacterium | reverse complement strand
ATTGTCTTTCCGGCCTAACCTTTTGGTTCACTCATAACCCCACTATAAATAAAAAAAGGCCCCGTTTGTACCTTTTTTTTTTTGATGGTGGGGTTTGTAGTGAACCAACGACCTTCAGGTTATGAGCCTGATATGTATATAGTTAAACTATTGATATTAAACAATAATTTCAAATATATAAACTTAATGTGTTAGAAAATGTGCTAAACGTGAGTTTTCTGCGGTTTTCCGCTCGATTGTTGAGGCGGTCACCCGTTTCTTGTTTAAATTGATACCCATGGTCTTTCATTGAAGCATTATTAGTTTTGAACTTGTCAGTAACTATAGCCATCGGTCATCTATAGCGTTTTAGGAGAGCCCCCAATACTTTCAGTGCTGCTTTCTTATCACACCGTCGTGACAACAGCATTAAGTACCTCACCTTCATGATCTACGACACGCCATAAGTAACGTGCTTGCCATTTATCTTTACAAAGACTTCGCCGATATTCCAACGCCAAGTAGATTGTTGTTTTGAGTTAAGGGTTTAGTTTTGCCTTTAAGGTGCGGATGACGTTATGTAGGTGGTGAGTGTTTGCGGTGGCGCGTTTTACGATCAGGGCGCCTTGCAGGGAATCAAGGATAAGTTGAGCCATCATCGGTAGCGGGTCATCGAATATAAATTCGCCGGTTTTTTTGCCCTGCGCCAGAATGTTTTCAAGCCATTTAATATGGCTTTCAAAAAAAATTGAAACCTCATTTCGCATATCTTTGGGCAAGGCCATAAATTCCCCGGCCAAAGAGCCGCACAGACAGATTTTATCACTTCCCGTACCAAGATCCGTATAGGGCGTACAATAAACATCAAATGCGTCCACCGCAGATTTATCATCGGCGTTTGCAACGCCGTCGAGCTTTGTGGCTAGATGCTCGCGATAACGTTTGATCACCGCTCTGCCCAATGCCGCCTTGCACGGGAAATGATGAATAATACTGGGTTTTTTAATACCGACCTGTTCGGCAATATCATTAAAGCTGATGGCGTTATAGCCGCGCCGCTGGATTAGCTCCTGTGCGGCATCGAGAATGCGGTCGGCTGTGTTACTGTTTATGGTCATATCTTCGCCATTTTATTTCCATCTTGTCTGCTTTCCGGTTTTTTAAAATTTTCACGAGCTGGACGTAAATCCATTTCCTGAGTCCAGCATGTAGGATCCTGTTCAATAAGATTGATATAGGCATCGGCCAGAGCGTCCGGCTTGATACATTTATCTTCGGGTATATTGAATGTTTGCTGCGCCCGATTGCCGGTTATAATACCGTCGGCGATAACATCGGCGATATGAACCCCTTGAGGTGAAAATTCCCGGGCCAAAGATTGCGAAAACGCGCGCAGGCCGAATTTAGCCACCGCAAACGGCCCCGAGCCGGCATTGCCCTTTACCGAGGCGGTAGCTCCGGTAAAGATCAATGTGCCCTTTTTACGTGCCAACATTAATGGCAACAATATTGAGGATACCGTCACCGCGGTTTTGACCATGACATCCCAGCTGTCTTCAAAATCCTGCACATTGCATTCAAGAAACGGGCGCAATGCAATAATCAGCGGATTGTGAATATAGCCGCTTACAACGCCGATATTTTTTTCCATCCGATCCAGTAAATTTTCCAGAAAGGCGGCATCGTTCAAATCACCCCAGGCAAATTCAACATCAGGATTATCCGAAAAAGTATTTACAAGCTCTTCTTTTCCGCTATCACTACGGGCGATTGCCACAATGTAAAATTCCTTATTAAGTAATTTTTGTATGAGGGACTTGCTAAAACCGGAACCGCAACCGACCCCGCCAATTATTACAATTTCTTTATCCATATATTGTTTCCTTGTTAGGCTTTTGCGCTCGGCCGGTTTGATACATTTTCATACCAACGTTTTACATGGGGGAAATCATCCAGCGATATAATCTTTAAGGATAACGCAAAATCAGCTGCGCAAAGGGCAGTAATATCGGCAATAGAATAAGACACACCCGCAACAAACTTATTACTTTCAAGTTGTTTGTCCAGCTTTTTAAAACCCTCAAACGATATTTCGGCATTTTTTTCGCCCCATTGCTTGTTGCGGTAACGTCCACTGTCACCCAAGCCGTCGGTTGCATGATGGAAATAGTTTGTATTGGCATTTGAAATCGAACTTTCAACGCGGCGTTGCCACATTTCAATTACGGCTTTTTCCTTGGGGGTGCTGCCCATTAAAGCCGGTTCGGGTTGCAATTCTTCAAAATAACGGGAAATCGCCACGGTTTCACTAATGAAAGTGCCATCATCCAATTCCAGAACCGGCACTGCCGCCCACGGGTTTTTTGAAATAAACGGCTGCTTATGGTGATCGCCGCCGGGGATATCAATTTGTTCATAGTCAATATCAATTGCTTTTTCAGCCAAAAACATGCGCACACGGCGCGGGTTCGAAAATGCTTTAAATTCATAAATCTTCATATTAAAATTTCCTTTTTTTAAAATTATTGTAAAACACCAAGAATGGTAAACCCCAAGATCATCTGACAGGCAAAACCAATTAAAAACATTACGGTTTTCATGGCCGGAACCCCCAGCGTATAAACAATGTAATGAACAAGACGCGCGAAAAAGTAAATCATCGCTGCCGCAGCCGTTAGGGATGTTGAAGTTGCGCTCAAATGTACCACCAGAACCAATGGTGCAAACACGGCAAGGTTCTCGACGGCGTTTTTGTGAGCTTTCATCATGCGGCCAGCCCATGGTGCCTCCGGTGTCGGTTCGACATTCGGGTTGACAAGAGCCGGAATAATCCCGATTTCGGCAAAACGGTTTAAGATATAAGGGGTCCAGAAAAGACCAGTCATAAGAGCCGTTAAAGTCAGCCAGTATAGTTCTTCAGTCATAAGGTTATTCCTTTTCATTTTAAGTGACAATCATGACTACCTAACGTTTGGTAGTTTGTCAATTATTTTTTTGCCCTGTCCAATCAAAGCGAATTTGCTGGTCGAAGATTACAAAGACGAGTTATTGAAAAAATTTATTCACAAGAGCTTGAGCAATGAAATACAGCGGTACCCCAATGGGAAGAAGAGGAACGCATACTCTAGTATCCAAAAGATATGGAAGGTACAGAGTTAGCGGGCAATGACGAAGTTGATCAAGGCTCCACCGACATATCAGAACCAGATGAAGAAAATTCTGACCCATCAGTCAGTCGGCAAACGGTCAAGACCAATACATGCGCACTATTTATTTATCGCGGGAATATCAAAATATCCGTCTGTTGAGTGATTACACTCTTTCTCAGATTTTAGTTTTTCGAGATCAATGGGATACCGTTCGCGCATCTCAACCATACCGCCTTCAATATAGGCAATGGGATAGGCTTGGTAGTGACATGTTGAATTCGTGAGTTTTAAATTTTCGTACGGCGTATCCAGTCTGAAACAGCAAGACCAATGGCTACGGGGTGGTCTTCTTGTAAATAGTGTAACCCTTGTCCAATAAAATGGGTTTCGATGTTATTATACTTTTCAACAATCAGCGGGATCAATTCGGGCGGACACATGATGCCGGGAGACGCGTAAATCAGAAGAAACGGCAGAGACGTTTTATCGATGAATCTGCCGATCTTGTTCATTGTCTCAACCATTTCCTCGGGCTTGCCGGCTACAGGAATTTCGCGTGGCCAAGCCAACAGTGGCTTGCGCGCTTCCTTGTTGAGATAAGGAGCCCTGTAAGCGTTCATCTCTTCTTCATCTAGTGTCCGGTTTATAGAACCTGGCAGAATCTGCTCAATGAACACATTGTTTTCAAAGATCATCGTTTCACCTTGTCCTGGCGTTTTAAAACCATTGAACACATCAGCACCTTCCGGCCCCATTGCATCAAAGCTCGGCATGGGCAGTGCCGGAGGAACGGCTCCCTCCATAAATGCAATACGTTTTACGTTACCCTCATGTAGACGCGCATATTCAAATCCGAGCGTGGTCCCCCAATCGTGAAGAACCAATGTGATGTCTTTAAGTCCAAGCTTAGCGATGAATGCTTCTACATAGTGATAATGGTCGGCAAAGCTGTAACTTAACTCAGGCTTATCTGATTGCCCCATCCCGATAAGATCCACCGCAATCACGCGACCGAAGCCTTCTACATGTGGAATAACGTTTCGCCACAGATAGCTTGATGTCGGGTTTCCATGGATAAAGAGAATTAGATCTCCCTCCCCGATGTCAATGTAGTTCATTTTCGAAGACAAGACGTCTATCGACTTACTTTCAAAAGGAAAATCTGCAGAAATTTCAGGTTGGGGAAGTTTCTTTTCTTGATGGCTGATCGACATTTTAACGCTCCTGATTAGAAATTATATTTAGTTTTTAACTGTGCGTTCTCACGGGGGATGCGCGTTAACCTTGAAAAGCATATGAGACCTTTCAGACACAATCGTTTTGGTTAAGAACTAATTCAGTCCTAACGTAAGCCCGTAGAAAAAAGCAAAAAGAGACGCTAATCCTATGCCCCACAAGACCGTGCGAACAACCCGCACCCCTGAAACATAGATGAACGGAAAAACTATCCGTGTTATAAGATAGGTTTCGGCAGCATACCGCGTCCAATCATTTGAAATACCCGCCGATACTGCAAAAACAACCAGGGGGGCGAACATCACTACACCCTCGAGGTTGTTTCTTGCATTACGATCCAGTCTACCTGCCATCACGCCTTCTTTCGGTTGGTCGCGCGCCGAAAGCCAAAACTTGATACCATGATGAAAAATCATGTGTATCGCCTGCACTTGCAAGGAGAAAACCAATATGACCCCACATCCTAAAAATGCCCATAACTCAACTGGTATATTCATTATCTTTTTCCTTTGTTTAAATTAATATGTTTAAATTATTATCATTGCTGATCAGTGGGAGTATTAAACCACCCAGAGATCTTCTTAACAGCAGCATAAGAAGCCCATCCAGCCACTTGAATAAGGGCTTTGTCGCCTTCATTAAATTGCCTGAACTCTCGGATAATTTCCTTGTCCACTTGCCAAGAAGCGCGCGCCGCCAGAAGCGCCAGTCTGCCCGCTGGTTGAAGTTTCTTGTCTAATGGCAAGATCAATTCTTCTACCCAGCCACGGCCAAGTCCAACTTGTTCGCCGTTCCATGCGTCCAAATGCAAAAGCACGAGCTCTTGAATATCTTTGTGGACAGCCTCAGAACCCGCCATTTCCGCAGCATGTGAAAACCGAAGAAGGCCACCCGCCACATAAGGATTCGAATGCGCCCAGGAAAATTCTTCCGGAAGCACTACATTCTCGGCTTCCATAATATAATCGCCAGGCACCCCGTCTAATTTTACCATACGCTTACCAAAGAACCTAAGAGACGCACGCGAAAAAGCCCGCATAAATTTACTGCTTGCAGCAGGCATAGGCATGGGAGCCTTATCAAGAAAAATGTTGACCATTCGATTGGTGTAGTGGAAGCAGATTGCTGTCCCAAAAACCTGAGGAGTGTCAGCGATTGCAATTTGCGGATACTGCAGTAAGGGAGAATCGGGGTCAAGAGTGGAGAGAGCCCATTTATAGGCGCGTGCTACTGACGAATTATCACTATCAGAATTACTATCTGGCAGATGACGACTACCATTTGCGCTGGCGTGCATTGCTGTATGCACATCAACACAATAAGGGCATTCGTTGAGTTCGGACACAGCGGCGGCAACAGCCTCACGCATTGCTCGACCGTTCGCATTTATTATGAAACTTTCACGTGTTGCACTCCATATACCTGCCATCAATGACGGATCGGGAAAATGTAACGTTATTGGGGGTGCTGCTTGAAACTCCCGACCAGCTTGATCGAATACGCGTTTGACAAGCGGTTCTTTTGAGTTAAGGTCCGGTCGTTTTATATGGCGAATTGTGAAGGGGGCAACTTTGCGAAACAACTGATTTTCTATCTTCTCAATGATCATTTCTAGTCTCTTTTTCTCAGCATGATGTCTGTCGTCATATGAAGATTCGGGCCGATTGGCTATTCCACATTTATTAGGGTATCCAATTTTCATTCTCCAACAATTGCAACATTTCAATTTATGTTGTATACTGATCAGTACAATACCATAAGAAATGAAGATGTCAATTATTTTTTACCGATCAGTATAATATATAATGCATCAATTCTGGAGAATTAAGAATGCCGAGACATAAAGATTTTGACGAAAGCAACGCTTTGACAAAAGCCAAGCATACCTTCTGGGAAAGAGGTTATGAAGGCACTTCTATACAAGCGTTGGAAGACGCATTAGAGCTTAAAAGGACAAGCATCTACAATGCTTTTGGAAACAAACGAGCATTGTTTGATAAAGCTCTTGAGCACTATATAGGCAATGAATTATCGCAGTTCCTTGAGGCTATTGATGAGGCACCAACAATAAGGCAAGTCATACAAAGAGCTATTGAGGAAGCAATTACACTTCACTTCAGCCCCTCCCATCCAGGTGGTTGCCTGATAGTCCTGTCGTTACTCGAAGGTTACCAACATAATGACAATACCAGATCAACCCTTGATGATGCTCTGAGTAGTTTACAAACGGGACTGGTTCGACGGTTCAAAAAGTCAGTAAGTGAAGGTGAATTACCTCCACATACTGACTTTCAAACCAAAGCTGATGAAGTAGTAGCATTAATTGTAGGCGTTATCGTTATGGCGAAAGCTAATATATCCAAGAAACGGTTGCAGAAACTTGCTATTCATACCGCCTCTTTACATACTGGCTAACGGTTGAGCGCAAACTACGCTCGCCAGTTGTCGCCAAGGAAACATTATTCTCGCCAATGTGGTGGATATGATTTTTTAAAACCGGGCGAAATCTCCATACGCTGCAGCCAAGAGTTTAGGTTTGGATACTTTTTCATGAGAGGCAGAAACCCAAGATCCAGTTCTATAGCGTCTTGCCGAGATACCGCCCGCAAGAAACCTTGAATAAAGGGCATGTAGAGAATATCGGCAGCTGACAGAGTGTCATTTGCCAAATATGCTGAACGCGATAAAATTTCTTCTGACCATTCCAGCGAAATGTGTGCTAGTTTCGCTGCCTGCTGTATTGCTAGTCCGCTTTCCGCAGCTTTCCCTTGAAACAACGGACGCGTAATTCCAACTTCAATTGGACTATGAACATAACTCAGTATTTCGGAAATTCGCTGCCAGACCAACCCGGTTTCCGCTAAATCGGTTCCAAATAATGGTAGTTCTGAGTGCTTCTTGTCCAAATAAGCGAGTATTGCAATTGTTTCATAAATCACTGTGTCTCCATCTTTGAGAACAGGTACTTTTCCTCGGGGGTTAATCGCCAAAAATTCCGGTGCTCTGTGCTCACGTTTACTTAGATCTAGTCTTTGTGAGTTATATTCAAGCCCTTTTAGCTCCATTGCAAACATTACAGTCCAAGCGTAAGGGCTGCCACTTATCCAATAAAAATCATATGCCATTTTTTAATCCTTGATTCGCTTCATTAGGGTGACTGAACATTTCACATTTATTGGATTCTGTTGACAAATACCCAACTTCCGACAATTGCACCATCTCAGTTTACATTATATACTGATTGGTACAATATGTCGAAGAAGCATGGATGTCAATTATTTTATACTGATCAGTATATAACGTAATGCGTCGATTTTGGAGAACTTAAAAGACAGGCAACTACAATACCAACAAAGACACGCTATAAAACGGGATTTATATGCTCATTTTCGTAAAACTTAACGACAAATTATTTTCAGGAATCTCGATTCTATACTCCAATTTAAGCCCATTATCTTCCGCCAGGCTCTCGTTTTCCTCAAAGAGGATTTTGCATCTGCAAACTCTCATCAAAAGCTTGATTGCCGACCGCTGTGTGTTTTCCGTCCTGCTTGAATAGTCCATGAAGAAATAACAAGCCGCCGCCTTTTAAATGCGCTGATGTGGTCATAGTCTGTCTGATATTCTTTTAGCTCAGCATTATTGGAGAGTGTTCGCGGCAATACAGATGGTTTTCATCGGGTACAATGTTGCCTTCGCTCTTTACCCGTTTCAATCCTTTCAATTCATATTTTTTGGTAACTGACCGAATAGTCTTTCGCGCGCATGCTCATCGGGTTGCGATGCCGGCCTGTAGTCCTTCCCCAAATCGACACCTCTTTGCACGGCAGCCCGCGATTTGATGGTGGTTCGCCATCTGCTAACCTCAGGAAATTCTGCAAGTGACTGGCCTAATGGTTTCGCGATCAACACCCATGGCCAGCAGATAATATCTGCGATTGAGTAGGTATTCCCAAGAATAAATTCGCGTGTTTTCAACCGTTGCTCAAGCACCCCCAAACAACGGGCGTACTCGTTTGCATAACGTTTTTTAGAATAGATGTGATCGCCTGGCGCATAATTAACAAAATGACTCAACTGACCGGCCATTGGACCCTGATTGCCAGTTTGCCAAAACAGCCATTCCAATGCTTCTTTTCTGCCAACTGGATCTTCAGGTATAAGCACACCATATTTCTCCGCCAAATAAAACAAAATGGCACCAGATTCAAATATCGATACAGGTCGCCCCTCTACATCATGATCGACAATAGCGGGCATGCGGTTATTCGGGCTGATTTTAACAAAATTGGGTTGGAATTGATCGCCTTTGCCGATGTCGACTCGAATAGTGTTGTAACGTGCTGTTACCTCTTCTAGCATGATGGCAACTTTCCAGCCATTTGGTGTTGGCCAATAATAGAAATCAATCATTCTTCAACCCCACTTCCCATTTCATCCTCAACAAATCTGATTGGTTTTCGTTTCTGTCTATCGACTTCCAAGTGAAAAATATCAGGACGTCCGTAATGTCCTGCAATATCGAGCGTCTTTCGCGACCTTCGTGCAGCCTCGGTATTTATCGTGGGAAATAAGATACTGCTTTTCTTGTGGAGAGGTCCCGCGGCAATGCCGCCAAATGGCTTTATCACAACAGCGTCGCCTGGGCATATCCATTCATCTGCTTCGGGAAACAGAAGGTCGCGCCCAGGAAAATCATCTGGCACGTCAGAACCTTTTAACGCCATTGCGACTGACAAAACCCAACACCCCCCTTCGCGTGCAATATGGTTCATAGAAGCCAGCCAGGTTTCACCGTGGTCCCAAGTTGGCACCACATAAATCTCGACGTTTTGCGCATAAAGCGTATGGCGGGCCAGCGGCATGTAGTTTTCCCAACAGATCAGGCTGCCGATACGGCCTACGGGTGTTTCAACAACCCTTAAACCAGCCCCATCACCAAATCCCCAAACCATGCGTTCCGGATTGGTAGGCATCAACTTACGATGCTTATTTAAAATAGCGCCGTCAGACCCGATCACGACCACAGTGTTAAAGAGAGTTGTGCCACTGAACTCGATATCAATCTCGTTCATCCCCATAACCACGACCATTCCGTGCTTGGCTGCAACCTTGCAGATTGGAATAAGATCACCAGCGGCAATATTTACAGCGTTTAGGCGTAAAGCAGCGTGAATTTTGTTACCAAGCGCCATATCCTGATCAGGCCTTAGTCGCCATATCCAAGCTGGATATCCACAAAGGTACGCCTCTGGAAACACCACAAGCTCTGCGCTTTCAGCCGCCGCCTGCTTCAACAAACCGACCGCACATTCTATTGAAGCTTTAAGATCAAGAAGAACTGGAGGTTTTTGAATAAGCGCAACTTTAACATCCATTGTACATCTCCTCGTTCCCCGCTCTATATAATCGTATTTTCAGCGCGTAGTTGTTCAATGTCGTCGCTACTGGCACCGAGCTCTGTTAAAACCTCATCAGTATGTTCACCAAGACTGGGGGCAGGGCGACGTAGTTCACTGGGGGTGCCATCCATAATTTCTGGAGGTCGTGCTTGGCGCATATCACCTCCAACAGGATGTTTGCTTTCAACAAGAATTCCATTTTCTACGACTTGTATATCCTCGTGCAAGTGATCGCGTTCGACGATTGGTGCACAAGGCACATCTGCGGCCTCCAAAAGATCGAGCCAATCAGTGTTGGTCCGATCAAGGAGAGTCTTTTGCATCTCTACCAATCGTTCGGGTGCATATTGCATCCGGCTCGCCGGTGTTTTAAATCTATCGTCTTCTAGTAAATCCCATCGCTCAAGTACATTGCAAAGATTTACCCACTCAACGTCCGAGTTCGCACCGCATGTAATAAAACCGTCTGCGGTTTGAAACACCAAATCCTGTGCTATACGTGCTTTACGAGCCTCCGTTCCTTTTCCCACCCAAGTGTGGCTTGCCATACCTTCGGGCCAGTGAAAGGCAATGACACTGTCTAGCATGGATACTCGAACATGCTGCCCTTTGCCTGTACGTTCGCGCGCAAAAAGGGCTGAAGATATGGCCTGTGCAGCCGTCATGCCGGTTATTTTGTCAGGTATTACAAGACGAACCATACCCGGTCGCCCGGTAGCACCATCAGCCTGTATTGACGCGAGGCCGGAAAGTGCCTGAATCACAGGATCGTATCCCTTTTTATCTGCGTAGTGACCCGTCTCGCCAAAACCGCTTATAGAAACATAAATAAGGTCCGGCTTGATAGCTCGAAGCGTTGCCTCATCCAAACCAATACGCTCGACTGTACCGGGGCGAAAATTCTGGATAAATACGTCTGCTGTTGCCACCAACTTCATCATCCAGTCCAGTCCTTTTGGGTTTTTCAGGTTTAATGTGACAGAGCGTTTATTGCGATTCACATTAGCAAAGATAGAGGAAAAACTGTTACGTGCTGGACCCATTACGCGTACAACATCGCCACCGTTTGGCACTTCAACTTTGATTACATCTGCCCCTTGGTCGCCAAGAATTCGCGCGGCAATAGGCCCAGCGAGCATCATTGTCGCCTCAACCACGCGAATACCATCCATTGATCCAGTCATAGATTTTCCTTTTTGTTATTATGAGTACGGGGGAACGTCGTTATTTAATTTCGCTATTTTATAATCATAAAACCACGCTTAGATTTGTCGGTCCCTAAAGTCTCCGAAACCAGAGGCACTCCCATCTCGCCCAGCACTTTACGATGCTCGGTCGGTTGCGTTTCCAGCAGCTTATCCTCATAGGGATTTAATTTTTTCAGACTTTCAATGGCAAGGACACGTTCAGCAAAACTGGCCGTTATTGGCCAACGCTCCGCATCAGCCTTATACCCAACGAACGAAGCGTTGCGAAAGTGGTTAGCGATTGCAATATCTGGGACGCTAACTTCTCCGAACAAAAACCCTTCCTCAGGAAGTACGCCTTCTAAATAATCAAGAATATGCGGAATCTCGACGGTTTTAGCGTGCTCGACCACAGCTTCATTCAGGGGTTCCCCCCACATCAAAGGGTTAATGGTATATTGATTAAAAAGATGCCAGCTAAAAACTTCTTGCATCCGGGTGTCAGAAAACTCTTCCAGCCAGCGAGCTCGGGCACGATTAACTGGATCTTTCGGATAAACAGCTGGCTCAGGATATTGTTCATCCAGATACTCACAAACGACAGTAGAATCGGACACAGTAATATCATTGTCAATCAAAACGGGAATTCTACGAACTGGGCTTAACTTTCCAAATGCCTCACTTCCCATAAAAGCGATAATAGGATCAATTTCATATGGAATTTTTTTTATATCCAGAACAGCCAACGCCTTACGGACCATTGGCGAGAGGAAGCTACCCACTATTTTTACAGGCCCTAATGTTAACGTTTTCTCATCGGGCATCTTATTTTCCTTATATCTGAATTCGCACAATGATATGTACTGATCGTTACAGTATGGTATAAGAAAATTCCTGTCAACTTTTTTGTACCAATCGTTCTAAATTAAATTACCATATGAACAGACTGCTCTTAAAAGCATTCCCCTTACATGCAGAACTGAGAAAATTCCAAGAAACATTATTTATCCGTATCAGCGAAAAAGAGTCGGCATTGAAACCCTCTGTGGACATTATCTATTCTGTTTTTGAAGACTGGAAACTGTCCGACAGCCCCACAGGATCATCGAAATGAATTTTTGCTCCAACCAAAGAATGATCTGTGAAGCTTTTGGCGAAGCCTGATCGTGGGGAATATGTTAATGTAACTTAACAGCCTTTAAAATTCGGAATTCTCTTTTCGAGAAAAGCAGAGACACCTTCTACATAATCATCTGAAAATCCACATTTTTGCACCAAATCGCGCTCCAAATCGAGCTGAGCATCCAAATTATTTGAATAGGACGCATGAAGGGCTTTTTTTGTATTCGCAAGACCGTAGGTTGGTTTGACTGCAAGCCCTTCAGCCATTTCACGTACCACATTAATCAAGTCCTCAGCTGTTACTGAACGTGCGATCATATTCATTTCAACTGCTTCTGTAGCTTTAACCGAGCGTGCTGAAAATGTAAGTTCTTTTGCCTTTGCCATGCCTACTAAACGCGGTAAAATAAAGCTCCCCCCTGCGTCAGGCATAAGGCCAATATTTGAATAAACCTGGATGAATTTTGCATCTTCAGCAGCGATTACAATATCGCAAGCAAGGGCAATATTGGCACCTGCGCCGGCTGCGAAGCCATTAACAGCGGCGATTGTTGGCACTTCTAAATTATAAAAATGGCGCAAGAAGGGGTTGTACCCTTTACCAACCGTTTCTCCAAGATCAATACGTTCATCCCCTGGTGCATTACGGTCATTCAGATCTTGACCCGAACAAAAAGAACGGCCTTCACCAGCAAGTACTAAACAGCGAATTTTATTATTTTTATCAACTTCAATTAAGACCGAAGATAATTCCTTCAGCATTTGATCATTAATGGCATTGAGGCATTTGGGTCTATTCAGTGTAACCCAAGCTACACCTTTTTCAATTTCAAAGCGGATTGTTTCAAAAGACATATTTTTCCTTGGATTTAATCACAAAATTTATTTTTTACTGTTTAGTACATTATTTAGTTTTGACTAATATTGTCAATGATTATAATAGCTTTTAAGTTATAATCCCCTGTTTCAACATAAATCAATTATTACGTAAAACTGTATCCACATAAAGGAACCATATATGCCAACTGTTAGTTTAAATTTTAAGGGTAATATTGCCATAATTACGGTGGATAACCCACCTGTTAACGCCATTAGTCAAAATGTCCGCCAAGGGATTGTTAACTGTATCAAAGAAGCAGAAAATTACACTTCAGTCCAATCAATCATTATCATATGTGCAGGACGGACATTCATGGCAGGTGCTGATATCAAAGAGTTTGGCAAGCCCCCAGAAAAACCTCATTTGCCAGACGTTGTCAGCACCATTGAGCAATGTTCAAAACCTGTTATCGCGGCAATTCATGGTCAAGCATTAGGCGGTGGATTTGAAATTGCGTTAGGGTCTCATTATCGGATCGCCGACGTCAACGCCAAGGTCGGATTACCGGAAGTTAATCTGGGTCTTATTCCCGGTGCTGGCGGCACCCAACGTTTACCCAGACTTATTGGAGCAGAAGCATCGATTGATCTTATTACTAGTGGCAAGCCGATAAAGGCCGCACAAGCCGAAACAATTGGTATTTTAAACACAGTGAGTGCCGGCGATTTACTATCGGATGCCGTTACGTTTGCCAAAGACATTGCAAATAACCCGCTAACTGACAAACGCCTTTGTGATAAATTATTAGCCCCTGTTGAAGAAATGTTTTTTGAACAAAAACGCGAAGAGTTTGCCAAAAAGTATCGTGGATTCGAAGCACCGCAGGCCTGCTTGAACGCCATAGAGGCAGCCTTTAAACTACCATTTGCTGAGGGCATGGAAAAGGAAAGAAAACTTTTTGTTGAACGAAGAAACTCAACACAGTCTGATGCACAACGTCATATGTTTTTTGCAGAACGCACTAGTTTAAAAGTGGATGATATAGATAAATCCATTACACCCAGAAATATTAAAAGAATAGCCGTTATTGGTGCCGGTACCATGGGAGGTGGTATTGCGATCTGCTTTGCTGACGCAGGTTTCGATGTCATCTTGCTGGAAATCAATCCTGATGCTTTAAAGACTGGCATGGCTCGAATTGAGAAAATCTATGAGGTTAATTGTAAAAAAGGCCGCATCGATAGGGCCACGAAAGAGGCGCGCATAAAGGCTATTCGCGGCACCATAAGTTATGATGATCTATCGAATGTTGATCTGGTTGTCGAAGCCGCTTTTGAAAAAATGTCTGTAAAAGAAATCATTTTCAAGGAATTAGACCGTGTCACAAAAAAAGGATGTATTTTAGCCAGTAACACTAGCTATTTAAATGTTAATGAAATTGCAAACTGCACAAGTCACCCCGAAGATGTTTTGGGTCTGCATTTCTTCAGCCCTGCCAATATTATGAAACTTTTGGAAATTGTCCGCTGCGATAAAACAACGAAAGATGTTCTGCAAACGGCACTTATCCTCTGTAAAAAAATCGGCAAAATAGGTGTTGTATCCGGTGTATGCCATGGTTTTATTGGCAACCGAATGTACCAAGGCTATCAACGGGAAGCAGGTTTATTGCTTTTGGAAGGTGCTACCCCATCTCAAATAGATAAAGCAATAACAGATTTTGGTATGCCAATGGGACCCTGCGCGGTTAGCGACCTTGCGGGCCTTGATATCGGATATTTCATGCGTCAAAGCCTTGACAAAAATCAATATGAACGGAAGGCATTTCTAGTACATAACAAACTGGTCGAAATGGACCGTAAGGGTCAAAAAACTGGTATGGGATTTTATACCTACCCTGACGGAGTTAGACGTGGCAATGCAGATCCTTTTGTCGAAACCCTCATTAAGGATACTGCGATGGAAATAGGCGTTGAGCAACGTAACATTAGTGACAATGAGATCGTAGAACGTTGTATTTTTTCTCTAATTAACGAAGGAGCAAATATCTTAGAAGAAGGTATTGCACAACGTACCTCAGATATTGATGTGGTTTTCTGTAATGGTTATGGCTTCCCTCGGTGGCGTGGTGGACCAATGCATTTTGCAAAAACTCTTGGGTTTGACGAAATTGTTAAACGCATTGATAGCTTCGCCCAAACTGCCGGACCTCGATGGTGGACAGCTTCCAACTGGTTAAAAGACAATAGCTAATTAATTGAATAATAAAAGCCTCTCAAAAATTTTGAGAGGCTTTTTAATGTTTACGAAGGCGCACAATATTTCACTTGGATAATCTGGCCTAATTCATATTATAGTTTGTCATATAAACGCCTACGCCAATCCGCAATTGCCCGCCCGATCGCTTCTGGCTGATCTTCCTGAATGTAATGAAGTCCGCCACCAACAAAGGAAGTCTCCATATTCTTTACATGAAAAGCCAGCCATTCCGCAACTGATGGGGGATTAAATGAACCGGGCGAAGTGTAAACATGCAGAAACGGCATATCAGTTTTCAACATCCATTTTGAATAATCTTCAATGATTTTTGCCGTGCCTTCTGGTTCTCTGGCGATGGGGATTTCATTGGGAAAGACATACACAGGCTTTCGACTTTTGGGATCGGGAAAGGGTGCACGGTAATAATCATGCTCAACCTCAGTAAGCTCCCGCATGATCGATCCCGGTAAAATCCCCTCTATGAAAACATTACAATCCATGATCATTTCCGGTCCAACATCCGGATCACGCATTTTTTTAAATACCGGTGCAATACGACCCATTGACTCATATGAGGAAAACGGCACATTAGGAGGTACAAATGCTTCCATAAAAGCCACGCCCTTCACATTATTTTCATGACGTGACGCATAGTGAAGCCCAAGAACAGACCCCCAATCATGGATCACAAGCGTGATATTCTTTAGACCCATTAATTCTATGAATTTCTCAAGATAGCGCGAATGATCTTTAAACCGATAGTCAATGTCTGGCTTGTCGGATTTACCGAGCCCTATTAAATCTACCGCAATCACTCGCCCTTGTGGTTTTAAATAAGGGATGATATTACGCCAGAGATAAGATGAGGTAGGGTTACCATGCAGAAACAAAATAGTGTCGCCTTCGCCTTCATCAATGAAATGCATCTTTGATCCAAACACATCAATGAACCTCGATTCAAAGGGAAAATCAGCTGAAATTACAGGATCATAACTTGGCTTAACGGGTTTAGTGACTGTAGGTTCGCTCATTCAAAATATCCTTTATGAAAATCAAACTTGCGGATGTAAGAAGGTATTCTTTACATCCTTTAAATCATGATAATGATCAGATTTTATATTCTGATCATTATCATGATTTATATCTCTTGTCCAGAATTTATATTCTGAAACATAAAATCATTTCAAATCTTTATTTTGCTATAAAAAGAAATTTGAGAATTTAATTAAGGATGGACAACCCTGCAGTATAATATGATCTTTTAGTTTCCATATCCACACCGGTTCTTGCCAATACGGCCCCACCCTGAACAAGCCCCAGAAGGAATATCACAATATCTTCAAGGTTTCTATCTGTGCTCAAGTCGCCTTTCTGTTTAGTGTTTTCTAGGGCCCTAAGAAATACTGTCTTCAATAAATCAAAATAGTTATTCACCTTTTTAGCGGCGACTTCATCTTTTAACGCGTAATTTACGGCAGTAATACACATTAAACACCCAAGTGCGCCTCCAGACGACCCTGAAAGATTGATCAACCGCTCGAAATAATTCTTAATATCTTGCAATGACGCGTCTGGTTCAACAAGTTTACCTAGATACATATTGACTATTTTATCCCGATAACAATCAAGAGCCTCTAAATAAAGACCCCTTTTATCGCCAAATTCATCGTAAAGACCATATCGACTTGCTCCGCAAGCTTTTACTAAATCACTGATAGTCGTATTTTCGTATCCTTTTTGCCAAAAGACCTGCATGGCACTCGATAAGGCGGTTTCTCGATTAAATTCTTTTTCCCAAGGCATAAATTATGCTCCATATTAATTAACATTATTCAGAATTATCATTCTATACATTTTTACATAATGATCAAGTGATAGCTATTCAGACACTTACATATAGGTTCCACCATCAACACACAGTATTTGCCCTGTCATAAATGATGACTTTTCGCTTGCCAGAAAAAGAATTGCCCCGATGACATCCTCCGGAATTTGGTCGCGTTTCAGAGCGCGGCGAGAATTTGCCCCCTCCCGGACAAGGTCAATTTGTTCCTGATTAGCCAAAGTTCCGTCACTTAATGTATACCCGGGGGCAACAGCATTGACTAATATATTATCCTGACCCAATTCTTTGGCTAATGATTTTGTCATTGAAACCACTGCCCCTTTACTGGCAACATAATGAATAAAATTTGGTAACCCCCCAAGAGCCGAATTGGATGCTATATTAACTATTTTCCCACCACCTCTTTTTCGCATGGAAGCAATAACAGATTGCGTAGAAAGAAAAACGCCACGGGCATTCACTGCCACTACACGGTCCCATTCTTCAACGGAAACATCTTCTATTTTCTTCGGTAGCAAAGAAGAGAAAATACCTGCGTTATTCACTAATATATCAATACCTTGAAAATTGTCTTTGGCAATTTCGACCATTAACAACATATCTTTTTTTTGTGAAACATCCCCCTCTACTGCGGTGACGGAAAGTCCGTCTTGCCTAAGACTAACTGCAGTATCATGTGCCCCTTGCAAATCCTGAATGAGGACGTTTGCGCCTTCCATCGCGAAGGCGCGGGCTATTTCTCGCCCAATACCACGTGAAGCACCTGTAACGATTGCTGTTTTTCCTTTAAAAAGCATTCTTCTCATCCTGTTTGATTCTTGTTGATCTTTGATCTAAATGAATTACATTCTCTGAAAGTTGTAGGTAAGCACCGTAGGCATCCTCAACAATGTCTTCAATAATTTTGCCCGCAAGCTCAATAGAATTTGCAAAAGTGATCGCAGGGCCCATTGACAATAAGCCCTTGTTATAATCACCAGTTTCATATGCTTGTTTTTGTAATGTTCCCTGAACAAAATGTCGATATTTTTCGAAGTCCGCTTCACCCGACAATTCCAGCTCTGCTACTGCTTTCGCCGTATCATTATCTAAACAATGATAAATATTCCCAAAAGTAGAAAGCACAGAACTTGTATTATTCTCATCCAGTTTTATGAGATGTTCCTTATAATCTCGATGTGCCCAGATTTCTTTTGATACCAGCATCCGCGAACCCATAAGAATACCATCCGCTCCCTGAGCAATAGCCGCTAAAAGCTGTTCTCCTGTTCCTATACCTCCGCCAATAATCATAGGGATATTCAGATGTTGCCTTGCTTTCGCACCTAATACAAAAGACGGAATTAAATTTTCGCCGGGATGACCACCGCATTCCGCACCCACTAGAATAACAGCATCGACCCCTATTTCCTGCGCTTTAAGTGCGTGTTTTATAGCTGTAACTTTATGTAAAATTTTTGATTCTGATTTCTTGAGGATGTCCAAGTATGCTTTCGGACTGGCTCCTGCGGTTTCAAATATTCTGACCCCCTCTTCCAAGGCCGTTTCTATAAACCCGGGAAGTTTATCATTTTCATGTGGACGAGAAGAGATGTAGAGATTAACGCCAAAATCTTTTCCTTCAGTTATTTTCCTACAATCTTTCAGAGCAGTCCGGAAAGTATCTAGCCCCGAAAAAGAACGTGGTGTGATAAATCCCATCCCCCCGGCATTAACAACCGCACCGACATATTTCGCATCAGCAAGCCACATCAACCCGCCACATAAAACCGGGTGCGAAATTCCCAGTAAATCTGTTAGTTTGGTTTTAAATCGAGCAATATTTTTCATAGTAATTTTCATTCCCCGCTAAACTTAAAGGGTTGCCCTTAAAGCATTTTTATCAACCTTATTAGCTGCGTTCAGCGGTAATTCAGATACTTCAGAAAAACTACGAGGCACCTTATAATCAGCCAAATATTGACGGCAAAATTTCTTGATTTCGTCATTATTAATAATTTGTCCATGCTGCACTACCAATACAGCATGAACGCGTTCGCCCCAATAAGGGTCTTGCACACTGATCACACTACAATCTTTTACCCCTTCAAACCGCCGGATAACCTCTTCAACTTCGTTAGAGTAGACATTCTCGCCGCCTGTAATAATCATATCTTTTTTACGATCCAGCAACGTCACATAACCCTTCTCATCCATAAAACCGATGTCACCCGTATGCATCCACCCGTCTTTAAGAACTTGCGAAGTTAAATCCGGCCTGCGCCAATAACCTTTCATCACATTCGGGCCAGAAACCGTAATTTCTCCGGGGCTACCCAAGGGAACTTCTGCTCCCTTTTCGTCAATAATCTTGACCTCGGCTGCCATAACAGCCCGACCGACTGTATTTGTTAATGATCCACCTCCTCCTCTCAAGTCATGCTCCTCATTTGTCAGGGACGTTGCCACAGGTGACAATTCTGTCATCCCGTAAGATTGACTGAAATGGCACCAGGGGAAACGCGCCCTAATTCTTTCCAGAAGACTTGCGGACATCGCCGAACCACCATAAGAAATATATTTCAGACTGCTTAGGTCAAATTGATCAAGTGCTGGATAATCCAAAATCATTTTCATCATGGTCGGAATTAGTTGTACAGCATTTACTTTGTGCGTCTGTACAGCGTTACAAAAGCCTTCTGGCGTAAATTTTGGTAATACCACATGTGTTGCAGCCGCCATAGTCGCCGTAAAAACACGTTGACCAGCACCCGTATGAAACAAAGGCCCCGCATGCAACTGAACCGTTTGATATGACGTTTTTAAATAGGGGACAGTATTCAAGCCATTAAAAATGATATTGTGATGAGACAACATAACCCCCTTTGGGTCTCCCGTTGCCCCGCTGGTATAAATAATAGCGGCTATGTCATCTCCATCCCGATCAAGGGCTTCCATTGGGGTTGATGCCTTTAGACCTTCCTCATAATCCAAAAAATCTACGGATTTATAATCAACGCCTTCATCCCTTATCAAAATAACTGATGTATCTGCATTGTCCGCCATAACACTAGGCATCTTATTGATGTATATTTCATCGGTAATGATCACCTTCGGATCTGCATTTTTGATCATTTGAAATAGTTCAGGTCCACTTAACCTTACATTAGCCGGTACAATAATTGCGCCTGCCCACGGCACGGCAAAATATGCTTCCAGATATCGATGACTTGAGCAGCCCAACAAAACCACTCTGTCTCCCACTTCTACTCCCTGACTATTAAGAAAAGATGCAAGTTTGGCGATACGATCCGCAAAGACGTTCCAAGAAAGCAATGTGGTTCCGTCTATAACAGCAGGTTCATCCCCACGAAGTTGTCTTGCTCGCCTAATTGTCTGGGAGATATTCATCATATGATCTCTTACAAAGATAAGGAGGGGGATATTCCCCTCCTTATATGCCTAATATTAGAATCCAGCCTTAATGCGGAAATAAACCATCCGTCCACGTGGGTCATGCACTTTTGAATCAAATCCAGCATTAGTAAACACTTGCGGGATATCATTATCAAAAATATTTAATGCCCCTATAGACAAAACAGCACCAGCGTCATAATTAAACACCTCAGCTAGGTTTAAATTATATTGTAGGTCCACTGTTGTGTGGTTACCGATAGTTACATCATTGGCATCATCGACATAGCTATCAATATAGCGAACATAACTGTTTATAGAATGCGCCCCTAATGCCCATGAAACACCTGTGTTAAATCTGAGTTGAGGAGTTGAAGTTCCAAAGTTTGTGAAATTTCTATTTCCAGCACCTTCGACGGCCCCCGCTTGTGGATCATTGAGATCATAATTGAGGATATAAGTTCCATCAACGAACGGCCTAAATGTTCCATAGTCTGTATCCAGGGCATATTTTAAGCTGAAATCAATACCATCGGTTTTAACAGAACTCGCATTTGCGAAGTTCACATTGACCCTAACAATCGGGCCAGCTAATGAATCACCTGCGCGTATGACACGTGTTGGGTCCTGAGGTGTTGCATTAACCACCGCCTGATGATTCTCTCTGATAATCACATCAGAGAAATCAAATCGCCAGTAATCCACATCGAAAACCAACTCTTCAATCGGCTCAAAGGAAATACCAAAGTTCCAAGCTTCTGATGTTTCCGGCTGCAAAGTTTCGTTACCAACAGCCCGTACGGCGACAAAAAATGTTGCATCCGTAATTGGGTCACTAACGTTACTTACTGTAGTCGATGCACCGGATATTTGGAAAAGTGACGGTGCGCGGAAAGAAGTTGAAAAAGATCCCCGAAACGCCAGATTATCCAATGGTGTAAAAATTGCGGCAATTTTTGGGTCCAGTGTATCTCCGATAGCCCCGCCATAGTCTTCATAACGCAGAGCAAGTTGCAGTTCCAAACTGTCCAAAATCGGCACACTGGCTTCTACAAAAGCTGCCTTCACATCACGGCTATCTGAAAAATCCGGGTTACCAATTAGAAATACGAAACTATCCTGATTTGATAAGTCATCATAATTATCAGCAAGTTTTTCTTCCCGATATTGCACTCCAATCGCTGCTGCAACCGCGCCAGATGGCAACTCAAACAAATCCCCTGATGTAATTGCATCAATCACAGTAAGACGAGATGAAGAATCACGAACTTGATTTCCGATAAATCCATTAAAAACATCTGGGTCATTGGGAATCGTGGTAAACGATGTAGCGAATGGATTGAAATAAAGACATCCGCCCTGTCCTGGAATAGCATTGTTATCGGTTGGGCCGGAACAATTTGTTCCACCAAATCCATTAAGAGAATTTTGAAATTCATCCGCCAAAGTATCCTCCAGAGATGCAAGATAATCATTGCTGCCCCGTGTATAGGCCATTTCCCAATACCAGCCATTATCAAGTTCGCCGGTCAGGCTAGTTGATAATCGCCATGTATCACTTTCAAAGAAATTTTCCGCTGCTTCAACATTTTCCCCATTTCCGAGAGCTCTGCCAAAAAACGATACCGGCACACCAAAAGGGTTTCCTGGATTATCGGCAGGTACAGTTGGAAATGTTAAGTTTGGAAATGAGGCCGAATTGCCCCGACTTGACCGGCTGCGCGCATAGCTGAATTCAGTTTTGAATTCAATATTATCGGTAATTTCATAATTTCCCGTGACGTATGCCTGTATTCTTGATTCTTTCGGAACCAGATTAAAAAACCGGCCAAAATCAAACCGGCAGAAACCAATATCCCCTTGAGGACCGGTACCCCGTACATCAGGAATACCCCCAAACTCCTCACAACCGGTTGGGTCAATAAGTGGCCCTCCCGCATTCGGAACGCCGAAGAACGTACCAGGATTACCTAATCCGGAACCATCATCTGTCGCACCAGTTCGGCTTAATCGGCGCTCTTCAGTCGTAAGGGGAGTACGGTCCATATAACTCACCGCAGCGACAAGTCCACCTCGATCACCCTGCACTCCTAATATTCCTTGTAAATTATAATCGCCCTGACTACCTTCGCCAGTAACCGTTTGATAATCACTCGATATTTCAAGGCCTTCGAATTTACTGCGTGTTATAAAATTCACAACACCTGCAACCGCATCTGACCCATAGAGTGCCGACGCACCATCTTTCAGGACTTCGACCCTGTCAATTGCAATCATCGGGGCCAACGTATTTGTATCAACAAAACTCAGACCATCGTTGGTGGTTGTGCCTGTCAATACCTGTCTTCGACCATTTATTAGTATCAAAGTAGAGGCAACACCCAGACCTCTCAGATTCATGCTCGAAGTACCCGTGGTGGAGAGCTGCGTAAAAGCATCAACATTATTCTGAGCCCCGGTATTGAACGTCATGTTTTGCGTGAAATCAGCAACATTCTTGGCCCCCGTCGCCGTTATATCTTCTGATCCCAGAACAGATATTGGCGAAGCCGAATTTGACTGTAATTTTCTGCGTATATGAGATCCCGTGACAAATATTACGTCGACATCCACGTCCTCAGCAATTGGCTCGGTTTCAGTCGCCTCTTGAGCCTGCGTTTGCGCCAAAGGGCATTGTCAAAGGAACTTGTTGTTCTGATTTTCTTATCTGATATTTTGGCACAATGAACATATCATTTAAATATTTTAAACATAATCCCACGATTATCCAGTTGGCCGTGCTCCTATATATCAGATATCCATTATCTTTGCGACAGGTTGAAGATATACTCTTCGAAAGAGGAATTGATATATGCCATGAAACTATCCGGCTTTGGTGGAATAAATTTGGACCATCAATGGCAGCGCAGATACGGAAGAGGCGAACTTCATACCCAAAACAATATTCCACATGGCGTTGGCACATCGATGAGGTTTTCGTAAAGATAAGCGGCAAGACACATTATTTATGGCGTGCCGTTGATCATGAAGGTGAGGTTCTTGATGCAATGGTTTCTAAGAAACGAGATCAGAAGGCCGCAAGAAAAGTGTTGAAGCGCCTTATGAAACGGTGCGGTCGACCACATTCAATTGTGACAGACAAACTTAAATCTTATAAAGCCGCATTGCGGGAAATGAATTGCCAATCACTTCAAAAAACAGGTGGCCGACTTAATAATCGAGCGGAGAATAGTCACTTACCGTTTCGACGACGAGAGCGGGCAATGCAGCGCTTTCGAAAAATGGAGACATTGCAGAAATTCACGTCTATTCATAGTCAGATATACAATCATTTTAACGGAGAAAGACACTTAAACAACCGAGACACATTCAAACAATTTCGTTCAGAAGCCAATTCTGAATGGCGGTTACTTGTGGGATAGAGAAATTGCTATTTGGGACCGTTATATAATATATCAAGTTACTTTGACAATACCCTAAGTACGAATCTAATTTCTTGAGGAAGGGCTGATAATGTTGCTCTAACTTGGCCTACATAACTATTAATTGCCGTCTTCCCTACAAGCTCATGAAGCTTTTGTTGCACTTCAATCTTTTTATCAGTTGTAAAAAGACATTCAAAATTTTTCACTAAAATGGATTTTTCTTCCTCATTCAGTTTATCTGGGTAGTCCATTATTAAGCCACAATCATTAAACGCCTGCACAATCTTACTTTTGGGTATATAGAAAAGATCAATACCTCTAGTTCTAACAAGTTCACGAGCAGGGTTTGTAAAGTCACCCGCCGAAACTATACCTAAAAACCTAGCCGTAGGGTATGTATCCTTCATCGGAAGTAGTTTACCACTGTCATCTCTCGCTTTATCTTTAGAATGGCGACTCCCTCTGCGCCAAAAACACTCGATAAACGCCACAGGGATTCCTTTTTTGTCTTTAGTTCCACCTAATTCCAAAACTGCATCATAGTCTACAGCATTGCCATCAATATCGTTCCATATAATTTTTCCGGCTCTTATTGTTCGCTCGATAAATCTTGAATCCACAAATAGATCAAGCTCTTTAGCTACAGTCTGTAAAAGAGGGAAAACAAAATGTTCTTCAAACCAATCACCAACCAACTGTCCTAATTTATGTCCAGACGATGCATTATTCATAACTATAGTTACCCCTTTACCCACAAACGGCCTTCATGTAGAGGCACCGTATGTGTTCTATTTTTCCATTTGACGTTTCTATCTCTTAATTTCTCAAATTCAAAATCTTTATACCCACTAGCTATCGCTAATTTCCCTAACCATTCTTCCGCAGGAACATAAACACCATAGGGTGCAGAATCACCGACCACAAAGCATATTCGAGAATTCTCAGCCATAACTTTTTTTGTATTTTTCCATATTTTTGCGAGATCTAGAAAATATGCTGCTACCATAGTGTGATACGCTTTTCTTCCTCCTTTAGTTAACCTGACTTTTTCCAATTTTCTAGTTACCAAAGTTAACTCATCAATAATAGGGGCTAACAGTGGATCACAAAGCACCTCATCTAGAACAACTTTATCACCAGCAGAGTGTTGCGAACAAGAACGCATAATTGTTGGTCTTACTACTGTTTTTAAGTCTCCCCATCCGTTTACTTCTCCCCAAAACGTCATTTCCAACCTAGTTGCATCTGCATAATCGTAATTATTTGGATATGGAGGGGATGTAAGCAATAGGTTACATTTAGGAGCTTCAATATTTTTTCTTACGTCTTGTTCAAATATATGAGCATTATTTACCCAATTAGCGCTTTTAGCGTACTCCATGTCTGCAGCCATTAACTCTGCCTTACCTATAAATGCTTCGCTTACGCCTAATACTTTTGATTTTGATTTTTTTGGCAAGACGTATTGCCATTGAGCTGTACCTACTTTACTACATGCTCTTAAAATTGAGGTTATATTTAAGCGAACCAATTCCCAAATAGGGTTTCCATCAGCTAAGTCTTCGTAAGCATTACGTAGGTTATCTAATTTTGTTAATGTGTCAAAATCGTAACATTTACCTAACAATCCAGTTTCATAGTGCCTTAATGTTTCGCTTTTATCCGCTTCGGCTTTTTTAATAACTTCTAGACAAGCTTCTTTAAAAACCATTTCATCTAAATGCCATAGGTTCTTTGCTTGTGCTATACGTGCAACAAAAGGATGTCCGTCAAACCCATAAGACTCACTACCAATAGAGCAAGCAGCTAATGAGGTTGTTCCAGAGCCTAGAAATGGATCAAGAACCGTGGCTTTCTCCCCCGTTTCATCCTGAAATTTTTGAATTTCTGATATCACCCACTCTGCAGAAAAACCTGCAGAATAACGAAACCACCTATGAATAGGTAATTTCATATTGTCTGTAAATGTTCCTGAACGCGATTTTATTTTATTCACTTATTACCATTCTCATTTTTATACTTTAATTGTGACTGTTATACACAACTTAAATAGTATTTAGTTTATTAATTTTATCGATCTGCAACATTCTGATTCAACACTATCAGTTAGTCAATATCCAAGCGCATTTTTCTCCTTTTCCGCCTTACATTCACAAGGCTCGTATCAATCATGTCTTTAAGGTGAGCTGCATAATGCTTTTCGATCATTTCAACCGAGGTTCGGCAGTTCTTAGCCACCTGATAGATGTCGGCACCCTCAAGAAGACGGAAGCAGATATAACTATGGCGCAGGCTGTAGGCCGTACGGGCTTTCCCGTTACGGTCAAACTTCAGCTTTTGCTCGTGTAGAATGTTGTTCAACATTTTCTTAAAGTCATTGGGGAAAAGACGATCCGTCATTTCAGGAGTATTTCTTTTCAGCATGCGTTTAAAAGGGCGCACCGCCCCGGGCATGCTTTTGCAATAACCGACCCCTCGCTTACCGCGTACTTCTAATTCAAGAATGGTTTCCTCTGTCCTCTCGTCGTCAACAATCTCGATGTCACGATATTCTAGCAGCTTCGCCTCATCTGGTCGAAGCCCGGTATTTGCCATTATAAGAACGTAATCATGCAGTTGCTCTGCATACCATTTAAAGCGGGGATATTTTGGATTTGCAGCGTTGGCGCGCGTGGCTTCATAGAATTGCTTATATTCCTTGGGGGTGAACCACGGGCGGTGCTCCACTTTACTTTGCCTGCGGTAGGGATCAGAGAGATCAGGGATATGGTCGATCCAGCCATGACGCTGGGCCGTCTTTAGAACCATGCTCATGGTCACAACTTCATTGTGGATGGTGTTTCGGGCCGGATGTTTCCACTGTCGTGGCTCACCGGTCGTTTCATCAAAGCTTTTTTCGTCCCAGATTTTAGGCTTGGTCATACGGTGGGCGCGGTACTCTTGCCCAACCCCAGAGGTGATCTCTTTTAATCCTTTACTACCAAGAAAGGGCAGGAGATGAAGACGAAGTCGGTCTTTATGACCTTGCACCCATTTGGGGCTGCGGCGACCTGAGGTAATCACCTCATATTCAGCTTCGAACTTCTTCGCGGCTTCACGGAATGTTTTCCCTTTGGAAAGCTCACCGAAGCGATCTTTATTGCGAAGCTCCATATACCAGTCTTCGGCAACATCTTCAGCAGCGGAAAGAGAGGACTTCTTTGTGGTGGTGCGGTACTGCTTGCCATTAATGGACGTGGCACATTGCCACCTTGAACTATTAGGACGGCGATAGAGGCTGACTTTGTCGCCAAGTATTTTATGGATTTCCATTGATTCTCCCCCAAAGAGTAGACACTGCACGGAATGTGCTGAATGTGTCAGAATGTGATAGCTATGTGCTAGTGATCTTTCAGCATAACGAGGGCGATTCTGCTTGTCAAATTTGTGTGCCTAAACGCAAAAAAACCCAGCAAGTATAAATACTTAACTGGGCCATTTTTGGTTGCGGGGGTTGGATTTGAACCAACGACCTTCAGGTTATGAGCCTGACGAGCTACCGGGCTGCTCCACCCCGCGGAATTCAGAGGACAGAAGTCAGAGGTCAGATGACAGAAGGGTTTTTTTTGTGTTGCCGGTCTAGTTTTGTGTTGCTGGTCTAGTTTTGTTTGCGTCTCTTTTTGTCTGTTTTCTGTGGTCTGTTTTCTGTGATCTGGTCTCTGTTCGGCAGTCCTGGCGGCGACCTACTCTCCCACGCCTTAAGACGCAGTACCATCGGCGCTGAGGGTTTTCACTTCCGAGTTCGGGATGGGATCGGGTGTTGGGCCCCTCGCCATAGCCACCAGGACGGCGGAACA
>JAJFKL010000040.1 GCA_021773235.1 Gammaproteobacteria bacterium | reverse complement strand
AGTGTTACAGTACCGACATCACCGAATTCATATTCGAGGTCCCAGTCGCCGCCTAGGGATTCGGCACCGGTTAAATCATCTGATGCCGCGACATCGGCACCGGTTGCTTCAGCGAGTGCATCGGCTGCAGATTTGCCTTCTTCACCTTCGGCAAAGTTACAACCGTAGATCAATATATCCGCCTCATCACCGAGGGCTGCTTTGATCGTTGCTAGTTCATCGGCATGCTCACCCTGCATGGATTCCTGGGTGAGTGTGGTATTTCCTAGAGTGAGTTCTCCGCTATCACCGTGCGATACGATATGGATGCCGTCGATGTCCGTACGCCCTTGGAGGACATTTGCGATTTGTTCTAGACCATCAGAATTTGGATCGATGAAGACCAACTCAGCATCTGAGCTGATACCTGCGATAAGGGAGGTGTAATCTTCGACGCTTTTGTCGACAAAAATGATTTCATTGCGATCGACTGGTGGGACTAGGCCAGCAAGGGCTTCAATCACTTCGTCAGATTCTTTGTTTTCCTGATTTACTGCTTGTGCTTGAAGATTATCGCTAGTGAGTGCTTGCTCAGCTTGCTCCTCTGCCACTGTGTCAGCTGCTATTTCTGCACCGGTAACAACGCCCGCGGCGTCAAACATGATACGCGGTTCAAGCGCTTGGACAGAATCGGACACGGTCATTTTAGGCAGCGCATAACCTGAGGTTGCGCCGTCGTATAAGAGCTTTGGCCTTGTCGGTTTTAAGTGACGTATTCTTTGTTTTATATAATTAAGCATAAACCTTATGTGCTTGATATTTATCTAATTAAAATACCGAGCTTCCTCTTCAGTGTCATTATTAAGCTATATATCGCAATTATCATTCCTAAGTTACTAATTACATAGATATTACTGTCTATTCATTGCCCGATTGTGAAGGAGTACACATATAAAGATACATAGCCCAAATAAGTGTGATGTAGTTCACACTTTTGTCGGTATTTATCTGAACATTTTCGTCTAGACCCCTTTTTTTTAATTACTTTTTAGTATATAAAATATTTATTTTAATAAAATTAACTATTTAAAACCAACTAATTGTCTCATCATTGAGACAGATAATTATGACATAGATCATTGCGCAGTTGAGGTCTCATTTAGCTGCATGTTCATCACCTCAATAAGGCTATGCAATGTGCCTCGTAGTTCAACAAATTCTGACTCTGACAAACCTGTTTCGCAGGCGACTTTCTTTTGTATATCAGCGACTTCGTTATATAAATCCTTTGCTGCAGCTGTCAAAAATACATTGACGCTACGTTCGTCATTCTTGCTACGTTGTCGCGATAAAAGGCCGGCTTTTTCAAGCCTTTTCAATATTGGAGTTATGGTTCCTGAATCGAGCTTTAACTTATTAGATAAGGCTTTAACGGTTAAACCGTCTGCCTCTAGTAGTGTTATGAGTACCAGAAATTGTGGGTAGGTAAGGCCTAATTTGCTCAACTTTTGGTTAAACAACTTTGTGATCGCATTAGATGAAGCATAGAGCGCAAAACATAATTGATTGTTTAATAACAGATTTCCGTGATTTGACATAGATCCCCTGTTTATATCAAGTTCTTACAAACTAGACATGCTCATGAATTAATTGCGCGCAATCTATTATGAATGAACCCTATAAGATGTGCATGTGATTTCCATAAGTTCATATGAATTTATCGGCATATCCGGGACAATCATTAGCATTAAAATAGCTTAAAGGGGAGCTAATAAGCGAAGATGCTTTAAATTAGCTAAACTGAAGCCGAAGAGATCAGAATGTTATCTATCAAATTACACTCATTTATTGCTAAAACTTTAATGCTGCTCAGTTTTAATGCTACCGCTGATGACTTGTTGAATAGTCAGGCACCTCCTTTTCAATTGCTCGACCAGCATTCTAAAATACATACGCTTGCAGATTATTCCGGCAAATGGCTAGTGCTCTATTTTTATCCGAGAGACGATACCCCAGGTTGCACTAAAGAAGCGTGCAACTTTAGAGATGATATCTATCATATACGCGATTTAAATGCGGAAGTGGTTGGCGTGAGCACGGATGATGTTGACAGTCATGTTGAATTTGCTAAGAAATATAGCTTACCGTTTGCCTTGCTTTCAGATAAGGGTGCAACAGTGGCGATATCTTATGGCGCAGCGTGGAAGCTTGGCCCTCTCAGTAAGGCGAAACGACATTCATTTATCATTTCACCGGATGGAAAGATTGTGCAAATTTTTAGAAAAGTTAATGCCAAGGATCACAGCAACGAAATTATTGCTGCATTAAAGTCTTTACAAGCAACTGATTAAAGTAGTTACAACTTAAAGATCGACGGTAAGCGTTTTTATTAAACGCCAATTATCATATTGTATGTGTACATACCATTTACCCGCTTCTAATACAGATAAATTGCCTCGATAAATATTTTCTTGCGTTAATAACATGTTCACTTCTTCATCCAAACCGGAACGAGTAGCATGTAAAAAAGTAACTGATAAATTTTTTGGATAAACAAAGCCTGATGTTGACGTCATCTCTATTGAGACTTCTTCAAGTTCTTGATCAAATTGTATATCGGCGTCGAGATTATAATCGAGTGCTATTTGATCTCTTTCCAGCGTGCGGTTTATTTCTAATCCTTGCTTGTAGTAATCATCGACAACTAAACCGTCGTTTGATTGAACCGCTAATATTGTCGTAACGATACCGCCAATCACTGCCAACAACGGAAAAAAAATAATAAACCAAACGTAATATTCTTTATACCAAGGGAGTACTTGTTGAGAATCATCATTTAACATTATTGTATTGGCCCCAGGAATTTTCCGACTTCTGTAACGGATAGATCATCATCGTCCGATACTGAAAGAATAAAACGAATCTCTGTACTTCGCCCACTTAGATTATCTTCTTTTGCACGTAAGCGCACTGGCAAATCATAAACCGTACCGGCTTCGACTAGTATAGTAGTTTTATCAACAAGTAAGATGAGATCATCAATACCTTCCGCTTTAATATCAAACGTCCGATCTTGTTCATCTTTATTGATCAACTTAAGTGTGTAAATATTTTCTATCAAACCTGATGTCTCACGATACAGTTGATTTCTATCACGAATAATATCCAGCCCAATAGAGCTACGCTGACTCACATAAAAAATAAACAACGATGTAAAAAGTATGAGTATTATAAAATAGATGAATATGCGCGGACGTAATATATTACTGGGTTCACCGTCTATTGCATGTTGAGTTGTGTAACGAATTAGTCCTTTTGGATAACTCATTTTATCCATCACATCGTCACATACATCAATGCATGCCGAACAACCTATGCATTCGTATTGCAGACCATCACGTATATCAATACCGGTCGGGCAGACTTGTACGCACATAGTGCAGTTAATACAGTCTCCTAGTGATTCTTTTTTGTAATCCTTATGGACGTCTGAACGCCTTGAACCACGCGGCTCGCCGCGTTTTTCATCATAAGAAATAATCAGCGTATCATTATCAAACATCGCACTCTGAAAACGTGCATAAGGGCACATGTATTTACAAACTTGCTCGCGCATAAAACCTGCATTGATATAGGTTGCAAGTGTAAAGAACGCAATCCAGAACAATTCCCAACCACCCAGTTGAAAAGAAAATAGCTTTTGGGTTAAGACTATTTCAGGGGTAAAGTAAGAGACATATGTCACCGCTGTTGCGCCAGCAATGAATAACCAAATAAAATGCTTTATCGATTTGCGTACTATTTTATTCAGTGACCAGTCTGCCTTATCAAGTCGCATCTGTTTAATACGTGAGCCTTCTACTTTTCTTTCGATCCATAGATAGACCTCTGTCCACACTGTCTGCGGACAGGCATAACCACACCACAATCGACCCGCAAGCGCGGTAAAGAAAAATAATGAAAACGCGCCGAGCATTAATAAGAATGCTAACAAAAGAAAATCTTGAGGCCAGAATGTTAGCCAAAACACATGAAACTTACGTGCGGGCAAATCAAATAAAATAACTTGCCGTCCCCCCATTTCCAACCAGGGCAAGATAAAAAATAGTCCTAACAAAACGACAACAGATAGTGTTCTTAAGATTGCGAAACGACCATGAACCTCACGCGGATATATTTTCTCGCGTTTTTCATACAGGGATTGTTCAGTACTTTTAGGTGCTGAATTTTGTGGAGCAGGTTTACTTCCAGACGACTCTGTTTGCATTTAGATCTATAATTACCCGTTATGTATTCTGACTATCTGATGGCTTACTTTCTTTAGTCGGATAAATGAAAAATGCAGATAGTAAACTGGATGATGCGGTTAATAACCAGAATAGAAAAAAACCGATTGAATACGCTCCAGTCCGGCTCATCTCGGGAAAATCAACGCAGTACTGTAATTCAAAAGGATCGATCACTGAAAAGAAGCACCCGGTCGCAATACCTGCCATCAAAAAAGATAACCATAAGACAGTCGCTATCCTTTGCGCGACAGACATCGAACCGATGCGAGCCAATGTCTCCATGTCGTTATTCCTTGCTTAGACTATAAATATACGCTGTAAGTATATGCACTTTCGCTTCGCCTAAAAATTCCTTATGTGGTGGCATGACACCGCTTCTACCCGCATTGATGGACTCAATGATTTTTTTCTGTGAACCACCATAGAGCCAAATATCATCGGTCAAGTTTGGTGCGCCAAACATAACATTACCTTTACCTTCCGCTCCGTGACACATAGCGCAATTAGTATTAAAGATTTTTCCACCTGAAGAGGCATGCATATCATCGACTTCTCTACCCGCTAACTGTTCAACATAGCTTGTTACATTAAACACATCGTCAGATGATAATATTCCACCCCAAGGCGGCATTGCAGCAGTACGTCCTTGCATTATTGTTGTCTTAATCTGTTCAGGTTCGCCACCATACAACCAGTCATCATCACGTAGGTTAGGATAACCTCTTGCACCACGCGCATCGGAGCCATGACAAGTTGTACAATAACTCGCATAAAGACGTTCACCTACTTTTAAAGCGGCGCCATCTGTAGCAAGTGCTGCTATATCGGTATTTAAATATTTTTGATAAAGCGGACCGTACTTATCTTCGGCCACTTGCATTTCATTTTCTAATTGATTCACCTGCGTCCAACCCAGTACGCCTGCGAAAGAACCTAAACCAGGATAAAAGACGAGATAAGCAGCAGCCCAAACAATCGTCAGGAGGAACCAATAAAACCACCATGTCGGTAATGGATTATTATACTCTTCAAGATCACCATCCCAGACATGCCCCATCGTTTTAACATTATCAGGGTCTTCATCTGGACTTCTCTTAGAACACTTAAGTAGGAATATTAAAATTCCGACAATACTTACAATTGTGGATATGCTAATAAACCATGTCCAAAATCCGCTAGTAAAATCAACCATGGCTTTTCTCCCTTGAATCTGCTTCTATTAAAGGTTCATCGGTCTCTTCGAATGGAATTTGAGCTGCTTCATCAAACTCTTCCTTATTCTCCAGAAACACCCATACGACAATCCCTAAAAATACGACAGCAACTAATACCGTCCACATAGAAAATAGTAAGCTCATAATTAACGTCTCGTTTTAACAGATGTGCCTAATATCTGAAGATAAGCGATCACTGCATCCATTTGAGTTTTACCCTCAATCGCTGCAGGCGCTTTTTCTATTTCATCATCACTATATGGCGCGCCCAGACTACGTAGAACTTCCATCTTCTTCTTGATATTACTTGCATCAAGCATAGTCGTTTCAAACCATGGATAGCCCGGCATAATCGATTCGGGCACGACATCGCGTGGATTATTTAAATGCACACGGTGCCATTCATCACTGTAACGACCACCGACACGGTGCAAGTCTGGTCCAGTTCGTTTTGACCCCCATTGAAAAGGTCTGTCATATACAAATTCACCGGCTAAAGAGTAATGACCGTAGCGTTCCACCTCAGCGCGAAAAGGTCTTATCATCTGTGAATGGCACAAAGAACACCCTTCGCTGACATAGATATCGCGACCGGAAAGTTGTAATGCTGAATAAGGTTTTAGCCCTTCTACTGGTTCCGTGGTTGACTTCATAAAGAACAAGGGAATGATTTGTACTAAACCACCGATACTAATCACCAAGATGATTAAGATCATCATTAGCCCAATGTTTTTTTCTATTTGTGTGTGCTGTAACGCCATCTTTTTATCTCCTTAATGTGCGCCAACAGGCTCTGGAATTGGTGCAGTAACTGGCTCGCTACCGGCAATTGTTTTCCAAATGTTATAGGCCATTACCAACGTACCCGAGAGGAATAAGACACCACCAAGGAAGCGTATAATGTAGAAAGGATGCATGGCCTCGACTGACTCAACAAAGCTGTATGTCAGTGTGCCATCGTCATTAACCGCACGCCACATCAAGCCTTGCATGATCCCGGCAACCCACATTGCAACAATATAAAGCACGATACCAATTGTTGATACCCAGAAATGGACTTCGATTAATTTGACACTGTAAATCGTACGTCCATATAACCTCGGAATCATGTAGTACATACAACCGAGACTAATGAATGCGACCCAACCGAGTGCGCCAGAATGTACATGACCAATGGTCCAATCCGTATAATGTGAAAGCGCGTTGACGGTTTTAATTGCCATCATTGGTCCTTCAAACGTAGACATTCCGTAAAACGATAATGAAACAATTAACATACGTAGCACAGGATCAGTGCGCAGCTTATGCCAGGCCCCTGATAAGGTCATCATGCCGTTGATCATGCCACCCCAGGAAGGTGCCAAAAGTATTATCGACATAACCATACCTAATGATTGCGCCCAATCAGGCAGCGCCGTGTAGTGCAGGTGATGTGGTCCTGCCCAAACATAGGTAAAGGTCAGTGCCCAGAAATGGACTATAGAAAGTCGATAAGAATAGACCGGACGACCCGCTAATTTTGGAACAAAGTAGTACATCATGCCTAGGAAACCGGCGGTCAGAAAAAAACCGACTGCATTATGCCCATACCACCATTGCACCATTGCATCTTGAACACCGGCATAGATTGAATAAGAATGGAGTAGGCTGGTTGGTACAGCCAGACTATTAAATATATGCAATACGGCAATCGTAAGGATGTATGCAGCAAAGAACCAGTTAGCGACATAGATATGTTTTATTTTTCTTTTTACAATCGTACCGAAAAAGACATAGGCATATGCCACCCAAACGACCGTAATCAAAAGATCGATAGGCCAAATGAGTTCGGCATATTCTTTGGATTGGGTTAAGCCAAGTGGAAATGTAATTGCTGCCAGAACAATAACCACCTGCCATCCCCAAAAGGTAAAGGCAGCAACCTTGTCACTACATAAGCGAGCATGACAGGTGCGTTGAACAATATAGTATGACGTTGCAAACAGTGCCGAACCACCAAAGGCAAAGATAACCGCATTGGTATGTAATGGTCTTAAGCGGCCAAACGTCAACCAAGGGATATCAAAGTTTAAGGCCGGCCATGCCAACTGTGCTGCAATGACCACACCGACTAACATTCCGACGATGCCCCAAACGATTGTCATAATCGCAAATTGGCGTACAACTTTATAATTATATGTTCCACTATCCGTCATAGTGACAACTCCTAGGCTCTAGTATTCGGTTATTTTCCATTAATATATCTTGTTAAAACAAAAAAATCATGACTTGATTAACAAGAAAGAATCCGGTTGTAGCAAATTGCAACATTCTTACTAAATTTCCCAATCAACCAGTGCTTATTATTAAATCTGTTGTGAAATGGATAAATGATTCGGACAAAACGCCAACTCATTATCACCAACAACAGCTTTTGCCAAAATGCGGTTACATTCTGTCGTTTTTACGCAATCTCGACAGTTTCTAATTTGGTTTACAATTCCAGATATCGGCTGCGTGTGGACTAATTCCTGTGGATCTACATTATGCTTTCTCAACATTTGTCCAAATCGAGTAGCCTCAATCCTGTCGAGGAATTCAATACGAAATGACTGTCCATGCATAAAATTCTTTCTTATTGATATCATTAAGAAAGCTGCTGTAATAAATAGGGATAGGCTTATAGCAAACAGCAAAAAAGTTGAATAGTTCATTCGATGTTGTTTCGTATTCGTAATTGTTTTTATTTGCCGACATTATCCAAGATCCAGCGATAAGATTCTTGATCCAGATCAAGTTATACTGCATCGCAATAAATAATCTGCTTTCCCAGTGCTATTTTTCGATAGAATGCCACCATGTCTGAAAGTTGCTTCCATTGCGGAGAATCCATCCCGAATAACCTCAAATTGATTGTCGAAATTGATAACCAAGCACGCGAGATGTGTTGCTATGGTTGTAAAGCTGTTGCTGAACAAATTCTCGAGTTTGGATTAGCTGATTACTACAAACACCGCACTAGTCTGCCGACAAAACCAGAAGAATTCATTCCAGAAGACTTAAAAAAACTGGCTATCTTCGACAACCCACAAGTTCAAACCGAATTTGTCAGTATTAACGATGATTCAGACAAGGAAGCAAAACTCATCATTGACGGGATTAGTTGCCCGGCGTGTGTTTGGCTAATCGAATCTCGGCTTTCATCTATAGCAGGTATAAGTCACGTGAGCGTTAATTATTCCACACAACGTACTCGTATCTGCTGGCAAGAACCTGACATTTCATTAAGCGATATCCTCAGTGCCATTACACAGCTCGGTTATAGCGCACAACCGTATAATCATAAACAACGAGAATTGATATATGACAATGAGCGTAAGTCACAATTAATCCGCCTGGGTATTGCCGGTCTGTTTGGGATGCAGGTCATGATGATTGCTATTGCGCTTTACTTTGGTGCAGCCTCTGGGATTGAGAAACAATATCGACTTTTCTTCCATTGGATCAGTTTAATACTAACCCTGCCGGTATTGTTTTATTCGGGACGACCCTTATTAATCGGCGCTTACAGAGATATTAAAAACATGCGTCCGGGTATGGACGTGCCCATTGCGCTTGGTCTTTCCATCGCCTTTTGTAGTAGCTTATGGTCAACCCTGCAAAACACGGGTCATGTCTATTATGATTCTATCGTTATGTTCGTTTTCTTTATCCTCGGCGGCCGTTACTTCGAGTTTATGAGCCGAAGAAAATCGACAGCCTATCTCGATAAAGTATCATCCGTTTTGCCTTTAACTGCGACACAGATTCTTCCCAACGGAGTTCAAGAAACTGTAGATTTAAATATGCTATCTGTTTCAGATAAGGTATTGGTTAAGCCAGGTGAGGTCATCCCGGTTGATGGTGATGTTTATGAAGGACGTTCATCTGTTAATGAATCATTGATCACGGGTGAGAGTATCCCTGTCACCAAGACGCCAGGAATGCATGTGATTGGAGGTAGTACTAATATTGAATCGCCTTTGTTCATCACAATAACAGACGTTGGTGAACAGACTGTGCTTTCAAATATCTCTCGAATCATCGATAAGGCGAGCAGTAATAAACCAGCCACCGTATTATTGGCGAATAAGATCGTATCAGTTTTCATCGTTTGCTTACTCTTCATTGCTAGTCTAACCGCACTCTATTGGTACCAAGTAGATCAAAGCCAATGGTTAGCAATTACCATTACTGTCCTAGTAGTTAGTTGCCCCTGTGCATTATCTCTTGCCACACCCACTGCTTTTTCATCTGCCGCAGCGACATTGATGCAATATGGTATTGCCTTGATTAACAATGATGCGATCGAAAAAATCGCTAAATCAAATTGCTTTGTTTTTGATAAGACAGGAACACTGACGAAAGGCGAATTGGAACTTGTACAGATAGAGATCACTAACACTGATTTTACAAAAGAATATGTATTAAAAACTGCAACGGCGCTTGAGTCTGCCTCTGAGCATCCGCTAGCAAAAGCTATAGTCAATGCGTCAAAAAATATTGAAACAATTCATGCAACTAATATTGAGAATTTCCCTGGCCAAGGTATTAGCGGTGAAATTGACGGTAGCTATTATATAGGGACAGAACAATTCATTAATGAACACTGTTCAGAAAGAGTTATTCTACAAAAAGACAAGCCCATCTCTTTGAGGAAAATAATTTTAGCTAATAACACGTCTATAGTTGCAACCCTGTATTTTAATGATGAACTGCGCGATAACAGCAACACATTAATTGATTATCTGAAGAAGCAAGGGAAGAAGGTTATGTTAATGAGTGGAGATCACCAGTCCATTGTAGATCTTGTTGCAGATAAACTTAATATTGATGAATATCAGTCAGAATTAAAACCTGTAGATAAACTAAACAATATTGCTAACCTACAAGAACAAGGGTATCAAGTATGCATGATTGGTGATGGCATTAATGATGCACCTGCTTTTGCGCAAGCGGATGTTGCAATTGCCATGACAGATGCAAGTGATATTACTAAACTTAATGCTGACGTACTGTTGTTGAATAATAAGATAGAGTCACTCAAAACAATGCTGAAGATTGTCACAAAAACAAATCGTACCATCCACATGAATTTTACCTGGGCCCTTGCGTACAACATTATCGCATTGCCCTTTGCCATTGCTGGGTTTATAACGCCTTGGATGGCTGCGTTGGGTATGTCATTAAGCTCATTGATTGTTGTTATCAATGCCACCAAAATAACAACAGCGGATTATTCTTAGACAAAATTTGATATGGAAATAATATTCTTACTTATCATCGTATCCTTAGTGTTTGTAGCAATACTGGCCGGTGTACTATTTTGGGCGATACGTTCCGGACAGTTTGATGATCTGGAAGGTCATGGACACCAAATACTGATGGATGATGACGATGTTAAAACAAAAGATGAAGACACTCCCCAATCTTAAATGATTTAACGATATCTTAATAAATCATTACAACTTAATGATGTTGATGTGATGGCATATTTGAATCACCATGATCATGGTGCTTAGAAAAATAAATCGTTGATGCAGGCAAACTAATTGCTATTAAAATCATCAGGCTTGCTGTTATCCATCGAAATTTAATATTTGTTTTTAGTCGGTTGAGATAATCTGAAAAATAACCGATGGTCAACATGCCTGGTAATGTTCCTATTCCAAAAAACATCATGGTTAGCATACCTTCAGTCGCTGTCCCCGTGCTCAGACTCAGTAACAAAGCAGAATAAACCAGACCACAGGGTAACCACCCCCAAAGTATTCCGAACAGTAAGGCGCGCCACTGAGAATTAATCGGATAAAGGTGTTTTCCTAATGGTTGAATTTTTTTCCATAACTTCATGCCTATGGCTTCTGTGATTTTATTCACTGGAGAAAAACCCAGAATATTTAATGCCAAACCAATGAGTACCAACGCGGCAATGCTTTGTAAAATTAAATGCGCATTAATGTCTTGTGATAACCCAAGGAATTGTGAACCTAATAAACCTGCGACTAGACCGCCAATGGAATAACTACTTATGCGCCCCAGATTGTATGCAAAACTTCTATTGAAGACTTTGAGCTTTGATTTTTGTTCGACTTCAGGCGAACCTAGCATCAGTGTAGTTAAGATGCCGCCACACATGCCAACACAATGAGCCGTACTCACGAGACCAAGATTGAATGCGATAATGAACGTAACAAGCATGACGTAGCTTAATGATAAATCTGAATGGCTTAAGCGCTGGAACTATTATTATCTTTTGTTTTTTCAGAGAAGCCGTCACAAATTGCATGAATAGCAGGCAGGTTTTCCAATCTGATAGCCTTTCTATTTATTTTTACCAGTCCATTCCTCTGGAATTTTGAAAATAAACGACTGACTGTTTCTATCGTAAGGCCAAGATAATTTCCAATTTCCTGACGTGACATCGGCAGGTTATATTCTTTTGCAGAATAACCTAGCTTTTTAAAACGTGATGAAAGACTAATCAAGAAACTTGCCATTCGCTCTTCTGCACTACGTTTATTGATTGTCAGTAGCAATTGGTTCTCGTTAGATATTTCCCGACTCAATAATCGAAACATTTGGTTTTGTAGATCAGGTATCTGCATACAAATATCATTAATCTTGTCATAGGGAAGTGAACAGAATGTTGTTGTCTCTAGTGCGACTGCCGAACTGACATGTTTATGATGTTCTATCCCGTCAAAACCGATAATTTCACCCGGAAAATAAAAGCCGATTATCTGTTCTTCGCCGGACTCATTTATAACGTAGACCTTTACTGAACCAGAGCGAACAGCATAGAAAGACTCAAATGAATCATCCGTACGAAAGAGATGTTTCCCTTTCTCTATAGGATGTGAACCTTTAACCACAACTTCCAGTTTTTCAAGATCTTTAGATTGGAGACCATGTGGCAAACACAACTCATGTAAATTGCAATTTGAACAAGTCGCCTTGATTTTGGAAAAATCTATAATCTGTACTGGTTCACTCATCCTGCAACACCATGCTAAGCCTGCTCATTTATTGAGTATTATATTCATAATAAAACGCACAAATAATGATACAAGTGATTATTTTGAGTCCGATTGCTTATTACAGCCATGATTAGAAAATATACAGGCATGAAATAGACTGATTGGAACCGACTCAAAAGAATAACAAAATACAGAGCTTCTGAAAATCTCTACGAAATTCCACGAATTACTCTAAATACTCACAGTGCTACCTGCTCAAACACAAACCCTGTTTACTAATTTAACATATTGATAAATATAGCTATTCACTTCATATGGGTTTGCTTGAAAAAATTAGACTTTGTCTAAACAATCATCTTTTAACGTTTATTCTAGAAAAATTGATCTAGATCAATCTTTGAATTAAAGATAATTAAAATCGCTGTCGCTAAGTAAATTAGAAACAATTATTTACAATTATAAATATTTATCTGAATTCATGGACGATTCTCGATATATAAACCGATCTTGAGGACTGAACCATGAGAAAGAATCTACCAGTAACAAACACCCAGTGTGACTTCGATGCTAGCCAACGAATCGTCTCAACTACTGATACTAAAGGTCGGTTAACTTATGTGAATGATGATTTCATCAACATAAGTGGCTTTACAGAAGAGGAATTAATAAGTAAGAGCCACAATATTGTCCGTCATCCAGACATGCCGCCTGCGGCTTTTGACGATTTATGGAAAACCATAAAAACTGGAAATTCCTGGATGGGTATCGTTAAAAACCGTTGTGCTAATGGTGATTATTATTGGGTAGATGCCTTCGTCACTCCTGTTATTGAAAACGACCATCTTGTCGGCTACCAATCAGTACGCCTTAAGCCCGATCAGAAAGACATTGATTCAGCTGAAAAAACCTATAAACATTTATGGAATCCCAAAAAGGGGCTTACCAACATATTAGCCTCTTTCAAACCAGGCCTGATGGGTAAAATTCTCTTAGCAAGTTCAACTGCTGTGGTATTGGGTATGGCTGTTTCATATCTATTGTCTCAATCTGTAGATTTAACATTCGGCATATCCTGTTTAACAATGCTAATAGCCAATTTTGTTTTTGCGAAACTAATTGCAAAACCCTGGCAACAAGCTGCGAAAGAAGCTGCCGAGGTATTTTCCAATCCTGTTGCGCAAGAGGTCTATACCGGACGTCATGATGAGCTTGGTCAATTACAACTGGCGATTCGCATGCAGAATTCTAAACTCGAAACCGTTATCTTCCGCATTAATGATGCTACCACTAATTTGAAGGACTCAGTTGAATCGTCTCTAACAACCGTCGAACAAACAGAGCAAAACATGGATAGCCAAAATAAGGAGATCGAACAAGTTGCCACGGCAATGAATGAAATGACCGCTACTGTTAATGAAATTGCTAAAAACACAAGTTGTACAGCTGAATCGACGCTAAATGCTGAAAACGAAGTCAACCTTGGTAAAGATATCGTTCAATCAACAGTCAGTTATATCGATGCACTAGCAGAAGAAGTTGAAAACGCGGTAGATAAGATAAACACTCTGGCGAACGACAGCAAACAGATTGGTGGCATTGTAAATGTCATCACCGAGATAGCCGAACAAACCAATCTGTTAGCATTAAATGCGGCCATTGAAGCTGCTAGAGCAGGTGAGCAAGGTCGCGGATTCGCCGTAGTTGCAGATGAAGTCAGAACGCTAGCTAGTCGAACACAGTCGTCCACACATGAAATTCAAGCCATGGTCAGTACTCTGCAGACTTCTGCTGATGCAGCCGTTAAGGTAATGACACGAGGTCAAGAGGCCGCAGCAAATGGTGTAGAAAAAGCACAAGGTGCCGGTGAGTCACTGAACTCAATCAGCAGTGCAGTTAATTCAATCACACAGATGACGACCCAGATAGCAACAGCAGCAGAAGAACAAAGTGCTGTTTCGGAAGAGATTAACAAAAACGTTATTCGCATTAGCGAGCTTTCTGAGCATACCTTAAGTGGTACTCAAATGATCAGCGCTTCGAGCAACAACGTTGATCAAAGTGTAACTCGACTAAACAACCTGGTTAAACAATTTGGAAGTAATCTGTAGAAACAGACTTCTATATGTAGGTTGCTGAATTTGTTAATCAATTGAGCACCTACCCTAATTTCCCCGCTACATTGCCCACCATAAGCGGGGAAATTAGGCCTTCCACAATAAATCAAGAAACGACACAAACGCTGAATCATGCGAAAATCATAGCTACGTAATCAACAACAAAGGATTATGTAATATGACACGTCCAATCCAGACTCTTCTATGGATGAGCATTTTTACGGTTGTGATAGCAGTAGGCGCTGTATTACTTGCAGACACGCTACATCACGCCTATGCATCCAATGTTATTTTTAACTCTATTATTGTCGGTGTATTAATCATCGGCATTGCTATAAATTTTCAACAAGTACTGCAACTCTATCCCGAGATCGACTGGATAGAAGCCTACCAAGGCAATGCGCTCGGCTTAAGCTCATCCAGACCGAAACTCCTCTCTTCTATGGCGAGGATGCTTGAAGGAAAAGAGGACATGGCCATGTCTACGACCGCAATGCGTACCATCCTTGATTCAATCCGAGGTCGCCTCGAAGATTCACGAGACCTGTCGCGTTACCTGATTGGCGTCTTGGTTTTTCTTGGTTTACTTGGTACGTTTTGGGGATTGATGGCGACTGTCAGTGCTGTAGGTACGCTTATTAGTGAAATGTCTGTTGAAGCGAAAGATGGTGCTGCTATTTTTGAGAACTTGAAAACCAGCCTGTCTGGACCACTAGCTGGGATGGGAGTGGCCTTTTCATCATCACTTTTTGGTCTATCAGGGTCACTAGTCGTCGGTTTTCTCGACCTGCAAGCAGGCCACTCACAAAACCGTTTCGTCAACGAACTGGAAGAATGGCTTTCTAGCAGTACTCGCATTTCAAGTGGCATCATCGGTGATGAAGGTGGTGCATTAGGCGCACCAGCCTATGTTCAAGCCTTACTGGAAAAAACAGCCGATGCATTAGAAAAGATGCAAAAAGCCGGGGCATCGGAAGATCAACAACGTGAGTTTCTTGGAAAACAAATAAGTGAACAAAATGACCTGCTCGATAAACTCAACCAGACACAAAACGAAATTGCTAGATTACTAAAATCAACATCCGATCAATCACAAAATTCACCAGCCAATGAGGAATTGCGTTCTGAATTACGTTTGCTCACAAAAACAATTGCCAATGCACTCTCTACTAGAGGAACTCAGTGACAGCAGTGCGACAAAGACGTTCTCTTAATATCTGGCCAGCATTTGTCGATGCCACGGCATCATTGCTAATGGTTGTTGTCTTTGCTTTATTACTCACAATCATCGGTCATCTAGTACTTAGCACAGCCTTAACCGGGCGCGATGATGCACTGGCAAAACTCAGCAGCCGTGTCAGTAAACTTGCCGAGATACTTTCATTGGAACAAGCTGAGACAACAAGGCTAGAACAACTCTTATCAGTGAGAACGGCAAGCCTTGATACAGCGAATAGTCAAATTTCATCACAACGCCAGACTATTCAAGATAAAGAAACACTACTTACAGAACGTGATGCAACTATAACTGAACATCAAAAAACGATCTCAGAACAGATCGAGATGATCGAAACACTAAATATAGATATCAAAGCACTCACAGCATTGCGTGTTCGAATAAAACTAGAGCTTGAAAAAGAAATTTCTGAACATGATGTTATTAAACAACGCTTACAGGAAGAGAGCGAACTTAATATTAACAACCTCGCGCAGATGGAATTATTGAACAGACAACTTGAAGAACTTCGACAACAGTTATCCGCTTTATCCAGCGCACTTGAGATCGCAGAAAAAGATATCGCTAATAAACAAACTACGATTGAAGACCTTGGCACAAGATTAAATACAGCCCTTGCAAACAAGGCTCAACTATTACAAAAATATCGTTCTGAATTCTTTGGTCGCTTACGCGATGCCTTGAGTAATTACCCCGATATAAGAATTGATGGTGATCGTTTTGTGTTTCCATCAGAACTCTTATTTGAATCCGGCTCAGATAAACTGGGTAGTGATGGAAAACAACAAATCAAACAATTGGCAAAAACGCTGAATGAAGTTGCACAGATTATCCCAAAGGATATTGACTGGATATTACGTATCGATGGGCATACCGATAAACGCCCTATTGTTAATAGTGAATATTTCCGTTCAAATTGGGAACTCTCTTCCGCACGCGCTATAAGCATGGTTCGTGAAATGATAAATAATGGAATTCCTGCCAACCGTATGGCGGCAACAGGCTTCGCAGAACATCACCCTGCCGACACAGCAGAAACACCGGAAGCCTATGCGCGTAATCGACGCATCGAACTCAAGTTGACCAGCCGCTAAAAACATTAAATTTAAGCTCAATATTCAAATATTCCGACTCAGTTGATAGGTGCTTAAAAGCCAGTCGCTTAATATCACCCATTACTCATGATAATTTGATCTAGATCAATTTTGTACCTAAAGAAAGCTTCTAGTGATGTCGATATTTTAGAGATGCTACCTGTTCATTATAAATAATGAACTACCTGAGCCAATGGGTGATTCCCATTAAACACGGCAAGATCTTGAGGCAAGACTAATGAAAAAGAATTTACCTGTAACAGACAACCAAAATGATTACGACGCTAGCCAGCGCATCGTCTCAACGACAGATTTAAAGGGACGCACAACCTATGCAAATGAAGACTTCCTGGATATCAGCGGATTCACGCTAGATGAATTAATCGGTAAAAGCCATAATATCGTCCGCCATCCCGATATGCCGCCTGCGGCTTTTGATGATTTATGGACAACCATAAAAACGGGCAAATCCTGGATGGGCATCGTCAAAAATCGTTGTAAAAATGGTGATTATTATTGGGTAGATGCATTTGTCACCCCCGTAATTGAAAACGAAGCCATCGTCGGATACCAATCTGTTCGTTTAAAACCCGAACAAAAAGACATCGATTCAGCTGAAAAAACCTATGCACAACTGTGGGCGCCAAAGAAAGGTTTTGCCAAACTATTAGCCTCCTTCAAACCAGGATTGATGGGTAAATTTTTCCTTTCATGTTCAATCGCCGTGTTATTGGGAATATCTGTTTCATACCTACTGACGCAATCTATCGATTTAAGCGTCATCTTGTGCTGCACAACAATATTGATAGCTAATTTTGTATTTTCCAAGCTTATTACAAAACCCTGGCAACAAGCGGCGAAAGAGTCTACAAAAATATTTGCTAATGCCGTTGCACAAGAAGTCTATACCGGACGTCATGATGAACTTGGTCAATTACAACTGGCAATCCGCATGCAGAATTCTAAACTTGAAACCGTTATCTACCGCATTAACGATGCTACAGGTAATTTGAAAGAATCTGTCGAGTCTTCATTGATTACCGTAGAGCAGACAGAACAAAATATGGATAACCAAAACAGGGAAATTGAACAAGTTGCCACGGCAATGAATGAGATGACCGCGACCGTTAACGATATTGCAAAAAACACAAGCTGCACAGCAGATTCAACACAGCATGCCGACAATGAGGTCAACTTGGGAAAAGAGATTGTTCAATCGACTATCAGTCATATCGATACACTGGCAAATGAAGTTGAAAACGCTGTAGAAAAGATAAATACATTGGCGAACGATAGCAAACAAATTGGTGGTATTGTAAACGTCATCACTGAAATAGCTGAACAAACCAATCTGTTAGCACTAAATGCAGCCATTGAAGCAGCCCGTGCCGGTGAACAGGGTCGTGGCTTCGCTGTTGTTGCTGATGAAGTCAGGACACTAGCCAGTCGAACACAATCTTCTACACATGAGATTCAAGCCATGGTCAGTACACTACAGACTTCCGCCGATACAGCCGTAGAGGTAATGGTGCGTGGACAAGATGCCGCAGCAAAAGGCGTAGAAAAAGCCAAAAGTGCCGGGGAATCACTGGACTCGATCACCAATGCAGTCAACACCATCACACAAATGACAACACAGATAGCCACAGCTGCTGAAGAACAGAGCGCGGTATCGGAAGAAATAAACAGAAATGTAATTCGCATCAGCGAACTTTCTGAGCACACCTTGAATGGCACTCAAATGATCAGTGCATCAAGCAACAGTGTTGATCAAAGTGTGACTCGACTAAACAGTCTGGTTAAACAGTTTGGAAGTAGCCTGTAGCAACGTCAATCTAAAGAAATAAAAAAACCACCTATATGGTGGTTTTTTTATATGGCGCGCCCGGAAGGATAAAACTGGGCACTGGACTGAGAAAATCACACTCACTGCTTAATTAGCTGTCAGGCTGGAGCTAAGCGGAAGCAGACCTCCGGCTAATACAATTAAGTTGGTACTAATTGTTAAAAAGTGGACGTTATAGGTTGACTAGTATCCCTATCTACTCGGATAGATTAGGACTTGGTTTCGTCATCCTTTGACTTATTTATATCGGTCACATTATCTGAACGATTAAGCAGTTCATCAAAGGGTTGTGGTTTATGAATACCATAACCTTGTGCATAGTTAACGCCTATTTCTCGCAACATGCCTTTGATTTCATCGTTCTCCACAAACTCAGCAATGGTCTGCATTCCCATTACATGACCAACCTCATTAATAGATTTTACCATCGCATGGTCTATCGGATCATCAACGATGTCTTTAACAAACATGCCGTCAATTTTTAGGTAGTCTACGGGGAGGTTCTTCAAGTAACCAAACGAAGATAAACCACTACCAAAGTCGTCCAACGCAAACCGACAACCGAGTCCTTTCAGGGTAGATATGAATTTAATCGCGGTACTTAAATTGGCAATCGCCGCCGTTTCTGTAATTTCAAAACAGATTTTTAAGCCGTCTATGTCGAAGTCTTGTAATTGTGAAATAACAAAACCAAGAAAATTCTGATTAGTGAGAGATAGACCAGACAGATTAATGGAAATGAAAGTAATTTGACGTTGAAAATTTGGATTCTCTGTTAATGCTTTGAATGTATTTTCAATGACCCATCTTTCCAATTGCGTCATCAAATTATACCGTTCAGCTGCTGGTAAAAACGCGCCCGGTGGAATAATTTGCCCCTGCTCGTCTTGCATCCTGACGAGCAATTCATAATGCACATTAGTGGCATTATCAAGTGACTCGATGGCCTGTGCATAGAGGCAGAAACGGTTTTCATCAAGAGCTTGTTGTATGCGGTTTACCCACTGCATCTCACCATGTCGTTGAGATAACGCAGCATCGTCACTGTGATGCACATTAATACGATTACGCCCACTATCCTTGGCCATGTAACAGGCCGCATCGGCATCTTTTAACAATTCCGTTATATTGATCGTTGTGTCTGTTATCGGTACTAGACCCATGCTCACACCGACCCGGAAGCTGCGCCCTTCCCATATAAACTGATAGTCTTGAATCGCCTTTTGTATTGAGGTTGCAACCCGGTGCGCATCTTCGAATGAGCAGTGTTCCATCAATACACCGAATTCATCTCCCCCGAGACGGGCTAAGGTATCGCGATGCCGAACCACTTCCTGTAGCACAGAACCAAGCTGTCGAAGCAGTTCATCCCCTGCAACATGACCACAGGTATCATTGACCACTTTGAATTGATCCAAATCCATATAACACAAAGCATGTTCTGCTTTGTTCTGATTAACTGACGAAAGTAATCGTTCTATTCGGCGTTCAAACTCATGCCGATTAATCAGCCCTGTCAAAGCATCGTGACTCGCCTGAAAACTGAGCTTTTTATCTGCCAGTTTGCGCTCGGTAATGTCTTGTATCTGGGCTATGAGGTAGAGAGGAGAGGTGTCTTGGTCCCGAACTATTGAGACACTTAATAGGGACCAAACTTCCTGGCCCTGTTTGTGTATATAACGTTTCTCAATTTGATATTTATCAATCTCACCGTTGATTAACTTATCGTGATTGTCAGTGCTTATTTGAATATCAGCCGGGTTGGTAATCTCATTGAGATGAACCCCTATGAGTTCGTCTATCGAGTAACCGAGCATCTCACAGAAAGCTATGTTAACTTCAACAATAATACGCTCAGGAGAACTGATTGCCATCCCAATGGGCGCATCTACAAATGAAGCCATAAAACGAGTATTACTTTCCTGCAGTATTTCTTCTGTCAACTTGCGTTCAGTGATGTCCTGAAAGATCCCAGTCAGTTTTTGCGTTTTACCATTCTCGTAGGTAGTCCGGCAGGTTGCGCGTACATCGATTTTTCGGCCCTTAGTAGTAAGTATTTCTAGCTCTAGATCGAAATCTTTACCATTAGTAATAGCCTCATCCAGAGCTGCTCTAATAATTTCTCTAGACTCAGGCAAGTAAAAACTCATGCCAGCATCGACTGACGGGTTAAATTCGTCGGGAGAAGTCTCGTGCAAGCGATAGGTTTCGTCAGTCCAGAACAGTTCTTCAGTATCTACATCAAATTCCCATCCACCCAATTCAGCAATTTGCTGCGACTCCTCTAGGAGTTTGCTGAGCCTCTGTAACTCATGCACATCTTTTTTGCTCTTGGTGATATCAAGTCCAAAGGCATAGTTAAGCTTTTCGTGACTGATAAAACCCCAACGAATATCTTTTTCCGTTCCATCCTTGCAGGTCACGACAGCATCAATTGGTTCGATAGCCGTTTTTATGGGCATAGCAGCTTCGATTCTGTCATGCCATAACTGACTGAGGAACTCACGGTATTCCTTTTCAGGATAGGCCTTTGGCCACCAGTCAAACACTGAGGGGATCTCTTCGATGGTATAACCAAACATATCTGTAAATGTTTGGTTCATATATTCACACTTCTGGTTTGCATCCGCCGAGATGACGTAAATCGCTAATGGCATTGATTCCATTACGGCATGGAACCGAACATCATTCTGCATCGTTTTTATTATGTGTTCTGGTTGGGTCTTGTCATCCAAAATTCTTAACTGCACCTTTCGAGTTATATTATTATTGTTATGAAACTATTCAGGTATCTGTTTATATATCAGCAATTCAGACAAGAACTAGACTATTTCAATCAATCCTATTCGTCTAGGTATATAATTAGCCGTCATGTGCTGTCATAAGTATGGCGCGGTCATTTTGGCTTCGTTGCCAGATCGATTTCTTTTACCCGATAGCATCTAATCGATTACAACCCCCGTTCATGTAACACGGGGGGCTCCAAATACATAAAAACCTTGTTATTTCAATTATCGGTCAATATATCAATACCTTGAGACAATTAGGCGCTTCAAAACCCCATCCACTCAGCTTAAATGCAGTCATATTTCGGAATTGTGCTTGACTGGATTATGCTCACTAGTGTACTTTCTGGGTATATTCAGAATTAACGCAGGAGTATTTAATATGATTGACACGGTTCTCACGCCCGATGAGGCAGCAAAAGCACGACATTCTTTGGGGTTATCCCAAAATCATGTGGCCAAGGCAACCAACATAAGCCGCACCACGCTGGCGCTATTCGAGGTCAAAAAATACCTTCTTAGTGATGCGCAATTGCTCGCCCTTAAGGATTACTTTGGAACATCAGGCTATGTCTTCGATGAAACTGAGTCACTCTCCTCGCCCGAGTTACCAACACACAGTGAGCCTAAAGAGGTAGGGCTTCGTTTAATCGATGGC
>JAJFKL010000039.1 GCA_021773235.1 Gammaproteobacteria bacterium | reverse complement strand
TATCCTCAGGGTACTCAATCCTATATCTTGCTGTCTGAGCATATTGATCAGTGGCCACGGCATTAGCAATCGCAGTCCTCCCGGTAGCACCAGCAGCACCGAGAATTGCTGCTCTACCGGGAATACCTGCTGCAGCGCCTTGTGCATTTGTAACTCCTGCCGCAGTCCCTGTTATCGCACTGATGATTGGAGTTCGGCTATGGTGATTGATAAAGTAATGACCAAACTCTGTATCATTTAAAGCTTCTGCAAAATAACGAAAAGCAAGACCAAACTCACCGCCATTACCCGCTCGATCATCTTCAGCACGCAAAACCCCGAGGAAATCTGCATTAAATGCTGCCAACTGAGTTGCTGTACCCGGTAAAACGCCATTAATGACTGCGGTTAGACCACCAAAGGCAGTGCCTCTATCGGATCCAATAAAACCAGTGCCAAATGCAGCACCACCAAAGCCCAGCATCACCTTTCTGCCGCCATCACCAACAAAATCATTCGTAGAGAAGTAAGAGCCTACAGGTTCGATAATGGTTCGTTCCCAATCGTATTGATAATAACCTTCTATCGATAGTGCATCAGTAGGCGCAATTGAGAGACTCACCATACCGACAGGTGTTAAGGCATCACGCACTTGTGCGCCAGGGGTGCGTAATTTACTTACATCGAAAGGATTGATAACGTTAATGCCATTCTGAATGAAGGTGCTTTCACCCCAACTTATTACCTGCTCACCAACGCGAATACTGGCAGGCATGTGACCAACATTAAAATCTGCCCAAACGTACAAATCCTGTAAATTGACATTTTCGCCTACTAGCCTCAGTGCTTTGTCACTTAGCGCTAATCGATTTCCTGCATTCACATTCTCATAATCTTTGAAACCATTAAATCGTGTAAACAGACCAAAGTTCTTGTACTCAAATGTAACTTCAGTGGTAAATTTACCTATGTTACTGATGTTCCCTTTATTGAAATTCTGATTTCCATCATCTGAGTTTTCTGAAAAAGCAGTGCCTGTAGTGGCTGCCCCAGCCCCTGACAAAGTCGACGGGTCTCCGGAGAGACCAACAATTTGAGTGTCAACACTTCCCACTCTGTAACCGGAGCCATAAGTCAAAGTGGTATCGACGTTGCCTGAGAAATCACCCGATTCAAAACCGACACTATAAGCAGAAAACGAAACCATCGATAACATACTGAAAGTAATGAATAGAGCTGCGAAAAGCTGAATGACTGATAGCGATTTGAACCGTCCGTATAAAATCATTTGGACACCCTCCCCTGTAATGAGGTTTTTATTTATTAAGATTAAGTTAACTTAATTATTTTTATTTGATTACTAGTCACACATAAGATTACATTATGACTAATACATAGCTATTAGTATGTAAGTATAGACAATAAAAAAACATTTCGACTGAAAAACACACTGTCATATTGCAACGCAATATAAATTATGACTCCTGAGATATCTTTTCCGTGGTTGCAGACAACCGGTGTATTAAGGTTCTTAAAAAGACCTTGAGAAATCGAACCTGGCAATTTAATGACACCTGAGAAATCACGGTTGAATTAATCTTCATCAATGATGTGTGATCCGGAGATTTTATTGTGGCAGTCCGCTTGGTTTTAGCAAGATAGCCCATCTCGCCAAAGCAATCTCCCTTATCCAGACTTCGAATAACAGATGTATTTTTCATAACGTCAACACTGCCATTAACAATGATATAAAAACAATCATCCATATCACCTTCAACAATGATGTCATCGTTTGCATTATAATCTTGCCAGGTACTAGCACGTAAAATTTCCCAAATTTCAGCATCAGGAAAGCCAGTGAAGAATTCAAGCTCTTTTACAGAGTTAAACTTCTCTTCGGCAGAGATATCTTCTTTTGGTTTTTCAAGCGTATCGAATGCCTTGGTGAGATCTGCAGCGAGGTCTAAACCCATCTGGTAACGATTGGCGACATCTTTTTCTAAGGCCTTCATTACAATATCGTTTAACGCTTCAGGTAGATCGCTCCGATAATCACTCATCGGTGGCGGTTCATCATTCAAGATAGTGTTAACCAATCGTGAAAAACTATCCGCTGGGAAGGGTTGTCGACCTGTTAATAACTCATACATAACCACACCCAATGAAAAGATGTCGGTCTGGTTAGTGACGTGTTCTTCTCTAAGTTGCTCAGGAGACATATATCTCGGCGAGCCCATCATGCCACCCATCTGTGTCGTGGTTGCATCCGCGTTATAAATATGGGCAATACTGAAGTCACCAATCTTTACATCCTGATCAGGCGTAAACAGTATGTTTGATGGTTTAATATCTCTATGCACTACTCCCTGTCGATGCGCATAATCAAGTGCGTTTGCGCATTTAAAAATGATTTCAACGACCTTGTTTATCGGTAACAGCGTATCAGAAGTACAATAGGGCTTTAAGGTATTACCTCCCTCGATATACTCCATAACAATGTAACAATTGTCATCATCTACACCAGCATCATAAATATTAATAACATTGGGATGCGTTAGGAGGCCAGCTGTATGAGCTTCGTTGAAGAACATTTTACGGTAACGCTCACCAGATTCAGGATTATTTAGCGAATCCAGAAATGCTACCTTTAGCGCAACCGGACGATTAATATAGGGATCATGTCCAAGATATACGACGCCCATGCTGCCACGGTCGATCTCATCTCGTACTTCATATTTTCCAAGTTTTTCTGGTGTACTATTGGTCATAAAATTGCTCTGTCTATCTTAAATTTTAGATGCACTCTTTAAAACCTTATGTGCGTTGCAACAAAATAATAACGCATCAAACTTGTGAAAGTAATGTAAGTTTCTGATGTATATTAATGCATCTACGTTGATTTTAATATCAATGATAGTGTCATATTGAAACGACATTTATGATTAATATTACATATAAACTGGCAATGTTGACCACAATATCAAGGCTACTATACTGAATTGTGAGCACTACTCCATTTGTAATGCTTGGACTTTGTCTAAAATAGAGAGGGCGATTATGACTACTACTGTCAACCAACTGTTAAATGCCAAACATAGTGAAATATTCTCGGTGCATCCAGACTCACTTGTTATTGATGCTATTAGAATGATGAACGAGAAACAAGTCGGTGCATTACTCGTCATGGAAAACGATAATTTAGTAGGTATCCTGTCAGAAAGGGATTACACCAGAAAAGTTATTCTCAATAATCGAAGTTCATCTGAAACCCAAGTCAATGAGATTATGACTGCCGAATTAAAAACTGTAAATTCGTCTCAGACAATTGAGGAATGCATGGTCATTATGTCAAATAACCACATACGCCATCTACCAGTGGTAAATGATGATAAAACCGTGGGTGTTCTGTCGATTATGGACGTTGTCAAAAATATCATCTCCGAGAAAGAATTCATTATTGAGCAATTGGAACACTACATTACCGATACAGCTTGATAAACTTTAATTAAGGAGGAATATGTTATTTTAGTTTCTTGTATTAATTTCAATTTAGGGAACCTGCATATAATTTAAGGTTCCCTAAATTTCCACTGTCTATATTTTCTTACCTTTTAACCCTTGGATGGATTATCAATCCACTCTAGAATCAGCTAATCAAACCTTTGAACTAATAAATATTCTCAGAAATACCAAGTATGACTTCTTCGAATGATAAACAACTGTCTCGTGCGCAATTATCAGCCCATTATGAGGCAATGCAAAATATTCATTTATGTGATTTATTTATGCATGACCCACAACGAGCCAAGACCTACACACAGCAATTGGGTAGTCTTCATATAGATTTTTCTAAAAACATCATTACTAAAGAAACACTGGATATATTATTTAAGTATGCAAGCGTATCCAAGATTCAAGAATCCATTAAGGCAATGTTCACTGGCGAAAAAATCAATACCTCAGAAAATCGTGCTGTACTTCATGCTGCTCTGAGATCAACTGTAGACCAAGAACTAGAAATTGATAATGAGGATGTTATTGGGAAAGTTCATACTGAGCTCAATAGGATTAAAAAGTTTGTCACAAGAATTCATGACAAGAGCTATCGTGGATGGACAAACAAACCTATAGATACCTTTGTAAATATTGGGATTGGCGGTTCTGATCTAGGTCCTAAAATGGTCGTTAATGCTCTAGAAAAATATCGCCAATTTGAAACACGATCTTTTTTTATATCTAATATTGATTATCAAGCAATTGAATCTTTACAAAAATCAATTAACCCTGAAACAACATTATTCATTGTTTCATCTAAATCATTCAACACAATTGAGACGTTAACAAATGCAGAAACTCTTAAAGAATGGATGCAGCAAATCGGATGCGATGATTTAAGCAAGCATTTTATAGCTGTTTCTAATAATCATGATGCGGCGAATGAATTTGGTATTAACGATGAAAATGTCTTTGAATTATGGGGTTGGGTTGGTGGGCGATTCTCATTGTGGTCATCAATTGGGTTACCTATCGCACTATCAATTGGTTTCGACAACTTCGAAGGCTTGCTTGCTGGCGCCCATGAAACAGATGAGCATTTTTCTAAAACACCAATAGAAAAAAATATCCCCATCATCCTTGCTTTGATTGATTACTGGTATTCCAATTTCTTTGATGCGGAGACACACGCATTCATTCCTTATGATGAATCCCTTAACTTGTTTCCAGATTACCTGTCACAACTTTTCATGGAGAGTAATGGTAAATCATTAGATTTAAATGGGCACAGGGTTAATTACAAGACCATGCCTATTGTCTGGGGATCGACTGGATCAAATTCACAACATTCTTTTTTCCAATTACTACATCAAGGAACACATTTTGTTCCAATTGATTTTCTTGTGCCGTTATCAAAGCAAGGAAACAAAAAACATCATGCACAATTACTAGCTAATTGTCTTGCGCAGAGCCAAGCCTTAATGCAAGGAGAAAATAACACTGATCCAAACAAACATTTTCCGGGTAATAAACCGAGTACAACTATTTTATATTCTGAGCTAACGCCAAAAACGCTCGGGTCATTAATTGCAATGTATGAACACCGAACATTTGTTCAAGGCTTATTATGGAATATCAACTCTTTTGATCAATACGGTGTCGAACTAGGGAAAAAGCTTGCCGCTGAAATTTATGACAATATGGAAGAAACGGTGGCAACGGAAGGACTGGACTCATCTACGCAAAACCTGATTAACTTATATAAGCAATATAACCCTAGTAAGGATTAATCTTGCCGCGAAACGTACATTGCAGTTGTCGCAGAAAGCCGCTTAACAAGCGTTTGCATAAATACTCGGCTAAAATGTAACTGACATTCAATCGATGCTTGTTCAATCAATGTCGCATTTATCTTCATTAAATCAACATCATTTTTAGCGGTGATTGTTGCGGTTCGTTTCGCCTTACTCAAGTAACTCATCTCTCCGAAACAATCCCCCGTTTGTAAATGTCCGATCAATGCTTTGTCTTTATAAACATCTACTTCACCTGAGGTAATGATATAAAATGAATCATCGATATCACCTTCAACAATGATTTCGGAGCCGGCTTTAAATTGTTGCCAGATACACGCACGAATAATTTCCCACAATTCAGAATCGGGAAACTCTTGAAAAAAGATCAACGACTGGATGGTATTAAACTTTTCCTGAACTTCTATATCTTCCTTAGGTTGTTCAAGATAATCAAACGCCAAACTTAAATCAGCAGCGAAATTCAAACCCATTTTGTAGCGTTTTTCCGGATTTTTTTGTAAGGCATGATGAATAATCTTTTCAAGGATCTCTGGCACATCTGATCGATGCGTACTCAAAGATAAATGTTTTTCATTAATTATCATGTGTATCAGGCGAGAAAAGCTATCTGCCGGAAATGGATGCTTCCCGGTGAGTAACTCGTACATGACAATACCTAATGAAAAAAGATCTGTTTGATTCGTTATGACATCTTCTTGGACTTGTTCTGGCGACATGTATCGCGGAGAGCCAACAAAACCCATAGGCATAGTATTCGTTGTATCAGAGGACATAATATGCGCGATACTGAAATCAGCAATCTTCACATCCTGATTGTCGTCAATCAGTATATTGGTTGGTTTTATATCACGATGAATCACACCATTGCGATGTGCATAATCCAATGCCTTTGCACACTTGAAAATTATTTCTATAACAAGCTCAAACGGTAATAGCTTATTAGGATGGCAATATGTCTTAAGCGTATCCCCTCCCTCAATTAGCTCCATAACAATATAACAGTGTTCCTTGTCTGCTCCAGCATCAAGGATTTCGACTATATTGGGGTGCCTTAAGGTTCCTGCAGTATGCGCTTCATTAAAGAACATCTTCCGATACCGTTCCCCGGATTCCTTATCATTTAAGTTTTCTGATAAAGCGACCTTCACGGCAACATCTTGATCAGCAAACGGATCATAGCCTTTATAGACGACGCCCATGCTGCCACGACCGACTTGTTCCTTTATTTCATATTTGCCTAATTGTTCAGGAATATTCATTTGTAGATTTAAATACACTACTTATAATGAGTTACGACGGTTTATTAAAACATATTATTGATGATTAATTGAATTTTTATCCAAAAATGCAAGTAAAGACATTTTCAGTAACAATGTTACAATTCAAATATTCCTGATAGTTGCCAATAAACGACAAAACCTCCCTTGGTTCGATAACAATTTACACAAAGGTATTACGTAACAAACATGAAGGCCATTATTCTTGCCGCGGGCATAGGTAACCGACTCGGTACGCATGCAGCTAACCAACCTAAATCATTACTAGAGTTCGAAGGAAAAAGTCTATTAAAACGGCATCTTGAAATTCTTTCAGCTAACCATATCGAAGAAACAACAATAGTCACCGGCTACGAGTCAGAAATGATTAAGGCTCACCTCCACGATGAGCTAATGCCAATAAACTATATTTATAATGATCGTTATACGGAAGGGAGCATCATCAGCCTTGGCTGTGCACAAGAAATACTGTTCAATGAATCTGAATTTATACTGATGGATGCCGACGTTCTGTATGATCAGGAAATGATTAATCGTCTGATCAATACAAATATACAAAACTGTCTTTTACTCGACCGTGATTTTGTTCCCGGCGATGAACCTGTCAAAATATGTATCAATGAAGCCGGCCAAATAAATGAATTTAGAAAACACATCGCTGAAGGACTTGAATATATTTCACAAGGCGAATCAGTCGGATTTTTCAAGTTTACTAAACTCATAGGCGCATCGCTGCTTGGACGAATAAATGACTATCTTGCAAAAGGTGAAAACGATACGCCCTATGAAGAAGCGATTCGTGACCTGTTGTTAATATATCCCGAGCAGTTTGGCTATGAAGATGTCACAGGTATTCCCTGGATTGAAATAGATTTTCCTGAGGATATCGAACGCGCGCAAAATGAGATAATGCCTAAATTATCACCTATCAATCATTAATCAGTACTTAAAATATAAAATGTCAAACAATAGCAATAAAGTAATAAGCAAGTGTAAACAATTACGCTCCCTGCTTGAATCAAACGAACTTGAATTTATTCTGGAAGCACATAACGGTATCTCAGCAAGTATTGTTGAAAGCGCGGGCTTTAAAGGTATCTGGGGTAGTGGCCTTGCCATGTCAGCACAATTTGGTGTGCGTGACAGTAATGAAGCAAGCTGGACTCAGGTAGTGGACATGCTTGAATTCATGTCTGATGCGACAAGCATTCCTATCCTATTAGATGGTGATACCGGTTATGGTAACTTCAACAACATGCGTCGGCTTGTCGTAAAGCTCGAACAACGTGATGTCGCTGGTGTTTGTATCGAGGATAAACAATTTCCAAAAACAAATAGCTTTATCGATGGTAATAAACAACCCTTGGCCGATATTGATGAATTCTGCGGCAAGATCAAAGCAGGTAAAGATAGTCAGTCGGATGATGACTTTAGTATCGTTGCCAGAGTTGAAGCGCTGATTGCTGGCTGGGGTTTGAATGAAGCACTGAAGCGAGCGGAGGCCTATCGTCAAGCCGGTGCTGATGGCATATTGATCCATAGTAAACTCTCCAGACCCGATGAGATCCTTGCCTTTGCAAAAGAATGGGCTGGGCGTGCACCGCTGGTCATTGTTCCCACAAAATACTACAGCACACCAACAGATGCCTTTCGTAAAGCAGGAATTGACCTGGTTATTTGGGCCAATCATCTGATTCGTTCATCTGTTCATGAAATGGAAAAAACCAGTAAAGCGATATTTGATTCAGAATCATTAGCGGATGTTGAAGATAAGATTGCCAGTGTTGATCATATCTTCCAGTTGCAAGGCGCGGCTGAATTGAGTCAAGCGCAAGATAAGTATCTGGTACAAAAATCAGACATCCATGCCGTCATTCTCGCCGCCAGTAGGGGTAGTGAGTTACGTGAGTTAACACACGATAAACCCAAGGCAATGATTAGCATCGGCGGTAAAACCTTATTGGGTCGATTAATGGAAGGCCTTAAAAGAGCAGGTATCAATAAATCTACTGTTATTGCTGGATATAAAGCAGAAGCAATAGATCTACTCGGCATTGAGAAATGTATCAATGAAGATTATGAAAAAGGTGATGAACTACAAACACTGATTTGCGCAGAAGCAAATTTTAATGACGATATGTTAATTCTTTATAGCGATCTCTTATTTCGAGAATATATTCTCAGAGACTTGATAGAGACAGATGGTGAAATCGTCATTATCGTTGATTCTGCTTTGGACAACCCTAATATCACTGGCGCACCAGACTATGCTTACTGTAGTAAAGATGATGATCGATCTCCCTTTATGCAAGATGTCACACTAACGCAGCTATCTTCATCAGCAGATGCCTCAGAGAAAAAACCATCTGGCTACTGGATTGGTATGATGCGCGTCAGAAAACAAGGTCGCGTATGGATAGAAACTGCCCTTGAAGAATTGAAGACAGAAGCAAATTTCAATGAACTAACGCTACCTGATCTGTTAAACCATTTAATACAACAAGGGAAATCCATCCATGTTCATTACATTGATGGACATTGGCTTGATGTTAACTCCCTTGATGATATAGACCGCGCTAGCGATTTTACAAAATAAAGAGAAAGAAATTGATCGAAGCAAAAGAATTTGTCGAAGCCGCACGCGAACTCGGTTTCAGTCGTTATACGGGTGTTCCATGCTCATTCCTGACACCCTTTATTAACTACGTTATAAACGATGACACATTGGAATACGTTTCCTCGGCTAATGAAGGTGATGCTTTAGCAACTGCAGCCGGTGCAGCAATCGGTGGGCAACGTTCGGTTGTCATGATGCAAAACTCTGGACTTGGTAATGCAGTCAGTCCGATCACATCCCTTTCTTATGTATTTCGTATTCCAAATTTAATCATTAGCACGCATCGTGGTCAGCCTGGTGTTAAAGACGAACCACAACATGAATTGATGGGTCAAATCACAAAAGAACTGTTCGATACCATGTGCGTGCCCTGGGAAATATTTCCAAGTAAGTCAGAAGATATCGCACCAGCTCTTCAGCGTGCCGATGAGTATATGCAAAAAGAACAACGCCCTTATGCCTTCATCATGGAAAAAGGGACAGTTGCACCACAAGCCTTGCATAAAAATCCGGTACAAGATATTTCGCAACGCAAGACGCTTGTTCGTTCATCACACAATCATGGTGCACAAGTTATTAATCGTAATAACGCATTACAACGAATCATTGAACATACACCTGAAGAAAATACCGTGTTAATTGCTACGACAGGATTCACTGGCCGTGAGTTATTTGCTGTCGACGATCGTCTCAACCATCTCTATATGGTGGGCTCAATGGGTTGTGCCTCTTCCTTAGGCTTAGGTATTGCCCTGGCTAGACCCGATTTGAAAGTAGTTGTTATTGATGGCGATGGCGCTGGTCTAATGCGCATGGGTAATTTTGCAACAATAGGCAGTTACGCAGGAAATAACCTGATACATATACTACTGAATAATGAAGTCCATGACTCAACCGGTGCGCAAGCTACCGTCGGTGGCAATATCGATTTTACCAAGGTAGCAGAAGCAAGTGGTTATAGTGTTTGTTTGTCAGGTAATGAAATTGAATTGATAGATGAGCTATTTGGTTTAGAACCACAAGTAGGCCCTGCTTTCGCTCACTTAAAGATCGCTGCAGGCACTATAGAAAATCTACCAAGACCTGATGTCACTCCGAATGAAGTTTTGACTAGACTGATGAAACACATTAATAGTAAATTTTAACTATGACTATATTATTGAATCCCGGCCCAGTCGTCTTAAGTGAACGTGTAAGACAAGCACTAACAAAACCCGATCTCTGTCATCGTGAACAGGAATTCATCGATCTACAAAACAAGATCAAAACCGATCTGTTAAACGTCTATCAACTTCCAACAGACCAATGGGCAAGTATTATTTTTACCGGTTCTGGCACTTCGGCAATGGAAGCCATGATAACCAGCCTTGTGCCTGCGCATGGCAAGGTCTTGGTTATAGAAAATGGGGTCTATGGTGAGCGCTTAAGCTATATAGCTAAAACGCATGATATCGATCATGTCGTACTACATCATGAGTGGGGCGAAGAGATTGACCTCACCAAGCTAGAAGGTGAGCTACAGTATCATGAAGAAATATCACACGTTGCCGTTGTGCATCACGAGACCACAACCGGTCGTTTAAATAATATCGATGCCATTGCAGAACTCTGTAATAAACATGGCAACATCCCATTATTGCTCGATGCCGTCAGTAGTTTTGGTGCAGAAGAAATAAAATTCAATGATTGGAATATCGCCGCATGCGCCGCAACAGCAAACAAATGTTTGCATGGCGTCCCCGGCACATCATTTGTAATCACTAATAGAGAAGCCATGACACAAATGTCGGCAACCCCTGCCCGCACACTCTATCTCGATCTTGTGAGCTATCTAAAATTACAAGATAGCAACGGCACGCCGTTCACCCAATCAATACAAACCTTCTATGCACTAGCTGAAGCATTAGATGAATTAAACGATGCCGGTGGTTGGCAAGAACGCCAAAAACAATATTGGCAACGAATGGACACCGTTCGTAATGGATTGCAAAAATTAAATATCAAAGCCTCTCTCGAAAGAAACGAAACTTCCTGTGTACTAAATTCGTTTCCTCTACCTGAGGGAATTAGTTATGAAGAATTACACGACAAATTAAAAGCCGCAGGCTTTGTGATCTACGCAGGCCAAGGTGGATTTGCCAAATCACTGTTTCGCATCTCCTGCATGGGAGATATTAGTGATAGTGATATGGAGCGGTTTATTGACGAAATGGGTACTATCGTCAATTCTTGATTGCAGTTGTCATTCCTACTCTCGCAAGAATCCATTCTCTTCTAATATCTTTGACTCCTTTTATCATTAGTTTCGCCTTTTACGGCGAGTTACTTTCTCTTGCATGCCCAAGAGAATAGTAACCAAAGAGAAAGGCACCTGAATGCTTTGGCCTACGGCTACCCTCGTCGACGTACTGTTATTCGGGTCGCGCATACATTCGTCCTTGAATGAATGCGCTCAATTGTGCATCCATGCACAATTGCCCCGATAACAGCCCACCTCCTCGGCAAAGCAAAACAGGAATAGAAAAACCGATTACTTAATAAGTGTCATATATTACGATTTTTATACTTTCTCCTAACATATTGAAAACGCTTAAATAAAAAGCACTTTTAGTAATCCATCAAAACTATGGGACACCTAGTGTTTGTATATTAAAAACAGCAAAGTGGACACCTTCGATATACAGTAACTATAATCACTTCATCACATATCTTATTGAAACAGGGAGGGTTTTCACTATGTCATCTATCAACATCTATAAAAGTATATCGGACAAAGTGTCCCTTAAAATATAGTTAGCGAAAATAATAATGACGACTACTTCCGATAAGTTATTGTCCTTAGGTGCGGGATATGGCCTTTTCATATTGTTATTTATTGGGTATGAATATTATTTGCAAAAATACCTTTCGTTCATTCCTGAATATCAAGAAATTGATTTTACTTGGCAAGCTTTAGGTGTTGTGCTCATAGTTTTGGTGGTTTCAATACCAGCCGTAATGATCGGCTTGCTCAATAAAAGTCAATTCCTACTGTATGGCCTTATGTTTGCATTTTTGGTATCGATAACGGCCTATTTTTTGGACACTCAAGCATTTGGATATATATTTGGTTCTGACATTTTATTTGCGGTGGGAATGGTAGTATCAGACTATTTTTTAGTCGCAGTGCTGGGTGTTGGATTTGGTGAGGCAATTGCAAAAAGTCGCTAACAAGCACAATCACGCAGAAACCCAAACCTTCGTTCCTTCGTCACTACGGCTTGTGTTCTGGTGTTGTGGGCGTTAGTGACTGTGAAAAAGAATAAAGATTATTTGTGGATACCGTTTTGTTTTACTTTGTTAGGAGCGTTAATTACAGGCGGCATTTACAAAGCAAGTAAAGCAGGCCCTACATCGGATTGGGCTGTAAAAGGACAGCCGGTTATTGAAAGGTGGATAGACAAGCAAGAATGGTTCTTACAAGGATCTTTGCCTGGAGCAATAATTGGTTTAATTATTGGAGTAATTCTGTATCAAGTTTTTTTCAAGAAAAATGATGAAAACAGTCACTAACAAGTCACTCCAAAGCGACGCGCGAAAAAGCCCGCGCGCCGCTGAGTTCAAACGTTAACCGAATTAGCATCAGACAGAACATGAATAGAACAATTTCAATACTTCTATTAATTGTTGGCGCTATAAATTTTTTACCTGTCATTGGTATTCTTTCTGCTGCAAAACTAGCTTCAGCGTATTCAGTAGACTTGGTGGGTAACGATATAATTATCTTAATGCGACACCGCGCCTTACTGTTTGGCATCGTTGGCGGCTTTGTACTCTTTTCTGTTTTTAAACCTGCATATCAGTCAGTGGCTATGGTAATGGCGGCTATTTCAATGGTGGGTTTTCTGTATTTTGTTTGGGCCGCGGGTGAATACAACGATTCAATATTTAGAATCTCCATGATAGATTTGGCTGGTATCGCATGCTTATTATTAGCGTCAGTTTTAAAGTATATCAGTGCAAAAAAATAACAAGGAGAACAAGCAAAGACGTGCTACTGCACGCCAGTTAACTTAGTATTCATTTAGAACCAAAAGTGAGGGCAATAATATGGCTTTAATTACAAATATATTTGTTGGGCTTGTGGCATTTCTACATATTTACTTTCTTATCCTTGAAATGTTTCTCTGGGACAAACCTTTTGGTCTTAAAACGTTTGGTAATACTCAAGAAAAGGCCAATGTCACTAAAGTACTGGCAATGAATCAGGGCCTTTATAATGGTTTTCTCGCGGCCGGTTTAATCTGGGGTTTACTACTTGGTACTGCAGGCACCAACATCATCATATTCTTTCTTAGCTGTGTGATTGTAGCCGGTCTCTTCGGTGCCGCAACAGCAAGTCGTAAGATTCTATTCATTCAGGCGGCACCCGCCATTATCGCACTTGTATTAGTATTGCTCTGATTCTTAACAAAGGGCTTAGTCTCAACCGTCAATTAAGAAGGCTCGTCTCGGTTGATTTTAAACTCCCCCTTTTGGCTTGCCGAGGTATTGTTTTATTTCTCGGTTGAGCAACAAGGATGTTGCGAAAGCGCATTAGGACAGGAGTCCGTATGCGCGGGCCGAAAGAAATAAAACAATACCGAGGGTATCCACAGGACAAGACATCGGGGTGCCCTTTTTTCTTGGTGACTTCTTTTTTTGGGCAAGCAAAAAAGAAGACACTCGCCGCTCAAAGGCGAAACTAATGTTCAAGTAGAATAACAATCTATCAGATTAAAAAAATCAATCACTCTCTACCCCTACCCCATATTCATAAACAAGTCTCCCTCCAAGGAAACCCGTAACACATAAACAAATAAACCCGGCAACAGACAAACCCACTTCCAATGTCCCCGCTTGAATCAAAGCCTTCTCCTCTATTCGGAGGAATAAACTAGCTGCATATAAACTCCATGTTATTACAACAAAAACAAGATGTTGGTTAAGCACTTTCATGGCAGGATTATCTGACTTGATCTTGAGCAGATCATATAAACCACCACCCATAGCAATTAGCGCCATTAACGTTCCCAATATTAAACATGTTCCTGTTATGTCAGAAAGTCGTTCACCATACTTAAGACTCAGAAGATCGCCAAGCGTGGCGAACGACCAAAATGCTATGGGGAAGTGGACTAATATCGGATGGATTGGGTGTGACATATAAGGAAATTATTTATAGTTGTTTCTTATAGATATTGTTTATATGCCTAGGGCAACACTCAACAAGGTCAGGAATCCGGCTACGGCAACACCACCATGCACCATAACAATACTTTTAGGAGCAAGCTTTCCTTTGTAATGAATGGAGGCTAAATAGAACCCACCAAGCGCTGCAATAACTAGCAAACCTAGTGCTGCTGTTATTCGTCCAACACCTGCCGCTTCATTCAATACGGTTAGTATTAATAAAACTAATCCTGTTGCACCCAATAATGCATGAATAATGGATACCGCCCATGGCGCTTGCTGTCCGGTTAATATTTTTACTGCCAGAAACAAACCACCAACAGCTGTGATTGCAAACACAATAATTAAATACGTCAACATTATACTACTCCCTCTTAATCAGAAATTTGAAGCACTACTATATCAACATAAACATCTTTTACAATATATTTATGTTATAACTGTTATTTTATATATTTGTGATAAAGTTGGGATATGTCTGCTCTTTCAACTATAGGTCACCGCCAACAATTATTGCTCAAGGCACTACAGCGTAGCGAAGGTGGTTTGACTGCTGACGCGCTGGCAAAGGAACTCACCATTTCCAGAAATGCCGTTATTCAACATATCGCCAGTCTTGAGGGTAATGGACTTATTGAAAATTCTTCCTTATCAAGTACCGGAGGGAGACCGAGCCGCCTTTATACATTAACGGATCGGGGTCAAGAGCTCTTTCCCAGACACTATGCCTTGTTCTCAAACTTATTGGTTAGTTGGATAAGACAAAAGCTTGGAGACAAGAAACTAAAGACTGGGCTGATTGACCTTGGTAAACAAATCGCTAGAGAATATCAGGGGCGTGTAGATAGTCACGGCTCGCTAACTGATAAAGTCAGTGAAGTTACCAGTATAATGCAGGAGCTCGGATATGATGCGGTACAAGGTAAAAAGACGGGTAATACTTCAGAGATTGTTGCTAGCAATTGTGTCTTTCACAAGCTTGCTGAGGAATACCAGGATATTTGCCAACTGGATTTAAGTCTGATGTCGACATTACTAGATGCGGATATCGAACATAAAGAGTGCATGGTTAAAGGTGGTCAGTGTTGTAGATTCAAGATATCGAAAACTGGCAAGACTAAATAAACTTAGCTAGTTGCTGCCTCAGATAGGTTTACATTTTGTTCTTGTAACAAATCAAACACTTTTTCAGCCAGCTTTTGTGGATTAAAGGGTTTCACAACATAGTGTTTAACCCCTATTTTGAGTGCTTCAGTTACATGATTTTTTTGATCATTACCTGTGAGGAGAATAAAGGGCAGGTTTTTATATTTCTCACTTGACTGTATCGCTTTAAATAATTCAGGACCAGACATAATCGGCATCATCCAGTCACAGATCACCAAATTAATCTTTTTACTTTTCATCAGCTTCATCGCATGCTCACCATCACCCGCTTCAATCAAACTGTTAAACCCTTGTTTGCGTAGTGACGCTTTAATCGTGTGCCGCATTGATATAGCATCTTCAACGATCAGAATATTGTTTCTTGCTATTTCAGCTGTAATTTCCATCCGACTTGATTCCTTATATTCAGAGCTTGAATAACTATCGGCTGAAATTTAAAAGACTTAAGCGCTACTTACTACCTGTTCTCTCTCAGATTCATCCATCTGCTCAGTAATAAAACCTAGAATACCTTCATAGTCTAGCTTGGCGTCTCTCAACATGTCGTCTCTGGAACCGTGCTGCAACAACCTGTCGGGCAAACCATAGTTAGCAATCTTTTGATTAATACCATGTGCCGCAATCACTTCATTCACTGCCGCACCTGCACCACCCGCTATTACATTCTCTTCAACAGTAATGATGAGTTCATGACCTGCGCACATTTCAACAATAAGCATTTCATCGACCGGTTTAACAAATCGCATATTAACGATGGTGGCATCGAGTTCTTCTGCAATACGTTCACAAGGTTCAACCATGGTTCCAAATGCCAGGATGGCCAAGCCTTTGCCCTTACGTCTAAGCTCGGCTTTACCAATAGGTAAGGCTTTCATTTCACTCTCTACTTCAATCCCAGGGCCTGTGCCTCGTGGATACCGGACAGCGACAGGCTGATCAAGCTGGTAGCCTGTAAACAACATCTGTCGACATTCATTTTCATCCGCCGGTGCCATGATGACCATCCCCGGCAAACAACGCATAAAGCTCAGGTCATATGAACCATTATGTGTCGGGCCATCGGCGCCAACACAACCTGCCCTGTCAATTGCAAAAAGTACCGGTAATTCCTGAACAACAACATCATGTATTAATTGATCATATGCGCGCTGTAAAAACGTTGAATAGATTGCAACAACGGGTTTTAAACCGTCACACGCCATACCCGCTGCAACTGTGACACTATGCTGTTCTGCTATTGCCACATCAAAATATTTATCCGGATGCTCTTTTTCGAACTGTACCAAGCCGGATCCTTCACGCATCGCCGGTGTTATTGCCGCAAAACGGTGATCTTGCTTGGCCATATCACAAGCCCAATCACCAAATACTTTGCTATAGGTCGGGCTTGATGCAGGCTTACCAGAAGGAATAATACCTTTATGTGGGTCAAAAGGTGTTACGCCATGATATTTAACCGGATCATCTTCAGCCGGCGCATAGCCTTTACCTTTTTTGGTGATGATGTGTAGAAACTGAGGGCCTTTAAGTTCTTGAATATTCTTTAATGTCGCAATCAAGGCATGCAAGTCATGCCCATCTACCGGACCGATATAATTAAATCCAAACTCTTCAAACAGCGTCCCTGGAGCAATCATGCCTTTCACATGCTCTTCAGCGCGCTTCGCTATCTCCAGTGCACTCGGGATATTTGACAGTACTTTCTTACTACTACTACGGACGCTGGTATAAAGCTTTCCAGATAATAATTGTGCAAACCGATTGGACATGGCGCCGACATTAGGAGAGATAGCCATATTATTATCGTTCAGGATAACCAACATATCACTATGTAGATCACCGGCGTGATTCAAGGCCTCAAAGGCCATTCCGGCAGTCATGCTACCATCGCCAATAATCGCGACAGCCTTTCGATCGGAGCCTGTTCGAGCCGCGGCAATCGACATCCCCAGCGCAGCGCTGATAGAGGTACTGGAATGACCAACACCAAAGGCATCGTATTCGCTCTCACCACGTTTAGGGAACGGCGTTAAACCTTCCCATTGGCGAATACTATGTAATTGATCTTTTCTGCCGGTCAGTATTTTATGGATATAGGCCTGATGACCCACATCCCAAACCAGACGATCATCGGGTGTGTTATAGAGGTAATGTAAGGCAACAGTTAGTTCAGTCACACCCAAACTCGCTGCAAAGTGGCCACCACTCTTACTTACAGAGTGCAGCAGGAATAATCTGAGTTCTTCGACGAGTTGCTCTAATTGCGACTCGGGCAGCTTTCTGAGGTCTGCAGGACAACTAATCTGGTCTAAAAGTGGCGTGTTAATATCGTGGTTCATTACTTGTTAACTTTAAAATTATGCCATTATGAATAGTGACCAAGTCGCATGCAAGGAGATCAATACCTTAGCCTAAAAAATGTAATACACACGTCGGTGTATAAAATTAGCTAAAGCGCAGGCTGTACATTCGCTCACACATCACTTATCTTGACGTGTTTTAGTGCTGCGGCGCGGAAAAATAATATCGAAAATCACTTTTTTAACAAAATAATCTGGAGTCGTATTTAATGGGTGTTCCTCTAATTCAGCAATATAGAATGGGTAAATATATCCTCGGCAAGAAGTTCAGTGGTGTCAAAAAATACCCTCTAGTATTAATGTTAGAACCTTTATTCCGCTGTAATCTGGCCTGTGCTGGTTGTGGCAAGATTGATTATCCGAAAGAAATTCTCGATAAACGCCTGAGTTATGATGAGTGCATGAACGCCATTGATGAATGTGGCGCACCTGTTGTCTCTATCGCCGGTGGAGAACCCTTGATTCACAAGGAAATGACCCAAATAGTAAATGGCTATATTGAACGCAAGAAATTTGTCTATCTATGCACCAATGCCCTACTGTTAAAAAAACATATCGACGAATACACGCCATCACCCTATTTAACCTTTTCTATCCACTTAGATGGTAACAAAGAACGCCATGATGCTTCAGTTTGCCTGGAAGGCGTCTTCGAAAAATGCATTAGCGTAATCAAACTGGCCATTGAAAAGGGTTTCCGCGTCACCATCAATTGCACCTTGTTTCAGAATGAGCCCGCCGAAGAAGTTGCCGAGTTCATGGATATGGCAATGGAATTAGGTGTTGAAGCTGTCACTATTTCTCCAGGATATCACTACGAAAGAGCACCTAAACAGGATGTATTCCTGAAAAAGACAGAAAGTAAGCAGCTTTTCCGCGATTTATTTAAACTAGGCATCGGCAAAAAGTGGCGCTTTAATCAATCATCGTTGTATCTGGATTTCCTAGCCGGAAACCAGACATATGAATGCACACCTTGGGGCAACCCGACCCGTAATGTCTTTGGCTGGCAAAAACCTTGCTACCTGTTAGTTGGCGAAGGCTATGCACCAACGTTTGCTGGGTTAATGGAAGAGACCGAATGGGCGAATTACGGTACTGGGAAAAATCCAAAATGTGATAACTGCATGGTTCATTGCGGTTTCGAAGCTACCGCTGTCAATGACACGGTTAGTCATCCACTAAAAGCATTGGGTGTATTCCTGAAAGGTCCTAAGACTGATGGTGAAATGGCGCCTGAACTACCTACTCTCTACAATGAAGATGAAATAACTGCACCTAAACTAGTTGCAGAAACCAAAGCAACCAAGAGTTGCGGTAGTAGTAAACAAGTCGCCTAATGGAACTAACACTCCTGGCAGTCATGCCAGGATTGCTTATCTGGCTCGCAATACTATTATTACCCTGGCGCCCCTGGAGTACGCGGGAATCACTCGATAGCGAATCAACGGAAACTCTCAATTTATCCAATGTCACAGTGCTTATCCCTGCTAGGGATGAGGTGGAAACGATTGCCCAGACTCTCACCGCCCTGAAAGAGCAAGGCGAAGGATTAAACGTAGTCCTGATAGATGACCAGTCTACCGATAGTACTGCCGAAAAAGCCCGAACCGTTAATTTAAATAATCTACAGATCGTCTCCGGGACATCATTGCCTGAAGGTTGGAGTGGTAAATTGTGGGCTCTGGAACAAGGCCGGCAACTGGTCAAGACATCTTATCTCTTACTCTTAGACGCTGATATTGTTTTAAAGCCTGGACTAATCCCGACGCTGATAAAAAAGGCGCAGAGAGATGACATAAAAATGCTTTCATTAATGGCGCATTTGAAAATGGAGTCGAGCTGGGAAAAAGGCTTAATGCCAGCCTTTATATTCTTTTTTAAGTTACTGTATCCATTTCATCTCTCGAACAAGCCTAGCTCCTCAATCGCAGCAGCAGCGGGTGGCTGCATCATGCTGGAATCAAATGTTCTTGAAAAGTTAGGCGGCTTTAACTGTATTAAAGATGCCTTAATTGATGATTGCTCATTAGCGAAACAAGTTAAGCAAGACGGAAATAAAATCTGGATGGGGCTGACTCACTCAGCCGTCAGCATACGTCCTTACAATTCACTTTCAACGATTTGGCAAATGGTGACTCGAACTGCTTACACCCAACTGGCCTACTCTCCACTGCTGCTATTGGTTTGTACACTGTTGATGATTATTGCATTTGCCTTACCCATTGCGGCATTGTTACAAACACAAGTAGATTTAATAATGATTGGAATAGTAATACTCGGAATACAAGCAGTGTGCTATCTACCGACGCTACGTTATTACTCGATGAATCCGCTATATTCGCTTTCTTTACCATTCGTAGGCACTCTCTATCTGCTTATGACATGGAGTTCTGCATTTCATTATTATTTTGGGAAAGGTGCGGTTTGGAAAGATCGTCATTATAATTAGGCCTCATATTGCAACAAACTTCATTTAAGCCCCTCTAAAGTTTTATCACGGCCTTATTTATGGCGTGAACTAGAGGCAAAAAGGTTTGCCTAAATATGCATTATTAACAGCGGATTTAAATAAATGACTTTAAAGCTTCAACATCTATTAAAAACAACGATCTTTATCAGTCTGTCTTTTTTTAGTTGCATGACTTGGGCTGAAATAGATCAAGAGCAGGCGATCCATGTGCCTGTTAATACATTACATACGTCCTTGCTAAGCATCATGGAGAATGCCGACACTAAAAGTTTTCAAGAGCGCTATGACGTCATGGAAGAAGTTGTGGTTACGCATTTTAATTCCCCTTTGATTGCTAAAGTCATATTAAGTCGACATTGGAAAACGTTAAATGAACAATCTCAGGCTGATTTTATAGATTTATTTAATCGCTTGACGATATCAACTTATGTTAATCGATTCGATTCGTTCAGTGGAGAATCTTTCAGCAATCTGTCGATTGAACAAATGAAAGAAAACAGGTTCATGGTAAAAACAGTGTTTGTACGTACAGAAAACAAGCCTGTTTCATTCAACTATATTGTTCAGAATGATGGTGACGAATGGAAAATAATCAGTGTCATCGCTAATGGCATCAACGATTTATCTCTGAAAAGAGCAGATTATTCCGCAATAATCAAGGAAAAAGGGTTTGATAGCTTGATGGCCAGCCTGAAAGAAAAAATCAGTGACTTACAAACAAAATAGTTCGCAAAATCAAATATTAAAAATTGTCTCCAGCCTTAAGGTATGTCAATATTTGCCGAAATAAAATAACAACAAATTCGAACTGCAAGAGAGAGTAAAAATGACTGGATGGCGTTTAATTAATATTTCAAAGCTCCTTATACTTACAGGAATTGTGTCACTGGCTACAGGGTGTGCTACGACTCAAAATAATGATCCGCTAGAATCAGGCAATAGGGTCGTATTCAATGTTACTGAAACACTGGATAAGCACTTTATAAAACCAGTAGCTGAATCCTATGTCGATGTAACTCCCGTACCGGTTCGGACCAGTGTAACGAATTTTTTCAATAACCTAGGCTACTTAAATGTCATCTTGAATGATTTTTTGCAAGGGAAATTTGAACAGGGTATTACAGATATGCTGCGCTTTACCTATAACTCAACGTTTGGTATCGCCGGTCTATTTGATATCTCCACCCCTATTGGCATGCCGGCAAATAATGAAGATTTTGGTCAAACACTCGCTACTTGGGGTGTAGATCAGGGCTCTTATCTCTATCTATTAGGACCAAGCTCAACGCGTGACATAACAGATGAAGTGCCAAGCACACTGCTAAATCCATTCTTTTATTTATCAGGTATAGTGTTCGCCCCGATCAGCGCTCTGAACGCTGTAAATACACGTGCCAACCTGCTTGAACAATCAAATATACGTGACGAAGCAGCGCTAGATACCTATTCATTCACGCGTGAGGCTTATCTACAACAGCGCGAATTTCAGGTTCATGATGGTGAACCGCCAGCTACTGGTTATGACGATATCTTTGGTGATGCTGGAGGAGATGTTGGAAACGCCGGCGATGAAGAAGAGTCTGGTATGCTAGTAATCGAATAACCTATCTAGATCACACCGAACACTTACTCAATACATAAATCACAGTCGCTGCATTATTTAATTGATGCAGCGACTTCTTCGATCCAGTGTCTTACCGGTACCGGACTTTTCTGTTGTAAATGCTTAAGACAACCTATGTTGGCTGTAAGAATTATTTCAGGCGCTCCCTGCATCAGGTTCTTAAGCTTATTTCCTCGTAACTCATTTGAAATATCTTCTTCCAGTAATGAATAAACACCAGCAGACCCGCAGCATAGATGTGCATCCGGGACAGGCGTCAGAGTAAACCCTAGTCGTTGCAATAGACTTTCAGTAACACCACCCAATTTTTGACCATGCTGTAATGTACATGGGCTTTGAAATGCCACATTCCGAGAACTATCAATTTTGAATTTTTCTAATTCAAGCCCTGACACAAACTCAGAGATATCTTTTGTCATAGCAGCAATCGTTGCTGCCTTGGCAGCGTACTGTTTATCTTCTCGCAATAAATAACCGTATTCTTTTATGTGAACGCCGCAACCACTGGCTGATACGATAATAGCTTCTATACCCTGCTCAATTGCTGACCAATACAGATCAATGTTTTGTCGCATAAACGATAAGGCTTGCTCTGTTTCCGTAAGATGATGACTCAAAGCACCACAACATTGTTCATTCTTGATTTCAACAACGGAAACACCAAGAACATCTAATACTTTTGTTACGGACTGATTTATCCCGGGCGCTAACGCAGGTTGAACACAGCCAGTAAACAATATGACCTTTCGTGAATGAACTTTTATATTAGTCAGTTCGGTCTGCTTTTCCTCGACAGGGATCATACTCTTTAATTTTGCAGGCAAACAAAAACGAAAGGTTTGTCCAAGTTTTAGTAAAAGCTTAAATCTTCTTTTGTAGGGTAATGATTGAGAAATCAAAAATCGATAGAGTCGCTGTTGCCATGGACGTGATGTTTTCTGATTAACATAGTGTCGTCCAATATCGAGCAACTTGCCATATTCAACACCCGAAGGACAGGTTGTTTCACATGCCCGACAAGTCAAGCATCGATCCAGGTGCTGCATCGTTCGGTTCGTGCTGGCTTCGCCTTCAAGCATGGACTTAATCAGGTATATACGTCCTCTTGGCCCATCCAGTTCGTCACCTAGTAACTGGTAAGTCGGACAGGTTGCCGTACAAAAGCCACAATGCACACATGACCGAAGAATGCGCTCAGCTTCCTTTCCTTCTGATGTATTACTAATCGATTGTTCAATAAATGTTTGCATATCTTTAAAGCGACGCGTACATCTTTCCAGGATTTAAAATTCCGTGCGGGTCAAAAGCTTTCTTCAACCCTTTATGCAGTGATAACAAGCCTTTTGATAATGGCTGAAATATTTCCTGATCTTGAACAGTCCCACGAAACAGCATTGCACTGCCACCGGCATCTCGTGCTAAATCAAATATTTCTTTGGCAGGTCGCTCAGAGTTAAGCCAATACAAACCACCACCCCAGTCTACTAAATAGGGATCATCTCCTATACCAAGATTAATAGTCGTTGGAATAGATATCCGCCAAGTATTAATATCTGTATTAAAAATAGGTGCTTTATAATCACGTAATTCATCCCAATAATTTTGACTTTGCTCTTCTTTATCAAGATCTATTTTCTTGCTCGTTGCTTTTACACTATTTTCATTACCCGACAACCTGACATATAACACTTCACCATCATAACAACTTGCCGAGATAGGAATAGCCTGTGCGGATAAACCCCGCATTGTCGCCAATGCCTTTTCTTTAGTCATTGAATCACAGCAAGTAATCTCTGTTTCAGGGGTTGGCACTACTTTGAGCGACACCTCCAGAATAATTCCCAATGTACCAAAAGCACCGGTCATCAATCTCGATAAATCATAACCGGCAACATTCTTCATCACCTGCCCACCAAATGACAGGTCTTTGCCCAAACCATTAATACAACGGATGCCCAAAATATAATCTCGTACTGAGCCACTATAAGGACGACGAGAACCACTCAATCCAGTAGCAACAACCCCACCGATTGTTGTTTTATCGGTAACGTTAGGTGGATCAAATGCCAGCATTTGTCCGTTTTCAGACAAGGTAGTATTTATATCACTAAGCAATGTCCCTGCTCTCGCCGTAATAAATAACTCTGTTGGCTCATAGCTAATAACGCCACTATAAGTAGATACATCGACTAATGCCCCTGTTGTTGTCCTTCCCAAAAAAGCCTTGCTGTTACCACCCACTATCTTGAGTGGTTCACACTGCTCAACAGCATTTAAAACTTGCTCTTTGATGGAATTAAATTTTTCTTTCATTGAATTGCCAGATCACTGATCAAAAATAATAAAATAGACATATAGATCATGCACATATACTGGATGTATAAAACAAGGTTATTACTAAAGTTTTTCCTGATTCGGGCCGAAACACTCACTAATGGATTCTATAATGCATAAATAGACGATTTTACTACTATAACTGGGTAGATAGCCATGAAAGTACTACTTGCAGAAGATTCTTTGACAATGATGTTAACCACATCAAAAATCATAAAGAATTCCGGCCATGAGGTCATCCCCGCTCGCGATGGCAAAGAAGCGTTATCGTTATATTCGTCTGAAAATCCCGATTTGGTCTTGCTTGATATTGAAATGCCCGAATTAACTGGTTTCGAAGTCGCTGAAAAAATTCGTGCCGATAACAGCAGTAAATGGATACCGATAATATTTTTAACGGGTTTTGCAGATGATGAAAATCTTTCTAAAGGTATTGAGTCTGGCGGTGATGATTATCTGGTTAAACCCGTTAGCCAGATAGTGCTCAACGCGAAACTCAACGCGATGCATCGCATATCAGAGATACAAAACAAACTTATAGATTTGTCTAATGAGTTATCTGAGACAAATAATAAATTAAAAAATAGCGTCATAACGGATCCTCTTACCGGTGCCAAAAATAGATTGTTTCTGGACGAATGCATTAGAAATGAGTGGTATCGAGGCATAAGACATAAATCTGAATTGTCACTGTTAATCATCGATGTAGACAACTTTAAAACGCTTAATGATACTAATGGTCACCAGGCAGGGGATACATGCCTCATTGATCTGGTTAATTTATTCGGCTCTCACTTAAAACGTTCATCCGATGTGCTTTGTCGTTATGGTGGTGATGAGTTCGTTATTGTCCTACCCAATACTTCAGGGGTTGATGCATTTCAGATAGGAGAAAAAATCAGAACAAGCGTCATAAAATATAATAGCGAATCAGAAATGGAAATAGCTGTTGCCATTAGCGTTAGCATAGGTTGCGCCTCATGCATTCCTGATGACAGTATCTCTTTTGATGAGTTTTTAACTTATGCGGATAAAGCACTATACAAAGCGAAAGCAGCTGGCCGTAACTGTGTAGTAAATGCTGAAATAACGACAAATAAAACAATCGCGGCCTAATAACGTTCCAGTTCGGGGAACTTGTCTTTACCTCCATGCACATGCATTGCACCAAATTCTGCACATCGATTTAATGTTGGTACGGCTTTACCAGGATTCAATAAGCCTTTTCTATCAAACGCCTCCTTCACAGCATGAAACTGCTCAAGTTCGTCGTCACTAAATTGAATGCACATTTCATTTATCTTCTCTATCCCTACGCCGTGCTCCCCCGTTATCGTCCCGCCCATGGCAATACATAGCTGGAGTATTTCACTGCCAAACGCTTCAGTACGTTTTAGTTCACCGGGAACAGCAACGTCATATAGAATCAACGGGTGAAGATTGCCATCCCCTGCATGAAACACATTAATAACATCGAGTTTGTATTTTTCTGACAGAGCATTAATACCCGCTAGCACTTCGGCTAAATGCTTTCTTGGAATAGTCCCATCCATACAATAATAATCTGGTGCAATTCGACCAGCTGCTGGAAAGGCTGCTTTTCTCCCCGCCCAAAAAAGTTCTGATTCTGCTTCATCTTGTGCAACACGTACATCAATAGCACCGTATTGATTCAATAGGCGTTCAACTTCTTTTAAGCCTGCTTGTACTTCTTCTTCAGTACCATCAATTTCACATAACAAGATTGCCTCTGCATCAATTGGGTAACCGGCGTGAACAAAGTCTTCGACCGCTCGAACACCGGCCTTATCCATCATTTCAAATCCCGCTGGAATGATGCCGTTGGCTATTACACCGGCCACGGCAGAGCCAGCTTTCTCAATATCATCGAACGCAGCCAACAATACTCTGCTAAATGGCGCTTTGGGGATCAGCTTCACTGTGACCTCGACTACCACACCCAACATCCCTTCTGAACCAGTCAATAAGGCGAGTAAATCGTAACCCGCTGAATCTAATGCATGACTCCCGATAGTGATTAATTCACCTTCGATTGTAACGATCTTCAATTGCAAAATATTGTGTACCGTCAGGCCATATTTCAAGCAATGAACCCCGCCTGAATTCTCAGCGACATTCCCCCCAATAGTACAAGCAATTTGAGATGATGGATCAGGGGCATAATATAGGCCGAAAGATTTAACTGCTTCAGAAATAGCCAAATTACGCACTCCTGGCTGAACCCGGGCCGACCTCTGAATTGGGTCAATCTCAACGATCTTGTTAAATTTTGCCAAACTCAATAACACTCCCTCTGAATGAGGCATAGCGCCACCCGAGAGACCCGTTCCTGCACCCCTGGCAACCACGGGAATATCGTTTGAGTGGCAATATGACAATATGGCCTGAACTTGTTCGACTGAATCGGGCAAAACAACACACGCAGGCATGACCCTGTGCGCAGATAGGGCGTCACACTCGTAGACCCGTTTAGACTCTTCAGAAAGCAACACTGCCTCTGGAGGGAGAATCTCAGTGAAATACTTAAAATTCATAATGAATCATTTTATCCTCATTTGTTCAATTAAACAGCCCGCTTGATCCCCTTGTTTTTTCACACTTTCTTGGCCACATATAGAACAAGATAATGATATGATAACGTTCTCCTAAATGTTGTGTATAAAAACATATTGCAGCCATAAGAACACGAATCATCATGAGTGAAGAAATCCTGATAAATGTTACCCCGCAAGAAACACGCGTTGCCGTTGTGGATAATGGCGTCTTGCAGGAGGTTCATATCGAACGTACGCAAAAACGTGGTCTGGTCGGCAATATATTTAAGGGCCGAGTCTCACGAGTCTTACCTGGCATGCAGGCCGCTTTCATAGACATTGGACTTGAACGCACCGGCTTTCTGCATTCTTCAGACATCGTTGCTAACAATGCTGAATATGACCCCGTAAAAAAAGAGTCCGAACAGATACAACCCATTGAGTCTGTTATCAATGAAGGGGAAGACATCCTTGTTCAGGTTATAAAGGACCCCATTGGCAGTAAGGGTGCGAGACTGACAACCCGTCTTTCAATCCCATCACGTTATATCGTTTTTATGCCAGATTACCCATCAATTGGTATCTCTCAACGAATTGAAGAAGAAGAAGAACGTGAGCGTCTCAAAAATGTCATTTTGAACTATCTATCTGGTATCGAAAAACTCGCTGTTGGCAATGAAGATAATGTCATTTTACATAGCGCATTACGCGAATCAGAAATTTTAAAAAAAGGTGGTTTTATTCTTAGAACGGCTGCGGAACATATCCCTGATGAAGATATCTGCAAAGATATCGAATTTCTTAGGAAAATCTGGGAATCAATCATGGTGCGCGGAAAGAATACGTTTCCACCTAGTATTATCTATGAAGACTTGCCATTGGTGATGCGCACCATGCGCGATTTAGTTCATTCTGAAGTTGAAAAGGTGCGTATCGATTCAAAAGAAACCTACCAACGCGTAATGGAATTTTCCAAACATTTTATTCCCGAATTTCTCGGCAGGATCGAATATTACACGGGAGATCACCCAATACTTGATTTGTATTCAGTGGAAGATGAAATTCAACGTTCGCTCAGCAGGAAAGTCCCTTTAAAATCTGGCGGCTATTTAATTATCGACCAAACCGAAGCGATGACCACGATAGATGTCAATACTGGTGCCTTTGTTGGTCATCGTAATCAGGAAGAGACCATCTACAAGACCAATCTTGAAGCGGCTCATACACTTGCCAGACAACTTCGCTTAAGAAATCTTGGCGGCATAATAATTATAGATTTTATCGACATGAAAGACCCGGAACATGGTCGACAAGTTTTACGTTCTCTTGAAAAAAATGTCGAGAAAGATCATTCCAAGACAAGCTTGAGCGAATTAACCTCACTAGGTCTGGTGCAGTTAACCCGAAAAAGAACTAGAGAAAGTTTGGAACATATTCTGTGTGAGACATGTCCTACTTGTGATGGCAGAGCATCAATTAAAACATCCGAAACAATTTGTTATGAAATATTTCGAGAAATTTTACGTGAAGTTAGACAATTCGACGCAAACAAACTATTGGTGGTTGCCTCACAACGCGTTGTCGACATGCTTTTAGATGACGAATCTACCAGTGTCGCCGAGTTAGAAGCGTTTATTGGCAGACCCATTAATTTTCAAGTAGAAACTTTTTATACACAAGAGCAATACGACATAGTCCTGCTTTAATGTTAAACAGAATTCTTACAGGTCTATACCATTTCTTCTGGTATGCATTTGCATTCATCATCCTTAACGCTGCAGTTTTGGTTACTGTCGTTCGCCTGGCATTACCGGAGATTGGTAGCTATAACAACGAAATTCAATCATGGGTCAGCAAGCAAATGGATCACCCGGTTGTTATAGAAGGGATAAGTGCTGAGTGGCAAGGATGGACACCCAATCTGTATCTGGAAAATATCGACCTCTATACACAAGATAATAGCAGCCTGATTACTAAGCTCGACTCTGCCCACATCGGCATTGATCTTGTTGCCAGTTTTAGAGCACGTGAAATCATACCAAACTATCTGTCTGTTTCTGGCCTGGATCTTAGTATTTCACGTCGTCATGATGGCTCACTATCCATCAGTAGTGATAATGATCCAGATTTTAATACTGATTCATCTAAAAGCACCGCCATATCAGGTTGGTTGTTAAAACAAAAACACATCACCCTCGAGAAAGCCTCTGTTGCATGGCATGACGAAAAATCCCCAAGAAAAGAAACACAGTTTTCAGATGTCAAAATTCAATTAAAGACTGACAAACAGCGCGTTCAGCTTGAGGCAGAGGTATCTTTGCCGGAGCAACTCGGACAGACTTTAAGCGTAAAAATGGATGTAAATGGCAATATATTGACTCCCGAATGGAGTGGCTCAGTTTATATTGAAACAGAAAAATTTAATCCGACTGATTTGCTGAATGATTTTCAAATTAAAAGCATCGGCGGTATCGCAAACATCAAACTATGGACAAGCTGGGAACAATCAAAATTGATTGATTTCAATAGCGAATTAGACTATTCCTCTTTTTTATTAACTACCGAAGATTATAAACTGCCAGTAAACAATACCGCCTTAAGTTTATTTGGCGAACGTTCCCAAAACAAAGATTGGTTGTTGAATATAAAGATTGATGAATTACAAACGGCAAATAAAATTTGGCCTGAATCTAACCACCAATTACTTATTGAAAAAGATACGAACGATAATAATCAATATGATGGTTATTTTTCTTATCTAAATCTAGAGGAAGTTTTACCGTTTATAATTGCCACTAATGTTGTTCCTGACAATATCAAAGTCGTATTTGAGCAGCAAACATTTAAAGGCGAGCTTATAGACTTAAACATCAACTATCAGCCTGACGCAAAAGATAATAGCACTATTGAATTTAAAACTGCGTTTAATAACCTTGAATTCATCTCTGCTGATGAGAACCATTCAATCTCTGGATTAAAAGGTGCATTAACTGCTCATAGTGAAAAAATAGATATTCAACTTAATAGTTCAAATACTAAAATAAAGGTTGGCTCTTTATATGAAGATCCACTTTCATTTTCCGACCTAAACGCTAACTTAGGATTTAATTTTGACGAGACAGCTGAACTAATCATTCACAATCTAAACATCGCTTCCATCGACTTATCTATAAACTCCTCTGGAAAGATAAAGTTTGATAAAGAATCGCCATTTGTTGATATGGTAATGCATGTCGATGAAACGAGCATAGAAAACATACCTGCTTACCTACCAAAACAAACCGGCTCAGAATTACGTGCCTGGTTTAATGATGCTCTGGCAGGCGGTAAATTTTTATCCGGTGATTTACTCTTCCACGGATACCTAAGCGATTATCCATTTGATAATGCTGAAGGACATTTCAAGGCACTCATTAACATTGAGAATACGACACTTGAATATAATGAGAAATGGCCCGCCATTGATAACTTTACAGCTGAGATCATCTTAGATAACGATGACCTCAGTATCCTGTCTCGTTCAGGCTATATCTTCGATGCAAAAATCAACGATCTTTCAGGAGAAATTAAAAACCTTAGCAAAGGTAAACATCTGCTAAATATATCTGGATCATTAAACGGTCATACCAGTGACGCAACACATTTTATTACTCAAAGCCCTCTCAAAGAAAATACATCACTCCGTGAATTAATAAGTAATGTCGTTGGTAGTTTTGAACTTGACCTAAAATTAGACATTCCTTTGGATGAAGATAATACGAATGTTGAAGGTTTGGTGGCTTTTACTGATGCCACTATTGAATCTAATATACCTGGGTTAGGACTTGAGAATGTAAATGGCAAGGTTAATTTCACCCATAATGAAGCATGGGCAAGTGATATTCAGGCTTTATATCATGGTTTACCGGTAACACTAACTATTCCCAAAATAGGTTCTGATGAACACTACTCTGAATCGTACGAAATATCTGGCCTTGCCGACAAGGCATTTATTGTGAATCAACTCGGCAGTTTCTTTCCATCATTCAATGACATGGGTAAAAGCATGAGTACCTACTTTGATGGGGAAAGCAAATGGACGCTCTCACTTAAGAAATCAATAACAGATAACAACATTAGCAACAGAGTTGTCGAATTAAGCTCCGACCTAAACGGTGTTGAGGTAAATCTGCCTTATCCCTTAGGCAAAAGCAAAGAAGAAATACGGCCATTGACTTTATCGACCAGATTAACTGGCGAGTCAATTAATGAAATTAATTTTAATTTTAACAACCTTCTTTTTACTGATGTCATCGTCGATAACAGTAAAAACTTGATGGTTAAAAACATACTTATCGGTTTAGGCAAAGAACATGATGCATCACCACAAGCAAGTGATATATCAATACAAGGCAGCATAGAGAGATTTAACTTGTCAGAATGGATAGACGTCATTGCAATAGACAATATTGCTCAATCTCAGAAAAACGTATCACATCAAACCAGAGGGATAACTGGAGAATTCACTATTGGTGAATTACAGATCATCAACAATAACTTTAATGATATAAAAATAAACTTAAACAACCCGACTGAAGGCTGGAAGGTTTCTTTTGATGGAAGTGAAATTAAAGGTCACGCTCAACTAATAAAAACAGCAAACAATCAAAATGACAAACTACTTGTTGAACTAGAGTCACTGTCATTACATGGAAGTGAATCCGAGAATGATTCGAGCAAGTCTGAAATAGATAAAATACCCGAACTAGAGGTCAGCATTGAAAGTTTCAATTATAAAGACAATCAACTCGGAAAACTTGAGCTGCAAACTAACAATGTTGAAAATGGTATTAACATCAGCAACCTCAGTATTTCCAAGCAGGGTTTTAACATTACAGCAAACGGTGAATGGATGCGCATAGATGGTATAGATCGTTCCGAGTTTTATGCCAAGTTAGAATCTGAATCCATTGAAACCATGCTCGCAACATTTAATTACGACTCTGCTAACATTGAAGAAGGTCAAACAACAATTGAAATGAATGCCAATTGGATGGACACACCAATGAATTTCTCTATGGAGAAGATCATTGGTGAACTCGACATGAAAATTGATAAAGGTCAATTCCTGGACATCAACCCTTCTGCTGGCCGACTATTTGGACTGCTGAGTATTCAAACCTTACCAAGAAGACTAGCCCTCGACTTTACCGATCTTTTCAACAAAGGATTTGCATTCGATAGTATCAGCGGAAATTTTAATATGGATCAAGGTCATGCTTATACAAACGACCTTGAATTAGTTGGCCCCGCTGCAAATATCATTGTCAGTGGACGAACGGGGTTTGTCACAGAAGATTATGATCAGGTTGCAACTATAACACCCAAGGTATCAAACAGTTTGCCTGTCGCCAGCGCATTATTTGGCCCTATAGGTGTCGGAGTAGGTGCCGTTATTTATCTTACTGGTGAATTATTCAAGTCTATTCCAGACAAAATAGATCAGATCTTAAGGTATCAATACAGCATTAAGGGCAGTTGGGATAATCCAGATATAGTGAAAATAAAGAAAGACAGTAAAAGCGGCTAACACAATTTATCAAGCTCTGGCACATCCTTAGAAGCATCACTATTTATCTAACAACATCACAATACCAAGGAATACTTAATGCAGTGGAAACCAAACACGACTGTTGCTGCAATTGCTGAACAAGATGGTCGATTCCTACTAGTTGAAGAATCTATCAATAGCAAACTTGTATTCAATCAACCAGCTGGACATCTGGAACAAGGTGAAACACTGATTGAAGCCATCAAGCGTGAAGTCATGGAAGAAACCGCCTGGGAATTTGAACCAGAATCATTAGTCGGTGTTTATCTTTATCCTAACCCGCATCAGGCAGATATCACTTATTTACGTTTTTGTTTCTATGGCCAATGTATCAAGGAACATAAAGGACAAACACTTGATGAAGGTATCGTTCGCGCTGCATGGTTAACAATAGATGAAATTGAAAAAGAACATGTGCGCATGCGCAGCCCCCTGGTCACTCATTGCATTAACGATTACATCAATGGCAAGAGATATCCTCTCGATTTAATTCATCATTCTGTCAACAGTGAATAAAAAAACTAACAATAAAATTATCGTTGGCATTTCCGGTGGCGTCGATTCATCGGTAACGGCAATGTTACTGAAAGAACAAGGCTATGAAGTCGAGGCCTTATTCATGAAAAACTGGAATGACCAATCTGAAGATGGCGCCTGTTTATGGGAGACTGATGTAGAAGATGCCATGATGGTTTGCGATAAGCTTGATATCCCCTTAAACACTGTTGACCTCTCTGCAGATTATTGGGAAAAAGTCTTTAAAAACTTTCTCAGCGAATACAAAAACGGTCGCACACCTAACCCTGATGTCTTATGTAATCAAGAGATTAAATTTAAGGCGTTTCTGGAACATGCAACAAACCTCGGAGCAGCAAAAATTGCTACCGGCCATTACGCTCGTATACATCAACAAGAGAACACATTTCAATTATTAAAAGGATTAGATCAAAACAAGGACCAAAGTTACTTCTTGTGCCGATTAAATCAAACACAATTAGAGAAATCGCTGTTCCCCATCGGCGAACTTGATAAAGCCGAGGTCAGACAACGTGCTGAACAAGCAGGCTTAATAACACATGATAAAAAAGATAGCACCGGTATTTGTTTTATTGGTGAACAACCCTTCCGTCAATTTCTAAGTCGTTATATTCCTCCTGATCCAGGCAAAATTAAAACAACAGAAGGCACCACCATTGGTGAACATGAAGGTGTTTTTTACTACACACTAGGTCAGCGACAAGGTTTAGGTATTGGTGGCGTCAGAGGGGCAAGTGATGCGCCATGGTATGTCGTACAAAAAAATATTGGAGAAAATGAATTGATCGTTGCCCAAGATCATGACCATCCCCTGCTCCACAGCCACGGACTAACAGCATCAAGTATCAACTGGATTTCAGGAGAAATGCCTGATACCCCCTATAAATGTCAGGCAAAAAACCGTTATCGGCAAGCAGATCAAAGCTGCACCATTAAAAAAATTGAAAATGACAAGTGTAGCGTCAGTTTTGACGCATCCCAAAGGGCCATCACACCCGGCCAATTCATTGTATTTTATAAAGAAAGTGTCTGTGTCGGTGGTGGAATAATCGATTCTGTCGATTAAAAACGCACTAAAATAAAGCGTAAATTCGATTAAACATTAGCAAGATCTTCATTTATACTAGCCGCCCTTCGATCAGGATGCTCATTTAGCGTCCCATCCAGAATAACTACAGGAGAATTGTTTTGCTCGAAGCTTATCGCCAACATGTACAAGAGCGGGCCGACCAAGGAGTCGTTCCACAACCTTTGACCCCAGAACAAACTGCGGATTTAGTTGGATTACTAAAAAGTCCACCAGCAGGTGAGGAAGACTTTATCCTCGACTTGATAATCAATCGCATTCCAGCCGGTGTTGACCAGGCAGCGTATGTCAAAGCAGGTTTTCTAGCCGCTATTACTAAAGGCGAAGCAGAATCTCCTTTAATCGATAAAGTTAAAGCGGTAGAACTTCTCGGAACAATGCTAGGTGGCTACAACATCGTGCCATTAATTGACTGTCTTGATGATGAAGCTCTGGCACCAGCAGCTGTAGAAGCACTGTCACACACCTTATTAATGTTCGACGCATTTCACGATGTGAAAGAAAAGGCCGATGCTGGCAACGCACATGCGAAAGAAATTATTCAATCATGGGCAGATGCCGAGTGGTTTACTTCTAAGTCAAAATTGGCTGAAAAAATAACTGTCACCGTATTCAAAGTGCCAGGCGAAACCAATACCGATGACCTCTCACCCGCTCCCGATGCATGGTCGCGACCCGATATTCCATTGCATGCATTAGCCATGTTAAAAATGGAACGTGAGGGCATTACGCCAGATAAACCAGGTGAAGTCGGCTCTATCAAACAAATCGAAACATTGAAAGCAAAGGGCCATCCTCTCGCCTATGTCGGTGATGTTGTGGGCACTGGCTCTTCTCGTAAATCAGCTACTAACTCTGTGCTCTGGCACATGGGTGATGATATCCCCTATATTCCTAATAAGCGTGATGGTGGTTATTGCCTCGGTGGAAAGATTGCACCTATCTTTTTCAATACTATGGAAGATGCGGGCGCCCTGCCCATTGAATGTGATGTCAGCAAAATGAACATGGGCGATGTCATCGATATCTACCCTTACGAAGGTAAGGTCAAAAATGCCGAAACCGGTGAAGAACTCTGTGACTTTTCATTAAAGACCGACATCATCCTTGACGAAGTACAAGCCGGTGGACGAATTCCATTAATCATTGGCCGAGGCTTAACAACACGTGCTCGTGAAGCACTAGGTTTAAAAACCAGCGATTTATTCCGTGTACCCGTACCCGCAAATGACACCGGTAAAGGTTATACATTGGCACAGAAAATGGTTGGTCAAGCTTGTGGTGTTGAGGGTATTCGTCCTGGCACTTACTGCGAGCCCAAGATGACCACCGTTGGTTCACAAGATACAACCGGGCCAATGACGCGCGATGAGTTAAAAGATCTGGCTTGTCTCGGTTTTTCTGCCGATCTGGTTATGCAGTCATTTTGTCATACTGCAGCGTATCCAAAACCGATAGATGAAATCACCCATCATACCCTGCCTGATTTTATTCAGACTCGTGGTGGTGTGGCATTAAGACCGGGTGATGGCATTATTCATTCTTGGCTAAATCGTATGCTATTACCTGACACTGTAGGAACTGGTGGCGATTCGCATACGCGTTTTCCTATTGGCATCTCCTTTCCAGCTGGTTCTGGTCTCGTTGCCTTTGCTGCAGCAACAGGTGTTATGCCATTGGATATGCCGGAATCAGTTCTGGTGCGTTTTAAAGGCGAAATGCAACCCGGTATTACATTGCGTGATTTAGTCAATGCAATACCGCTGGCCGCAATTAAGTCAGGTGACATGACGGTAGCAAAAGAAGGCAAGAAGAATATCTTCTCTGGTCGAATCCTTGAGATTGAAGGGTTGCCAGATCTTAAATGCGAACAAGCATTCGAACTGTCTGATGCCAGTGCAGAACGATCAGCCGGTGGCTGTACCATTCGCCTAGGCAAAGAATCCATCATTGAATACCTGGAATCCAACATAACGTTATTGCGCTGGATGATAAGCGAAGATTATGGTGATGCACGCACACTTGAACGTCGTGCAAAGGCCATGGAAGAATGGATTGCTAATCCAGTCTTAATGGAACCTGACGCAGATGCAGAATACGCCAAGATCTTTGAAATAGATTTGAATGAAATCAAAGAACCGATATTAGCCTGTCCGAATGATCCCGATGATGTAAAAACCTTATCAGATGTCGCTGGCACCAAGATTGATGAAGTCTTCATTGGTTCTTGTATGACAAACATTGGTCATTTCCGTGCCGCCGGCAAGATGTTAGATAAAATAGGGGGTGCAATCCCAACGCAACTCTGGATATCACCGCCAACCAAGATGGATCAACATCAACTAACGGAAGAAGGTTATTACACTATTTTTGAAAAAACGGGTGCAAACCTGGAAATGCCAGGTTGTTCACTTTGTATGGGTAATCAGGCACGCGTTAAAGAAAAATCTACTGTAGTTTCTACTTCAACGCGCAACTTTCCCAATCGATTGGGTGATGGAGCAAATGTTTATTTGGCATCTGCTGAAATAGCCGCTGTATCTTCTATTTTGGGTCATATTCCAACGATGGATGAATACATGCAATTTGCTGCTGATCTGGACCCAATGGCTGCTGATGTCTATCGATACCTCAACTTTGATGAGATCGAGTCGTTCCAAAAGAGCGCTTCACAAGCACAATCAAAATTGGAATCAATTCCGGTAGCCGTCGTAAATTAAACCCAGGGTTAAAAGAATATAAATTCTACCAAGGAAGGTGGAAAGCCCTGTATCACAGGGATGCAGTTAGCTGTGTATCAACTTTGATTTAAAGACCTCGTTATTGCGTACCCATGAAGAGCAAACGTACTTCTCGACATACTTTCTGGGTCGATGTCGTCGAATCACCGACCCCACAAAGACACATACCGTCTTATTTATATATTCTAAAACACCTGTGATTTTTCTAAATTAAAGATCTATTTTTATTCTAAAAGAGTTATCCTGATATTGTCAGTACAACCTGATCATTCACAATATTGATTGAGGTTAAATTTTACATACGGAAATTGTGAAGGTGCTAATGATGGGATGGGTAAGCGACTACACTCAAGTTAATAAAAATGGAGCGTGTAGGTTTTTGATAACATGCCTTCTATCCCTATACGCCTCAAATATATTTGGCGCTTTCCAACTTAGCTCACAAGAGCAAGCCTGGATCGATGAAAACCCAGTCGTAAATGTCGGTGCAGATGCAAATTGGCCACCTTTTGATTTCCTCAACTCAAATTCTCAACATCAAGGTTTTGCTTCTGATTACCTGCACGAACTGGAAAAAATTACTGGTTTAAAATTTAATGTTCACGGAGATATCTGGAAGAATGTTATAGCCGATATCAAAGCTGGAAAACTGGATATCCTAGCCTGTGCTGCAAACACCGAAGAGAGACGCAGCTATTTAAATTTTACTGAGCCTTATGTCTCGATTGATACGGTTATTGTCGTACGCAAGGGACATGAAGATTATGAATCCCTTGAAGACTTGTCTGGAATAAAAGTAGCTCTTCCTAAAGGCACCTATATTAATGAATTACTGACAACACAATATCCGGAAATAAACCTTGCGTTTGTAAAATCAAATCAAGAGGCAATCCAGGCTGTTTCCACCGGCAAGGCAGATGCTTATGTGGGGAACTTAGCTGTCATTAGTTATTTCCTAGAAAAGGATTTAATAACTAATTTAAAGATTGTTGCTCGCATACCTGCAGAAAAAAATCACCTCAGTATCGCCATAACAAAAGATAAACCCTTATTACATTCTATCCTTTCGAAAGGACTTGCATCAATTTCAGAGGATAAACGACGTGAAACCCACAGAAAATGGATAAGTGTAGATACAAATATCCCTGAACCAAAACCCCTCCCATTATCAGCAGAAGAACAAAAATGGATTGATGCACATTCTGTCATCACCGTAGGTGTTGATGGTCAATGGCCACCTATCGATTATATAAACGAAAATGGCGACCATCTTGGGATTGCAGCAGATTATTTAAGTTTACTTAGTGAACGACTAGGCATTCAGTTTATACATGAAACTGGACCGACTTTTAAACAAATGTTGGAAAAAGTACAGCGGGGAGAACTTAAAGTGGGACTCCCCATCTTTCAAAATATAGAAAGAAGTCAAAATTTACATTTTACTCAACCCTTTTTCACTGTACATAAAGTCATCATTACACGTAAGGATGCTCCAAATATAAAATCAGCATCTGATTTAAATTCCATGGCAATTATCGCTGAAGACGGATTCTCCACCATAAGTGAATTGGAAAAGCTGTACCCTGATATCACGATTAAAGCAGTAGAATCTACTCTAACAGCACTCGAAACTGTATCTTGGGGAAAGGCCGATGCCTATGTTGGTAATCGTTCTGTTGCTCAATGGTTGATTCAACAAAATCAACTTGCCAATCTTAAATTCTCAGGTGACCCCAGACTCAAGCCTGCTCCGCAACGATTTGCAGTGCATAAAGATCCCGAGTGGCAACCGCTGATTGGGCTCATCAACAAAGCAATGGACAGTATCAGCGTTGAAGAGCACCGACAGATTAAACAACGTTGGCTAAGCACTCCTAATGAAAAAAACATTATCAAAAAAATAAAATTATCATTAGATGAGCAAGAATGGTTAGAAGAACATCCTGAAATTACTCTCGGTGTCGATCCTGCCTGGCCTCCAATTGAATTTATTAGTGATGCAAACCAGTATCAGGGTATCGCATCAGAGTATGTCGCATATATTGCAGAGCAGTTGGGAGTTTCCATGCAGCCTGCAGAAAATTTAAACTGGGAAGAAGTTATACAGAAAACAAAACAAGGAGAGATAGATGTCTTGCCAGCTGTCGCATTTTCAGAAGAACGAAATAAATATCTAAACTTCACAGAAACCTACCTCTCGTTTCCCTTTGTTGTTTTCTTACGTGATGACCATCCTTTTATTACCAGTATCGATGAGATTAATGGGCAACGAGTCGCTGTAGAAAAAAGTTATATTACTGAGGAATATTTACGCCGTGATTATCCTAATTTAAATCTGTTACTAGTCAATAATACGCGTGACGGACTGGAAGCAGTTTCCCACGGTTCTGCTGACGCTTATATCGGAAACCTTGCCACAGGCAACTATATTATTGAACAACATGGCTTAAACAACCTCAAAGTCGGTTCACCCACACCCTATCAATTTGATCTGTCGTTTGCCGTGCGAAAGGATTGGCCAGAGTTAATGCCTATTCTCGAAAAAGCATTAAAAGAGATCCCGCATGAAAAGCATGCCGAGATCCGAAAAAAATGGTTTGCCATATCCTATGAAAAGGGCATCGATTATTCGCTGGTCTGGAAAATTATAATCATTGCCTCAGTCATTTTTATGATTGGGATGTTCTGGTTCAGACATATCTGTCGACAAAGAGAAGTCCTTCGGCTTATTGAAGAAAGATTTAATTTAGCTATTGACGCCTCATCCGAAGGTATTTGGGACTGGCAAGTCGATAAGGACATCGTAAGCTACAGTGATAATTACCTTAATATGTTGGGCTATGCGGAAGAAGACTTTCCTGATAAAAAACAAATCTGGAAAGAGTTAATTCACCCGGATGATCTTGAGCCAACATTCAAGTCAATGAGAATAAAAATGCTCAAACCAGAACTGGTTCGTTTTGAAACGGATTTCAGGATGAAGCATAAGAACGGGTCATACCGTTACATGCACTCTGTAGGTTCTGTTATTGAGCGTGACAAGCGAAACTGGCCGATTCGAATGATTGGTTCTCATCGTGATGTCACGGAAAAAAAGGAAGCAGAAAAACGCTTAGCTATTTTTCACCGCTTTGCCGAAGCATCAAATCAAGGTTTTGCTATTGCAACTATGGATAGCAAGATCATATACAGCAATAGCCGCTTAGGTGATTTTGTCGGTGAACTACAACAAGATAAAGTGCTTGGCGAATCCTTATTCGATTATTTCACTGCGGATATGCAAGATAGCATCAGAGATGAGATCATGCCTGCATTCATTGAAAAGAGTGAATGGAGTGGAGAACTAAAAATAATCTCCAAACAGGATCATATTATTCCTGTTCTGGTCAGCCTTATTTTAATCCGCGATGAATGGGGCACGCCACAGCATTACGGTATTCTAATTACCAATATCTCAGATCAAAAAAGATTCGAAGCAGAACTGACACAAGCCAAAGAAGTAGCCGATCAGGCAAACCAGTTCAAGAGTGACTTCCTGGCAAATATGAGTCATGAAATACGTACGCCGATGAATGCAATCATCGGAATGAGTCATCTTGCACAACAAACAAAACTAACAAGCAAACAACAAAACTACCTTGATACGATACAGTCATCCGGCAAGAGCTTACTAACGATTATTAATGATATTCTTGATTTTTCGAAGATTGAAGCCGGCAAACTCAATATTGAATCCATTGAATTTAATCTTGATGATGTGATGAATCATATAGGTGATATGTTTCGTTTCACAGCGGAAGATAAAAATATTGAGTTGTTATTCAACATTGACCCATCTGTGCCAGACAAGCTTGTTGGCGATCCCTTGAGGCTAGAACAGATACTGATAAATTTAACCAGTAATGCCTTTAAGTTTACCGAACACGGCGGCGTCATCATTTCTGTCACTGACTTAAAAACTAATAATGAACGTATCGTACTCAAATTTTCAGTTAAGGATACCGGTATTGGATTGCAACCTGAACAAACAGAGAGTTTATTTAGTCCTTTTTATCAGGCAGATTCATCTACCACTCGTCAATTTGGTGGGACCGGCCTTGGATTAACAATATGTAAACGGCTAGTAAATCTGATGGATGGTCATATCGCTGTCGACAGTGAGCCTAATAAAGGTAGTACATTTCACTTCACTGCAGAATTTGGCCAACAGTTAGGTGATAACAAATCTAAAATACTGCCAGATTCTGACCTTCGAGGACTATGTGTCCTGGTTATAGACGATAATAAAATGGCACGGGAAATATTATCGCAGATGCTATCCTCGTTTAGCTTTGCGGTAACGACAATGGATAATGCCCAGCACGCACTAGAAACACTTGAATCAGGAGGGCAAGAATTTGATCTGCTTATCATCGACTGGAAAATGCCAGGAATTGATGGGGTGGAAACTGCTCGATTAATCAGACAGAGCACACTAATTAGCAAGCAGCCGGCCATTATCATGCTCACATCGCATGATAAAGAAGCCCTAATTGAAGAATGTAAACTACTTAATATTCGAGAATTCATTAGTAAGCCGGTAAGCCCATCAGCATTATTTGATGCAATCATCACTGCAATAAGTCAAAAATCTGCCCATGTTAAAAGAAACGATCTCAAGCCAATTACGGAGGCTAAAGCACAATTAATCGGAAAGATATTGCTGGTAGAAGACAATAAGATTAACCAGCAAGTTGCTCAAGAATTACTAGAACTGTTTGGTCTATCAGTTTCAATAGCAAACAATGGAAAACAGGCGCTACAAAAAGTACAATTCGAACCTTATGATTTGGTATTAATGGATATACAAATGCCTGAAATGGATGGTTTCGAAACAACAAAAAACATACGCAATATGCCCGGGTGTAAAATGCTCCCGATTATTGCTATGACCGCTCATGCCATGTCCGGAGACAGGGAAACATCCCTTGCGGCAGGCATGAACGAGCATATAACAAAACCAATAGACCCGGATGTCTTACAACAAACATTACGGGACTGGTTAAATAAAGACATGATAAAAAAAACAACTATAAATCATGACAGGGTTGATTTCCCTGATCACCCAGACATTCTGGATATAACACTAGGCCTAAAACATGTTATTGGTAATCAAAAATTACTTAAAAAATTACTTGTTGAATTTCATCTGGATCACAGAAATGATGTCGTAAAACTAGGAGAGCTGGTAGATTCTGAAGAAATTGAAAAGGCTGAATTGTTATTACATTCCTTAAAAGGCATATCAGCCAATATTGGTGCGCACAAATTATTTAATGCGGTCTCAAAACTGGAAGATGATCTAACTAAGGGTGTTTCGTCCAGTAGCAAGGAGTTCTTTGCGTTTAAAGAAGCATTTAACGAAGTAATGTCTATATTGGAAACTATGTAAGATTCTTGTCTTTATACTGAGACAAAAGAGAGTAATATATAGACTGTTGGATTGGTCAAAACATCCACATAATAATAAAAAATAATAAGTTCTGGATCTGATGAGAAGAATACATGGCTACTATGAATAAGTTTAATCCGTAGTAGATACTTCTAATTAACACAGGTGGCTGATATATATTTATCACTGCCACACTGTATTTATACATCAGGCTGTTTATGAACAAACCAAAGATTCTGATCGTAGACGATGAACGATTATTTCTGAATATCATCGTAGATTTACTCAA
>JAJFKL010000038.1 GCA_021773235.1 Gammaproteobacteria bacterium | reverse complement strand
ATGCCCTTGGTTCAGGTTTTATGATGGATGGGGTCTCCTTGAGAGTTGAAAATTTAGACAATATAGAACATGAAATATTGATATCTCCTACTCGACCCTCTCAAGAACTTGAAGTTATCGTTCCAGAGGGACAATATTTCGTATTAGGAGACAATAGGGATAATAGTAAAGACAGTCGTTTTTGGGGGTTTGTGCCAGATGAAAACCTAGTAGGACGTGCTTTCATGATCTGGATGAACTGGGACAGTAAGAATGGTGGTGTAGATTTTCATCGAATTGGTACAATGATCAAATAACTAGAATCAATGAGGAGACATTTATGAAACATATATCTCAACGACAAGGAGGCATGACGGCGCTTGGTATCTGCATGATATTAGCGATGGTGGCTTGTTTTGTATTATTCGGACTTAAAGCATTTCCTTTATATAATGAGTACGCACTCGTTAAAAGCTCTATGGAAAGCACGCTTAATCTGCCTCCTGCAAAAAGAAAAACCACGAAAGATATAAGGAAGTTTTTTCTACGTAATGTAGAACTAAATGGTATTGAAACTTTTACAGACTACAACATAAAAGACATGGTGTTCGTGAAGAAATCAAAAGACGGTAAAACAAAGTATCTAAATGTGAAATATCAAAAGTCTAATAATTTCTTTAAAAATATTTTTCTCATGATTGATATAGATGAGACAATGGAAATCCCTGGAGGGAAATCAAAATAGACGTAAATAAGGTTATTGATTACCAATTCAATAATCAAGCTCTGCTAGAACAAGCTCTTACACACAGAAGCGTCGGACATAATAATAATGAACGACTTGAATATTTAGGCGATGCAATATTAGGATTTATTATTGCTGATATTATTTACCAAAAATTTCCAACCGCAGCTGAAGGTGAGTTAACGCGACTAAGAGCCTCTCTGGTAAAAGGAGAAAAACTTGCAGAGATAGGCAGAGAGATTCAATTACAAGAGTTAATTAAACTTGGCACAGGAGAATTGAAGAGTGGAGGGTGGCGACGAGACTCTATACTGGCTAATACTCTTGAAGCGTTAATAGGGGCAGTATATCTTGATTCAGATATTGACGTTTGTCGTAAGCTAATTCTACATTTATATAGCTCACACCTTGAAAATGTCGATCCAGCTGACATCAGGAAAGATGCAAAAACACAGTTGCAAGAACACCTCCAATCCAGAAAGCAAAACGTTCCTGAATATAAAGTGATTTCTGAAACTGGTTCATCGCATGAGCCAGAATTCACAGTCTCTTGTAAAATTGACCTGTTTGATGACGTTGTTGTTGCAATAGGCAATAGTAAACGAAAAGCCGAACAAGCTGTCGCAAGACAAGTAATCACAATGTTGGAATCCCTAGATAAATGATTAACTTCTTTTGAACAAATGAATAATTTTAAAACAGGATACGTATGTATTATAGGTAGACCAAATGTTGGTAAATCAACATTATTGAACTACATGATTGATCAGAAGTTAAGCATCGTCTCTAGAAAGCCTCAGACAACACGTTGGAATTTGCTAGGCATTAAAACAACAGAGAGTGCACAGATTATTTTTATCGATACTCCCGGCCTACAGAAACAGCCTAAATCAGCATTGAATCGTCATATGAATAGATCTGTTTCTAATTCACTCGATCATATTGATATTGTTTTATTTGTTGTTGAAGGATTAAAGTGGAACGAGCTTGATGAAAATGTGATTAAATTATTAAAGGATATTCCAAAAGACAAGTTGTTTTTAATCATTAATAAAGTCGATAAAATTCAGGATAAAAATCAGCTTTTATCATTTATCGATACGATATCAAAAAATATTGAGTTCAAAAATATAATTCCTGTGTCAGCAATAAAGGGAGAGGGTCTTACTGATTTAGAATCGCTAATAATTAAAGATTTGCCTATAGCGCCGCCACTTTATCCTGATGATCAAGTCACAGATAGAAATGAACGTTTCTTTGCCGCAGAATTTATTCGAGAACAATTAATCTTGAGACTAAGTGATGAACTACCTTACCGTTTATCTATTACCATCGATGAATTTAAAGATGATGAAAAAATCATTCATATCCATGCCTCTATTTGGGTTGAAACTAAAGGGCAAAAATCTATCGTTATTGGAAAAGAAGGCAAAGTGCTAAAGGTTGTAGGCAAGGCTGCAAGACTTGAGCTTGAAGGCTTGTATGATAAAAAAGTCAATTTAAAAACATGGGTGAAAGTTAAATCCAAGTGGGTTGATTCAGAACAAGCTTTGAAACAATTTGGTTATTACGACTAGGCTTTAGTATTGATTAAATGAAGGTTGAACATACGCCATGCTATATATTGCATCGTAGGGATTATCGCGAAAGCAGTCTCATCCTTGAAATACTTTCCAGAGAGCACGGTCGTGTTAGTCTCATTGCAAAAGGCGCAAAGCGTAATAAAAAACAGCAAGGGATAAGTTACAACCTCTATCAAGAATATTTAATGTCATGGGTTAGTAAATCGGAACTAGGCACCTTAATTGATGTTGAGTTGGCAACAATAATGACCTCAATGAGTCCGAAACAAATGATGACGGGCTTTTATATGAATGAAATAATTCTTAGATTGCTACATAAGCATGAATCACATCCAGAACTTTTTGACTCATACAATACGACTGTAAGAGAATTATCTAATAATAATACTGATCAGGTTTTGATACGTTATTTCGAAAAGATATTATTACAGTCACTAGGCTATGGCGTGATCTTTGATCACGACTTAAATACGGGAAATAATATCGTTGCTGAAGTTAAATACTATTATAAGTTAGATTTTGGGCCAACTTCTAATGGACATGAAAATGGGGCAGGCATCCCGGTTTCGGGTAGCACTTTAATTGACTTGGATAATGAAACCTTGGCGGACACTAAAAATAAAAATGAAGCAAAGTCACTTCTGAGGTCTTTACTTAAGCAGCATTTAGGAGAAAAACCTTTGGAGAGCAGAAAGCTCTATCAAGAATATATAAAAAACAAACAAGCTGTTTGATATACCTGTATATAGATTATCGCTACAATATCATCTTTTAAAACCTTTAAAATTATCTCTTATGTTACTTGGTGTAAACATCGATCATATCGCAACGCTTCGACAGGCGCGAGGCACAAGATACCCGGATCCAGTAGCTGCTGCACATATAGTAGAACAAGCAGGTGCAGATTCTATTACGATACATTTACGAGAAGATCGTCGTCATATCCAAGAAAGAGATGTGCGTCTATTAAATGAAACTCTTGTAACACCAATGAACCTTGAAATGGCATTAACAGAAGAGATGATGTCAATTGCAGAATCAATTAGACCGAAGTATTGCTGTTTAGTACCAGAAAAACGCGAAGAACTGACGACAGAAGGCGGCTTAGACGTATGCTCACAATTGCAGAAAATAACCGAAAGCTGTGCCCGATTAAAAGAGGCAGACATTAGAGTTTCTTTATTTATAGATGCTGACGAAAAACAAATTAATGCAGCAGCGGAATCTTCAGCGCCTTGTATTGAAATTCATACTGGCCATTATGCAGATGCGATTGATGATAATAATAAAAATCTGGAATTAAACAAGATTATAAAATCTGTTGAATATGCCAGTAATGCCGGTCTAAAAGTACATGCTGGTCATGGCTTGAGCTATACCAATGTAATGGATATTGCCACTATCCCTGAAATACTGGAATTAAATATCGGTCATAGTATTATCTCCCGCGCCGTGTTATCCGGATTACCAGAAGCGGTCAGAGAAATGAAAAGGTTGATAAGCCAATCAGTTTTGCCAAAACATTAATTCACATAAAATACAGCTAATTTAATTATCATATCAGATGTCAGATCAACACGTTCAAACCGATAAAAGGCGAACCTTTGCCATTATTTCACACCCTGACGCTGGTAAAACCACTGTAACTGAGCAATTACTGTTGTATGGCGGTGCGATACAAATGGCTGGAACGGTAAAAGCTAGAAAATCTGATAGGCATGCAACATCTGATTGGATGCAGATGGAAAAGGAAAGAGGCATCTCTGTCACTAGCTCTGTTATGCAATTTGAGTACAAAAGTAAAATTGTCAATTTATTGGACACGCCCGGACATGCTGACTTCTCAGAGGATACTTACCGAACATTAACAGCGGTTGACTCAGCACTTATGGTGATCGACGTTGCTAAAGGCGTTGAAGAACGTACTTTAAAACTAATGGAGGTTTGTCGTTTACGTGATACTCCAATTATCACCTTCATTAATAAATTGGACCGCGAAGGCAAGGAACCGATAGATCTATTAGATGAAATTGAAACAGACCTAGGCATTAAATGTGTGCCGTTTACTTGGCCTATCGGGATGGGTTCTAGGTTAACCGGAATATATAATTTATTAGATGATACTTTGCGCTTATACGATAAGAAAGATGATGCTATTCATGGAAAACTAATCAATGGTCTGCATAGCGACGAAGCAAAAGGAATACTTGGCGATCATATTAAAGGCATTGAAGAAGAAATTGAATTAATACAAGGTGTATACGAAAAATTTAATAAACCTGACTTTCTGTCTGGACAAATTACACCTGTTTTTTTTGGAACTGCATTGCATAACTTTGGGATTTCAGAGTTTCTGGATTGTTTACTTGAACATGCTCCTGCACCGCAAATACGCGTTGCTGAAGAACGAAAAATAGACCCAAATGAAGAGAAGCTAAGTGGTTTTGTTTTTAAAATTCAAGCGAACATGGATCCTTCTCACCGAGATAGAATTGCATTTCTACGTTTATGCTCTGGAAGCTATCAGCGTGGCATGAAGATTCACCACGTACGATTGGGGCGCGACGTCCAAGTCTCAAACGCATTAACATTTATGGCTGGAAATCGTGAGCAAGCAGAAGAAGCATGGTCAGGTGATGTGATTGGACTACATAATCATGGCACTATTCAAGTTGGAGATACTTTTACTCAGGGCGAAAAATTAAACTTCACGGGCATACCTCATTTTGCACCTGAATTATTCAGGCGCGTACAATTGCGAGATCCATTGAAGTTAAAGGCATTGCAAAAAGGCTTGACCCAATTAGGTGAAGAGGGCGCAACGCAAGTATTCAGACCTAAAAATAGAAATGATTTGATTCTTGGTGCTGTGGGAATACTACAGTTTGATGTTGTTGCCTGGCGTCTTAAAGAAGAATATGGCGTTGAATGTTCATACGATAATATCCCCGTTGTCGCCGCCCGTTGGATAGAATGTCCTGATAATAAAATGCTTGATGAATTTAGTAAGAAAGCCAGTGACAATATTGCACTTGATGGTGGTGAACATTTAACCTATTTAGCACCATCCCTGGTTAATCTAAATCTAACCATCGAACGTTGGCCAGATATTACTTTCCATGCAACAAGAGAGCACTAAAGACTAAGTCTTATCGCTCTCATCAGCGATCACTGCCTTGCGTTCCTCGCTTTGCGAACTTGAATCTTTATTTTGGAAGTTACGGTTAATATCCGTTCTGTCATCATCATTTGCACTATCTTGCAAAGGCCTAACTGAAGCAGTGTTGGGGTTTATTTGCGTAATTTCATTATCTTTTGCAGTGTTGATAACAGTTGGTGGCTTACTATTATCCCGTATATCAACAGGTGTCTTTTCTACAGGAACAGTTGATTCAGTTTTTGTTTTAGAGACAAAGTTATTTTCTTGAGTTGGATTGTTCTGTTTATTTTCAAAACTATTGCTTGTTTGCTGAGACGCAGCATTATCTACAACTTTATCAGCCTGATTGCTGTTATCAGGTTTGTTATTCTCTGTAGCGCTATTATTTGTTTGATTGTTCACATCATTGCTTGCATTTTCTTGCTTACGCCTACGACCACCACGTCGTCCTCGTCTGGACCCTGAGTTTGAATTTCTTTTTGCTGAATCCGCATTAGCAGTATCATTCTCCGAATTATTGTCCTTATCATTCCGTTGATTTCTATTTCGCTGCTGATTATTTGAGTTTGAATCTGAATTCGAATTGCGCCTCTGTTGATTGTTTGAGCCGGAGTTCGAATTACGTCTTTGCTGATTGTTTGAATTATTACGTCTTGGTCGATCGCGATTAGAATCATTATTGCGATTGTTTCGTGAACGATTGTTTTGCCGACGGTTATTATTTGACTTGGTCTTTGGGGACTCTTTTTCTTCAGGCACACCAAACAGATTACCAAATAGTCTAGCTATCAAACCCTTTGCCTTATCCTTTGTTTTTGCAGCAGGAGCAGGTGCCGATGGCACAAACTGTTTTACAACAGGTTGTTCCATTCGCGGTTTTTTATGCGTGCTTACAAGGTCATTGTTAAGGTTATTTTTTTCATCTGCCGGTAACTTGTAACTTGCTTGCTGGTTTTCTCCCTGCTTTGCCTCACTCAATCGAACACGTTGAACTGAGTATTGAGGAGTAACCATAGAGGGCTCAGGAATCACTAAAATCTCAACATCAAGTCGGTGTTGTATTTCGCTAATAGGTTGTCGTTTTTCATTTAACAGGAAAGTAGCTGCGTCTACAGGCACTCTTACAATGACCTTGGCAGTCATATCCTTCATCGCTTCTTCTTCGATAATTCGTAATACAGATAGCGATAATGATTCCACATCACGAATAGTTCCTTGACCATCGCAACGTGGGCAAGGGATGTTACTGGACTCTCCTAACGAAGGTCTTAATCGTTGACGTGACATTTCAAGAAGGCCGAAGCGAGATATCCTGCCAACTTGAACTCGAGCGCGATCCATACGCAAACTATCGCGCATCGCATTTTCAACTTCTCGTTGATTCCTCGTATTCAGCATATCAATGAAATCTATGACGATCAGACCACCAATATCACGCAGTCTTAGTTGGCGTCCTACTTCTTCTGCGGCTTCTTTGTTTGTGTTGAAGGCCGTTTCTTCTATGTCGCTGCCTTTAGTCGCTCTCGCAGAGTTTATATCAATCGATATTAATGCCTCAGTATGATCAATGATAACAGCTCCACCAGAAGGCAATCGAACCTCTCTAGAGAATGCACTTTCAATCTGGTATTCAATTTGATAACGGGTGAAAAGAGGGTCGCTATCTTTATAGAGTTTCAATTTTTCAAGATTATGCGGCATAACCTGAGTCATAAAATCATGACAACGTTTATGCACTTCAGGATCATCTATCCAAATTTCATTAATATCTTTTCGTAAGTAATCACGAATAGCTCGAATAATGACTTCGCTTTCCTGATAAATAAGAAATGAAGCAGGGCGTTCATCAGCAGCAGTACTTATTGCAGCCCAAAGTTGATTTAGATAATCCAAATCCCATTGGAGTTCTTCCGATGACTTACCGACACCAGCAGTTCTTAAAATCAGCCCCATTCCATCAGGGACAACAAGACCGCTCATAGCGTCGCGTGCTTCTGAACGGTCACTGCCTTCAATTTGTCTAGAGACACCACCTGCTCGAGGATTATTTGGCATCAATACGAGGTAGCGACCCGCAAGACTGACAAAGGTCGTCAGAGCTGCGCCTTTATTGCCTCGCTCTTCTTTTTCGATCTGGACAATGAATTCCTGACCTTCTTCAATAGCATCACTGATGCTAACTCGACCACTGCGAGGTTTATCAGCTTGTTCAGGTTTGAATAAAATGCGGGCTATTTCTTTGAATGGCAGAAAACCGTGACGTTCTGCACCATAATCAACAAATGCGGCTTCCAGACTCGGTTCAATACGAACGACTTTAGCTTTATAAATATTGGATTTTTTTTGTTCGCGATCGGCTGATTCTATGTCTAGATCGTATAATCGTTGTCCATCTACAAGTGCAACACGCACCTCTTCTGGCTGAGTTGCGTTGATCAGCATACGTTTCATTGTTGTTATTCCTTAAGCCTCGCTCTACCATTGCAGCATGGGACATGTGATTATTTAATCAAATGCTATTTCCATGCGCTGGGAGCGCGGACACAAATTTTTGCTCATTTTGTTTGGGTTGAGCATGATTACAACCCTGAGTTTGTGATCATCATGTATTCGTACTATTGCGAATATCAATTAGATAAAATCACTAAACATCACCTAAGACATAAGTATGGCTCGCGATAAATTCTTAAATAATCAAGACAGGTCGCGTATTGTTAATATATTCTTTTTGAATGATATTTTTAGCTTTATCATCCTTACCATCTCATGAACAAACCTTGAAATTGCTTTGCACCAGTTTTGTGCATCATAATTCATGCACCGACTGTGATAGGTCTTAATCTGAATGCCCGGTTTGAGCGGGTTAATATAGCAACCTTGCCGCTCTACAGCAATAAAATGAGTAATAAATGAATCAAATCCACGCAAAAAAAATCAATTCAAAACAAATAGTTATATCTGCCGATAATGAGGGACAACGGATTGATAACTTTCTTATCCGTTATTTCGGCAAAATCCCCAAATCTCGCGTATATCAAATGCTGAGAAAAGGTGAAGTTCGTATCAACAGTGGAAGAATTAAACAGACTTATAAATTAGTAGAAGGCGATATCTTACGTGTTCCGCCAATATATCTCGATGAACAAGGTCAAAGCATCCCATCACGTTCACTACAACAAAGAATAACGGATTCTATTATTTACGAGGACGAAGGCTTAATTATAATCAATAAGCCCGCAGGGATTGTAGTTCATAGTGGCAGCGGTCAATCTCATGGTGTAATAGAGGCATTTCGAGCGATGGGGGACATCTATAAGAAACTAGAACTGGTACATCGATTGGACAAAGATACTTCTGGATGCCTGATGTTGGCCAAAAGTATTCCCATATTGAGGGAATTACATGCAGCGATGAACAAAGATGAAATCGCAAAATCATATAGTGCTCTATTAGCGGGTAGAATTGCCGATAAGAAAATTACTATTGATGCTCCATTAAGTAAAAACTCTGTCAGCTCGGGCGAACGGATAGTGACTATTGATGAAAATGGAAAGTCAGCTGTCACTAAACTCTCTCGTGAGCGAGTATTTCAGTCAGCTACTCTTGTTAACATACAATTGATTACTGGACGTACGCATCAAATCCGTGTTCACAGCGCTTCCATAGAACATCCAGTAATAGGCGATATGAAATATGGCGATCGGATTATTAATCGAGAATACAAAAAGTTGGGCTTAAAACGAATGTTCCTTCATGCTAAACGGCTAAACTTTATATCTCCTGTAACCCAAAAATCTTTGTCTATAGATGCACCACTTGAACCTAAATTGTGTCAATTTCTGGAAAAATTGGCTGACCAGTAGTTATCCAGATGCGCGTATTTTGAACACAAACTTAAATCTATGGTCATAAAGATGAAATGTACAAAGAGTGATATTAATAGACCAACTCAATGTCTATAATTGAATCATTGGGATATAACAAAATCAATAATTAACATTATATAAATAGCGTAAATGACTGATAAAAAAGAGAATATAGATTCAAATAAATTTGAACAATCGCTGGTCAATGAACTTGCAAAGGAAGTGTTATCTGAACAACGTCGAAACCGACGCTGGGGTATTTTCTTTAAAATGTTATTGGTCTTGTATTTGTCTACATTTTTAATTATTTACGCTGTTAAAAATACAGAGTCCGGAAGTTTCACTAGTGACAAACATACCGCATTGATAGAGATTAATGGTGTTATTGCGGCTAATACAGAGGCGAGGGCAGATTATATTGTCACGGGTTTGAGAAAAGCCTTTAAAGATGAAAATACTCAAGGCGTAATATTGCGCATCAATAGTCCGGGCGGTAGCCCAGTTCAGGCTGGGTACATCAATGATGAAATTATTCGTTTAAGAGAAAAGCATCCAGATATTCCTGTATATGCTGTTATCAGCGATATGTGTGCCTCTGGTGGATATTATATTGCGGCGGCGGCGGATAAAATTTACGCGAACAAGGCTAGTATAGTCGGTTCAATTGGCGTCATTATGGCCGGATTTGGATTTGTCGATACCATTGAAAAACTAGGTATTGAACGCCGCTTATTGCACGCTGGAGATAACAAAGGATTTATGGACCCATTCCAGCCACTTAAATCTGGAGAGGCTACACATGTGCAAGGATTGCTGAATGAAATTCATCAGCAATTTATTGATGTCGTTAAAAACGGTAGAGGCGACCGACTAATAGATGATGAGAAACTGTTTTCAGGTCTCATCTGGTCCGGGCAAGAGTCCATCAAGCTTGGTTTAGTGGATGAATTAGCCAGCGCCAGTCAAGTAGCACGCGATGTTATCGGCGCCGAAGATATAGTCGATTATACAAAACGAGAGAACTTTATAGACCAATTTGCAAAACAAATGGGCTCAGCCATGTTGCAAAGCATAACGGACTCTATAAGGTTACAGTAGGTATTAGGGGAGTTTTACTCCTAAATTTCTCAACATTTGGCAAAGCCGGATTAGGGGTAATCCAATTAAGGCGGTTGGGTCTTCCCCCTCCATCTTTGACATCAAGCTGACTCCTAGCCTTTCTGACATGAAACTGCCTGCGCAATTGTAGGGCTGTTCTTTAAGTAAATAATCTTCAATTTCTTGTTCTTCCAGTTTTCTGAAAGAGACTCGATAAATAATGACATCTTTTTCACTTTTATCTGTACTAGAGTCGAACACACATAATCCGGTATAAAATGACAAGGTCTTGTTGCTCATAGCCATTAATTGCTGTTTGGCATTTTCATAAGTGCCAGGTTTACCCAATATCTTGCCGTCGCACTCCAGCGCTTGGTCTGAGCCGATCACAATAGCGTTCGAATAACTTGTTGCAACATGTTTTGTCTTTGTCTCAGCTAAACGTGCAACGTATTGTTCAATCGATTCTCCCTCAAGACATTCCTCATCAATATTCGGAGATTCTGTCGAGAATTCAAGCTGAAGTCGCTCAAGTAGCTCCTTTCGATAGGGGGACGATGACGCAAGTATTATTCTAATTGGGCTGATATAGTCTCTCCTGACGTACGATTTGCGCTTTATTTTGGGCAAATTTAAATAAATATCAAATAAGTCAGCTATTTAACAAATAACTATCGATATTATTTTGACAGTTTAAGGGTCTATCGATAAAATTCGCCGCCTGATGCCATCTGACCTGTCGCAATCTATCAATCCATTGCGTTTAGCAAAAGCCAGAGAACGGATTGTAGGTGAAATACAACTTAACTCATT
>JAJFKL010000037.1 GCA_021773235.1 Gammaproteobacteria bacterium | reverse complement strand
TAATAACGGCGCTCAAGTCATCGTCATCTGCTTTGTCAATTCAGTGGTGAATCCGATGAATGAAAAACGTGTGGAGGAGATTATTCTTGAAGAATATCCTTCGCATCTACTAGGCGCTATTCCGGTCATTCTTTCTCATCGAGTTGCCGGACGAAAAGGTGAATATGTTCGTGCCTCTTCAGCAGTTGTTGATGGTTATTTACATTCGACTATGTATCACGCGATGACGCAGTTGGAACAGAACCTGCGCGCACACTCTTATGAGAAACCCATGTTGGTTATTCATAACTCAGGTGGTATGGCACAGTTAAATTCTACTGATGCATTGCAAACAATTCATTCTGGACCCGTTTCAGGGATCAGTGCTTCTGAACATTTAGCTAAAGAAGCCGATCTGGGTAGCGTTGTTGCTACTGATATGGGTGGTACCAGTTACGACATTGGTATCGTCGTTGAGGGTGGTATTAAACATTATGACTTCAACCCGGTAATTGATCGTTGGATGGTTTCTGTACCGATGGTTCACTTGGTAACATTGGGTGCAGGAGGTGGTTCAATCGCGTCTTACGACCGTATGTACAACACTGTTGCTGTGGGACCAAAGAGTGCAGGTTCTGATCCGGGTCCAGCATGCTATGACCGTGGCGGCATGAGCCCAACGGTAACCGATGCCGATCTGGTCTTGGGTTATCTTGATGCTGAAAATTATGCAGGTGGTGATATTCCACTGAATCCAAAGCGTTCTAATTTTGCGATTGAAGAAAACCTGTGTGATGACCTTGATGTAGAAGTGGTCGAAGCTGCTTTGATGATCAAAGAAAAAGTCGATGCCAATATGGCAAATGGTGTGAACACCGAGTTACGTGCCAGAGGTTATGATCCTGAAGACTTCACTATGCTGGCCTATGGTGGTAATGGGCCGTTACATTGTTGTGGTATCGCGGGTCGTTTGAACATCAATAAAATTTTAGCTACACCAATGAGCTCCGTGTTCTCTGCAGTGGGTGCGGGAAATATGCATCAGATGCATATCCACGAATCATCATTGTTTATGGTGCTTTACGATTCTAATAGTCGCCATGTGTTTGATAACTATCCGCGATTTAATGACATAGTCGCTGAGCTAAGTGAAAGAGGTAGAGCTGATCTATCAAGACAGGGTGCAAACGAAGGCGATATTCTGCATTCACTTGAACTTGATATGCGCTACGGTAACCAACTGGTACAAACAACCGTTGTTATACCAAAACATAGCGTTGAATCAGCACTGGATGTTTTGAATATCCTGGATCTGTTTTCAACTGATTACGGTAAGCGTTTTGGTGAAGGTAGTCAGGCACCAGAGGCCGGCATTCGTATCAATACAATTCGTGTCGCTTCTTATGTAGAGCATGATACGGTTCACTTTAAACATATTAAGCCAGTCGCTGAAGATAAACGACAAGCGCCGCCGAAACCGTCATCAACACGTAAGTGTTATTTTGTTGGTGAAAGTAAAGCGATAGATACGCCGGTATGGAATAAAGATGATATTCCTGCAGGTACTCAAATAGCGGGTCCGGGTATTGTGGCATCTGATGTGACTACCTACCTTATCGAAAAAGGTTGGACTTATGTGTCTGCTGAGCAGGGTGCCGTATGGTTCCTGCGCGACGAAGCAAAGAAATAACGGGGTAATAGACTATGAACGATAAACTTACTGCAGAAGCTGTTCTTGAAGACCAGGAATTAGTTGCAAAATTTCTTAAGGAAACGACTTTATTCCTCGGACCTGATCCGGAAATAATGAAATCGCATGACATCATGCCAATTACAGATTACGAAGCCGAAAGTGTAAAGAAGTTTACTGATCCGCACCAAATGGCTTCGATACGTGATCGTATGCAATCGGCTTGCGACGAAAGTTATGAAATGCTTGAACAAATGGGTGCTGCTCCAGGTGCAAAATGGGGCGACGTAATTACCGGTATCTACTCTGCTTCGGGTGATTTAACCATCGGTAGTGCTGGTGGTGTACTTATCTTCTCGGTACTGGTGCATCATCCAATAAAATTTATTATTAAAAACTGGATCAATGAACCAACAGTTGGTTTGAGACAAGGTGATGGCTTTATCCACAATGACTCACGTTATGGGAATGTACATAATACTGATCAAAGTATGATCATGCCTATCTTTCATGAAGGCGAACTGGTTTGTTGGGTGGCATCAACGGTACACGAAGGTGAAAACGGCGCAATTGAGCCGGGTGGTATGCCATCAATGGCAGAAAGTCCATTTGATGAAGGCTTGAAGATGTCTCCGTTCAGAGTGGTAGAGAACTATGAGCTTAAAAGGGATCTTCTGACATTTCTACAGAACTCGGTACGTGAACCAAAGCTGCAATACGAAGACATGAAGGTAAAACTTTTTGCTTGTATGCGTCTTGAAAAACGTATTAGGGAAGTATTGGCAACAGACGGACCTCAAGCATTAACGGCATGTCTGCGTAGTACTAATGATAACGTTATGGCTGAAGTACGTCGTCGTATTAAAGAATGGCCTGATATGACCGTGCGTACCTACTGTACGATGGACAGTACCCTACGTGAAAATGCATTATTAAAATTAAATTGTAGCCTCACCAAAAAGGGTGACCGTTTGATTTTCGATCTCAGAGGGTCTAGTCCCGAGATAACAAATCGAGCAATCAATACGGCATTACCTGGTTGCAAGGGTATGATGTCCCAGGCATTTTTAAATCACATCTGGCCAGATTTACCACGTGGTCAGGCAGGTTTTGCCCCAATTGAAGTGATTACACCACCTTATTCTATCGTTGATGGAAGCGTGGATGCGCCTAACTCTCAGAGTTTGATGTCGATCTTTCTTTCATTCACTATCGCTCAACAAGCGACTGCGAAATTTCTATACAGTGTGCCGGTTAAATACACACGTGTATTAGCGCCTTGGTTCAACATGATCTGTACTTACATTTGGGGTGGCGTAAGCCAACATGGAGAGATGCTCGGTAATCTTTGTGCGGATTTAAATGGTATGGGCGGTGGTGCTCGAATGGATCTGGATGGTGAGCATGCCTTGGCACCTATTTTTGCATCCATGGCAGACATCGGTGAGCAAGAGATGAACGAAGAAGATGTGCCTTTCTTGCAGTTAGTCTCGAAAAAAATGACAACAAACACACAAGCACCAGGAAAATATCGCGGTGGTATGGGCTATACACAAATGGTAGCAACTAAAGATAGTGACCAGTGGGGTTTCATGACCACCTGTGTTGGATCAAAAGTTCCGCCATTGTCAGGTTTGTTTGGTGGCTATGCACCAGGTGCATACCCATTATGTAAAGTAACAGGTGTCGATGTTTATGAAGAGATGCTTAAAAACCCAGATAAATTTAAACATTCAATAGAAGAGACGATGAATGAACGGCCATATGAAGATGCAAACTATACGTCGCATCATATGGGTATGGGTTTCTCTATCTCAAAACGTGGTGAATTGTATATGATCTCTCAAGGTTCTGGCGGTGGCTATGGCGACCCACTGGAAAGAGATCCTGCTTTAGCAATTAAAGATATTGAAGAAAAATTAACAACACGTGAATGGGTAAGGAAACTTTATAAGGTCGAATTTGATGACGAGACATTGGTCGTTGATGAAGAAGCAACCAAAAAGTTGCGTGATGCTTACAGAGAACAGCGTAAGAAACAGGGCGTACCCTATGCTGAATTTGTTAAGAAGCATGTCAAGGATGTGCCACCAAAAGACATTCCTTTCTATGGTTCATGGAATAGTGATTTGAGCTTTGTCTATGCAGGCAGTAATGATGACAAACGTGATCCTAATAACCCTGGTGCGGTTTACTTTGAACATCCTAAAGATGTGGAAATTAGAAAGCTCGAAGAAGAGCTTGAAGAAGTTAGAAAAGCTTCTGGTATAGAAGCTAAGGATAAACGAACGTAAGTATGGCGATAGATTTAGTTAAATATGTTTCTGCTGGAGAAGGACCTCCTAAACTCTGGATCGATTTTAATGCCTATACCAAGAAATTATTATTGGCAGATGGAGAGAATCCATGGGCAAACCCGGCGTCTTATATGTCTTTTTATGGACAGGCGCATGGCTTAGTAAATGCAGATGTAGTCGTCATAGATATATGGGATCTGTTTCATCATTGGATGTTAGAAGATGAGGAAGCGATTCCATCGATGGCAGGTAAAAAGCGTATTACTGTTGCTGCTAAGGCAATGTTAGAAGCGTATGCACCACGTGAATTACTCGCAGAAGTACTGACGGCTATAAGTAATAATTATGGTGGTTCGGTACCTATAGTATTAGTGATGCCCTCACCACGATCTATACTCATCAAAGCTAATAAAGCAGCTAATGGTGTTGATGTTGAACCTGAAGAGGCTCACATCGATACTGCATCAATGTATGTTGCTGACTACCTAAGGTACTTTAGTGAAGTAGACCTGTCTGGTGTATTGTTGCGAGAAGATCCAGAATCAATGCCTGGTAGCGCAGAAGAATTGTCTTGGTATCAACCCATTTTTAATGTGGCGAAACATTATCGTTGGTCAGTTGGTATGCATCTGCCATTTTCAAATAATGGCTTTAGTGCTCCGGATGATGTTAATTTTTCTATCGTTCCATCTGATTGTTCAGCGGCTGATAGTTCTGATGGCAAAGATATTACCAAATCATTATGGGAAGCGAAGGACTCAGTTTCTCCCGCAAACAATGGTTTTTATTATCTGACGATACCTGAAGATACAACACCAGAGTTAGTTCTTGATACACTTTCAGGCCTAAGATCTTAATACCGAATCAAGTTCTGTTCGGGAGTTAACATGCGCATTATCGAATTTCTCGAACGAAGCCCCGCTTTTATCAATGGCAATGCAAAGTTTATCGATATCGATAATGACCTTTCGCTGAGCTATCAAGAAGTATTTAATATTGCACAATATATTGCTGTGCAATTAAAAGAGAAGGGCGTTAAAGAGCAGGATGTCATTGCGACCTATGCACCAAATTCTGTTGCAGCCTATTGTTGTATCTTTGCAATTTCTAAATTAGGCGCAATATGGTTACCTCTTAATGTTCGAAATACCCTTGAAGCAAATCTAAAGTTACTCAAAAAATCTGATGCAAGACTACTTTTTGTTGATTCGAACATCCTTGCTGCTAACCCGGAACTTGGGAATCAATATAAAGATGATTGTTGCTTGTCATTTACAGGTAAAGAAATAGCAAAGGTAAATATAGAATCATTCACCGACAAAGTTGATCAAGCACAAGAAGAGGAACTAGTGAAGGGAGATGACCCTGAGTTAATTAGTTTATTTTCTACTGGTGGCACCACGGGTGATTCCAAACTAGCAGAGTGGGGTTATTTAACCTGGCAGTCTATGGTGTCTATTCAAATAGAGCTAATGCCAGAACCCGATATTACCTCCTCATATCTCGTTAGTGCGCCGATGACACATGCTGCTGGCGTAGCATCATTTGCACCTATGCTACAAGGCGCAAATATCATTGTAATGGAAGGTATGGTGCCTGACGTTTTATTATCCATTATCGAAAAATATAAAGTTACACACTTGTTTTTACCGCCAACGGCGATCTATATGCTGTTAGCTCATGATGGTGTTAAAAATTATGATTATTCCAGTTTGCGATACTTTTGGTACGCCGCTGCACCGATGTCGGTAGAAAAACTTAAAGAGGCTATTGATATTTTTGGTCCTGTTATGGTTCAAACTTATGGGCAGGCAGAGTCACCAATGGTTTGTACCTTTCTTTCTGCTAAAGATCATGCTGACGCGGTTGCAACAGGTGATTTTTCCAAGATTCGTTCCTGTGGTAAAATTGCACCACAAATTGAACTCGCGATTTTAGATGATGATGCAAACATTCTTCCTGCAGGGGAAGAAGGTGAGATTGCTGTGAAAGGTGATTTGTTAATGCGTTGTTACTTCGATAACCCAGATGCAACAAATGAAATTCGTGTGGATGGGTGGCAAAAAACCGGCGATGTTGGTGTCTTCGATAATGATGGATATTTATCGATTGTTGATCGTAAACGCGACATGATCATATCTGGTGGTTTTAATGTTTATCCCGGCGAGATTGAACAACTCATATGGGGTCACTCAGCAATTAAAGATTGCGCAGTCATAGGTATTCCTGATGAAAAATGGGGCGAACAAGTCACTGCCGTAGTTGAATTAAAGGATCCTGATATTAAACCAGACACACAAGAAATCATTGCGCTTTGTAAACAGAAGTTAGGCAGTGTTAAGTCACCTAAAGAAATATTAATTTGGGATGAACTACCACGTAGCCCTGTAGGTAAAGTGTTAAAAAAAGAAATCCGTAAATATTTTTGGGACAAGGTTGGTCGCAAAATATAAATTCAAATTTTTGTTAATTTTTTATTTTTTATTTTTCACATTTTTAATCCACGATTTCAAGTGGAGAGGATAGCTCGATGGATATTAGTATAGTTGGTGCGCACAATACTCAGTTTGGTGCGTTTGTTAAACGTGATAGAGAAACAGGCGAAGTAGAAGATTTAAAAACATTTTATGAACTGATTGTTGAAGCGGGTGCAGGTGCGATAGCCGACGCTGGTCTAGAAGCAAAAGATATAGATGCTATATGGTTAGGTTCATGTTCACCGTCTTTGTTTGTCAATCAGGAGCATGTTGGTCCATTGGCGCTAGAAATAGACCCTCAGGGTTTGCTTTACAAACCAACAACAAGGACAGAAGGCGCATGCGCAACTTCTTCTCTTGCTATTTATAACGCAGCCTATGCTGTTGCTAGTGGACGATTCAAAAATGTTCTTGCTCTTGGTGTTGAGAAGATGAGTTTGCTCGACACGAAAGGCGTTACACATGCATTGGCCTGTAGTTCTTACTGGCCAGATGAAGGTTCTATGGGCGTTACGTTCCCAGGATTGTTTGGTGAATTGGCAAATGCTTATCAAGCAAAACATGGTATGAGCGACGAAGAACTGCGTACTATGTTTGCCCATATCGCTGCACAGAATTATCGCAATGGCATTCAGAATCCTATGGCCCATTTTGGCCCTGGTAGTTTGCCGGATAAAAAACAACTAGTAACTGCAGAGGCGATTCTTAATTTACCTGACTCGGGTAAAGGCAGTAACCCGCTGATTGCGCCACCGTTAAGGTTGCATGATTGTTCATTAATCTCTGATGGGGCAGCTGCAGTTGTGCTTACTTCAACTGATAATGCGAAAGCGAACTTTAAAAATGCTGTTGAACTTTCGGGTATCGGCCATGTGACGCAACGGATGATGATGAGTGAACGCAAGGAAACTCTTCATGAGCTACAAGCTGCTAAGCACGCTGTACAACAAGCTTGTACCGAGGCAGGCGTTAAGGTGTCAGATATGGATCTAGCTGAAGTTCACGATTGTTTTACTATTAATCAAATGCTATGTGCGGAAGCGATGGGATTGTCTGAATCGGGTCGTGCAGGATATGATTTTATGGAAGGAAAGTATGATGTTGATGGAGCTTGTCCAATCAATCTTTCTGGTGGACTTAAGTCTAAAGGACATCCCGTTGGAGCAACGGGTGCTTCGATGCATGCGTTGGCTTATAAACAGCTAACCGGTTCACCTATCGGTGTGGCAGCAAAAGGACAGCCGGAATTGGCAATGACGGTCAATATTGGCGGCTCAGGTGTGACAAACTGTGTTTCTGTTTTGCGTCGCATACAGTAAGGTTAAACAGGATATTAAGTTAATGAGGGGTGTTCAATGAAGGCAGCGGTTTTTAAAACTATGGGGCCAGCAGATAAGGTGCTGGAGATTATTGAAGTTGATATACCTGCGCCAGCGCATGGTGAAGTCCTGGTCCGCCTGAATTGTTCCGCGGTAAACCCTTCAGATGTGAAAAAACGTGATGGGGGATTTCCTGAACTATTAAAAGATGGGTTTATTATTCCTCATAGTGATGGCGCCGGCGTTATTGAGGCAGTTGGACGTGGTGTTCCTGCATCAAGAGTTGGTGAGCGAGTGTGGGTCTATCAGGCACAGTATGGTCGGCGTTTTGGTACTGCCGCCGAGTATGTTGCTGTGGATTCTAGCCGTGCAGTTTGGCTCCCCGATAGTGCTGGTTTTGATGTGGGTGCCAGCATGGGTATCCCGGCAATGACTGCTCATCGCAGTGTATTTGCAGATGGACCAGTAGACGGTCAAGTTATTTTAATCACCGGTGGTGCGGGAAGAGTAGGTCACTATGCTATTCAATGGGCCAAATATGCAGGTGCAACTGTCATAGCCACTGCCAGTAACCCAGAGGCAGAATCGCACTGCTATGCTGCTGGTGCAGATGCTGTTTGTCCTCATGCGGGTGAAGAATTGCTGAGTACGGTAGCTGATCTGACTGCGGGCAAAGGTGTAGAACGTATCGTGGATGGAGAGTTTGGTGGCAACTTGTCCACATTACTTGATGTCGCTAGCACAGGTGCAACAATAGCAACCTATGCCTCAATGCAAGTAGCCGAACCGACACTACCTTTTAGGCGAATGTTGTTTATGGATCTGAGCATACGCATGGTCTTGGTCTATGCCATGCCAGAGTCGGCCAAGGACGATGCTATCGAAGATATTACCGAATTTCTGGACGGCGGTATGTTGCAACATCGGATAGCTTATCGTGAACCGCTTGAAAATATTGCTGACGCACATAAACGAATCGAAAAAGCTGGTTTTTATGGGGTGGTGCTCGTTGATATTGAGTGATGATTCAATTTAGAGATTGAATTTGATGTAAAACTTAATTGAAATAAATTTTATAACTTTAACGAGGATTCTCTAAGTTATATTTTTTCATCTTACGATATAGCGTTCCTTTTGCTATGCCCAGATTTTTTGCAGCTTGGGTGATGTTTCCACCGAATTCAATAATGGCATTTTCAATCGCTTGCTGTTCAGCAATATCCAGATTTGATAATGACTGAGAAGATTGATTTTGCTCAGTTGGCACTCCGCTAACTAGAGATTCACCGGGTTGATAACCAGCAGGTAAGTCTTCTGTGGTTAAGGTTTCATTTGAAGACATGTAACACATGCATTCAATTACATTTACTAATTCCCTAATATTGCCGGGCCATTCCCTGTTTTTTAGTGCTGTTACTAAAGAAGCAGATATTCGTTTCGGTATAATTTCTTGAGAATCTTGAATTTCTTTTAAGACTATATGCGCAATTTCTTCAATATCTTCTTTGCGTCTGGATAGTGGATCAAGTGCGATGGCAACTGTCGATAAACGAAAGAATAAATCTTTTCTAAACCGACCTTCTGAGACTTCACGCCTAAGATAGCTATTTGTAGCCGCAATGAGCCTAAAGTTGACTGGTATTGGTGCGATAGCGCCAACACGATGAATCTTTCTTTCTTGTAATACTCTAAGAAAAACCGGTTGAATCTCAAGTGGCATTTCGCCAATCTCATCCAAAAATAAAGTACCACCGTTAGCAGCTTCAATTTTACCCATCATGCCGCCTCTTTTAGCACCGGTGAATGCGCCCTCGACATGACCAAATAATTCACTGCTCAAAATATCTTTGGTGAATGCGCCACAGTTCAGATCAATGAACGGGCCATTAGAGAAATTACTTGCTTCATGTATGGCTCTAGCAAACATTTCTTTTCCGACACCGGTATCGCCTAATATTAAGACAGGGAGCGGTGTGGTGGCTGCTTTACGTGCTTTTTCAATACTGGCTGTAACTGACGCACTTTGGCCAGAGATTTTTTCAAATGCATCATCTTGTGATTTAACTTTAATCGCTGCGATGTTAGCCGGTGCACTTGTTCGTTGAGTGGAGCGTTTATTTGTAGGCAGTTCAATTTTGAAGCCTACAACTTCGTTTTTTTCTTTGACAGGTTCAATCCAGTCACTTGATAGCCATAGTCCTGCATCATGAGGATATACAATTTCGTCTCCACCAAAACGCTCTAGCGACAAGCGAGATTTCATAGAGAGATCATATTCGACACCAAGAGAACTGAGTATCGAACAGGCATTTTGAGAGTGGTCAATGAGTCTACCTTGCGTGTCAAACAACATTTTTCCTGCATTTCGATGACTATTTTTGAAATCACACTGGCTGTTTTCTCTGATAAGGTTCCATTGCTCAGAAGTATTTTTGGCAAGCGATAATTGAATCTGGTTGGCCCAAGATACAACTAAAGGCACATGGAATTTATCAAATGTGTTTGATAAGCCAGATACGTCAATCACACCGAGCAACTGATTATCGTAGGGATCGCTGATGATTCCTGCGGTACAGGTCCAAGGTTTGAAACCTTGAATAAAGTGTTCTTCTCCATGTACTTGTGTCGGCATTCCCGTGGCCATCGCAGTGCCTACTGCATTTGAGCCGGAGACAGTTTCTTTCCAGCCGCTACCTGGAACCATCCCAATTCCAACAGCATTATCAACACATTTAGGGTCCCCAACAACGTCAAGGTTGACCCCATTGTAGTCAGTCAGAATCAATATTGTCTCAAGATCACGTAAAAATACTCTGGCTTGCGCTAATACTGGTCGCGCACATTTCATGAGATCAGTATTTTTTTGGCGAAGGATGTGTAAATTACCTTCGGTTGCTAATAGCGGCGCTGCAGTTTGTTCCGGATTGACGCCTTGAGACAGGCACCGTTCCCATGAGTCGGCTATCATTCCGCGCACAGGGAGATCTTTTGATACTCCACCCGAGCAGAGAAAATTATCCCACGCTTGATCAATATCCTTTTGTGAATAAGAGTGAGTATTGACGTCGGATTCTTTTAGTGAATGACTCATGGAGTATTAGTTATTTAATATTATCGAGTGCAAAAATCTGTTTTTTTTATATGGAGCCTTTAAGAGACAGGATAAAGACCTCTTAAGGCCTTAAAATTGCTAACATATTAGCATTATTGATTAGCTTCCACAAAATAGATTGTTTAGCTATATAAGTCCTTCATATATATAGTTATTTGTTTAGACGATGCGGTTAAATTAATTTTTGTAAAGACACAATTTGCACGGTCGATAGAAAACCGTTCCATGTTAGTACACCGTCGACCTTATATAGCTCGGTATGGGTAATCTAAATATTAAGTGGAATATAATATAATCTATATATATCAATGATTTAAGGTGGTGACAGGTGACGTCTGCATATTTGGCATAAAACTTGTTCCCCATCTATAGATATCGTTGTAAAAAGCGTTAGTTTTGTTAATAAAAAGAGCAATTTTGATGACGATCTTAGATTTTTTAAAACTCTTTAAGGGGGAGGAATGAAAAAATATAATAGCAATATTTTGAAAGCCGCAGGCTTTCTATTGTGTTTTGGGGGAACGGTTGCGACTAGTTCTGTAATGGCTGCAGAAGAACCTGCTTGTGATACATGTGCAGGCGGTTTTGGTGAAGAATGGAGTTTTGCAGTGAGTGGCTATGCCCGCACGTATTTTGGGGTTGGCCTAGAGGATCACGAAGAAACTCCTGACAATGACACCTGGGGCCTTAATATGGCTAGGGCTACCTTGTATCTGGATACCGATATTTATACCGGTCCAGTTTCTTGGAAGGTCGTTAGTCGTTTTGATAGAGAATACAAGACGGATTATCTTGAAGGCTTAGAAGCTAATACAAGAGCAATTGGAGTATCGGGTACATCTACACGTGGCAATTACTTAGACCAATATAATACGAACCATTTGCAAGAGTTTTTCCGTGAATATTATGCGGATTTTGCGCTTTTTGATGGCAAGTTGAATATGCGCATCGGTAAGCAACAATTGGTTTGGGGCGAAAGTGATTTTTTCCAAGCGATGGATTTGGTTCACGGCTTTGATTTTCGCTGGCGTCTATTCTTTGAGAATAACGAAGATTGGCGTAAACCTTTATTCTTGGTCAACTTTGACCTAGATTTGTATGACGAGTTAGGTGGTTCTGTAAACTTCTTCGTTCGACCAGGTCTTGATCGTGATGATGATGTTGGTAACAATTTTAATATTGAAGGCGGTCGTTGGATCCCACATCCGTATCGTGGTGTCGACTTTACTGCATTTACGCAATATAACGCCGATCATACCGATGGTTCACAAGATGACCCAACATTTGGTGTTCGTTGGAACAGTGACATTGGTTCAATTGGATACTCAGTTGCCTATCTCAGGACATTCAACCCTGCACCTATCATGAACCCAGCTGCAGCTGCTGGTAACGTCGGGCCTTCAGCGACATCACAAGCTTTTGGTGTGGGCAATTGGAAGCCACACGGCGAAGTAGCACAAAATGCTACGTTGGGCGATTGGATATACCCTCATATCAACGTATTTGGTGTCAGTGCAAATGGTTATGCTCCAGTTATTGATTCTACCTTGAGTGCTGAAGTGGCCTTTATCCCAAATAAACCGTATAACTTCGGTGAATTGCGATCGGCATTACCAGGCTGGGGTGGAGTTAAGACAAAAGATACATTAGTTACCATGTTTCGTATTGATAAAGAGTTTAAGTTGGGTAAATACATAGGTACCAACCGTCCATCACTCTCCAGTGTTCAGTTATTTGATACGTGGATCTTGGATCATGATGATGCTGATGAAATTGTTGAGTTTGCCTCATTTGGTGCGGTGAAAAGAGAGCATACAGCGTACTTGACCTTATTCTCTCTGTTGAACTTCAAGCGGGACACTATTAATCCTGTATTCGTTATTGGTACAGACTTAAGTAACGGTGGTGGTTTCGGTATTGCCGGTGTTGAGTTTGTTTTCGGTGATGACTGGCGTGTGAAGTTGGAAGCCGACCTTTGGTGGAGTGACGGTGATGAGAAGCGCAGCTCAGGTAATGCAACCTGTAATGTCTGTGCTAATCCATTGGGTGTTTCAGAAAACAGCGCCTCATTGTTTGATTGGTTCGCTGATGATAACCAGTTGGTCTTGAAGGTTACCAGACAGTTCTAAATTCAGAAGTTTGTATAATAAGAAGTATTAGTTACTCATTATGCCCTGCAGCAATGCAGGGCGATTGTTAAAACGTAGGAGTATTTATAAATGTATAAGAAAATATTAGCTACATCAGTAGTTTCTTTGGGGCTGCTAGTCGGCGCTCCATTGAGTGCTGTTGCTGAGGAGATGCCAGAAGGCACTATCATCAACGCAGCAAACCTCGATCAAGTTATCGATATGACATTCGAAGGCCACCGTGTCGGTGACATGTTGCCAGGTAAATACGAATGGATGATTCGTAATCATCACTTAGCGATTCCTGTTCGTCATTCAGAGCCTATCCCTATGGATGAGAAATACATGGACTGGACTCAGAAAAGTAAGGAAACGGTTAAATTTAATCCAACTGATCGTACTGCAACTGGCTGGACAGCGGGTATGTTCTTTGACCCACAAGACATCAAGATGGATGACCCACATGCCGGTGATAAGCTGATTTGGAACCTGCGTGGACCTACTTATGGTGCAACCATGGATTTACGCCACATTTCGTGGGTATTCTTGGATGCCACAAAGGGTATGGAACGTATCCAACGCTGGTGGGCTCAACGTTACTATATGGAAGGTCGTCTAGATGGCGGACCTATTTCTGAAGGCGATGGCACCATCATGCAGAAAACTGTTTTGGTGGCTACCTATCCTCAGGATATTAAAGGTCTGGGTATCTTCCAGATTCGCTATAACGATCCTACTTCAAAGACGCCAGATGATACTTGGGCTTACTTGAAATCTGTTCGTCGTGCACGTCGCTTGACAGGTAGTTCTTGGATGGATCCTATTGGTGGTACCGTGCAGTTATATGATGATTGGGATATTTGGGATGCTGTTCCTACCAAATACCAGGATACTAAGTTGATAGGTCGTCAATGGATCTTTGCGGTTGCACATGCACCACTTATGACTGTTGATTTAACCTACAAAAATACCATTAAAGAGTTTCCAGCTGTAGGCATGGATATTCCTCCACATTTCTTCCCTGCACCACAAGTAATGTGGGAGCCACGTGAAGTATGGGTAATAGAAGGTACTCCACCAGCAGAACATCCATACAGTAAGAAAACGGTTTGGATGGAAGTTGATTACCCACGTCCTTACTACGGTGAATCACTTGACCAAAACGGCAAGTTCTGGAAATCATTTATTTTCCAAAACCGTCGTGACGTTGGTGATGATGGATATTTGTCTACCATGCCAGTTGTTGGTCATATCATCGATTGGAAGGCTGAGTTCTCTACGACCTGGTCATCTAACATGAAGGCTAATCCAGCAGGTGTTGAAGCGGACGATGTAACTCTTAAGAAGTTAATCAGTATCGCAAAATAGTAATAACTACAATAACAATAACTTAGTTTTAATATTGTTCTCCCCTCAATGGTAGCTGCTAGATAATCCTCATCTAGCAGCTACCCACTTTATTTTTGGGGTGTAATCAAACACGAATGACACGTTAACCATTCATAGGATTACTAATGTTTCTTTAGATCCTCTTGGTTAAGAAATACATTATGAAGAAGGGTTGTTATGAACATGTCAGAAAATAATACTGCAGTAGAACAAATGTCTGGAACATCTAAAACTGCTGATTCAATTGGTCAGAAAATAGCAAAGCTTATTCTCTCTATCATGCCCTGGGCTATAGTAGGAACATTGTTATGGGCTGGCATTTTCGTCAAGCCAACGGCTGTAATTGAAGAGGTAGTCCCGCCGGTTATTAATGTACGCGATAATGTTTTTGGTTTGAGTCATGTAGATTCGGATGTCTATATGGCTGCTGGTAATTATGGAAAGATTATAATTTCAACTGACAAGGGCGTTACGTGGAAAAATCAAATAGCGCCTACTGAATCACATCTGCAAGACATCACGTCTTGGAATGAAACTAATTCAGTCGCTGTTGGTAACAACGGCGTTACCCTTATGACGGAAGATGGTGGCAAGACTTGGATAGAAGTAGAATCCCCTAAATCAGAAACCGCCAATAAATTACTTCGTGTTCATTCTTATCCAAACGGTGAGGCATGGGCAGTGGGTGAGATGGGCATGATACTTAATAGCCATGACTATGGTAAAACATGGAATCAAATGCGTGAAGAAGAAGATGTCTTCATGAATGACATAGTCCGCGTAGATGAAACAACACTTTTCATTGCGGGTGAGTTTGGTCTGATATTTAAAAGCACTGATAACGGCAAGACCTGGAAAGATACTCAAACAGACAGTCCCAATAGTTTTACGGCTGTTGCGTTTCGTTCACCTCAAGAAGGTGTGGTTGTAGGATTGGGTGGTGCTATCGTCTCTACAAAAGATGGCGGTGAAACCTGGACTTATATCAAGCCTGAACAATCAGGTATGACAGAGCATTTGATGGATGTGGATTGGTCTGAAGAGACGAGTCAGTGGGTCGCAGTAGGTAATAAAGGAAAATGGATAAAGTTCTCAGCTGATTTGACTCAATTTGATTCAAGAAACATGTCAAGTACAGATTTAACGTCACACACAGAATTAGCTATTGATGGCGGCAGCTTTTTGTCTGTTGGTCAAACTGTAGGTTCAATGGATATAAGCACAAACACATGGACCTCGTTTGCTGATTAGTTTTTTTAATTCAAATAATAATAAATAATTAGGGGCAGTCGAGACATTTGATTTCGACTCGTTGGAGAAAGAAATGTTAGAGAAATTTGCTTTATTTTGCATGAGGCACAGAAAAGTTGTGCTAGCGTTAGTTGTTATTGTTACAGCTGGACTGGCTAATTTTGCCTATCGAATAGATGTTAAAACAGTATTCGAAGATTTACAGCCTGGCTCGCACCCCTACATTCAAGTACACGAGCAGTTTAAAGATACCTTCGGTGGCACCAGTATCATCACCTTTATGATTCAATCAAAAGAAGGTGATATCTTTCAAATGCCGGTCTTGAAAAAAATACGAGACCTTACTCAGGGCTTATATTCGATTGATGCCATCAATGAATTTCAAATCTTTTCTATAGCAGGTAAGAAACTAAAAGAGACTCGGGCATCTACCGTAGGTATTGAAAGCTTTCCGTATATGTGGCCAAATTTACCCGAGACTCAAGCTGATATTGACTATATGAAAGAGGCTATTTTGCGTAGTCCCTTGGTCTATGGGCCTTTTGTATCTAAAGATTTAACGGCAACACTTATCACGGTTGACTTTTTTGATAATTTACTCGATTTCAACCTTGCGTATGAACAAGCTTACGCTTTGGTCGAAGAACTCGATGATGATACTGTTGACATAAGTTTGGTGGGTAACCCGATTTTATATGGCTGGGTTGACCATTATCTGCCAGAAACAATGAAGCTTATTGGTATAGCCGCCGCTATTTTTCTAGTTCTATTATTCGTTATTAACAGAACCTGGCGTGGGACTATCTTACCCATGTTGTCCGGCGCCATTAGTGCTATCTGGGCGCTAGGTGTAGCGCAATTGTGTGGTATTCACTTTGATCCGTTGGTTGTTGTTGTCGCCATGTTGATTACTGCACGAGCAGTATCTCACTCGGTGCAGATGATGACACGCTTCCATGAAGAGATAGATAAAGTTGAGGGGCATGAGGAAGATCTTGATTCCTTGTCTGCAGCTACCGCGACTATGAAGGATTTACTTAGACCAGGTTTGTTAGGCATTGCAACTGATGCAGGTTGTGTGACGGTGGTCGCGATCAGTCCTATTCCGCTACTGCAAAAATTAGTCGTTCTAGCCGTTGTCTGGGTCGGTACTGTTGCGATTAGTTCTATCATCGTGACGCCCGTTTTGTTGTCATGGGTTAAAAATCCAAAGTCTTATGCGCATCCACTTAACCTCGACTTATTAGTTATCAGACCGTTTTTAAATATTTGCGTCAATGTGGTTGCAACTAAAGCAAGATATGTTGTTGTCTGTCTTGCGGCAATTCTATTTATTGTTAGTGGTGTTTTAGCAGTTGATTTGACTGTAGGTGATGCAAACCCCGGTTCTCCAATTCTTTGGCCAGATGGTCGTTACAATGTTGATTCTGAAAAGATCAATACGCAATTTCCTGGTGCAGACAGAATGTTTGTCGTCGTTGGCGGTGTCGAGGAAGGCGCCAAGAATGAATTTGGCGGGAAGGTTGTAGGTAAGATAAAAAATGTTGAAATTCTTGACGGCATGTTGCGTTTTCAACAGTACATGGAACAGCAAGATGAAATTGGCGCTACTATATCTGTAGCGGATGTACTTCCGTCTGTTAATCAAACACTACGTGAAGGTAATTTTAGGTATTCTGAATTAGGTACGACTACTGACCAGAATGGTGAATTATTGTTCATGTTTGAACGTGCTGCAGAGCCAGGTGATTTATTACGCTTTACAGACGTGGATATAAACTACGCATCTGTAGTTATGTATTTTTCTGATAGAAAAGGTGTGACGATTCAAACGGCCATCGCACGAGTTAAGCAGTTCATTAAAGATAATCCTGAACTTCAAGAGCTCGCAAACTTTAGACTAGCGGGTGGAATCATCGGTGTAATTGCTTCTGTGAATGAAGTCATACTGTCTGGGCAGATACAATCGATTGCACTTGCATTATTCATCCTGGTGATGATGTGTATCATTGTTTACCGCTCCAGTATTGCCGGTATGTTTTTTATGGTGCCTGTAGTACTTGCTAACCTCGTAACTTTTGCCTTTATGTCTTGGCAGAATATAGGCATGAACATCAATACAGTGCCTGTTGCTGCTTTAGGTATTGGTTTAGGTGTAGATTACACGCTATATATCTGTGACCGCATTAAGGGCGAATATGATTTAGGGAAATCGCATCTAGAGGCAATAGCAATATCATTACATTGTGCTGGTCGTGGCGTATTGGTTACCGCGCTCGTCTTAATTGTTAGTGTTGGTGTATGGCTCTTTTCTTCCTTACGCTTTCAGGCTGAAATGGGTATGTTAATTGGCATGTGGCTAACTGTGTCTGCACTTTCAGCATTGTTCTTGATGCCAGCTATGGCATATATCTTTAAACCAAAATTCATTTTTGATGAAGAGCGAGATCAAGCTAGTAATGCGAACGATGCGGCCTTAACAGATAGTGCACCCGCATAAGAGCTAAACAAATTGAAGTAGTTCTGCTTTTCTATATTCACTTCCATGGTATTTGCCATGGAAGTGAATCCTTTGAAAAGTAATATCAATTTTACAGACAGATTGATTCTCGCATAGCGCACACATTAGTTAATTTCGAAGTACATCATTAACCATTTGTTTCTTGATTTTTATCGGCAACATATATATGTAAATCTACCAGACACGAAATTAATTAGTGCTAAATTTCATTGATATAAAAACATCAATAAGTTTGGGTTAGTGTTGAAACTCAACTGTCGTTATGATTAATGAGATACAATGTTTTGCACTTAAGATATAGTATTTTGAAATCATAATTAAATATAAAAAACTCATAGCATGGTAATGTTCCATTTTGCTGGACATTAGATTTATAGTTAAAAATATAAAGGTATCTGTAATGAATAAATTAAAAAATAGTGCGTCCGAGGCTTTGGAAGGAGTTCTGTTTGATGGTATGACGATAATGGCAGGCGGCTTTGGGCTTTGTGGAATTCCAGAGTATCTGATAACTGCATTACGTGACTCTGGAGTGAAAGACATTACAGTTATCTCAAACAACTGTGGAATAGATGATTTTGGTTTAGGCCTTTTATTACAAACGCGGCAAATCAAAAAAATGATTTCATCTTATGTCGGTGAGAACAAAACATTTGAAAAACAGTATATGAGTGGCGAATTAGAACTGGAATTTAATCCACAAGGGACATTAGCAGAGCGATGTCGCGCAGGCGGTGCTGGCATTCCTGGTTTTTATACTAAGACCGGTGTTGGAACTGTCATTGCTGAAGGTAAGGAACATAAGGAATTTGATGGTGTTACCTATATTCTAGAAACTGGTTTGGTCGCTGATCTATCATTGGTCAAGGCATGGAAGGCTGATGATGAAGGTAATTTGGTCTACCGAAAAACAGCTAGAAACTTTAACCCCGTAATGGCAACAGCTGGGAAAGTGACCATTGCTGAAGTTGAAGAGCATGTGCCCGCGGGAAATTTTGATCCTGATCATATTCATACACCGGGTATTTATGTGAATGGTTTCATTGTTGGTACTGAACATAAGAAACCGATTGAAATAATGACAACACGTGAATACGTAGCTTAGTAGAGGATTATAATTATGCCATGGTCTAGAGAAGAAATAGCACAACGTGCTGCGCAAGAATTACAAGATGGGTTTTATGTCAATTTAGGGATAGGGATACCAACGTTAGTTGCAAACTATATCCCCGACGATGTACAAGTCATTTTAGAGAGTGAAAATGGCATGCTCGGTATGGGGCCATTTCCATATCCAGATCAAGTCGATCCTGATTTAATCAATGCGGGTAAGCAAACCATCTCTGAACTACCTCAAACCAGTTATTTCTCAAGTGCCGATAGTTTTGGCATGATTCGCGGTGGACATATTAACTTGGCAATTTTAGGGGCTATGCAAGTAGCCCAAAATGGCGATTTAGCAAATTGGATGATACCTGGCAAGATGATAAAAGGCATGGGTGGTGCGATGGATTTAGTCGCGGGTGTTAATAAGGTCGTTGTTATAATGGATCATACAGCTAAAGACGGCAGCCCAAAATTTCTTAAGGAATGCAACCTTCCTTTAACCGGTTCTGATGTGACGGATCTGTTAATAACAAATTTAGCCGTATTTGATTTTCAAGGCGATCAACCAACCTTGATTGAATTGGCGCCAGGTGTTGATCTTGAAGAAATCAAGGAAAAGACAGAAGCAGAATTTATTATCAGCCCTGATTTAAAAACTAATTGACAGATTGAATGGCGAACTCGTTAACAGGGGCATGTGCTTGTAGAGCGATACAATACGAATGTACTGCTGAACCTGTTTTCTCTTGGAAATGTCACTGTCGTGATTGTCAACGAGCCAGTGGCAGTATGATGTGTCCTGTAATGTATGTACCTAAAACAGCACTCAGTATAACCGGGCAAGCAAAATATTATGAGGTCAAAGCTGAGAGTGGTAATGCCGTACGACGTGGTTTCTGTTCAAATTGTGGTTGTCCTGTCTTTATTGATGCTGAACTCGTTCCTGACCTTATGGGAATATGGGCTGCGAGCCTGTATGACCCCAATCAGTTTTCTGCACAAGTTGAAGTCTGGACTAGCAGCGCTCAAGACTGGACATGTCTTGAACCAGAGCTAGAGAAGTTTAATCACGCCCCAACGTCCGACCAGATGACCAAAATATTAAGCTAAGTTTCTACTCACCCTAAACCAAGGATACTTAAATTATGAAATTAACAAAAATAATGACCGTGACGCTGTTACTTCTTTTTTCTGTAGTCAGGGCAGGTTGGTGTGGAGGTGAAGAAGAAGCTAGCGTCACGATAGCTGCATTACAACAAACCTATTTTAATGCGGTACAGTCTAAAGATTTTGCCACCGCATACGACATGGTTACAGAAAACATGCGTGACGGTCGTACTAAAGAAAAGTACATTGAAGAATGGGAGGGTGTTATGAAATCTGCTCAAGTTGATATCATTGATGGTGGCGTAAGCTCGATCGAAATCAATGGAGAAAAAGCGAAAGTACATGCATGGACGAAGGCTAGTGACATATTTAATGCTGTTCCCATTGTCGAAAAAGAAATTGATCATTGGGTGATGATTGACGGCGTTTGGAAACTCGATGTGACGGAAGTTTTGATGGAAGACGTCGAATGAATCCTGCTGGAATAATTTATTAATAAAATTACACATTATATTAGTAAAGTTGAGGACGTATAAATGAAATTATATGACTGTAAGGTTGCGCCCAATCCACGTCGTGCACGTATGTTTTTAGCTGAAAAAGGTATTGAGTTAGAAAAAATTGAAATCGACATTCTTGGTGGTGAAAATCTTCAAGATGACTTTCTTGCAGTAAACCCACGTGGATTATTACCAGTCCTCGAACTCGATGATGGTACACGTATTGATGAAGCAATGGCCATATGTCGTTATTTTGAAGAAGTTCAGCCGGAGCCTGCATTACTTGGCAGAAATCTAAAAGAGAAGGCTATCATTACCATGCGTCAGCGTAAGATGGAATTTGATGGCATGATATCGACCTCTGAAGTATTTCGAAATCAACATGAGCAGTTTTTAAATCGAAGTATTCCTGGTGCTGGTGGTGCCGATATACCTGCTATACCTGCTTTAATAGATCGTGGTACACAAACGCTGGAACGTTTCTTTTGGTGGTTAGAAAAATATCTTGAAGAAGGACCATACCTTGCTGGTGAGCAATTTACTATGGTTGATATTACGGCTTTTTGTGCAATTGGCTTTGCCGAATGGGTGGAAATTCATATCCCAGATGAAAATATCAGAACAAAAAAATGGTATGAAGAAGTTTCAGCACGCCCCAGTGCAGAGGCTTAACATACTGTAGCTGAGACAACTTCTAATAAGGAGAATTATTGTTCTGATAATTCTAATTTGAATACTGTAGTAATATCTGTATTCATATGCTTATATATTCGCTCTATATAATGCATTCCCAACTAATTTAAGGGGCGTTCCTTGATTCAATCATTAGCAAATTTCTTTACGCGTATCATGCAACGTTGGTTACCTGATGCATTCTTGTTCGCAGTGATTCTTACATTCGTGGTATTAATTAGTGGTGTTGTGGCAGAGGATAAATCAGTCAATCAAATGATTGATTTTTGGGGTGATGGAATCTGGAATCTATTAACTTTTTCTATGCAAGCCCTGCTGACATTAGTGACGGGTTATGTGCTGGCGAAAACACCACTCGTAAAAAGTATTTTGCAGTTAATCAGCGGGGTCGCCAAGACACCAGGTCAAGCAATAGTATTAATGACGGTTATAGCGCTACTCTGTGGCTGGGTTAATTGGGGTTTTGGCTTAATAGCCAGTGGTCTTTTTGCAAGAGAAATTGCTCAAAGAGTAAAAGGTGTGCATTACCCATTACTGGTTGCTGCGGCTTATTCAGGTATGTTGATTTGGCATGCGGGTCTCTCTGGCACTATTCCGTTAAAAGTTGCGGTTACCGATGGTGATAGTCTGGGAGAATTGTTAGGTGGTCGATCGATACCTGTGAGTGAAACGATCTTTAGTTCGGAAGTCATGACGATCTGCGCATTAATAATATTGACTGTCCCAATAGTTTATCGCTTGATGATGCCGCCTGCGGATCAAGTTACAGAAATGCCGGCAGAGTTAAGAGATGAAGAAGTAGAGGCGCCAAAGCCAGTGAGCGATATGACACCGGCCGAAAAGCTGGAAAATAGTATGCTGATTTCCTTATTGCTGAGCGGTATGGGACTTTATTATATAGTGGGTTATTTCATGGATGGCGGCAAACTCGGTCTCAATAGCCTGAACATGATTTTCCTGATGGTAGGGCTTTTATTACAGAAAACCCCCGCCAATTATTTACGTGCTTTGAATGAAGCGATTAGGAGTACAACAGGCATTGTGTTGCAGTTTCCACTCTATGCCGGGATCATGGGAATGATGGTGAGTTCAGGACTGGCCGTTTCAATTAGTGAGTGGTTTATTAGTATTTCTACAGCTGATACTTTTACATTATTCACCTTTCTCAGTGCTGGTATAGTTAACTTCTTTGTTCCTTCAGGTGGTGGTCAATGGGCAGTACAAGCACCAATTGTTATTCCTGCCGCGCAAACACTCGGGGTGCCCCTAAATCAAGCGGCTATGGCCGTAGCTTTTGGGGATGCCTGGACGAATATGGTCCAGCCTTTTTGGGCTCTACCGCTGCTGGGGATCGCTGGATTGGGTATTAAGGATATTATGGGTTATTGCACTGTAATTTTATTATGGTCTGGTTTTGTCATGGGCCTAGCAATGATTATTTTATTTTAAAAATATCGGTGATACTTATCACTATATTGTCGACAATTATGATATGAAATGTTAAATTACGCTGTCAAAATTACTTTTTATAGATAAATTGTCAACAATATGGGGCTAAATATTCGTGACCGAGGCGCTTGAAAATGAACCAGTCATTGCTTCAACTATAGCAGATACTGTCTGTAGTAAATTACAAAGTGCAATTGTGGAAGGAATTATACCAGCTGGGTCAAAAATCAGTGAGCCGGCTTTGGCAAATGAATTTGGTATTAGCCGAGGGCCATTGCGTGAGGCTCTAAGTCGCCTTGAAGCGTGTAACTTAATCGAACGAAAACCAAATGTGGGGGCACGTGTTGTTACATTAACGCGACAACATCTGGTTGAGATTTACCTTATCCGTGAGTCACTGGAAGGTTTAGCGGCGAGACAAGCTGCAGAAAATATGAGTGATAAGGATATTAACGAACTTGATGCACTGCTTGAAAAACATCAACAACAAATCAAACAAGATCAAAGCTACTATCAAAAAGAAGGTGACATGGATTTTCATTTTCGAATAATTAAAGGCAGTAAAAATTCCCATTTGATCGATATGTTTTCCAATGATCTTTATCACTTGATCCGTCTTTATAGATATCAGTTCGGGATGGTGAGTAAACGTGTTCCACGAGCATTCGTAGAGCATGGACAAATTGTTGATGCTATTCGTCAGCATGATGGTGAGTTGGCGCAATTTTTAATGTCGAGACATATCCGTAGTTCACGTATAAATGTTGAAAAAATGCTTGATGAACACCTAGCCATCACAGATTAATCAAACAGGAAATCACTTCTAATGAGTAATAAATTGGTATCTCCAGGAGCGCGGTTTCGGCTTGCTGTTGAAGAAGAAAAGCCATTACAGGTTGTCGGTGCTATAAATGCGTATCACGCACGTTTAGCCGACGCTACTGGCTACCGCGCTTTATATATTTCCGGAGGCGGTGTTGCCGCAGGGTCGTGTGGTATACCTGACTTGGGTATTACCAGCTTGGAAGATGTTTTAATTGATCTTCGCCGAATTACGGATGTTACCGAGTTACCGGTATTAGTTGATATTGATACTGGTTGGGGTGGTGCATTTAATATAGCAAGAACAATACGTTCAATGATCAAAGCTGGCGCTGGCGCGGTTCATATTGAGGATCAGGTTCAACAAAAGCGTTGTGGCCATAGACCTAATAAAGCGATTGTTACTCAAGCAGAGATGGTAGATAGGATCAAGGCTGCTGTCGATGCCAAAACAGATCCTGACTTCGTTATCATGGCACGAACGGATGCCTTGTCAGTAGAAGGACTGGATGCAGCAATTGATCGTGCTTGCGCTTGTGTTGAAGCGGGTGCAGATATGATCTTTCCCGAAGCAATGACAGAGCTCGGTATGTATCAAAAATTTGTCGATGCTGTCGGTGTACCAGTACTTGCCAATATTACTGAGTTTGGTTCAACACCTTTATTCACAACCGAAGAACTGGCATCAGTAAATGTCAGCCTGGCGCTGTATCCATTGTCGGCGTTTAGAGCAATGAATGCCGCGGCACTAAAAGTTTATTCGAGCCTTCGTGAAGAAGGTTCTCAAAAAAATGTAGTTGATCTGATGCAGAGTCGAGCAGAATTATACGATTACCTCGCCTATCACGATTATGAACAAAAACTGGATGAATTATTTTCAGGAGACAATCCATGACTAAGAAAACAATACAAAAACCCAAGCCTAAAAAGTCCGTTGCTTTAAGTGGGACTGCTGCGGGAAATACTGCGCTATGTACCGTTGGTTTAACAGGTAATGATCTACACTATCGAGGTTACGATATTCTGGATATTGCTGATACCTGCGAGTTTGAAGAAATTGCCTATCTCCTGGTACATGGAAAATTGCCAACGACAGCTGAACTCAGCGCCTATAAAACTAAATTACAATCATTGCGTGGTTTACCCATTGCTGTGAAAAAATCTCTAGAGCAATTATCACCTTCGGCTCACCCAATGGATGTATTACGTACGGGTTGTTCTGTTTTAGGTGCAGTAATGCCGGAAAAGGAAGATCATAATTCAGCTGGTGCCAGAGATATTGCTGATAAATTAATGGCGAGCTTTGGTTCAATGTTGCTCTATTGGTACCACTATGCAGTTAACGGTACACGTATTGAAGTTGAGACGGATGATGATTCTATTGGTGGTCATTTCTTACACCTTTTACACGGTAAGAAACCTTCTGCTTCATGGGTCCGTGCAATGCACACATCTTTAAATCTTTACGCTGAACACGAATATAACGCTTCAACATTCACCGGTCGTGTTATCGCAGGTACGGGTTCAGATATGTTTTCCAGTATTACTGGTGCGATTGGCGCTTTGCGTGGGCCGAAGCATGGCGGTGCGAATGAAGTAGCATTTGATATTCAGTCACGTTATGCAACTCCCGCTGAAGCAGAAGCTGATATAAAAGAACGTATGGCGCGTAAAGAGATTGTTATTGGCTTTGGACATCCAGTTTATACTACGGGTGACCCACGTAATAAGATGATAAGAGACGTCGCAAAGAAGTTGGGTACGCAAGCTAAAAACCTGAAGATGTATAGAGTCGCCGAACGACTTGAAAAAGTGATGTGGGCAGAGAAGAAAATGTTTCCTAATCTTGATTGGTATTCAGCAGTGTCATATTCATTGATGAATGTTCCTACAGCGATGTTTACTCCGTTGTTTGTTATTTCACGCACGTCTGGTTGGGCGGCGCATGTCATTGAACAACGTGAAGACGGTAAGATTATTCGACCTAGCGCAAATTATGTTGGTCCACATAATCAAAAGTTTGTACCGATTAGTAAACGAAAGTAGTGAATTTTTCTGCCATTGGGTAGCACGTGATTAATTTCGTAAGATAAAAAATATGAGCCATCAGAGACTTTAACATCCTGGTGGCTTTTGTTTTTATGAGTTAGGTCATTTGTCAAAATTATAAATGGATAATAAGCAAAATAAACGTTCTGTTTTTTATGTTTCTGATCGAACAGGAAAAACAGCTGAGTCACTTGGTCAAAGTTTACTCTCACAATTTGATGGTGTTTATTTTTCAGATAGAACCTTCGCATTTGTCATTACCGAAATGGAAGCGCATTTTGTGGCAGGTGAGATACAGCGTGAATATGAAGCTAGTGGTGTTCAACCGATTGTATTCAGCACATTGGTCAACGATGAGATCCAACAGTTTATATCTGCTACCGATGCATGTGTCATTAGCTTGTTTAATTCATTTATAGAGCCGCTTGAAAAGAGTTTACAGATTAAATCTTCACATACTATTGGTAAGCCACATGAAGAATTCGGTGATGAAGATTATAAAAAGCAAATGGATGCGATCGATTTTACACTTAAAAATGATGATGGTATCAGGACGAATCTATTTGATAAGGCTGATGTCATCTTAGTAGGTGTGTCACGTTCGGCAAAAACACCAACTTGTTTATATTTAGCAATGCACTTCTCAATCAAGGCAGCCAATTATCCTTTAACAGACGATGACCTTGATAAGGATGAATTGCCTGAGTTTTTATTGCCATATCTGGATAAGGTAGTTGGCCTGACTATTCGTGCAGATCAACTCAGCGCTATTCGACAACAGCGTCGACCGAATACTACTTATGCAACCTTGAAAAAATGTCAGCATGAAGTAAAACATGCGGGAATAATGATGGATAAAGCAGGCCTATTTATTCTTGATTCAACGGCTATGTCTATAGAAGAGCTCGCAGTAAATGTAGTAAAGGAAAAAGAGTTATTAAAGAATAACTGAATAAAAATTAAATTTTAAAGATTTATTGAGTAAAAAAAGCTATGACAAAAACTATTTCTAATGACTACATCATACCACTACAAGAACTAGGTATGGGAGATGTAGGTCTCGTGGGTGGTAAAAATGCATCACTAGGTGAAATGATAAGTAATTTGTCCGGTGCTGGTGTAAGTGTGCCGGGTGGTTATGCGACGACAGCGAAGGCCTTTTGGGATTTTCTTGATCACAATCAATTACGTGAGCGCATAGAAAAAAGGCTCAAAGGTTTAAATGTTGATGATGTAAAACAGCTTACATCAGCGGGGAAAGAAATCCGACAATGGATTATCGAAGCACCATTTCAGGCTAAGCTACAACAATCCATGGAGAATGCTTATCAAGAGATGAGTGGCATAGATATAGATAGCTCCATTGCCGTTCGATCTTCTGCAACTGCTGAAGACTTACCTGATGCTTCATTTGCCGGTCAACAAGAGACATTCTTAAATGTGCGTGGTATTGATGATGTGTTGCTAAAAGTTAAAGAAGTCTTTTCATCTTTATATAATGATCGAGCCATTGCCTATCGCGTACATCAAAACTTTGCTCATGAAGAAGTTGCTTTATCAGCGGGTCTACAACGCATGGTGCGCAGTGATCTTGGTATGAGTGGTGTTATGTTTACACTGGATACAGAATCTGGCTTTGATGACGCGGTATTTATTACAGGTAGTTATGGTTTAGGTGAAACTGTTGTACAAGGCGCGGTAAACCCAGATGAATATTATGTCTATAAAAAATCATTAGCACAGGGTAAACCATCAGTATTGAGTCGTAGTGTCGGTAGCAAGGCAATAAAAATGATCTATAACGATGACCCAAATATCGATGATTTGGTAAAAACAGTGAAAGTTTCGGCTAAAGAGTCTTCGGCTTTTTGTCTTAATGATGAACAGCTAGAAGAACTTGCTCGACAAGCAGTTATAATTGAACAACATTACGGTCGCCCTATGGATATTGAATGGGCTTTAGATGGTGAGGATAAACAAGTCTATATCGTTCAGGCACGGCCAGAGACAGTACAAAGCCGTGAGCAGATAAATGTAATTGAACGTTACCAGTTAAATGATAAAGGGAGCTTGCTTATTAGCGGTGCTGCGATAGGACAAAAAATAGGAGCAGGCAAAGCAAAAGTTATCGAAAAACTGGAAAATATGGACGATCTAAAAGATGGCGATGTCTTGGTAACAGAAATGACCGATCCCGACTGGGAACCAGTAATGAAGCGCGCATCTGCGATAGTGACTAATCGCGGTGGACGAACCTGTCATGCCGCCATTATTGCACGCGAACTAGGTGTGCCTGCTGTCGTTGGTTGTGGTGATGCGACTAAGAAGATTAATTATGATGACGCTGTTACCGTGGTCTGTTCAGAAGGAGAGAACGGTCATGTCTATGAGGGCATATTAGACTTTAAGGTTAATCGGGCGGAATTAGATAACATGCCACCAGCACCTTTGAAAATAATGATGAATGTGGGTAATCCGGGTAAGGCGATGTCGTTTGCATCGATTCCAAATTCCGGAGTTGGGTTGGCACGTTTAGAGTTTATTATAAATAATAAAATCGGTATCCATCCTCGTGCGCTATTAGATTACGATGATCAAGAAGCAGCAATAAAAGCGGCTATAGATAAACGTATCTGTGCCTATGCAAGTCCAGTCGATTTTTATGTGCAAAACCTGGCTGAAGGAATTTCTACGCTGGGCGCTGCATTTGCGCCTAACCCAGTTATCGTACGTTTATCAGATTTTAAATCTAATGAGTACGCTAACTTACTTGGCGGCGAACGATATGAGCCGGAAGAAGAAAATCCCATGATTGGTTACCGGGGTACGTCACGCTATTTGTCAGATGATTTTGAAGCGTGCTTTGAACTTGAATGTCGTGCTCTACGTTATGTTCGAGAAGAGATGGGCTTGGCCAATATCTGGGTTATGGTTCCCTTCGTACGTACTGTAGGGCAGGCGAAGCAAGTGGTTGAATTATTGGCAAAGTATGGCCTAGAAAGAGGAAAAGAAGGCTTAAAGTTGATTATGATGTGTGAAGTGCCGAGTAATGCTATTTTGGCTGATCAATTCCTTGAATATTTCGATGGTTTCTCGATAGGGTCTAATGATATGACGCAATTAACTTTAGCGCTTGATCGCGATTCAGGTTTGGTTTCAGATTTATTCGATGAACGTGATGAAGCCGTTAAGTTTATGCTAAGTCGTGCCATCAACGCATGTAGAAAGGCCGGGAAGTATATCGGTATTTGTGGGCAGGGGCCTTCTGACCATCCGGATCTTGCAAAGTGGTTATTAGATGAGGGTATTGAAAGTATATCGCTTAACCCGGACACCGTAATTGATACGTGGTTGTATATAGCCGGTGTTGAAACGTGATTATATGTAAAGTTGCAAGCTCATAATTTCATTAATAGTGGTAAAGGGGTTGATGTATGTCTGACTATTTAAAAGCTTATAAACATTCATTAGATGATCCTGAAGGCTTTTGGTCTGATGTAGCAAAGGGTATTGATTGGGATCAGACCTTTACAAAAGTGCTCGATGATGAAGAACCTCCATTCTATAAATGGTTTCCAGACGGAAAGCTAAATACCTGTTTTAATGCGTTGGATAGACATGTCGAAAACGGACATGCTGATCAAATCGCACTCATTTATGATAGTCCGGTAACTGATACGATAAAGCGAATTAGCTATAGAGAATTACGTGATTTAACGGCAAACTTTGCAGGAGTACTAAGCGAGCAGGGTGTTAGTAAGGGCGATACGGTAATTATTTATATGCCAATGGTTCCTGAAGCAGTGATTGCAATGCTTGCTTGTGCTCGACTTGGTGCTATCCATTCAGTGGTGTTTGGCGGTTTTGCTTCGAATGAACTGGCCACACGAATTAATGATGCTCAACCGAAAGTAATCGTGTCCGCATCTTGCGGTATCGAAGTAAATCGTGTCATAGAATATAAACCATTATTAGATGCAGCTATTGCGTCAGCAAGTCATAAACCAGAAGCCTGTATTATATTGCAACGATCTCAATGTAAAGCAGACTTGGTTGAAGGACGAGATGTTGATTGGCAAGTTGCTAGTGCAAGTGCTCAAGCTGTAGATTGTGTATCAGTAAATGCGACTGACCCGTTATATATTTTGTATACCTCGGGAACAACGGGGAACCCTAAAGGAGTCTTGCGCGATAACGGTGGCCATGCAGTTGCCCTGAATTGGTCGATGAAGAATATCTATAATATAAATCCAGGTGATGTATTTTGGTCTGCATCAGATGTCGGTTGGGTAGTGGGACATTCTTATATCGTCTATGCCCCTCTATTGAGTGGTTGTACTACGATCCTATATGAAGGTAAGCCAGTAGGAACGCCTGATGCGGGTGCATTCTGGCGCGTTATTGAACAACATAAAGTAAACGCACTGTTCACGGCACCAACTGCCTTCAGAGCAATTAAAGGCAATGACCCAGATGGTGAGTTTATTTCAGACTATGATTTATCTTCACTACAAACGCTATTTCTTGCTGGGGAACGTTGTGATCCTGCAACGATAGAGTGGGCCGAGGCTAAATTAAATATTCCGGTAATTGACCATTGGTGGCAAACAGAAACGGGTTGGGCGATCACTGCTAACTGCATGGGGCTTGAACAGTTCCCAGTAAAACATGGATCTACTTCAAGACCGGTACCCGGATATAACTTGCAAGTGCTCGATGAACAAGGGAATCCATTGCCGGCAGGTGAAATGGGGAAAATGGCATTGAAGTTACCATTGCCGCCGGGTTGTTTGCAGACACTCTGGAAAAATGATCAGGCCTATGTTGACGCCTATCTTTCTGTTTATGATGGTTACTATATAACCTGGGATGCGGGTTATATAGATGAAGATGGTGATGTCTGGGTAATGAGTCGATTGGGTGATGTGATTAATGTTGCAGGACATCGTCTATCAACAGGTGGTATGGAAGAAGTTCTTGCTGCTCATCCGGATGTTGCTGAATGTGCGGTGATAGGAGTACATGATGAGTTAAAAGGGCAACTACCAATGGGGTTGGTTGTATTGAACAGCGGCGTTGAGATTGACCATGAGAGCATAATAAAAGATCTTATTACACGTGTGCGAAATGAAATTGGACCTGTTGCAGCCTTTAAGAAAGTTGTTATTCTGAAAAGATTACCCAAAACACGTTCTGGAAAAATTTTACGCGGCACCATGAAAAAGATTGCTGATGGTGAAACATATAAAATACCAGCAACAATTGATGATGTGGCGATCCTTGATGAAATTGCTAATGCATTAAAATAATTCGATTAACCCTTTCGATAGAATCGATTTACCTAAATACTTTTAACCTATGAATCAAAGGTATTGTTATATCTTTCTCGTAGAGTATTCTTTTGAACCTTGCCCATTACGTTTAATGGCAACTCGCTAATTTTAAATATTCTTTTTGGCACTTTATAGGTGGCTAATTCTTTCTTGAGAAGGCTTATCAAGTTTGACTCATCAATTTTTGTATTACCTTCTAAAACAATAACAGCAACAACACCTTCACCAAAATCCGGGTGCGGGACACCAATCACAGCGGTCTCTTGAACGCCATCAAGCCCATTCATGATGATTTCGATTTCCTTTGGATAGACATTATAGCCACCCGAGATTATCAAATCTTTTGAGCGACCTACTATCGTTAAATAGCCTTTGTCATCGAGGAAACCCACATCACCAGTTTTTAAAAATCCATCTTTGGTAAATTCTTCTTGTGTCTTTTCAATGTTTTTCCAATAACCTTTAAATACATTGGGTCCAGACACTTGAATATTACCGGTTTCTCCATTTCCTAGAATCTTGTCATCGTCTGTAGTTATTCTTACCGTAATATCAGGTAATGCTTGTCCTACAGTACCAGGTAGTCGTTCACCATTTAATGGGTTAGACGCAATCATTACAGTTTCTGTCATACCATAACGTTCTAGTATTCGATGCCCGGTTTTTGTATAAAAATCGTCAGATACTTCTTTAAGTAATGGGGCAGAGCCTGAAATAAACAAACGCATATTATTTATAGTTTCATTGTTAAGCTCAGGATGAGATAGCAGACGTGTATAAAACGTAGGCACACCCATTAATACAGTGACCATAGGTAAGAACTCAATAACATCATTAACATTAAATTCAGGTAAAAAAATCATTGATGAGCCATTTAGCAACACACAGTTAAGTGCGACAAAAAGGCCATGCACATGAAAAATGGGCAAAGCATGTAACAAGATATCATCATTATTAAAACCCCAACTTTGATGTAGCGTCATCGCATTTGAAGATAAATTGCCATGTGTAATCATGGCACCCTTAGGTTTGCCTGTCGTACCACTTGTATAAAGTATGCAGGCAATATCATCTGCATTCACATTAGCAATATTTTCAGAATGACTGTTATTGCCGTTGTCCTTAAATATCGTTCCTTCACCGTGTTTGTCCAGTGTCAATAAACAAGTTTTATTTCGCGACTGCAACAGACCTTCTTTGATGATAGGTGATGCCGGATCACAAACAACTAGGGCAGGTTCTATATCATCTATAAAATAGGATAGCTCTGTAGAGGTGTAAGAACTATTTAAAGGAACAGATATGGCACCGATCTTGAGGCAAGCAAGGTATAAAAATATAGCTTCGGGTGTTTTGTTAACTTGAAAAATCACTCTGCCACCATGACCAATACCTGCATTAAGCATGGTATTCGCTATACGTGATGTAATATTGATTAAATCTTTATAGCTGTATAATTTTCCTTCTTTAGTTTCAATGAAAGATTGTGTTGTATCTTGCGGGAATCGTTCTTCAAACAGCTTATATAAACTACTCATAGGTATTAATATTTAATTCTTTGTGCTTATAGATAAATCAGACTGAAGCTTGGTCATTTGAGAGAAGGTTTATCTCATATTGATTTATAGGGATATTTATTTGGCACTTCATCTTTGGTTTATCATTTTACAATAAAAAAGGCGAATTCTGTAAACAGAATCCGCCTTAAGAGGGATTAAAGTAGACTTAAATTTTTAAAAGTTTGCTTTTACGCCAACAAACCCGCTGATGGGTGCGCCCACGCCAACAAAACGATTGTCAGTAAAGCTGGCAAAGCCAGGAACTTCATTCGGTTCACCTAGTAAACCAAAGCTTTCATAATCTTTATCAAACAAATTGTTTACACGAGCGAATACTGAGAACGTTTTATTAACATCATAATTAGCTCTTATATTTACAGTGGCATAATCGTCTAGGCTACCAAGCTGATTTGATTCATCGCCTCGTAGAAAGACTCCCGAGTTATATTGCATGTCACCGCCAATAGAAAACTTATTCGTAACGGCATAATCCCCGCCTAACTTCAAGGTATGTTCTGGAATACCGGGGATAAAATCACCGTCTTCAACTTGTATGAGGTCATTGGCATCTTTAAAAGAGTTATTGGCACTGCTGGCTTGAAATGCATCCTTAAAAGTTGCTCGGATATAACTGTAGTTAAGGAACCAGTTAAGCTTTTGCAGATCACCATTTAGACCCAACTCCATACCAAGTCTTTCGGTATCCCCAATGTTATCGAAAAAGCCTTCATTACCGGAAACTCCGCCTGTGTTTTGGAAAATAATGTCATCCTCATTGGTTGTAATGAAACCACCAAGGTTCCAAGCTATATTATTTAATACACCTAAGTCAGCTAAGTTACCGCGGAAGCCACCTTCGAAGCTTTTCGCAACAACTTGATCCAGAGGAGGATCGGCGAGGAAGCCGTTTGGTAAACTACATGGAGCAGTCGGTTCGGCACAAGCCAACTCAACAGCCGTTGGTGCACGTGATGATTCACTATAGCTAAAATAGCTGGTTAGCCCCGGCTGGTGCGCATAAGTAAAACCAACGGCTGGATTAAATCGGTTGTATTCATGTTCGCCTGTGAGAGCCGGCTGTGCATTAGTTAATCCACGACCGCCACCGTCGGTAAGTTCGATATCGGTATGATCTATCCTGCCAGAGAAGGTCAGGTCAAGTTTGTCAGTGGCCGAAATTGTATCAGTGAAAAAGAAAGAAACCGTAAATGATTCCGAGTCAATACCCGTACCTTCTTCTGGGACAAAAATGTTGGTACCAACAGTACTTCTAGCTGTAGTCAAAGAAGCTAGTTCCTGACTGGAGTCAAAGACAACTTCGCCATAGGTGTAGCTTGTCCCGACAATAAATTGGTTATTTTTACCAAACAGGTTGCCCAAATAAACAGTCTGTAAGGTACCACCATAATTCTCCTGCTCACGGTCACTACGGTTGTTTAATCCGTTTAATTCATCAATGTCCAGGCCACCAAGTTGGGTATTATTTTCGTCAACATCGTTGCCAAATTGGTCTTCAACTCTTTCAAAGTCGATACCAGCACCGGTGAGTTGTGCCGTGGTGACGCCAGCTTCACAGTCAAGACCCGCATCTTCCAGATCGTCTTCATCAACTTCTATCAGAACTTCAGTCCCATCAATGGTACATTCTTCGAACTCGGTACCGTCACCGTTAAAGGTATCCGTTTCATTGCGTCGATAGAAGGCATTACCTGAAACCTGAATTGAATCGCTAAACCAATGTTCGCCTTGGCCCTGAATGAATACCATTTCATTTTTGGTTTGGTCTGGAGAAGTGAAAACGGCTTCCCTGTCTTGTTCGGCCAGTTCTATGGGAATAGCGCCATTACCAATTAAATCTGTATCGCCGTAGTTGAAATTCAAATCTAACGAAGTGGTAGAGCCGTCACGATAACTTAATGCTGTGAATATATTTAAGGAGTCTGATGGAGATGCGTCGCGCCACCCTTCTTCGTCAAAATATTGCACTGTGCCGTAGTAACCGAAGGTACCGTTATTGCCACCACTTTCAGCCGTCATAACAAAGCGATCGAAAGAACCGCCATAAACTTCGAAGTTGTGTCCAGTGTGAGTGAAACCATTTTTTGTCTCTAAACTGATGGCACCACCCAAGGTGTTTAGGCCAAATACTGGATTACTACCCCCAACAAGGTTCAAGTTCGCAATGGAAGATTCAGGTATAAGATCCCAGTTGACCGTGTCACCAAAAACTTCATTAACTCGAACACCATTTTGGTATACAGCTAGACCTTGAGGTAAGCCAAGTAGAGGTGAAGCTGAGAAACCACGGTACTGAACATCGGGTTGTAAAGGGTTGTTTTGCGCATCGTTAATGATCAAGCTACCAAAATTACGATTCATAAAGTCAGTAATGTCCAGACTGCTACTTGATGCGAGATCTTCTGCCGTGGCTGTCTGAACATTGTAGGGAATTTTTTCTTTCGGTAACCCAACACCAAGGACAGGTGTTATGCCGATAACTTCAACAGTATTTTTTTCTTGTACTTCTTCTTCAGCCAATACGACATGCGATGCTGTCAATGCAAGCAGTGATATTGTAGTGGCTGCGATTTTACGACTAGCAGACATTGGTTTTCCCTCAATTTTTAAAAGTATTTATGAAATCTTTAATTGGAGGGGAGAATATCGTTCTATATAGATGAATAGAAGAGAGTTAGTAATGAAAAACACAGGAAAAATTCCTGAATTTCGATTGAGAGAAGTTTTTAGATGTATTCTTCCAAAATTTCGCGTTCTTCTTCGCTGGTTTTAGCATTTTGAAGACGATTTTTAATCATATCTTTGTTTATGTGACCGCCTTCAATTAAATCTCTCCTTTCTTCCGGTGACAGAGTATCCATAAAGAACAAATTACTGGGTGGGTGATATCCGGCTTCAATAATTACATTCGCTTCATTTGCCATTAATCGATATTTCCCAATATCTTTTTTGAGACGATCATCAGCGAATGCCTTGTCTGCAATTCCGGCAGTGTAGATAGAATGTATTTCCATTTTATAGCTTATGATGTGACCGGGATCGCCAGTTTTTTCAATTTCATTTTCTATATGCTCAAGTCGTGGCCGTAATAACTCTCGTAAGGTATCAAGGACTTCTTTATCTTCAAGTCTTTCAGAATAGATATCCAGAATATTATCAATCGGTAACTGTGTATAAGTATCAGTGGTAAACAGTTCGTTCTGCCGGTAGGTCAATAGCTTATAAGAACGAAATCCAAGTTGCTGCTGGATATCAGTCAACTCACGAATGTGTTTATTAAAGCCTAATGCACATACTAGTTGTGAATGATTAAGATCGAGTTGTGCTGCAACAATATTAAGACGTTTTATGAAATCTTTTTCTTCACCAGCATTGGTCTTATAAAATATTCGGACGAGTTCATCATCTGAAGCGGTTAATAATTCTGTAAAACTGATCATAGTCGTTTAATTAACTCTCACGGTTTAGTTTCATGTAATCATAAAGGATCTTTTTCTCGACATCCGAAATATTTGGATCTTCGAGGCGTGTCTCGATTAAAGGTCTTGGAATTAGCCCTTTATGGAGCAGTTTTCTCTTCTCCTGTGGCAAAATTGAGTCTCGGAAAAATAGTTCACCAACAGGAATGATCTTATTTTCAACGATCAATGTGACCTCATTTAATAAGGCACGAAAACCACTATCTGACAGTTCTAGACGGTTTTCTACAAAATCAATACCAACAACGCCATCGGAATAAATGGCGCGCATTTCTTCCTTATATTTATCAATAATCAGTGAATTTACAGTTTCATCGATTCGCTTTTCTATGGATTTAAGCCGGTTTGATAACAAATATTCTATAATCTGTTTATTTGCAACGTCATTTTTTACGACTGAATAGATAGAAAGAATATTATCAAGACTGACTAATTTATAGATATCTGTTGTAAAGAATTCATTCCGAGCATTCAATAAAGCGTCATAATTATCAAATCCAAGGATAGGGGGTATTTCAGGTAGATTTCTAGTGGATTCATTGAAACCAATTGCACAGATTAATTGAGCCTCGCGTAATTTTAGCTTCATCCCAATAGCTTCAGCTTTATCCTCACTGCTTTCAGTTGATACATTGAATTTATAAAGAAGTTGAAGAAGTTCTTCTTCGTTAGAATTTAGAATTTCTTTAAACGAGGCCATACAAATTTATCCTCGCTGCAGTATTACTGCAATAGGCCTTGCAGTATGCCGGTGTTTCGAACCCATGGTTTAGAGTTTTGAATTGCCAAGGGGAGTTCGCTAACAGCGGTTTCTGCATTTTTATAGGTATCATAAAGCCCATATATAGCAGTATACCGAGTTATACCATTAACATTAACAACGATATAGCCCGCTTTTGAATCGAGGCCTGATTGCTTTATATAGTTAACAATATCATTCTCATTAATAACGCTGCCTAGTTGTAGCGTGTAATTATCCGGCGCTTGTTGTCTTAACCAATTACTGAGATTTAAGTCGCTAGCGGACGTCGAAGGCGGTTCTACAGTTGTTGATATTGAAGTCGTTGGTTTTTCAGGCGTAGATTCGACTTTATTTTGGGTATCATCGTTTTCAGCCTTTGTAGCAACCGTGGTCTTGCTGTTGCCCAGTGCTTGCAGCTTTTGCTTTGCTTCCTGTAAGCCTTGATCGGCAGCAAGCTGGTACCACTCCCTTGCCTTAATGATATCTTTTTCGACACCATAGCCATTTTCATTGAACACACCAAGGTTAAATTGCGCTTGGGCAATATCCTGCTCTGCAGATTTATTGAACCACTTTAAGGCGGTGGCATAGTCTTTCGTTTTACTTTGACCAAAGGCGTACATGACGGCGAGGCTGTATTGAGCATTACCGTGTCCTTGTTCAGCAGCAGCTTCAAATAGTTTTGCTGCTTTTACATAATCCTTTGGGATGCCGATCCCACGATAATGCATTAAGCCCAGATTGAATTGGGAATCAGCAATGCCGGAATTGGCCGATTGTTCCCACCATTTGGCGGCTTCAAGGTAATTTTGTTCTACACCTTGTCCTTGGAAGTATTTCACGCCAATGTCATGCTGCACCAAAGGCACGCCTTGTTCTGCAGCCATGAGATACCATTTTATCGACTCTGCAGGGCTTTTTTCTACACCATGGCCATAATCATACATAAGGCCCATAGTAATCTGAGCCTGTGAATCGCCTTGTTCAGCCAGAGGTTTGAGTATCTCTAATGCCAGTGCATAGTCCTTCTTCAGATAAGCCTGTTTGCCTTCCTCATAATCGACAGCAAAAACTGTGGTAGAGCAGAGGAAAAACAAGAAAAAGAGGACAGCGTGCTTAATCATCCATGAATCTTTGCCTTTATAGTGGTATTTCAAATTGGTGCTCATTTATACGTTATTATTATCACGCTTAAACTAGAGGTTGAATATTAAGCTATGCCATTGTTTTAGCAAGACTAAATATTTCTTCAGCATCAAATACTTGGTCGTTACTTTCAAATAGTTTTTCAATACATGCTCGATGTAGTGCTAATTTTAACGTACCAAATCCTATTGCGCCCCAAATTATTTTTCCATGACGCTCCTCACCTCTGTCCATCATATCCGTACCACCAATACCTATCGGTGGTGTCGCATTCGCGTCAGCCATCAATTCGATAGCACTATTATTTTCCCAGTGCTCAGCCTTGAGTAATTCAACGCCTGCTGCCCCCGTAGCAAAGACAATTTGTACATCTTCGATCAACCTTCCTCTTGAGTCACAATCAGCGGCTTCAGCGGGTGTAATATCGACATCGAAACTATTTTTCATATCAGCACAAGCTTGTTCTGCACGACTTAAATCACGAGAACTGACAATGACCTCGCTGGCACCTTCTTTCGCAAGCATGATAGCCGCGCGCTGTCCTACAGGGCCTGTCCCGGCTAAGACTACGGCTTTTTTACCTTTTATAGCGCCACTACTTAATAATTTAGCAACACCGGCAGCAGCAGTGGTATTACTACCATTGCTGTCGAGCATGACAGAAACTCGGAAGTCATAAAAAAAGTTTCCTTGCACGGCTTTAAACAGTTTTTCACCCGCAGCCATGTCGCTGCCGCCAACGAATAAAGCGGTATTTTTCTTTTCTTTTGGTGCACGGGTAAAAATAGCACCTTCAATCAGAGGTGTGACATTGTCAGGAGTGACGTTGCCGTGACCGATCACATGGTCGGCACCGCCGTCGTAAGCAACTACCGTATCAAAAACGGCAGGATGGGCATCGGTATCAAGTTGAAAAAGCAATTTTTTCATTATGGTTAATTCCTCTGAATATTGTTCTAAATGAAGTAATACCTATGTAATCAATTACATACATAGGTAGCGGACTCATTCCCCTCCGAACGGCCCATTCTAAAAAGCGCATAAGTTACCCGATGCTGGATTATGCGACAACTAAGTAATTGCTTAAGTGAGCACGAAAATAATTCAAATAATTAATATTCAATAAAATCAATGATTTATTAAAATTTACCGATTTTTCTACATCTAACATATAATCGCCGTCTTTTTTAAAAATTCCGGGGGGGATTATGATTAAAGATATGACGATTCAGGCATTCTTGGATGGCCTAGCGAGTAAGACTTCTACGCCAGGTGGTGGTGGTGCGGCAGCTGTTTCTGGTGCTATGGGTGCAGCGCTTATTAGTATGGTGGCAAATTTTACAATCGGTAAAAAAGGCCATGAAGATGTCGAAGAAGAGTGTAAGGAAATGCTCATTAAATCTGAGGAATTAAGAGCAAAATTAACGGACGCCATAAAAGACGATGTTGATGTCTTCGACCGTGTCATGGCTTCTTATGGCATGCCTAAAGAAACCGATGAAGAAAAATCAGCTCGGGCGACAGAGATACAAGCGGCGCTTAAAGCTGCAACTGATGTGCCTATAGAATGCGCTAGACTATGTCGCGAAGTTATTAACCTCAGCCAGCCAATCGCGGACAAGGGAAATAATAATGTGATTAGTGATGCGGGCGTTGCCGTATTAGCAGGTTACGCTGGGCTTAGAAGTGCTGCCTTAAATGTGTATATCAATATTGGTGGTATTAAAGATAAAGAATTTGCGGATGATCGTCGCCAGAAATTGGAAGTATTGCTAACGGATATGGATGGCTTGAAGGAAGAGATCTACGAATTGGTTAAGAGCAAACTTTAGTACAGGAAGTACTATATGCCGCGAGAGGAGAGGAGTCCGTAGCGGCCCTTCATCAGCAATCGCATGAAAGTAGTTGCGATACAATCATTCTTTCCATGTGCATTGATCTATAGATTGATGCGCATGGAAAAATCAATCGCGCGAATGTGTTTGGTTAATGCACCAATAGAGATGTAGTCCACACCGGTTTTTGCAATTGCGTATAAGCCGTCCTTTGTAATATTGCCAGAGGCTTCGAGCTTGGCGCGGCCTTGATTAATATGTACTGCTTTTTCTAGTAATGCCAGATCAAAATTATCTAATAATATTTGATCTGCTCCTGCTGTTAATGCTTCTTCAAGTTCAGTCAAGGATTCAACTTCTACTTCCACAGGCAGGTTCTTTGCTTTAGCTTGCTTGACCGCTTGAGTAATACTTCCTGCCGCCATTATATGATTTTCTTTGATCAGGATTGCATCATAGAGACCAATACGGTGATTGGTGCCACCACCACATGCAACAGCATGTTTTTGGGCAAGCCGTAATCCGGGAATAGTTTTTCGTGTATCTAATATTTTGGTTTCGGTATCTTTTATGATATCGACATAACTTGCAACGGTTGTGGCCGTAGCAGAAAGCGTCTGTAAAAAATTAATGGCAGTGCGTTCACCTGTTAAAAGTGAGCGTGCCGAACCTTCAATAGTGCATAGTGTTTGTTCTGGCGCAACGACATCGCCATCTGCAACATTCCAGTTTATTGTGGTGCTATGCGGTAATTGAATAAACACTTCATTAAACAACTGGCATCCAGCAACGACAGCATGTTCCCGAGTGATTAATGTTGCTGAAGCTACGGCATCCTCAGGAATTAACTCTGCAGTAACATCTCCACTACCAACGTCCTCGGCTAATGCCGATTTAACAATTGTGCTTATATCTTTCTGGTTAATGACCATGTTGAATTCTTATTATTAAAGTATTGACGTGTTTTGCTAAAGACGATGGGGCTAAGCAGTAACAAGGCGATAAGATTGGGTAACGCCATCAATCCATTAAGCACATCTGCAAAAGTCCAGACAACTTCCAGTTTTACAACTGCGCCGATGAAGATCGCTACAATCCATACTATTCGATAGTAAATTATAATCTTTGTACCAAACAGATAACTCGCACAACGTTCACCGTAATAACTCCAACCGAGTATAGTGGTGAAGGCAAATAGGATAAGACCAAAACTAACGACATAATTACCATACCCATATAGGCCACTTGAAAATGCGAGTGATGTCATTGGCGCACCTTGTAGTCCGCTTTCCCACGCTCCGGTAATAATGATGACGAATGCAGTAAGGCTACACAGGATGAGGGTATCAATAAATGTGCCTAGCATAGCTACCATGCCTTGTTTTACCGGGTCGGTAGTTTGAGCTGCAGCATGAGCGATTGGAGCGCTGCCTAGACCAGACTCGTTTGAGAAAATACCTCTAGCAAAACCCCAACGAATAGCCATCCAGATTGATGCACCTAGAAAACCGCCACTTGCGGCAGAGCCTGAAAATGCACTTTCAATGATGAGTAAAAATGCAGCAGGTAATTTTTCTATATTTAAGAAGATGATTGCTAACGCAGCAATGATATAAATTGCTGCCATCAAAGGAACCAGTTTTGAGGCAACCTGCGCGATACGTTTTACGCCGCCTATAATCACGCAGGAAGCGAGTACAGCCATGACAGCGCCAGTAAGCCAGGTTGGTATATCAAAGCTTGAATTTATCTCATCTGCTACTGAATTGGATTGCACCATATTACCGATCCCAAACGCTGCAATCATGGCAAAAAATGCAAATGACGCAGCCATCCATCGCCAATTGTCACCCAAGCCATTACGTATATAGTACATTGGGCCGCCAACGTAATTGCCAAGAGCATCGGTCTCTCTATAACTGACTGCGAGCACTGCTTCGGCGTATTTTGTTGCCATACCAAAAATAGCAATGAGCCACATCCAGAATATTGCGCCTGGTCCTCCAAAATAAATCGCAGTAGCAACACCGGCAATATTTCCGGTACCAACAGTCGCTGAAAGGGCAGTCATCAAGGCTTGAAATGGGCTGATGTCACCTTTGTTTTTAGATGAACCCTTTCGGCCTTGCCATAAGGTTTGAAATGCGAGGGGTAATTTTCGCCAAGGCATGGCACGAAGCCCAATCGTCAGGTAAATACCCACGATCGCCAACAGAGGGATGAGCAAATACTCTCCCCAAATAATGCCGCTTAATGTATTTAGCTTATCCAGTAACCAGTGCATATTATTGCCATCGTTTCCGTTCGATTGCTTAAGACTTTGATTGAAAAGGGGATAGTGTAATCTTTATCACTCAATATTGTCGAATGAGCAGCTGCTCCCCTTGTTGGGAGAAGTCGAGATGCCTTAAAAAACTCATTCCCAAGAGCACCTCTTCACCTTGCATATAGGGATTAATATTGGCACTAATATTATGTAATTCTATTTCACCAATGCTCACACGATCTAATGTCGTAGCATAAACATCGATCTGACCATTAGCGGTATGCACGGGTATTTTTATCCCGGCTTTTAGTTTTAACTTTTGAGCTATCTTTTCAGGAATACTGATGTCAGTTGCACCTGTATCAAGTATGAATACAACCTCCGCACTATTGATCATGCCGCTAGCAACATAATGACCGTAGCGATTTCTCTGTAACTGTACTTGTTTGTAGTCGTCTATTTGAGAAGTCGATAAGGTTTGATTTGGATTATTTTGTTGGTCTAGATAGCGGGAAAAATAGACGGATAGAATACCGAGAACGACTATCCAGGCTAATACTGTCATGCCACTTCCCAGGCGTTTTTGGAAATTGTCATTATTCATACTTCAGATTTTGTCATACATGCCGCTATTAGCACTATAGAAACAAACTATTTAGAGCGATGATTTATTAATATGACTAGATTGACACCACATTTCTTGATTATTGTATTGTCATGCCTTTTTGCGACGGGAGCATATGCTGCGGAAGAATCTGCTGAAGATAAAACAAAAGATTTAAAATTCTATACAGCGGCTAAAGAAGGTCGTTTAAGTCAGGTCAAAGCGATGTTGTCGAGTGGATATAATGTCAATGCTAAAAATAATTCAGGACGAACTGCGCTAATGAGTGCGGCCTATAATGGTAATAGAAGCATTGTTCAGGAACTTGTCGTCGAAGGTGTGGACGTAAATTTTGCCGATGAACAGGGCAAGACTGCATTGATGCTAGCAGTCGCTACTAAGAGAATTGATATTGTTGAAGTTTTATTAAATGCCGGTGCCGATGCGACTCTTGCAGATAAAAAAGAAAAGACAGCAATTACAATGGCTGAGAAAACTAAAAATAAGAAACTAGTTAAATTACTCGAGTCTGCATCCGAATAAAAAAAAGTTGAGGCCTTTGCACAAGCAGGGCTTTTGTTCACTGGAAAGGTAAAAGAACAATTGTGCAATGGTCTCAGTCATAAACCAATCGACAACCAGCAAAGATGTGACGCTTGTCAGCTTGATAATAATTACGAAAACTTGCTCGCTTAATATGCTCTTTTGTATAGCGACTCCCACTCTTTAACACATAATGTTGACCATCAAAGTAGTGTGCTGAATATCCTGGGTAAGGATAGGGGGAAAAACCATCATAGGGATGGAAATTATTATTGCACCACTCCCAGACAACCCCCGTTTGATCTAACTGATGATTATTAGCCGCCGCTTCCCATTCGTATTCATGGGGTAACCTGCCTCCAACCCATCTTGCATAAGCCTCAGCTTCAAATTGACTTAAACCATAAACGGTTTGTCGTTCATCTAATGAAAAGGGACCTTGGTGGTCAGTACCATACCAATTTCCATTTTTATTCTTTTGCCAATGATAAGGATGAGCTTGTCGACTATTACTAAACCATTCCCAGCCCGCATCGGACCAAACTTCCTTTGTTGAATAAGCTGCTGAATTCATAAAACTCAAGTACTCACCATTTGATACTGGCAAGCTTGCTATTTTGTAGCTATTCAACTCTACGATGTGAGTTGGGTGTTCGTTATCATAAGGCAAATTATTTTCTTTAAGACCTATCGTGTAGGTACTGGATTCAACCGTAATAAATTCTTTCTGTTGTTGATTAGATTTCAAGATCTTGGATGGCGTAAATTCAGTGTGATTGCTTTGAATCTGTATTGCCGTTAGAACCATTGTCATGGTTTCAATATGTTGCGAGTAGTGCTGTATTAAAAAATGGATCAAAAAATCATTTGTTAATAGTTTATGTGATGTGAGTTGAGTAACTGCTAATTCGAGCAAGGTACAGTTTTCTGTTTGTGTGTCTTTAGCCCATGCAAGCATATTATTTTTTTCTGGCAATGCGGTGCCACGAGATTGTTTAGCACTTAATTCAGGCACGTAAAGTGACCTTAACGAATTATCGACAATGTTTTTTTCTAGTAACTGTTCTTTTATCCAATAGCTTTCTGTAAATACACAATGTCCAAGGTGCCAGCCAATTGGACTCAGGTCGGGGTGAAACTGTTTATGATAATGCTCTTCAGAAACGGCACTGACAATATCAATAGCTTCGTCTTGTAATAAGCGAAACGTCGCAATCAATTTACTCATAGACTGTAATCTTCAATCACTCCAGATTGATTAAAGCGCATAACGCTATGCTCAGCTACGGTTATCCACGCATCCTTTGGAGAGAGAGGTTCTGATGCCAACCATATATTATCTTCTTTAATGAGATAATAAAGACTTGGACAATTGCCATTCAAAGCATGTCGACAGACATACAATGAATCGAGATCACTGATGACGATGTTCAATAAAGCAGATACAGAGTCACTACATATCGACTTTAAATCATTCATCGCCGAAATGATGGCATGAGATATTGAGTCTTGGTTTTGTAAGTGTTGTTGTATTAAAGCAAATAAATACCAGGAGTCTGAATCACCCGATATCCCAGCACTGATCGTATTTGTTAATACATCCAAAAATCTGGCTTTAGTATTGTTATTAAATGGCTTCAAACTCCCGTTATGGGTAAAAATCAGATTATCTTTTATAAAGGGTTGAGTATTAGATTCACTAATCCCTTGACCCGGTGTAGCGCCACGTACATTTGCTAGCCATAGCGGACTACTAATCGAGCGGCCTAAGCTATCCAAATTTGTATCAGACCAGATAGGCAGGACATTTTTATAACTACTGGGAATATTATTGTCTGCTAGCCATGCGACACCATAGCCATCAGCGTTTAATGTGCCGTCTTGCATTTCTTTAGGCGCCCATGATTGCTGGATAAGGCTATGCTCATGCTCTTGCAAAAATACGGACAGTGATATCTCGGTACCAAGATAAGCGGCTAATCGGCACATTAAAATTCTCTCTTTAGATTCGTCACGGTTATGTTATTTTAATAACAACAGACCCTCAGCTTAACAGCCCAATAAAGGTTTTGAAATTGAAGAGAATGGATTATCAGATTGATGAAGACGGTGCATGGTTAGTTGGCGCACGTATTGTTCAGTCTCCAAATTGCGACGAGCGCCCCGACCTATCAGATATCGGTCTGTTGGTGATTCACGGTATAAGCTTACCTCCAAGCGAGTATGGCGGTGGTTTTATTGATCAGTTATTTACCAATAAATTAATTCCCGAGGCGCACCCGTATTTTGCTGAGATACACGAATTACGTGTGTCATCCCATTTGCTGATTGATCGTGAAGGGGAGATAACACAATACGTACCTTTTACTAAACGTGCCTGGCATGCCGGAGAATCATCGTTTAATGGACGTAAGCAATGTAATGATTTTGCTATTGGTATCGAGCTTGAAGGATGTGATGAAGAAGCTTATTGTGAAACTCAATACTATACTTTAGCGATGATAACGGACTTGATATGCCAGCGCTGGAACAAGATCACAAAAGATCGTATTGTTGGTCATTGTGATATTGCGCCGGGGCGTAAAACTGATCCTGGACCGGCTTTTGACAAGAACTACTACCTATCCTTACTGACACTATGACATTAATCGTTATTCTTATCGCACTAAGCTTGGATTTTTTTCTGGGTGGACTGGAACGCTATCGTAATTTTAATTGGTGTATCTCCTTATATTACTGGTTAGAGAAACGTTTGGCGCAATATAAGTTCTGGGACGGGACATTCGGTTTATTGATTGTATTATCGCTTGCTCTATCGGGTCTTATTATTGTCTTGTGTCTTGCATGCTCATTACCCTGGTTCGTAGAAATAGTTATCTCTCTTATTGTATTGATTTATTGTCTTGCGCCGGAAGATCTTGATAACCGTCTTGATGAATATATTACTGCAGTAGACGAGGATAATGTTGGTGCGGTTTCTGAATTAGCAGAAGAATTAATAGACGAAACATTACTCAGCGAAGATGATTCAAATGAAATCGCGATCATTAAATCTAGCTTAGTCGAATCACATAAACGTACCTTTGCTGTTATTTTCTGGTTTTTAATCCTTGGTGCCGTTGGCGCATTACTTTATCGATTGGTAAATAAAATAAATGATGAGTTTAGCGAGATCCGAAGTGGGTTTACTGACAGCGCCTCTATTTTAATAAACATCCTAGAGTGGCCATCATCAAGACTAATGGTGCTTGGGCTTGCCCTTGGCGGGCATCTAGTTGATGCCATGCCAGGATGGAGTAAAGCAGAACATCTCTCAATAGAAGTAAATAATGAAGTCTTAACGGATGCTGGAATAGGGGCCTTACAATACCGAACCGACATTGAAGTGCCTGACAGAGAAAAATCTTATTGGATAGATGAGCTTAAAGGATTACTCAATAGAACCTTGATCATTTGGCTTGCCATCTTAGGCATCATGACTCTGTCGGGTACATTAGGTTAATTAACTTTAAGTCATTTAATGTCGTTATTTCGATACATTTAGTTTTAAATATTAAGACTGTATTACCAAAATAAATTTCTATTGACCTGCTTAAATAAATCAACGAATATAATTCACGCAATATAATAATATGCGATCTACGATGACACGAGAGTCATAACAAACGTAGACACTGGGATCTTCAAACTAATAAGAATATAAATTCCTTTGGGGGATCCTGTAGTGCAAGGACAGCCGACGAATGTTGTTTTATCAACACATTGCTTCAACTTCTTTTATATTATTACCCTTGCTACAAGTCTTTTTATAACCCAAGGACTAAATGCCGCCACGCCCAGCGAATTCAGTATCGATAACAGCTGTCGTGCCCCAGCAGCAGTACCTACTTACATTCAATGGTCTTCAACGCTTTATTTTTATCGTAATTATGCTGGTTTCTTAGGTGCTCCGTCAGTTATCTCGTTAGCAAGGACATAGATGGTTAACGGCATAGCGAAAAATGGTGTAGATAATTTAAGAAATAAAACAACTGCATGTTATTGCAGAAATTCAAAGTGCTTTATATCAAGCATAAGATTAATAACTGAGGAGTAAAAAAACATGTCAAAAAAGATATATTTATTGTTAACACTGTTCATCTGGGTTGCTAGCACCTCTTTAGCCCATGCTGGCTTTTCAAGTACAGGAAAAATTTCAGGTATTACCATTCAAGACTATGGTAGCTCAGTTCCATATGTAAGTTTCGGTGTTGAATTTCGCACAATCGGATCCCCTGACTGCGCTGCCTCTGCAAAACATTTCCTTATTCCACTTAATACTGATTTAGGACAGTCAATGTATAGCTTTCTTCTTGCTGCAAAGTTAGCTGACAAATCGATAAAGGTGGGACACTCAGGAAATTGTACAATTCAATCCTGGTACGAAGATGTCGACTATATTCAATTTGATGAATAGTTTTCGATTAAATTGGAAAATTTAAAAACACAACCACACCTAACTTTGTAATTAAGATTAAGTTATAAGGCAAGCGCCTTTAATGCGTAACCATAATCTAAAAAAGGAATACAGGAATGTCTGATACGTCAGCAAGTACAAGCAAGGTCAAGTTTAGTTTATGTACTAAAGATGAAAATGTAATAACAAGAAATTTATACGAAAATAAACAAGTTTCTTCCTGTGTCTCCTCGAAGAGACTATTCATTACTTTTCTTTTCTCATTCATTCTTCTAGTTAACCCATCAATTAGCAGCAGTGATCCTTCAGATGACTTTGATGGTGATGGTGTACTAGATGGACCTATTTATATTCCAGTAGGGGTTAACGACTTTAAAACCTTTTTTACGATAAACGATAATTGCCCACTAGTTCCAAATGCAGACCAATTAGATACTGATGCAAATGGTGTAGGTGATGTTTGCGAAAATGATACTGATGGAGATGGCGTATTAAACGATACTGATAATTGTCTATTAGTATCAAATATTAACCAAACAGATACCGATGTAGATGGTGAAGGCAATGCTTGCGACCTTGATAATGACAACGATGGTGTATTAAACGACACTGACAATTGTCCATTAGTATCAAACATTAACCAAACAGATACCGATGCAGATGGTGAAGGTAATGCCTGCGATCTTGATAGTGACAACGATGGTATTCCTGATGATTGGGAAAATGCCCATGGTTTGGATTCGCTCGTTGTTGATTCGCACCTTGATGCAGATGGAGACGATTATACAAATCTGGATGAATATTTAGCCAATACCGATCCAAACGATGCGAATTATTTTCCCCCAGATACAACTAACAACTCGGGCGGCATCGCGGGCGTCACGCCCGGCGAATTTAGTGTTGATGCAAGTGGTAGTGCGAACTATCAATTCCCAATAGCCGTGCCACCCGGCACTGCGGGTATGCAACCCTCACTCAGCCTTTCTTATAACTCTCGCAGTGGTAATGATTTGCTAGGAGTGGGTTTGACGCTTGGTGGTCTCTCCGTTATCACCCGTTGCCCTGCAAAGCATGTCGTCGACGGGTTCATTGATGGTGTGGATTTTGATAACAACGACCGCTTTTGTATCGATGGCCAGCGATTAATCCAGATCAGCGGTGCTGTGGGTGACTATGGCAAGGACGGGATTGAATACCGAACAGAGGTTGACGACCTTACCAAAGTCACCTCTTACGACACAGATGGCACGAACAACGATCCAGAGTACTTCATTACACAAACCAATACAGGACAAATATTAGAATACGGCAACACCATCGACTCAAGAATCGAAGCACAGGGCAAAACCGATGTCAGGTTTTGGGCTGTGAACAAAATAGAAGACACCGTCGGCAACTACTTAACGGTGACCTACAGTGAGGACAGTACCAATAGTACTTACCATCCGACGCAAATTGATTACACAGGGAATGCAAATGCCGACCCTGCTTTAACGCCGAACACGAGTGTTCAATTCGAATATGTAACCCGCACGGATATCATGCCGCAATACTTCGCTGGCAGCTTAGTAAAGAACACACAGCGTCTGACCAACATCAAGACTTATACCGGCACTACACTCGTTCGGGACTATCAACTGAGCTATGACAACAATGGTGCAGCAGGAAGATCACGTTTAATACAATTTCAGGAATGTGATGGCCAAGCGACGGGGGGATGTCTAAGTCCAGTAACTTTTGAATGGCTGGATGGTGGGACCAACACCTATCAAGCTGTCGTAGGTAACAGCGTACACAGTGGTAACTGGTCAGGATACACAGCACAGCTGGCGGATGCGAATGGTGATGGTTTAGTAGATGTTGTTTTGACAATTGCTAACGGGACACATGCCGCTGCTTATACGGCCCTGGGCAATGGCGTAATTCCCGATCTGCTCAGTTTAATTACAGATACTTCAGGAACAAAAACGACAATTTCCTACAAACCTATTACTGATAATAATATTTACACAAAAGATGCAACTGCAGTGTATCCCGAAATTGATGTGCAAGACTCAATGCATGTTGTTAGCAATATACTTGTTGAAGGGGCAAGTGATTTCAATTATACCTATACTAATGCTAAACGTTCTGCCGATGGCAGAGGTTTCCTCGGTTTTAAAACCATAACTACAACCAACAGTGTAACGGGTATCAAGACAATCACCACGTATGCACAGACTCATCCCTACATTGGTTTAGTCGAACGTACGGAGCAACGATTAAGCGACAATACTTTAGTTACTGAAGTTGATATCAGTTTCGGACAAATTCAAACATATGCGGGAGTGGAAGTGAGTAGCAGTCACCCCGGGGTATTATTTATTTATGATTTGAATACGTCCGATTATGATCAGGATGGTATAGTTGATCAGATTGATCCTGATGATGATAACGATGGTGTTGCCGATGTAGATACTGATAATGATGGATTGAGCAATGTTGTTGATACAGATGATGACAATGATGGTTTACCCGACGCATGGGAAATACAGCACGGTTTAGATAGCTTGGTGGCAGATGCAAATCAAGATACTGATAATGATGGCATAAGTAATCTTGATGAATATAACAATGGTACAAACCCTAATAACTATGATTATTCAGGATTAGTCCCCGGCGTCACGCCAGGCGAATTCAGTGTTGATGCAAGAGGTAGTGCGAACTATCAAGTTCCGATAGCAGTACCACCCGGCACTGCGGGTATGCAACCCTCACTCAGCCTTTCTTATAACTCTCGCAGTGGTAATGGCTTATTAGGTGTGGGTTGGACTTTAGGCGGCCTATCGGTTATCACCCGCTGTCCCGCAAATACAGTTACCGATGGTGAGATAGACGGTATCGATTTTGATGATAAAGATCGGTTCTGTATAGATGGACAACGCTTAATACAAGTGACAGGGAATGTAGGTGATTATGGTAAGCATGACATTGAATACCGCACTGAGGTAGACGGCTTTACGAAGGTTATCTCCAAAGACACTATCACGACGAACAATGGCCCGGAATACTTTATCGCTTACACCAAGAGTGGACAGATATTGGTATACGGTTATACCGCAGACGCACGCATCGAAGCGGTTGAAGCAGCTGCTGGAACCATCACAGCGGACGACAATATCCGTCTATGGGCGGTGAACAAAATCAGTGACACGGTGGGTAACTACTTAACGGTGACATACAGTGAAGACAGTACTAATGGTTCCTACCATCCAACACAAATTGACTACACGGGTAACGGTACTGTTCTTCCTTATGCCAATGTTCAGTTTGAATACGAATCACGTACAGACACCGCGACTTTATACTTTGCCGATAGTAAAGTGCAAAACACACAACGTCTCAGCAATATCAAAACCTACACTGATACCACGTTAATCAGAGACTATCAACTCGTTTACGATAACAACGGTGCAGCGAATCGTTCACGTTTAACGCAACTACAAGAGTGTGATGGTCAATCTACACCAGACTGTTTCAAACCGATAGTGTTTGATTGGCAGGATGGAGGGGTGAATAGTTTTACAACAACAGGCTATTGGGATTACGTAACAAACAGCGGCTATAGTTCAATTTGGAAAATTACCTACACAGATGTGAATGGTGATGGAATGGTGGATTTAGTAAAACACTTCATCTCTAACGGTTCTTTAGGTGTTCGTGTGTCACTGAGTGATGGTACTTCATTCACGGACACGGGTTATTGGGAGTATGTCACAAACGGCGGATACAGCTCAGATTGGAATATTACATTTATGGATGTAAATGGCGATGGAATGGCAGATTTAGTAAAACACTTCATCTCAGGTAGCACGCTAGGTGTTCGCGTGTCATTGAATGATGGTGCTTCATTCACGGATACCGGTTATTGGGAATACATTACAAACGGTGGCTACAGTTCAATTTGGAAAATTACTTTTGCAGATATGAATGGCGATGGTAGGGCGGATTTAGTAAAACATTTCATTTCTAATGGCACTTTAGGTGTTCGCGTATCATTGAGTGATGGTGCTTCATTCACGGATACCGGTTATTGGGAATACATTACAGACGGTGGTTACAGTTCAGATTGGAATATCGTTTATACGGATGTGAATGGTGATGGACTAACGGATTTAGTGAAACACTTTATCTCAGGCAGCACGCTTGGTGTCCGTGTATCTTTAAACAATGGCAGCAGTTTTGTTGACACAGGATATTGGGAGTACACCGCAAACGGCGGCTACAGTTCGATTTGGAACATTACCTTTGCGGATGTAAATGGTGATGGGATGGCAGATTTAGTGAAACACTTTATCTCAGGCAGCACGCTTGGTGTCCGCGTGTCATTGAGTGATGGTACTTCATTCACGGATACCGGTTATTGGGAGTACATTACAGACGGTGGTTACAGTTCAGTTTGGAGTATAGCCTTTGAGGATATGAATGGTGATGGACAGACTGATTTAGTAAAACACTTTATCTCGGGCAGCACGCTTGGCGTCCGTGTGTCATTGAGTGATGGTACTTCATTCACGGATACCGGTTATTGGGAGTACATTACAGACGGGGGTTACAGTTCAGTTTGGAATATTACTTTTACGGATGTAAATGGAGATGGACTGAATGATTTAGTGAAGCACTTCACACCAAATGGTTCAACCGGCACGATAGTTTCTATAAATGATAAGTCGACACCAGATGTTGTAAGCAAGGTGACGTCATCGCTGAACACGGATACCCAAATCACCTATGCTCCGATAACTAACGACACAATCTACACCAAAGGCAGTGGTGCAACCTACCCAGTCGTTGACATCCAAGCTCCCATTTATGTTGTGAGTAAAGCCACCGTCGATGATGGCATTGGCGGGACAAGAGATACCGATTATACCTACACCGAAGCCAAGACCTCAGTTGATGGTCGAGGTTTCTTAGGTTTTAAAACAATGAGTGCAACGGATGTTGCAACAGGAATAAAAACCACAACAACGTATAACCAATCACATCCCTACATCGGTCTGGTCGAGCGTACCGAACAACGCTTAAGTAATGATGACCTACTCGGTGAAGTCGACACGACCTTTGGGCAAACACAAACACATACTGGCATCGAAGTGAAAACAGGCCACCCTGGCGTGTTGTTTCCTTATGCCGCAACCGTAACCAAGAAGGACTATGAAATTGACTAACAAAACATATTTAGCCACAGAGGACACAGAGTTCTCAGAGGAAAAACAAAAAGGTTTTATATCTTTAATGTTTAAGACAATAAAGCATAGGGCACGCAATGTAGTCACTTTAATATCAAGTATTGATATTAAAGTAATAAAAACCTCTGCGATCTCTGTGTCCTCGGTGGCAAAAGGTTTTTGTTTATCTTTACTTGTTATATGTACACCTCTCTATGCCGCCATCCCCGGCGTCACGCCCGGCGAATTCAGTGTAGATGCAAGTGGTAGCGCGAACTATCAAGTTCCAATAGCCGTTCCACCGGGTACAGCCGGCATGCAACCATCGTTAACAGTTTCTTATAACTCACGCAGTGGTAATGGTTTGTTAGGAGTGGGTTGGACACTTGGTGGTCTCTCCGTTATCACCCGTTGCCCCGCTAAAAATGTCATCGACGGGTTCATTGATGGCGTGGACTTTGATAACAACGACCGTTTTTGTATTGATGGCCAACGACTAATCGCTGTGTCGGGTACTTACGGCGCAAACAACGTCGAATACCGGACGGAAGTTGATGGCTTCACGAAAGTCATCTCCTATGACACCGATGGCACGAACAACGGCCCGGAATACTTCATAGCACAAACCAAGAGTGGGCAGACACTGGAATACGGTAACACTACAGATTCAAGAATTGAAGCGCAGGGTAAGATGGATGTTCGGTTATGGGCAGTCAATAAAATCAGTGACACGGTGGGGAACTACCTGACCGTTAGCTACATAGAAGATAGTGTCAATGGCGAATACCGCCCCACCCAAATCGACTACACAGGTAATGCCACAATCAATCCAGAATTAACACCGAATTAACACCGAATACATCAATCCAATTTGATTACGAAACACGTACAGATATTAGCTCGAAGTATTTAGCTGGCAGTCTGGTGAAAAATATACAGCGGCTGACTAACATCAAGACCTATGCAGGCAGCACTTTGGTAAGAGATTATAAACTTAAGTATGAATTTGGCAGCGCCACAAGTAAGGCGAGACTCATCAGCTTGACAGAATGTAGTGATATTTCAGGGGTGATATGTTTTCGACCGCTCCAGCTGCAATGGCAAGTAGAGCATTCCGGTTTTACTAATAGTACTGACTACACTTTACCGGATGTTATTCGCAATTATAACGAACCGGATAATACGCAATACGGTCAATTCGTTGATGTTAATGGCGATGGATTGGTGGACTGGGTTCGTGCCTTTACGCATGGTAATGGCGTAGAGTATAAGACGACG
>JAJFKL010000036.1 GCA_021773235.1 Gammaproteobacteria bacterium | reverse complement strand
TTGAGTTTTGCGCGATCCTTAACGGTTGTAATGTGTTGTATTTGATTCTGCATTGTCATGTCAACGCCTCAAAAACTTTCACGTGACATTACAATATAACGTAACTATATTTTATGCAATACTTTTTTATAAGCTATCTACAATCTTTTTATTTGTCTTTTTTTGACGACTTCAACAAGAATTCCCGGTTTTTTTTGTCCCATTGATCGACCTGATAAGCCTCAAACTCACTCAGCACAGCACCCTTCCACACAAATCCTTTAGGCAGATGCGTTAATTTACGATTAGCCAATGCCTCAAGATCTGCGGTCTCCATGTCCGAGCTATCCAATAACATCGGCAATGGGGTTTCCATTGCTTCAGCAATGGCTTCTATGATTCTGAGTGATGGATTGGCTTTATCATTAGTTAGATCGGTAAAAAACGAGATTGATACCCCGGCTTTTTCTGCTAACTCTGACTTGGTCATACCCTTTTCACCGAGGATGCGCAGAATATTTGTGATTAATATTAAATTGTACATAGAGTCGCCCTGTTGTTATTATGGTTAAGCTGCTTAAATTTGTCACCATTTCACGACAAACTTTTAGTTATTTTAATATGAATGAGGCATAATTAACTTTTGTTAAGTATTTAGTGTGCACTAAAAACGATTGCAAATAAAACGAGTTATTTATCTTCTAACTGAACACTTTTGTTATATTACAATATATCCATGCAACTAACTCTTAATAACCACATATACCAATGATCACTATTATTCAATCTAAAGAACTTATCAGATGGTAGATAAAAAGAACAAAACCAAAAAAGCGCACAATGCGCCCAAGGGCGCAACTGAGATAAACATCAATCTTATCAGTGAAGACAGCAACCAGCCAAGGAAGGAATTTAACAAGGACACATTAAATGAATTAACGGAAACCGTTAAGTTACGCGGCGTTAAATCACCGATATCTGTGCGCCCTAATCCAGACAAGCCGGGAACCTATCTCATTAATCATGGTGCCAGGCGTTTTCGTGCAAGCATTAACGCTGGATTAAAAAAGATTCCTGCATTTATTGATACCGATTACAGTGAAGCCGATCAAGTGATCGAGAATCTGCAACGGGATGATTTAACCTCCCGAGAAATTGCTGACTTCATTGGGCGACAACTTGCCGCCGGAAAAAACAAGACTGCAGTTGCAAAAATGCTCGGCAAGACCAATCCCTATATCACCATGCATGCCACGCTGCTTGATCTGCCTGATCCTATTGCAGATATATATCGATCAAGCCGCTGCATCGATGTCACTGCCTTGTATGATTTAACACGGCTTTATAAAACCAACCAAGAAGATGTCACGAACTGGCTAGCACTCAGCACGCAAGAAGAAATATCACGCTTGGACGTGCATCAATTTAGACGGTTTCTGAAGCTGAAGAAAACACAAACTCCCATCTCTACAGATGATCAGACATCAAATACTGAAGACCAGCCCAGCACCACGTCTGATACTAAAAGCGAACAAAAGCAGCATGCACCAACATCATTACTCGACTCGATTTACAACCTCATTAAAAAAGACAAGCGCGAACCCAAAGTACTCATGCGTGATTTATCAAGTGATGACAAGAAATTAGTCAAAACCAAGATCAAAACTTACTTTGAAGAAGGCAAGAATTGTCCGAATATCGCACAATTCATCATCAGTGCATTACAAGATGGCCGATTTGCAACCAAAGGCAGTGGCGCACTACAATTGATCGCTTTCTTGTATGGCACTGAGCAATCTAAATCCTTCGATCTATTTAAAATACTCGATGAAATCGCTAACAACCCGGAAGCAGGATAGTGTTTTGCATACTGATACGCCAAAACATTAATAACACCTATTACAGAAAACCAAACAATGCACTGTAAAAATTCAAGATGAAGACACCCCAAAAGCAACGCATCATTGTCATGAACGGACAAAAGATTTTACAAACACAAAATAATAACGAATGGGAAACAACCGGCGCAATCAAGAAAGCTGAAGAAGGCATAAAGCCGGGGATCTACAATATTTATTTAGCCAAAGAACCCAGTGATAACAACCAATATGAAGGACAAATCCTTCTTGTTGATAAAGACAACGGTGTTTTTTATCAGCAGGTCAAAAAAGATTTTATTGTGCATCAATTAAATACGATTGATAGTAAGCCTGTTGCTGGGAAGGATGTAGTTATTGGGCATGATGGGGAGAAAGCTACGTTGACCCAAATGGGTGCGCTTAAGATGAAAAGAACGGTGAAAATTTAATTGGTAAAAACTTGACCAACAAACAAATGTAATAAAAATTTGCCCGCACTCCCTGCGTTCTAGCAGGTTCTTGCGCACGTGTTTCGCCGGCGCTGCCTTTTACATCATGCGCATTACGTTCCTGCAAATTATTGTAAATTGCTCCTTTGACGTCTACCGGCAAGGTGAACCACTACTCCTTCTCGATGATCTTGATTAAGCGTTCCAGCCTGGCGGGGTCTTGGGTTCTGTTTTGCACCTTGCGGATGTTGGTATCTAACATATATTCAGCTTTAGCTATTCTTCAAAGTGCTTGTAATCTTTCAACGACCGGTTCTCCACTACTTCGTCGTGTGGTATCAAAAGATACATCCACTTCTTTCCGCCATTTTCAGTAAGATAATCACTGGCTTTCGTTATCCATTCTTTAGCAGCATCGGTTTTCGCCTGTACATCTTGTGAGTCTATATCTCCTCTAGCCTTGGTCTCGCACATTAAAACAACGTCATCCGTTTCAGCGATAAAATCTGGTACGTATTCTTTCTGATCTACGCCAGCTTTGTAGTAAATCTGGAACTGTCCTTTAGCTGGTTTAAACCACTTTAAAGCATCACGTTCAAGAATAATGGAAAAACGGCGCTCAGTATCTGAGTCGAACTTCTGTACGGTGTATAAACACTTTGCAAAGCCCCCAAACATCATTTGCTTGATCTTTCCGACATTAGCAACCGTGTCTCTGAAGTTATGGATAGCTTGGCCAGCAGTTGTTGTGTAGGCAGTATCTTTTATTGGAGTAAATCCGCTTCTTACCGTCGTTTCATAACCACTCGCATTTTCCCAAAAATGCTCTGACATTTGGACATGAATATTTTCTGAAATGAGCCTGGCATAACCAAAAAAGATATTATGCATTTCGTCTTCTGAATATTCTTTAATTCCCTCAAAATGCCGAACTACTTGGCCTGCCAAATCATAGATAAGACCTGCGTGCTCTTCATACGCAATGTCATCGTAGTCAACTAGCTGCTCTACAATGTAATCTTCAAGCCTCGTATATTTCTTTTGCGGCTGTGCTGAGATACTGATTTGCTGATTGGTTTGCAAACTTTGTGAGATCAACTCCCGGTTTGATGGCTGAAGATTTAATTGGCTCAGTTCAAGAGAAAAGGGATGATACCCGTACGTTACATCCCCCGTCGGTACTACAATGATTCGGGGAATATCGATAGTTTGTTGAACCATTAACTCAGTTGTTTTTGCAACAACGGCTTCAAGATCGACCTTTTCAACTTCCTCTAACAAAGACTGCTGTCTTCCTGTAATACGCTCAGATACCGCATTAACTAACTCACCCTGCATTTCTTTAGTTAACAAAGCTTGGCTTGTAGGCGCGGAATTAGGCTTGTGTTGATAGCTTTGTAATACACTCAGAGCCACCTTAGCGACTTCACGTTCTGCAACACCGGCAAATACAGGCTCGTGTTTTGTTGGATTGGTATATTCAAAACCTGTAATGCTCGTTGGCTGTTCACCCGTCACTAAAGTCTGTAAAGTCGATGTAATAGAAACACTATCTTTAGCATCCGCGATATCAGCGGCCTCTAATATTATTTGGCGCATACGAAGCGGGTTTTCTGGATTGTTTGCCTCATCAACAATTTCCTGGAATCGATCATGAGCAACAATACTTAATCGATCTACTGCGTCAACGCCCGTTCGCTTTCCATAAGGAAGCCGGAGTCCACGACCAATGGATTGCTCTATAAGTGTTCTGGCATTAGCTGCGCGTAAAGGCACAATGGTATAGAGGTTAGTAACATCCCAGCCCTCTTTAAGCATATTGACGTGAATAACTACTTCGGTCGGCTCATCGAAACTTTCCACCGACAACAATCTAGCAATCATATTTTCCTCAGCCGCACCAGACTGACTGCTATCCACTTGAATAACTTTTCCTTTGTAACGCCCTTCAAAAAAATCATCTAACTCAATTGTCTCTAACAACTGGGCTGCATGCGTCGTATCTCGCGCAATAACCAGCATAAATGGCTTTACTTGAAACACCCCATTCTGTTTGGCATAAGTAGCTAATTCGACTTTCGTAACCTCGTGCAGGCGTATGCCATCTTTCAGTTTGATTCGTTCGATTTGATCCTTCGTAAATTGCTTGGCATTGAAATTACGTTGTGTCACCACTGCAGGTTCTTTAACAAAACCATCGTCCATTGCTCGTGCTAGTGGATAATCCACAACCACATTTTTAAAGGCCACTGGCCCTTGATTACTTTCGGTAAATGGCGTAGCGGTCAACTCCAAGCCTAACAATGGATTCAATTCATTTAGGGCGCGCACGCCAGCACTAGCACGATAACGATGAGACTCATCCATCAACAAGACGAGATCAGGTAATTGAGAAAGATAATTGAAATAACTATCCCCAAGATATTCAGATAGCCGTTTTATCCGTGGCGCTTTCCCACCACGAACCTCTGAGTTAATTTTTGAAATATTGAACACATTAACCCGCACCTGCGTCCATATATCCCCCATCACATGTGCTCCCCGCTGCTCATAATCATCACCGGTAATCACATCTGGTGGATTAGTAGCAAACTCGGCAATGCCCTTAAACACATATTTCGGACTGCCCGGCGTAAAGTCCTTGATCAACTTATCGTAAATAGTGAGGTTTGGTGCCAATACGAAGAAGTTACTAATGCCATGCGCCAGGTGGAGATAACTAATAAATGCGCCCATCAATCGCGTCTTACCAACACCCGTAGCTAATGCAAAACAGAGTGATGGAAATTCACGCTCGAAGTCGTTTAGCGTTGCAAACTCGGCACTCAAGGTACTCAATAGACTCTCAATATCCCGTTTACGGTCCAGCAACCCTCCATCACTAGCCGCAATTGCTTGCGCTAGTGCTTCTAAAGATTCGCGTTGAGGCGCCCGTAGACTTAAGCGACCGGAAACAGCGCTTAGGATTCGATTATTCATAGCTCGCCTCCAAACAATGAATCTTGTTCTGGCTCGCGTTCCATTTGCGGCAGGTTTTCTACATTTAGACTGTAATCATCGTGTGCCCACTCACAACGTGACAACACCATTTTAGGAATTTTTTTAATTGTAAGATTCAAAAACCGATCAGCCTTACAGCGAAATGCGCCACAGCACACCAGCAACGAGCGTTCGCTGCCTACGTCTTCTGATAAGGACTCTAACTGCGCCACGGACAAGTTTTGCGTAGTGACGTAAATATAATCCTGTTCAGTGGAATAACCGTGGTTCCACCATTGGGTATCGGAAGGCGCATAGCTGAAGCCTTCTAACTTACATATTGCTTCAGCGAGCATAGCAGCATTGTATTCTTTATTGACTACCCAATTGCCCCACTTGTCTTTTTCTAATAGTGAAGGGGCGAGATAATAATAACGGAAACCCCCACCACCTTTCCAATTTACAGACTTGGAAATACCACCTTGATCGTCGCCGTCTATCACTTTTTTTAAACGGGGCACAATGTGGGTAACGCAGTGTTCACCTAGTTCCACCATGACCCAGCGGCGGCCCATTTTTTGGGCGACTGCGCCGGTTGTTCCAGAACCGGCAAAGGAATCTAAGATCAAATCACCAGGATTAGAAGCAATGGAAATTACACGGTTAATGAGTTTTTCGGGTTTAGGAGTACCAAATACATCGTTACCGAAAAGTACAACGGACTCCTTTTTAGCATCCTGAGTATGTCCAACTTCGTCATATGGCCAAAAAGTCTGAGGAACCCGGCCTTTCGATACTTCCGACAAAAAACGCTTCAACCGAGGAGTTCCATCACCATCTTTTCCCCACCAGATGCGATTGTCCATATCAAGCTCATTCAATTTCTTTTTAGATACCCGCCAATAGGTACCCGGTGGAGGCCCTTCGACAACCCTCCCTGATGGACATCTAACTTGATATATTCCGGCACTATAAGGGTTTCTAGCTGTCAAATCACCAGACACCCAGACCCCGCGTGGATCACTGTCTGGGTTTTTATAAGCTCTATCCTGCTTTTCAGTTCTGAGCATAGGATTAGGACGCCACACTTCAGAATTTTTCGCAAAAATCATTATATAATCGTGATCAACAGAAAAGTGTTTAGCAGAATTTTTAGGAGAAAATACTTTTTGCCAAATTACTTTTGCAATAAAATTAGAACGTCCAAATATTTCGTCCATAAGTACTCTAAGATAGGCCACCTCATTATCATCTAACGAAATCCAAATGGAGCCATCCTCCGACAACAAAGTACGTAGTATTTCTAGTCGATCGCGCATCATTGTGAGCCAAATCGAATGTTCCAACCCATCATCATAGTGATCCCAGGCACTGCCTGTATTATAAG
>JAJFKL010000035.1 GCA_021773235.1 Gammaproteobacteria bacterium | reverse complement strand
CTGCGCTTGTAGGAAATTTATTGCCCCTGTACTACTTTGGAATAATGTTGGCCAACGCCATGTGTAGGCATTAACAGACATAGTCCCTGTTCCATCAGTTTTACCAAAGCGCACTTCTGACCAACCGTTGGCTATTTGGTCTAATTCGGCAACGCTAATATTAACATCACCAGCGCCACCAGCTAAACCTATAGTCTCTGATTGAATTCCTGGTTCGAATGACAAAACTCCAGTCCCTACAAGCGGTGCATTAATAATATGGTCTCCGCTACCACGGCTAGTTAAATTATTACTTCCCATATCTAGTTGCCCTGAAAAAGTAATACTAGAAGGTCCTGTTAACAATTCTAGGTCAAATGGCATAGTTAGAGCTCCTATATCTATAGCTCCAGCGTTAGAGAACGAAAACCCACTAATATGCCCAATTTGTAATTTGCTCCACCCTCCGATAAGGTGTGCAATTTCAGCAGCTGTAATTTGGAGTGTTCCCGCTCCGCCTGCAACACCTGTTGATACACTATCAAACGGATGAATTGTTACTACTCCGGTTCCAATAATATCCGCATTAATACCAAGATTATTTGTAAATAAAGTAATATTATTACTACCTAATGTTTGTTCCCCAGCAATATCAAGTAAACCACTCCCTGTTGTAAACTCTACATTATCTTGCCATGTATATGCATTAACAGTCATAGGAGTTGCATTTGATCGGCCAATTCTTATTAAGTTCCAACCATCAATAATATGGTTAAGTTCAACTGTATCGATATTTAAGGTGCCTGCACCGCCTGCAATACCCACAGGAGCACTCCCTTGTTGCAGAAGATTTAGCTCACCACTGCCAATTAAATCAGCACCGATATTAAGATTGTTTGTTTGTATAGTTAAGTCGTTATTACCAACATCCTGTACTCCAGCAATATCTATCAACCCTGTTGTAGAAGTAAACTGCACGCTGTCTTGCCATGTACGGGCATTAACTGCTATTGGGCTGGTACCAGATGATCCAAAAGTTATTAGATTCCAGCCATCTATAATATGGTCGAGCTCGGTATTATCAATATTTAGCGTTCCTGCTGCTCCTGCAATCCCTATGGAAGCAGGATTTTGAGGAGCTATAGTCAGATTGCCTGTGCCGATTAGGTCTGCATTAAGAGAAAGGTTGATGGCGCGTAATAGCAGATCATTATTACCAACATTCTGGGCACCATTTATTTGGACAGATCCCACCCCTGACAATAGGTATGTATCTTGTAGCCAGTTATATGCATTTGCATCTAAAGTGCTGGTAGAAATTGATCTACCAATTGTTACACGGCCAAACCCAGGCTGGATAAAATCTAATTCTGCTGCTGTAAGGTTAAATGCTCCAACCCCACCTGCTACGCCAGTACTAATATTGTTAGCATTAGGCTCAAACGTTATACCTGCGCCTATTCCAGTTAATGAGGCATTAATATCTATGTCTGCAGCTCTAAAAAAGATTTGATTACTACCATTAATAGCAGCATTAATAAAAATCTTATTAGCAGCAACAAGGTTTAGGTTTCTTGCTGTAGCCCAAGTAATGGGCGCATTAACAATAATGTCGCCATTTTGGGTACCAGTAGCTCTGGTTTGTACGGTAACGCTTGAGGTTAATAGCGCAGCTTCTAAAGTAGCAACATCTAAATTAGAGGGTCCATCATCAAGGTTAGGCTCGAATGGGGTTACGCCGGTTACATTTAGGTTGGCTGCGGCTGATATTACGATGTCGGTTGGGTCAAGCAGTAGCTCACCACTTTCGCCGTTGATGGCGGTGGTGTCTACCGTGCCTATAAAGTCTAGGTATTCTTTACCTGATACTTCAACAAAGCCACCGTTTCCACTTATGTTACCACCGTTGGCATTTATGTTGCCTGCAAACCTAGTGGTGTCGTCTGCCCAGATTATTACTTTACCGCCATCGCCATTCTCGGTGGCGCTGGCATTAATAGTGGCGGCTTTATCTACATAAGTTACTGCTGCTGTTTGTAGAGTTCCTTTACCTTGGAAGTCGCCACCTACTAGCACTTCACCGCCATTGTTTTTACTTGAGGTATCTATGTTTGCACCTGCCATTAGGCCAACTTTGTTGCCTGTAACTTCTACATAACCACCTGCAGACGTGATGTCACCCGCAACTTCTGCTCTGCCGTTGTCGCCTGCGCTAATAATAATTGTGCCGTTGTTATTTGCTACGTTTAAGGTTTTAACTTCGCCCTCAACACGCACTAGTTGCTCGAACAAATTGCGCCCTGTGGCGGCAGTTAAATTAACTGTTTGGTTGGCAGTTATAGAACCAGTGTTTTTAACTAGTTGTGCGGTTATAGCATCGCTTGCTGCAATTGCTAGTAGCCCGTCGCCATATAAATCTAAACCAAAAGTATCGGCTGACGCCAAATGCACCACTTTTGCAGTTATAACACCGTGGTTAAGCACATGGGGTGCTACAAAACCGACTAAACCTGCTTGGGATGCAGTTATTAACCCCTCGTTAATAATTGCACTATTGGGGTTACCAACAATATTAAAGTCATTACTACCTGCCATAAAGGCAGCAGTGTTGATGTTGGCTGTAGAAGCTACAATGCCGTTAACGTCAACTACCGAGCTACCGCTAAACAAAAAGCCATTAGGGTTAACCAGAACTACGTTACCATTAGCAGACAACTTACCAGCAATCTGAGATGGGTTAATATCGGAAATGCGATTAATAACTACAGATGAAGTACTAGGCTGATGAAATTGGGTATGCTCGCCAGCCGAAATATTAAAGCTGCGCCAGTCAATAACAGCGCGCTCTGTATGCTGGAAAACATCAAGCTTAGTGCCATTATTAGCAATAGTAGCACTACCGCCAACTACTACGCCACCCTCGGGGTTTGCATACACAGCCCCGCAGTAAAGCATAGCGCAAAAAACGCCAAGAAAGACTCGCTTTACTAGGACTATATAAACGTTATTAATCATACCTTTAAGATTAGCATAGACTTATTGTTAATCAAATGGTTACTGGTGCGGTT
>JAJFKL010000034.1 GCA_021773235.1 Gammaproteobacteria bacterium | reverse complement strand
AGGGCCCGACCATGCCTTCACGCATACATTCGAATTGTGTATTTTCGAATGCACGACGCGCCAACGTGTTGCGTACCACTCTAAGGTACACACCCGCTTCACGCGCAGCGTTACGCAGTTCAGTCATTTGAGCCACCGATAAACCGTGATATTCGGCCGCGATTGCAGATGGAGCCTCTGCAGCAACACCAGCAATCTCTTCAACGATTGCTTTTTTTGCATTTAGATTAAGACTCACTCTTCGCCTCCTGTTAAGTTAAATATGGTTTTAATACCATACCTCTACTAAAAAGCTTGCCTTCACTTTACGATCAAGCAAACCGGTTAACGGTGACAAACACAGAGTATTCTGTGAGTGTGATTACACCGTCTGCGTAGGTAATTTTCAGTACATTAAGACACCCAAAAAGAGTGTCACCTACGGTCTTTGACGTCCTGACAGTTACCCGTCAGTTACAAAGTCTTTAATAAATGTAATTAGCAAAAACTGGCTAATCACATTCTAATTCACAAAATACTTACTAAATTGACAAGCTAGCCTGATCAACTAGGACGCCTGGCCCCATAGTTGTAGAGATGCTTAACTTACCCAGATAAACACCTTTAGCTGAGCTTGGCTTAGCCTTTTGCAAATCGATTAATAATGAGTGCAGATTTTCTATCAATGAATCAGCGTCAAATGAAACCTTGCCGATTGTGCAATGAATAATGCCATTCTTATCTGTACGATAACGAACTTGACCACCCTTCGCATTTTCAACAGCTTGTTTTACATCATTGGTAACCGTTCCCACTTTAGGGTTCGGCATCAAACCACGAGGGCCTAAGACTTTACCTAGCTTACCAACAACAGGCATTGCATCTGGTGTCGCGATCACAACGCCATAATCAATATCGCCCTTTGTCATCGCTTCGGCTAAATCTTCAAAACCAACTGCATCAGCTCCAGCGGCCTCAGCTGCTTTTGCATTTTCACCTTGTGCAAACACAGCAACCTTTACAGTTTTCCCTGTGCCTTTAGGTAATACAGTCGAACCACGAACCTGTTGATCTGATTTGCGTGCATCGACACCTAGATTCAGCGCAACATCTACAGATTCATCAAACTTTACCGATGAAATATCCTTTAATAATTCCAGGGCATCTTTCACAGGGTAATATTTACCTAACTCGATTTTGTCTTGATAGGATTTTATGCGTTTAGTTAATTTTGCCATGGCTAGACCACTCCCTCAGTATCTATACCCATGCTACGAGCAGTACCAGCAATAGTTCTAACAGCGGCATCTAGATCGGCAGCAGTCAAATCAGCATCTTTCGTCTTTGCAATCTCTTCCAACTGGGCACGAGTGACCTTACCAACCTTACTGCTATTTGGTGTGCCGCTACCGCTTTTGATACCCGCTGCTTTTTTCAACAGAATTGCGGCTGGTGTGGTTTTACTAACAAAGGTAAAACTTTTGTCGGCATACACTGTAATAATGACTGGAACAGCTATTCCTGGTTCCAAACTTTGAGTTTGCGCATTGAATGCCTTGCAGAACTCCATGATGTTGACACCATGCTGTCCTAGTGCAGGACCAACTGGTGGACTAGGATTTGCCTGACCTGCAGGCACCTGTAACTTTATATAACCATCAATTTTCTTGGCCACAGCCTTTCTCCTTGGGTGCAAGCGCCTTACGGCTCCCCGTTAACTAATCAAAACAATAAAACTATTCTTTTTCTACTTGGTCGAACTCGAGTTCAACCGGGGTAGAACGCCCAAATATTAAAACAGATACCCGCAAACGACTTTTTTCGTAATTCACTTCTTCAACGACACCGTTGAAATCAGTAAATGGGCCATCTTTAACTCGTACAACTTCGCCAGGCTCAAACAATATTTTTGGCCTTGGCTTATCAACGCCTTCTTCAACACGTTGTAAAATAGCATTTGCTTCCTTTTCCGTAATTGGTGCAGGTCTATCACTGGTGCCACCAATAAAACCCAACACCTTTGGTGCTTCTTTCACCAAGTGCCAGGTGTCATCATTCATTTCCATTTTAACCAAGACATAACCAGGGAAAAACTTGCGATCACTTTTACGTTTTTTACCATCGCGCATTTCAACGACTTCTTCAGTTGGCACAAGTATTTCGCCAAACATTTCGTCAAGCCCACTACGCTCAATTCGTTCCTGTAATGAGCGCATTACTTGATTTTCAAAACCTGAATACGCATGCACTACATACCAATTCTGTGCCATGCTAGCCACCATGCCCCATCAATGAACCAATTGACCAGCCTAGAAACATATCCAATAACCATAAGATTATCGCCACCAAAATAACCATGACTATTACGATTAAAGTCGTCTGTATTGTTTCTTGACGTGTTGGCCAAACAACTTTACGTACTTCAATCTGTGCATCCTGGAAATACCCCCAAATATGCCTACCTTTTGCTGTCTGCAAGCAAATAGCCACACTGACTCCTGCCGCTGCGAGCAGTCCAAGCACCCGATATAGCAATGACTGATCAGCAAAAAAATAAAAGCCGACCAAAGCCGCTATAGCAATCAATAGCGCTAAGCCAAGCTTGATTGTGTCCAATGTGTCACTAGTATTTTCAACATTTGTGTTCATATGTGTCTTACATTTAGTCCTAGGCCATTAATTATCTAATGGCAGGCCAGGAGGGAATCGAACCCCCAACCTGCGGTTTTGGAGACCGCCGCTCTGCCAATTGAGCTACTGGCCTATACTTTAATTCAAATAATTCGCCTGTCGTTACTCAATAATTTTAGAAACGACGCCAGCACCTACCGTGCGACCGCCTTCTCGTATTGCAAAACGTAAGCCCTCTTCCATCGCAATCGGGTTAATCAACTTAACCGTCACTTTGATGTTGTCACCCGGCATTACCATTTC
>JAJFKL010000033.1 GCA_021773235.1 Gammaproteobacteria bacterium | reverse complement strand
TGGTGCGTCGTTAATGCTTTGGTCTCGATGTACTTATTATCCCAAACCAAAAAGCAATCGGTAAAAGTGCCGCCGATATCTACTGATATTCGTTTCATAATCTACTTTCCTATAACTATGTAGTAGTTTGATTTATTGTTTATAGTAATTTTTTAAACTAGTGGCGATGTCTAGTTCGCTCGACCTCACCTAAAACATCAGGCCCTTTCGTCGCTTCTGTAATTTCTTCACGATGACTCCACTGTTCTTTAAGTGCATCAACATCAACTTCCATATCATAGAGCGGTTCATGATTCGGCATCGTGTTTTCAACTTCGACCTGCGTGCCACAACTTGGGCAATAAAATTCAAGAATATTGACCCAATCTTTATCAGGGCAGAAGGTAAATTTATATTTCTCTGGATCGATAATGTGTGGATGAATATCTGCTGGGTCGCGGTTATAAACCAGCAAACCTTCTTTATAATTACCGCGTGCTGAACCAATGATATGGTTACAAACACGGCATTCCCAGTTTTCTGTATCCAAATCGATACGAAGATACTCGGTCATTAAAACTTTCATTATTTAGCCCCCTTAGTCAGACAGATATCACCTGCCTCTGTAACAACAAATTCCCAACCTTCACGTACAAGACAGGTGAAGTAATCCTCTTCAATCACTGCTGGACCTGAAGCATGTTCTCCAGAAACCATGTCATTAATGTTATAGACCGGTACGTCTTGACTCTTAAGATCATTGCCAACGATAGTACGGTCACCTGAAGAAGTTGCCATCTTACCTTTTTTGGTTTTGACTTTTTTATCATCCTCAGTCTTCAAACGTTTACTAGCGATCACTTCGAGCGTGACTGAGTCTGCCTTTTCTAATTCTTTAGGTAGTGAAATTTTTCCGTTTAATTGATGAGTAGACTCTTTAGAACCTGATTCACTGACCAATTGTGCACTGATATCAAAGTCACCTTTGGCATAACCTTCTGCAAACATATCGCGTTCAGCACGTTCAATAAGTCCGGCATAAGCCTCTAAGAGCAATTCTTGTTTGTTCGCAGACAACACAACAGCATAGCTCTGGCCAATATCGCAAGAACCGATACCAAAGGCACTAAAAACAGCTGCCGTCTTTGGCACATAAACTGTATTGATACCGGCTAATTCAGCGATACCACATGCGTTCATCGGGCCAGCGCCACCGAAAGCGAGTAGCACGGTATCTTTCGCAACATCACCAAAGTCTTTCATTCCATCAGCAATCTTTTGCTCATAAGCATCACTAAGCTTATGCAGTGCCTCATCAACAGAAACACCTAAAGGTGATGCTACATTTTCATCGATAGCTGCACGCGCACGATCACTATCAAGCTTTAAGCCACCACCGAAATAGGTTGATGGATCGAGCAAACCCAAGAGTAGATTTACATCAGTTGATGTTGAGCTCTTACCACCGCGACCAAAGCAGGCAGGCCCAGGAACGGCACCGACACTCTCAGGACCAACTTGAATTGCACCATCCGCGACAGACAATATTGAACTGCCGCCAACACCTTCACTGTGTATTTCACACAATCCAAAAGAGATAGGTACACCCTCAACTTTGCCGCGTCGTTCTTCGTTTAATTTCAGATCAACCAGATGGCCAATATCCGTTGTCGTACCACCAACATCCATGGTCATTACATCTGAGAGATTGTATTGTTTGCTGAATGTTTTGACGCCTTCCATGCCACCGCGCGGACCAGAACTATAGGTCTTTAGCGCGATTGTCTTAGCAACTCGTGAGGCGTTACCATCGTTACGGAAAATAAGCAGCGGGTTCTTGGTACGATATTCGCGTAGTCTATTTTCTGCGTTGTACAGGAAGCTTTCCATCGCAGGATGCAAGAATGAATTCGTCAATGCCGTCCAACCGCGTCGATCTGCTGATACATCATCAACTATCTCGCTGGCGAAAAGTATCGGTACAGCACCTAATAAGTGACGCGGATAAATATCGAATGCTATCCTTTTGAATTGAGCCTCAGAGATAGCCGCATTATCAGCATCAAAGCAAACAACGAGCCTATTGGCACCCATTCCGGTGAGTCTAGTAATCACCGTAGCAGTATCTGCTGCCTTTGCCTCATCACCTAAATCAGCAAGATCAACCTCAACAATACGATCTCCAATCAAAAAGTCGAACAAGTCTTCATCTTGCTCGCGCATACGCTTAGCTAAATCGGCATTACCTTTATTTACAATCAACCCCAGTTTTGGGCCCTTACGCTCTACAATCGCGTTCGTACCCTGAGTGGTTGAATAACGAATATGCTCAACTTCCATCAGAAGTTTTGCGACATCTTCTTCGCCGTAAATCACGCTTGAGATTGATTTTAGACCATCAAAAAAACACTTACTTAAGTCATACGGCGTTGTTAGCGTTTTGGTCTTATAAACGTTCTTATCTTTCAGTACACATATATCTGTCAACGTTCCGCCGTTGTCGATATTAACTAGCATTCCCATAATAATTTTCCTTGGTTTTGCATTATTGAAATTATATTAATTCTTTAAGATTGTTGACAATTATTCTTTATTCTTGAGTTTATTGCCGCTTTTTTTGGTCTCTTTATCAATTATTGTCGACAATATTTATCTCGGCTTACATAAAATGCATTCACTGTGCCAAGATTTTGATTGTCATCATTATAACTCTATCTATTTGTTTTAATTGACACTTTCGATTTCTTCGAAATTATCCGTCTTTTTGAAAGGGTTCTATTATCGAACGTATGTGATAAATCCGTTCTAAATTCACACTACGTATTGTTTCTTTCAAATATAAATTGCGTTTTACACGTCTTTTACACGAACCATTAACTTACCGGTATTAGCCCCGGTATAGAGTTTTTTAACCGTATCAACTGCATTTTCTAGTCCCTCGACAACATCTTGCTGTACCTTGATTTTGCCTTCACTCATCCATTGCGTTATTGCTGTTATTGCCTCCGGATAGCGATCCATATAATCCAGTATGATAAAACCTTGAACCTTAAGCCGATTCATCAGAATCATTGGATAATTCTTTGGTCCCTGGACTTCTTCGCTGGAATTGTAATGTGCTATTAGCCCACACACTGAGATGCGGCCGTACATGTTCATATGGGCGAGACAAGTATCAAAGATCTCACCGCCTACATTTTCAAAATAGACATCTATGCCATTAGGACAGGTTCGTTTTAGTGCCTCTGACAAATTTTCTGTTTTGTAGTTGATGGCCTCATCAAAGCCTAACTCTTCCGTTATCCATTTACATTTTTCATCTGTACCGGTAATCCCTACGACATGGCAGCCCTTGATTTTGGCAATTTGTCCGACGATCGATCCTACCGAGCCAGCGGCCGTTGAAATAACAACGGTCTCTCCTGCTTTGGGTTCTGTAATCTCTAGCAAGCCGAAATAAGCCGTCGGTGCAGCGATAGCGAAAGTACCAAAAGCATCAATAACTGGTACAGGGCCAGTATCGCCCAAAACGCTCACAGTCTCAGCACTACCAATTTGATAGTCTGCCCAAGCACCAAGCCCGCTGACAATATCGCCTTCTTTAAAGGCATTGTTTTTACTTTTAATAACAGTTCCACAAACGACACCACGCATTGGGTCATCAATCGCAACTGGAGGCATGTATTGTTCTACATCACTCATCCACATCCGATTAGTGGCATCTAGAGATAGATAGTTAAGACGGAATAGACATTCTCCGTCTGCAGGTTCAGGAATAGGTTCTTCTTCAAAACTTAAATCACCATCACGTATATCGCCAATAGGACGTTTACGTAATCGCCAGACGTGGTTCACTTCAGACATACAATGATTACCCTTGATTTTGCAGTATTATTATTGTTGACAATTGTAGCAATATGCAACAGTTTAAACCTCATATACGTGTAACTCAACCCTATATTGTCGACAATTACCATTAGTTAAGCGTTACATGAAATCAAGCGTGTATAAACAATTGTTTGTATAGTTCTTATAGCTGATATTCTATTCCGATTACTCATTTACCAACTGAAATACTTCGTATTCCACCTTGCCTGGCAACAAACGGCCCCGTGCAACACAGAAAATATTATTTACCCAACTATATCGCTCATCACCGGTTTGCATACGTGGATTAGTAAAGAAATTTTGCTCGCCAAAATTGGTTTCACACTCTCCAGCAACTGCCCCCATAATCCCTTCTGTGAGTTCAATAACCCCGGAGTACTGCGCATAGATGATCGCATTATCGTCTGTTTCGAATGTTGCGCGAACATCCAAATGACCATAGCCATCATCGCTAATCGTCATCCAGTCAGCACAACTGGCATCACGAATTTTTCCATTTAGCTTGTCGCTTTTGAATTCACCACCCTGTACTTCGAAAATCATCCGTTTGCCAAATGGTCCATTTCCCACATCTAATACAGCTGAAAGGTTTGCGTAATAAGTCATAAATGGTTCAAGTTTCATCGGATATCCTCTTATGTTTATTGTTAATATAAAAGATATTTCAGTAAACCAAAACTCTATTTTTTTATCGGCCTAAACAAATCAAATTCATCCATAAATCATACTGTTATTAAACATCCGATTCATTTTCGAGCGCTTTAGCTAAATACAGACAAAGTCCCTACTCATATAAACACTAAAAAATTCAAATAGATAAAGATAAAAAAGTCGTCATTAAGATTCTGGCATAATGGTTGCTGCCACAGAACGGATTAAGAAGAAATCACATAAGAATGAATGAGGAGAAATGAAGATTAGTACAGGAAATTCAAAAATTATATATACACTGACCGACGAAGCACCTTTGTTAGCGACATACTCTTTGCTCCCTATCATCAGAACATTTACCTCCTCTGCAGGTATAGACGTTGAAGAGAGTGACATCTCAGTAGCAGCAAGAGTACTTGCCGCATTTCCTGATCACCTCACTGACGAACAAAAAGTCGAAGATAACTTGGCAGAGCTTGGTCGTTTAACCCAAGTGCCTGACACAAACATTATTAAGCTTCCCAACATCAGTGCATCAATCCCTCAGTTAATAGCCACTATTGTTGAATTACAAGCGCATGGTTATAACATCCCTGACTATCCTGAAGAAACAAAATCTGACGAAGAGAAGATCATTAAAGAACGCTACTCAAAGGCATTAGGTAGTGCTGTTAATCCGGTGCTCCGCGAAGGGAATTCAGATCGGCGTGCTCCAGATGCAGTAAAACGAAGTGCCCGTAAAAACCCACATTCAATGGCAAAATGGAGCCCTGCTTCACGCACGCACGTTTCACACATGCACGGTCACGATTTTTACGACAGCGAAATATGCATGACGATGGAAAAGGACTGTGACGTTAGAATGGAGTTGGTAACAAACTCAGGCGAAACCATCGTCCTTAAAGAGAAAACCTCTTTGTTGAAAGACGAAATCATCGATGGCATGTATATGAGTAAAAAAGCACTTTGCGATTTCTACGAAGAACAAATGGAAGACGCACGAGAAACTGGTGTCATGTTTTCATTACACGTCAAGGCTACCATGATGAAAATTTCACACCCCATCGTGTTTGGTCATGCAGTTAAAGTCTTCTATAAAGAGTTATTTGCCAAGTACGGTGATCTATTTGACAAGTTAGGAGTGCACCCTAATAACGGTATCAGTAGCGTTTACGACAAGATTCAAACACTTCCTAGCTCATTTCGCGAAGAGATTGAACACGACATTCATGCCTGTTATCAGCACCGTCCTGAATTGGCGATGGTAGACTCGGCAAAGGGGATCTCCAATCTGCATGCCCCCAATGATGTGATCGTTGACGCCTCTATGCCGGCGATGATACGTGCTGGTGGTCAAATGTGGGGCCCTGATGGCAAATTAAAAGATACCAAGGCCGTTATTCCTGAAAGTACATTCGCACGCATTTATCAAGAAATGATTAACTTCTGTAAAACGCATGGTGCCTTTGATCCTACGACTATGGGTAGTGTGCCGAATGTTGGGTTAATGGCACAGAAAGCAGAAGAATATGGCTCACATGACAAGACCTTCGAAATTCTAACAGATGGTGTCGCACGGATTGTAGACGATGAAGGTAAAGTTCTCATCGAGCAGAATGTCGAAGAAGGTGATATTTGGCGTATGTGTCAAACCAAAGATGCACCTATCCGCGACTGGGTAAAACTTGCGGTAAACCGCGCGCGCCAATCAGGCATGCCTGCCGTATTCTGGCTAGATGAGTATCGCCCACACGAAATGGAATTAATTAAGAAGGTCGAACTCTATCTTCAAGATCATGATTTGACCGGGCTTGATATTAAGATCATGTCTCAGACCCGTGCCATGCGTTATACCCTTGAAAGAATTATTCGTGGTAAAGACACCATATCTGTCACCGGTAATATCTTACGTGATTACCTCACTGACCTATTTCCGATTATGGAATTGGGTACCAGCGCAAAGATGCTATCTATCGTACCTTTGATGGCAGGCGGCGGACTGTTTGAAACCGGTGCAGGTGGTTCTGCGCCTAAACACGTTAAACAACTAATAGAAGAAAACCATTTGCGTTGGGATTCTCTGGGTGAGTTTCTAGCCTTAGCCGTATCGTTAGAAGATATCTACATAAAAACCGACAACAACAAAGCCAAAATACTAGCAAAAACATTAGACGAGGCAACCGGAAAACTGTTGGATAATAACAAAGGACCGTCACGAAGAACCGGTGAATTGGATAACCGTGGCAGCCACTTTTACTTGTCTCTCTACTGGGCACAGGCACTTACTGAACAAACAGAAGATACAGAACTACAAGCTCAATTTACACCATTGGCAAAATCGCTGGCAGAAAATGAGCAAGCGATAGTTGAAGAGCTTAATGCTGCACAGGGTAAACCTGTTGATATCGGCGGATACTTTAAGCCCGTCATCGAAAAAGTAAGTAATGTAATGCGACCCAGTACAACGTTTAATAATATTTTGGAAGCCGCTCTGTCGTAGAAGAAAAAAACTAGTGCAGCTTTTTAGCTGCACTAGTTTTAATTAATAGACGGTTTTTATAATCATGTTTGTTAGCGGGATTAAATCAGCCTTAGCAACACCACTCTTTACCATTGTCCTTAAGCCACTAACGTTAGAAACAATATAGTTAACTAGAGTATCAGTGCTCACTGTTGATTTAATTGCGCCCTCTTTTTTTCCGCGCTTTATCGCTTGCTTAATAACACCTGCTACATTATCGATTCCATTTAAAGCTGCTTTAGACACCGCCTTGTCTCTGTGCGATAACTCGTTAACAGTATTGACGAGCAGACAACCTTTTTTCTTTTTTGATGTCGCTTCGGCAATAACATCTTCTAGTAATGTTTTCATAAACGCCTTACTAGTATGGCTGTCATTTAAACACTGTTGAAGTTCGCTGACTGATTTTTTCTGATAGAAATCTATGCTGCGCAAAAACAAGTCATGCTTGCTACCATACGTGTGATACAAACTACTTTTTGACAAATTCATCACATCAAGCAAGTCCTGAAGCGATGTCGCCTCATAGCCTGTACGCCAAAACTGTTGCATGGCAGCTTCTAATGCTTGCTCAGTATTAAATTCTCTTGGTCTTCCCAGGTTCATTATGTAGACTATTGTGGACTCAACGGTCCTTATTTTCAAGAATTTATGAGTGAATAACAGACTTTATACATACACAGGCAATAGGAGAATAAAGTGAAATTTTACGATTGTTCAATGGCACCAAACCCTCGTCGCACCCGAATCTTTATCAAAGAAAAAGGCCTCGATATTCCGACTGTAGAAGTCGATCTTTTTGGCGGAGAGAACCTGAAAGAAGGCTATCTATCAAAAACCATATGGGGCTTATGTCCAGCACTGGAGTTAGATGATGGAACGGTGATAAGTGAGGCCCCGGCAATTTGCAGTTATATAAATGATATGCACCCTGAGCCACCACTTTTTGGAAATACGCCTTTAGAACGTGCACAAGTCATTTCTTGTGACCGGCATATGGAACATAGCGGCATGCAGTCTGTTATCTATGCATTTCGTAATGGCTTTGAAGATTTTGCCACACGAGGTGTCGGTGGTCGCGAAGGCGACAAGATAATTCCAGAACTCATTGAACGCGGCCGCAACGGCATCAAAATTTTCTTTGGACGCCTTGAACAACAACTTTCTAAATCAGAATACATTGCTGGTGATTTCTACAGCATGGCCGATATAACTGGATTAGTAGTAATTGATTTTGCAAAGTTCGCTGAATTTGAAATACCCAGTGAAAACACAAATACATTGAAATGGTATGAAAAAATCGCTTCACGCCCTGGCACACAAGTTTAACCGCGGGGTCTCTTACTACTAATGATAACGCTATATACCTCTGCAACACCGAATGGAAGAAAGATATCAGTCGCATTAGAAGAGTTAGCTCTTGATTACGAAGTTAAAGATATCAACCTAACAAAAAATGTACAAAAAGAAGATTGGTACTTAGATATTAATCCAAACGGGAAAATACCGGCCATTATTGATCATGATGAAAATAATATTGCGATCTTTGAATCAGGGGCAATTCTTATCTATCTTGCGGAGAAGACAGGTTGCCTTCTCCCCGCAGATACTGCCAACCGCTTTAAAGTCATGCAATGGTTGTTTTTGCAAGTAGGCGGCGTTGGCCCTATGCAGGGTCAGGCTAATGTATTTTACAGATACATGGATAATGCTATTCCAGAAGCCACTAGTCGTTATCAAAATGAGACTAACCGATTATATAGTCTATTAAACAAGCAACTGGCAGATCATGAATTTCTGGCAGGCGATCTAAGTATTGCTGATATCGCTCATTATCCCTGGATAAAATTGGCAGATTGGGCAGGCATTAATATAGATGACTATGGACATATAAAACGGTGGTTGGAAAAGCTTGATGCGCGCGATACTTTTGCAAGAGGTATGAATGTTCCCGAAGACATATCGGATTCGGACTTACTAAAACTGGGGAAAACTATAGCGGTAAAGTAAGGTTCACACCTTCGAATTAGTTTAAGACTATTTATGTTCGCCCCACCAACTTATGAATTCTTCAAAGTCGATCAAATTATTATTATCAATATCAATCTTATTAAAGCCGTCCTTCAATCCTTCATGGTCAATATTAAAACCAAGACCTTTAATCAATTCACAAAACTCAGAAAAATCTAACACACCATTTTTTTTACTATCAAAACCATTAAAATACGCCAGAATTTCTTCATAATCATCATTCATAATTGGTTCCTTATATATAGATTATTAGCATAAAATTATTTGATTACGTTATCGACGAAGTTTAATCCGAATAGCGCCGCCAATTATCATCACTCCAGGCCTGCCTATTGAAGTTTTCTTCGCAGCGACCTTTTTCTTTGAAGTTTTCATTTTATTTACCTTTTTATTGGCAAGCTTCTTTTTCTTTGAAGTTTTCTTAGTAGATTTCTTTTTGAGTATTGTCTTCTTGGTAGCTTTCTTTTTGGGTATCGCTTTCTTGCTAGCTTTCTTCTTAGACGCGGATTTCTTTTTGGGCACAGGTTTCTTGGAAACCTTCTTGCTGATTACTTTTGTTTTTTTCTTTTTCGATGGCATGTTAAATGTGACCAATCATTCTAAAGTTAACAATCGATTGAATATATCCTTCTTAAAAACATTATATCTATAATAGTTAATCTTGAATATTTTGGTGCCGGAAAGAGGATTCGAACCTCCGACCTACTATTTACGAATAGTACTGACTTTTAAAGTATTTCACAATATATTCAATAAGTTAACATTTATTTTTGTCCCACAAATTTCAATCTGGAATTGAATTAACTGGTTGATTTTATTATGTCTGATAACCTGCTGTGGGACAGTATTTACTTGTATTCACCAAAGACAATTACAGAGATTGTTTGAATCGATTTCTTCTTTTAAATGATTAGTTAAAATAAACCTGATTAAATATTCTTTTTCTCTTTAGGAGTTAACATTAGAAATCGATATTTAACAAATGACATATAAAGGTTAAATATATCAAGGTATTCTTGTGGGTATACAAAGTGCTTTTTTTCAAGCAGGTGACTATACGGTTTTGGCAATGGAATATGAGCAATCTTTCCATCCTCAAATGAAACTTTCACACCGAGGCGTAATTTTTTATCAGGTAATGATGTTATCTTTGAGTCGAATGTTCCACATTTTAACTTATTGTCTTTTCCACAATCCAGATTGAGCCTTTCATATAGTGAGTCACAAAAATATTCGTTTTGTAAACATGCATTGTAAAGGGACATATATGCACCATAAGGATGATTTTCTGAATTATAAACAAGGTAAAGCCCAATATTTGTTTTTAAATAGTCTTCTTCTTTAGTATTAGATAAAACAATATTTCTAAATGTTTCAAGATCTGATTTGTTAGCTAAATCTATACCTTTTTTCAGTGAATTCACCAAATTAAGTAATATCATGTCTCCAGAAGATATTGTCTTTTGAATTAATAATAGTTCTAAGTGATAAAGAATAGAGTCCATACGGTTTGCTAATTGAGTACTTGTGAATAAAGAATTATCTCCTTCTTTCATCTTGGCAATAAAAGGAAGTATTTTCATACTTTTATTAGCATAATAGAGAACTTCGTCCTCCTTAAGTGGTGAAATTAGAGCTTCACGAAATAGATTGTCCTGATAACCTGAAGCTGCAGGAGCACACCTTGGAGATAAACTTGTATCCTCTTTCTCAATATCAGTAAGTTTTAAATTCAAACTATTATAACTTACAGAAGGTATACCATACGCGTACATTTTAGATGCAATTATCTTATTCAATAGTGCAACACCACCACCACCATCCTCGTAAAGCTGCTTTTCTGGGATATTAATAAACTTACCAAATACTTTTATTTTGTGGTCAAGTTGATTAGGTGTCTCTGCAATTTGATTTAACGTTCTCTCCTCTCGAAAGGCCGTACTTATATTACAACTTGTTTCAAACACATGATCCATGCCGCTGACACACGATATGGCTTGAGCGTTAACAAGAAAGTAATTACATGCCTCTTGGTCTCTGTTAGGTGCGCCAGCATCGCATTGTGATTCACTATAAATCTTACTCATATCATTAAAATAATCGCTGACTAAATCATGATATGCAGGTGTCTGTATTATTTTCAAGTCCTCACGACGTTCGTCATGCAAATATTTATGAATATTTTTATCGATGTCATTACACGTAGCGAGTACATTTAATTTCACATCATTGATACTACGATTAAATTGATTTAAGCGATCATGTAGTCGCGTAAATTCTAACAACATTGTTTTTTCAAGCTCAGCTAATTTAGTTTCAAGTACCGCTAACTTATCTATAATTAGCTGTTGATTTTCTAATACTTGATCAAGTTTCTGATCAATAACATCAAGCTTCCCATTAATTATATCTAATTGACCTAATATATAGGGATCAGGCCCTCCACCAGGGACACCTATACCGCCGCCTGAGAATAAACCAATTAACTGTGACCCTGATGATGCAATAGCTAAGGGGTTTACAAATCCGCCTGCAAATAAACTAGCTCCGATATTAATAAATGATCCTATCTCATTCATTTTCTTTAATACTTTTTTACCATCTTTTCCTATCTTTACACCTAAACCTTCCATGCCATTTGCAATTGCGTTAATTGATCCTATAACAGCATTTGTTCCTTCAACCACACCAAGCTGACCATCACTTATCTTAGATATACTGGCAGAAAGTTTCTCAACATCATCACCTAGATTCTGCACATCATCCACTTTGGAGATATACTTGTTAATTTTACTTTGTACCTCAGCGGCTTTTTCCATTACATCGCCAAGTTCAGTATTAGCAAGTGTATATTTTAGACCAAATTCTAATGTTGCAGAAATAACAGCCTTTTCTTTATTTTCACCGTTATTCACTAGCATCTGAACATAAGAAGCCACCATCTTTTGTTGTGATTCGTCATTCAAACCTAAATTGAAATCGTTCAACACAATTTGAACAGCACTAGTTACTTCAGAAGAAACTTCTGCACCAACGTCAATGCTACTTCCAAATTTTTCAGCAATATTTTTTGCTAGATTATTTCGTATTTTTTGCTGACAATCTGCACACCCTTCACTCTCCATCTGTTTTACAAGATCTGCATAGAAACCTGTGTGCACGATCGACATCATTGGAGATGATCGATAGACAACATCTTTCGCATAATTATTATCGAAACTTGCCGAATCTAAATAAGAAGCAGACTCTAATACAACTTCAGGTTCCACCCCAGTTCGATTCCCAAGGTACCTATTAATATCTTCATCTTTTATTTTGCAAACACTATTTGAAGGAGGACAATTATTATTAATATCTTCTGTAAGATATGGATCAGGTTGTCTTGTAAATATTTGTGTAGGATCGACCCAATGCCCAAATTGATTTTCTATCTTTTTATCATGGAAATAAGAGTGCCTAATATTACAACACCCTTCTTTAGTGCTCGAAATTAATCCAAAATGCAGATGAAATTTTGCTGTTCCGCTAATTCTTCGAATATTGCCAGTTGGTATTTTCACGCCAAAGGGTGACGGTTCAATCATATGACCTATAATCTCACCTCTTTTAAAGGAGGTTTTTAAATTCTTACTCAATTCATATAATTCGTCTTCTGTCAGTCCCTTATCCAGAAAATAGTTTTTATCTGTTAGATGAGAATAGAAACTAAAGCAACCATTGCCATGGTCAAGAATCCTTGTATATCCAAAAGATGAGTCAAAACCGCCTTTGAGTGCATTCAATACAACCTTGCCATCTGCAATTGCGTGTACTGGAACAACAGTTCTATTTCGCCCTACATCACTAAGAATAACATCTACACCAGTGTGTTTCTTATTCCAGCTACCATAACTCCTCCTTGTCTTGAACTCTCCAGCACGTTTTCTAATGCCCGAGTAACTCGGATCAACAGGTGCTCGTGTTGAAGGATCCGTTACTATGCCACTGCAACTTCCTAAGTCTGCTTTGTAATATGAAATATCTGCATGCGCTATATTCGATAGTAATGCGCAACTAACCAATACAAGAAAAAGAATAATCCTGAAATTATAATGTAATGCCATTTTTAAAGGTCTGCCACATTATTATTGAACATAAATTATTTATAACCATTCAGTCCATAAAGTATAAAGCGTCATTACTTTATATATAGATAGTCTAAATTTACTACACTAGGTTAGTCTTCAACATTCACTGTATTTCTAAGACCCTCTATAAGTTTCTTTAATTCATCTAGTTCCTTTCTAAGCGCATCGTATGCAGGAGAGCCCCCTTGATCAACTACTCGCTTTGACAATGAATTTAAGTTGGTCAATAACACATCTGCTTGCTGCGCTTGTAATAAAGCTATGTTTTTTGAAAGTTTCTTTATTTCTTGATCGTATTTTTGACGATTAACTTTGATTTCCGTAACTAATGCTTCAACTGCCTTGATAGTCCTGCCTGATTCTTGAAATGCAATGCAATACTGCTTAAATTGGTTATTTGGAGAAAACTTTAAAAGTTTTTTCGTTATTGCTTCATCAATTAATCGAGTTTTAAAATCTTGCTTATGAAAATATGATGAAACATCCGTAACAACATTAGTCCGGACATAATCATCCCCATTACCAGTCGCCTGAAGAGTGCCGTCATTATGTATCTTAAACCCTACTGACTCGTATTCTATGCAGCCTGCTTCATAACTTTGAGCATTAGATGAAGATAGAATTAGTATAAGTAAAGAAAAAACAGTATTTTTTATACAGCTTAAAGACATTTTAATAGCCCCGCTTATGCAATTAGCTCTGCATAGATGTTAGGAAACAAAGTGAAAAGCTAATACAAATTCTATTATTAAACAAAAAAAGTCAAATAATTACTTAAAACCTACCCAGTATTGAGTACTATAATTAATGTTTTATCTACTTTGTATTGATGATTTTCTTTAGTGTTTAACTTTATCAGTAGCGATAACATCGCCAATTTCTAGTCTAAATAATAAAACTTATTGAAAATAAAAATGTAAAATATTTTTTTGGATAGTTTCAATCATTCATAATTATTGAAAGTAACTTTTCGCTAAGTTATCCACAATTTTCAACTGGTATACCTGATATACTAGTATACCACTTAGACAGTAATGAATTATTCCCCCCTCTTATCCCGTCTGTTGCAGACATAATAAAAATTAATTTAATACGCTAAAAATGTGCGTTAGTTAACACATTTGTAGTACAAACTCAGAAATCACTTTTAATATCATAATTAGTCTCTAAGATAGTTTGTGACAGGACATAAACAGGAGAATCGTTTATGTCTATAAAGACAATTAATAGAAACAAGTACGATTACAGAACTATCATCCATCGATCAGTTCGTCGCCTCATTGCATCGCCAAAAACGAATGCATCTACAAATTTAAATAAATTACCTCATCTATTTTTTGGCGCGACAGAGAGATTCAATAACGGCATACATTTATTAGTCGTCTACACAGTTTGCATATCATTTATGCCTTCAGTTTTACTTCGCCATGATGGTCAATTAACCAAACGGACTCTGTCTAATAATATTAATACCCCCTTCGACATTCTATTTTTTGACGTATGTAAAACCCTAATAAACAGTAATCCGAATAATAATCACGTGCACTTTTTCTGGGGAAACCCGCCTAATTCCTGTTCCGTTACATACCCATTAGTTAAATGGGTATGTAACGGGACGTGCACGATTAAATAATTTATATGATTACTAACTAAATTAATTGAACTGTACCCCTAACTATTCAGCAAAAGGAAACCAACATTATGCAAACACAAGAAATAAGTGAGTCAACGAAAATAGCTTATACCAAGCGAGCAAAAAGTCTAATTAAACAAGCACGTAAAATGTCTAATAAAGGCAGCATAACAAGTGGAGAATTCGTCGACTGCTTAAACAATATTATTTTGCCGTTTGTTAGTGCAAGTACACGTCGACAATATCGTTCAGCTGTCATTTATTACCTGAAAAATAGTGACTGTAAGAAAATTGATGAACTTCTAGAGAAACTGGAAAGTACACGCGATACATTATTCGATTGTAAAGTTAAATCTAACAGCAGAAAACAGAAAAGCCTTCCGATAAACGATTACGATGTTCTAAAAGCAGGGCTCAATAACTCAAGATCAAAATATGCACAAATCACCAATATCTGGTTATATTGCGGCATTGTCACAGGCCTTCGGCCTTGCGAATGGGGCGATGTCACAGTCAATAATTTACACAGTATAGATAGCTTTTCGATTACCGTTAAAAACGCTAAAAGTACGCAAGACCGAACCCATGGAGAATACCGTACTATTCATATTGATTGCGATCTCGGAGATCAATCCTTGATCGCTTATTTAGCGAAAGAAATGGAAAAAATTCACGCCTTAGGTGAATATGATAAATACTATCAGCAATGTACAAAAATGTTATCTAGGCTAACTCAAAAACTATGGCCATATCGAAAAAAAAGAATCACACTCTATTCTTCAAGACATCAATTCTGCGCAGATTTAAAAGCGATGAAGCATAGTCTTTGCGAAATTGCTGCATTGATGGGGCATGCAATCGACGATACATCAACACGTCATTATGGTAAGCGACGCGTTGGTAACTCTGGTAAAGGACAAAAATATAGCGCTGCTACAGAAGAAATACAAAAAATCAAATTGAAGCATTCAGGAATTAAAAATACAGCCGTTAATCGCCAGCAAAATTTTTAAGTGTTGAATTATTTAGTTTTGTATTTTCCTTTTGGAAGGATTCTTAGGTGTATTAATCAGTTATTTCAGGCCTCATCGCCACTTGACTCTCCTGCTCTTCTAAACCCACTTTCGAATTCAGGTAAGTATTCAAAATAGCATCGGTAGGTTCATTAACCGGGATCATTCTTTTAAGATGCTTTAAATGGTCGTCTGTGAATCCCTTATTCGATGTTGAATACATACTGTGAGGATGAACGGTTCTCTCTCCCGCCTGCCCTTGGAATACCTTTAATATCTGAAAGCCATCTGGATCTGAATCGCCCCAATGATAAAGCGGGCAGATCACTTGCTCAGCCAGATAACGATAAAACTCCTGAAGTCGACGACTCGGATAGCCACCCGTATACAAGATGATGGCGTTATCCTGGAATTTCTCCGTATACTCAAAATAACTAGACCAGTTCTCGATAGTTAATAAATAATCCGGTTGCTGAATTAACTCGGCATTATCAAACAAGACGTCCGGAACCGCGATATAAGGCCTAATAGTAGCCTTTATAGAGTCTTGGTCATCACTAAACAGTACCGGCCCACTGATCGCAAAAGGATGCCGCATTTTGACCAGGTTAAATTCTGCTAATACATCATCGTTATCTAAATCAGCATAACCATAGTGCGCTTTCAGTAATTTACTGACAACAGACTTCATGTCTTTATCGATTATTTTGGAATCACCGAAATAACGCGCACCAAACTGACGGTAGTTCATCAGCTCAGGCGAATCTTCAAGTAGCATGACCGCTTTAAGTGCCTTATTTAAGCGATCAACTTGCTCGTAAGAAACGTTGTGTTTCTTCTTGCATGCGCACCAGGCATTGATAACTTCATGAACTTCTTTGTGTAGCCAATGCTCCTCTGATGGAAACTGAATCTTCTCTATAGCCTGGTTAATTAAATCGGGCACATAGGGTACATGCAAAAAATCAGCGAGCTTTCTTTCATCTTTCAGTCGAATGCGTTGAAGATCTGTGCCTTCATGAAACTTTTCCCATTCAAGCTGAACGCAGCCTTTTGATTCTGCTAATGCCAAACTTTCATGGAAGTCTGTGTTCTCTTCAGCCGATCGAAAAGGATACGGATCGGATTTTATTAAAGAAAACTTATCTCGGTTAAATAAAATTTCTCTTTTACGATTGGGTTGCGTTACCGATTTATTCAGCATTAACACCAATAAATGTTTAGCACGGTTATTCATTAGCTTGCAGCGCTACGCTGAAGAACCTCTTCTTCATTAATTTCATACTCACTAGCAAGCAGTTGTCTGAATTTTTCTTTCGTGAAGACAGTTTCGACTTCAATATCGCCACCATAGCGAGTGAAGAAAAGCGTTGTTTCGCAAAAATGAGCAAAATCGAGCACTCTAATATCAGGCGCCGCCAAAAATAACTGTAAACCAATGGATTTTAAATAATCGGCTGTGGCGAGTGCGTTATCCCGACTTAATTTATCAAAGGCTTCGTCAGCCAGATAAATTGACATACCACCGATTAATGCATCATCTTTTGTCTGTATGCGATAAACACTGGCAAGTGAAGCGCCCATTGCGACATAAAACGGCGTGCTTTGTTCGCCGCCCGAACCGTCACCTTTCTTGGATGTAAAAGATTCTTCAGACCCATCAGGATTCAAAATCAGGATGTCATATAAATAATAATTTCGATAATCGAGTAATTCGTCAGCAAGATTGCCTTCAATGATTTCTTCAATCACCTTTAAGGCTTCTTCTCCCTCAGTATCAAATAAGCCATCACGATTAGCCACAGACTCATTGGTAATTCTCTCAACATAATTCAAGAAATCTCTAAACTCTGTTTTGCGATCATATTTAAACTTATAAATGACACCTGATGTAAAAGGTCGTTTACGAAGCTCATTGTTTAATTCCCTAAACCGTCGCTCCATTTCTTTAATCTGAACGTTGAGTTTTGTGGTGACCTCTTCTCTAAATGCACGTCGAGCCTGCTGCAAGGCATCAGCGGCGGCCTCTTCACGTTTATGAAGTCCGATTGATTCGAGCTTATACAGCGTTTCGACGGTACTGAGTTTCTTTTTACCAAGATCAGGGGCTTCCATTAAATTAATATCGACACCTTCAATCCCGTATTCCTGGTTAAATTTTTCAAGCTCTCCATCAGCTTGGCTTTCATGATGAATATAAGCTTTGTAATTGCTTTGCTGACGTTTCTCAGTTTCTTGAAGTGCTTTTTCGTAAACGCTATCGGATGACAAATCAAAAGATTCCGTTAACTTATCAAACGTTGACGCGGACTTTTCATTGTTAAAATAACGTTCTTTGGCAATCGCTTCTCTTTCTTCATTAATGAAAGGTAGCTTTTCAGTCAACGTTTTTTTGACGTCTTCTTTAGTTTTGATATTGGCTTCAAGAGTAGCCTCTTTTGCTATGTGTTGTCTTGATTCTTCCTCTAAGGATTTACATCGTTTATTTAATATTGATTCCTCGTTTCTTAATTCCTCTGTTTTACTCGCATCAATAGCGTTAATTTGTCTTGCAAGGTTACTGCTATTTTCTTGTTCCAATTTAATTGACTTCGCAGTATCAGTAACCGATGGAAGAGTGTCCGCCATATCAATTAATAGCGCTAATTTACTGACAACACTCTCGCAAGTGGATGCTCGATCTTTTGATGCAATCCATTGTTTATACAGATTCTGACATTCTGCTGCGATCTGTTTTATTTCCTGCTCTGTTGGTGCACCGAGCTTAGGCAAATGACTTAAACGATTTCGTTGTGCTGACCCACCACCTTGCTCCATTCCGTCTGGGGTAATAGCACGCTTTCTATTCATTAAATCTTTTGTGGACTCGACTAACTCAACATCTTTTAGTAATCGTTGAATATATTTAACAGCAAGCGGATCGCTGCCTTTTATTAAGCTGGCGGCGGTATTCGGTTTGATTTCATCATTCCAGTCTTTTACCTTCAAGGTGTTAATCACTTGTACACCATAGTATTCGTGCTTGAGGTTTTTATAGCAATTAACTGCTGCAATTGCCTGTTCAACAGGAACCAACAATGCTTCTGTTTGCCGTTTCAAATAGGCTTCAATAGATCGCTGCCACTTTTTATCAGTGACTTCAATTAACTGGCAAATAGGAACGGCATCGAATCCATTTTCACATAATGCATCAAGCAAGCCTTGTGCATCACGGGACAATGGCGCCAGTCCTTTGTTGATAGCTTCAAGCTGTTGATGTAGTTCTTCAGATAGATTCTTTTCTTTTTCAGCTTGAATAACCAATTTTCGGTATTCATTTTTAAGTGTTGCCAGTTCTTTAACAAGTTCTGTATTTGCAGATTGAATAGCCTCATCTATTAATTCTGGTTTAACCGGCCAGTTTGATAAGTCATCTGTATAGTGAGAAGCCAGGTCATTTAATATGGCTTGTGCTGGCTCAGAAATAATAGATTTAGTCCTTGCAATTAGATCTGACTTACCAAGATATTTATTAATCGCAACCAAAGTTTCAGCGTGTTTAGATATTTTGTCATCAGCGCTATTTTTGCGCTCCTTTAATAAATTATGTTCTGTGATATTTTCATCATTATTAATAACAATCTGTAAATCAGTTAAATTTTTCTTTTCTTTTTCAAGTTGGCTTTCTACATCGACAAATAAGTCTTTTGTCTTTTGTAAATCATTAACATAGGACTCAATAGCATCTTCTGCATTATCAATTTGGCCGGATAACTGATCAAACTTGAGTTCACCTAAGCACCATTTATATGCCATCGATAATTCAATTGATGAGTGTGCAGAATTATAGATTGATGCAATTCGTTTCAAACGTTCAATCTGGGTTTTCGTTTTTTCTACTTCGGCTTTCTTGTTCTTGAACGATTCATAGCTATCTCGCATTGACTCAACATTAATCGGTTCGGAGTGCAATACGCTTGTTTTAACGAAGTCAGATACAGAGCCGCCAATGTTTGACAACGTAATAGACTTCTTGAATGTGCGTCTGTATTTATTTGGATCAGGAATATTATCCGGATGACAAAGTGATCGAAGCATTTGTTCTAAATATCGACTGCTCTGGCTGAATAAATAACAATCTTTGCCTCGTGTAATATGTTGAAAGTGTGCTTTCAGTTCTGAATACGGTTTTGGAAAATTTTGACCGCCATCCATTTTTAAAAAATCGCCCAATCGTAAACCATGATTATCAAGAACAAAGTAGGCTTCTACTTTTTCTGATTCATCACTTGCTCTTGCTGATAAGGCTGCTCCAATTGTCGTTTCCTGGCCGGTATCATCGTCACGAAATACTAACGCCATTCGACACAGGGCTTCTTCTCTCGGACGATAACTGGCTTCCGTTAATTTCACATCATCTGATTGAATTCTGCCTAGAATATAACTTTTTATATTGCGCTTTTTTTTGCCATCAGAAGCTTTAGCATTCGGATTCCAGTCTCGTTTATTCGGCAGCATTAAATATTGAACTGCATCAAGAAAACTTGATTTGCCTGCACCGTTTTTTCCTAATAGGGCTGTACAGCCACGAATTTCCCATTCATTTGCTTCAAACAAATACCAATTTACTAAAATAATGCGGCTTAACTGTTTCATGCTAATTCCTCTTCATCCATGTCGTTGATTTCTTCATCATCTAATTCTTCAAGCTCACATTCATTGTCAGCCATAACGTATCCCGCTAACTGCTCCAGTGCATTTCCGCCAAGCATATCGGTAATTGTTGGGTAAATACGAATAAAGACAGCAGCAGAATCTTCAATATTATTATTTAATTCAATTAATGATAATTCACAAAAACGTTTACACAGCTCCTTGAATTCACTTTTATTAGGCAGTTCTCGTTTAGTAACTTGTTGATAACGGTCTTCGTATTCTTCTATTGTCAAGATTACAGAGTTATCGTCTTCCTGTTCTTGGGCAAGGAATTTTTCACCGTACAATAAACTCATAACCAGAATGATTAGTGTCTCTTCAAGTCTCATTCTTGTAATGAAATTACTTGGGATAACGCCAACATAACCATCTGTCTCATTAACGATTAGCTCATGATTTGTCGTATCCATTAAATTAGTAAAATATTTCTGATAACGAACAACAAGATCATAAGAACGTTTAGAGGTGACTTTTGTTCGCATTAAAAACTGCTTACTTAATAATTCTTGTGCAGCTTTCTTAAAATCATCCTCATGGAGCCTATCGTCACCATCAATTATTTTTTTTAAATCGTGAATCATAATGATTTCCTTATTCCTGCTATTATCGTAAACGATTGATAGCAACATCCTTCATTTCAATGTACTCATTATCAAAAACATTCTTCATTGGTGATAACTGGTAACGAGACATCAGCTTTGGGTATTGCTTATTAAAATCGTTTCCTCTTAATACACTCGCATTTGCTAAGCGTTGTAAATGAATGACCTGAAATAAATCTGCAATTCCTCTAATCGGAATTGAACTTAGTTCTAAACTCACATTAGGTCCTAGCGCCTCATCAAGAAAATTTAATGCCGACTGATCAGTAAACAAGATCATTTTCATAACTTCTATTTCACGTGCCTGCTTCGCTTGCAAAATTAAAATTTCAGGAGTAGGTGGCTTTTTTAATGAGACCGGTTTTGGTTTAGCCGACTCTCTTGGTTTAGTGGGTTTTCTGAAACGTTCTTGACCAATGAGATCGGTTGCACATATTGGAATAGCAACAGTCACTGATGGATTAGTTTTAGATGCTTTATTAAGCGTTAAAATAATTTTCTGAATTAACTTTGCGTTCGATTTAGGTATTCTTTTCGCGTATGCAATTACCGCATCAACCCGCTTGTTGTATCGTGAGCCCATGGTGTCGATAGCATCTAATTGCTTCTCCACGCGATCAAAAACACGCTCTAATAACGAGAGATCTTTTTCTAATGATTGTTCGCCATTATCCGGATCAAAATCAGTATAACCATTGAGCAACTGGTTATATTTTTCCTTATTAAAACGCAGTAGTGATACTCGATTAAGAATATGCTCTTTAATCTTTAATGGATGATCGCTGGTTTTAATCGCCATATAATCACGCGAATAAATCTCACCTATAAAGTTATCAAAATACAGATCGACTGTTTCTGAATAAGCCGCGTCTGGCGTAATCCGGTCATACAGTAATTTGATTGAGCCTTTAATACTATTTAGGTGACGTGAAAAAAGACGTGCGCTTTTTGCTAGTGCACGCATGTTATTAGCATTCTTATACGGGTCTTCTACTATTGAACTAATTCGATCTCGAAATCCTAATAACTCACCTTGAGCCATAAGCGGCCTGGCATCAGCAATATCCATTAAAGCGGTTAATAATGCATTAACCGCTTGTGGCATCGACACATAAACTCGAAACCCACGCTTTTGTTCATGTAACCAACCCGATTTATATAAGTCATTATAAAAGTGATGCGGTTTACGTTCAGGCGCGTCATTACTTTCTTCAATATTTTCTGTCGGAAGTAACGTGACATTAGACGCAATAGATTTCTCAATAATCTCCAAGACCTCGGCTTTTAAATAGCCCAAGTCATCAGGCGCATCATCCATCTCAAACAAGGTCTCTTGCAACGACTCAAGTATTCGCCAGTAAATTAAGCGATAACTGGAAGTTAACGGTCTGAAAATATCTGACGGTAACTTATCAAATAGATGATTTAAGTGCATTTATGTGTATAATATATTTGCATGTTTAATTATTATATATGCATATTATATTTATATGCAAACTTATTTAACATGTGCAATAGGCAGAATTCTTATAAAAACGACTTAAATTGGAGTCAAAAATGACTAACAGTCCATCCAATATAACTAAAAACTGGTATCAAGTAGCTCGCTTAAAGGCAATGGAAACGCTTTTTTATTGGAAAGGCCGACTCAATACGACTGATTTGGTAAAACTATTCGGTGTTTCCCGTATATCCGCGCAAAGTGATATTCACCGCTACATTAAGCTCGCACCCGGCAATATTGTGTATCGACCGAAAGAACGGTTCTATGTAGCGACCAGTATCTTTAAGAATTACCTGACTGAAGGCTCCATGGATGAACTGATGCAGTACGAGTCTGGTATTGCTGAGTATGTTCCAAAGCCGCAATTCCACATTAATCCGGAATTAACCCGGCCTTTGATTCAGGCTATCCAGAAGAAGACCGGTGTCAGTATATTTTACCGCTCAATGCAGCATCCAGAGGGTAATGAACGCAAGCTTTTCCCGCATACACTGGTCTACTCCGGATTTCGTTGGCATCTCAGAGCCTGGTGCTGTTTAAGAGAAGACTTCCGCGACTTTAACTTGTCTCGCATCAGTAACGTCATCGCATTTGATTCGTCAGCACCCGAAGACCAGCAACAAGAGAGTGATGTTGACTGGAATAAAGAAGTCACGATTAAACTTGCCGCCAATCCTAAACTGAATAAAGCAGAACGTGATCTCATTGAATCAGAATTCGAAATGAACAGAGGGCAGTTACTTGTGATTACACGTGCTGCATTGGTGATGTATACCTTACAGACCTATCAAGTGGATCCTAAACCTAGCGAAGACGCTCACCAACAGCGATTAGTGTTGGCGAATGCTAAAGAGTTGAAGGGGTTGCTTTGGTGAATTTTTTACCAACCATTGTTTAATAAATTCCTAGTGTATAAATGATTGCATAAGACAAAATACTCAGCCTAATTATTAATCTTTCGCCGCTTGATAAGAAATGTCATTGTCAGGATAACTTTTGGTAGTCATCTTCTCATAATGCCTTTAGACAACGTGCCACTCTTTTCTCACCGGTTGTCATACAACTAAGCGTCACCTTATTATGAAGGGGATTATTTCTGCCATGATTCGAGTAACTATTCCTTTTGTTATATTGTTAATATCCTTGTTGCCTGCAAATTTCTGATACGCGTTATTGTAATTCATACACCTTTTATTATCAGACTTCCCACCACTGCCCATCCTCCTTTTGCCCAACATTTGAAAAATATTGGTCGTAGAGTTCCGGTTTAAAACTATGTATGGGAACTAGTAGCTTTGGTGAAAGTGCCTCAGCTAATTGTTGCATGCCTAATAAGTCTGAATGGCCTGAGGTGTGACATATCTCAAAGTTAATTGAATGCGCCTTACACCAATCACGAATATCATCTTTACCCTGACTGAGATAACCCGTCCACATTGAATAAATAAGGCTGGCATCAGAGAGGCAATCTGCTTTCTCCAGATCAGTACACATCACAGGTCTGAATGTCATAAGATAATCCGAAGCATTATCTTTGATCTCTTCAGGATAGATACGCTTGTCATAGTAAGGAGAAACCAGATCGAAACTTTTCTCTCTGATTATTTTACTACGCATCCGTGATGGCAAGAAAACACGAAGGTCTGATTTTTTTGGTGATGGGATGGATGGATTATCGATTGCATCAAGGATATGTGCAATATAGAGATCGACAATCATTATTCTGCCTGTACGTTTAGCAGCTTTATAAAATGTCACAAAGCGATCAATATTTTGGCCAGAAAACCAGGATAGAACTATTCCTTTGGTATTCTTGGATACCGATTCAATGTCTTTTTCCAATTCATCTTCTGTCACGGGTTTGTCCGCATTTAAATCACGACCAATGTTCGTGCCTTCCATTAATAAGACATCGACATTCTTAGGGCCGCCTTCTAATAATTGTTTAAAAACACCCTGCTTCCTTCCATGTGTTCGAAAATCTCCTGTATAAAACAATGATTTTCCATCGGCTTCGATTAATAAGGAATAGGCATCATAAGCAGAATGGTCATTGAGGTACGATGTAATTTTAAATGGACCAATATTAAATTTTCTCAGGTGGTGGTAATGAGTAACACTCTCCAGGGTTAGTCCAAATGGTGAAAAATATGCAGAAGCTTCGAGAATGGCATGTGCGGCTTTGCCTATATAGATCGGCACTGCAGGATGTACTTTAGGAATTAGACCATAATGATCCTGATGTGGATGTGAAATAATGATGCCTAATAAATCTGGATTATCACCATCTTTTAAGCCAGGTATGTCAGGCAATCTGGCATCATCTTGATTGGCAATCGTTAATGGCATGCCCAGATCTAAGAGAATAGATTTGCCTGAACTACTTAGCTCAATACAATTGCCCCCTATTTCCTTGGTGCCACGATGAATTCGAACTTGCATTAATTAATGCGATGATGCCAGTGACTCAACTGAAACTAATTGACACTCACCCGTTAATTTAGCAGCCACACCATCAAGGCCCTTCTTAAACCCAGCATCGGCCATGGCTAGTAACAAGATTTCGATACCGAGTTCTTTTGTTAATTTATTACTCATATTGATTAATTCAGGCAACCAGTCTCCGGCCTTTTGGTTTTTTAAATAGTTTATCCAATAATCCTCTGGGGCAAGTACAACTAAGGCAGGTGCGGTTGCAGATAATTGAAGCGCATATTTAGTGGCAACTTCTTTAGAAATTGTTGCACTATTAGCTTCAATAATCGAACAATAGGCGAGCCCTTCAAGTAAAGCGTGTAATGGTGAATCTGCATAGGCTCCCTTTGCACCATCTATTTTTAACTCAACAACAGCAGGATTTTTATTGTCAATAACAGCAAAAAGATCAACCTTGCCTATTCCTTTATCGCCTTGTTTTGCTTTCAGTGGTGTTTGATAATCAATGAAGTCAATGCGGCGGCCATCAGGCAGTATGAATTCTTTTTTTGCGCGCGTTGCATTAAATAATGCTAATGCCAGATGTTCTTCTCTTCTCGTAGAGGCTGAACCACTACTTGCAATGCCATTGTGTGAATCGACGAAATAAGGATTTTGCCGCTGAGGTGCGTCGTAATCTCTTAATTGCCTATAGCCCTCATAAACGTCATTAATATCCATCTGTTTCATAAAATGAAGAAAGCCGGAGATACGATTTAATTCTTCATTTTTATAGAGCTCGATTAGATAAGACATTTCCATATTATTAATTAATTCCTAAATAAAGTTATATAACTTATAGAATACTGATATAAATTTTTCAATCTCCGATGTCACCCTCTATAAATGCCTTAACACATTCATAATGCCAGTTTGTTCTGGTGGTAGTATCAAATTTTATTAAATCACACCCTGCGACTTCGGGTTTATTTTTACTGTTGTAATATATAATTTTTCGCCCAACATAATTCCTGGTTAGTATTTGAAATAGTTTCAAATAATCTTTGCCACAAAATAAAACTAAATCCTCATTACTATCATCCGGTAAAAAATTAAAATCCTGATAAATGTCTTTTGCTTTTCTCTTTTTAAATTTATCCGCGCTTGGTGAGAATGTGATGTCATATTTTGGAGTTAAAAAGTCTGCTCTTATCAATCCCCACCCAGCAGATAGAATATAAATATTATTGACGCCATATTTATCAACCAACATTCCATAGTACCTATTCATATAAAGGCGATATGCCGGATATAGGTTGAGTGGGTTATTATTTGGTGCTTGATTATAGCTAAGAAGCATTTCTCTCCAGCTCATATCATTCTCAGCAATATCGTCTGGTCTTGCATATAAAATATCATTAGAGATGGGAGATAACTCTGGATCTGCTACAAAAAGAATGGGGTTACCTTCTTTGTTTTCCATACAACCTGCAGACACGGCTTTCTTTGCAGCGCATTGGATAACTATTTTCATAGTTGAGTATCCATCTCTGATACCAAACGACCCAATATTTTCAGAAATCCCGGATCATAATTTTCATCCACGTGATTTTGATTCCATAATCCGGAGAGGCGTACTCTTTCCCGGTTACACTGATGACCCAACCAACTTTCTGAAGGTGCATCGATTGGTGATTGATTATAATTACTCAACAAGGCTATTGAGTTGCGTTCGATATAACCTCTCAAACTATCGGGCCCTGACTCATCTTCTATCGCAAGCCAGAGAAAAGGCATAGCTCTTATTGATTCGCTTACCTGTACCTCTAATACTAATTCCTTTTCCCTGATTTCTCTTTTTGCTGTATTACCCTGTCCCCATGTTGAATAGTTGAGCTTATTTTTTTCAATCAAGGCAGTTCCCATTAGAAGACGAAAAATTGAGCCTCGATGATTGCCCCCACCATTACTAACATTCCCTTTGTGTTGTGATAATCGATTCCAGAGTTTTGTTTTTGAGCCTTGTTTCAAGGCATGTGTGCCTACTCGTACAACACGTAAGTCACTTCCAGTTTCATTCCTTATTTCTCCATGCTCCATAAAGAAATATATACCACGCGTTGGCCAATCCATTCGTCCTGAACATTCAGAAAGCATTCGACATCCATTTACTTTGCTTTCTAGCTTTGAAAGAATTGAATAAAATGCTTTTAGTTCGTTTATTCTATTAATATTCACATCAGATAATTCTTAGACATGGCTCTCGATAAAAATATAGTACTTAATCTTCCAATTTAAAAAATTGAATGAGTCTTTCTAAAGTGAACTTATTACGCAATTTAGTAACTGTATTTTGATTTGCGTACATTCCTTTTTCCCAAAAAGCTTGCTCAATAGGCACTGTTTTTACCCAATCAACACTAACAAAATATTCGCTATTTTCTAAATCATCTACGTATTCTGAATGATAATTTGCATGGATAGGTGCCTTTAATATTGGGATCAATACTCCATCGACATCAACTTTAAATTCACTAGCAGGCATTACTGTTTCTTTCACGACACCTACTCCTACGTAACCTGTGCCAGGAACACAAACAAATATTCTTTTACCCTGTGTTAGCGATTCTAATGTTCGTGTATACCAACGACCTCCTCCAGCTGAAATATAGCCATATTTAATTGCATCTTCCCAGCTACGATTTTCACTCACACCATAAGCAACATAAAAATCCTGGCCACTCCAGAGTTCACGACCTTTTTTGGCAGTCGATTTTGAGATATTGGATTCCACTTCCTGCGGATCGATTAACCAAGTACGGGTTAGATACTCACTATCCCCTTGTTTGAAATAACGGAAAAACATTGCATTAATAGGCACTCCAAAGTTGTCCGATAAATAATTAATAATACGTTCGGAACTACTATCAAGCTCGGCAGCTACAAGAATAAGTTTGAGCTCTTTGTTTATTTCATCAGGTGGGTTTCCATCAAAGGTATTAGCAAATCCTTTTTCAAATTCATCCCCACCATTTTTATCAGAATAGATATTTATAATATCTTCATAAGAGAGTGTATGTACCCAAGAGGCATAATCCAATAACTGAGCTACTGCCTCACGAGGTGTGCGATCCTTTTTAAGCTCAATGACACTTAAATTCCCCTCAATATCAATCGCCAACAAATCGATGAACTTGCCTTGCGCAGTTGGTATCTGTCGACCAATTAGCATTAACCCCGTAGACAGAATTGATATGTCTTGTACCAATGTATCTTCAAGTTTCTGTTCTGATTCAATTGCAGAGAAAGAAACCTTTTCCAGTTTATTTCCTAATTTCCAAATTCCAAGTTCTATTGGCATTGATCAATCCTCAGAGCTCATTAAAGCTAATTCCACACTTCTAAACTCAACCAAAGCTGCTTCCAACTGCTCAACAATCTCAGCTGCGAGTATTTCAGGTGCAGGCAGATTTTCGGTATCTTCTAATGATTTATCTTTAAGCCAGAAAATATCGAGATTGGTCTTATCACGTGCAATGAGTTCGTCGTAAGAGAACGTTTTCCAACGTTCGTTTTTCTTGGACTCACGGCGTTTGCTGCGGTTATCAACTTTGTAGCATTCTATGAACTCATCAAAATCATTCTTTACCAGTCGTTTGGTTTTCAGGGTCATGTGCACATTAGTGCGGAAATCGTATATCCAGACTTTTTTAGTCCAAGCGGTTTTAGAGGCTGGTTTTGCATCAAAGAAAATCACGTTTGCTTTTACGCCTTGAGCGTAGAAAATGCCGGTGGGCAGTCTCAATATGGTGTGGAGATCGGTGCGCTCCATTAATGTCTTGCGTACAGTCTCGCCAGCGCCGCCTTCGAAGAGGACGTTATCAGGCACGACCACCGCTGCTTTACCATCAATCTTTAGCATGTTGGCGATGTGTTGCACAAAGTTGAGCTGTTTGTTGGAGGTGGTGGCCCAAAAGTCTTCGCGCTCGATGGTGAGTTTTTCTTGTTCTTTTTTACCAGTCTTTTCGTTGATGACGGTAATGGAGCTCTTTTTACCAAAGGGCGGATTGGCAAGCACCATATCGACACGGTCATCCCCCACTTCTTTGGCCAGGGCATCATTAGACGTAACGGGGCATTCATCACCACCGATACCGTGCAGGTATAAATTCATGGCACATAAGCGCACTACGCTATCGACTATATCGTTACCGCGTAAGGCGTGTTCTTTAAGGTGACGTCTTTCTTTTTTAGAAAGCCCACCTTCTTGATCGGCCATGTAATCGTGTGCAGCTAATAAAAAGCCACCAGTACCACAAGCAGGGTCTGCCACAGTGTCGGTGGCTTTCGGTTGCATCACTTCTACCATCGCCTGAATTAACGGACGCGGTGTAAAGTATTGACCGGCACCGCCTTTTACATCTTGCGCATTTCGTTCTAACAAGCCTTCGTAGATTTCGCCTTTTACATCCGCAGGTAATGTAGACCATTGCTCTTTATCGATCATTTTGATCAAGCGTTCCAGCTTGGCGGGGTCTTGTATTTTGTTTTGTGCCTTGCGGAAGATTGTGCCTAACATGCCACCTTCCTTGGCTAACGCTTCCAAGGTATGACGATATTGGCGTTCCAAATCATCTCCATCTAACTTTACCAAGTCAGCCCAAGCATATCCCGTAGGAACCTTAGTTCCCTGGTTACCTTTTTTACGTTCATCGGCCATTTTAAGAAAGATTAAATAGGTGATCTGTTCAACATAGTCACCATACCCGACGCCGTCGTCACGCAAGACGTGGGCGTAGTTCCAAACTTTGTTTACTATTTCTGATGCTGACATATTTTTTCTATTCTCATTTAACTATTACAAAGTTTAAACATTTCTAAATAATGGTTTGGTGCAGTTTCTTCAATTAATTTTAAGATGTTCTTCAGTATTTCAGGCGTTTTCGCGAGTATCGCTATATAATCATCGCCTTGATCGTCAATTCTTTCATTATGAGAGTGCACTTGCGTGAATCTCTCCATTTCTGATATAGAGTTATGAACGCCCGTAGTAGAAGAATCTACAGGCTTGAATGAATCGGAATCATGAGATAAAAGTCTTAAACTTTTCTCGAAATTTCCTGACTGTTGCGGTTTCCTATAGGCCATGAACGCTTCTAAGACTCTTCTAGCGACATTAGGGATATGAAAATACTCAGATGCTTCAGTTGAGGTACAATTCGAACTCTCAAGCAGTTGCTTAAATAGGTAGTGGTATTCAGAATCATATTTGGCCAGCAATTTATCTAGCTCTTCAAGATTTGTCGTATTTGAATGTCTTCTCAACTGATATAAACGTGTGTTTTCTTTTGGCTTACCATTATTCGACCACCACCTCTTAACTTGCCTAAAAAATGGAAAATTGTGTGTAAGTACGAAAAGTTGATTTGAAGAAGATAGTCTCTGCTTTATCACACTAAATGCATAGTAAACAGCATTTGTATCCAAACTAGATATTGGATCATCAATAACAATAATGTCGTTATCAATATTGAAAGAATCATCCTCTAAACTCATTAGGAAATATGAAAAAGCGATCGCTGTTTTTTCACCCTCACTGAGATGTTCTGCTATATGCTCATCTCTAACTATCTGATAACCGCCTTCCTTTGCTTGGAATTTTATTTCTTCTCGCCCGAGGAAGTCTCTTAATATAATATTTAAACCCGGAAGAATTCTCTGGTGATCTTCTAACTCTGCTTTAAGCCTAGTAATATCTTTGTCCGCTTCATTTTTTTCGGCGCTATTTGTTACTATCTCTTCGTTCTTATTCTTCTCTTTGTTTTTCGCTTCCAAATACTCACCTGCGCTAGTCGCAACCAAGTGCTTCTTTAATGCATTTATGCATCTATCTTTATGTTTGTCGAATTCTCGCGTTTTTTCATCCTGTTTAGCGATTAATCCGTTTACTCGTTCAATCTCTTTGGTTATTTCAATAGTCGGCAATTCGATCTCTAGATCGATAGGCTGAGTTGGTATAGCAATTTTTTGTTTTAACTTTTCGACCAAGGCTTTTACTGATCCTTGACATCTTTCAACACCTTCTTCAATAAGCTCCATGCTTTTGCTATATTCGTCGACGAACTCATCATACAACTCTGCCTTGTTAAGCTTACTAACAGAAACAGTCAGCGCGGCTTCTCCTTCCTTTTTAAGAGCATCCGCTTGTTTTAACACCTCCTCGACTTCTTCGCTAAAATGACTCTCAAGCTCTGTTATTCTTTTTTCATTTATTGTGTTTCCACAAAACTCACATGCCATACCTTTTTCGCCAGAATGAATTGCAAGCCCGTCCCTTACCCAGATATTTAAACGGCTATTGTCTTCTAACCTTTTAATAGTAGTGGCTATTGGCCTTTTACTTAAAATTTCGCTGATTCTTTTTGAATAATCCTCTAGGTCAATTAAATCGACCATCATCTTGCTGTCAAGCAGTGGTTTTGACTGCTGATCGAGTTTACTTAACTCTACCCCATATTCTGAATCACTTAATTTGTGCTTTTCCAAATCAGCTTTAACTGCATCCAATTCACTTATAAAATTAGTTGCACGATAAGGCGTGTGGATACGCAAGGTGTCCTTTATATTCCTCGCTATACGATGCCCCAGTTCGCTCACCTTCCCTTCTAACTCTCGTGATTCTCTCCGATTTTCATGTATTGTACTTTCTAATTTGGCGGCTTCTTTCTCCTTCTTTTCTAACTCTTCTGCTTTTCGGACGTTTTCTGGTCCAATCTGAAATATCGGTTCAATGCTACTCTGAGATTTGCTGATAACAGTTTCGATAAATTTTCGATTAAACACTCTTACTTTAACATTTGCGTTTCCTTCATCTGCATCCACACGCGTTAATGTAGTTCCGTTATCACAATCAAATCTATACTCAGCATCCTTTTCTAAAGGTTCGTGCCCTCTTACCGACTCGGATTCTAGCTGTCTAAATAATGTACTAATTGTTGTTTTACCGACCCCATTCCAGCCATATATAAGATTGAATTGTCCAAACTGATAGTCATTGAGTTCTGTAGGCCATTTAAAATCATCAAACAACCTAAGCTTCTTAACTCGTGCAAGTTTAGTAATTCTCATTGAGAAATCTTCCCTGAAAATGCTGAAGCCAATATCGACTGTTTATTTTTTTTCGCTTTTACCAATTGAAAATCAATATCTTTTTCAAGTCTATTTATTTTTTCAAATTTATCTTCAATGAGCTCAACTATTACATCCTGTTCTTCTTCGCTCGGAAGAGGCATGAATATATTTTTCAAACTAAACTTATCGATTGTTGGGTTTCCTACCCCTTTAACCCGTCTCGAAATCTGTAAAGCACCAAGACTGCTTTTCAGCATGTAATAAATATATTCATTATTTACATATTTATTTAACTTCAGCATAAAAAGGTTCATTCCTAACGTAGTAGGCATTTTAGCTTCTGGCATAATATAAACTCTGCCAGCATTCCCTATTTTTCCTACTACTATTTCACCGCCAAATAGCTTTGATTTCCAAAGTTTTTTATACGCTTCTTCAGAGACATATTTTAAATCATTTGTATAATCTTCTTTTTCAAAATTCTTTGACCGAATATATACCGCATGGTCTGGTTCATCTTTTAGGACCACATATTCTTTAAGAACCTTATAACTTCCATTAGCGTGGTAATCCGTCAGGAGGTTGGTTACTGAATCAAGACTTGTTTGTACCCATTCGCTCGGCAGTTCCATCTCATCATCAAAATCAAAATCGATAGGTTCTTTGTATCTTTTCTTCCAGTCTTCATTTTTTGGAGACTTGTTTGTAACCTTGTGTTTTTCCGACTCGAATTCTTCCCATTTTTGGCGACGTTCTTTAAGTATACGTTCGAGTAGTCTGGAAGCGGGCTCGAGCTTGTCTTTATTTGCCACGCGCCATTCTTTGGTTAGCTCGCCGGTGACGGCGGCTTTGAGGACGGATTGACGGTATTGCTTTAGGAGTTGTTTGGCTTTTTTTAGGGCTTCGATGCCGGCGTCGATATGAGAGAAGAGTTCTTCTATTTTTGCGACGATGCGTTTTTGTTGTTCGGGTGGTGCAAGTGGTATAGGTATAACCTTTGCCTTAGACAAGGGCAAAGATGGCATATTTGCACCATGAGCCAATTTGCCAAAATCAATGAGCCTCATCCAATAGTAGACCCACTCACTTAAAATACCTTCTTTAGGTTTTGCTATTGCTATATGACTTACAACATAGCTATCCTGTCCAAGAACTGCCCTTTGATTCAAAAGAGTTGATGCGCCACTCTTGGTAAAAAGCACACTTCCTTTCTTAATTAGTTTAAGTCCCTCTGCACCCTTTGTATTTACATAATCGCCAACTTCGTGGAGTCTAACTTGTCCTTGGAGTTTTCCCATATCTCTAACACGAACGAATGGCATATTTCCGTTTTCAAATTTATTTTCACCTTGCGGGGCAGGGTTACCTGCTCCCACATCAGCTACATCATCGAGAGTGCACCATTTCCAGCTGCTTGGCAGGTCATGTTTTGTTACTATTTCACTCATGCAATCAAATATCCGTTGAGTTCACTGATTAGCGGTTCTAATTCTTTCCCAAACAACTCCCGCGCCCTCAACAACCCACCCTCCTGGTTAAAAGGAATGTAGTTAAAGTCTTCTACTGTCATTTCGGCGTTTTGAGCGATTTGGTCTTTTATTTTGTTTAGCCAGGCAAGTTGGTCTGATTTAAATTCTTTGCCTTGTTGCTTTAGCCAATTATCAAAGCGGTTGTTAACTAACTCTGTAAAGGGTTCGAGCACGTCGCTTAGACCGGTGGAAAAACGAATAAGGCTGACGATATTGGTTAACAGCTCTCTGGGCGGCACGCCTTTGACTTTATTTTTTTCTAACTGCTCGTAGGCCTTCCACACTTCGATGGGTGCGAGATTATACGGCGGTTGCTGGATTTCTTCTGCTAGCTTTTCGATTTGCTCGTAACTCAGGTGGCGCTTTTGGTAGGGCTGCTGGTAGATGAGCTGGATGGCGTCGAGTTCGTTTTTATGGTCTTGTATAAATTGTTTCCAGTTTTTGATGAGGACTTCGGCTTTCTCTTCATCATATCCGGCGCTGAGCAATTCATCGGCACTGTCGTCGATGAGTTGGTCGGTATTTTTGCGCAGTTCTTCGATGAGTTCGCGCAGGTCTGGATTGTGGAAGGGTTTAATTAAAATATCGGCCTTTGGTTTAAACGCAGCTTGAATATCTTTTTCTGTTGGCTCTTCGGTTTTGGCGTGTATTTTTGCGGCTTCGATGAGTGGCTCTTCATGAGTGGAATGTATGAGTTCACCGGCGAGCAGTGTCAGAGGTTTACTGGTGCCCAGTGTTTCGTTAATGACGCTGTTAACGTGTTTGCGTTGTTGATCATTCAGTTTTAAATCCAATCGTATTAAACGATTACCTAATGCTCTGAGTGTTTCTGAGTTGCGATCTCCACGTGCTATTTGTTCCATTAATTTTACAGTGGAGACACTGGGTTTGGTTTCTAATGATTTAGTTTCGGTTTTATCTGTTTCAGTAACACCGACACAATCGACTAATACAAAACGGCTTTTACTGGGGGCGTCTGGCGTCACTTTGTGTAGTTCATCAATGCTGATAACACGGGTGCCGCGACCTTTCATTTGTTCGTAGTAGGACTGGCTTTTAACGTCGCGCATGAACATGACGCATTCTAACGGTTTGATGTCGGTGCCGGTGGCGATCATATCGACGGTGACAGTGATGCGATATTGTGGATCGGTGCGGAAGGCTTTGATGGCTTCTTCTGCTTCGCGTTTGCCGATTTTGTAGGTGATTTTTTTGCAGAAGGCGTTGCCTTCATCGAAGACTTCGCGCACGGCATCGACGATGCGATCACAGTGATCGTCGTCTTTGGCGAAGATTAATGTTTTTGGCACCCAGGTCATTTTGCCTGCTTCAAACTTTCTTTCCGGGAAGCATTCTTTTAGGCAGTTGTCTTTATAGGCCTGAATGACGGTGCGAATCTGGTTGGGGGCTAACACGCTGCGGTCGAGTCGGTTGGCGAGCCATTTTTCTTCGTCGTCGAGAATTTCAAGGCGCTTTTTCTTGGTCAGCCGATCGCGTATTTGTACGGCTGCGCCGGCTTCGATGGTGTTGCCTTGTTCGGTGAGTTCGGTTTTGATGCGGTAGATGTCGTAGCCGACATTAACCTTGTCGACCACGGCGTCTTCGTGGGTGTATTCAGACACCAGGTTCTGGTTGAAAAAACCAATGGTCTTTTTGGTGGGTGTTGCAGTGAGACCAATGAGGAAGGCATCGAAGTATTCGAGCACCTGTCGCCAGAGGTTATAGATAGAGCGGTGGCATTCGTCGATGATGATGACATCGAACTCTTCAATGGGAATGCCGGGGTTATAGGCAACAGGCCTGGGTTCTTTACTGATGGTGCTGCCTTCTATTTCAAACCCGGAATGTTCATCGGCTTCATCATCCAGCTCTTGCCCTGTGAGTTGGCTATACATACGCTGGATGGTGGAAATGGTGACTTTGGTGGCATCGGGGATGCCAGCGCGACCGAGGATGTTGACGTTGTAGTGTTGGGTGAATTTGCGGCCATCGTGGGGGATGACGAATTGTTCAAATTCATCCTTGGCATTGGTGCCGAGGTTGCCACGGTCGACCAGGAACAACACACGTTTAGCCTTGGCAAATTTGGCCAGTCGATAAACCTGAGTAACGGCGGTATAGGTTTTACCGGAGCCGGTAGCCATTTGTAATAAGGCGCGGGGCTTGCCTGCTTTGAGTGATTTCTCGATGCCGTGGATAGCGGAGATTTGGCAACGGCGCAATGGATCGGTATTCAGCTCGGGTAAGTCGTTTTGTAAGCGAGACCTTAGCGTATCGCTCTCTTCTAACCAGGCTTTGAAGGTTTCTGGTTTGTGAAAGTGAAACACGAAACGAGAACGTGGATGTGGATCGCGCTCATCGCGGAAGCGGATTTCGTGATTGGTAGATTCATAAAGGAAAGGTAGCGGTTGATCATCCGGTACCCAGCGTTCGATAAACTTAACGGTGGAAGATGCATAACGTGCGGATTGTTCTGCCACGCCGCCGAGTTCTGTTCCTTCGCGCTTTGCTTCAACGATGCCGCACGCTTTGCCTTCAATAAACAACATGTAATCGGCTGGGCCAGTATCAGTATCCATTTCCCTAACAGCGACACCGAGTTTTTCAAACAGATTAATTTTCTTCTTATCTTGTATAACCCAACCAGCAGCCACGAGTTTTGCATCGATCTCTTCGCGTGTTGCATCTTCGAGTTTATCTGTTGGTGGCCCCATGAGTATTACTATTCCTTGTAGTTAATACATTGCTGTCAGCTCTCAAACATGTTTTATAACTTTTTCGACGTCTACTTGGAAGAAGTCACATAGCTTATCCACGACATCGGTTGTCGTATTGTAGCTTTTTATATTAGCTATCTTGGATAACGTGCTCCTGTGAATTCCTGTTGCTTTAGAGACTTCATCTAACGTGATTCGTCGCCCTTCATGAAATTCTCTGTCTGCTATCAATTCTTTTAAATAGTACCTAATCAATTTAGTCTCAAATTTAAAGTTAATAATCATTATTTGTCGTGTGAATATATCAAAATGGGATTGACAATCCCATTAAAACATTTATAATGTCGCTTTTATACGTTATATAGCGTTTATTGTACTCATTTGGAGATTATGAATATGTGCAGAACAAAATTTAAGGGAATATGTAGCCAGTGCGACCATGTTGGTCTTTGGTCGAAACGCGAGCGTTTATGCTCCAAATGTTTTGATCAAAAGCATCATCAAAAAAGAAGTTGCCAGCCGGGGTATAGAGAAGCCGAGTGTTTACGAGCTATGGAGTCTCGCCATGAAAACAGAGCAAGCAAGATACTCTACCAATTGAATTCAAAAGCTAAGAAAACAGGAATTGAGGTAGAGCTAACTGAAAACTGGTTAAAAGAACAAATCGATATAGGATATTGCTCTCTTACTGGCCTACCTTTTGAATGGAAAGCTTATAAGAAAGGTCAACGTGGTGGTCGATCATTTTTTACACCTTCAGTTGATCGCATTGATAATTCTCGAGGTTATACGCCTAACAACTGTCGAATAACAATCTCAGGTTATAACATTGGTAAAAATAATTATACAGACAGAGAAATGATGGCCATGTCAGTCTCATTGCTCGCAAACTCTATCCCGAAAAAAAACCTAGAAGAATTCATTGAATTATTACCTGCGAATGTCCTTGCTTGCCTGCCTAATGAAACCAACTGGTTAAATTAAAAAGGGTTTAATAATGAGTACGCATCTACTGGGAAAAAATTCAGAAGTGGACTGGTTCCTGCTGACAGCTTGTCTTTCTTTTGACACGTCTGTCGATACTGTAAAAGGATTAATTAATGGCTATGCATCAGCTGATGCCTTTAACACCTTTCATAAAGAACCTGCCATCATCAGCGCAATTAAATGCGGCAATGAACCAGTCGCGTTGGAACTAGCAAAACATATTTCAAATTTAAATGTTAGAGATAGTGATGATCGAACACCATTGATTCATGCAGTCATTGAAGAAATGGATCCTGTCATTATATGTCTCATCGAACGTGGGGCAGATAAAGACATAATAGACAATGAAAGGAAAACAGCAAAAGAGTATTTATCCAAAATATCGAGTGTTGAAATAATTGAGTTATTTTCTGACGAAGAAAAAGTGACTCAATGTGAGCAAGAGACCATTCAGCTTTTTAATTTAGAATTCATTGAAGAGGCCATACAAAAAGAATCAAACACTAAGCGAAAACATTATTTAAAACAGCTGCTCGATTCAGGTGACACGAGATCATTAAATTCGTTAGAGGATAATGTTATCAATGACGTTAAAAGACTCAAAGAGTCATTCCCAAATTTTACAGAGGTGATTGATTTTTATTTGCGTCAACTTGCATTGATTAACCTGGATGAAAATAAAACCATTCGCTTCATTCCTGTTTTAATGTCTGGCCCACCAGGTGTGGGGAAAACAAAATTCGCTAAAGAATT
>JAJFKL010000032.1 GCA_021773235.1 Gammaproteobacteria bacterium | reverse complement strand
GTCTTCTTCTTTGCTTTTTTCTTTGCCATGGTTAGAGACTCCCCTAGAAACTGAATATTTGTATTAACAAAATGAATATATACATTACATTAAACATACACGCAAACAATTATAGTCATGTTTTATCTTTTTTCTATAATTTTTTTTAAATTAATGTTTATAGATCACAAAATTAATACTTTTTATGCTGATTTTTACAACAATTGATATTAAACAAATTGTTTAAACTAAGATCATGTTAGTTGTGAAAGTATATCGTCCATCACTTTATTCACATCATTCATTCCATTTACACTAACGTATTTTGTTTTAGATCCATCTTGGTTTGCTAGCTCTGTATAATATTTTACTAAAGGGGATGTTTGTTCGTGATAGACATCTAAACGTTTCTTAACGGTCTCTGCTTTATCATCATCTCTTTGTACTATATCTTCGCCTGTAACATCATCCTTGCCTTCAACCTTTGGTGGATTAAACTCAACATGATAGGTCCTACCAGAAGCTAAATGCGCTCTGCGACCACTCATCCGGCTAACTATAGCGCTATCTTCTACTTTAATTTCAACAACATAATCAACATCTATATCTAGGCTAACCATACCATCAGCTTGTGCAATTGTTCTTGGGAAACCATCAAGTAGATAACCGTTTTCACAATCATCTCCATTAACACGTTCCTTTACCAAACCAAGAATTAATTCATCAGAGACTAAACCACCAGCATCCATAACTTTCTTTGCTTCAAGACCTAACGGTGTTCCAGCACTCACTGCTGCACGTAACATATCGCCTGTTGAGATCTGTGGAATGTTAAATTTTTCTTTTATTAAGTTTGCTTGTGTACCTTTACCTGCACCTGGTGGTCCCAATAATATAACTTTCACTTTTTCTTACCTCCCGTTTAATATTCAAATATTTTTATTAACTACAATATAATGCTTATCATGTTATAAATAAGGTCAAAAACCTATGAAGATCGAACTTGATAGCGAATTTACTACATCAAACAAAATTATTTCCTATTCTAATGACTCTTTTAAATTAAAAGACACGCTTATAGAAACAAATCTTGTTATCTCAAAGGATCGTCTAATTGAAAACTGGTCCGTAGACACTTATCAGAATCTTGCAACGCAACATCTAGATCAAATCATTTTATGGCAACCTGAACTAATAATAATTGGTAGCGGTACGCTACCAAGTTTTCCAAACCCTGAATTAAACGCTTATGTTGCCTCAAAAAATATCGGTTTGGAAATTATGGACACGGGTGCCGCGTGTCGAAGTTACAACTTATTGCTAGATGAAGGCAGAGATGTCGTTGCCTGCTTGTTTCTATCGGATAATTAGTTCTCCATATTTAAGGTATCAAGTGAGAACCCTTCTCTTTGTAATATTTGTCGTAAACGCTTAATCGCCTCAATCTGAATTTGTCTGACCCGTTCTCGGGTGACGCCTAATTCATTGCCAATTTCTTCCAATGTGGACACATCACTGCCATGCAAACCAAAACGCCGTTCAACAACTGCGCATTGTTTGTCAGTAAGCAGATTCAACCAAGTATCAATATGCTCTTTGACATCATTATTTTGTAATAATCGCGATGGGTCCAGATTATGCTCATCCGGTAGGGTATCTAGCAAAGATTTATCCGAATCATAGGGGCTAGGACTATCTACCGAGGTTATTCGCTCGTTTAACCCTAACATGCGCTTAACAACATCTATCGGTTGATCGAGCATTTCAGCAACATCTTCCGGACTAGGTTCACGATCCAGAGTTTGTGCAAGCTTTCGTGCAGCTCGTAAATAAATATTAATCTCTTTTACAACATGAATCGGTAAACGTACCGTTCGCGTCTGATTCATCAATGCCCGCTCGATTGTTTGTCTTATCCACCAGGTAGCATATGTTGAAAACCGAAATCCTCTTTCTGGATCAAACTTTTCAACAGCACGAATCAAGCCTAGATTGCCTTCTTCGATTAAATCGAGAAGCGCAAGGCCACGGTTCATGTATCGACGTGCAATTTTTACGACAAGACGCAAATTACTTTCAATCATGCGTTTTCGAGCAGCTTCATCACCCTTTAATAACTTTCGTGAGAAATAAACTTCTTCTTCAGCAGTCAATAAGGGAGAAAAACCAATTTCATTCAAATACAAACGCGTTGCATCCAAATCGCCAGATGAAACTGGTGCTGCTTCAGTAATTATTTTTTTAGTATTTTTCTCATCTTCCTTATCAGCATTTTCGTCGATATTTTCCAACGCTTCATTGCTCACGGAAACGTCATCGTTCTCATTATCTTTTGATTTTTGTTCTGATTTTGAGTTTGTCGTGTCGTCTTTCATACAATCACCGTTACGATGAATACTTATGCACGTTTTTTAGGCAGGTGTTTGGTAGGCGTGATAGGTTTGCCATTCTTACGTATTTCAAAATGAAGCACAGTACGACCGGTGTGGTCTTGTCCCATTTCAGAGATTTGCTGACCAGCTTTGACTCTATCGCCTTCCTTGACCAAAAGTTTGCTGTTATATGCATAGGCACTCAAATACGTTTCATTATGTTTAATGATAATAAGCTTACCATAACCGAGAAGTCCACTCCCACTGTATACAACCTCACCAGCAGCCGCGGCTTTTATGCGCTGTCCAGATTTGCCAGAGATATCTATCCCTTTTTTTGATGTGGGTGAATTAGATTTGACTAATTTTCCTGTTGTCGGCCATGACCATTTAATGGGACCTTTTGGTAATGCCACCTTGGGCTTATTTTTTTGCGCAACAACACTTGGTTTTTTAACTGGCTTTTTAGGTATTGGTTTAGTTACTGGCTTTGGTGGTGAGGGGGGTGCTTTTTTTACAATCAGCTTTGGTTTTATAGGGGCCGCTTTCTTTTGAAGAACGGGTTTTAAACGAATTAGTTGCCCTGGATAAATCGTATAGGGGGCATTGATCTTATTCCAGCTTGCTACCGCTTTATAATCATGGTTATAACGCCAGGCAATTGAATATAAGGTGTCACCTTTACCAACTATATGGTAACCCGATTTATTTTGTATGGTCGATTTAGCTTTTGGTGCTGGTTTTGATTGTGAGGTGGTACCGCGTTGTGTGGTTGTCGGCGCTGCTTCTTTAACTTCACCACGATTGGCGACCGGGGCTACACCAACTCCAGAACATGCCTGTAGCAAGATAATAATAAACAAATAAAATACATTCTTATAACAAGATCTCATCCTATCCCTTTTAAGTTGTATCAATGCCACCAAGCATGGGTACGAAACTTACCGAATCAATAATTTCTTCCTCAAACCCATCTTCTTTACGGGTAATCAATAATAATTTCTGATCACCAGACTTGCCAACAGGAATAATCAAGCGTCCATCAATAGCCAATTGTTCCAATAATGCTTCAGGGACACCAATAGGAGCTGCTGCGACAATAATGCCATCAAATGGGGCATGTGTTGGCCAACCAATATTACCATCTGCATGTTTGCTACGAATATTGGTATAACCCAACTTTTGAAAACGTTCACGCGCCCGTATTAATAGACCATTGATACGTTCAACGGTGTAAATGCGTTTGGTAAATTGCGCCATAATGACTGTTTGATACCCGCAACCGGTACCCACTTCCAACACATTTTCCAAGTTTCTATCTTTTATCAACGCTTCCGTCATTTTTGCAACGATATAAGGTTGTGAAATTGTTTGGCTAAACCCGATAGGAAGTGCGGTATTTTCATAGGCGCGACTCGCCAAGGCTTCATCAACAAAAAGATGTCGTGGTGTATTGCGTATAGCATTAAGTACAACATCTGATTTAATTCCCATTTTTACCAATGTCTCTGCAAGCCGATCACGTGTGCGTTGAGACGTCATGCCGATGCCACTATGTTCAGCCATCATCAGTCTAGACCCTCTATCCAACTAGATAGCGATTTCAATGACTGGTGCCGTGTTAAATCAATTTGTAAGGGTGTTATGGAAACTTTACCAGATCGAATAGCATGAAAATCCGTACCCTCACCAGCATCTTGTTCAGAGCCAACGGGCCCTACCCAATAAACTTTTCTACCGCGTGGATCAAATGCCTCAAGGACAGGTTCAGATTTATGTCGGTTACCCAAACGCGTTACCGTCATACCTTTTATATGTTCATAATCAATATCAGGAATATTCACATTTAATAACACATCATCTAAAGGTTTATGCATGAGCGATTCAATAATTTTTCTGGCGATGGTTACTGCAGGTTTGTAGTCAGTTTGTCTTTCTCCTGCTAGAGAAAATGCGATGGCAGGACATCCCAAAAAACGTCCCTCCATTGCTGCTGCTACTGTACCTGAATAAAGCACGTCATCACCCAGGTTTGCACCGGTATTGATACCACTGATAACCATATCAGGTTCTTCCTCTAACATACCGGTAATGGCTAAATGTACGCAGTCAGTTGGTGTCCCGTTTACATAATGGAAACCGCGGTTATCTTGTTTTACATATAGTGGTGCATCTAATGTCAGCGAGTTACTCGCGCCGCTTCGATCTCTATCAGGCGCGACAACAGTTACTTTTCCGAGTTCAGCCAACATCTCCGCTAAAGCAGCCAAGGCTGGCGATTGATAACCATCATCGTTACTCAATAAAAAATGCATCGTCATTAATAGAGACTTCTACTACAAAAGTTAGAGTTGAATTGGAACATATCAGGAACAGAATGAGAATTTTTCAGGTCAATGCTAAAACTAGCAGAGCAAAAATTCCAATAAGGCCTTTTGTGAATGCAAACGATTGCCCGCTTCCTCCCAAACAACACTTTGTGGTCCTTCCAAAACAGCCTCAGAGACTTCTTCACCACGGTGCGCAGGCAAACAATGCATAAATAAGGCATCGCCATTAGCACATTCCATTAAATCGGTATTAACCTGATAAGGCGCGAATTGTTTCATTCTTTGATTCTGTTCTTGTTCCTGTCCCATACTGGCCCAAACATCTGTCACCACCAGATCCGCATTCTTAACAGCGGTCATCGGATCACGTTCTATCGAAACATATTGTTTTGTGGTCTCTAATAGACCGGCATCAGGCTCATAGTCTTCAGGGCAAGCCACGGTTAACTGAAAATTAAAAATCTTTGCTGCATTCATATAGGAATGACACATATTATTGCCATCACCTAGCCAAACGACCTTTTTATCTTCAATCGAGCCGCGATTTTCATAATAGGTCAATAAATCTGCCAACAACTGACAGGGATGGAAACTGTCAGACAAGCCATTAATCACCGGCACATCGGAATAAGAGGCAAATGTTTCTAGTCGTTCATGCTCAAATGTTCTTAACATAATGCAATCGACCATCTTTGATAAAACACGAGCCGTGTCTTCTATCGGTTCACCACGTCCGATTTGAGAACCTGTTGGAGAAAGATAAATAGCATGACCACCCAACTGCGCCATACCTGCTTCAAATGAAACACGTGTGCGCGTAGATGATTTTTCAAAGATCATCCCTAAAACACGATTATTCAATGTCGTGTCATAGTTTTTTTCTTTTACTTGTTTTTTTAATGCCGATGCACGGTTGATGATCGACAACAACTCATCTCGACTGAAACTATTTAATGTTAAAAAATGTCTTGTTTCCATAATCTCACCTTCAAGCTAGATAGGCTTTTAGTAATTTACTCAATGTAGATACGATTTGATCTGCTTCGGAATCACTCATCACTAATACTGGCAATAAACGAATCACGTTACCCGCTGTTACATTGATCAATAATTTTTCTTTTAATGCTAACGCGACTAAGTCAGGTGCATCCACTTCTAATTCAATAGCCAACATTAATCCAACACCACGAATCTCTTTAATGCCTTGAACATCCTTTAACGCCTGTTTAAAGCCGTCTAACAATCGATTCCCAAGCACTTCTGCACGTTGTGCGAGCTCATCGCCTTCTAGAGTGTCTATGACTGCTAATGCCGCTCTAGAGGCCAATGGGTTGCCACCGAAGGTAGAACCATGATTGCCTGGTTGAAATAAATTTGCCGCCTCGCCCCGTGCAACACAGGCGCCGATCGGAACACCATTACCCAAGGCCTTAGCCAAGGTCAAAACATCCGGCATAATATCTTCATGTTGAAAGGCAAACCATTTTCCGGTTCGACACATTCCTGTTTGAATCTCATCAACCATCATTAAACAATCTTGTTCGTCACAGAATGTTCTAATCGCTTTCAAATAACCTAAATCAGGGATAACGACACCACCCTCACCCAATATCGGTTCCACCATCACAGCAACGATATTTAGATTTTCATTCTTAAGCGCATTCAAGGCATCAATATCGTTATAAGGGATATGCCTAAAACCTTCGACTAAAGGATCAAAACCTTTATGTACTTTTGCATTGCCGGTTGCACTTAATGTTGCCAGTGTTCGGCCATGAAAACTCTTCTCCATGACAACAATGACGGGATCAGCAATGTTTTTATTACTGGCATACAAACGTGCTAACTTTATCGCCGCTTCATTTGCTTCAGCACCAGAATTACCAAAAAAGACCTTCTCCATACCAGAATGCTGGACTAATTTTTCAGCCAGCTTTTCTTGTAAGGGAATACGATAAAGATTAGAGGTATGGATTAATTTAGCGGCTTGATCGGCAATGGCCTCTTGCACAGCTGCATGCGCATGTCCTAAACCACAAACAGCAATACCACTGAGTGCATCCAGATAGCGTTCTCCTTGAGCATCAGTAAGCCAGGCACCCGACCCTTTGATAAACTCAATCGACAACGGTTGATAATTTGACATTAATGCACTGCTCATTGGATTACATTCCAGACTAGTCGAACTTTATCCGACTCTAAAAATTCGCCGCTACTGTACTTCCTGTACCCGCGGCATAAACCACATCCCTATAACTAACAAGCCCGGCCATGAGCCGGGCTCAAACACAAAAATTAAATACTTAAGTCTTATAAAGGTAGACCATGTCCAAAACCCACCATGCACATCAACATAGGGATAGAAAGAAAGGTATTGGTTCGTGATGCCATTAGTGCGACAAATTTGCCTTTAGCAATCTCATCGGCAGTGGCTTCAACAAGCCCCAAGATCTTCTTCTGGTTAGGCCAGATCAATACCCAAACATTAAACAGCATGATTGTGCCCATCCAGGCACCTAAACCAATAACCAATCCACCCTCTTGTAACAAGAAAGCATTTTTAAGACCAACACCCAATGATTCCAGTGCAGATGCTCCGGTTAACCAAGTGCCTAATGCGCCCCAACGAAACCACCACAACGCACGAGGAGCGACATATTTATTAATGGCAGCAGGACCAGGACCGCCCTCATCAGCTAAAGCCACACCAACCGCAGGGACTTGTACGAAATTGAAGTAATAAAGCAGACCAATCCAGATAACGCCAAAAAAGACATGTAACCAGACCGTTAAAGACAATAGGTTGAACTCAGGCTTGCCGCCAACCAAAAACATAACAACTATAGCTGTTACAAAACCAAGTGCTAACGTGCCATGCACTGACTTGAGTGGATTCATACTAAATACTCCCCGGATAGAAAATTTAAGTGTTTCTTAATGACACAGTAAAATGTTGGCTAGGATTATACTGATGTCAGTATCCGCTTCCAGCCCTTTCACTACAGAATAACGCTAAAGGACAATAATATGCGCTATCAAGGCTGAAATAAGCCTTAAACGAGCAATCCTAGCTAAAACAATGATTTGCAGAAAGAATACTGTTACTTGAAATCGGTATGACAGCCCACATTTAAATGAGCTAGAACAAGCAACCCAACAAGGGGTGATTGCTTGGCTCATTCGCGTATAATCCGCCGCAACACGATATTAAGATAATAACTTGAGGTATATGTAATGGAACCAATGGAACAAATTAAAGCGACTCTAGCAGAAAACCCAGTCGTCCTATTTATGAAAGGCTCACCCGACTTCCCACAGTGCGGCTTTTCAATGAAAACCGTACAAGCACTGAAAGAATGTGATGTCGAATTCGGTTTCGTCGACGTACTGGCACAACCCGAAATGCGCGCCAACCTGCCACAGTTTTCAAACTGGCCAACCTTCCCACAAGTCTTCATCAACGGCGAACTCGTCGGCGGTTGCGATATCGTTCTGGACCTTTATGAAAAAGGTGAATTGCAGAAGATGACGAAAGAGGCAGTTGAGAGTTAATTGTTTTTTGAGGATGGGTTAGGTTTCTAGGCCATCCTTTTTAGTTTTACCTTTGTCATTCCCGTGCACGACTGCATGGACCTCGGTACCCCCTTGAGGGGTGTGCAGGAGTTAGAGCGATTCAGGAGACAAAGCCGAAACGGGAATCCAGTGAAATAATCATCTTCATTATTCTTTTTTAAATTGGTTTCGCCATCAGGCGAAATTTGATCTCAAAAAGAATAGAAGCTCTAATTTTTATAAACTTTAACAACTCCTCTTACATCTTTTACTTCAATACCCTGTTTCTTTTTTAACGCGCCTAACTTCTCATTTACCGATGTCGTCTCCGGCAACCCCAATGATTCGATAATATAACTAGCAGGAACACCTGTAGCCTCTTCTACTTCTTTTAATGTCATTGAACCACTTATCGAAATGTCGTTCGATTTATGACTAGAATAAGATGAAGATTCTTTATTTTGTATTTCTATCGGGCTTAGCAGCGGAGACACGGCGAGTGCTATTACAGTGATAAGACCAACGATTCCTAGCCCGGCTCGAATACCTGAAGCTTCATGATCTTTACCTGTAACAACGCTGGCAATCCAACGCCAGTGCAAGACTAGATGTAGTGCCAGTATTGAAAAAAAGACAACTGAAATCCAGAAATGGATACCACCCCATTCGTGTCGATCGAGCCCCCAGATTGTTGAGTAACTTCCACTACCGGGAGGTAAAAGGTATCTCATTAGTACACCTGTGGTCGTCAATAAGACAAATCCAAGAAATGCGATTGTGTCGATAATAAAGTTAAGATTGGTACGTTTCATATTTTAAAGATTAGCATATGTACTGATTGGCCAAGTGAAATATGATTTTATTTCTTATCTTGCTCATCTAACAATCGAGCAATCTCATCCTCCCCCATTGGTTTCTTACGTTTAATACGCAAACTCGTCTTCCATTCTTTAGCAAAATCTTTCTGTAACCATAGATGAATACCAATAACGATCAACATCGCAATAAATGCACCCAGACTTGCTAATGCCATATCTTTTTGTGCGTCCCATACATCGCCTTGTGTGCCTAGATAGGCTACGCCCAAATCACCACCAAACACCTCTGCAGCTGCCCATTCGAATAATTCAAATGTCACTGAAGCGGCTATGGTGAATAGGAAGGGAAAGAAATATCCCCAAAAACCTTTGCCATAGGCAATACGACAATAGATTTCCCTGAAGGGATAGGCCATTAATAAACCATAAAGAAAATGCACCAGACGATCGAAATGATTTCTATCCCAACCCATCATCTCGTTAAGGCTAAAATCAAAATGTGATATTAAAAACGAATCATATGGCACTCTGGCATAGGTGTAGTGCGCCCCTATTTCATGCAGGCACATGAATATAAAAATCATGCAGTAGGATGCTCTTGAGAACGTGAATTTTTTATAGCTTGCCGCCATGACGATGGCAAACACCAGCACCAAGACATTTTCCAATGCCCAGTCTGATCTATCGTAAGGTGATATAGCGAGGATTAAAAATTCAATAAAAAATACTAGAGAGAGTATCTGAAAATATCTTTTGTGTGACATGCTTGTCTGCAACTCTTTTAGATTACATTAGATATAAGCCAAGGATATTAATCATACCCACCATCAATCCACACACACTTCCCCCCACTCTCTTCTTTAATTCTTTCCAGATACTTTTCATGCTCCGCAAGTTCTTCTGCCGTTGCTTCAATGACTCGTAGCGGTTTGCGATTAACGTCTACAATTCTTGCTTGCGTTTGTTCTAGAGCCTGTTGCTCTTGCGAAGAATCAAAGCTCAAGGTCTCTTGACCACCTGTCATGACTAGATACACATCTAACAATATCTGCGCATCAAGTAGTGCACCGTGTAAATCGCGTTCTGAATTATCTATTTCATAACGCTTACATAAAGCATCTAGATTATTCTTTTGGCCGGGATGTTTTTCACGCGCCATCATTAAAGTATCAACAACGGAACAATAATCTTCTGTCTTGCCCCATTTTCTCCCTAATTTTTTAAGTTCTGCGTTTAAAAAACCAACATCAAATGGCGCGTTGTGAATAATGAGTTCGCTATCTCGAATAAAATCTATAAATTCCTGTGCTATATCAGCAAAGCGTGGTTTATCTGCGAGAAAATCATTGCCAATACCGTGCACATTGAATGCACCATCATCAATTTCTCTATCGGGATTAAGATACTGATGGAAGTGCCGATCTGTTTTGCGTCGATTAACAATCTCAACACAACCTATTTCGATAATTCGATGGCCTTGCTTGGGTTCTAATCCAGTTGTTTCTGTATCGAGAACAATCTGCCTCATGAAGTGCTACCAGCAAACATTTCATCAATGGCCTTGTTTGCTAATTGGTCGACTCGTTCATTTTCATCATGTCCGCTGTGGCCTTTGACCCATTCCCATTTTATTTGATGAGGTGCGCAGACTACATCTAGTCGCAACCAAAGATCTTTATTTTTTACTGGCTTCTTCGCTGCTGTTTTCCAGCCTCGACGCTTCCAACCGTCCATCCATTCAGTAATACCCTTCATTACGTATTGAGAGTCAGTAGTCAGTACAACATCACATTCATCTGTTAATGCTTCAAGCCCCATGATCGCACCCATTAATTCCATACGATTATTAGTCGTCTCTGCTTCAGCACCATAGAGTTCTTTTTCTGTACCGTTATATTTTAACAAGGTCCCCCAACCGCCCGGCCCCGGGTTGCCTCGACACGCGCCATCGGAAAAGATATATATTGTTTCACTCATAATAATTTAAGATTGCCTTACCGGTTTCGTGTTGTGGGTTCAATCGCTCCTGACCCAATCATATTTCGTTTAGCACGCCATTGCATCTTGATCGGATTTAAGGGAACGGTGCGCTTTTTGGCAACGACAACATATAATCCACCGCATATCGGCCAACAATAGCGTCCCAATCGTTCTAGCGGCATAAACTTCTTTAACCAATTTTGGTTACTTAACGGTGGCGAAAAGAAAAAACCATTTATTTTTTCTACTTCAAAATCAAGTAACGATAACCAATCTTTCAATCTCGGGATTGAAATCAATTGACCGCTCCATGGCATCTCACCCCACCAACATTTAAATAAATGCCAAAGCCCCCAAAGACTCAAGGGGTTGATGCCAATTATCACAACATGTCCATCACCAATAAGAACACGCTCCATTTCTCGCAATAACTTATGTGCATCTTTGGAATATTCAAGAATGTGCGGTAAGACGATGACATCGACACTGTCCATTGCAATCGGTAATTCTTCTGCACTGGTATGTACTGCCGTTACGCTATTATTTAATTCCGTATTATCCAAAAACAGTACTGTTTTATTCGAAATGCGGGATGCTGCCAAATAATTTGATTCTGCCGAATAGCCATACTGTAAAATATGATAACCAAACAAACCCGGAAGGATATCCTCTAATTGCTCAATCTCAGCGGCATAGACTGTTCTACCTAGTGGACCATTGAACCAGCTTGAGAATTTTTCCCTTAGTGATAATGTCTTTGTATTTCCAGAATTCATAAATAATTCACACACCACATATTTAACAGACTGACTCGGAATATAGAAAAATCATGCTAGAGATCATACCCCTACCAGCGCTAAAGGATAACTATATCTGGCTGTTGAAAAACAAGATAAGCCGACACGTCGCTATTGTCGACCCTAGCGAAGCGGAACCCGTACTAAATGTTATTAAATCTGAAGGTTTAATCCCTATAGCAATCATGGTCACGCATCACCATTGGGATCATGTTGGCGGTATTCCTGGCATTACTGAACAATTCGATATCCCGGTGTATACACCGAAATTAGAGCCTGTCGCAGGCAGTACCAACCCAGTCGGCGAAGGTGATATTGTCTCTCTACCTGAGTTGGCCCTAAGTCTGGAGATAATGGATGTGCCGGGGCATACCTCTGGTGCAGTCGCCTATTATACCGATGATATGGTGTTTAGTGGTGACACACTGTTTACTGCCGGTTGTGGTCGCATGTTTGAAGGCACGCCGCCACAAATGCACGCCTCCTTATCAAAATTCAAGACCTTGCCTGATAGTACATTACTCTATTGTGGGCACGAATATACCGTTAGTAATCTTAAGTTTGCTGCCAGCGTCGAACCCGATAATACAGCGATACAAGAACGTCTACGACTTGCTGAAGAGACCAGAAATTTAAACAGCCCTACCGTACCCGCAACATTGGCAGCAGAGAAACAAACAAACCCCTTTTTACGTTGCGAAGAGCCTGACGTCATATCTGCGGCCAGCCATTTTTCGGGTAAAAAACTAAATAAAGCGGCTGATGTTTTTGCTGCAGTACGGCAGTGGAAGGACAATTTTTAATGGCTTACTAAAAAATATTTTTTTATATGAAAATTAGTGCTTGACCCAAACGCATCCTGTCCCTAGCATTCGGCCATGCATATGATACGTAAAGCAATTATTTGCTTAGTACCACTAATAATCAGCGCTTGTAACCTCAGTTCTACCCGTCCCGATTTAGTAGACCCCGCACCGACCGCAGATAAAAGCCAGACACTTACACTGACTGCTAAAAATCTAGCCGGTCACAAGCCTGAGGTAAGCAGTTCAGAAATCAATGTTGAGAATGACCTCGAGAATCAGGTCGCTCATAAAAAAGACCATTCTAATCTTTGGTTTTTAATCAAAGATGATCTGCAATTCGATAGCAATATAAACAAACGCAGTGTTAAGGATAAAATCGCGTGGTTTGCCCGAAATCAAGATTATATGGATCGGGTTTCGGATCGCGCACAACCTTACCTATTTCACATTATCTCTAAATTAAAAGAACGTAATATGCCGCTCGATCTGGCGCTGCTCCCGATTGTCGAGAGTGCCTATCATCCATTTGCCTATTCTCCGAGTCGTGCCTCAGGCATCTGGCAGTTTATTCCGGCAACCGGCAAACGTTTTGGCATGAAACAAAACTGGTGGTATGACGGACGTCGCGACATTATTGCAGCTACTGATGGCGCCTTGGATTACCTGCAAGATTTACACAAACGTTTCAACGGCAACTGGCTTCATGCCCTTGCTGCGTATAACTCAGGTGAAGGTAGAGTCGAACGTGCTATCAAAAGAAACAAAAAAGCTGGTAAGAAAATTGATTTTTGGTCATTACGTCTACCCCGTGAAACACGAAGTTATGTGCCCAGCCTGTTAGCCGTTGCGGAAGTCTTGAGAAATAATGCTAAATACAATATTAGTTTCAAAACTATTCCAAATAAGCCACATTTTGAAAGTATTAATATTGGCAGCCAAATTGACCTAGCCACTGTTTCCAAGCTCTCTGGTTTGACAATGGATGAAGTCTACACCCTGAATCCCGGTTTTAATCGTTGGGCAACAGACCCTAATGGACCTCACCGCGTCCTGATCCCAACAGACAAGGCCAATGTTTTTAAACAAAAGCTGGCATCACTGCCCAAATCTGAACGTATTAGCTGGAAACAACACAATATTCGTAAAGGTGAGTCACTAAGCCAGATCGCTGCACGTTATCAAACCAGTGTAACGGCATTAAAAGGGATCAATCGATTGAAGGGAAGCAGGATAAGAACAGGTCGCTCACTGTTGATTCCAACTGCAAAAGAATCCAGTAAACATTACACATTAAGTGCCGATGCCAGAAAATTTAAAGGCCTTAAAAAGACGGGTGATGGTAAACGTTATCTCTATTCTGTTAAACGTGGTGATAATCTTTGGGACATAGGTCGTCACTATGGCATTAGTGTCAAACAACTCACTCAATGGAATGGTATTTCAAGAAAGAGTCTGTTGAAACCAGGACAAAAACTAACTGTTTGGGTTAAACAGGATAAAAGCAACAAGGAAGGCAGTTTAATCAAAGCCGTCGCGAATAATAAGTCAAACAATGCCTATATAGTAAAACAAGGTGATTCATTATGGTTGATTGCCAGAAAGTTTGATATCCACGTCAAAGATTTGCTCAAATGGAACAAGCTAAAGAAAGGGAAGCACCTGCAACCAGGCCAAAGCCTTATTGTTCAACAAACAGTTGCCGGCGCCTAGAAATAAAACTTTCTGAATTATACTTTATCGTTTATCTGGACAGATAGACTATTCTTACAATGTTGTTTTTAATTGTACAATACCAGATATGACCCGTTTGTTTAAATTTTTCGTACGTCTATTACTCCGCTTGTTGTACCGGGTTGAAGTCACAGGCATGGAAAATTATTCAAAAGCGGGAGATCGTGTACTAATTATTGCCAATCACACCTCACTACTTGATGGTGTCTTATTGTATGCCTGGTTACCAGAAACACCTACCTTTGCCATCAACACCAAAATAGCTGCAAAAAAATCATTCAGGCCTTTTTTAAGCTTTGTGCAATTGTTTGAAATGGATGCTCAAAACCCGTTATCCATCAAGTCCATGATCAAATTTATTAAACAAGACAAGAAGGCAGTGATATTTCCTGAGGGACGTATTACCGTAACGGGATCTTTAATGAAGATATATGAAGGCCCCGGATTAATCGCGGACAAAAGTAATGCGATGATCCTTCCTATTTCTATCGAGGGGGCACAATACAGTCGTTTGTCCTACATGAAGGGTCGTGGACATGTATTCTGGTTCCCAAAGGTCACGATGAAAGTTCTTCCCCCGGAACAAATCAAGGTTTCTCCCAAGCTTGCCGGACATGACCGCAGGAAAGCGACGGCTAGAGAATTACAAGACCTGATGTACAAATTGGCCTATTCAAAAACCAATCAACGCACAACACTGTTTTCAACCCTGGTCGATTCACAAAATCGATTTGGCAATAAGCTGGAAATTCTGGAAGACATCAAGCGAGAAACATTAAATTTCAAACAGTTAATCCTGCGTAGCATTTTAATAAGTAGTTTAATTAAAAAACAAACGCAGGCGGGTGATCACATCGGCGTATTGATGCCCAATGTTAATGCTATGCCTGTAGTGTTCTTCGCACTGCAATTCATTGGCCGCATACCGGCAATGCTAAATTACACCTCTGGGACGCTTGCGATTAAACGTGCTTGTGAAACGGCACAAATAAAAACTATATATACATCCAGACTTTTTATTATAAATGCCGGTCTGGAACAACTGGCTACCGATCTGGAACAAGACTATATCGTTATTTATCTGGAAGATCTTAAACAACAGATAAGACTCACAACAAAACTCGCTGCCTTGTATAAGAGTCGAAATCCAGCGAAACATTATGCCAGGCAAAACCTGAACACGAATCCTGATGCCGCAGCCGTAATCCTGTTTACTTCTGGCTCCGAAGGACACCCAAAGGGTGTTGTTCTATCACACAGTAATATTTTATCGAATTACGCCCAGGTGAGCTGTTACATCAACTTTACCACAAGGGATATCATATTTAATTGTTTACCCTTATTTCATTCGTTTGGGCTCAATGCCGGTTTTTTGATGCCTCTAATCGGTGGCGGAAAAGTATTTCTTTACCCAACACCATTACATTATCGGTTTATTCCTGAATTAATTTATGAACTTCGTGCAACTATGTTTTTTGGCACCAACACTTTCTTTAAAGGTTATGCTCGTTATGCTGATCCGTTCGATTTTAATTCCTTAAAATATGTTGTTGCTGGTGCTGAAAAATTACATGAAGACACTGTTCAATTATGGATGGAAAAGTTTGGCATAAAAATTTTGCAAGGCTATGGTGTTACTGAAACCAGCCCGGTCATCTCAGCAAATAATAAAATGCAGAACAAAACAGGGACAGTTGGTCGGATTCTACCCGGCATGGAGTGTTACATTAGACCGGTAGAAGGTATAGATCTTGGGGGTGCGCTTGTCGTTAAAGGCCCCAATGTCATGCAAGGATATTTATTACATAACAAACCAGGTGAACTGGAACCGCCATCAACTGAACGTGGCTCTGGCTGGTATGACACTGGCGATATCGCTGATATTGATGATGAGGGGTATATAACCATACTCGGGCGGGCAAAACGCTTTGCCAAAATCGGTGGTGAGATGGTATCGCTCTCAGTTGTTGAAGAACTGGCTGTGTTGGCCTGGCCAATGCCTAACTCCAGAGTTATTTCTAATATTAGCTATGCTGCTGTTGCTGTGCATGATGACCGTAAAGGAGAAAAAATCATCCTCGTTACAAACAATAAAAATGCAGAACGAAAACAATTACAAAGCGCGGCCAAAGACAATCATATTAGCGAGCTGGCTATTCCCAGAAAGGTCATGATTATCGATAATATTCCATTATTAGGTACCGGCAAGATAGATTACATCGGTTTGACCAAACTCGTTGAATCAGAACTCGACAATGAAGAAGAAGGTCGATGGCGCAACAAAATAGGTAAACTGGTGAAACACGATTCACCCGAGCAATAATAATTTTACCTAACAATTACATTTTCTATTGCAGCAATTATTGTATTTTCGATCTCCCATAATAGATCTTCAGCCGCACTGCCCTTTGCAAGAGGCGTTAATCGTCTAAACAAAACAGTTGTCCTTCCCTCTTTAGACATAACTGTGAGTGATATTGGACAAAGCGCCATCATTTCCGGGGCAAGATTCATGACCTGATTAGTATAATAAGGATTACAGGTCACCATTGATTTTACATAATCGAATTTATTCTTGTTGTATTCTTCGCCCCAACGCTCAGCGTTACGCGCCAGATTTTTACCAATATTTGCCTCAAAGATGACATAGAAACGTGATTCTTCCAGTGCTTTATAAACTGATTGATACACCTCTTCGCCGGGTCTTTCTGCACTTATAGAATAAATAGCATCCTGACCTTCTCCTGCATTAACAAAGCCAGAGAAAATTATGAGGAATAGGATTAATATTTTATTAGTCATTAAACTCACCTTGCTGATAGATTTAATTGCATTAGTGCTACGACATTTTTAAACAATGTATTCAATATCGATGATAGTTAAAACCTGCTTTGTTCCTTGTCTTTCAAGGATGACTTCATCATCAACCGTTTTACCCAATATAAGTTTTGCTAATGGCGAATCAACCGTAATATATTGTTCATTTTCATCGAACTCATCGGCACCAACAATGCGATGACGCCGCTCTACTCCAGATTCATCTTCAATGGTTATCCACGCACCAAAAAATATTCGAGATCTATCCTGAACATCTCGGACGACCGTCAGTTTTGGCATGCGCCGTTGCAGATAACCTATACGTGAATCAATCTCGCGTAATTGCTTTTTACGATAGATATACTCAGCATTTTCAGACCGATCTCCCTCTGCTGCTGCTGCGGTAACGGCCTTTGCGACAACATTACGTTTTGTCCATAAAGCAGCATTCTCCTGCTCCAGTTTCCTATAACCTTCTGGAGTTATGTACGGGGCAGACTTAGGTGCCGGTGGTCGCCAACGTCCCATGATTAGTCTATTGAATGGGCCAGGATCATGCTTATTTGACAATATGGTTTCTGACTTTCTTCTTGCCAGACGTTCATGCAGTCCTGCACATGTTTCTTCTGTTTTTTATTTTTGGGCTCTTCATCAATAGCGCCCCAACGCGCCATTGCCCTGATTACATCCTGTGTTAAAAAAAACGTGTCTTTTTTTACACGCCGTAAAAAATACGGTCCAGAGGCACCACCTAATTGTTTGAAGCGCTTTTTTAGAATATCCCAGAGCTCAACAATATTTTCAGAAGGCCATTCCGCGAGGTATTTAACAAAACCTTCCTGTTCTTCATTTAGGTCATAAATAGTTTGTGCATTATGACGTACACTTTGAATCTTACCCCAATGGCGAACAATGCGTTTTTCGTCCATCAATTTCTGTAAGTCATCATCACTCATCATCCTCACAGCATTGATATCAAACTGATAAAACACCTCTTCAAATGCAGGCCATTTATTATCAATAATCTTTCGATTTAAACCGGCCTGAAAAATACGCCGAGACATATTCGATAAACAGAAGTCGTCTGAGAGTTTTTTAAGCTCTTTTTCTGTTCGTGGCATGGGTAATAATGCTTCCAAGGCATCAGCTCCACCTTTTATGTCTATGGCTGCTTCATATATTGTTTCAAATGACTGCATTTGTATTATTTCTTCATTATCTAGATAAATCTTATTTAGAAAGTCAGAGAAATTCCCTTCTTTATTAATTAGCGTTTATTATAGAGAAAAAATTATAACGTAATTCGGAGACAAAACATGAGACGTTTAGAGGCGCATATTCGAAATATCCCAGACTTCCCAGAACCAGGAATACAATTCAAGGATATTACGCCATTAGTGAAAGAACCCGCTATGCTGCGATTGGCGGTAAACCAGTTAATCTATCCCTTTCTTGGGACAAACATTACTGCAGTAGCAGGTATGGAAGCACGAGGTTTTATCTTTGGTAGTCTCGCTGCATGGGAGCTTGGTGTTGGATTTGTACCATTACGTAAACCTGGGAAATTACCCTACGATGTACAAAGCATGTCTTATGATCTTGAATACGGTTCTGCATCACTAGAAGTACATAACGATGCTCTAAAAGAAGGCGATCGTGTTTTAGTAATAGATGACTTGATTGCTACTGGCGGCACAGCTGCGGCAAGTTGTGAACTGATCGAAATGCTCGGAGCTGAAGTTGCTGCTTGTGCTTTTGTTGTCGAGTTAGATTTTCTTAAAGGCAGAGATAAATTAGCTAAATATAATATACACTCATTGATTCATTATTGATTTAAACTGTATCACCATTTTGGTTATTGGCTTTGTCGTCTATAAAGGAATATATGACAAAAATAAAAATAAAATCATATGCCTGCTTCGGCATAGCAATGACTATAGCCGTCATCATTTTATATATAGACTCAAAAATTCAGCTCGGCGTAGCAATGGGGTTAGCCTACGTGTTAGTGGTTCTGATAGCGCTATTTTCAAATAAACCATCACTCCTGTTTATCTCTGCTACGGTCAGTACCTTGTTTACAATCATTGGCTTCATTGCGTCCCCAGATGGTGTAGAGATGTGGTTCGTTTATGCAAATCGTGGCCTCGCTATTTTTGTTATATGTCTTACTAGCCTGATAGGACTATTTCTTCTTCAAACAAGAAATACCTTGCATCATAATGAAGACCAGCAAAGAAAAATCCTAGACAGCATGTTCACGTTTGTTGGCTTATTTTCAACTGATGGGATACTGATTGATACGAATAAAGCACCCCTTGAGAGAGCTTCATTAAGTCGTGATAACGTCATCGGGAAACCTTTTGCAGAAACTTATTGGTGGTCCTATTCACCTGAGGCACAAGCTCGGATACAAACTGCATTAGATAATGCCGCGATGGGGCAAACGATTCGTCACGATGAGCGAGTACGAATGGGAGATGATGAATTTATCACCATAGATATTATACTCGCTCCACTTTATGACCTGAACGGCAAAATCAATCAGATAATCGGTTCGGCAATCGATATTACCGATCGCAAAAAAATGGAAAATAAATTGCGGAGTTCGGAAGAAAAATATCGTGTCATGTTTGAAACTTCACAGGTTGGGATGGCACTATGCAAAATGGACGGTACTCTCATTGACGTCAATAAAGGTTACCTCGATATCATTGGCTATAGCAAAGAAGAGACCTTAGAACTTTCTTATTGGGACATTACTCCACGCAGTTATGAAACAGAAGAAATCAAACAACTCCAGCTTCTTAAAGATACAGGTCAGTACGGCCCTTATGAGAAGGAATACATTTACAAAGATGGGCATACAGTACCCGTATTGCTAAATGGCTCTTTAATTAAAGGGGAAGATAATATCGATTATATATGGTCGATAGTACATGATATTACCGAACTCAAAAAAGCAGGAGAAAAACTTAACTTCCAAGCTTCCCATGATGATCTAACCGGATTGATAAATCGACGTGAGTTTGAAAATCGCGCCGAACGTCTGCTCTCAACCATAGTACAAAATAACAATGAACATGCCCTCTGCTTCATGGATCTTGATCAATTTAAGGTAGTTAATGACACTTGCGGCCATATCGCAGGCGATGAGATGTTGCGTCAGCTTGCCTCTGTACTAAAAGACGTTGTAAGAGTACGCGATACTCTGGCGCGGCTAGGTGGAGATGAATTTGGTGTGTTGATGGAACATTGCTCACTTGAAGATGCACAGCGAGTAGCCACAGCATTATTAAACGCTATTCAAGATTATCAATTCGTATGGGAAGAACACTCATTTACGGTAAGCGTCAGTATTGGCTTAGTACCAATTTCCGAAGCAACACCTAATCTAACACAATTACTAAAAGATGCCGATGCAGCCTGTTTTATGGCGAAAGACAAAGGCCGAAACCGTATACATGTCTCGCATGCTAAGGATGTCGAGATTGCACATCATCATGGTGAAATGCAATGGGTATCTCGAATTAATCGAGCCCTGTCAGAAGACCGGTTCTGTCTCTATGCACAGGTCATTGAGTCTACTATTGGCAACAACGATGAGCATTATGAACTACTAGTTCGAATGATAGATGAGCAAGGAAAGATTGTTCCACCAGGAGCTTTCTTGCCTGCAGCTGAACGTTACAACCTAGTATCAAAAATAGATCATTGGGTGATTAAACATGCCTTTAGTCTTCTGACAAACAATCCAAAGTTTCTAGAGCGAATTACTTTTTGCTCAATCAATCTTTCAGGCCAGTCCTTAACCTCTACCGAAATACTGGAGTTTATTATTGATCAGCTACATGAGTCGGGGATTAATGGAGAAAAAATATGTTTCGAGATTACTGAGACAACCGCTATTTCCAATTTTAGTATTGCCAAGAAGTTTATTTCAACCCTCATTGACCTGAGATGTCGGTTTGCCTTAGATGACTTTGGTAGTGGCTTATCGTCGTTTGCTTATTTAAAAAATCTACCTGTGGATTATTTAAAAATTGATGGTATGTTTGTCAAAGATATTATTGATGACCCAATTGATTGTGCGATGGTTAAGTCAATAACCGATATTGCTCAGGTAATGGAAATGAAAACCATTGCAGAATTTGTCGAGAATAATGAAATTAAGGATATGTTAAAAGAAATTGGCGTTGACTATGTCCAAGGATATGAAATTGGTATGCCGCAGCCATTAACTGAATTAATCAGCCATCAAACTAAAACCACATAGACTAAAACCGTCGTACTTATATTAATCCTGTGTTTTTTGCCACTCATCTATAACTTCTTGAGCCGCACGAAACGCTTCCTGTGCTGCAGGCGCGCCTGTGTAGACAACTGAATGTAACAATACTTCCTGTATCTCTTCTACGGTACAACCATTGTTTAATGCGCCACGGACATGGCCTTTTAATTCAGTTGGCGCTTTCAGAGCAGCCAACATTGCAATGGTCACTAGTGAACGAGTTTGACGCGGCAATCCATCTCGCTGCCAAGTTGAGCCCCATGCATGTTCATTGATCCAGTCTTGTAACGGCGCGGTTAACTCCGTTGTGTTATCAACCGCCCGTTGGACAAACTTTTTACCCATGACTTCTGTGCGTACCTTGATACCGTTCTTTTTAGATTCTTCAGACATAATATTAAATATTGTTTTTGTTAATTAAACCAAGCCACCATTGATATTGATGGACTCGCCGGACAGATAAGATGAAGCATCAGAGGCTAAAAAGAGCGCCGTAGCAGCGACATCTTCCGGTTTTCCGAAACGTCCCAACGGAATTTCTTTTGTCCTAGCTTGGAAATAGTCATCTTGCATATGTTCTTCAGCAAACGATGTAGCAATCCATCCCGGTGAAATCATGTTGACTCGAATTTCAGGGCCCACTGTTTTGGCAAAGGAACGGGTAAAACCCAATACACCAGCCTTTGATGCGGCAAATATTTGTGGGTTCGTACCTTCAAAACCGTGTATCGATAAATCCCAACCCATATTTACAATCACGCCCGCACCCTGCTTCTGCATGATTGACGTCACCGACCAGCAGGCATTCATCGTACCCTTGAGATCAACACTTAATAGTTGTTCCAACTTCTCATCCAGATTGGCCTTCGCGCCTGTTCCAGTAAGAATATCTGCGCCGGCATTATTAACCCAGACATCGATACGACCAAATTCAGCTAAAGACGTTGCGATAAGACGCTCAATATCTTCTTTATTTGCCATATCTGCTTGAACAGCAATAGCACGTTGACCCAAGGACTTTATTTCTTCAACGACTTTCTCAGCGCTCGCCTTAGAACGACAATAATTCACGACTACTGCAGCCCCTTCTTTTGCGAACAATGTTGCGATTCCAGCACCTATGCCGCTACTTGCGCCGGTTATAACTGCAATTTTATCTTTGAGGCGTTCCATTTAGTAATTAAGTCGTTTATCGTGAGCGCGCTATTCTAACTGACACCACCTATTTTGGCATGTTTAAAGTTGCAGTCATCATCCCGACCTACAACCGAGCGGCGTTACTCGAACGCGCTCTGGCATCGGTTATTGCCCAGACATACCCGGCTACCGAGATTATTGTGGTTGATGACGGCTCTACGGATAGCACGCAACAACTTATCGAGAATAGTTACCCACAAATACGTTACATTCATCAAACGAATAGAGGTGTTAGTGCAGCGAGAAATGCTGGAATAAACGCTACAACAAACGACTGGGTATGTTTACTCGACTCCGATGATAGTTGGCAATCCGACAAACTTGAAAAACAATGCGCCGCACTGGCTGAAAATCCGGACTATCTCTTCTGCCATACCAATGAGACCTGGTATCGCAACGGCAAGCTGTTAAACCAAGGCAAAAAACATGAAAAACACGGTGGTAATATCTTTCAATACTGCCTACCACTTTGTGCAATCTCACCCTCCTCGGCAATGATTAAAAAAGAACTGTTTGATAAGGTCGGATTGTTTGATGAAACACTCCCTGCATGTGAAGATTACGATATGTGGTTACGGATTTGTTGCCAGTATCCGGTGCTATTTCTTGATGAGGCATTAACGAATAAATTTGGTGGCCATGATGACCAGTTATCAAGACAGCATTGGGGAATGGATCGTTTTCGGATTATGGCTCTGCAAAAATGCATCGCATCACAACCGTTAAATGCAGTCGATCGCAAGGCGGCAATTGATATGCTCTTAAATAAGATAAATATCTTTCTGAAAGGTGCAGAAAAACATGGAACGAATGAGCACTGCGAAGAATTTGAGACCCTAGCAGAACACTATGGCAAAGAAATATGCTTGAAGACTTAAAAACATATCGCAAAATATCCAATAACTTGCATACAGCGGCACAGCCAACGACTGAGCAGTTTAAATCGATACAACAAGCCGGTGTTAATCTGGTTATTAACTTAGCATTATCTGACTCACCCGGTGCGATCGAAAATGAGGCTACTGTGGTGCAGGAATGTGCAATGGATTACATTCACATCCCGGTCGATTTTAAAAAACCTGAACCTGATGATTTAGAACGTTTCTTTCAAGCAATGGATCAAAACAAAGAAAAAAATATATTAGTCCATTGCGCATACAATTGGCGCGTATCGGCCTTTGTCTATTTGTATCGAGTTATTAAACAAGATTGTGATGATGAAACGGTGAAACATGATATGTCAGCTATCTGGGTGCCGGACGAAACCTGGCAAGCCTTTATTGATACTGCTCTGGAAAATAAAGGGCGTCTATCGAAATGAGACATCTCTTTTGTGCATTACCCTGCGAAGCAGAACCACTGATTCAGCATTTCAAACTTTCTGAATTAAAAGAACACGAACTGTTTCGTCTCTATCAATCTCAAGATAAAACTATCAGTCTCGCTATCACGGGTATCGGTAAGCTTAACGCAGCAGCAGCGGTGACGTATCATCATGCATGTTTACAAACCTCTTCTACAGATATCTGGTTAAACATCGGTGTTGCTGGTCATGCAAACCTAGCCATTGGTGAAGCCTGTCTTATTAACAAGATTACGGACGATCGACATACAACAACGTGGTATCCACAAATTCTGTTTAAGACAGATTGCACTAGCGCAGCTTTAATTACGCATGATGCCCCTGCAACTGAATATCAAGCAGCTCTATTCGACATGGAGGCCTCTGGCTTTTACCAAATGGCACTGCGTCTCGGTACAGCCGAATTAATTCATTGTTTGAAGATAGTTTCGGATAACCAGGAACACCCTGTTGAAAAAATTAATGCTGATGTTGTTAAAAAATTAATCGCTAAACATAAAACAACAATAGAACAGGTTCTGGAAGCACTTAGACCTCTCGCTGAAGAACTTAATTCAATAAAAGCTGTTCCAGATCATTACCAGTCACTGATTGAGCAATACCATTTCACACAATCAGAACGTCTCCATCTTGCCCGCTTATTGCGCCAATGGACTGTGCGATTTCCTAAAGAAGATATCATCCAATCTTTGCGCGATATAAAAAATGGCAAAGAACTCAATAAAAAGATACATACCAAGCTCGCCGAGTCGGATTTTGTAATCCATGATTAGTACGATCTACATTGAAGCAGAGATTGCAGAACACCCTCGCACTTTGGACATTCTTAAGCGGTTTCCTTATGCATCAAAGGTGGCATGTGAACGTTACGGTGAAATATTCAATCGCAAGTCGCAGAACTTTAGATTACAAAAGAAACAACCTGCATTAATCCTCGCCAAAAAACATAAAGGCATGGTACTGCCCACGCCTAAACAGTATGCCATTGGTGCTGAACATAATTATTATTTTTCACACATGCTGAATTGCCTGTATGACTGCCGCTATTGCTTTCTACAAGGCATGTTCCAGTCAGCGCATTATGTTTTATTTATAAACTACGAAGATTTCATTGAAGACATGCATGCATCGTTAGAACAACACAATGGTCAAGCTGTACATTTTTTCTCTGGTTATGATTGCGACAGTCTTGCGCTAGATCCCGTGACTAATTTTACTGATGAATTCTTGCCTTTTTTTGAAAAAAACCCAAACGCCTTACTTGAGTTAAGAACCAAAAGCACACAGACTAGAAACCTATTAAAACGAAACCCTATTCAAAACTGTGTTATCGCATTTAGTTTTACGCCCGACAAGATCGCTTCAGCACTGGAACATAAAGCACCGAATATCGAAAAACGACTTAATGCGATCATTGACTTACAACAAGCCGGTTGGCAGATAGGGTTACGCTTCGACCCGCTCATCTACACAAAAGAGTATAAGAAAGAGTACACAGAGTTATTTACTCGTCTATTCTCAAGGATAAATGTGGACTTAGTCCATTCCGTCAGTCTTGGCAGTTTTAGATTGCCAAAAGCTTACTTCCGAAAAGTAGAGAAACTTTATCCTGATGAAAAACTATTTTCAGCGCCTATGGAGGAAGAAGATAATAACATAGGCTACTCTGCTGAGATTCGTAATGATATGTTAGCGTTTTGTACAAACATCATTACTCAGCATATTCCAGCTGAAAAGTTTTTTCCCTGTCATGAAACCGTATGATCGAAAACAGCGATGACAGATCAAAACATCACCTTTATAACCTTTGGCGCCTACCTACTTCTTATCTTTACAATCGGCTGGATTGCCTTACGACGCACACATAATCAATCCGACTACATTCTCGGCGGCAGAAAGCTTGGCAGCTGGACGACAGCAATTAGTGCAGGTGCATCGGACATGAGTGGCTGGTTATTATTAGGCTTACCCGGTTATGCCTACGTGGCCGGATTAGAAGCAGTTTGGATTGCGCTTGGTTTATACATTGGCACCAGTGTTAATTGGAGTGTGGTTGCACCTCGTTTACGTGTTCAAACTCAATCATTAAACAATGCCCTTACCATCCCTGAATATTTTGAATTCCGTTTTAATGACTCATCTCATTCTTTACGCATTATTTCTGCCATTTTTATTCTTTTATTTTATTTCTTTTATACCAGTTCGGGATTGGTTGCTGGTGGCAAATTATTCGAATCAGTTTTTGGGCTCTCTTATCAATGGGCTGTCATCATTGGTGCATTGACTATACTGACCTATACCTGTTTGGGTGGATTTCTTGCTGTGTCATGGACTGATTTATTACAAGGCTTGTTAATGGCTCTAGCATTAAGCTATGTGGCTATCGTTTCTATTTACAGTATTCATGGTTTCGATGCTTTGCTTGATTGGATATCAATTATCAATACTGATTTGCTCAACCCTTATACCAGCACAATAAATGAACCATTAGGCATTATTGGTATTGTTTCGTTATTAGCATGGGGACTCGGTTACTTTGGGCAACCACACATACTGGTTCGTTTTATGGCAATAGAGTCAGAAGAGAAGATTCCGAAAGCGCGTTTAATTGCGCTTATCTGGACTGCCATAGGTTTAATTAGCGCATTATTAATTGGTTTCTCCGGCATCGCGCTATTAGGAAATGAATTACAAGCCAACGATAGCGAAAAAGTATTCATTGAATTACTACAACTATTGTTACACCCGATACCCGCAGGTATTTGTTTAGCCGCAATTCTCGCAGCCATTATGAGTACTGCTGATTCACAACTGCTGGTTGCCTCTTCAGCAATAACTGAAGACATCTATAAAATCGTTAATAGTAAAGCAACAGACAAACAGCTAATGATTCTAGGTAGATTGGCCGTAATTGTATTAACCCTCTGTGCAACGTTACTTGCATTACAACCCGATAACAATGTATTGGAGCTCGTTGCTTACGCATGGGCAGGATTCGGCGCAACCTTTGGCCCGGTTATTCTTTTATCGCTATATTGGAAAAAAATGACGCGTAATTCAGCATTAACAGGAATGTTAACCGGAGGTATAACCGTTATCGTATGGAAGAATATTTCTTCAGACTACTGGTTGTTTAATCTATATGAACTCGTACCAGGTTTCATTATAGCGATGGGATGTATTGTACTAAATCAAACCTTTCAACAGACTAAATTGCAGCATGGACAATAGATTCAAACGTTTGACGAACCCTATCCCGGTATAACATCAGTCTATCCTGATATTCTGCGACTGCCTTATCATGGTCGTTATTTAAGAATCCTGTTGCTCTTGCCAAAGGCAATAATGTTTTTGTGTCTTTGGTGACAGCACTGATCGATTTCATATCGAACACACGTAATGCCGCTTCACTTTTTTTATAAAAATCATAAGCCTCTAATAAGACTGTTACTGCCTTGTCACTGATTAAATTAAGTTTTAATGATTCCCTTAACACCTGACGCGTACTGGAATTTCTTAATTGTGGATATTTAGCGCCATATGCAAGCTGTAAAAAATGCGTGAGGAAATCGATATCCATCACGCCACCTTTACCTCGTTTTAAGTCTATCTTATCACTACCGCCGGCCAGTTCCTGTTCGACTAGCAGGCGTACTTTTATAATTTCCTTGGCAAGATAAGATATTTCATAGCCAGCATAGACATTATTCAAAACGGCATCTTTAACCAGTTCTGACAATTCCTCATCGCCGACAACAACGCGACAACGGGTCATCATCTGCCGTTCCCAGATCTCACGTTCAGCTTGATGAAATTTCAGGAAACTCTCTAATGGTGTAACCAGCACCCCGGAATTACCATGCGGCCTGAGTCGCATATCTATCTCATATAAAGCACCTGACGGATCCATGGTAGCGATATAGCGCAACATTTTTCTGACCTTGTTGACAATATATTCTTTACTATCAGGAATCAGGACTTTTTCAATGAAGATCAAATCCAGGTCTGATCCGTAATTCATCTCGTCCCCGGAAAAACGACCCATCGCTAGAACACTGCACTGAATTGTTTCAAGCTGGTCAAGACCAAACAAGCGGTACATAACGATCAAGACATTTTCTGCAAGTCGCGTTAACAAGACTTCCGCTTGTTCCTGATCAGCCACCTTACCCAATTGCAACAACAGGACAGAGAGCATGACTTCATTTTTTTGAATTCTTAACTGTTCAATTGCTTCGTCCAACGAACCATTAGAAGAAATGTTTTTCAGTTCATTTAACGAAGTTTCAACTACAGACACATCTTGCATATCACTTTCAAACAAGCCGATGATTTTGTTACCTCGATAAAAACAAAAACGGGTAAAATACCAGCTCGCACCAAACAGAGCGGTCATTAGCGTTAATGCATCGACTGACATCTCCCAGCCTTCCTGTTCCGATAGTTCCAACCATCGCTCAAGACTATTCGTCGCCGTATCCAAATGCCACGCCGATGACAGTGCCGCTTGTATTTCCGGCTGCTTATTCATTAATAATCAGCATTTTCTGTTAATAATGTATCAAAATATTTTGTCGCTATATGTTGATGTAGTATTAAATCATTATTGAAATCTGCATAGGCCTCGTCAATGCTTTCACCCGCATAGCCCATCATTCTCGCCATTTGTTTAAGCTTTTCTTTATCATTAGTGAGTTGATGTGTTTGTTGTTCATCGATCATTTGCAATCGATTCTCAAGCCTGCGTAGAAAAATGTAACTTTCTCTTAGTTCTGTTATTTCTTCATCATTGACAAAGCCAAATTGATTTAACTTTTTTAATACATCTACTGTGCTGGTGAGCTGTAGTTCAGGCTGATGCCCGCCATTAATTATTTGCAACATTTGAACAAAAAACTCAATATCTCTGATGCCACCTGCCCCCAACTTTATATTCCAGTGCCCTTCTTTTTCACGTTGCGCAGACATATCTCGTTTAATCTGGAAAAAGCGATCGATATCTTCGGCACTCAAACTCTTGTGGTAGACAAATGGCTTAAGTCTTGTGACCATCTCTGTACCCAAGTCTTTTGAACCCGCGACAAAACGTCCGCGTAGCCAGGCAATTCGTTCCCACGCTTCTTTCGATGACTGATAATATTCTTCATATTCATCGAGAGAAAATGTCAAAGGCGCACTTCGTCCCCAAGGCCTTAAATTTAAGTCAACACGGTACAAAAAACCATCTTCAGTATTTTCTGTTAATAATCGACAAAATCGACGTATATGCTGTGTGTAAAACTTATGCATTTCATGGCGTTTATTGTCATCGCTATCCTGAAGTACGAATAAAATATCTACATCAGAACTATAATTTAATTCGTTTGCACCAAGCTTGCCCAGAGCCATAATGGCGATGTCGTTATTAGAATCAAACGCTTTAGACTTTTTTGCTACGAGCCTATGGCCAACTTGGATAATCGTATCTGCTAGATGACTTAAACTGAACAGCACCGTTTCATAGGGACACGTATTACAAACATCCATCCATGTGATCTGTAATAAAGAACGATATTTAAATAAGCGTAAGTCATTAACATTAGAAATATTATTAACTTCTTGCGCCTTATATGGAGAGCCTATTAATGCGACAGCATCGGGGTGGCGATTCAAAAAGTTAGCCAGGAATCGAGAAACCCCAAGTATTTGGACCAATCCCGATTTTTTTTCATCGCTAAATCCATCAATTATATGAGCAGACTGTTCACCCTCGAGTAATGTTTGCAGTCGATTTGATGTCGCATCGGGATCTGCAGTCTGCTCGATGAGCTTATCGAGTTTCATGGACTTAGTTTTTACAATAGCTTGTTAAAGCTTGTTGTAAATCTCACTACCCTTTTCCTTAAACTCTTTCGACATATCATCCATGCCTTTTTTTATCGCATCATCCATATTTTCCATACCTTGTTGATCCGCATAATCTCTAACATCCTGAGAAATTTTCATCGAACAAAAATTAGGTCCGCACATAGAACAGAAATGTGCAATTTTATGTCCTTCTTTCGGTAGGGTTTCATCATGAAAATCACGTGCACGATCCGGATCTAATCCCAGGTTAAATTGATCTTCCCAACGGAATTCGAAACGGGCTTTTGATAGCGCATTGTCTCTCAGTTGTGCGGCGGGATGTCCTTTGGCTAAATCTGCGGCATGCGCTGCTATCTTATAGGTAATGATACCTTCTTTGACATCATCTTTATTTGGCAAGCCAAGATGTTCCTTGGGCGTCACGTAACAAAGCATAGCTGTACCGTACCAACCGATCTGGGCGGCGCCTATGGCAGAAGTAATATGATCATAACCAGGGGCGATATCCGTTGTTAGTGGGCCTAAGGTATAGAACGGTGCTTCGTGGCATTCTTCCAATTCTTTATCCATGTTTTCCTTGATCATGTGCATGGGCACATGACCGGGGCCTTCTATCATCACTTGTACATCGTGTTTCCAGGCTATCTTTGTTAATTCACCCAGTGTTTTTAGTTCGGCAAACTGTGCTTCGTCGTTCGCATCGGCTATTGAACCCGGACGTAGACCATCACCTAATGAAAATGCCACGTCATAGGCCTTCATGATCTCACAGATATCTTCGAAATGATTATAGAGAAAACTTTCTTTATGATGCGACAGACACCATTTGGCCATGATTGAACCACCACGCGAGACGATGCCAGTTAATCGTTTAGCCGTTAATGGCACATAAGCTAAACGGACGCCGGCATGAATCGTAAAATAATCTACGCCCTGCTCTGCTTGCTCTATTAGAGTATCCCTGAATATTTCCCAGGTTAAGTCTTCGGCCTTGCCGTTCACTTTTTCCAGAGCTTGGTATATCGGCACCGTTCCGATAGGTACCGGTGAATTTCTGACGATCCATTCGCGTGTTTCGTGGATGTTTTTACCAGTAGACAGATCCATTACCGTATCGCCACCACAACGGATCGACCAGGTCATTTTTTCGACTTCTTCTTCGATAGATGAACCAACGGCTGAATTACCGATATTTGCGTTTATCTTGACCAGAAAATTGCGCCCAATAATCATCGGCTCTGATTCCGGGTGATTAATATTATTGGGGATGATGGCGCGACCGGATGCAACTTCATCGCGGACAAACTCGGGCGTAACTAGATCCGGTAGATTAGCCGAAAAGGGTGTTCCGGGATGGCGTTTGGTCAGACTTGGATCGTTATATTCATTCAATCGCTGGTTTTCACGGATGGCGATATATTCCATCTCTGCTGTGATGATGCCCTGTCGTGCGTAGTGCATCTGCGTGACATTGACACCGGCCTTGGCGACGCGTGGCTTTGGTGGTTCGGCATAGCGTAATTTCTGCAATTCGGGGTCATTTAGACGGGTGATGCCGTAATCAGAGCTTGGGCCATCAAGTAGTTCGGTATCGTTTCGTTCTTCGATCCAGGTTTGGCGGAGTGGTGCGAGACCACTACGAATATCGATGTCTATTTCCGGATCGGTATACGGTCCTGAGGTGTCATATACCGTAATTGGGGTATTTTCTTCCAGTCCTTTATTCGTTTGTGTCGGTGAACAGGCAATTTCGCGCATGGCGACGCGGATATCGGGAGTTGAACCGGTAACAAAAATCTTTTTTGAATTGGGGATCGGTTCAATTATTCTCTCGTCAACGGTGGCCGTTCGACTTAAGATAGAATCTGGGTTTGCACTCATTATTAACCTCTTTAGGTTTAAAGAAAATATAATAGAGCGCCTATGGCAAGATGCTTGCTTCCCTACGCTGGTACTAACCAGATCAGGTCATAGGGTCAATCTCAGCCGACAAAGGCGCCCCTAGCTTGGTGACATGCTATATAATACGATTACTAACTACAACAACATTTAATTAGACATTAAGAGATATAAAGATATGGATTTTAAACAAGCACGTTTCAATATGATTGAACAGCAGATCCGAACCTGGGAAGTACTCGACCAGGATGTACTCGATCTGTTAAGCGAAATTCATCGTGAAGAATTTATCCCTGACTCCTATAAGAATCTCGCCCTTGCGGATACATCTATTCCGATTGGACATGATCAAACCACCATGGCGCCGAAATTCGAAGCTCGAATTCTACAATCATTGGATGTGGAATCTGATGAGTCTGTATTAGAAATAGGAACCGGTTGTGGATATTTCACAGCGCTGCTCGCAAGCTCTGCAAAACAAGTTAAGAGTGTGGATATTTTTCCTGACTTTATTGAAGCTGCCAGTGGAAAAATAGCAAAAACTAAATTTACGAATATCGAACTCGAAAGCTGCGATGCATACTCATTACTAGAAAAATCAGATCGCTATGATATCGTCGTATTTACTGCTTCATTGCCATCAATGGATGAGCGTTTTATAAATTTATTGAATGACCATGGTCGCCTGTTTGTCATAGTTGGAGAGTCACCCGCCATGGAAGCGCGACTTTATACAAAGCAAAATGAAACAAGCTTCTCATATGAATGTTTATTTGAAACTGATTTGCCCAGCTTAATTGGAGCAAAACAAAAAGACGAGTTTGAATTCTAGTATTCTATGAAATCCATATCTTCAGAGGCGCTTAAAACAAAACTTGATGCAGGTGAAAAACCACGTCTTCTCGATGTACGTGAAGCTTGGGAATACGATTTATGTAGTATCGAAGGCTCCACGAATATTAGCATGTCTAATATTGAACAAATGCTCAATGAATTTAAACCAGATGATGAAATTATCGTAATTTGTCATCACGGCATGCGCAGTTTTCAAGTGGCTAATTATTTAGAAGGGCAAGACTATACTAATATCACAAACCTTGAAGGCGGCGTTGATGCTTGGGCCAATTCTGTTGATACAGATATGGCTCACTATTAAATAAGTAAATTAGAACAATAATAAATAAGATTAAGAATACCTCTGTATGAAAACACTTTGCCTTATAACCAAGACATGCACCCTTGCCTTCTGTCTCTTACTATCACTCAATAGCTTTAGTGCAGACTTATTGTATGTTTATAAACAAGCTGAAAAGAATGATCAGGAATATATGCAAGAACTAGCAACTCATCGTGCAGCTCTTGAGGCACGGCCACAAGCACTATCACAACTATTGCCATCAATAAGTCTAAGTGCTGATACAACCCACAACGATCAAGATATATCTTCTAGTGGCGCTGCTGTTGGTTCTAGTGGAGAAGTCAGTTTTAATAGTCGCGGTTATAGATTAAGTGCCACTCAACCCTTGTTTCGGCGTGATCGTTTTATCGCACTTGATCAATCAGATAGTGAAATCAAACAAGCTGAGGCTGAATTGGCGCAGGCACAACAAGAACTCATTATTCGTATCGCCGAACGATATTTCGAGATTCTTGCACAGATTGATAATCTTGAATTTGCAAAATCAGAAGTTAAATCATTAAGTCGACAACTCGAACAGGCGAACCAACGATTTGAGGTAGGTTTGAGTGCCATTACTGATGTACATGAGGCTCAGGCAGGTCATGATCTTGCTGTTGCACGGGAAATACAGGCGCTCAATGCGATTGATAATGCACAGGAAGCCATGCGTGAATTAACTGGTGAATATATTACTGAATTTGATAAATTAGGCAGCGCCATGTCGCTTGTCAGGCCCGAGCCTGAGGCTATTGAGAGTTGGACACAGTTATCTCTGGATCAAAATCTTGGCGTCATTGCCTCACGGCACGCAGCTGAGACGGCAAGAAAAGAAATTAAGCGCCAATCAGCCGGTCATTTCCCAACACTAGACCTAGTTGCATCAGAGACCTACGGTTCTTCAGGCGGTCGTTTTGGTTCGACAAAGCAACATTCAACTGCCGTTGGACTCGAACTAAACATTCCTCTTTATTCAGGTGGTTCGGTTAGTTCTCAAACTCGAGAAGCGCACGAAAACTACAATATTTCTATGTATGGGCTTGAGCGTGCACGGCGATCTGCACAACGACTTACTCGCGAGGCATACCTTGGTGTAATTTCTGGTATAAGTCAGGTTAAAGCATTAAAACAAGCAGTTGTCTCAAGTGAGACCGCTTTAGAAGCGACAGAAGCCGGTTTCGAAGTAGGAACACGAACCGCTGTCGATATCGTTGCCTCACAGCGTGCGACATCCGAAGCACGACGTAATCATAGTCAGGCTAAATACGATTACATACTAGATACACTTAGCTTAAAACAAGCTGCAGGGACGCTTTCTACAGAAGATCTTAAGATAATCAACGCATGGTTAATTAAATGACATCAAAAAACAGACATAACCTCTTATGTGATATCGAAGATAGCTGTCTCATCATCATTGATGTTCAAGAAAAGTTAACCAGTGCTATCCCCGATAAAGTAATAAACCGTTTACGAAAAAATACAGCTATATTATTAAATGCCGCAAATGAACTTAATGTGCCCGTTATCTCAACTGCACAGTACCCTAGAGGCCTGGGAGCTACTGAGGCATTTATTACACAAAATTTGGCTGAATCATCAATAATCTTTGAAAAAACCCGTTTTTCTTGCTTAGGTGCCGATGGATTTACAGAACGCTTATCATCACTCAACAAGAAACAAATCATACTTACCGGGGTAGAAGCACATATTTGTATATTCCAAAGTGCAATTGATCTTGGTCAAGCAGGTTTTGATGTTTTTGTTGTTATTGACGCTATTGCATCTAGAGAATTCACAAGCTATGAATCTGCGTTAACACGTTTAAAACAAGCAAACGTCAGTTTATTAAATACTGAATCAGTATTGTTTGAATGGTTGCGGGATGCTTCACATGAAAAATTTAAAGCCATAAGTAAATTGATTAATTAATTCACACCAGAACGAATTAGAAAGCGCCAGTATTTACCAAACAACCCCACTTGAGTAATACTCAAGCCTACACAAGCACTTAAGATTGCTGCTGCAAAAACTGTCTTTCCATCCAGGTTTCCAGCATTGGAAAAAACAATCATTGTCATCGTGAATAATGCGGCTAAAACACCTGTTATTTTTTCATTGAAGGTTTTTTTAATATGATTTATTACATTAACTTGTGAGAAAAAGCCCGGCGTTAATAATGAAATGAGCAGCAATAGGACAATCCCAGAATAGATAATACTGTCAATTGTTTCAGGAGAAACTAAAGTTGGCGTGCCACTATAGAGCAATATGCCTAAATAAGCACAAACCAACAAAGACAAACATTCCATACTCATGATGAAAAGGAAGAATGGTGTAATTCTGAATCCAAATAGCTTTATCATACGAATTCTCTCTTGTAATTAATTCTGAACTACAAGAGTTATCGCAATCAATGTGCCATTAAGTATGTATAGTCAAAATGGTCAATTAGAGTATGAAATCAAATCTTTTTAATTATTTAAGAACAAAGGTTTAGGTGTTTTATCTAGCTATGACATTAATACCATAGTCGGAAGTTTATGATTTGGAAGATTGAAAACACCCCTGATTCCGTCGTTTCTCTGAGACGATTTTTGTGTTTCGCTTAACTCAGATCTTCGATTGTACTCAATAAAGTTGCTTTTTTGATGGGTTTACTAAGATGTGAATCACAGCCGGCTTCCAGGCACTTGTCAATTTCTTCTCTTATGGCATGTGCGGTCAATGAAATTATTTTAGTGCGTTTCCTATTATGTGTTTTTTCCCATTCTCTTATTAATCGAGTCGCTTCGTGACCATCCATAACCGGCATTTGCACATCCATTAATACCAAATCATAGTTATTCTGTTCGAACAATTCTACTGCGATAGATCCATTCTCTGCTTCATCTAAACTATATGGAGTTTTCTTTAAATACGCTTTGATAAGCATACGATTATCAGGATTGTCTTCAACTAATAAGATATGTTTTGGAGTTGCTTCTTCTTTTGGCCCACCTTCCCTTATATCATCAACAAGACTTTCATCTTTTTTATTGATGATTTTATTTGCTTCCCTAAACAATTCATTCCTTTTAACAGGCTTAAGCAGCATTCTGTTAATACTAATGGTTTTAGCTTGTTTTGAATGCTCTGCCATATCTTTTGGGTTTACCAATAAGATTACTTTGTCGCGTACATTTTGAGCGGATAATATAGATTTTATTTTGTCATCAAGAAATATTAATCGACTCTCAATTAATATTATTTCAGACTCTAATTCCCTACTTAAAATTTCTTGCGCATTCTCGATGGAAGTCGCTGTAAGACAGCTTGCCCCTGAAGCAACCATTTGTTCTTCAATATTCAGACAATTAGTTTTTCTAGAATCGATAATAATAATATTTTTTTCAGCAAAGCCCTGTTTTATAATTGAGCGTTGCGTTTGTTCGGGTAAGGCCGCAGTAACATAGAAAGTACTGCCTTTATTTTCATCACTCTCTACCCATATAGATCCATCCATCATTTCAGTCAGTCGCTTAGAGATAGTCAGTCCTAAACCAGTCCCACCATATTTACGTGTTGTTGAAGCATCGGCTTGTGTAAAACTGGCAAATATAGTTTCTAATTTATCTTTTGGAATCCCAATCCCCGTATCACTAACTGAGAAAAGTAAATATTCATCATTTTGTTCTTTTGTACCGGCACAAAGCGATACTATGATTTCACCTTCATCGGTAAATTTCAGCGCATTACTGATCAAATTCAAAATAATCTGCTTCAATCTACCTGGATCACCAATACGATTTACATTTATATTCGTATCAACACGTGTAATTATTTCGATACCCTTATCTGCTGCTTGTAGAGCATATATTTCTGCTACTTCCTCAATAAGCTCCAAAATGTTAAATGGTATTTCTTCTAATGCGAGTTGATCTGCCTCAATTTTTGAAAGATCCAGAATGTCGTTAACCAAACTTAACAAGGCATCTCCTGCCTTTCTAAACACACCAACATAACGAGCCTGTTCGTCTGTCAACCGAGTTTCCGACATTAGATCACTCATGCCAATAATTGCATTCAGCGGTGTACGTATCTCATGACTCATACTCGCAAGAAATTCTGACTTCAACCTTACCGACTCAAGAGCCTCATCTCGCGCAATAGCAAGTTCCTTTGTTTGAACTTCAACCGTTCGCTCAATAACCGCATTTCTTGTTTTTAATTCTTCTTCTTGCTTTATTCTTGCTCTAACCAACCCAAACAACATCATTAATATCCCTACACATATTAGTGTGGCGACTAGCAATAAATGATATTCAAGATCAGAAAAATAAAGGTTTTTTTCAATGATTATTTTTATGGAGTAAGGTGGAAGTTGAATAAGCTTTTCTTCAACAAGGGTGTCAACTTTCCATGACTTATCTGTCTCTTTTTGGTCAGGATCATTAAAATACAATAACTGCCTACCATATAAATTAGACGTATCACTAAACATTGTGATGGTTAAATTACTGTTTACTCCTTTGTCACCTAATAACTTAGTTGGCGACACTAGGACAGAGACCATACCTTTTACGGTACCAGTGTATTTTTTTTTCTTTATTGAGGTAGAGGAATGCCCATCTTGGCTATAGATTGCTTTAAATAGCCAATATTTTCGATCCGGGTCGCGTTCTAGATCTGGTGGTGCCGGAACTACAGAGCTAGTGGATATTGATGTATCTATAGCATCTATATATCTGGGGTCACTATAAACATCTTCACCAATTTCAATTCTATTTTGCTTACGAGCAGACTCGTATTTTAAACGGAATTCATTAACCCAGTCATCACCTGTATATTCATAATAATTGATAGCTTCGATATGCTTATAGCGTTCCAGAATATCATTGGTAAATGATTTAAATTGATTGGGCATGACTTCATTGTTAGAGGTCATAAAGGCAGCTAGATTATTAGTAACATCATTACCTGTTAAAACATTACTCGCCACTGCTTGTTGGATTGACAATATTTCGAAATGGAAATCTTTTTGTTTCCGCTCTATAGCAGTTTTCCATGTGCTTTGCATTAGCGTGATGCTAAAAGCAAGACCAAGTAAGAACGTTATTATATAGGTAGATCTAGTTGAAATAGAACGATCATCATCTTTTTTCAAAATAACACCTTTATTAATTAGGCATATTCAATTTCTATTCGTTGAAGATAATCATCAAGTTGGTTAATTTTTTCACCTATCGTGTCAGCATCTTTTACTTTAGCTGCAGACTCAATCTCTGCTCCAATTTCGGACATAAGATCAAAACCGTAACCACCACCCACACCTTTTGTGCTATGGCCTATCGATTGAATATCGACAAAATCCTTATCATCCAATGAAGCTCGTAATTTTGAAATATCAGCAGTTCGATTTTCAAGAAACCCCGGTATCAATTCTTCCAAATCCGGATCAACCTGAATTATAATTTTTTCATCTGACATAATCTAAACCAATTTAATTAATTAACTTCCTTTTCAGCATTCTTTTTATCACGAAACGATGCTGGTTCAATATTATACTGATTTAATAACTTATAAAACTCAGTACGATTACGTCCGGCTATTTTTGCTGCGTTAGCCACATGTCCATGAGTGATCCGCAATACACTCAACAAATAACCTCGTTCAAAAGCCTGCTTGGATTCTTTAAGCGTTTGCATGTGAATTGGATCATCATGTACCGCCTTTTTAACCAGACTCAGTGGTATTGTCTTATTTTTAGACAAGGTTGCACATAAATCAATAACATTCATTAATTGTCGAACGTTACCAGGCCACGGCATACTCACGAGGTATTTCATCGCATCAGGAGAAAACTTTTTATAGTCCTGTTTATTGTTCTTGGCGTAGTTAGCCAAAAAATGTTCCGTAAGTGGTTGAATGTCGTCGGTTCGATCTGAAAGGTTAGGAATTTCCAATGGCACGACTTTTAATCGATAATAAAGATCTTCTCTAAACTCACGCTTCTCAACTGCTTCTTCCAAATTTTTATGTGTTGCAGAGATTAATCTCACATCTATAGGATATGTTTTTGTTGACCCAACTGGGCGCACTTCAAAATCTTGCAACACTCTCAATAATTTAACCTGCAATGCAAGTGGCATGTCACCAATTTCATCCAGCAAGATAGTACCGCCATTAGCAGCTTGGAACAGCCCCTCATGTTTAACATTGGCCCCAGTGAAAGCCCCTTTTTCATGTCCAAAGAGTTCAGATTCAAGTAACTGCTCCGGGATCGCGCCACAGTTTACAGCTATAAATCGATGATTCCGTCTGGAACTTGCTTCATGAATAGCCTTGGCTATAACTTCTTTTCCAGCACCGGTAGCTCCTGAAATAAACACCGAGACATCATTGTCTGCAACCAGACTAGCCATCTCAATAATGTCAGACATCTCCTTACTCTTATAGATAATGTTTTTTGTGCACTCATTTAAAATTGATTTATTTATAAGACTTGGAGTAACCCTTTTAACTGTATCCAGGAATTCATTTTGGTTTATTGGTTTGGTTAAGAACGCTGATGTCCCTAAATGCATTGCTTTAATTGCATCTGGAATTTGCGCTTGGCCGCTAAGCATAATTACGGGCAACAAAGGGTTATCACTGTGCAGCTCTGTCAATAATGCCATACCATCCATACCTTCCATGTATAGATCGGTGACAACTAAATCAGGGTTATAAATACCAACTAAATTTAACGCTTCTATACCTGATAATGCGCGTTTCACATCGAACTTTTCCGCTGTTAGCCATGTTTCTAATAAGTTAAGAACATCATTGTCATCATCAACTATCAAGACTTTTACGCTGGGTTCTGATTTTTTAATTGTCATAGGTATTTCACTTCCAGTTATTGTCAAAGAACAGCATGCTATGAAATAAATATAATCGAATTCTGAATTATATTGAATTATAAATCAGATAAATATTAACTAGTTTTCATCTTGTTTGTAATATCTTGTCACTCAACTGTGACCGATTTAGCAAGATTTCGTGGTTGATCGATATCTGCACCTTTAATTACAGCCACATAGTAAGCCAATAATTGTAACGGAATAGTATGAAGTATTGGCGCCATGAAGTCATAAACAACATTAAGATTAATGACATAGACGCCTTCTGTAGATTCTACATCACTTTCTTTATCGGCAAACAAATACAACTTGCCGCCACGTGCTTTTACTTCTTGTAGATTTGATTTTAGTTTTTCCAGAAGATTATTATTTGGCGCTACAGCAACAACCGGCATATCATCATCAACCAAAGCTAAGGGACCATGCTTCAGTTCTCCTGCCGCATAAGCCTCAGCATGAATATAGGAAATCTCTTTTAATTTCAGTGCTCCTTCCATGGCAATTGGTAAGAAGCTGCCACGGCCAAGGAACAAGGCATGATGTTTATCGGCAAAATCCTTGGCCATCGTTTCAATCTCTTCTTTATGATGAAGCAATTGATTTACACGTCCAGGCAAACTCTCAAGTTGTTTAACAAATGTGTTTTCATCTTCTGTGGAAAGATTATTATGCTTAGCGATAGCAATGACCATTAGAAATAATGCAACAAGTTGCGTGGTAAACGCCTTGGTTGATGCAACTCCAATCTCTGGCCCTGCATGTGTTAAAAATACAAGATCAGATTCTCTGGTTAATGAACTCTCGCCAACATTACAGATAGCTAGCGTACTTAAAAACCCAGATTGTTTTGCTAATTGTAAAGCAGCTAGCGTGTCTGCCGTTTCACCTGATTGCGAAATAGAGACAAACAAGGTGTCGTCTGTCACTACCGATTTTCTATATCGATACTCACTTGCTATTTCAACATGGCAAGGTATTTTCGCGATTTCTTCCATCCAATAAGCAGCGATTAAACCTGCATGATAACTAGTGCCACATGCTGCAATTTTAACCGACTTTACTTGGGAAAAAATTGAGTCTGCGTCTTGTCCAAATTCATTAGTAATAACCTGTCCATCTATAACACGATTTTCTAATGATTCCGCAATTGCATTTGGTTGGGAAAATATTTCCTTGAGCATATAGTGCCGATAACCTGCTTTATCAGCTACATCAGCATTTAATTCAGACACATTTAAAGGACGATCTACAATTTCTAATTCCGAATTATAAATGGTCAATTTATCTCGTGTAATATCAGCAATATCACCATCTTCCAGAAAAATAAATTGTTGCGTTACAGGTAACAAAGCAAAGACATCAGAAGCAATAAAATATTCACCAATACCAATACCAATAACTAATGGACTGCCATTTTTAGCTGCGATAAGTCTTTCTGGATCTGCAGAATTGATAACGCCTAATGCATATGCTCCATGCAATTGTTTTGTCGTATCAAAGACAGCATGTAACAGGTCAGGATTAGATTGTAATGCCTCATAAACTGCATTTACGACAACCTCTGTATCAGTCTCCGATTTAAACTCAAACCCTGACGCACTTTGCTGTTCTCGTAATTGTTCATGATTTTCGATAATGCCATTATGAACAAGCGCGACTTGATCACGACAAATATGCGGATGAGCATTACTTACGTTTGGTTTACCATGTGTTGCCCATCGTGTATGAGCAATGCCTGTCCCTCCACTTAAAGGAGAGGCTTCATGTTCTTTGTGAAGCTCATTAACTTTACCCTGGACACGTATCCGTTGTAACTGATTATCATGGTTTGTAACCGCTAAACCTGCTGAATCATAACCTCTATACTCAAGTCTTTTTAATCCTTCAAGTAAAACCGGAGAAACATCTCTTTGGGCGACCGCACCGACTATTCCACACATAGTTATTAGTTATTAGTTATTTTTTATCAATATACGTGTCATGGCTCATGAAACGTTTATCTTCATCAAGTATAAATTCATTGGCCTCTATTTTCGCATGCATCTGTTGATTTGGCGATAAATTACCTGAGGCGGCAAGCACTTCAATCTGTCGAGCCGCTTTTTGATTTCCTTGCTGTGAGGCTGCAAAATACCATTTATAAGCTTCCTGATTACTCCTCTGTATCCCACGTCCAAAATTAATCATATCCCCATAATTTCGTTGGGCATCAGCATGACCTGCTTTTGCTGCACGTTCATACCATTCAAGTGATTTTTTATAGTCTTTTTGCACACCAAAACCTAAGTAGTAAAGTATACCCAGATAGTTTTGCGCATCGGCATCACCTGATTCAGCTAAAGGCATCCAAAGCGAGAAAGCGGTTTCGTAATCACCATTTTCAAATGCCTTTTTTGGATCCGTTTCTTTTCCACATGCAGTAATTTGCAGTGTAATTGTCAATGTGAGTATGAGTAATAGAGATTTTGTCATTATATTTTGATCTGTATTCTTTAAAAGCTGATTCTCGATTATTAAATTAACATTTCACTCATTATGGTCGGGGCGAGAGGATTCGAACCTCCGACCCCCTGCACCCCATGCAGGTGCGCTACCAAGCTGCGCTACGCCCCGTTGTGAAAAAATGATATTAACTAAAGATGAGAGTTTCAACTACTGTTTGAATTTAGTAGTCAAAATTTAAAAACCGGGAAAGTCGAGCAAGTTATCGTCGTAACAGATCTAAAACTTCTTCTAGTTCAGTTCTTAGCTGTTTGATAATTTGCTGGCTTTGATTTGAATCATCTTTGGCTTCATCACCAGATAGACGCTGTCTAGCACCGCCAATGGTAAAGCCTTGTTCATAGAGCAAACTTCTTATCTGCCTAATCAGGATGACATCATGACGCTGGTAGTAGCGTCTATTACCACGGCGCTTCAACGGCTTAAGCGATGGAAACTCTTGCTCCCAATATCGTAAGACATGTGGCTTAACAGCACAGAGGTCGCTAACCTCTCCTATTGTAAAATAACGCTTACCGGGTATTGCCGGTAATTCACTATTGTTGGACGCTTCCAGCATATGCTTCTACTCGTGCCTTTAGTTTTTGGCCAGGACGAAATGTCACTACGCGCCGAGCGCTAATAGGAATTTCTTCACCCGTCTTTGGGTTACGTCCAGGACGTTGATTTTTATCTCTCAAATCAAAGTTCCCGAAACCGGAAAGTTTAACTTGATTCCCTGATTCTAGAGCGGAACGAATTTCTTCGAAGAACATTTCTACAATTTCCTTAGCTTCACGTTTGTTCAAGCCAAGTTCTTCGTATAATTTTTCCGCCATTTCAGCTTTTGTCAGTGCTGCCATATTATTCTCTCAGTTTTGCACCGAAATTATTATTTAGACCATCCATCACCTTTTCCATGATGGCCTCAACCTCTTCATCCTTAAGAGTGCTAGAAGTTGCTTGAAAGGTCAACCCTAAAGCAAGACTTTTTTTCCCCTTTTCAATACCTTCGCCTTGATACACGTCAAATAACTCTAGGTTAGTGAGTAGCTCCGACCCATCATTTCTCGCGCATTTCAGCACATCGTCGAGTAATATTTTTTCATCGATTACGATTGAAATGTCCCTCTTTACAGACGGATATTTAGAAATAGGCTTATAGCGGGTTTTTTCCCATTTTAATATGTTTTTTATTGTAAATTCAAATAGATAAATATTATCTGGAAGGTCAAGATCTGCACATGTCTTGGGATGTAAGCGTCCAAAACAACCCGCATTTTTGCCTTTGACATATACATCAACAGCTTGTCCAGGATGCAATATATTTGAAGTGTTTGGCTTCATTTCGATTTCGCTTGCGCCGATCAAAGAAGAGATTATTGTCTCAACATCGCATTTCAAATCGTAGAAATCACATAAGGTATTATCTATATCCCATTGTTTTTCATTAACATTTCCATATAACAATCCAGCAACATGAGGTTCTTGTTTAAGATCATCCCTATTATTAAAAACCAGCCCAGTCTCAAAAATTCGGATCCTTTCTTGTTGACGTTTAATATTGTATTGCAATGTGCTAATCAATCCAGGTAACAAACTGGTACGCATCTCCGATAATTCTGGTGCTATTGGATTAGCTAGTAACAAATTATTATCGTTATGATTCAATAGCTTATTTAGTTCAGGGTCAACAAAACTATATGTAATCACCTCATGATAATCATGGTTTACGAGTACTTCCCGAATATGTTTAATCGCCTCTTGGCTCTCGTTGGGCATGCGCATTTTCAAATTGTTGTTAGGTGCAGAAACAGGAATAGCGTCATAACTGTATATGCGTGCAAGTTCTTCTATAAGATCAACTTCTATATTTATATCGAAACGGTGTGAAGGAGCTATTGTAATCCATTGTTTTTCTTTGTAATTACATTGCATTCCTAAGTTAGTAAATGTATCCGTTACGAATTTTTCATCCAGCTCAATACCAAGTATGCGTTTGATCTGTGACTTTCGAAGTATCACTTCAGTATTTTGAGGCAAATCATCATCACTCAGTGCTTCGACGATAGGACCTGTCTGCCCTCCGCACGTCTCGATAACCAGTTCCGTAGCACGTTCTATCGCTTTAGATTGAAGTTCAGTATCTACTCCCCTTTCGAAACGATGCGACGAATCAGTATGCAAACCATATTGTCGTGCTTCTCCACTAATAATCACTGGAGTAAAAAAGGCGCTTTCCAGGAAGATGTTTTGCGTCCTTGTACTAACCGCGCTCTCAAAACCACCCATGACACCAGCCATCGCTATTGGTCCCGTGTCGTCTGTTATAACTAATGTGCCTGATTTCAGCTCAATTTCAGACTCATCGAGTAATTTTATCTTTTCTCCGGTTTTAGGCAGTCTAACTTCGATATCACCCTGTAAAACGTCATTATCAAACGCGTGCATGGGTTGGCCTATTTCAAGCATGACAAAATTAGTGATATCCACGACGATATTAATGCTTCTAATACCTGAACGTCTTAGCTTCTCAGATAACCAAAGCGGCGTTTTGACTGCTGTATCAACATTTTCTATAACTCTACCGAGATATTTCGGGCATGCTTTGACGGCAGATAGTTTGACATTGCGGATTGTAGAGGATTTGACGTCGCTTATTTTAACTTCAGGAACACTAAAATCGATTTGGTTAAACACCGCTACTTCTCGGGCAATACCAGTAATACTAAGACAATCACCACGGTTAGGAGTTAACGATATTTCAATGATCTTATCATTACTTTCAATAACTTCTGTGAGTTGCATCCCTACAGATTCATTTGCAGATAAATCCATGATCCCATCATGATCATCAGTCAATCCGATTTCTTTGGCAGAGCACAGCATCCCAGATGATGTCACCCCCTTAAGAGAGACGGCTTTCAATTCATTGACTCCAGGCAGGCTCGCACCAACCTTTGCCAAAACTGTCCGCATTCCCTGCTTGACGTTAGCAGCACCACAAACAATGGTTAATAGTTCTTTATCGCCACAATCGACTTCGCAAATCTGGAGTTTATCGGCATCGGGATGTTTCGATACTGATTTAACTTCTGCGGCAACCAAACCGTTAAATTCGGGACAAGCTGACTCAACACCATCGACTTCAAGACCCGCCATGGTTAATTGATGCATAAGTGTTTCGGTATCTACATCAGGATTAACAAACTCCCTTAACCATTTTTCACTGAATTTCATATACCATATACCTTATCAATGAAATTGCTTAAGAAAGCGTATATCGTTATCGAAGAACATTCTTAGGTCATCTACACCATAGTAAAGCATGGCTAAGCGCTCTACTCCCATGCCAAATGCAAGACCAGTATATTTTTCAGGGTCAACACCCACATTTCTCAAGACGTTTGGATGGACCATCCCACAACCAAGCACCTCTAACCACCCTCTTTCACCCATGATATCGACTTCAGCAGAAGGCTCGGTAAAGGGGAAATAAGAGGGTCGAAAACGTATTTGTAATTCTTTTTCGAAAAAGATTTCCAGAAAATCAACCAACATCCCTTTTAGATCTGCAAAAGTAACCGATTCATCAACAATAAGTCCTTCAACTTGATGAAACATCGGCGTGTGAGTCATGTCTGAATCACATCGATAGACACGGCCAGGGGCGATAAAGCGAAAAGGCGGCTCATCATTTTGCATGATACGTATTTGTACTGATGAGGTATGCGTTCTAAGTAACCTTCCATCAGGAAAGTAAAAGGTGTCGTGCATTGCACGGGCAGGATGATGCTCAGGGATATTTAATGCTCCAAAGTTGTGGTAATCATCCTCAACTTCAGGCCCCTCGACAACATCAAAACCAATTTTCTGAAAAAGTGATTCAATACGCTGCAAAGTTAATGTAATCGGGTGTAAACCAGCTCGATGATTTCCGCGTCCTGGTAAAGTGACATCTAAACGGCCTTTGTCGATAAGATTCTCGAGTCGTTCATCTTCCAGTAAAGCTTTTCGTGCATCTATAGCGTTTTGCACAGCCGCCTTGGCAACATTAATGATTTGACCGGCTTGAGGTCTTTCTTCTGCAGGTAGTTTACCAAGCTGTTTTAATTGTTGCGTGAGCTGACCTTTTTTACCAAGATAATCAACTCTAATAAGGTCAAGCTGTGAAAGATCAGATGCTGAATCTATCTCTGAAATTGCTTGGGCTTTTAATTTCTCAGTATTATTCACGTTATCAGTCTATATAAACAAAAAAGGGAAAGGTAAGCCTTTCCCTTTTTTAAATCATTATAAGAAAAGATTAATGGGTGAGACTGGCCTTGGCCTGTTCGGCTAATACGCCAAAAGCAACCTTATCAAATACAGCAATATCAGCTAATACTTTACGGTCAACTTCAACTGATGCCTTGTTCAATCCATCTATGAAGCGGCTATAAGAAAGCCCATGAATTCGAGCAGCTGCATTAATTCGCGTGATCCACAACGAACGGAACTGTCTCTTGCGTTGACGACGATCTCTATAGGCATATTGTCCTGCCTTAGTGACCGCTTGTTTGGCAACTCGAAAAATATTCTTGCGGCGACCACTGTAGCCTTTGGCTTGGTCAATAATCTTTTTATGTCTGGCGTGTGCAGTTACGCCACGTTTTACTCTAGGCATTGCTTCAATTCCTCTCTATAAATACGGAACCATTCGGGCAACTGCCTTCTGGTCACTATCATGAACTGCAAGCATTCCGCGCAACTGACGTTTACGCTTTGTGCTTTTTTTAGTCAAAATATGGCTACGATGTGACTGGCCATGTTTAAACTTTCCCGATGCAGTACGTGAAAATCGCTTTGCAGCACCGCTATTTGATTTCATCTTGGGCATTTCAATAACTCCAAATTTTCATATTTTTTCATCTTTATATACATTGACCGCCATGGATGGCGGAAATACTGCCAATGCAGGAGCAATTGGCAGTGCTTCAATTTATTTCTTTGAGGCCAAAACCATGACCATTTGTCGACCTTCCATCTTTGGAAACTGCTCAACTGTTCCGTATTCTTCCAGATCGGCCTCTATTCTCTTTAACATCTTCGTTCCTAATTCCTGATGCACCATTTCTCTACCACGAAATCGGAGTGTAATCTTTGCCTTATCACCGTTGCTCAAGAATTTGATTAAATTCTTTAACTTTATTTGGTAATCACCGTCTTCAGTACCAGGTCTAAACTTAACTTCCTTAATATGTATCTGCTTTTGTTTCTTTTTAGCAGCGTGCTTCTTCTTATTCTGCTCGAATATGAATTTTCCGTAATCCATGACCCGACAAACAGGTGGCTCTGAATTGGGTACTATTTCAACCAGATCTAACTCGGAGTCTTCAGCGATTTGTTGTGCTTCACTAATTGACACGACACCTACTTGTTCACCCTCTGCATTTATTAACCTCACCTCTGGCGAAGTTATGTCTTCATTGAGGCGTGTCTTCTTTTCTGCGCTGATAAATTATTCCTCCAAATCATTGCGACCAAGACGCGCAATATCGCCGTTTAATCGTTCGGTGAGTTTCTCAATAGACATTGTTCCAAGATCTTCACCTTCACGAGTCCGCACTGCGACAGTATTTTCATCCTGTTCACGCGCACCCAGAATAATTTGGTAGGGCACACGTTGCATTGCGTGGTCGCGGATTTTAAGCCCGATCGTCTCATTTCTCAAGTCAACATCGACCCTAAAGCTCTGGTTTTTCAAGTTTTCTGCTACTTTTTTTGCATATTCACTTTGTTTTTCGGTAATTGATATCACAACGGCCTGAATTGGTGATATCCAAACCGGAAAAGCGCCCGCATAGTTCTCAATCAGAATACCGATAAATCGTTCCATCGAACCAACAATGGCACGGTGAAGCATTACCGGTACTTGTTTTGTGCTGTCTTCATTGACATAGGAGGCATCCAGTCGCTCAGGCATGGAAAAGTCGACCTGAATCGTCCCACATTGCCATACACGTCCAATGCAATCTTTAAGTGAAAACTCAATCTTCGGACCGTAAAAAGCACCTTCACCAGGTTGCAGATCCCATTCTATATCTTTGTTATTTAATGCTAATTCCAGCGCTTTTTCAGCCTTGTCCCAAACTTCGTCATTCCCTACCCTTTTTTCTGGGCGCGTGGAAAGTTTGATGATGATGTCGTCGAAACCAAAATCTCGATAAACCTCAAACAACATATCGATAAAATTTGAAACCTCATCCTGTATTTGGGCTTCAGTACAAAAGATATGGGCATCATCTTGTGTAAAATTACGAGCACGCATTAAACCATGCAAGGTTCCAGATGCTTCATTTCGGTGACAGGAACCAAATTCAGCCAATCGCAGTGGCAAATCTCGATAACTCTTTAAACCTTGATTAAAAACCTGGATATGGCACGGACAATTCATCGGCTTTATCGCATAGTCACGGTTCTCTGAACTTGTCGTAAACATATCATCCCTGAATTTGTCCCAATGCCCGGAACGTTCCCATAGGCTTTGATCGACAACTTGCGGCGTTTGGATCTCTTGGTAGCCATGCACCTCCATTTTTGAACTGATATAGCGCTCGATAAGCTTATAGACTGCCCAACCCTTGGGATGCCAAAAGACCATTCCTGGCGCTTCTTCTTGAAAGTGAAACAAATCCTGCTTCTTTGCCAATTTACGGTGGTCACGTTTCTCTGCTTCAGCAAGTCGATTTAGATAGGCTTTGAGTGCCTTTTTATCCTGCCAGGCGGTACCATAAATTCGCTGTAGCATTTCATTATTAGAATCCCCACGCCAATAAGCACCTGCCAGCTTCATCAACTTAAAGGATTTTATTTTTCCGGTACTAGGCACATGAGGCCCACGGCACAAATCGGTGAAATCACCTTGAGTGTAGAGTGAGAGTTCCTCATTATTCGGAATTGATTCAATAATTTGAGCCTTATATTCTTCACCTAGGTCACGAAAAAAGGCAGTCGCCTCATCTCTGGTTTTAACTGTTCGAGTAACCTCTAGGTTGGCTTTGGACAATTCCTGCATCTTTTTTTCTATTTTGACTAAATCTTCCGGAGTGAAACCCGGTTCGTAGGCATAGTCATAATAAAAACCGTCTTCAATAACGGGGCCAATTGTAACCTGTGCTTCCGGATAGAGTTCTTTTACCGCTTGCGCCATAAGATGAGCACATGAATGTCGAATGATCTCTAATCCTTCGGGGTCACGATCAGTAATTATTCTTAGATTACTGTCTTTTTCTATTAGAAAAGAAGCGTCGACGACTTGATCATCAACCATACCGCAAAGGGTCGCCTTGGCTAGGCCAGGTCCGATGGACTCAGATACTTGCATGACGGTGAGCGCTTCATCATATTCGCGCTGGCTATTATCGGGTAACGTAATCGTGGGCATGTTCTCTCCTTATTTATCAGTGGTGACCCCCACAAAAGGCCACGTGTAAAGGATGTTTAAAATAATAGGCACCGATTAATCGGTGCCTATATGTCGTTTGGTAGGCACGATGTGACTCGAACACACGACCCCTACCATGTCAAGGTAGTGCTCTAACCAGCTGAGCTACGCGCCTAAATAAAAACAATAAAACTACTTCAGGTTCTCGCTAATATTAAATGTCAGAATAAGCTCAGCTGAACCAGCTGCACCCTCTGGGCATAAAAGCATACGCGCCTAAAGGCGGCTAGCATACAGAAGACCATGGGTGCGTTACAAGCCCTATATTAGCCTGCTTTAATATTGGCTAAACCAAGTCCATTAATCTGCATTTTATGGATCTCATCACGAACCTGTGCTGCTTCTTCAAATTCTAAATCACGTGCATGCTGATACATCTTTTCTTCCATTTTTTTAATCTTTTTCATTAACAGCTCAGGAGTCATAGTTTTATATTCCGCGACATCTTCTGCTACTCTCTGATAGGTCTTTGAAATCGTGTTTTTGTCCGTATAAGCGCCATCAAGAACATCTGTGATTGCCTTTGTAATGCCTTTTGGTGTAATACCATGTGTTTTATTAAATTCAATTTGCTTAGCACGCCTACGTTCTGTTTCGTCTATCGCATACTGCATGGAATCCGTTATCTTATCGCCATATAGAATTGCCTTGCCATTTAGGTTTCTCGCAGCACGTCCAATAGTCTGAATTAAAGTCATGCCTGAACGTAAGAATCCTTCTTTATCTGCATCAAGAATAGCCACTAATGAGACTTCTGGCAGGTCCAATCCTTCACGTAAGAGATTTATACCTACCAAGACATCAAACTCCCCTTTTCTAAGATCTCGGATAATCTCAACACGTTCAACTGTATCGACATCTGAATGAAGATAACGCACTTGAATACCGTGCTCTGATAGGTAATCTGTTAAGTCTTCTGCCATACGTTTTGTAAGCGTCGTGACTAACACACGTTCATTAACATCTACACGAAGGTTGATCTCTGAAAGCAAGTCGTCAACTTGTGTCGTGACTGCTCGCACCTCAATCTCAGGGTCAATTAGCCCGGTTGGTCTTACAACCTGCTCAACAATTTTGCCTGAATGTTCTTCCTCATAAGCTCTTGGAGTTGCAGAAACAAATATTGTTTGTGGCGCGAGTTTCTCAAACTCATCAAATCGTAACGGGCGATTGTCTAGTGCAGAAGGCAGGCGGAAGCCGTACTCAACCAGGTTTTGCTTTCGCGAGCGATCACCTTTATACATCGCACCCAATTGTGGAACAGTGACATGACTCTCGTCTATTATCAGCAAGGCATCTTTCGGCAGGTAATCAAGCAAGGTTGGCGGTGGCTCGCCGGCAGCGCGTCCGGATAAATAACGCGAGTAATTTTCTATACCAGAGCAATAACCAATTTCGTTGATCATTTCAATATCAAATCGCGTACGTTGTTCCAACCGTTGATATTCAACCAGTTTATTTAACGATTCGAGTTGTTCTAATCGTTCTTTCAATTCGACTTTGATGGACTCAACCGCATCCAATAAGACCTGTCGTTGTGTCACATAGTGTGTCTTTGGATGAATAGTGACGCGCGGTAATTTGCGATTCACAGCACCGGTTAATGGATCAAATTGACTAATTGATTCAATCTCATCATCAAATAATTCCACGCGTATAGCTTCGCGCTCTGATTCTGCCGGAAAGATATCAAGAACATCACCACGCGTTCGAAAAGTCCCTCGATGAAGCTCTACTTCGTTACGTTTATATTGTAGTTCCGTCAGTCTGCGTAACAGGGTCCTTTGATCAACTATGTCTCCCTTGTCCAAATGCAAGACCATTTTTAAATAACTCTTGGGGTCTCCCAATCCATATATAGCAGAGACACTGGCAACAATTATCGTATCACGACGTTCCAGAATGGCTTTTGTCGCCGACAGTCGCATTTGTTCTATGTGTTCATTTATTGAAGCATCTTTCTCAATAAACGTATCTGATGCGGGAACGTAGGCCTCTGGCTGATAGTAGTCATAATATGAGACAAAATACTCAATGGCATTTTCAGGAAAAAAATCACGCATCTCACCATATAATTGTGCAGCTAATGTCTTGTTAGGTGCCAGAATCATCGTCGGTCTTTGTTGCTCCTGAATGACATTTGCGATTGAAAACGTCTTACCTGACCCGGTTACACCCAGTAAGGTTTGATACGCCAATCCATCCTTTAAGCCCTCGTTTAACCCAATGATCGCAGTCGGTTGATCACCCGCAGGAACAAAGTCAGAAACCAGTGAAAATTCTTTCATATTATGTTTGTTAAGCTACCCGTTTCTAGTATATTACACGCCTTTTCAGCACCATTTTAATCAGGAGACAATGTTGGACATTCCATTATCGCATCGTGCGCAAAGTATTAAACCGTCACCTACTCTCGCAGTCACTGCGCGTGCAGCTGAACTTCGAGCTGAGGGTAAAGACATCATTGGTCTTGGCGCAGGCGAACCCGATTTTGACACCCCAGAACATATTAAGGAAGCTGCGATACAAGCCTTGAATAAAGGACAAACCAAATATACGGCTGTTGATGGAACGGCTGATTTAAAGCTTGCGATTATAAATAAATTCAAACGCGAGAATGACCTTGTATACAACAATAATCAAATACTCGTGTCCTGTGGTGCAAAACACAGTCTTTACAACTTGTTTCAAGCGACCTTGAATCCAGGCGATGAAATCATCATCCCTGCCCCTTATTGGGTTTCTTATCCCGACATGGCAAAACTTGCTGGCGCAGAACCTGTGATTTTAAAAACCACAATTGAAGATAGTTTTAAGATCACCCCTGATAAATTACGTGGTGCAATTTCTGATAAAACACGAATGGTTGTCTTTAATAGTCCATCTAATCCGACTGGTGTCAGCTACAGCAAAGAAGAATTAGCTGCGCTGGGTGAAGTCTTACTAGAACATCGCGACATCCTTATCGTGACAGACGATATCTACGAACACATCCTTTGGGGACAAGACAAATTTATTAACATCGTTAATGCCTGCCCAGAGCTATATGACCAAACTGTAGTCGTAAATGGCGTATCTAAGGCCTATTCAATGACGGGTTGGCGCATCGGCTATGTGGGTGGTCCAGAATCAATCATAAAGGGCATGAAAAAAATCCAATCCCAAAGTACTTCAAATGCAAACTCTATGGCACAAGCCGCCGCTGTTGCTGCACTGGATGGCCCCCAGACTTACATAAAAGAAAGCACTGGGATATTCAAGGAGAGACACGACTTCGTATTAAAGTCATTACAAGATATTGATGGCATTGTGTGCCTTGCATCTGAAGGGACATTTTACAGCTTCCCGGATATGAATGGCCTTATAGAAAAGCTGGATGGTATTAGTAATGATATAGAGCTAGCAGAATTCTTTCTGGAAAAAGCTGAGGTGGCGATGGTACCTGGTTCAGCATTTGGCGCACCAGGCTGTATGCGAATATCATTCGCTACCAGCATGGAAAACCTTGAAAAGAGTATGGAAAGAATCAAGGCTGCGTTATAAAGCAATTAACTACAATAGAGTGTTGACCCTGTCTGACACCATCAGTAGACTACGCGTTCTCGAATATTCCCCGGTAGCTCAGTCGGTAGAGCGGGTGACTGTTAATCACTAGGTCGGCAGTTCGAGCCTGTCCCGGGGAGCCATTCCACCTCTGCTAAGAACTTTTTCTTGGTAGCGGTTAACATGTCGGGCCTATAGCAAATAAGTAGTTTATCTGCCTGTAGTATAACTTTATCTAATACTATTTGCAGGAAGTTCCTTGTTTTCCTTGGGTCCTGACTTGTTTTTATAACACTTAATAGAAATGCAGCGACCTCCGAAAGCTGGTTTTTAGATATATTCAGCTTAGGTGCTTTCTGCTCATTTATTTTATCCATATCAGAATAAAGCCTTGTTATTTGATCTTGATTATTATTTATTTTCTTTATTAATAAAACAGGATCAACTTCTTTGTCTTGCACGTTCTCAATTGCTTCGACAAGGCGATCGTTGCTTACAACTAATTTATCTATCTCTTTTTGAACTGCGTTTGCTTTTGCTCTTTTTATTTTATCCCACTCCAGACAAGACTTTTCAGCCTCAGTAAAAAACTGCATTAAATTTTCCTCGGAAAAGACACGATTTGAAATAACATCAAGAATAAAATTGTCGACCAGTTCAGCTGGAACCCTTCTGCTCGGACAAGCACTATGTTTTAAATGGCCGCGACAATTATAATAATTGTATTTACTTATTTTCCCCGCGTTAGTAACCCTGCCCCTGGCAGTTTCAATCTGCATGCTTGCCCCGCACTCTCCACACTTAAGAAGACCAGTGAACAAAAAAACACTTAACGGCGAACCTGTGTCTTTAAAAGCTGTGCTAGCTTCGTCCATCATGGCCTGCACCTTTTTAAAAGTTACTTCATCTATGATCGGGTCGTGCCCCTTAACAATAACCCATTCTTCTTTTGGTTTACGCCTACCCGATCGTTTATCTTTGCGGCCATAAACAATGCATCCAATAACAGCATGGTTTCTCAATAAGGCTGAAACGCTATACTTATTCCATCTTAAGCTTCTATTGGTTTCGTGGAGAACATCATTGAGATGTTGAGCAATAGCCCTAGCACCTTTGCCTTCTAGTCTCAAATTAAATATTTTCTCAACAACTTTTTTCTCTTCATCATTGACGAATAATTTTTTCTTTTTATTTTCTACCTCAACTACTTTATATCCGTAAGGAGCTTTACCCCCATTAAAGAATCCAAGTTTAGCGTTGCGCTCCATAGACCTGCGAGTGTCTTTCGATGTTTGTCTGGAGCTGTACTCATCCATGAGCTCTCTTATTCCTATATTTAAAAAACGTGTGTCAGGATCTGCGCCGGCATCAAAAGACGCATAAACAATTTCAACGCCAGCTTTTTCTAACCGGTGTCTCGTGTGAACGGAAACAGACTGTGTTCTTGAAAACCTGCTTGTTGACCACGTTATAAAATAATCAGGATAATTCTTTTCACAATAATCAATGGCTTCATCAAAGCCTGGTCTATTGCTGTAAAAAGCAGACTTGCCTTGTTCAGTAAAAACTTTAACAACATCAGCATTAAGAGAGGCTGCTTTTGCTCTGCAGCGCTCAATCTGGCTATCAATAGGCAGCTCTTTGTCGGCCTGTCTTTTAGAGCTGACCCTTACCTGAATAATTGCGGTGCGTTTTTTCATTGCCAAAGAACCCAAACCACGAAAACAACAACAATCAGCTCATAAAAACACATACGTAGCTCAAAGAGATGAGCGTCCACTTGGAACGTAAACTCTAGCATTGGGTGCAGCAGTATTTTTTTAATAATAACCACACCCCTAGCCCAGCATGTCACATTCAGAGGCAGTATGATTTGTATCGCCACATTCAGGGCAATGACTATGGACATCTGTTCTGGAGCACCATTCGCATTTTTTAATTTTTTTAGTGGCAACCTTCTTTATATTTTCTTTAGCGTACCGCCTACCTTCCTCGGTTAAGCCCCACCTAAACATATAACTTTCAGGGTGACTTCTTGACTCAACAAGCCCTCTTCTTTGTAAAGCCTTTAACGTAGGGTTAAGCCTTGAAAATGTGTCAATGTGCTGAAGCTTTTTGTCAGCAATTTTTTTTATCATCTGATGCTGTGGAGAAGACAGATTCATAATCGATACCTTTTAATTAAATTTTTTCGCAATTTTTTTATTGAGATTTTGGACAGTATGTAGATATAGAGGTACCCACCCCCGGTGCCAGGGAGATGGTCATAGTGTGCCGAGCCCCCACCCCTTTGCCTGGATAGTTGTGAGAGTGTGCACAGGAACTCCATTCTTGCTGTTTAGCTGCGTTAATCATCTTTATCAATACTCCTATCTGTTTGTTTCTGTTAGTCCTGCCATGTACTGAGCTGCGTATATTGTCATTGTGCGCAGTTCATTGTTTCTGTACCCCTAACTGTTTTAGCCCGATATTTAGTGAATTTTCAGGACAGTGCCCACCCATCCAGAAACACAGAGTAGGACTAGTATTGGTTTAAACAACAACGGGACGGTATATGATTTCTGTACCGTTGATGAAGACTCGAAGGCGTGCACGGAATAAGTCATAGTATTATTTAGCGGGTCCTATTGGAGTTCTTTAACGAGCTCTGTCACCGGTGTTCTAATCTTCGATAACGGATTAGCTCTATCGACTTCCTTTCTCAGTTTGCGCAGAGCCATGTGGTTATAGATAGCTTGACTCTTAACATCTTCATGCCCCATCAGTACCTGCCTCGCAACAACATCAACGTCACCTTCTGTTAGTTCGGTGCCGTAGAGGTGGCGCATGGCGTGTGGGCCTAACTGGTTCGAGGGGATGCCTGCTAGCTCACCATATTTATTAATCATATTGTTGATTGCTTTTCTTTTAAGGCGAAGGTTCGCCCCGTTGAATTCATTAAGCGGTATAGTTCTGTCCCTGGTCTTAACAAATAAAACTTTATCGCCATCCTCGAGGGACCTATCAAACTCATTTAATTCGGTGTGACCAAGGTATGCTCTGACCAGGGCCCACACATCATCAGGCGCGGGAACAATGCGTTCCTTGTCGCCTTTAGCAATTACTTTTATATAAAGTCGCTCACGTCCATTTTCTTTAATAAAGATTAGGCTTGATTCGTTTAAATTAACTAATGCGCTGGCACGTAGGCCACAGCCAGATAGCACGCTCAACATTGCTGTGTCCCTCAAACCAAGAAAGGTATCAATGCCTGGCGCCATAATGAGTTTTTCCATGCTGTCCAGTTCGATCTTATTGCCTATTCTTCTGCCGGCTTTTGGTTGTTTTAAATCGCGCGCGTTATCTTCGGAGATTAAGCCATTCGTATAACACCAGGTGTAAAATTTGCGAACGCATGAGACAACGGCTTTACGAGATCTCGGAGCAAGACCTAGCTCATGTAGATGCAGCCCGGTGAAGTGTTCGATGGTTTCACGATCCAGCTGTAGAAGTTGATCGTCGTTGTCCTGGCAATACTCATCTAATCGAAGCAGGTAACCCATATATTTATCACCAGTTGAAGAGGCAAGACCTTCGCTAGTCTCGATGTAATTAATGAAATTCTGGATTATTTCGATGGAATCAGCCATGTGAACAACTCCAAGAATTCACACTGCAAAAAAGGGGTAGGGGTATTTTTTTGTTGTAACGTTGGAATTGGCGCCTAATTTCAATTAAGTGTTTGATTAACAAACAAATAAGCATACAACAAACCTCCAACAAAAACTGTTGGAAGCACATTTTTTTGTTGGAACAAAAACTAACCAGTGGATAACTCTGTTGTAGGTGCCTACCCCCTGTTTTTGCCTTCCTTTGTGTATATATCTCCTTCTTTTTAATAATAAAAGAGAGAGAGAGACATAGGGCTCCCAAAAAAAGCACTTGTAGGTATACATTATATAGGGTGTTGTAGGAAAGGATAAAAGCGTTGTAGATAAATGCAGTTTTGTCGGATTTCAATCGTTGGATTATCAAGCAGTTAAGCCTTAAAACGGCTAAATCCCAACAAAATCGCAAATACTCTCCGTTACCGGTATTGGAAAAAAGGCTTGAATCGCCGGGTGCTGTGCTCATTGTTATGTTAGTCCACTGGTTCATTTACGGGGTTACAGGGGTATCAATAAGATCGGGTTGAATCTCGTGGCTCGGTGAAGGATTAAGCCCGAACTTACGCAGCTCCTCGACATCAAGCACGAGCATGCGCCCTACGCGGCTATTATTAATCGTCTTCTCGCCTTTATCAGAAAGGACAATGCCAGCGCTCGTCATTTGGCTTTTGAGCACGTTAGCGGTCTTCACCGGGAAGCTATTCCAGAAGTCCTTAAGATGATGGTTGGTGCGAAAGTGGTTGATAATGTCCGTGTGACGGATGAACAGGCTCTCGTACTTAATGCCTTGAATGGTTGTGATGTCCCACGCGTACTTGTGCCGGTAACGGCTCGTATCAATCTCTGACAATATGATCTCTATAGCCCAAACCCATGGCTCGCGCTCAGCGTCCGTGGCGCTGATATGCTGGTTCATTTCTTCAACTAAATCACTCCTGAACGGAATCTCTTTAGGAGCCATGCCAGCAAAGTCACACAGTAAACGCCAAGCAGTTAAGATCGCGGCATAGTTGCTGGTCATTCGCTTAGCGCCTTCGTCGTCCTTTTTGGCCATAGACTTCTCGAGCAGCACCTGGTTGCACTCATCGTACATATCCATGACATTATCCTTACGACAGCGCGACAGGTACTCTAACCATTCTTTCACCGGGAAAGCGGATAAATCAGGCGGCAGAGGCGTCCCTTTTTTGCCTGTTAAGTCAGTCCGTACCACCTTCCCTATCAATGACTTCACGGGGACATCCTCACCCGTTAATAACACTGGCGCGGACAACATAAACTCAGTCATTTTCGAGCCGCGCCGGGTAGTGGTGTATTGGTAAGCCTGTTGAAGTGCGCTAACGGCAGCGTCGATCTGTTCTTGTTTACCAGCAGAGATTTCTTCCCAGCCAACCGGGTGAGACGTGTGGCTGATACTGGTTAATATCCGGAACTGACTCAGCATTGATTCGCGTCCGAAGATCGTCATGGCCACCGTCGACTCCAGGCGCTTACATAAGGTCGACTTACCCGCTCCCTTGCTCGCTTGCATGATTAAGTGTGGATACATGCCCAGGAAGGCCTTTAAGTGTCCTCCTAGTGCCCAAACCAATGGAATAAGCGCGGCAGAGCCCGTAAATGTAGCTGAATAAGCCTTAATAACGTTCTTTGCCTGGTAAACCGGTGCCGAAGGAAACGACAGGTTATGATAAGGGCATTGCTGCTCAGGGTCCGTGAAATAGGAATCCTTACCCTCGTTAACAACGAGCTTACTGTTCAGCCAACCTAAACCAACGAAATTTATCGCGTCTCTGGACCCTAAATCAGCACCGCGCTCCATAATATTAATGAGCCTGGAAAACGGCAGAGGTTTATACACCGGCCCGAACTTTCGCCAGGCGTCGATATTATGCAGCTGATCATCATTAAAAACTTTACGCTGCAGCTCTGCTTTATGCCTCGGTACCTGCACCGAAACAGAGAAGAGTGTCGTGGGCATTAAGTCTTGTTGGCTCGATAACACGCTGTTAGCCGAAGCAACACGAACGCGAGAGATGCTGGCCACACGAAAGCCGGCCACATCACCAGTCTTTAGTTTTTTACCGCCCTCGCCCTCATCATCATCCTCAACTTTCTCAACAAAAGTAATGAAATCTTTCTTAACGCGAAAACGCCAATACTGGCCAAAATCATGAGGTGGTAAATACACGCGCGCCTTGCCTTTATAGTCGTCTAAATTACCAGGCATACCCTGGAACGCCCATGGCTCGAACCTCTTCAACTTCATTTTTAATTCAACATCACCCACATCTTTAATGATGTCGTTTATGTCATTCCATTCTTGTTCTTCCCATTCAGACTGGTCCACCATCATCGAAGAGATGTTGTGTGATATTAAAATATCATAGAGCTTATACGCAGCCTCGCGACCTGCAGACTTACCAAACTTATCGGGATCATCATTATCAAAGGCCAGATAAAGCTGCTTGCCATGAAAGAAGGACCAATTAATATCATCCATGGCCGTGATAGCGCGAACAGCGATCGCAGAAGTAAACGGAATGTCACAGGCCTCGATAGATAAAGCATTGATAGGCGACTCGACAACATAAACTGTTTCAGCGCGCGTTAACCGCTGCAGATCCATAAACCAGGGGAAGCCCTTCTTCTCGCCTTGGGTCCTTGTCTTTAATCCGGACACGGCGACATCTAAATATCGATTATCAATAGCAACCACTTTCCCCGGGTTAATCGAACGAACAATAAACGCAACAGCGTCGCCACCATAATCCGGTTCGCCTGGCTGACTTAGTTTATTGGTCCAGTCATTAAAGCCGACTGACTTCGACTTAAGCGCTTTCAACACCGTTTCTTTAGGTATGCCTCGCTCATCAACCAGGTAATCAATAGCGCGTTCTTGCTTATCTATACATTCGTCAGCAACAAACTCAATCGTGTTTTTACTTTTAGGGGTAACAGGGGAAGATGAATCGAAGCCATACATATCCGACAGCTGCTTGACCGCTTCCTTAAAGTCGCAGTTAGTAACGTACATATAAAGATCAATGCAGCTGCCTTTAGTCTCATCATCACCACCGCCAGAGTAATCCTGGAAATAGGTACCTTCTTTATTGATCGCTAAAGACGGGCTCTTATCATCATGGTGAGGTGATTTATAGTTGCCGGTACTCTTAGGACGTTCAAGACCTAGTTTAAGCGCGAGGTCGTGACAATTAATCGTTTTTTTTAGTTCATTAACAGATGCCATATTATTCTACTTATTATTAACGGCGTGGTTACCTTGGTTAGTGTGCAATCGACCTTTCATCGCTAGAGTTATTGGCTGGAGCGGCCAAAAAAATAATAGGTGAGCACGACGAGCAAGCAGAGGTGGCCAAAAGTCATATCTACGACCCTAACCTGGCCAGCCTCAAACAGAGCTTCAATAACTAAAAATATTCCGAAGAACATAAGTAGAAAGAGAAGAATAATAACAAGCATCAAAACCCAAAAAGGATACTCATCTTTAAGTAGTTTTATCTTTCCATTAAAAAACTCAATGCTAAATATTTTCATTACTGCCCTCCAGTTCAATCAATTTCATTAGCTCTTTTTTTGTTGCATCTGAAGGCTCCATATCAGAGACGGTCATAGAGTCATCGTAGGCCTCGATCACTTTTGCTTGCTGATCTATAACCTCAAGCAGATATTCAACGTCAGGCTGTTCGGCAAAATATCCCCACTCCCCTACAGGCTCTCGGTGCTTCTCTCTAATGACTTCTAATTTTTTCATATGTAATTAATATCCCCGCAACGTTTATGTTTTCTTATAAAGCTCATAATCTGTTTCTTGCTCGATCTCTTCACGTCAACGCATTGCAGATAAATCCAGTCCGGTTTACTGGGTCGGTCTTCACACACACAACACCAGCACCAATATCGATCCCTGTCGTAAAATAACCATGGCCGGACATACCTCATTCATCCATCTCGCCTCTCGCTTCAACCATGTCGCGAAACGCTTCCCCTTCTTCAATAGTCCCAGCGTCTAAACAAGCCCATTTATCGTAGGCAGCAATAAATTCTTTCATGGCTTTAATTTCTTCAGGCGTGTATTCAGGAACAAAGCATTTCGTCTCGCCGCCCTCGACTGTGCCTGGCATACCACAAACAGGACATGTATCAGGCATGATTTTCCTCCCGTGATTTTCTGGCTGCTTCTCCTGACTTCATCGATAGCTGAGCAATGATTTTCACAGTAGGCTTTAATTCTTCTGGCGTGTTTGCGTAGTCGTTACGATTAAGCTGCAGGTGTTCTGCCTTGGTAACCATTTCGAGATTTTTTATGTCGCAATTAAGCCTGTCATTATCTCTAAACCTGACGACCATTCCTTTAGGAATAGGTCCGTTGTGCTGCTCCCAAACAACATGATGCTTAGGTCTGTACCGGCCTCGATAACCGGTAGATGAATAAGGATTAACTTCGTCTACTTTGACAAGAATGATCCCGTCCTTAGAACATGTTCTTTCATGCCCTATAGGTTTTACGTTTGCAGGAATACTGCCTTTCTTGAATGATCCGCTATTGGCGCCAGTGGCGCCTTTTGTGCCTTTATTCCATGGTTCAAACCCCGGCGCGAACTGACCATTTCTACCACAAGAAATTTTATGGTTATTGACGAAAGCTCTAAGCTGAGGCGTTTTTATGTCTGTATTGAATTTTTTATTAAGCTCTTCTGTTAGATCTCGAACTGAAAAACATTTGTACTTCTCTTTTATAAAATCGACCTGCTCTCGAGAAAACAAGAGGCTGACACCTTTAGGGTTTCCACGCTTCTTGCTGTTCTTTATACCGTGGTTCTTCATGCTCGCTCTTAATTGGCTATAATTCTTAACCTCGTTAAAACGTATAAAAAACTCATCTATTAATTCATTCCACGTCAGAACAGGCGCAGCAAGCGTTAAGAAATCTAGCTGCTCTTTGCTATACACTTTTCTTATCACCTTTTTTCTTCCAGACTCATCATGCCAGGCGCTTCTTTAATGATGCCGTCAGCTGCAGCCTTATGCGCCTTAAGCACTAAACTGGCATTGCTAACAATGTCTTTTGCAACGGTGCTAATTGCTTTAGTTCTCTGGATTTCTTTATCAAGAACCGCCTGATCAATGTTCTCTTCAGACAATCGCTCCATCTGCGCAAACAAGTGGTTATTAAGATCTGATAATTTATTTTGCATTCATTAACCCTCAAATTAAGACGCCCTGCTCAGGCGCTTCAAAAAACATTAGTTGTCCTTTACACGGTACGAACGGCAACGGCTTTGGATCCTCGAGGAGGAAGCCGTAAGGCCCTTGGAACCAGTGAGACGGCGAACCGTTGACGCAGTGCGCTAACGTAACCTGGCCAACAATCCCGCCTCGAGGAAGAGCCGCGGGAACACGAATACCAAATTCATTTTTAATCCACTGCTTGCCCTTCATGTCATATGATTTTGACGCATGAATTAGCAAAGGCCCTCGGTAGTGTGTAAACCAGGTGCGGTTTTCGACATCCTTGCCGGCATGAATAATGGCCCACGCCCATGGTTGTTTTATTGATAGTGCTTTCATGGGATTTTAACGATACAAGGCAAATTTAAATTATCTCGCCCTGACGCAATTATTAAGTGTTTGCCACAATAAGGAATATAAAAATTTAGAAAGAATATTTTCTTATGTGCAACACCATTAGCTATGTTTCCACATTGGCAACAATAGACGCTGTTTCCTTTTTTATCAGTTAACAGCCATCGTATGTGTCCAGAGAAGTAACTACGGTTTAAATATTTAATTAACATCAGTCTTCCTGTTATTTTCATGAAAACATATCGTGCGTTCTGTTCATGCTGAACTCAGGCACAAACTCGTTAATAAAATTCTGTCTATCCCATATCTGTCTGAAGTCGCTCGGCAGCGTTTCGCCTTCTCTGTTTTTAAGGACCACAAAATCACCACCTATCGAAGCGAGCTCAACATGCAGCCTCGATTCAAAATGAATATATATTTCACCTACCCAAAGCCTGTTGCTACTCAAGTCTTCATGCCGCTGCTTGATTAATATTTTTTCAGCTTCTCCCATTGCTTAGGCTGTAACCTCATCAACTAAACGCCAGAGAACGCCATTAAGATCCGCTATCTGATCTTGAGACAAACCTTGCCTTAACAGGCTGTCCGCCTGGTTGTCTCGGTATACAGTTGGCCCATGCTCAACCTCAAGCCATTCACCAAACTTTAGTTTTAGCCAAACCTTGCCAGGTGGCGTTATTACTTTTTGACTTTTACTTTTCATCTAAGACCTCATACCAGGCTAGAGCTATCAGCTTCGCCTTTTTAATATTCTTTTTTGTCGCGGTTATGTGTGCTTTATTTTTTGCTTCCTTTTCAAATGACTTGATTTTCCACGCCTTATCTTTATCAACTTTTGTGTTACCAAGAATAATGAGAGCCGCCTCATCATCCTCAACATCAAACTCCTTTTTGATTAGTTTTATCTGGTATTCTCGGGTGAGTATTTGCACCTTCTTTTCCATGTCCCTATAGCGTTCAGGGTTCGCACAAAAGCCGGCAAGAATATCCAGTTCAGCGCGCTGCAATAACGTCATTTGATCAGCTGGCCGACTTAGATCCATGTTCGACTGTTCTGGTCCAGTCATTAGGTGCCTACCAATTTAAAATGTGGTTCGTGCTTTTCCCTGCCGCGATCAATCTCAATCTTGTGTAACACAAACACATCACCCACGACCCAAAGACAGCCTTTGCTTTTGTCGTAACGGCCAATGCATTCATGGCCAAGTAGATAGGGCACGTTCTCTGCAGTAATGCCGAGCTTGGCAAAGTCATGAAACGTCTGAGCTGTTTTGCAGCTCGGGCATTCAAACAGCCACTCTCTAGGATCGGGACCAAACAAGGCTTCGCCCTGCTTTTTAAATTCCTCGTATTTAATAATCTTCATGATCGCTCCTTGATGATGTCGTAGTAGATGATTCCGCACAGATCACAATATTTTTTATAACGCCCCTCGCCTGCAGGAAGACCCGATCGCAACGTCTCACCCAATCGCGCCGGGCTCTTATGGATACCTGCAGGGCAAAACTCTGGATGCTCGAACAACTTATAAACACCGCTCACTTTTTTCTTGTAGCGTGAAGGTGTTTTTATTTGCCTGGCTTCCATCTCATTAAGCATTGAAATGCTTCCTTGCTTTAGAGATAGCTGACTGCAGTTCTATATAAAGCTCGTTGCTGCCGCCTGGCTTATCAGGATGCAGTTTGCCTCTTAAGGATTTAAAGCTCCTCTCGCAATCGGGAAGAGTGGCGTCTTCTGTAACGCCTAAGACACTTTGCCAAGACCTACCATGCTCAAGAGCAACAAAGCCGGTAAAAGCGCGCTCCAATATTTCAGCACCGCCATGCCGTTCTATCGCTCGCATTGCGCTTAGCGTAGCGGCAACAGCGGCCATGTTGTCGGCCACTCGATCATAAAGATCAATAGCCATAACCTTCATCTCCTGATCTACGTGGCCAAGCGGTTGCCAATAAACAGCAACACCAGGATCTTCAGGTTCTGGCTGTCCTGAACGTGGCCTCCCGGATAAGGTTAGAATTAAGCCTGAGGAAAGAACGACATCATCAGGGTCCGTGATACCTAGCCGCGAAAGCTCATCAAAGACCCGGTTAGTTCCATCAGCTATGGTTAACTGTTGAGCCCAATTGCTTCGTCGTTTTGTGCTAAATTGAGCGCGCTTTCGGTTGCGTTCTTGTGTACGTGGCCAACCTTCAGGCCATGTGAGTGGGTATGCTTCCATGATTAATAGTCTCTCCCTGGGTAATAGAGATCGTAATCATCAGTATCAAGCCCTTTATCAAAGACAATTTTCGAGCCTGCACAATAAAGCTGATATAAAAGCCGTGATGTGCCGCGCATACAGGTAGGCATAAAAGCATTGTCGTTATGCTCGCGGTCCATAACGCGCCACAACCGCCCTGTTTTGCAATCACTCTCTTCGCTATCAAGCCTAAAACCTAAAGCAAGGTTGCACTCGTAATAACTTTTTATTTTTTCATTGCTAAAATGTTTACGCTGGCCATTAGGATGCAGCCCGACATAGAGAAAGTCCTTAACAAGAGATGCCGAGTCTCGCTGCTCGAAAATTAAACAGATATGCTCCGCTTCATCACAAGAGCAAGGATCGTCGCTATGATTGTCTTCAATATAGGCTTTGATTATCTCGCTAAAGTTTATTGAGGCTGGCGGCTCTTGAAACAGATCGTTTAATTGTTTCTGCAGCTTCTCGCCAGCCATCTCTGTGACATGACTGTTTAATATGCCTTCAGTCATATTGAGGACAACGCGGCTATACTCGGAAAAATTAATCTCATTAAGATTAACGTTTAAATCATCAATAACGTTTTTCTTAAGCTCTTTACCGAAATCAGACCAGCTGTTAAACACATCGCCCATAGCATCATCAATAGTCTTAGTTAGCTTGGCTTCAATTATTTCCTCAACCTTGCCGCTATCAACTAACTCAGCTAATTTAGCTTGAACTATTTCATTGATATCAGCCGACATTTTGTTTTACTCCTTCCTGCTGAATCTGGTTGTAAATTTCTTCACGATGAACAGCGACCTCTTTAGGTGCATTAACGCCAATACGCACCTGGTTACCGCGTATCCCTAACACAGTGACACTGACCTCATCGCCTATCATCAGTGCTTCGCCTACTCTTCTTGTTAATATCAACATTCGTATTCTCCTTTTATAACTCTGGTTTAAAATTTACCTTTTCCGTTACTTCTCAAAATAATTCTTAACTTCATCCAGCGTGCCCATACTCAGCAGCCGGCAAAAACATCTTTCAAACGGTGACGCGCCGAACACGGTCCATAAACAATATTGATCGCCGCCCTTCTGTCTGCTGAAATTTGCGATCTTGTAGTCGCCGCACTCGCTCATAAGCTTGTTGCCCTGAAGGATCCATTTCACTTATCGGTGTTAACCATGAGCTTGTTCTTTTTAACTGCTTCAGAATTAAAAAAATGTTTTACTGCTGCAGCGTTCGCTTCTGCCTGGTGTATATCCATATCGTCGCAGTCATTCCACTCTTCCGCGTAGTCAGCAATAGCCTTATCCAGCCTGTCCTGCTCGAAGCAATATATCGGCATCGACCTCTACCTCCGATTTTCCGTTAAAGGTTTTAAGCAAATGTTTGTAGCCAGGATCGTCTTTAATCATTTGCGCATAAGTCGGCTTATTTTCTTTTAGCCATTGCCAGGCGCGCTGCTTATTTTCTGCAGACAGATCCTCGAGGATAACGGTGCGCATACTCATGATTTCAGCTCGTATTTAATTCGGTAATACAGAGCGACAATTGGCCAAGATAAAAAGATAAGGACGGGAACAAACAAGGTTCGCTCGCAGGGAAACTCTTCAGGCATCCACCTGGGAAAAAGCAATACAACAAGGCCGACCACAAGATAAACAATAACCCCGAGCATGATCAACAGTGTAAGAACATGCTCATTCACGACGACAGCTCCAGAGTAAAAATTAAACCAGGTCTATAAACACAGCGGAGGGTACTTGTGCGTGGGTCCACCTGGTCACAGCGCTTAATATTACCCATGATCATTAACGCGCTGCCCCTGCCTGACTTGTTTCGCTATCTAGTTGGCCGACAGCATTTGATGAGGTGCATGAATCAGACAGCACGCCCTCGACGGCGTAACCCGTCAGCAATGAAAACATCGTGTGAATAATGTCCTTGATTAAACTGGGTGTTTCAGCGCACAGTTCTGCGCAATGGTGCGCCGCCAACACAGCGCCGGGTAGCAACTTTTTAGGTGCATACGAGCAGTGTCCAGAGCGAACTGTATCTTTATTGATAACGCTATAAATAACTTCATCCTCGAGGATGCAAAGACAGTGCAACGACGATCCCTCTTGAGTCGTTTTATACTGAAGATGAACATCACCTTCATTGTCGATAAGCAGATCAAAGTCGTTTTTATCTAACTCCATTACATCGCCTCCTCTAAAGCTTCTTTCATTTCTTCTTTGTCAGGTTTTGTATAAATACCGGTGTTCCTGGTTGATGTGTGGTCCAGTACGTTCTGCACGATTAACAAAGGCGTGAGAGAAGTTGATTTTTTTACAATGCGTTTCGCTAAAGTATGGCGCCACCAGTGAGGCGAACCTGCAGGGAGACCTGCAGCTTTGACCCATTGCTGCATGCGTGATTGATACGAACGCACAGACATGCGTTTTTTATTGCGGCTCATAATGAGAGGATCGTCAAGGTTCTCAACGTAACCCATTAGCTTCCGGATTCTCAGCAAACGTTTAAACGCTAAAATCCCACGCTTGGTAACATAACCTTCGTGTTTGATGTTTCGTTTTTGATAGATGGCATCGATATTTAGCTGACCAGTCTTAACGACTTCTTTTGCATGACTCACATTAAGCAAACTGAATGCTTCAATGCGCAGGCCAGTGCAACGCAAGGCCTCCATCCAGGCAAAGTCACGACGATCCAAAATCTTCTTGGATGCGCGAACTTTATTTAGCAGCTGCTTCTCTTCTTGTTCCGTGAAATATTTATTAAAGGCCATGGTCATCACCTATATAAACGGCTTGATCAGAAACTTCGTCCCATTCCCATTCATTGCCCATAGGTTCAATATCATCAAATGTCCGATCCTGAATTTCTTTGCCGCAACCTCGGTGACAAAATTCTAAAGTTACCGGCGTAATGCAAACGGCATACCCCCAGTCATGACCCCTAAAAAAACATATGATTTTTGCCTTTATAGTTTTCAGGTAAAAAAACAGATCTCTTAACTTCGCCATACCTTTATCCTCCAGCTTTAGACGTGAGTTTTAGGTTCTCGTACTCGCTTGAATGCAAACCTTCAATAAATGCCCGTCTCGGTGCGCCATCAATAACTTCTATTGCGCGTATTGTTATCGCGAGCGGGAACCATGGAGGCAGGTCGAAGTACCGATCAACTGCGTTTTGATAAGCGTTAAATGACTTAGTGACAACATTAATGCCCTGATGCACTTCAACGAACGGAAGCAACTGATTATCGATACGGTTGACCATGTAATAAATACAAGCATCTTCACTCAGGCAATGTGCCTTGCCTATTGACAACCAAACACGGCGTTTTTTTAAAGGAACGTGATCGCCTGGCTGAATAAGTTTTATGATTGAAGCGTTCATGCTATGCCTTTGGCTTTTTTAATTATTGCAGCGTTTAATTCAATGTCCTTATCCATTGAATCAAGAACGTGTTGATCGTCTGCGTCAGTTATTTGCCCTTCATTACCAACAGCGCAGCCTTCATAGAAACAGTCTCGATCACCAATTAAATAGGACTGCATAACTTCAAGGCGTTCAAGCAGTTCGGGCGCATGATCTCTTGCTGCCATAACTGCTGCCCTATTCACTTATTTGCTCCTGCCCAGCCTGTTCAAAAAAACGTTTTTTAAATTCATCTTCGAAATGAACAAACAACAAATGACCGCAATTGATAGACTGATCAGGCTCAAGGTTATCCTCGACGCTGGTAATGCCGCGCTTAGTTAACTCTTTTGGAATGGGAACCGTGTCAGTCATGCTGCGACCTTGACCGGTTTAACGTGTCCACATCGACGCTTAAAATTAATAACTTCGATATCGCCAGGCTTGATGTCGGGTCGCATTGTTGTGATCGCTTCCCTGCCGTCTGGCTGCGTCAGCGTGACAGTCGCAAACAAACGATAACGATCTTTCTTGATATGGGTTTTCATGTTGGGAGTGGCATCACTCATCGAACCAAGCCTTCGAGACGTGCGCGAAGTTCGAACATGCAGGTAATGTCTTCATGCATTTCACGATCAATTTCGTTAAATGCTTTTCGTGTGATATCGCCTTTTGCTATGGCCTTCTTAATCGCGTCTGCTGTTTGCCCCTGATCAATCTGCAGGTTTAACCAGGCGTCTAATAACGCAACATCAGAAACATCGGAATATTCCCCCAGCTCAACACAAACTTGTGGTCGACGACATAAACGCGCGTAGGTGTGAAGGAGCTCGTAATTGTCAGCCTGGTTCATGACTGCCAGAAGTTCATTGGGATTCAGGTGAGCATCGTCGTAACCAGCGCTCACCTTGTTGCTGAAGTAGCGTGGATTCTGGCCAAGTGATTCAGCCAGGGCAGTAAAACCACGCTCACCCTTTTCGTTCTTAAAATTCCGCGCGGTCTTATCTACCGCTATATCAATGTCACTAGCCATGTGACTCCTCCGTTTATCTCACATTGTCATAAACGAGGCTGCTGGCTATGCTCAGTCATAAGAGTGTTGTACTCTTACGACTGAGGCGAAAATGGTGACCAAGCCAGTAACCTCAACCCGCCTCTGTCAGTGTTAGTGCACTGGCAGAGGCTCTTCTCTTAGTAAAGCGTCTAGGACGTAAACGTTTTTACAGTAACGGTGAAGATATTTAAAAAAACATCTCTCAAGCTGCCGATTGTTGCTCCACAGCTTTCTTTACAATCATTTCAGTCGTGTCAATCAGAGACCTGCTCTGTCTTTTAGCCTCTTTCTTAAGTTTGTCATGAGTCGATTTTTTAACCCTCAGCATGACGCTTTTATCTTGATTCTTTGTTGTCATATTCTATCTCTATGCACTTTGTATACATATGTATACAGTTTGTCTTATTGAATGTCAATACATTTTGTATACAATTGACGTATGGGAGAAACAAGAGAAACTGCGCCTTCAGTACGACTGGACAAAATAATCAAGAAAGAGCTGCAGGCTCTTGCCAAGCTTAATGGTCGCAGCCTTCAGGCTGAGGCAGAGCTAAGGCTCAGAGCCAGCATCGACGCAGAAAAAACCATGGTAGGCGCCGAGTCCGGCGACCCATACGCCATGGTCATTGCTGCGACAGAGACGATAAAAACAGCCAGCAAAGTAATAGAACAGGCCTTGCTGCAAATCAGCACTGAAACAGGCAAAGTCCAAATCAAAGAAGATGGCGGTGAGTATGTGTTGTCAAAAGAAGACACAGAATTGCTTGTAGAGCTAAAAAAGCGTGGCCCCACGGCCACGAAAGCCCTAAGAGTATTGCTTGATGCAACCTCAGAAAATAATAAGTAAGCCTTCAATTTAACCTCTCCTTGTTATTCTTTTTATTATTAATAACCGTCAAACGGCTGGCTCTTAATGTATTCCTAAAATCAACCTTTCTGCAAGAAAACAGGGGTTAGTGACACGAAACTGTGTTTTGACCCTGCCGAAACTGTGCTAAATGTCACTAAACTTGCATGCAGGGTAGGTGAATGAACAAAAAGCCTACCCAAAAAGAGGTAGCTGAAGATCTTGAGAAGCGATTTAATTACGGTCTGCGACGATTATCAGACCGAATTGCCTATGCGCGGGTCAAAGCGAACCTTACCCATAAAGACGTTGCTGCTGCGCGCGGTGTGTCCTTGCGAACAGCGATCCGTTGGGAGTCTCGACACGGTGCGCCGCACCGACCGAGCGTCTTAATTCCATTGGCTGAGCTGTTTAATATCTCCTACCCCTTCCTGGCCAGTCATTTCGGTAGTCAATACCACGACTTCGCCCAAGGCGTCGAACTCGAATACCTTCAGCAGAAATGGAGCAGCCTGCCCCGCGAGAAACAGATCGCCACGTTTGATTATGTTCAGGCCTTATTGGGTGAAAGTAACGCTACAACATCAACAAAATCATAAACGCGAACGGATGCCGCAAGTACTCGGACCAGCCCCACGCATCCATATCGCCAAACATATAATGCAAGCACCAGCCCCAAAGGTACGCGAACAAAACCGCAAACGGGTAAGCGATCCAGAATAGTATAAATTGAGGATCGATAAAGTAGGCAGGAATCATCATAGCCATACCCCAAAACCAACCGCGAGTTAAAGACGTTGCAACTTTTTGCTGCCACTCTTCAGGCAACTTATGAGTGGGTATATATTCCATCCATCCATCGATACCGCTATCAGGTCGCCGTTCGCCGTCAACCCACCACCCCGCTACCCAACCAAGACCGCGTCCCTCGCCCCACCAACTGGACAAACAGCCGGAGCCGAACAACAACAGCCACTGCCACCATTGCCAGGCAGAATAATCCAGTTTGCAAAAGGTAAAAACAAACGTGGTGATAACGCCCGTTGCAAAGTACTTTAAAATACGCCGCAACCAATCAGGCAACCACTCGACCTCGCCGCTACCTTGCAAACGGCCAAGCGCCATTAATGGCAATAGAAAGAAATCAATCATGCGCCAAGGATGCGATCTACATCATCCTGATTAATAATGCCGAGCGATAAAATATAATTAACGCCAACGATTGTTTTCTGGCTATCGGCGCTTACGCCATCGACAACACGCAACCTATCAAAGAGATATTCCAGATTGATATCGCCTTCTTTGATTTTAGTTTTAATCGCTGACCATTGTTCTTGAGTGAACTCATCAAAGAACTCTTCAGGCGTGTAGGTTTTAACTTCGTTGTAAACGAAAGCCTCAACAACAGCCTGCGCGTCACTCTTTTGTTGAGCAGTCGCTTCATCTTTAAAATTAATATTTACTGTAGACAAGTCGTCTTCATCTTCAATAGATATATGATTGATAGGACACACACCCCTAATTGCTTCATCTAATTTTTGGATTAACATAATATCTCTCCATTTATGCCTGCGTGGTAAGACTGTGCATCACCTGCTTGCCCGCGCCATGTTGTTGTTGTGCCGCCACCTGCGCGCTCCAATAATGCTAAATAATGTCTGCCAGCAGACAGTATGTTCTTGTAACTCGCGCTAACCTCATTTAAAACAGCTGATGTTGGAACTTGACAGGCTCCAAATACTGCATTTTGAGAAGCGGACGTTGTTGAGTCTTCACCTATTGCTGTGCCTATCAAAGAATTAACCACTGTGCTTGAGCCAATCGCTTTGGCTTCTGCGGCTACTATGTCCTCTGATACACCAATAATAAATTCAACAAGCATATTTGCATCAGCATTCCATTGCCTCCAAGTATAAGTCGCTGCATCTGTCCACGATGAAGTTGTTGGATAGTATTCAAGCTGCTTTTTAACTCGATTATAATAATTCCATAAGTATCTAGTCCCTGCTGAATCTTCAGTTTGCCCACTAACCCCGGTTGTTCTGCCGGTGCCTAGATAACGCCTTGTCGTTGCTCCGGACTTAACATACACGCCATCTTGCAAAACAATCGCTGTTGCTCTGGTTGTGTCGTTTGTCCAGTCAACAGTCTCAAGCGTGAGAGTTCCCGCGTTGTCATAAACAAAAACATCAAAAGGCGTGTCTGTTGTTGCAGGAGCCGCCACAGATATTTCAGCAAGCGTGTGATCTGCCCAATTAGATCCATCATATAAAGCAATACTGTTTCCTTTGTGCGGCGTGAAATAAACGGTTGTTTTAGCAGTCTGATCTGTTATAGAAACAGCAACACCAGACTCCAGCGTTAACCTCGCTTCGCACACCCTAGCCGATGAAGAGGAGCCACCAACCACAATCGCAAACAAAGCCGTGCCCGAATTAAAAACAAAAGCGCTACGGCCAGCAGGCAATGCCAGTGTCGTTGCTCCGTTAATGTTTTCGCTGCCGTCAGGGTTAAGCGTTAACGTGTAAGCCGAATCATTTTTAATAACGCAATGAAACGCATCCGTTAACGTGGCCACCGCCGCAAATGTAATATCGTAATCTGCTGATGCTGTGCAGTAGAAAAACTTATCCCGATCAGTAACCGCCAACGCAAAGGTCGCGCTCTTGGTAATCAGCTTCGCGGCATAGTTGTTTGTTGTTGGGTTAATAACGTACAACAAAATATCTGCAGCGCCATCATAAAGGTAAACCTCCCACGCAGTCGCAGACACTTCTTTAGTCCATATCATGTTTTCGAGAACATAGGGAGGACGTGATGCGCCTTTATGCCCGGAGGCCAACGCATTGATAGTGTCCTGTAAATTTGTGACTGCAGCGCCGCCGCCTAATGGCGACCCTGGAATTGTAATAGTACTAGGTTGAGACATGACCGTACCCCTTTGCTAAGATGTCATAAGTTCGTGAAATAGATGTGTCGCTTGAATCAAAAAACTCGATATCAAACCCCGTTGCGCTTTGGTTCGTGATCGTAAAATAATCCCCCGTTGCCATATCTTGCGCAGTAACGCCGAGCGCCGGTTTTGCTTTAAACGCTGGTGAGTAAGTGTGCGTCATGCCGCTAACCGGACACGTCACATCCTCTTGAGAATAAACCCGATCTGGCATATCAATATCGATACTGGCGGATTCAAGTAACGGTGAAATGTTAGGCAGTGTCGTGGTAAGTTTTGCGCGGAACTTTAAGCCGCGTGCAATCGTGTCGCCGATGATCAACGGTTCCCAATCAGACCAGGCAATCATATCGTCGCTGGTTGAGATCTGTAATTCAAAACCATACTCAGACGGATCAGCCCCGTAAATATTTTGCACTGCATAAATATCATCAATAATATAAATGTCACTGAAGATATCCGTACCGCTTAAGGTAATCGATGTGCTAATGCGCGAGGTGAATATATTGGTTAGATCAGCCACCTCGCCAAACTCATAATACCCAACCGGAGCAAGGCCGGTTTCGCCATAATAAATATCATCGATGTCATAGATATCAGTCCAATCATAAATATCATCAGCCGTATCCAGTCGCAGGGCATTCAAACCCGCGTCGAATACAGTGCTAGTTTTAACGCCGGTAAACCCCGTCTCGTTCTCAACCACCTCGACCACGTTCAGCGCCAATAGATCCTTAGTGATGCCATTCGTCACGCTAACCGCGTTCAGCGATTGAATTAAAGATGTATCGACGGCTTTGATTAAATAGGTGCCACCCAATACCGGAATCACCAGGCTAGTGGTTTTAATCTCATCTTCAACAATAACCGCCGCGTCCCATGTTGGTGTGAGACTCTTCGTGTGTCGCATTTGATAGTGTGACAGATCAAGATCGGCCACCGCGTCCCAACTCAACACGATCATCTTATCGATAATCTGTGATCGAAAGTTCTCCACATCAGCCGGTGGCTCCGACAAAGACAAAATATTAAACGCACTTTCCAGCCACTCGCTACGTTTGTTTAGCGCGACCGCACGCACGCGAAAAGAATAAGCGCCATCTATCGTATCAATCAAAGTATAGGAAGGTTCGTCGTCACTTGATAAGTGCATCCAATCTTCATCGCCCGGACGTTTAACTTCTAAATTATATGTCGATACGCGTTCATCGTTTGGAGGTGTCCAAGAGATAGTGGCTGCTGAATGCACCGCCACCCCTTCCTTATACAAGTACTCTTCTTTACTTAAATTCAATGGAGGCAAGATATCGCCAGTGCGATACGCGCTATAAGAGGCAGCAGCTAAATCAATGTCTTGTTCAATGCGTGCGAACTTCGTCGGGTCATGCAGCAACGCGGTAATCGCAAAGATGTTTTTGTCTTCTTGCGTGTTAATTAAAACACGAAATTGCCGAGGCGCAACATCAGTGCCAGTGATTAACCAAGACGCACCAGCGTTGACGGTTAACAAAGCATCAACCGTTACCACTTCCGATGTGCCTGTACTGGTAATATTGGCTTCACTTAACGTGAGATCCGCGTTCGTCACCGTTAGCGTATATGTCTCTGCAGCATCCAGCGTTACCGGTGCATCCAGCGTGACATCGTAACTGCTGATAGATTTAACCCGTCCACCAAAACGCACATTCGCAATCACATCATCTGCAATATCGATCAATGCACCAGGCATTAAGCTCGCAAACTTAAAACCGCCAGCAAAGGTCACAATACTATTTTCTATTTTTTCAGATTCAAGAATCCATTTGCCGTATCGGTGCGCTTGACCGCGAGAGGTGCAGCCCTTGTATTTCACTTCCAAAGGACGAATGCCAAATTGCTGTATCAACTCAACATCATCAACAATCTCAACATTGTTTTCATTCGTGTCGGGATCTTTCCAACCGACATAGACAACCGAGTGCCGAGATTTTAATCCAGTGTTGGAATAATCAAAAACGCCATCAATGACATCGGCCTGCGAGATAATCATTTCCGAATCACCCGGCGCGTCTTGGCTAAATCGAATGGTGCCGCCAGCCCAATAATTCATCGCACGCATTGCCGCCATCATTTCCGTGACAACTTGATACGCGTCTACTCGATCACGAAACTCGCCGTTGAACGTAAAACGCGGTTCCTCGCCATCAAAGCCATCAGGGACCATGCCATCGCAATACTTGGCTATTTCGTGCAGCAGCCACTTATCCGTGAACGCAGCATCGATGTACTGGCCAAGGCCATAGACATTGTTGGTTAAAATATCGTAAATCACCCACGCCGGATTATCAGTCCAAGCAGGTGTAAACGTACCATCCCAAATACCGGTATAAACCCGCGTGACAGGATCGTAATTAGAAGGCACCGATAACACACGCCCATAAATATCAAACTCAACTTTCTTAATCTGGCCGCCAAATTGATCGGCATCGATAACCAAGCCCGTGTGTGCAATACCAGGATAAGCAAAACGCGCCTCGATGATTTCAGTGTAGCCCCACAAAAAAGAATTATTCTGCAACCCTTGAGAGTCGCTATCCGGTGTCGTGCGCGTCACCTTAATATCCCAAGGACCGGTACCCTGCAGCGTTACATGGTATGACTTTTCAAATGTTGATGTGGTTTTACCAAAGATAGTGAGGTTCGGATGCGTCACCCACCCACCATCAGACGGCTTAACCTCAAGCGTGTGCGACACAATTGTTTTTACCCTGTCGCCAACGTTGTCGCCTTCTTCGATATACTTAACTAACGAAGGAATACGAATCTTAAGATTGATCGCGTCCAGATCAGTATCGTTTATTGTCCGTGTCTGCGCTTGATCGGCAAGCAACTGCGCACCGTCACCATATTCGCGTGCAACAGCATTAAAACCGGGAATCGGATCTTGTGATGGGTAGCCGAGCCGCTCAGTCCAAGACACGCCTTTAAAATTATGCCGTCCTGCTGAATCAAGCAATGGCGTGCCGTCTACAATTATGGTCTGCCCACCATTGACCAAACCGCCAATCACCCCTTCACCAATCACATAATCAATAAACGCTTTCGTGTTTGCCTTAAGCGTATTGGCTTCTTCAACCGGCGTACGAACATCACCGCCACCCTTGCCGCCTTTCTTGCCTTCAACAACCGTCATTTGCCAGTACCAGGAGGAGAAGGTGCGTTTTGACCGCCAGCAATAATATCCGCCGTACTTGGTGGCGGACTACTGGACCCGCCACCAGTAGGAGGTGGAGTTGCATCGTTAACAGGTATCGACGCAGAGACATCAATATTGCGTAACTCCTGTGACACAGGAATACCCTCAACACGAACGCGACCGTACTGCACTGGAATAGCCATGCCCTCGAAAGGCGTAGATGGTGTATTAAATAAAGCCGATGCATTCTCAGCTACCGATTCTTGCGCCGTAGGTGCCTTTGGTTGTGGTGCTAATAAACTACTGACACCGCCAAGCAATAAACTAAACCCAAACGATGCAACGCTACCCTGTGTTATTAATCCGCCAGCTAAACTAAGACCAGGGTTCGCAAACGACAAGCCAATAGCGGCAACACCCAATATCACTTTACCCAAACCGCCTTCCTTTGCCCCTACAGCAGAAGGGATGATATGCAATTCGTTTGCTTTTCCAAGCGTCAACGCTTGGTGCTCCACCTTTCCAGAATCGATACGCTGATCGCCACGCACGATCTGATAATAGTGTTCACTAAAATACGATTTAAAACCGTCAAGCTGAGTGCATAAGGCGTGCAACGCTTCAGCAACACTATCAACATCAAGCCGATACTCAGGCTCGAATTGATCTGCTAATGCGCCGTGAAAGTGGATAGTGCGTAGCATAATTAAATACTAGTCAGCGCCTTAAATGCGTACGTGGATTGATTGCTTATATTTGCAGAAACAAAACCACATTTAATAATAACAGAACGATGTACATCACCTGTGTAACTCTTAACACCAAAACCAAAACCCTTATATTTATGCAGAACAATTGCGATACTCATTTTGTTACTCCTCATACCTTAACCAATAAGAAATATAATTTTGATACCGACAAACGAGATCGCGTTTAGGCAATCTGTTTTCAACGGCATGTGAACCAGTAAGATGGTGTAATATCATTTCATCACCAACATACACGCCGCCATGATTCGGAGTATTAGATCGAATGTTGGCCAGAAAGACATCGCCATACTGAACCTCACTCTGGTCAATCTTATGAAAACCCGCTTCTTTAAAACCATCCTCGTATAGCGTTTGATCCTTGCTCCACCACTCCCAATCGCGTGGAACATCTTTCAAGGTAATGTTTAATTCCTGCCGATAAAAATCACGGATTAAGTTATAACAATCCGTCACACCATGACGAAATGTGCGCGCCATTAAATCCGGTATCGGTGCCGAGTCGCCAAAGACAAAAGGCTCGCCTGCAAACTCGCCATCTGTATTCAGCAAGATCCAAGGCACCACGTTCTCTATTTGTGAGGCCATATCCGCTGAGCTTGGTGCAGCAATATCATCAGGATGAGAATGCACGATAGCCTGCAGGCCGATCTTTCTTGCCGCAAGCATTGCTGTACTATCGATCTTAAAACTGTTTTCAGGATCGTCGGACTGATTCGGCATCGCATGGTATTTATCATCCACTACCAAACCGCAACACTCTTCAGGGTACACATCCAATGCGTGCTGTTTTATTTCAGGATAAAGGTGAGAGAAACTCATCTGCGTAACAGCCCCGGAAAACCTAAAAACGGCAACACGCCATTTTCACCATGACGCGTGCGACAACCTTGCAAGTTATGAGGACAAACATCGTTCTCATCCGTTGTCGAATTGTTGTTAATATCAAACGAAGCCGCGCCAACATAAGGACACGCCCGGCCAGTAGAATAAACAAACGCACCATCAACATAATGCCGATAAGTATTAATACAGGTATTACGAATCAACTGACCGCCCGGAAACTTAACGCCCTCGATATCCAGAATCGTCGCCAACTGCAACTTACTAAACACCTTGTTCATCGACTCCATGCGTTCGACGTTAAAGATGTCCTTACAGATAACGGCATCTGCATCCGGTTCCTCGTGTCCATCCAGAAACCGATCAAACGTAATCCGCCGCGTCACCTGCGCACCGACCAGTCCATTAGTGGAATACAACAAATTGCGAATAACTTTCTTGATAGACGACAAGGTTAATGTCGGTGTCGGTTGCACACCCTTGCCGTTCCACTCGAAACCATCCGCCTCAATCGGCAACGCCTCATACTCATTGCCATCAAAGAAAATATTCTGCAGACCACCCATGCCATCATCATCAAAGCCCGAAGCCGTGAATCGTAAAATACCCTCGCCAAAGTTCGATGCATCAATATCAAACAACTCAACCTGTGCACCAGGATTAAATTCCTGAACTGTTTCGTTAATGGTCATAGATCGAACACCTGTTTAAAGGTCAGCGTCAAAGAGCTTAAATTAGGGCCCTTAATCGTGCGCGGCCATTTCCTGCAGACAACCTTGATCTCGGCCCCTTCTGGTGGTGTAAACGTGAACGCAGCAACACCGGCTTTACCTTCAAGGAAAGAAATGATTGCAGCTGCCTTTGCGTGAGTAACTGAGGTAAAAACGACTGTCCATATTTCAGGCATGTGATTTAAACCATCAGCCGCTCTTTGCTCGTAACCATCGCCCAGCTTTGCTGTAAGCGTACGTGGCTCAACTTCTTTGCGAGTGCCGTAATGAGGTGTCCAGGCAAAATCACTCATAACCGGTTACCGCTACCGTTACGCGTTGAATTAAATATTTCTTTTTGAGCAATCCCTTTCATCATGCCCTCAAACTGCTTGCCGACTTTAGCTAACACCTCTGGAGAAACGCCTTCATCGCCAACGCCGCCGCTAATTTCAAAATGCTGCGTTATATTAATATTGCTGCCACCCAATGCTTTCATCTGCGCTGGCGTAAACACACCTTCATCATCTTTAATGATCGCCGGGAGCTCGCCAGACTTAAGACCAGGCACACGGCCATCATGAAAACGTGGCGCGTTATCAAACACGCGAGGAGAAACAAAACGGGTACCGCTGTTTTCGCCAGCGCCGGGAACACCGCCATCATGTGCTATCGGAAAATTCGCGCCGAGTCCGCTGCCGAGGCCGGAGGAGACTGAGCTTGTTGAAGCGCCGCCACTAAATAAATTCTTTATAAAGCCAAAACCACCTTCATCGCCAGTGATCGCGTCACTAACAAAATTGCCAAATGGCTCGGTGACTGTCTTACGCAAAATAATGCGCTGCATATCTTTAAAAATGCCGCCAAGCACATCGCGAAAGCCTTCGCCTTCAATGATCGCGTCTTCAAAAGCAGAAGAAAAAGTAAAGCCAAGTTCTTGCGCTGTACTATCAAGAGAATGAACTGAATCATCCAGCTCTTTTATTTTGTCATCGTAAACTACTGCGTTTTGCTCCAGTACGCGCCACTGCTCAATATTGTTTTCTAGTCCTTGCGTATGTTGCTCATGGTAAATAGTAGCTACTTCAGTCTGCTCCTTAAGAACGGCCGTCTGAGCTTTAAGCTTGTCGAGTTGCTCTGCCTGCAATATCAAAGCTTCCTTTTGCCCTGGCAATAAACCCTTTAACGCGCCTTTTTCAGTTTCGTATCGAACGGCAGCCGCTTGAGTTGTTTGTCCATAGAGTTCGATCTGTTTTTTCAGCTTAGAATTAACCGAATCAAACAGATCGGAAGCAGATTTGTTTTGCCCCTCACCCCCTGTGCTTACGGCTGCTGGATTGGCGGAGCCTTGCTCCAACTGTTTTTGTCTTTGCTGTAACTCAATAATCCTTTTAACAATGTCCGTACGTTTTTCTAATGTCTCATTTATGCTTCTGTTGATTTGTGCTGTTGCTGGACCAGCGCTAGTTTTATTTAATAGATCAGACTGCTCTTTAAACTTTTGATTAACGTCATCGAGTTCAACGCTGAGCTGCGCTAAAGACAGTTTGTTGAGGTTACGCTCCCAAAGACCGATTTTTTCACCAAGCAATACAATACCGCCAGCAAACTCTCCGGTTAAACGGATGCCATCGCTAAAAATAGGCAATAAGTTTTCTGACATCTCAACTTTTAAATCAAAGAGCTGAGTTTCGAACCGGTTTATATTTGCAGTAGCGCTATTAACAGCAACGCTGAGATTATCGCCAAAGGTTTTCCGTAGCTCTTCGGCCATAGCGGGAAGCAGATCGGATGCCAGAACTTTGCCTCCATCCAGCATTTTGTTCAACTCTTGTGTTGTTACGTTCATAGCTCTGGCGGCAATCTGAAACGCACCAGGTATACGCTCGCCTAATTGACCGCGTAACTCTTCAGCTTGGACATTGCCTTTCGACATCATCTGTTCTATGGCGCGAATAGCGCCTTCGGTATCTTGCGCACTAAGCTGCAATACCGTTGCTGTTTCGCTAATAGCAGAGAAAATATCTCGAGTAGACTTCCCTTGTAGCTCAGTCCCTTTTGACGCGGCTGTTAATCGTGCATAAAGCCCGATCTGATTAGAGAGAGAGAGCCCAAGACGATCGGACTCGTTCCTGACAAATACCATCTCATTAGCAGCAAGAGTAGTGGAGCCTGTAGCGGCTAGCATCTGGTTGTTCAGGCGCTCCATTTGAATGCCCGCCTGGATAATTTCACGCGTCAACAATCCAAACCCAATAACACCAAGACTGTTTCTTAAAGTAACAATATCGCGCTTCATGAAGTCGAATTGCAGACGGGTGTTTTTAACGTCTTTACCTAGTACGCGGGCCTGCCGGCCTGCGCTAGACATGCCACCAACCAAAGCTTTGCTGGCGACAACATTCTTTCGTTGAGCAATAGTGCTGGCGCTCATGGCGTGAGTCATGTCTTTTGCCGAGTTTGACAGCTTACGCATCTTGCCCGTTGCTTTATCAACAGCAACCGCGTACTGCCTGCCGTCCATGGTAAGAATAACTCTGACTTCTTTACCTTTCATAAAACCAAGCTCCGACCATAGCCGTTATGAACGCCCACAAAAAAAGCCGGAATCCCTTTCGAGATTCCGGCTTTCGTTTAAATACGTTATGCCTTATTCAGTGCACATTATAGCAATTTATTCTGAATTCAAATAGCACAACATCATTTCCAGCCCCTGGCGCATCTCCCGTAGTAGCACAAAGAGATGCAAATCAGGAATAACAACCACAATAGTAAGCCTCGGCTCGGTCACTGTCAGATTAAGCGGGGACATGAAACTTGTCCCTTATATCGATTTTGACCCCTGTTTTTTTCAGTGTTTTATAAAGCTTGTCGTATTCTTCCTTGGCACTAAACAGATCATCCTGCATCTGTTCGACGCACTCTGTCAGGCGCTTTGCCTCCTCTCGTGTCTGAGCAACCTCGATACGTGCCAGTAATTGCTTAATCAGATCTTTGTCGGCCTCAATCTCAGCCAAAGCCTTATGCATGTTCCTAATATCATAAAGCACATTCATCATGCCTTTAACGGTGCGTTTATTAGTCATCATACATCACCGCCTTGACTGCCTGCCTCGATGAAGCATTTAGGCAGGGAAGGCAATTGAACCTGCACCTTGCCGCGCAACACCGCCAACAATACTTGCTGCTCTTCTTTCAATTCAGAGCGATAACCGTAGCGCGTAATCAGCGTGTCCATAGCGGCAATATTCCCATTGCCCGACTCTCGAATGCAGAGTTCCAGCAGACGATCACGTTCTCCCGGCGTAGACATCACCAATTCCCCGCGCCGGTAAGCTTTGAGGATCTGCACCGCCCATGCCCGAAACTCTGCCGCCTTGGGCTGGCGGGATAGCATAGTAATGATCATGATCGCCTCTTCGTTATAGACGCGAATTCTCCGTTTTTGTCCGCTACCGTTGCCACCCTGCGTGGTCAGTTTGACCACGCAGCTATGGATTTTAAGCTCTTCGCGGTTCCTCTCGTACACTTTGGCAATAGCTCTAGGGGCGTCTGGATACCCCAAAGCGCCCCCTATCGCCTCGCCTGTGACCCAAAAACCGCCATCATGCGGGACAAGGTCGATTGGTTTTCCGTTGAAATCGTAACTAATAAGATCGCCGTCCTGTAAGACGGCATTAGATTGCTGGCTCATAGAGAACCTCCTTTTGGTTTTTTTGATTGACCCTAAATAGGGTGCCGGGTGCTCAAAACTGTCCAAAAGAAACAGCAGGTTTATTCCCGCAAGCGGTCTTGTATTCACCTACACCCGGCATAAATCGTCGGGTGAGGTTACTGGCTGGTCACCGTAGTCTTTTCATGCAGGCACAAAAAAGCCGCGTTGTCGGTTGCGGCTGTCCGCTTTCAGAGTGTTTTGAGCACTTGTATTTAGGATAGTGATTTTGGTAGGATTGTCAAATCTTAGTCGAATCAGGGAAAGAAATGACTGGCAATAAAATTAGTAAAGAGGAAATGAAAGCCGCACTGGACGCGTCTGACTGCTGGCTGTCTCACGAAGAATTAAAAGAATGTATAGAAGCCCCTGAAATACACAAGCCAATGATAAGCTGGTTTAAAAAGAACAAGAATAAAACTGTTGATCTAGAAGACCTAATCAGCCATTTGGACAATGATTAATAAGCTAGGCAGATTATTTGTAAGCCTTAAAGTCCCTGATTGGATACCAGTTATATTTTTCCACTACTAACTTATGCCCTAAGGCATAAATACCTTCAAAATTAAACAGTTTTTGCGTTTGCTGGATAGTACTTACTTCTGCATCTACATTCAGCACTTCCGAAAAATCATAAACCTCGTTTTCGTTCTCATCTAGCACAGAGATGTTCAAGATCAACTGGTATTTATCTACAGGGAAGTCTTTGTTGTGTTGAGTGACCTTCAGGTTAAAAGTGACATCGATATCTTCATAAGCTGATTTCTTAGAAGTAAATTCAGTCTCTCTAAATTCAAATGTTAATTGAGGGTCTACATCAATGTATTGATATTCACCTAAAGTGCGTTTTAGCTCAGCTACTTCACTGGCCGACATAAGCCCGTCTAGCTGCTCACAACCCGTTAGACAGAGAAAGGTAAAAAAAAGAAATAATGCGCGCACAAGTCATCCTCCTTGATTGATTTTAATCAATTATACCACGCTTCACGATGTGAGATCCTTCTTCAACATCACATGGAATCACCCGCCAGGCATGCTTTTTCCTATGCCAATACCGCCTAAAATTCCGGAACCAAGCCCACCAAGCCCTGAGAGAATAGGCACCAGAACATCGGTGTTGTCTTTGAACAGATACAGAGAGGACATCACAAAAATAAAAATCAAAAGGATAACGCCACCGTAAATAACCCTCCGCTGGACAGAGCCTGAGTAAGCATTTTCCCGTGCGGTTTTATGAAGGTCATATTCTCTTTCATCATGAGATTGCATTAATCCAACTAACGAGGTTATGTGCTCATCGTTGAATTTATCGTGCAAGGAGTTGCCGCCGCTCTGCATCATGACAGAAAACATTTCTTCCATCATTTCAGGCTGTTTTTCTGAAATTTTCTTGACCGCGCTGGCTGCTTCCTGCAATTCTCCCTCTACCGCTTTCGAGTCTTCTGGTCTATCTGAAGAGGAGTCGCCATCACCAGTATTGTCTTCTGTCATGGTTTAAATGTTCTCGTTCTGCCAACAAAGAGATTTCTTGAGTAATCGGCTTCGTCAAAGAGCCCGTGAATCATGGAGTCGACCTGAGAGGAAAAAAACTTCTCGGCAAGAAGACGAACAAGAGTATTCGCTTCGTGTTCCGTAATAACGCCATCTTCATTGGCGCTGAATACTTTAGTTATCAAATCCTGAAACAGATCAGCCCTTTCAGAAAATGATAATCTGTTGGACATGCCGCTAAGGTCAACCCCAAAAAGACGCGGGATCAAGCTATGAAACGGGCTCGCTTTCGGAGTGCTTGCAGGTGTTTTTTCTTTTTCCTTGCGTTGCGAGTGCTTTAATAAGAGCTCGCGATAAACATTATTTGCGGGCCGGGAGCTTACATTAACGCTTGCGTGCTCGGTAAACGAGCCGGCTTCATTCGTGGGAACGTGTCCCGTAGTAACAGCTGTCATATTCTTTACCTTTGTGTTGCGGTTTTTGTAAACGCTAATCTACTAACAACCAACTCAACAGCAGCTACCACTCCCTCTCTTCAAACCTTGTATTATCCATAATGATTCCCCCTTAGTAATGTAGCGTTTACAATAACTTAACCAATTAACCTGTGTCAATATTATTGACATCGGCAGCACGTCAAAGTTCTTGAGTTTAATTGCAATTTATATTCCACAAGGACTGTGGAAAAGCTTAAAAGTTCTCTATATGTTCTCATGCTTATTGTTTTTATGTTGCACAATCGATTATTACATTATAGATGAGTCTGTGTCTTATTTTTTCAGCATCACATCCTCGATAGTAGACAGCAGCTCCAAGCTAAGCGTCATATCCCAGCATTTTCGCTCGATCATAGGGATAAACGCGTTCAAATCAAGACCGACATAACCTGCCGCGCTTACCCTCCACTGGTTTTTTAAAAGCCAGTACAGCTCCCATAAATCAGACTCCCAGCCCAGCTTAGGCGGCAGGTCTTCTTCCCCGGGTTCCTCGTGCACATCTGCTAGTGCTTTTAAGCCTGCTGGCCCGCCCTTGCGGTACCATTCTACAAGGGCGGTCAGTCGTTTTTTGCGTCTTCCTCCTCTTTTTTAAGAGAGAGCTGAAGAGTTTTTACGTGAGACATCACAAATTCGGAGGCCTTTGGTACTTTCATAAATCTGGCGACTTTGTCAGGCGTACACTCGACAGGACCGCCTTTTTCATCAATAACACCTTCCCATGAAGAAATACATTCCTGCCCTACAAGCTCATAATATTTAACGTCATCATGCTTGAAGTCGACCATTTTGCCTTCATGATAAATGTACTCGGTACACTTATCATAAAATTCTTTGTCTTTATCATCGTATAAAGGAGACAGCATCAATGTAATGCCTGCCTGCTCCCAAACGACTTTTGACTTGATATTGCCAAGCCGCAGCATTAATCAACCCTCACAAAATCAGCATGATCATCCAGTGCTTTAATGTGATCAGCATTATCCGTTGTCAGCTGACCATTGCTAACCTTAAGCGCGTCCTTCTCGAGTTTTATCGTACGTTCACGATAATGCTTATCCTTAAAAGTAACCGGCGCAGTTTTTTTTGCTTTTGTTTCGTCTGCCATAATATTCTCCCGAAGATAAACCTCTGTTAGTAAGTAGCGATGCCGTTAACTAAAACAACCGTAACAGCGGTTGCATCAGCGTGCGCTTTCCAGGTGAAGTCATGAACAATGCCTTTTGATGTTGGGATATCGTGTTTCTTTTCCTCAACTTCAATCTGAGGGATGTTGACAGTTAAAGTCGCATCACCGGCAACGTTTTTGGATACCAGTTCTAATGCTTTACTGGTGTGCGCTAAAGCATGATCAAACAAATTCGTCCCGGTATCCATTAGCACCTGAAGACTGCCGCTCACGGTAGGCTGGCCAACCAGGAACTCACCAAAACCTTCCAGTCCATCTGCCAGGCGCTGACCTTCTACATCACGGTTGAACGCCACATTGCCGCCTACAATCTTGCCCAAGGTGCTGGCACCATCGACGTCATACATCTTGCCCTGTTTTGCGCAAGCGCGATTCTTTGCGTAAGAAGTAGGCGAAGCGTCGAACACAGAGACCGGTGCAGGCGAAACTTCCACGCCGCCCATCATATCGATCTGCATGTTTTGCTCAGCCTCGAGAACGTCCCAGCTCATAGAATTAACAACATTGTCATACCATCGAACATACTTCTCATTACCCGAGGTTAAATAAGATAGCTCCATTAAGGCGATTAATGGATCTGCAAGGTCTAGCGTGAAGGTGTGCGTGTACGGACCAGCACCTGAAGTTACCGGCGCGCCTAACAATAACGTTAGCCATTGGCCAATATCATTAAGACAAAGAATGGCGGGAATTGAATGCGCGATAATCACATCGCCCTCATCCATCTTTTCCTCAAGCGCATTATTGTTGATCGTGTTGTCTGGCTGACGCTCAGGCTCACGACCCAATGAGATACCCGGGTTGTATTTCATTTTAAACGCAGCTGCAGCTGGCGCCGTTCTGGACGCTGACTGTCTCTGCAGCAATAATTGAGTCTCTCTACCGTGTCGATTAGGCATTTTAGTTTCTCCTCTTAATCAAATTCTTTCCAGGTTAATGAAATAGCAATCCAGCCATAGGGCCTCTCGATCTGCATAGACTGTTGAAAGCCTTCGATATCAAAACAATGTGTTGAACCGGCCGCGGTATCGATAATGTTTATTAGTGTGTCGTAGGCCTTAAGTTCTTCTTCTTCGATATCCTGTCCTGTTGCCTTATCTGACAGCTTGAACTGATAAAGCAAAACAATATTCAGACCACCTTCTAGAAGGGAGACGTCAAGCGGCGAATTAAACGCGCTTCCTCCCTTACTCATAATGGTCCAGACTCCGGCCTTTAACTTATAGTCGCCACGCGCATCAAAGTGTTGAAAGACGCGAGTAACGATCTGATCTGTTGGGACAGCAGCCTTCATGTCTGTTTTAAGCCGCTCTAATTTATCGCCAAACGAACTCACCCGAACGCCTCCTTCAGCCCTGCCTCAACGCCTTCATTAATCAATTTAAAAATACGGCTGCGCATTGTTTTAACAGCAGGATCCGCAAACGGTTTTTTAGGTGTGCCTTCCTGTCTGATCTTTCGTCCAATCAGAAATTTTAAATCTTCCATATCCATGGAAGGATCAAGCGGTTCGATCTGCTTTCGCTTAATCCAGTCTTCTAACGTTTGATCGTTTGGTGTGCCGCCAGGCTTGCTGCCTTCCTCGACAAAGATCGCATGCGCAGCACCAACGCCAACCTCAACAGACGGATTTAGTTTGTCACCGCCTTGCTTAACGGTTCCAGAACTGATCAATACCGAATCGGCCATTGAATTATTAGCGCGTATGTTTCGCTGCATTTCTCGCCACAATTCATGACCGCCACGCAGCATTTTATTAATGACGTGACGATGCATAATGTCAGGAGCCCGCCTGAAGGCCGTAAGCACCTCCTTATCGTCAAACGTTACGCCCGACTTCACATCATCACCTTTTCGAATTCTTTGATTAACGCCGTGTAGAGTGCGGCAGGCGTGCTGTTTCGTGGTGTGCCCGAGACGCCGTCTCTTATCGTTACCGGTTTATGCGCGTTACGCATCGCCGCCTCTTTCATGGCCTCTGCCTGGCAACGCAATAACAGCAAGTCTTTATCTTCAAGCGGTATCGTAGTTAATGACGATCGGTTGTCTAACACATGCCGCTTCTTGCAAATAAACTCAAAATTATCCCCACAACAAGAGATAACGTGAGCTCCAGGAGTAGGATATAAAACCAGATCAACAGACTTGTCCGAATCATCACGAACCACTTTGACGCCAGGCAAATATTTAGGGTAGTTATCATCCCAGGGCTTTCTGGTGTGGATCTCGCTCTTACCGTAAAGCTGTTCAACCAGAGAAATAAAGCCAGCAGGCGCGGCATAAACGGAGGTGCCAGAAACTAATGTTATTGATTCAATTGTTTTGTAAGGTCGATAACGAGCGTAATCAACAACAGCATGATCAATATGCCGATCCAGATCAGTGTATTCGTCCGAATTAAAAACAGAGATCGAATCCTGCAAGCTGTCGATAAAAGCCTGTTTAAATTGTTGTCTACCGAAACTCATAACCCCGCCCTGATAACATCCGGTTCAAAGATAATGCGACTGTCTTTAAACGGCACGTCTTTGTCCTTATCGCTAAGAATAGGTGCCTCATAAAATTCAGTGATCGTTGCTGTCTTAATACCGAGACCGATAAAATAGATTTCATTCTTTTCAATTTTCCCGGACCCGTAATCAGCAAGTTCTAAAGTCACGTCAAGCGTGCTGACGCCGGTGGCAACGCCAGCGCCGAGAGTCTTATTAACGACAGCAAGAACATCAGTGTCAGCAGGATCAATTTTTAATAGAAAAACAGCAGCAGTGATATCACCAATAACAATATTCAAATCCGTCAAGACAGTAGCAATGTCGAATGAAAAAGCAGCGGTGGTTTCGTATTTAAGGCGTTTCAAAATTATTCGTCCAATTTCTTAATGCTGCTTTATCTGCATTAGCATCACGCAAAGCCTGACGTAATTCTGCCGCCCAATTAACCAGGGATTCGTAGGTTCTGCCAATCAAAGTAGGCTCCAGTGTTTCCATCATCAAACTCTGAGGCGGGTAAACGTATTTTGTCACTGTCTGCGTTATCACCTTTCGCTCCACATCCGGAGTTGTCGCGCAAGCAGTCAACAAGCTCAGCAGGCATAGGGACATCAAGACATTCAGCGCCAGGGACTTCTGATATTTTGATTTCATAAATTTCTCTCCTGACCTTTGCAGTGGCTCTTGCGTTTTTGTGCTTCAGTGTGACGGCATAAGCAATGGCCTGCTCCGACTTTTTATTGATTGCCTCGAGCTCTGCCTTGTCTTTATTCAGCCCGTTAATTGATGTTTCATACTGAGCAACATTGCCGTCATAAATTTTTTGGTTATCTTCAACGACCTGCTCCAATTTCCCATTGGCTTGAATCTGGCCCTTGAGCATCCATCCGGACGCACCAAGAGCCAGAGTCAAGACAACAATAATTGTTGCCGTGATGTTCATTAAACAGGCACTTCTTTTTTAATGATTGGCCAAGTGCTTGCCGCGATAACGCTAATCATTACAGGATGCCTTTCGCGTTCCTGTCTCGACACTAAAACCATCTGCGTCCAATATTTCCAGATCCGACTAACGTAAGTAATCGTCTCTTTAGAATAATGACCGGTAACAGCGGGAAGCTCGGCAATGATCGCGGCATATGCCGGCTCACCGCCTGAGAGCTTTTGCGCTTTTATCAAGTTACCCATGCCAGCGTTATAACTCGCTAAAGCTAAGCTATGCCGATCAGCGTCCGGACGTTTTGCGGACCAGGACTTTCGTAGTTTCCCCATGTAATACGCGCCCGCTAAAATTGCCGGCTCTGCCATATGAGGAGAGATATGATTGCTAAACCCAAGTTGTTTGCTCACATCAAGCCAGGTGCCTGGCATAAACTGAGCAACGCCTGCAGCGCCAACCGGCGACACAGCAGCAGGGTTTAAATGACTCTCTTGATAGTATTGTGCTTTGAGTAAACGCCAATCGACTCCAGGCATATATTGCTCAGAGGCCTGCTCTATTTGTCTGTCGTAACGATCAGGAAAAGAGTAAGCCGACGAGGATACAGGCGCCAATAAAACGATAGCCAAGGTAAATACCGAGACCATAACTAAGCTCATATTCTTCTTCATTGATAACTCCTTTGAAGTTAAAGCCGCTGAGTTTGTCCAGAAAACGTAAAATCATCCAAACAACACAGATCGCAATCGCGGCCATCACAATCTTGAGAATGGATGAAGTTAAAATTACCTCTGCCATATCAATCAACCCCCGTTACTTTGATGTTTTATACGCCAAAGCACTGAGGCGAAATAAATTAAAACTGTCAAGATAGAACAAACAGCGCCAATGCCGGCAGCATTGTTATTTAAAAAACTCAACACCATGGTTAAGCTTGATGCTGAAGCTGCAGCAGTGGCAGATGCTTTTTCTATCACGGTCATAGTTCTCCGTTATCGAATAAATTAATTATTCAGCAGCTGCTTCAACTGCTTCCTGAATCTTTTCATCCATGATCTTCAGCAACTCTTCACGGTTTTGGTTTTTCTGCTCAACACCAACCATGTAAGTAATTTCTTCTGGAGTTGCGTTTAAGCTATCCAAAGCCTCAACAATTGCTTCTTCATCCTGAGATAAAAACTCATTGGCTTCCTGCAGCTTGGCTGCACGATCAAGACGTTCTTCAGTAATCGCGGCAATTAAACCAACACGCGTGTTACCGTCAGTTTCTGCTTTCTCAAGAGCGTCCAGCTCTTCATCAGTAAAACCAGGAAGCATCTCGGTAATAGCTGGAATACTCAAATCGAGTATTTCTAAAAGAGGGTTAACGGCTTCGACTTGCTCAACCTCTGCCGCTACTGGTCGTAGATGCACAGGCACTTCATTTTCATTAAAAGTGCGGGTTTCGCCTGGAGGAACAAAAGTGCTATTCACCCACTTGCCAGATTCACCGCCCTTAACAACAACTTGATTATTCATAAATATTCTCCCGAATTATTTCTAAATCATTCGGGCATCCTTGCCCGGCAATCACGTTCCTTGTCGGTAGTCTCTTATGATGTGAATAATGATTTAAGGTGTTACTCGAGCAATTCGAGCGGCAGCGCCGTACTGCATGACAGCCGTAGTTGCCGCCTTCAGTTGCGTAGGTGTATGCGCCACGATGAACTGATCGCCGTAAGCTTCTTTTTCGCCGGTCAGCTTGCCGTTAGAATCGCGACAGTTCTCAAGCATGCCCATTTGCCAGGCCTTCATCATTCTGAAGCGCGTGGTGTTACGTTCACCAAGAACAGCGTAACGATCACCGATATGCAAACCAGGAGCTGAAGTGCTGAAGTTAGGTATGCCTTTAATGCGCCCAAGGTCACCATCAGCATTCAAATCGGTTCCCGGTCTACTCGCATTCGCGCTGAAAGTTTCAGCCTGCTCGATAGACGTTTTGAACGTGTCGCTCATGATGCCAAGATCGGCACGATAGAAACGCTGAGACTTGATCAACGCTTTCCTTAAGCCGTAGCGATACAGGAAGGTATCCCAATGCTCTTTTACCTTTGTGCTGGCAGGTAAATCAGTATCAAACGCATAAACATTGGTTGCGTATGAGTAACTGATTGTATAGGCAACCGTATCAGCTGGAAGCTGGATAGCGCCTGCCTCATCAACCAGATAGATTTCGCCCAGGTCATAATCAAGCACATAATAAGTGCCTGCCGCCTGAGTACCTGTGCCATCATATTCCAGAACTGCAACCGAATTATAAGTAACAGTAATAGGATTAACTGTGCTGCCGACTTGAGCGCCCTTAAGGTCATAAACCTTGCGTGGACGAACCACAGGGAAGTTAGCCAGGATAAATACCTTGTCGGTGCCGTCTGCCTGCAATTCCAGATTTTCATTGCTGACCGCAACAGCGCCATACTCAAGCGTAGAATGAAGAATCTCATTCATGCCCACTTGCTCGGTATCTTCACCAACAACACGAATCGCGTTGCGTGTGTTTTCTGAAACGATTTCCCAATTCAATGCACTAGCTGAAGTGAGGTAGCGCATTTCATCAGAGATCTTAAACGCGATTTTTTGAGGTGTAGGACGCGCTTCTTCCGTGGTCTGGATAACACCAGCCCGACTGATAGCGCCGCCTTCATAAACTCGCGTGCCATTCTTCCCTGCTGCAGTTGTGTCCCGGTATGAATAAGGAATATTGATCACGTTAGCAAAAGGAACTGTGCCGACATCAACAAAATTCAACATATTCAAACCGTACAAAGCTTCACGGATAACAGTACGCTCTACAGAAACTGGAACCGCTGTGTCGCTGATAGTGCCAACACCACCAGCAAGCATCTTTGCTTCTTCCTGCAACTCACGGCCACGCTCCATATCAAATTGAGCCAGGACATCTTCAGCCAGCTTTTTATTCTTAGCCTGCAATGTGCCGCCGGTGCGCTCAAACCGCTCACCCTCTGGCATATCAGCATAGCCAAGACGTTTATCAATAGTGTCCTGCAGTTGTTTAATGCTGTTTGATTCGTCCATAGAAATATGAACATGACCAGCACCACCACCAAAACCTTTAGCAGCTAACTGAATCTGAACCGCCATATTTTCAGCTGACTTCAATTGATTCTCAGCTAAGGCCTTAACCTGGTCTGAGGTCATGCCTGCAGTGATTAGTGCACTAGCGCCTGACAAAATCGTGCGCTGTTCTTCAGGCAGGTTCTTATAAGACTCTGAAGCCTCGAGCTGATCAGTGAATTTCTTCACGTTACCCTCGAGCGTTTCAGTCAGCTTAGTAGCTGCAGCTGCAGCTGCTTTAGCATTATCTTCCATGAGCTTTGTAACTTCTTCCGCGGACATGCCTGCACCACCACCAACATTAACGCTTAAGTTAATTGGCTGATCAGAATTTGCAGCACCCGCTTCAATAGCATCCGCCAGCTCTTTGCCAGCAGCATCAAAAGCCTCCATGACTGCAATAGCCTGGGACTCTTCAGTTAATTTAGTCACTTGTTCATCAAATTTTGATAACAAGAGTTTTATACTTGCATCGCTTAATTTTTTAGCTTTAAGCTTCTCTTCAAGTTGTTTGCGTAATTTTTCCCACATGGTAGTAATCTCCTCTGAGAGCATTCGAATAACATTCGGTGAAAGTAGATAAGGTATTTCCTGATCGTCTTCAGAGAGCTGAAGCTCATCTGGATTGACCGGATCGAGATGCTTGACCCGCGGCCTGATTGTCAAAGCCGCCCCCAGCAATGTTGCGCCATGTCTTGTTTCAGTTTCAGGGTTTTTATAGTCTTCAGTAAATTCTGCACTGAAATATCTAAACCCTTTCTTCTGAATCAGTTCTACTCCGAAATCAGTCCAGTCAATCTCAGCCTTGAGTTTCTTTCCTTCAGTAAAGACGCGAATGATTTCCCCTGCAGCACCGTGACTGTCACAGTGAGCCTGGTTGATATAGATTTTCTGGCCATAAACATCATCGGAAAAATTCTTAACCATCTGCTTAAGCATGGCGCTAGTAATAGATAACTCGCCGTAGTAAGGATCGTCCGGATACTTGAATACGCGGGTAAGAGTGCCCACTGTTCGACGCTTGCCTTCAGCAAGGTTGATACAGTCACTCATGACCCTATACGTGCCTTCAGGCAGTTTGGATTCAAGCTTGATAATATTTAAGTTTTTCATAAGCCCTAAACGCAAAAAAGCCGGGACCCCTTTCGAGGTTCCGGCTTTCGCTAATTAATACGTTATGCCTTGTTCAGTTGTAATGATTAGTCTATTTCATAGTAAAGTCAAGGCGTAGGCATGCTAAAGGGCAGTTCTGTTCTTCTCTCAAATAAGCCTCGTTTGATTTTACCCAGGCAGTTTAGCCGATCAGCGTTATCATCAATACACTGAGTAAGTTGCTCTGCGACTAAATAAGGATGAACACGCCCTAAGCACCCTGCTTCAATAGAGATGTTAATCGCGGAGGATATTTCAGCTTCATTCATTGCAAAGTCAAGGCGTATAGGTTAGTGGCAATGGGTTCCATCGTTTACATCTGCACTTTCCTTCCGTGACGTTATCAGGCCTAAGACGTAAAACGCGCACCCGAAAAACAATACCATCAAAAACAGGATGCCCACAGAGGCACTGCAATTCTTGTCTCGGTCCAGGTTCAACCATTTTAGCTGTTTGTGTCATTTTCACCCTCAATAATTACATCGCCGTCAATGTTACCCTGTTCCTGTTCATAAATAATCTCTGCATCGGCCCTAGGCAAACCAGTGGCCTGCATTGTCTCCTGAATTCGTTTTTCTTTGTCTTCTTCTTTACCGCTCATCGCTGATCCATCCTAGTTTAGTAAACAGACGATCGAACGCCTGCGCAATCGGCTGAAAATCATCTTCATCCCATTGGTAATCATAATACACTGGCGCTGTTTTTTTCAGGTTTAACATTTCTTTTAATTGCCTGGCCATAACCTCATCACCACTACGCACCGTTATATATTGCGCATAGCTTCTTGCCCAAACTTCATGAGTAGTTAACAAATAATCAACATGCCCCTTATCTATTCGATAGCCATTAACAACATTAGTTTTATGCAGCTCTGATAAATGCTGTGTGGCACGCGAGTTAAAAACAGCATCGCGCCACTCCTTATGAGTGTCGTCAGTCCAGGAAGCAAAGATCTCCTGGTCAACAGAACCAGAGACATGCCTAACGCCTCGATGGTCAATGAAATGTCCTATTTCATGAGCTAACGTCAGGTCTTTATGTGCCCCTACTTGAGATATTTGAATGTTTCCGGGTTTCCCTGATAGCGTCATGCTGTATGCGCCCCGGAATTTTCGGCTTGTACTCTTTTTGATTTGAATAAGATCTAACTTGCCATCACCATGCACTGAATCGATCGCGGCCAATGTCCTTTTTGATACTTGCCTATATCCCTTGATCTCAAACGCCTTAGATACCGGGACAGCAACAGGGCTCAGTCCTTCGACAATTGATACCGTTGACAGTGGAACCGGTTTTATCTGCAGCGAGTCAACATCAATACCTAATCGTTCATAACGAACCTTCAATACTTTCCATGGCGTTGCAATCTGATTTTCTTTTAGAAAGCCGCTCTTTAATGCAGCGCGTTTTTTCCTGCCGCCTAATACTTGCTCTTGAGTGGTCCCTGATTGTTTGTTTAGCCAGGCAATCCGATCTTCTTTTGATTCACGGTCAAACTTTGATACTTCATCTGAAAAAACAACCTCCATAAAACTAATCGTCTCCGGATGCGCTGGATAAGGATTCTTGCCTTTAGGATAAACGCCTGGACCAAGACCGTAACGATTCACACTCGCATGCATGTCGCAAATATCAGGCCTCGGATGATTAGGCGATAACATAAACCGCGTGCCGATAGCTTCAGGAACTTCAAAAACACTTTCTTCAAACGCCTTATTGTTAGCGCGACCTATCTCAGTACGCATCACGCGCAATGCATTTCTATACGGATTGCCATCACCGGTCATTAAGGATGATGAAGCCTCCTGGCTAACGCGCGTGGCATTAGCAATATTCATTTTGCTGGCGATGTCTGCCGGCACCGATTCCCCGCGAGAAAGCAATTGCTGAGCTGCTTCGCTGGCAGAGTGTCCCTGGATAATGCTGGACTGTATTGCCTGGCCTACAACTTGTTTTGCATGGTTATCAATCCGCCATAAACGATCGGATAGTTGCAGCCCTTCGCCAGTGACCAGCTCATTCACAAAACGAACAGCATCTTCATTTATTCTGGCGAAGTTGACGCCCACGCCTGCAGCTGCGACCGGTTCCGTTCCTAAGCGAGCAGCTGCTAATAAACGATCGTCAAGCATAGCGTTACGCGCCACGCTGAGCTGATCAAGCCGGTTATTAACTTGCTGCAATAAACTGTTCATTGTTTCAATCCGCAAACTGCCTGAGTCCCCGGCATGGTTTAAAATTGAATTGCGAATATCTTCCCGCGCATTCTCATAAACAACAGTGAGATCAGTAATCGTGTCAATATCTAATTTATTTAATTTAGCCTGAGCAGATTTACTGCCGCGCTTAATCGCAGCCTTGATTGCAAGGCGACCAGAATCTTCAGCCAGCTTAATAATAGGCGTGCCGTACATTATTTGTTGCTTACGCTCGTAGCACTTTCTTTTTTAGGTGCGTTGCCTTCAGTAATGCTGACGTTTTGATTGCCTATGTTTGTCGGATCCGGATAAGGGTCGTTACTATCCTTCTGTGTTTGCAATCGATTTAATTCCCTTCTTGTGTCAACACCGGCAATTTCCCAAACAGTCTCAACGCTGGCACCAGTAGCCTGAATTTTAAGTGCTCTATCCGCTGCCTGGTTAGGTGTCTCGGTCACTCGTTCGTTAAACTTAACTTCAAAATCATATTTATTCGGATCGATATTATTTAACAATAACTCCAGCTCAAAGCCTTCACGGTAAACGCTGGAAATTTCATCTTGCATCGTGTCGACTTCCTCGAAGAAGTCCCGGCGCATGTCCTGAAGAATATCGCGGTTCAATCCCTCCGTATAACCAAACATGCCTTTAGGCGCGGGAGCGCCGGCAAAAAAACTATCAATCAACAAAGAAATATCTTTTATATGGTCCAGGTTCTCATCGCCCTGCAGCGAAGTAACGCCACCTTTTTTATTTAAAAAGTAATCAAGGTCGATCGGTGCAATTTTTCTGCGTTCGTTAATCCCGTTTTCATATTCCTTAAGCTCTGGCTCAGTCGCTCCCTCTAGCACATGAACCTTCTGCAAAGGCGCGCGATCGCGGCGACGAATAACCAGATCTTCCTCGGTCATTGTTAATTTTTTCCATATTTCACGAGACGCATCCATTAAAGGCCTGCCCATGCTGCCCTTATCATCGTAATTGTCCGGGTCCAGCCTTCCGTGGGTAATCTGCCACAAAGCAAACGAATCAATAACGCCACCAGTCATAAGGTCCATCTGTTTAAATGCTGTCTGTGCATCTTTGAAGACGCCATTAGGATTAACATCAGCGATCATTGTTTCGGAAGGCATGCGTATACCTTGCCAAACTTTATTGTCCGGACCTAACACCCATTGCATCATCAAGTTGCCTTCCATCAGGTAACCGCGAGTATCTGATATTAGTTTTTGACGTTTATTAAGCCCAAGCCTTTTAACCATGCTGTCCCACAGCTTTCGCACTCTCGCATTTTCTTGCTTCATCGATAAACAAAGACCGCTCTTGGTTAATGTCGAAGCGGTTTTTTTATGAACCCGTTTAACTCTCGTGTCCGCCCTATCCATAGCGCGAATATCTATAACTGATTGTCTGAAAGCGGGATCAACCCACATTAAACGGTACATGTACTTCATGCGATCATCAGGGTTAGGACGATAGCCGCGCTCAGAAGACTGAGAGATCAGTTCGCCAGGCAAAACTTTTTCTTCAGTCGCTTTGTTTTTAAAAAACCGAGACAAGATGCTCATAATTTTTTCCTCTTATGCTACTTACCCAGGCAACGCAGTTGCGCCGCCAACCAATTTCTCGCGTGTAGTACCGCTCGACATGATAACCGTCTTAATATCAGCAACGCCCTGTGTAATCAACGCCCAAAGCCCTGCCATACCAGCATCAAACAAATCGTCGCCAAGTTTTGTGTTAACCATCTTATAGGTTGCATAACCCGCTTTGTTTTGTTCTGTCTTAATGTTGGCCAGCTGCCTTATGAACGATCTCAAGTCAGCCATAGCTAAATCATCATCGTCTTCGTTGTCTTCGATATAAGGTATTGCGCACTGCCTATTATGGACGACAGATTTCAACGCCGTGGCCATGGCATGCTTTGTCATGCCCTCAAACCGTAAAGGAGAAAAAGCCCAATCTGACCAGCTGCTTGCTGTGCTATCGCCTTCGTTGATCGTGTGACGGTTGATTGTCGTAAGACCTCTGCTAAAAATCATGTCATTAACATGCGTAATTAAACCAACGCCATAAGCATCACCAATTGCATAGTCAGGCCTAAAATATTCCCAATAACCAAACAGATCACGCTCAACAATCGGCTCATCAGTACCAGGCGGCCAGGTACGGCAAAATATCGGACACGAAAAATTACCAATCTGCTCCCAAACAACCAAAGCATATTTAGAAGACTCCGGGCATTCGCCATGACCAGAATGATCATAGCCAAAAGAAATCAATCCGCGTTTTTTGTATTGAATGCCTGGCAATGGACCTGCTAATTCGATGCTGGCCATTAAGCCGGTAACCATGGCAACACGAATCCATTTTTCCCAGATCAAGTTTCGTGAAGAGACGTTTTTACACAGCAGCTGCCGAATATATTCTTCGGCTGATAATTGATCGCGCATATCCTCCATAAAAGTCTTATGAATAATGCCCATTTCTATGCCTAGATTGACATCAACAATAGGAAGCCCGTGATACTTGCCTGAAGATATGAGCTCCTGCAGCGTATCAGCGCCCTTAAACACGCCGGTTACTCTGATTTGAGGTGGTTCATCATCACTTGTCTTAACTGCGCCCAATCGCCGGGTAGAGCCAAGCATAAGCAGAAAACGTGAGTACAATCGATCTCGAGGCATATCATCAACCTCTTCCAGAGATGCGCAAGTGAGATCGCCACCGTCAACATTAGCCATGATGCCGTAGCACTGCGCTTTTGAATTATTTGCAAATTGATAATAGGTGTCCGCTAATTGCCGGCGCCCACTTTTGTAATTAATAAAAGCGCTCAATATTTCTGACCGGCGAATAGCGTCAAGATGATAATCAAGATTGACTTTAGACTGAGCCTCCCGCGGAGCGACAACACCCAAAGACTGATCTGGCTTGGTGGCATTCACTTTCAGATCAAACATTTCTTTTACTGCAGTCTTGCCGGTACGCCTGCAGGAATAATCGATTGTATTAGGATGTTGGTCCATCTCCATGCATTTCAGTATCTGCATTGAATCCAGCTCAACGTTATGGATGTGCTTATGCCATAAAGCATGATCATCGGCATACAGCATAATCTGTTCTTCAGCCAGATTCTTCATCCGGATACGCTTAGCCATTGAGAGCCGTTCAGCCACCAGACTCGCTCTCCTGGTGCTCAATCAAAATAGCGTCATTTTTAGTGGCTTCCTGGCTACGCTCAATCATGCCCCTCATCTTGTCCAGACTTTCCTCAGTCCGTTGCTTAAAGTCTTCCAGGGCGGTAGCTGTCTGAGGCTTAGTGTTGTCGATGAACCCGCTCAAAGCCTCCTGCTCTTCCATAACCTTCGGAGTCATATTCATGTCAGCCAGGGACATAGAGTTTTTGCTGATAAACTCCATTAACGGCTTCAATAGTGGGTGAGCCTTATGTTCGACTAAAGAAACTATCTCGCTTGTATCGGCATCGAAATAACTAATTAATTCAACAAAGCCCTCCTTGTTACGAGTCCAGACAGGCTCTTTTATTCGAGGCCCACCGTCTTGAGCAATCGCAAGAATCATGCTGTCAATAATCGCCTGTATCGCCGCCTGAGTGTTCGCGCGTAACCCCATGAGCTTGCCCGGGTCCTTGGTATCAAAAGCCACATGATGCTTAAAAAACAAATCCATCTTCTTCAGACACGCAATCTCATCGCCGCAAATTGAATCTTTAAATTCGCAACCGTCACATTCAGGATATTTGCCAGGTCTGGCAGGGTAATAAGTGGCCACATTAGCTGTTAAGCCATGCGACATAGCATTGAACCGCGTTCTCAACGATTCTTCAGGAGTGGGATGCCCTTCAAGGTTAGCTGCAGAAGCAGCCTTGCCAGCATCCGTTTTTGGGCCAGTGGAATTAGCCCAGGCTTTTAATAAATTACGTTCCCAATGTGCTTGAGGTGCATCTTCGCGACATATAGGGCATTTTTTGAAATAAAGATAAGGGTGATACGTCTCAAGCGGCGCTGACTCAATAAAATCAGGCTTACCAGCAAACCGTTCCCTACAATCCCGACAGTAGAAAGTAACGGAATCCTTTGGCTTGTCTACGTCTCCAGCCACTACGCCGCCTTTTTACATAGCTTAGCCGGCAGAGGTATAGATATCTCACGAGTTCGCAGCAAGGCGCGCTCGGGGAGCCAAACAAAAAAAGGGTTTCATAAAGAAACCCTTTTTTATTGACTGAAATTTATATCAGCTAATTTCTTTTAGATAAGCATAGAATTCATCTTTAATATCTGTGTCTTTAAGAGCGTATTGTATTGACGCCTGCATGTAGCCTAACTTCGAGCCGCAATCATATCTCGTGCCTTCAAATTCATAGGCATAAATTGATTCTTTTTTAAGAAATAGACTTATCGCGTCAGTCAGTTGAATTTCATTCCCAGCTCCCTTAGGAGTTTTCTCAAGACAATTAAATATTTCAGGAGTCAACACATACCGACCAACAACACCTAGTGTCGATGGCGACAAATCCGGTTCAGGTTTTTCGACAATACTGTTTATTTTAGATAATGATTTATCATCGGTTGAGCTAGTTTCTACAATTCCATATTTCGATGAATCTTCCTTCGGGACATCTTGCACAGCAATGATACTACTGTTCTCTTGTTGATACTTACCGATCATCTGCTTCACAGCACCCCTGCCACCATCTTCAATCAAATCATCGGGCAGTATGACTGCAAATGGTGCATCGCCAACTACAGGTTTAGCACATAACACAGCATGACCGAGCCCTAATGGCTCTGCTTGCCTGATATAAATACAGGTAACACCCTCTGGAATAATGCCCTTTACAATTTCAAGCTGTTCTGTTTTCCCTTTTTTTTCAAGTTCTGTCTCAAGCTCATAGGCCTTATCAAAATGATCAGTTATTGAACGTTTTGTTCTTCCTGTTATAAAGATAAGTTCTGTTATTCCTGCGGCAACTGCTTCCTCTACTGCATACTGAATTAAAGGTTTATCAACTATGGGCAACATTTCCTTAGGGTTTGCCTTTGTTGCCGGAAGAAAACGGGTGCCAAGTCCGGCTACAGGGAAAACAGCTTTTGTAATACGCTTCATGGCGTATTTTGACTGTCAATTTGTATCACATTGCTTGCCGTTCCGTTTTCGAGTGGGACTAACTCTTTAAGCGTTTTTTGTATTGATTCATCATCTATAATTTCACATTTATTTATCAAAACATCAATTTTTTGAAGTACTTCAGTAACTTTAAGTTGATGATGTTTAGCAATATAAATTTTATGATGCTCGGTTTCTTCTCTTACTTCTGAATCATAAAATAATTCTTCATACATTTTCTCGCCTGGCCTTAATCCCGTATAGACAATATCGACATCTTCGTTTGGTATCAGCCCAGACAACCTTATCATTTGCTCTGCAAGATAGTTAATTTTGATGGGTTCTCCCATATCCAGAACATAAATTTCGCCACCATGACCCATTGAACAAGCTTGCATTATTAACTGACATGCTTCTGGAATTGTCATGAAATAGCGTGTTATATCCGGGTGCGTTACAGAGATTGGTCCACCTTTCTTAATCTGCTCTTTAAACAACGGCACAACACTACCTTCTGAGCCAAGAACATTACCAAAACGCACAGTAATAAAGCGAGTTTCACTACGCCCATTCATAATTTCTGTATACATTTCCGCAACTCGTTTTGTTGCGCCTAAAATATTTGTTGGATTTACCGCTTTATCCGTAGAAATCAATACGAATTTTTCACAATTATTTACGTGAGCAGCATCAGCAATGTTTTTCGTGCCTAGCACATTATTTCTTGCGCCTTCTCGTGGTTGTCTTTCAAGAATAGGAACATGCTTATATGCTGCAGCATGGAATATAATATCTGGTTTATGTTCGGCAATTGTCTGATATATTTTTTCTCTGTCACACAAATCACCTAAAACAAAATGACAATTAATCCCTGACCCTTTTAGTGACTCTTCAACACGATAAAGATTGTATTCGCTTCTTTCAAAAACAATTAATCCTGACGGGGCAAGTGAAGCAATTTGTTTGCAAAGTTCAGATCCTATAGAGCCTCCGCCACCAGAGACAAGAACTTTTTTATTGGAAATACCCTTTTGTAAAGCAGCCCAGTCTAATTTAATTTTTTCACGACCTAGCAGATCTTCAATAGATACTTCACGTAATTGATTTACACTAAGGCGTCCAGAAACCATATCATGTAAACTTGGCAAGGTTCGAAGTTCACACTGGACTTTTTCACAAGTATTCAAAATATTCTGCATTTGCTTATTTGTTGCAGAAGGAATAGCAATTATAATGAGGTCAATGTTTTCATCTATGCATATTTTCGGAACATCTTTAACAGCACCTAAAACACGGACACCATGCATTTCTGATCCAACAAGCTTTAGTTGATCATCAACAAAACCAATTGCTTGATAATTCCCTTCTCTTAATATATCTCTAACAAGCATGTCGCCAGCAGAGCCAGCACCAACTATTAATACTTTTTTACCTTTCTTTATAACCGTTATATTAAGGGAATGGTCTTTCCACATTCTGTAAGTAAGTCGAGGGCCCCCAAGTAAAAACATTAACAATATCGGGTAAAGAATAAATATAGACCTAGGAATACCTTCCAAACGATTCCACATAAATAAGACAAGAGTTATTGATAATGCCCCAAAAATACAAGCTCGAAAGATATTCCACAAATCAGGTAAGCTAGCAAAGCGCCAAAGACCTTTATGCAGTTTAAATCGATAATATACAAACGCTTGAATCAATAGGATCAACGGGATTGTATAAAGGCTCAACTCCCAATTTTTGTATGGGTATTCGAGATTAAAGCGCAACAACCAGGCTAATTGCCATGCAATAGCAGACATCATCAAGTCATGTGCAATAATATTTTTTTTTGTTGCCAAGCGAAACATTTCGTTAATATCAATCCCTACTTATTACACGGTTATAATAAATTTGTATTCTTCCCCATAAAACAAACATCAGTAAAACAACAAAAAACAAAACATACATTGTTAATGTTTTTTCTTTATAAACAATCCATGCCAAAGGCCATAACACTAATATATTGATAGAAAGGAATAAACTAACCAATTTTTTATGGGTCATTCCACAAAACACTAATCTTTGATAGGCATGTGACTTATGTGCTTTATACCATTGTTCGCCTCTAACAACCCTTGTTAATAATGTAAACGTAGCATCACATATAAATACTGATAACAGAATAAACCAAACAGGAATAGGAATCGAGTTAGTAATTTCACCAAGCACTGCTAATATTGCGAAGCAAAAACCCAGAGCACAACTACCGACATCACCCATGAATATTTTCGCAGGAGGCCAATTCCAATAAAGAAAGCCACAACACGATGCTAGCATGACAGAAGAAACCAACATCATTCCCTGCTGACCTTCGAGCCAGAATAAAAATGATACCGCTGTACTAGTACATATGCTTTGTGTTGCTGCTAGTGCATCAGTTCCGTCCATGAAATTAAATAAATTGGTTAGCCAGACAATTCCAATAATAATAAATACACAACTGATTAAGCCATATGGGAATATGAATAATTCACTATAAAAGTTATATTCAACATTAAGCCAAGCTATCGCCCATGTTGCCGACAGTGCATAGACAATTGCCCTGACCAAAGCGTGTATATGTCTATGATCGTCTACCCAACCAGCTATTGCGACGATAAATGTTCCTATGCCCAGCGCGCAGAGTGTCTCTAGACTAAATAGATCGGAGAGATAACTATAGAGAATTGACACCAATAACAAAATAACTATTGCAGCGCCACCACCTCTAGGAGTTGGAATTGTATGTGAACTGCGCTCATTTGGTATATCAATTATTGAGCGGCTTAAAGCATATTTACGGATCAAACCCGTCATCAGCACGGAAAACATCAAAACTGCAGATAATACAATTAATAAAATCATGTCGATTTATCTTTTCTTAAACCTGCCTAATTAACATTTCGTAAAATATTTTCCATTTTTTTCACTAATTTATTTTTCCTGTACCTTTCCTTAAATAGTTGCAAACTACACTCTCCCATATGAGCCCGCTCATCATGACTCATATGAAATATTTTTTTAATCAGTTCGGCAAGTGCTATTGGATTATCTGGCTCACAATTAAGAGCGCATCCTTTGTTACTTAGCATTTTCGCATCTTCACCTCGCTTTGCAATAATAATAGGCTTGCCACATGCAAGATATGCTTGAGTTTTAGATGGTAATGTTATTTCAAATAAAGGATCGTCACATAATGTCACCAATAACACATTAGCAAGAGAGAAATAATTTGCCATTTCATTAAGAGGTTTTCTATCAATAAAGCATATGTTCTCTAGCCCTAATTCAGTAGATTTTCGTTTTATTTCCTGAAGACATGCTCCATCGCCAATAAAGACAAAATGAACATCTATTTTATCTTTACATAGCTCAGCAGACTCTATGATATTATCAAGACCTTGAGCGATCCCCATATTCCCAGCAAACATAACAATAAACTTATTTTGCAAATTATATCTCTTCGCTAATTCGTGATCGTAATCTACAGGTCTAAATAATTTCTCATCCGCCCAGTTTTCAACAACAAAGACTTTACTGTCTTCTACATTCCTATCTACCAAGCATGTTTTAAATCCAATATTCTGGACTGTGATTGCTGACGCATACTTGTAACCAATCTTAGCAATGCTATTGAGCGTGTTTGTTAACATTCCTGGTTTTAACATTCCAGTAGCATAGATTGTATCAGGCCAAATATCGGATATTTCTAAAACATAAGGGCTTTTAAATAAGGTTTTTAGCCAGAGTGTCGGCAAGATAACAAATGGTGTATATGCCCAAAATACATCTGGTTTTTTAATAAACCATGGCGAAAGAAAAAACAATGAGAGCGAAAAACTGGCGTAATTTAAAATTCGCTTTATTGCAGAGCGACTATGGTCAGGAAATATTGGCAGGCGTAATACACGAACTCCATTGATTACCTCCCACTGACGCCACTTAATTCTATAGCCTTCGTAAATTATTCCCCTTGGGTAATTAGGGAATGCTGTTATAACAACCACATTGTGTCCTTCTGAGACAAGACCTTCAGCAAGCGCACTTACTCTACCGTCTGGTTCTGGGTAATACCATTGGGAAACAATATATATATTCAAGAACTTACTTACGAGTAACTAAGATGATGACCAGACATTTTTATTAATATAATCAACGTAACTTTGAACAATCCTGACCGCCTTTTTTGAAACAGCACCAGCTTCATAATCAACTACAGCGCCAATATCGTTATTAATTTTATTTCGCTGCATTTTAATTATCTTTATGGCTTCCAGAACCCGTTCTTGTTTTAATCCCGTCATAATAAGAACCCCCGCATCAAAACCCTCTGGTCTTTCATGCTCATCACGAATAGTTATTGCGGGGAATTTTAACAATGCTGCTTCTTCGGTAATAGTGCCACTATCTGATATAACGCAGTGAGACTCTAGCTGTAGCTTTATATAATCAATAAAACCAAGTGGTTTAATAAATTTAATTAAATCATTAATTTCTTTATTATCAATTTGATTTAAGCGCTTCTGTGTTCGTGGATGTGTTGATACAATTATTGGCAATTTATATTCACCAGCCAGCACATTAAGTGTGTTTAAAAGTTCTTTAAGGTTCTCTATCGAATCAACATTTTCTTCTCGGTGTGCGCTCACGACAAAATATTCATTTTGTTTTAACTCATTGTTCTTCAAAACATCTGATTTTTCAATGTCCGAGGAATAAAATTCCAACACCTCTTGCATATGAGAACCGGTCTTGATAATCGTTTCAGCAGGGATGCCTTCTGAGATCAAATAACGTCTAGCGTGCTCGCTTAAAACGAGATTAATATCACTTAAATGGTCAATGACCTTGCGATTCAATTCTTCTGGCACACGCTGATTAAAACAACGGTTTCCAGCTTCAAAATGGAATATGGGAATCTTAAGTCTTTTTGCAGAAATCACAGCCAGACAAGAATTCGTGTCTCCATAGAGTAAAACAGCATCTGGTTTTTCCCTGCGTAAAATATCATCGGAACTAATAATAACCTGACCTATAGTTTGTGCCGCATTTTCTCCAGCTACTTCCAAAAAATAGTCTGGCTTGCGAATATTCATTTCATCAAAGAATATTTGATTCAATTCATAATCGTAATTTTGACCGGTGTGTACGAGAATATGTTCAGTTTGTAAATCAAACTCGGCTATGACGCGGCTCATCTTAATCAGCTCAGGACGAGTTCCGACTATAGTCATAACTTTAAGCATTAATCTCTCCCTTAATGTAATCCAGGCCTAGAAGAAGTTTCTCAACCTCTTTAACATTAAGCCTTTTAGTACTATGCGACGTATAATCTTCTAATCGAGATATTTTTTCTTCGCCATCACTAAAATACATATTGTAATTTAAGTCGCGGGCATCAGCAGGTATGCGGAAATAGTTCTCCTCTTCATTTGCACGCGCTATTTCTTCTCGCGAAATTAATGACTCATAAAGCTTTTCACCGTGGCGAGTTCCAATAATATTTATTTGGTTATCCCTATTAAAAATATTTTTTAATGCCTCAGATAGATCAATAACCGTTGACGCTGGAGCCTTCTGTACAAAAATATCACCTTGCTGGCCATTTTTAAAAGCATGCAATACTAAATCCACCGAGTCTTCTAAAGACATTAAGAATCGGGTCATGTTTGGATCTGTTACCGTCAGTGGTTCCCCTTGCTTTAGTTGTGAAATAAACAATGGAATGACAGAGCCTCGAGAAGCCATTACATTTCCGTATCTAGTAGCAGAAAATATTGTTTCACCTTCATTTTGCGAACGTGATTTAGCCACCATCAATTTTTCCATCAATGCTTTTGACAACCCCATTGCATTAATGGGGTAAACAGCTTTATCTGTACTCAATACTATTACACGCTTAACACTATTCATAATAGCAGCAGACATGACATTTTCTGCACCAAGAACATTGGTTCGAACTGCTTCCATAGGATAAAACTCACAGGAAGGAACCTGCTTCAGTGCTGCTGCGTGAAACACATAATCCACGCCTTTCATAGCATGAGAAATGCTGTCAAAATCACGCACATCTCCTATGTAGAATTTTAGCTTGTTATTATTATAGCTCAGCCGCATTTCTTCTTGTTTTTTTTCATCTCGACTAAAAATACGAATCTCACTTACATCAGTTGATAAGAAACGATTTAATACGGCATTACCAAATGAGCCTGTTCCTCCAGTAATCATTAACACATTATTATCAAACATACAGTTTTAGTCTCATGCTTATTGATTTAAATACATAGTTTCAATCATTTCAGTCCACTCTGGTGCTTTGTAGCCCGTTATTTTTTGAAACTTATCTGCTGACAAAGATCTATCTATAACTAGATCATTATTAGAAATTAATTCTATCTTTTTACCATATATATCTGAAATTAATTTCAGTAAATTAAATTTTGAAATAGGCTGGGAAGCCACATGGTAAACCCCATGTAATTCCCGCATAGGGATTATTGTTTCAGCAATAATCTTAGCAAGAATAATTGTTGGAAGCCCAGAAAATATAGCTTTGGCGTAACCTTCGCATTTATCATTTTGGGAAAGAAACCATTCAAGCAAACCATTTTTAGTATTCAGTTCAGGACCAATTATCGACGTTCTCAAAGTAATACAATGTTCGCTGCTGACTTCACCAAGTAATTTTGAACGACCATAAATATCCTGAGCATCTGGAATATCATCCTCCGTGTAATTCCCCTTGTTACCTAAAAATACACAGTCTGTACTAATATGGATTAATCTCGCACCAATATTGGCTGAAATTTTACTCAATTGATGTGGCAGAAGTGAATTAATCGTTACCATCTTCACAGGATCATGTGCATCAGAAACTTGCTTGACAACACCTATACAATTAATAACTACATCTGGATTGGCCTGTGTAATTACCTGACTTAAACGATCATTATCTGTCACATCACAATGGCTGATTAACTTATCAGATATTGTCTTCGAAAATGTCTGAATTGATTCTTCGGAACGCACAGTACCAAAGACATTCCAATCTGTCTTGTCGCTGAACATGCGAAAAATTGTACTACCCAGCATTCCAGTCGCACCCAAGATAAGTATTTTCATCTTCTACGCTCTATTGAGGCATCTATAAATGTCAGTAAATTCTTATTTTTAATATAAAACGACATATGAGAACTATAAAATTGTCAAAATATTTTTATCGCAGCTTCATCTAATAAACTAAACAATATTTCTTCTGTTTTAACTTCATAAAAAACATCTTTTTTTCTTTCAGATTCACTATCCCAAACTATCAAAGGGACTTTATCCCAGTCTTCTTGTTTAAGAAATTCTCTATACCCATGATCTGAAGTCAACATGATTTTGTAATTATTTAATCCACTAACGTTTTTATAAAAATTACCGAAGATATTATCAATATAAGAAATTTGTTTTTCGTAGTTATCACGATTTTGTAAAAATGGATCTAATGCTGGATTGAAGCCATTTTCATCAAATACAAAAGGTGAATGTGGCACACTAAAATGAGCAACCATGAAAAGTGGTGGCTCGTAACTCAATTTATCAAATATTTTGGCATATGTCTGATTTACTGTTAATTTTTGAAATATTGAAATAATTGGGTTCTTAACCAGTCCAAATGGGAATTGACGAGGCCATAATATAATATTTGTCAATATTGGGTTTAATAAAGAAAACTTATTATTAACCGACGAGTAATTATAAAGACTATATGAACGACATTCATCCAAATATTTATTGAACTGTTCGCAATATGAATGCATCCACCCATATATTGCTGTTTTATATCCTATAGATTGTGCTGACTTAAAAATATTATGATCTGAATATTTAATTTTTTCATAACTACCATTACTATTTTTCTGACACAAATAATCTCTACATACCTCTATGCTATTGTTTCTTACCCCCAATAGTAAACCCGGCAAAGATGTCAATGTATGCTTGCCTGGTGATATTGCATCATGATAATTGATTGCGGAATTTGAATAACTAAATAAGTTTGGATATTTAGGCTTAATCGTTTCATTTTGATATATATAGTTGTAATCGAGTTCATCAAATACAAAAACAAATATATTTGGAAGAGTGGTCTCATTTAAATCATTTTTTTGTATCTTAATTGAAATCTCGTTTAACGTGTCATTAAAACCATATTGGCACACGGTTGTCGCAACAACTATTGACACGGGTGAAATTATTAAGATAACTGACAAAACAATCTTCCCAACTTTATCCTTGAATAAAGTTAACAACACGATCGCAGCCAGTAGTAAAAACATTGAAAAAACAACTGATAAATTTAAACCCATAATAGAGATATCATATAGCCTCAACAAATACTCACTTAATTCAAGCTGCCTGCACAAATGAATAATAAAGGATGATAAAGGAACAATTGACAATACAATTATTGCTATACTTGAAATATATTTATTTGACACCTTCTCAACACATGAAAAAACAAAGCCAAATATAATCATGCCTAATATCATGCACGCAAATAATTCATACGTGTTATATACCTTCCATTGCATGTAATACAACCCATCAGATAAGGATGAGGCCAATGGATAAAAGAACAATGCTGTTAAAGAAAAACCAATCCACGCGAAATAAAGTATACCTTTAAACATCTTCAATCCGCGCCAATAGATACAAATGCCTTTGGGAATCATCAACTTCCAAATGTTTAATTATAGAAAAATAATTTTCAAATACCCGCTCAAATTCATCAATTGTATAACCAGGGAATATATCATCTCTTGTTGACAATAATTTTTGCACCATAGAATCATTCTTCGGCACAAATTCAATGATTAATTTGGGAGAGTACTTGGCCAAAAATTGTGCGATTTTATCAAGTGGCAAATTATTTGATATTGCTAAGTGATGAATTAGTGCTAAAGCAAATACAAGTTCAGGCTTATTCCTCCCTACCAAAGAGTCACGTTCAGTATTATCCCATCCGATTGCTGGACTAGGATTAACCAGATCAAAAATCAGTGGCAATAAGTTTTTATCATTATTTTTTTTGCAAATCAGATAATTATTTTCAACACATGAATAATCAATATCAAATGCTATTGTTTTAATTCCTTTAGAACTTGCAATACGACTAAACCTTCCAGTATTGGCACCAAAATCCCAAACCATCTCAGGTTCTATTTGTTCTAGGCAATCACTTATGAAACGTTCTTTCGTTGTCATTGACTGACTTTCGTAATTATTATTCTCTTTGTAATATGTTGCCCATTCAGTATTTAAAGGCGGACTTTTAATATTTAAAATAGTATTTTTTAAACTCTGTAATATACCCTGCTGTGATTTCTTACTGATCGGCTTTATATTTTCACTTTTAATTTCTGTGTTAGAATAGCGTTTTTTTACAAATGCTAATGCATGAATATGCGCTAATATTCCAAATTTGAAGTAGGTCGTTATAGGCAACAATTTACTAGCGAGCTCAATTGGAATTCCATCTGTATTAGTACAGAGAAGCTTGTTAAGACGAACATCAAGCCGACTCATCAAGACAAGCGGGGCAAGGAAGTGCTCACAAAACTGTTGGTATGCAACCCAGGGGCTTCCTGTTTTATATTTTTCTAGTGACAATGTATCAATAAATACAGGGGCACCATTATAAAACTGAATATTATAGGCCGAAGCATCTTTGAGACTCATCTCATATTCAAGCGCAACAATTTGAACATTCAATGTTAGTAGAGCAGCATCTTTAAGCTGGCTAAAAGACCATTCATAAGGATACGACACAAATGGAATCTGCTCGGGAAGTAGCTTTAGATATACTTCAGTTGTAGCGGAATCATCTGGTTTTATCTCCGTATGCTGAATAAACAAGTCATCTTTGATAAGTCGTTCATATAAACCTGAGTTGACAAATAGTTCGTAATTATCTTGATAGACTTTATTTACACACCGATAAATTTTTCCATCCTCTTTATAAACATACCCAGATGGATCTCGAAATGAGCCTAATACTTGTTCTTTCATATTTACTCTTTTGGTTGATTCTCTTCAGGCTCTGTAGATTTTGTATCATTCCCTTTCAGTCGTTGAAGAATAGAATTATAAAACGCTGATATTTTCAATCTCAAATGACTGAAGAAAAGACCCGCCCCAACAAAGATTGCAATAATTGCTTGAATTATCATGCCGCCAGTACCAGGATCAAGGTATGCAAATACATTTGGTGAAATCATTGTCAATGCAAAGGACAATAAAATACCAGCACTATTTTTTTTCATAAACACCTCTTTGGATTTCAATATTAAGACAAGATATAAACTCAAGCTAATACTTGAGATTGTTATTTACAATTGTTTGCAGGAATCCCTTTTGGGATGACACATAAGTATTGTCGCATCTCATTTCTTACACAGAACTTCAGAATTGAACTTACTTCTATCATCGGCATATAGATAAACAGTATTGCCATGCCTTATGGTAGCAGCACATATCGATATTAATTGTCTGTTATACCAAAATATTAATGTCGAAATCTATATATCAGGATAACTCTTAGTCCACACAACGCTCTTCAACAAGAACTCATCAAGATCGAGCAAGACTGAAAGAGAGCTAAATAGTATTTCAAGTTAATAGCTACTTAAAATCATTTATACAACAGAGTAACAAATATTTCTAACGTTCTCGACAAACATATCCCACGTATATTTTTCAGCCTGATTACTAGAAAGAGTTTTCATTTCTTCTAAATATATCGGGGGTTTCGATAATATTTCACTCAGTGACTGACAAATCGAGTCTTCATCAAGAGGATTAAAATATTTTGCGGCATCCTTTGCAAATTCGGGCATGGGCAATATATTACTAGCAGCAACTGGAGCACCAGACATCATGGCTTCAAGTAATGTATTAGGACAGTTTTCAATCAATGATGGACATACAAATAACACAGTGGATTGGTATAAATTCCGAAGATTCTCTTTGTCCATGCCTGGCACTAATAATACATCAGTGGACATATTTTTTTTAAAAATAAGAGAATGAAGTTCTCTATAATAATCATAGTTTTGTGCTGACCCGACTAAAACAAGCTGATAATTTTGCCGGATCTTAGGTTCTAATCTTGAGTAGGCCTCAATAAGTCTGATTTGATTTTTGTAACGTTGCACATGGGAGACGTACAAAATAAATGGCTTAGTCACTCCTATACGTTTCAATGTCGAGGATGGCAAAGACTTCTGTTTCCAATAACTGCTTACGCCATTAGAAGCAACAGTAATATCATCGCTACTAAGACCATGATCTACTAGTGTTTTTTTGCATGTTTCAGAAAGAGCAAGTATATGTGTCGCTCGTCCACAGGAATTTAATATCGTATTTTTAAGAAGTCGCATTTTTAAACGTATAGGCCATAATTCTTCTTCCTGTGCTTCTAGTGAGAACGGAGCTAAATTTGCGACGCCTACAACAGAAGGAATTTTACTGTTGTGAGAAAAAGGCAAGTAATGTGAAAATGTCAAAAACACATCAGGTTGATGAGTTTTTATAACTTTATACATCATCAAATTTTCCCATGCTATCCTGTGTAACAATCGTAATTTTCTATGTCTCAAGACAACATCGATAACCACTCTACCCGGCTTTGAAACATACTCGTCCAAAAAACCTTTTTCTTTTATAACGATCAAGCTGTCACCATCAGAATACTTTTCATCAAAGATATCGAGAAATTCTTTTGCCCGGTTTATTGGTCCACCAGCAACTCCAGCCAGAAGATTTAGAAAAATTTTCATAGGTTAATTTTTATTTAATATATTGTTAATTAAATTTGTAAATGCGAGTTCTAATAACAACTAATATGTTCATTTTTTTCATCAAGACAAACAGAAATTCGTAACAAAAATCAAACCCAACATATTTTTTACTGACGTTGTAACCCAATACTTTAGCTTGACATAGAGAATGAACAACACTAATTCATTTTGCTAAATAATATTATGGTTGATGCACTACATCATAGATTATACTAACATATTTATACCATTCTTACTTTGATAGAAGGGTTGACGCTTCCTATAATCGATTTTATAACACACACAAGCAGGACAATAAATACTACCTTAATAATTAAAAACAAAAATAAATTTGTAAATTCAACAACCAGTATTGCACCAAGACCATTACAAATTAGTATATAAGCAGGAAACCTCAAACTTGAAAAAAAATCGGAACTTTTATTTCTAATCTTGCATGTGTAGTATTTTAAAAGGGGGGCAAACATCATAATATATGCAATTATAGAAAACAGAATCCCGCCAATAAATGAAAAGTTTATAAATGCTTCTGGTAATAGTCCAGTCGCTAGGTTTGAAGTCCTACTTTTATATATGTCTCTGTAGTATGCGTCTGTAAAAATCACACCACCACTAGCTGGCTTATCAGGGTAAATAGCCCTCGGAATAAAATTCGTCACCAAGCTCATATAGGAAGCCCCATAATGTAATTCCGTTATATCTCTTGAATAAACCAATTCCAGAGGAACCAGTCCATACTTAAAATGTTGTAATGTTCCTACATTCCTATTTTTTAGAGCTGTGGGAATTGCATCAATACTAAAATTATATCTAGTTACTTCCAATATAGATGCAGATAAAAGCAGAAACGTGCCCAGAAACATCAGAGTAACTATACGAACGGGACGATAATAATAATGTAATATTATCGCTATATAAACAAAATAAATTAGTATGCCTGTCCTGGAAGCAGACAAAACGGCAAGAGTAATACCAAGAGACAGATGGATTAAATATATAAATAATTCTCTTTTTTTACAATCAACCCGCATGAGTAAGTAAGTAAAATAAACAAGATTGATCACCTGAAATAGGGAAATTGCTATCAAATAAAACCCCAGCCCCTGAAAAGACACTACCTTGGCAGGCAACGCTGTAAGATACTGTTGAACACCACCAAAATGATAAAACATATATAGTTGACCAAGCAAAGGTAGGCTGCTTGCCATCCATATTAAACCATGCACCCGCCTATTCTTTATCTTCTCAATGAAATATCGTCTTTTATCTATGCTGGGTTTCAGTGATATATTTCTGTAATAGAAAAACTCAAGCCAGCCCAGCAAGAATGCCAGAAAAATATAAAAGACATATGTGACTTGCGTAGCCAGTGAATAATCATTAAAAAAGATATCAAAATGATACACCACTAAATTAATAACAAAAATCTTGGCAGGTGAGAATATATCTCGATTTATTCCATATAGGAAAAGACATAAAAGAAGCGTTATTAATATTAGCATTGTCTTATCGGCATAAAACTATTGCAATTTCGCAAACCAATGATTTGTAGGATGCTGACAATTACAGGTGTAAGAGAATAAGCCACCGTAGTACCAAGCACACCATATTGTAAAGTTAGCAGATAAAATAAACACGCTGATAATATACCGGAAATGAGCGTTGTCTTAAAAATAATTTGAGTTTCACCTAAAAATAAAAAAACAGGGTATATCCAAATAAAACTCGCCCAGATTATCGAGCCCGCCAACATCACACAAAAAAGATTCTTTGCATCTTGAAAATCGTCGCCTACGGTAAAACTTATGATGTACTCAAATCCCACGAGTGCCAATAAAATCATTAACACTGAAGCAACAAAACCAGCAATAGATACCTTTCTTATAAGTGAAATAATCTCCTTATACTCTTTTGCGATATATTTCTTAGTGAGATCGGCATATAACACCAGTACTACAGGGTCAATGAATGCCCAAATTACAGCATAAAAATTTTTAGCAATCCGGTACACTCCTATCTGTGCTGGATCTGCCATAACACCTAGTATATTGATGTCTAGTTCCTTTGACGGAATAGAAAACAATGATGTGAAATAAATATTTTTTATGAATTTGCGTAAATTTTGATTCTCTAATACTAAAAAAGAACTTTTGAAACAAAATCCGGTAGGTGTATCAGTCAATAAAGTTCTAATCGCTACAATGGCATAGAAAAACAAAAATATAATATTCACACATAATAATGCAACCAATGCGCTTACTAGTCCAAGTCCAAGATACCAAAGCATAACAACGACCATGCATAAACGTGTGGTGTAGAGACAAGCTGTTAATATTGAAAGAGCTTTGACACGTGAATATACCCTGAATACCGATTGAAAAATCGGATATAAATGTACATTAATAAAAACATTGCTGAGACAAAGTATCAATAACGTTTTAATTGTAGAATACTTTTCTTCAGAAAAGAGAATGCCTTGAATGACATCTCCAAAGAGCAAAAGTATCAGGAGTACGATTATGTATGCTATTGCGGCATAGAAAAAACTCAAGAAGATCAAACTTAAACAAGTATTTTCTGTCTCGTTCTCCCTAAACTCAGTTAGATATTTTACCAACACATCTAAATATCGAATATCCAGTAGTTGCATCGCTAATGACGCAACTCCCATCGCTAATGCAAAAAGTCCAAACTCATAGACTCCGATGCTTCTTGCAATAAAAATAGATTGAATAAAACCAAAGCTGGCTGTTATTGCAACTGAAAACCACTGCCAGGAGATATTCTTAAATATCTCACTTTCTAATGCTTTTTTCAGCATAAACTACCGTTAACTAACACCACTCAAGCCTATATACCAAATAATCTTTATCTTCGAATATTTTTTTTACGACATTCAAACCCGGGTTGTGTGGCTCATCTATAAAGTTATTTTTATCATAGACAACATAATTTATCTTATACTGTTCTAACACCTCATTAGACAACTCTCTGGTATAAAATGGAAATTGATAATAGGCAGATTGAAAATTATATCCTGCAAATTTAGTGTCCGGAGACCAAAAACGTGCAAAACCCCAATCATTGTTCATAAACATTTTTGTCACGTCCTCGCTATTCGAATAAAATCGAACTTGTTCACACTTTTCCTTAGACGATAAATTGATAGTCTCTTCAACCTTTTGCAGCGTATTCTTTTTTCTTCCTACATGAGCTTTTAACTTATCTACCACAAACATCTGAAGGAAATAGAGCAGAAGACAGTACGCTACCAAGACAGCTGCATATAAATTGAAATCAATAAAACTAAGCAATCCAACTGTTACTATAATTGAAGAACTGCTTGCCATTTCAACATATCTTTCAGGCTCTCCAAGAAAACGAGTGCAACGAAATGACGTCATTATAAATAATATAAAACAACAGATTGAAAAATTCTGGCAATGCACTAAAAATGGTTCTTCGATAAAATTAAATGGCAGGATCGTGATTATAATAAATGGGTTCAAAAACAGTACTATTAAAATAGAGTTGTTGTAAGCATATTGTATGGATTTAGTGGCCGGTTCATTTTTTAACTTGACATAGATATCATAAACAAGATCTCTCCAAATACTATATCGCTGTTTTAGAATATATGTTTTTGCAATTTGAGTAGCATAAGTATAGATAAACAACCCTGTTCGAAACAAATAAGAAAGTGCATATTTTTTATGAATTAAAATAAATATAAGCACAGAAATAAAGACGCAAACCAAGATAAACCAGTCAGAATAAATACTCCCCATGAGTATTCCAGACAAAACAAACGTCTGCTGGGCAAATGTATTACTCCCCCAAATCAAATAACACAAAAAAACGCCTGCAATCAGGAAAATGAATTGTTCATCATAATACTGATATAGATAATTTGTTATAACCAATGCAGAAATCAACAGTATTCCTAAAGGGCGAGAGCTTATCCCAAAGTTTCTTGCACTAAATGCATGGTAAAACTGAGGACAAAATGCGATAAAAAAACCGACTACAAATAAATCTTCACTCGCTACTTTATCTATTAAATAATAATAGGATAAACACATCATAACGACTAAAAATGCATTTATTAAGGGATTCAATATTAACGATACCTTTTCAACAACATCAGGTTTTAAGAAAGATAACAGGTAATGGACAAACAGAGGAAAAGCTCCTAGATACGCCTCATTAAGTATGTCCGGCACCGTTGAGAATAAGCGATGTCCATTATTTCGTATTTTATCGATTAAAAAGAGATGTACCGAATGATCTGAACCACATTCTTTTAGTTTTTTTACTTGCTGATAAGTCGCAACAAAAGCCAAAGCAAAAGCAATTAGAATTAAAATGATCACAAGCAATAGATTCTCCAGATTTGTAGCTTCCATTGTCATAACAAAACCGCATTCACTTGATCTTCATCCGGGAAATTCACCAACACTCCCATGCCTTTCTTCTGAAAAACCACCATGCTTCCCAAAGCGACTGCAGAAGCACCAGAATACTTAACGACCTCGCCGATATGTTCAATCGTTCCTGCGCCGCCGTGGGCAACAACAGGTACACTAACAGCCCCGGTCACGTCTTTTATTAACTCCAGATCAAATCCATTCCATGTCCCTTCTCGTTCAATAGATGTTAGCAGAATCTCACCAGCACCCAATGACTCCATTTTTTTTGCTTGTTCTACCGGATCATATTTTAATTTTTTTGTTCCAGAATAAGTACATACATGGTAAGCACCTAACAAATCCTTTTTTACATCCAATGAAACGATTACAGCCTGGCTACCATAATGATCCGAAAGCTTAGTTATCAACTCAGGTGTTTCTATCGCAGATGTATTAACAACAACTTTTTCAAAACCTATTTCAAATATCGCTTTGGCGGCATCTAAAGTACGAATTCCGCCACCATAAGCAAGCGGCATAAAACACTCATTAGCTATGTTTGCAAGAAGCTTCAAATTTGGAGAGCGTTTTTCACGACTTGCTGTAATATCCAGAAAAAGCAATTCATCGACTTCTAGCTCGTTAAAAATACGCACTGTATTGCATGGGTCACCAACATAAGTAAACTTATTGAAGCGTACTGTCTTAACAAGACTTTCGTCGTGTAACAATAAGGTAGGAATAATACGTGTACGTAACATTAAAGTTGCACAAAATTTTTGAGTAATTGCATACCGAATTTATGGCTTTTTTCCGGATGAAACTGAACGCCATAAACATTTTCGTTTTGAATTGCCGCATCAAATGTGATGCTATAGTCAGCTTTGAGTATAGAGTCTTTCTGACTATCTACCTCTACGTAATAAGAGTGAACAAAATAAAACCGGGATTCATTCGGCAAATCGTTAATCAATTCGCTGTCTTGGTTTGGTTTCACAATATTCCAACCCATGTGAGGTACTTTTAATCCCGATTCCGCGGGGAAACGTTTGGTTGATGCCTTTATCCAGCCCAAGCCCTGCAAGCTTCCTTCCTCACTAGCACAGGTAAGAAGCTGCATACCTAGACATATCCCGAGGATAGGCACTTTCTCTGTGAACACCTTGCGTTCAAGAATCTCGCGCAGGCCACTGTCATTAATGCGAAACATGGCATTATCAAATGCCCCGACACCAGGTAATAACAGTTTTGTAGCTTTATCAATCACATCAAAATCATTAGTAACAACAATCTCTTCACCAATACGTTTAAACATATTTTGAATTGAACCCAAATTACCTAAGCCATAATCAATAATCGTTATCATGATTCTATGAACAACTTTTGATTATGATTTGTCGTGCATGCCGGGGAGCATGTCATTGATGTGTTTTTATGGCGGACTAAAAATCCAGATGTTATTTCGTGCATACAACTAATTACTCTTTTGAAACTATCCATAATGGTTTCTATTAGTTCATGTTTCCTTCACAGGAAAACAATATTTAAGATAAAAACTCATCGGCACCAGATTTAATTTTGCAAGCACTGAAAAAAATAACCGTAAGCGTTCAAATCGTTTCTTATAGGTTGGATATTCATCCCATGATCTTGGCGGCGCAGACATTATTTGTTCATATAAATCATCTGAGATATCAAGTCGTTTTTTAAAATAATCGAGTAACTCATCTTCAATAACAGGCGGCTTATTGTAATCAGCCCATGCCTGTTCACGTGTCATTACACCATTTCTTACACAGGCAGCTAGTGTATTATTTCTGAAATCCATTTTAAATTTTTGCGGGGCATAGATCCCATGCAGAAAAGCGGTCATTCGATTCTCAAGATGATGCCCACCGTAATACTTCCATCCAAAATTGGACCGAAGAAAATCCTGTGCTTTCTGCTTTGAATAGTCGATATACCACAAGGGCCTGATAAATTTGACCCTATCAAACACAGCCGAAGTTACAAATCGTCTAAATGTCATTAGTGGGTATGTCTCTAGTGGCTGAGTTCCGAATTGTTGGTGAATTGCCTGAATATAACGCCCGTCAAAATAATTTTTTCCCAATGGCGTCAACCCTTCTTCAATAAATGAATGCCCTTCAAGTATGTGTTTTATGGAATATTTTGCCGCCGCTTTACGTAGAACATAGGCAAAGCCGAGATCTGTTGAAGCTTCAATTTCGGCGACACCAGCCTTAAAGAAGGACTTGAATATATCATCTGCTTCCTTGTTATTGACCACGTGTGTATAGAGATCTACATCTAGCTTAGACAATACTCGCTGAATATTCATGGTGGCAATCGCAGAATTCCAGGTGTTATCGTAGTGAACTGCGAGTGGCCGCAAGCCCCATTCTTTAGCAAGCCATACTAAATATGAAGAGTCTGTCCCTCCACTTACACCAATTACACAATCATATTTATTATTTCGACCCGCCTCTTTTATATCCTTTAAAATGGATTCGAATAAGAGTCTTCCTTTCTCCGTGCCTGTTCCATAGTCTTCTTTCAATTTATCAATTTGATGACAATAATTGCAAACACCATCTTCGTCAAAAACTATTGAAGCTACTCGTGAATCATAGATACACCTTGAACAGATTGTTATTCCCGCTTGAAAAATATCAGCTTGCTGCAACATAAATATATCTTTCATAATAGCTCATGATGTCTCCATCAATGTCGATGTCATTCCTGACAACTTTTACCAACTATTTTGCACGGCGTACCGTGTGCTTTTGATCCTGTTTCAATATCATCGAGAACTAAACTGTTTGCACCGATAACACATCGATCTCCAATAGTTATGCCTTTAGCAATCACAACATTTGGACCGATATAACAATTATTTCCCACAATAGTCGGTGCTTTATCCAGTGGTTTATTATCTGAGCTTAGAGCCCATTCAATAGAGTCATGTGTGTAGACCTGAACACCAGCAGAAATGGAACAATTATCTCCAATAGTTAATCCCCCAGAGCCATCTAATATAGTATTAGGTCCTATCCAGGTATTCTTTCCTACTGAGACTTGGCCAATTATTAAAGAATTATCATAAACAGAACTTCCTTCACCAAAACCCAATAATTCTGCCTTTCGCCAACGATCAACAAAATAATCTGCAAAAGGTAATGTGCGATCCCATTTTTTTGATACTTCTGTCTGTCTGGACAGCCATAATTCTTCTAATTTTTGACGCAACTTTTCCAATTCCACAACTATGTTTTCTTCTAGCTCTGAAGTAGATTCTTTATTGGATGTTGTTTCTTTCTTCATACTCGTCGCAAGCATTCATCCACATTGAGTAATGACCATATTAGTAGTCGCTTATTCTCTGAGCCATTAAGATGTTCGTTCACCAACTGTTCTACAATATTTTGATCCATATAGTCATATATTGCTGCGTTCTTATTTAGTAATCGACGTTTAACAAAGTCTATACTCTCCCCTTTAAACCAACTGGCATCTGGTGCAGAAAACCCCTTCTTTTCACCTTCGGTTATAGTTTTTGGGATATATTTTTCCATAGCATTACGTAATATCTGCTTGCCATCATTAGTTTTTTGGAAAAAATGAGCTTGTTTATCTCCGGGTTCGTTCTCATTGATACGCATTACATCAGTAAGATTATTAAGTTTGAGGTTTATCGGACACTGCATGGCGAAATCGACCAGATCGTTATCCATGAAAGGAACTCGTGTTTCTAAACTATGTGCCATGCTGAGTTTATCTTCGACGACAAAGAGCCCGTGTAAAAATGTTTTAGCTTCAAAATAGAGTGAATGATTAATGTACTCTTCAGGCGTCCCCAATTCTTCCGGGCGAGTCACGAACACATCGCGAAATATATCCCGCGTGTTAACATCCTTCACATCATTCCAAACTGGCGCAAACATTTTTTTCAGATCATTATTACTCACCATACGCTGCCAATAGCTATAATATTTCTCAATGTAATGATCAAAATCATCATTAACAACAGCACGGTAATAACGCCAGGGATAGCCTGCAAATAGTTCATCACCCCCAGCTCCACTGAGAACAACCTTTACAAATTTCCCAGCAAGTTGCGCCATATAATAATTTGGATAACTTTGTCCTACACGAGGTTCTTCAAGGTGCCATGCCAGTGATGGTAAACAACGTTCCATATCACCCGCCTTCAATACCATTTCATAATGTTCGGTCTTGAAGCGATAAGACATCGCTTCCGCATTTACTCGCTCATCAAAGGCCAATTCCAATCCAGATGCCGAACTAAGATCAAAACCACAGGTGAATGTTTTCAGGTTTGGAAACGATTGAGAGGCAACTGCGGTAATCGAACCTGAATCCATACCACCACTTAAATAGCTACCCAATTCAACATCAGCAACCAATTGTCGGTTCACCGCCTGGGCAAAAAGTCGATCCAATTCTTCTTTATATTCTCTATCTGATGCACGATGCTCTGGCTCGCGGAAATGGTAATCCCAATATTGAACCTGTTTTAATTCACTGTCAGATCTGTACGTATTATGTTTGTCCGCTAGAGAAAGGTTTATGTAATGTCCAGCTGGGAGCAGTTTTATATTTTTAAGTAATGTCTTATCGGTAAATATATTCTGGAAAGTAAAATATTCCAGCATTGCTTCCATGTCTGGTTCACGAGGAGCTTCTGGATGTTCAAGAATGGCTTTTTGCTCGGAACCAAACAGTAGAACGGAACCCCATTTAGCATAATAGAGCGGTTTTATTCCATAGCGATCACGCGCTAATAATAATGTCTGCTCCTTTCGATCCCATAATGCAAAAGCAAACATCCCATTAAATCGATCTAAAGCCTTAACACCCCAATGAATGAGGGCATTAAGCACAACTTCTGTATCTGTTTGAGAATGAAACTGAAAACCTGCTGTAACTAACTCTACACGTAGTTCTTTAAAATTATAAATTTCACCATTATAACTAAGGATATATCTGTTATCTGATGAGAGCATCGGTTGATGCCCTAAGGGCGAAGGGTCGATAATAGCCAGTCGACGATGCCCGAAACCGATATTATTTTCAATCCAATGACCTTCACCATCCGGGCCACGATGAATTATAGCATCGGTCATTCGTTTAAGTATCGGAGGTGATACAGATGCGCCGTCAAAATTGATGATACCGGCTATGCCACACATATTATAAGCACTTTTTAGAAATTTTAATTATAGTGTACTAACGCAAAGAATTTACACATTGAATAAGCTCTCTTTCTATTTATTTAAAAACCGACCAGAGTAGCAGGCGTCTTCTTCATGAAGAAAAGTTGTTTCTAAATTATTTTTCTTTGCGAAATCCAAAAACTCTTCTTTAGTGTACCGATAAGCATTAGATGGCGAGTACCAATCGAAATTTGTATCAACAGAAATGTCCTTGCCAAGGTCATTATTCCAAAAACATTTCATAAAATTCCAATAAATGAACCTTTGAATGGGCAATCGACCTTCTTTTATTCCTAAAGCTGGGATTTCTGGCACATCAATCTCACAGTCCAATGAATCCAGGCGACGACCTAGTTCAGTTACCTGCTCCGCTAATTCCCATAGTTCTTCATTGCTTAGCGTTTTTGAAAAATCTCTAAAATAATCATCTAGCAACTCTCTAGGCAACGCCTTTTTTTTATATACATAACAAGCAAACTCACCCTGTGATGCCAATAGTGATGAAAGGTGTTTAAAGGTTTCTTCGGGGTTTTCAGTATGATGAATCACCTGATCACAACTTACGTAATCGATTTCACCTTCTTTCATACCTGTATGAGCAATATCACCTCGACAAAAATAAAGATTTTCATAATTATATTTTTGGCTGGCAATGTTTGCTGCTTCAGAAAAATCCATGCCGATGACTGTTGATTCTGGAGCAAGTTCAGCAAACCAGGCCGCCTTATATCCAAGTCCACAACCAGCATCAAATATGACTTTCTTTTTTCTCAAGAAACTAGATAGGTCCTTCTCGTCATTAAAACCGTAAAGCTCCAGATACCATTTCTTTTGAAACTCAGCCAATGTATCAACACGTTCACGAGATTTAGTCCACTTCTCACTAAACACTTTATTTGTCTGCGCTTGATTTTCAGAACTGGATTCATCTGCTAAGAAGATATAGTTATTTTCTATTACTATTTCATCAGCAAATACTTTCTGAATATTAAACATTCTTATTACTTCCTATGCTATAGATTCTTTAATGCATCGACGACATAGCTATAGTCTTCTTCTGTCATCCGATTATGCAAGGGAATCGCCATTGAAAATTCCTGGCAATCTTTAGCTGCCGGAAAATCATCCGCTTGCAAGCCAAATCGTTCCTTGTATAAATTTAATGTCGGCACAGAATGTGTTCCAGGCCGTGTTGATATCCCATGCTCTTGTAAGCACTCCATTATTCGGTTTCTAGACATTGGCGCTTTAGCAGGATCCACATAACAAACAAAGGACTGCCAACCATGGCGTCCATTATCGGGTTCACTCGGTAATTGCAACCAATCTACCCCTCCCAGTTGTTGCCTATAATATTCGGCCCAATGTGCTTTTTCATCAATAAACTGCTTAAGCTTGGATAATTGAACCAAACCAACAGCCCCCTGTAAATCAGTCATGCGATAATTGAAACCCAAAAGATTAAAATCAGGCAGAATATAGGGTTTAGGACCATTATGGCGTTGCTCTTCAGAAATCGTAGCGCCATGATTTCGCATCTGATTCATGCGTTCTGCTAAATCATCATCACGGCATGTCACCATGCCACCTTCACCAGTGGTAATTGATTTACGTGGATGAAATGAAAAAGAAGCAACATCACCAAGACCGCCAGCATATTCGCCTTTATATTTTGCTCCAGCAGCACAAGCCGCATCTTCAATTACTTTCACATGTGCAGGGATCACTGAACGTATAGCATCAATATCCGCACATAAGCCAAATAAATGAACCGGTATAATTGCTTTGGTTTTATCACTTAATTTAGATGCTATTTCTGCCGGATTGATATTAAATGTTTCACGGTCTACATCGACAAATACTGGCGTTGCACCACAATAGAGAACTACATTGGCCGTGGCTACCCAAGTAAAAGCCGGCACTATGACTTCATCTCCGGGCCCTATATCCAGCGCGGCCAACGCTAAGTGCAAACCAGTTGTGCAAGATGTTACTGCCAAGGCATGTGGAACTTGATGAATTTTAGCAAACTGTTTTTCAAACTCGGCTACTTTAGGTCCTTGCGTAATCCAGCCCGAAAGCAAAGGTTCTCTTATAGCTTGCCACTCATCTTCGCCTGTCGATGGAAGAGCAATTGCAATATTTCTTTTTTTATTCATTGATTTATTAGTTTGTATTTGATTCGCGCCATGCAATCAATTCGAGCAAGCCTTCTCTTAATCTATCTTTGTATTCAAAACCAAGCTCCTGCTTTGCCTTTACTGGGCAACCTATACGGTTTTGTACTAGTTGTCGCGCATCTTCCGGTGCATATGGTTTATAGTCTACTTTCAATTCAGATTGTCTAAGTTCAAGAATAAGATCGCATAGTTCCTTGATGCTTGTTTGCACACCTGTACCAACATTATAAAATTCATCGGTCGCCTCAGACTGTAATGCTAAAACATTGCAACGAGCGACGTCACCAACTGAAACAAAATCATAAGCTTGACTACCATCACCGTTGATAACAGGGGCTTCGTTAAGATCAATTTTGTTTAACATGATTGGTATTACACCTGTATAGGCTGCTGTCTGATCCTGATGCGGACCATAAACATTCATGTAACGTAACCCAACATAATTTAATCCATAGCGATCACTTGTCGCACGACACATGGCTTCTCCGGAAATCTTACTAGCACCATAAAAATTTCTGTTATTAAACGGATGTGATTCTGTCATCGGCACTTCAACTGCATCACCATAGACAGATGCCGATGAAGAGTAGACCAGCTTCTGAATTTTATTGTTCACACATGCTTCTAACACGTTGTATGTACCCTGTATATTTACATCAAATGCTGTTCGTGGAAAATCCTTACAATGCAACAACCACATCGCAGCTAGATGGAAGACAGCGTCCATCCCTTTCATCGCTTCATTTAAAATGTCAATTTCACGAACATCTCCACCATTTGGATAAAGTGTACAACGAGGGTCGTTGAGACATTCGCTTATATACTCTCGCTTACCACGTGCAAAGTTATCGTAAATAAGCACTTTATCAACATCTGTTTCCAACAGTTCGGCCACCACACGACTCCCGATAAAACCGGCGCCACCGATAACCAAGATCTTTTTTCCCGTCAGGTTCAATTTATAATCCTCATAATAATTATTTAAGTTTCTTCAATTGAGTTCAATTGACCGTCTCTTAATCTATATTGCTTTCCTGTATGCGAGCAAACTGCATCTCCATCTCCAGCTAGTGGTAATGTTAGGCGCTCACCGTATTCACTTATCCAGCCTATCTGTTTTGCCGGAACACCTACTACAAGCGCATAATCAGGCACATCACTTTTCACAACAGCTCCAGCACCAACAAAAGCAAAACTACCAATAGTCACACCGCAAACAACCGTACAATTAGCACCCAGGGTTACCCCTTTTTTTATGTGCGTGTCCTTATACTCCGACTTCCTTTCTATTAGTGCGCGAGGATTATAAACATTGGTAAATACCATGCTCGGTCCACAAAACACCCCCTCTTCCAAAAAGACATTATCGTAGATAGAGACATTGTTCTGAATTTTGCAATTGTCCTTAATAACAACTTGATTGCCGACAAAAACATTTTGCCCCAATGATACATTACTACCAATTTTTGCACCGGCACATACATGCGAAAAGTGCCAGACACGGCTACCTTCTCCAATTTGGGCGCCGACATCAACAATCGCACTTTCGTGAATTTGACAAGACATAATTGTGTAAAACGATGGGGTTATATTAGTGCTTACTAATCAACATTATACTCATATTGTTTTAATTTGAAACACGAGTATTTTATACAGCATTTTCGTTAAAAAACTGTTTTATACACTGCGTAATTCTATCCTGTACTTCAGTAGCCAGATAAGGATGCATAGGCAGGCTCATCAACGTTTGTGATAGTTTATCAGTAATAGGCAACCCGCCGGAAACAGCCTGACTTTCTTGATAAGGCAACTGCTTATGTAGAGGTTTTGGATAATAGATTTGAGTTGGTATGTCGTGTTCTTTTAGATAATCACATAACTCGTCCCGCTGATCGGTCGCTATAGTGTATTGTGCCCATGCTGATAAGACCCCTTCAGGAACGGACGGAACGTCTACAACATTACTTAATGATTCTGCGTAACGCTCAGCTATTAACTGTCTTGAATGCAACTCATCCGGAAAAACCTTTAGCTTTTCGATAAGTACAGCCGCCTGAATTGTATCTAGGCGTGCGTTCATACCTACTCTGACATTATCATATTTGCCCTGATTGCTTCCTCCGTGTGCACGGATGGAACGTACTATATCAGCGGTATCATCATCATCAGTAAAAATAGCTCCACCATCGCCGTAGCAGCCTAAAGGCTTGGACGGAAAAAAACTTGTTGTGGTGATATCAGCATGTGTACCCACTTTATTTCCATTAATACTCCCACCAAAACTCTGAGCCGCGTCTGCTATCAACAAAAGACCATGCTGATTCGCTATATCACACAAATCACTGTATGGAGCAGGAATACCAAATAAGTCAACGGAGATAATAGCTTTAGGCTTTAATTTATTCACTTTTTTTATTCTAGCTATTGCTTCATTAAGTTTATTCGGCACCATGTTAAAGCAAATAGGATCTACATCAATAAACACTGCTGTTGCACCACATAGCACGACCGCTTCAGCCGTTGCAGCAAAAGTGTAAGAAGGTATAAAGACGACATCATTTTTACCTATTCCACCAGCAAGTAATGATAAGTACAAGGCATCTGTACCACTAGAACAGGTAATTACATGCTTTGCCTTGGTGAATCCTGATAGCAACTCTTCCAGTTCAGCTACCTCAGGACCCATAATATATTTCCCATGATCTAAAACATCCATGATACGTTTATCGATCAAGCTACGGATTGGTTTTTGTTGCGATGCTAAATCGATAAAAGGAATATTTATATTATCCGTACTCATTGATTGTTAATCCAGGAAGGAATTAAAAAGCGATTAATACTCAAGCGGAAGTGATACCAAGCGGCTATCTCTTGCAGATAAATACATTGCAATAAGCGTTTCTAAAGATCGCATGCCGCTGCGACCATCTGTTTCAGGTTTTTCTTCACCTCTTAGTACTCGAATAACGTTGTCATAATAGAGCGGGTGACCGACACCATATACCGATTGAGGTTGATAATTTGTCTCCGTAATATCTTCATCATCGTCGTCTTCAGACTCAAATTTCCAATGTTTTATTTCATTGACTGCAACACCACCAACTTCAACGCTACCCTTTTCGCCTAGAATAGTAATCGACCCCTCATAGTTTTCAGGGTACGTCAGCATCGTTACGTTTATTGTTCCTAGTGCACCCGAGCGCCATTTAACACAGGCAACCCCGGTATCTTCTACTTCAATATCCCTTGCGAGAGTATTCGTGTATGAAAACACACTTTCAATTGGTCCAATCAACCAGTCCAATAAATCAATATAATGACTTGCCTGATTCATGAATGCGCCCCCATCAAACTCCCATGTCCCACGCCACTTCGCTTGGTCATAGTATTCTTGTGGCCGTGTCCAAAACACATTAATAGTCACCATATATATACGACCAAACCTTTTCTTGTTAACCGCATTCTTAAGTAATTGTAATGTAGGGTTCAAACGATTTTGTTTTACCACAAATAAATGCGTACCTTCTTCATCAGCCGTTCTCACCATATTTTTACCGTCAACCATCCTGGTTGCCATTGGCTTTTCAGTAATTACATGTCGTCCAGCTTTAGACACCATGATTGACTGTTCAGAATGCAAGCCACTTGGGGTACAAATTGCCACCACATCAAAATCACTTTTATTCAGCATATCCTCAAGCGACAAAAATCCTTCCACATTGTTTTCCTTTATCGCACTTTCCAAGACAGACTCATCAGTATCACAAACAGCAACCAACTCTGCATTTTCCTTATGTAGTTCAATTGACTTGATATGTTGTTGCGATATACGGCCGCATCCAAGAATAGCAAACTTGATTTTTCTATCTGTAATTAAATATGGAGATCTATACATAAAAATTCCGATAATTTACTTTGATAATAATATGGTGACACCACAGCTTGATCAGAAATAAGAATCACTTCTGTGCAGTTATTGCTGTATTGAATCCATTTTCTGTTCATTCGACGATTGCTCACGTATTTTATTAAACACAGTTAATAAAAAGATGAGGAACAGACCCAGCATCAACCCTGATATTAACCCAAGAAGTATAATCAATTTAGTTTTTGGCTTAACCGGGGCAGGCACAGTTGCCTCTTGTTCAATTTCTATGGCGTTGACCACACTGCCAGACAAGCCATTTAATTTAGCGTCCAAATAATTGATTTCTTGCTCAAGCTCTATCAAGCCAGGTGTGTAAGGATCATTATTTTTTCTATTTTTCAATGCATCCAGCTCAAGTGATAATGCCATCGTGCCCTTCCGGTATAACATTTCCATCTGTAAAGAAGGCGTCATGCCTTCTGGCTTTACTGATGGAAAAACCACTTTTTCCGTTATGACTATTTGTGTCAACCCAAGCTTTTCCGCTATCTCTAATGCTTCTGTCAAAACGATGATGGCCTTTTCTTTATTTTTATTTGCAATTTCACGTAATACGCTAATTTCTTCTGATAACACTTTTTTCTTTACAATAGTCTTTTCTTTAACCACATATTTTAAACGATCGATTGTTAACCGATGAGTAAAACCCACATATTTATTTAGACATTTAGCAGAAAACTCCGCATCACCTGAAGAAAAACTTGCTACGCCTCTATGCTGTTTTATTGTCTTGTCTTCTGCAGTAGTTATAGTTAAACCTACACACCCTTTAAATGACAATTCATCCTGCTCAAGAAACAGGCTACGAGTAGACCCGGAATTGAAAGTTTTAATGTATTCTTGATAAACGCTTGCTACAGAATAGTAGGCTTGTGACTCTTTTTTATTATCATCAAAATTAAGATTAACAATATTAAGATTAGCAATATCTTCCTCTGCAGGAGAAAGAATGTAGGCGTTAGCCCGATATACTGGAGAAAGTGTTGATAAGTAAATATATGCTATCACTACACATAGTACAGTAGTTATGATGAGATAGTATTTATAACGATTTAATATCTGCCACATACCGTACAGATTAATCTCATTATTATGGTTCTCCTGTATGATTTGGAAATTTACAGGTTGCTTTACTTTCTCATTTTCCATTTTCTGTATACCTAACTTAAATGTAAACTTTTTAATGTTCCTTTAATTTTCACAATTTAACATACGAGACTTAAATCTTAAACTTATCCCATACATACCTTCTTAAAAAGATCCTGATCATGCGGTACAACGAATGGAGAAGGTACAATGGCCTATTGTGAGAAAAGGCTTCTCTACCAATAACATATAAACCATGTTCTTTTCCGGCTGGATCTCCAAAATGTGGTTGATGACCTATGTTTATACGGGCTAACGGTATATTAATACCATGCAATGCTATTTTTCTGGAGAGTTCCAACCACAACAGCGTATCCTCACTGACTCTAAGAGATGCATTAAACGGGGTTTCATCTAAAACCTTCTTAGTCACAACAACACATGGCGTTGCTATACGGCAATGAAATGCAATAAATGGGTAAATGTTTACACTTAATGCGCTGTTTACAACAACCGTCTCATCTAACACATAATTATATCGATAATATGATGTATGAGAAAACTCCCATTGATTTTCTTGCATTTTACCAATTTGAATTTCTAACTTTTCATTCTCCCATGCGTCATCCGAATCTAAAAAAGCAATATACTCGCCACTTGCGTTTTTAATACCTATATTTCTAGCTTCACCGGGACCTACATTCTTTTCAAGCTTAATGTGAATGATATTATTATGACTTGAGATAAACTTTAATAGTGCTGAATCGTCAACACTTGAGTAATCGTCCACCAGTATTATTTCAATATTTTTATATGTTTGAGATAGAACTGATTCTACCGCCCTCTCAGTCATTTCTATGCGATTAAAAAATGGAATAACTACACTAACAAGAGGACAATTCATAATATAATTTATTGGCTGATTTTCTTATTTTTTATTACAGAACGATTAAACCATGATGCAATCTTATTTGACGTGTAGCTTATAGACCACGCAATATAATAAATATTCATTCTAAAAATACTACGGCCAGAGAGGCGAACAAAGTATTTTCGGGCCCGGTAATCACTAACGATAATACTTGTAAATTCTTTTAAACTGTAATCTGAAGATTGCTCCGTTTCTATAGAGCATTTTGCTAATGTGTCTATTAATAATCTACACCCATTTTTCTTCAGCAAATATGAATGAATCAAATCTTCGCTATATGCTTTACCTTCTAAAGGATAGTAATTATCTAATATCAGATTATTATTATAGTGCATTATACAACCACCGGCCAACCATTCGACATTAATCAATTCTTGATCGTTTCCATACAAATCAATACCTATATTCACTCCTGATTTATCTATTATTCCAGGGCGGTACCCATCTCGTCCATTTAACAACCAATAATATACTTTCAAAGCGACTTTATTTTTATTAGGTTTCTTATATACCGATTCTCCTGATGACACGCAATGCAATGAAGCTCCAACAGTTGCCATAGTTCCATTGGCCTTCAGTGTTTTTAAAAGTCGTTCTATACAATACTTGTCCACAAGAACATCATCATCCAGTTGCATGACATTATCATATTGCGCATTTTTAAAACCAACTGCACGTTGCGCAACCTGACCACGCATATCTGTACCAATGATCACAAGATTAGAAACAACATAACCATCTAACCGAAACAAATATTCTTCCGGGATGCACACAATAATTTCTGCAGGTGTTGTCGTCCCGTTGTTTAACTGAGCGATTGTTTCTTTCAAACAGTTGTCACCCAATGTTGGTATTACAACAGATAAATCTGTTTTCATTTTTTATGATTAAATATATTTATTAAAAAGATATCTTAAATATGCCTTTGTATAATTAATATTCTTCCATTTTATATAATCAAAATAATGATTTAATTTAAACGTAGTGCCATGCTTAAACCACCTATTTGGAAAACTAAATTCATAATTAATATATGGCTCAAATGATTCGCTATAGTAATCGACGTACAGACTTTTTCTCATGATGTTTAAGTCATCTTTTATTCTTTCTACACAATGAAAGCTATAGGGTGTATGTAAAAATATAATTGCTCTGTTTGGCTTATAATTAACCTTTGATATTATATTTTTACCCTTGTCATCATAAAGTAATGTCGCGCCACCATTCTCGCCCCCCCATTCTTCCGTCAGGTAAACAATGATGTTTAAAACATGAGGCAAACCCGTCTCAGGCTCTGCTGAATGATCGACATGAGGAGCTAAAAAACCATTAGCATGCATCTCATGATAATTTGCAAGTTTTGTATTGCCTGATTGGGTGGGAATTAGCGTGTCAATGCCGGTCATGCATCTTAAGTTTTCAACCCATTCATTAGAATTAAGTTCATTAACTATTTCCCTGATTGCATCTGGAATTTCTGTATTTAAACTTATCCATTTTTTTGTTTCCACATCTGAATCAAATGCCTTTCCATCTTTCAGGTTGTTTTCATCAGAATAACTACATGCTAATCCTCTAAAGTATTCTTCATCTAAAAAATCATCTAAGACAATATATGGGAAGGGTTTTGCTTTTTTAAACTCTTCTACATATCCAGACAGTGCATGGTATTTTTTATTAATTATATTCATATCTATTATTCGAAAATGATTATTTTATAATAAGTTAATATCCAATATTTTTTCCCACTTAGGCAAGTCTTTATTGAGAAAAAAATATTCATTCGCATCACGTTCTTTTTGTTCAGTCTTTTTTTCAAAGCTGAACAATGCTTTTTTAAACTCTGAGCTATTATTTACATATATAACATCCTTCATATTTCTCAAAGGACTCATATTAAAGCCGTTTCTATCATTGATTTGGATTAGCGGCAATTGCTGATAATAGGCATCTATTGCTACTGACGTTATATTACTAGAAAACACAACATCACATATCTCGAATAAATTACTTAACGAGTCATTTGACACAGATATATTTAAATCTGAATACTTTTCAAGATTTACATGTTGCCCAGGATGAGGCTTAAAAATTAAATTTAAATTAATATTTGAATTTTCGCAAACAGTAGACAACATGTTCAACATCACATGCGTGGTTGATAAAAGAAAGTCTCCGCTAATCAAAACAGTGACTTCATTATTTTTCTTAGTGGCAGTATTTGAATTACTGATTTTTTTATTTAAATGAAAGTACCTAAGAGCCTCAGCTTCTACTAAACTAGTTTTTGGAAATCCATTGTCAGCATATATCTTCTTAGCTACAGGTCCATTAACAGCAATAAAATCAGGTGTCGGTAATTTATTTAACGACCCATTAGTATAGGTTTTCGGATCATAAAAATATCGCAAATCCCAAAATCGAACTGTAGTATGCGGAACGCCAATTAGTTTTTCATGCCCATTCATCTTCCATGCGTAAACCAACGCCATTTCCCATGGTTGATTTTCCTGAACATAAACACCTACTTTTTGCTTCTTGAACGTTGAAAAATAATATTCAAAAAGCGCAAGCTTCAATAAATTAACTATGGCACCTCTGCCTTTAATCGAATCATGCCATTCATCGCAAAAAAGATACCATAAACAAATAGAAGAATCATTCACATGAAATAGTTTTTTAAACTGTTCATCTCTAAATATTTTTAAATTTATTTTAAAATAATCTCGAACCATTTTTAATAAAACAAATATATTTAAATATTCATCAATAATATAGTGCTCTTGCATGCTTGCGCCTGTTTCATTAAATTTTTTATTTAATTTTGATGCACAGCCTATATTTGGAAATGACTTTGAACCGGTGTAGTTATGATTCCAAGTTATTTTATTTTTCGAAGAAAATAATTTTTCAGCTAAAATAGTCCAATAATTAGATATAAATTTACCCGTCTCTATAGATTTCTCATCTAAATGATTAAATACATCAATAAAACAGATTTTAAACTCAGGAGAGTTACTGCTTTTTTTAAATTTGAGTAAATAAGGTAATTTATTAATAATAGTCCATATAAAATATATAAAAGCCTGAAAATAATAAGGCATTGCTTTATATATAGCTTTGACAATAGGTTCTTTTTCTATCGGCTTTGTAATTAAAGAATAATTAAAGTCTAATTTACGTCGTTCGCAATAATCCTTAAGCACTAAAATGAGTCTTTTGTTTTCTGTAACTAGCTCAATAGATGAAGGCGGGTTATTGTTAACTAATGATTCAAATTGCAGTAATTTAATTACATTATTTACTTCGGAAGAGTCAGATGCATTAAATTTTTGAGCTATTGATGTCATCCACCAATAACTAAATCCTTTACGCACTTCGAGGTGGTCTATTACTTTCTTGCCCGCTACATTGGACTCACCTAAATCATATATCCACTCCAGATATCTTGACTTCAGTTTCTCAGCATTTTCATCTACTAATTTTGGAATAGAAATATAGGATGGGTCATATTCATGATGAATATTATTCCAAATAAACACTTTTTGTCTTTTTGAAGAAGGAACATTTCCTGAGTCCCAGATAAGAAAAACATTTTTTTTTATTTCTGCTTTCACCAATCAAACTTCACAAATTATTGAAGAGCTCAAATGTATTTTTCAACCTTTTTCAAATCTTCTGGCGTGTCCACTGCATATGTTTTATGTTTTGTTGGTGCCATTTTCACTTTGTAGCCATGTTCAAGAACTCTCATCATGTCTACTGATTCAGCTACTTCAAGTGGAGTAGGCTTCAGATCATTATATTTCAAAAGAAAATTTCTTCGAAAAGGAATGATACATACTTGTTTCTGCATAGTGATATTATTTACTTTTGATCTTGTGGGTATTGGCTCACGCGAAAAAAACAATGCGTTATTTTCCAAATCGCAAACTACCTTTATACAATTTCTATCTTCAAATTCAAATACGTCATCTATTTCTCCTAATAAATTTACAATTTGAATACTTTCATCATCAATCATAGGTTTAATAGCTTCAGAGATCATTTCTGGGTGTGTCATAGGCTCGTCACCTTGCACCATTACCACAATGTCATAAGTGGTATTATTATTATTTTCTAATTTAATTAGTGCCTCTGCACATCGATCTGATGCTCGCTCATGTTTAGCGCTAGTCATAACGGCAACGCCACCAATTGATTCAATATAATTAAATATTTCGCAATCGCAAGTAGCGACAGCAGTAATATCTAATTCGGAAGACTGAGACACACGCTCATAAACATGCCCGATCATTGGCTTGCCATTAATTAGTGCCATAGGTTTTCCAGGGAACCTGCTACTTCCCATTCTTGCTGGAATTACAGCAAGAATTTTCTTTGTATGATTGTCATTCATGGTTTTTTACATACAACTAGCATATGAGAACTCCACCCATTATCTGAAATAAATTTTTGCATATTTTCTTTTTCCTCTTCAGTGGATTGGACTATAAATGAATGCCAAAACTTATCTTTTATCTTATTCAGATTATTAGTAAGTATGTCTATATCTAATTTTCCAGGTGTTCTTACATCTAACACATCAAACCCGGTATTTTTTAGTAATATGCTAGCAGACTTTGGATTGAAAAAATTGATATGGTGAGGTGGAGACACTGATTTCGAATGTTTCTGAAGGGCTTGAATATCGACACCAACACCAGAAAGTGTCGTAAAAACAAATAAATCACCTGATTTCATCAGGTATAGTAAATTTTTTAAAAAGTTCTGTGGGCTATGAAGATGTTCAAACAATTCAAAACTAACGAATATTTTCGGACGCGAGCTTAATTGTTCTGCTTTAATATCTTCTAGAAAGTTTTGAATCACCACAATTCCTTTCTCACGACATGCAGCGGCTAATGCGTGACCTGGTTCGATAACTGTCACCTTTTCTTGAAATTCTTTTTCATATTCTTGAGAAAACATTCCAAAGCCACCACCGATATCAATTATTTCATATGACATTGCTCCATGCTGTTTGATAATATCATTTATCATTTTTGCTTTAGGTTTCCAGATTTTATCCCGTCGAGCTTCTGCAGTTTCTTTATAGAAGGTTGAAGCCCAATAATTCACAGAATCCGATTTTTCGTAGAATTCAAAAAATGATTCGGCATCAGGTCTTGGACTCACAAACAATGTTAGGCATTCATGGCATTCTTCGTAGATAAATCCATTCTTAGTGAATGCATACTCACCACTTCTATCACATGCAGGGCAAGTTATAGGTTCTCTTTTTGCAACTTTAAAATATTTCTTAATATCATTTTTTGCTAGCTGAAGGTATTTGTTAAATATCTTTTCTGGGCGTATTTCTTCTTCTTTCATTAGTCAGGCATACCCATTGCCTATGTCAACTTTTGTATATATTACTTCTGCCCAATCTGTTCGCCCATTCATAGGGTTATTCGAAATTTCACTGATACTGAATAAACGAAACCCTAATGGAACAAGTATTTTTTCAACATCTAGAAAAGTAGTTTGATGTTCGTAATAATCAAAAAAACTTAATTCCATAACTACTACTTTCGTCTTTGCCAATGCTGCATTTCCACCACATAACACTCGATATTCGGCACCTTGAACGTCGATTTTTAGAATATCTATTTTGTTTATGGAATGTTCTTTTATAAAACTGTCAAGCCGCATTGTATCGACACTAATTTCATTATTAAACGAATCAAAATATTGGGCATCATTTTCTATAGCTGCCTGTGAAATGCCAATTGAATCTTTGCTGCTAATATTCACTTTTAGTAAACTGTTTGTATGAGAAATATTATTCCTATAAAAAGTCTCTTTACCATCTTTATCTGACAGTGCTAGATTAAAATACAAAACTTCTTTTACATTTTTAGATGTCAATATGGAAAATGAATCAGGGTCAGGTTCAAAAGAATAAATATTAGCATCGGGAAGAATATTTTTAAAATAGTTCACGCTTTCACCATGATGAGCACCAATATCAAAAATTAATGGCTTACTATTAACAGTGAGCTCTTGTAGAAGTCGCTCACGGTTAAATTTATCTTTGTATTTTGTATTTCGCTGTTTTGATTGACCTACATTCTCCATTAGTTATTTTCCTATAATCGATGGTAATGATGAATTTTCATGAAGGATCACTGCATCAATCGAATATGCTATAAATTTGTATCCCTCAGCGATACACTTTTTCAATTTATCCGGATCAGGAGACACCACATGAATTCCACCAGGAACTTTGTACTTTTTACATAGGTTATGTATCTTTTCCATTGCTGATAAGAATTCAAAATCCTCAAACTTCCCAGTAAGGCCCATAGATGCTGAGAGGTCATAAGGTCCAATAAATATTGCATCGAGCCCATCTACAGCAAGAATTTCTTCAAGATTTTCGATGGCACTTATATTTTCAATCATGGCCACTAATAATGGAGATTGTGCTTCTTTGGTATAATCTTCGAAGTGTTTACCAAATAGATTAGCTCGAGAAAATCCTACCCCTCGTTTCCCAGCAGGAGGCCAACGGCATGCATCACGCACTTGAATAAGTTGCTCTGCACTTTCAATCATTGGAACAATAACCCCACCTGCTCCTGCATCTAATACTTGCTTACATTCCTTTGCGTGACCATTAGCAAGCCGTGCTAATGGCAATGTGTCACCGAGTTCAATTGCACGAAATATATTTGGGAGTTGATGTACACAAACTGAGCCATGTTCAAGATCAACAGCAACCCAATCATATCCAGCTTGCCCCATAATCTCAGCGACTGAAGAATTAGGAATTTGCATCCAGCTACCTATCGATGGCTTTCCGTTTGACAAGGAAGACCTGATAGCATTTATTTTATCGTTTCGATTCATAAAGTATTAAAATTTTCGATTGTTAGAACATCTGAATTATTGAATACATCTGCATTAGAACTATGTTTTCTTAGTACAAATTTCACCTTGTTTTCTTTTGCAGCTTCCATGTCAGCAGTTGCATCACCCACCATGATGCAATCTAATGATTTTATATTTCTTTCTTTTAGTACTTTTTTAATCGCATTTTTCTTGCTTAAAGATGCGCCGAATATTCCAGAAAAATGTTTATATATATCAAGTTCTTCAAGAATTATACAAAGTTCATCATCTGGCGTTGCAGATACGAGCACATAATCCTGTTGACATGTGTTTTCTCGAATATATTGTTCCGCACCGGGCACCCACGGAGATGCTATGACGCTATTCAATACCAAATCACTGAATTTACTGTATAAACAATCTAATAAATCTTGATCATAGGGTTCTTCTGCCCAGTCCATGTATAAAGGTATCTTTTTATACCTAGACATACCTCCATTAGCCTCATGATGGATTTTCACTTTTTCAACTATTGTTGATCCATAAGATTCAAACAACTGCATAAACGCTTTTGTTTTAACATCGACAGAATCTTTAATTACCCCATCAAAATCCCAAAATATCAATTTAGCATTTTTAATTTCTTCATGTGCATTCACGGCCGTATCCAAATCTGATTGTATGTATTTTGAAATCCTGTAGTTGACGAAGCAATAATATCAGAATGTGATTTTTCTTTTAAAATCAATCCTGCTTCAGTCAATAATTTTTCACAATCATCTGCTTGTTCTGTAAAATCATCATTTACTTCTATCAATATTCCCTTGATGTTCTTCAGAACATTCGTGCCACCTTTTAAAATAAAATGCTCAAGTCCATCTACATCCATTTTTATGAATTCCGGTATTGGTATGGAAAGTATATTTGCAACATCATCTGCTTTTATACCGTAAGTTTTATATTCAAAAGTTTGACGAATTTCTTTACCATCCCAACCAAATGTTTTACCAAATGTTGATAGAGCTCCGCCCCATTCGGTTGTAGTTAAATGCATTTTACTACTTCCGTTTTCGTCACTCAAAGCAAAAGGTAGAATACAGATATTCATTGTGAGCTTATTTAAATATATATTACGAGCAAGTATTTCAAGATTAAATACTGATGGTTCAAATGACCAAACCTGCATATTCCTTTTTTTGGCTGCATATAATGAATATAAGCCTACGTTTGCACCTATATCCCAAAACGTTGAATCTTCTGGCAATGAATCTATCCATGCGAGCGTTTCAGGTTCTTTGGTGGAAAATGTATTAGCTCGCCAAAGACATAAACGATTTGGAACTGATAATATTAAGTCTATTCCGTCGTGTGTAACTTCCTTCACTTCATTCATCGAGAGGGTCACGATTATATAGTGTATATATTGACCAACTCTGGTTTTTCGACTGAAGAACACAATCTTATCTAGAGTTAGCTTCAACACATGCTTAATAGTTATTAAACATTTTTTAATCATGACTCTTGATTACCATTTTGTTTTATCTCAGCAATTAATTCCAACAACCCCTGCCCTAGATCGACATGCATAGAAGGAACATATTTACGGCCAAACTTAGCCTGATACGCGTAAGGTGTACGTATATAATGTCCAGATTGTTTACTTTCTATGAATCTAACATCCTGATTCAAACCAAGAATTTCTGCTATCATTTTCAAAAAATCCATAACCCGCATTGGTTCTTGTCCTGTTAATACGACATGCTGATTACAAAACTCATCATTTAAGGCAGCAACACTTGCTACTGCTGCATCAACAACGTGAATATATTCACGCATCGCCTCTATACTTCCTTCATAACTGACTTCATTATTTTCTATAGCACGATTAATGATCCTCCAAACACCATTGTGTCCATCAGATCTCGGCCCATATAAAGAGCCATACCGCAATACAGTATAATTAAGATTAAATGCTTGAGAGTATTCTTCTACATAATTCTCTGCAGCGAATTTACTGCATCTATAAAACCCACCCTCTCTACTATGAACATAGACTGTGCTGGCGAAGATATATCGTTGTATATTATGCTTTACACATGCGTCTAATACTTGCGCATTACCTAAAACATTCACTCTTACTGTTTCAACTGGCAATTTCAAAGCAATATCCAAGTCAGCAATAGCTGCAAAATTGTAAACAACATCACAATCGCTTATAGCATCATCCAAAACTTCTAAACTCATAAAATCTTCGACAATCATTTCCTGATCTTTTCTCTTATAAGGAGAATCGACCTTATCTAGAATCCTGACTTTATAGCCTGCATCTGACAAAACATCCGCCACATGGCTTCCTAAAAATCCTGAACCACCAATAACAAGTATTTGTTTAATTGACATAGTTATTTATATATTGTTTGAGTATATTCATTATTACACTATAACAATCCATGTTTTTTCATTCCTTTAACTAATTCAGAACAGGCTTCTGCCTCCATCATTGATCTTGATTCAATTGCATAGGAGCCCATATGTGATGTTACTTGAACATTATTCAACTCAAGCAACTTTCCTTCATATGGTTCTACTGCAAAACAATCTATAGCAGCACCGCCAAGATTATCATTTTTTAATGCTTCATATAATGCCGCTTCATCAACAAGTCCACCTCGTGCAACATTAATAAGCAATGCATCTTTTTTAAATAATGCTAAAGAATCAGCATCAATCATATTATGAGTTTCTGTGGTATAAGGCATATGCAAGGAAACAATATCACTATTTTTCAATAGATAATTTAATCCAACGATTTCAAAATCACATGCTTTCTCAATATTTTCTTTATCATGCACAAGCACTTTAGTCCCTAACATACTTAATGATTGAGCTACTAACTTACCAATGCGCCCATATCCAATCACACCTAATGTTTGTTGAGAGATCAGCCTGCCCATCAATGGCTTCCATTTACCACTTTTTATATTTATACCTGCCTCTACTATTTTTCTGGACAAAGAAAAAATATGTGCAAGCGTTAATTCTGCAACAGCTTTACTGGGTGCATCAGGCGTATTAAATACACTAATCCCATTTAAGTCAGCATACTCAAGATCAACGTTATCCATACCAATCCCACATCGAGAAATAACTTTAAGGTTTGGTGCGTTTTGTAATACATTTTTATTTAATGGTTCTAAACCAGCAATTATAGCAACAACATTTTCATCAAGCATTCCAGCTATTTGAGGCTCTGTTAAACGCTTTCCATATGGATTTAATGAAATTTCATACCCTCTTTCTTCAATCAACGCTAAATCGTCAAAATTATCTAGATTAAAGCTAGATGTTGTAATTAATATTTTTTCCATTTTTATAGTCTTATATAATATTTTCAGGGCAATAAAGTAAAGTAGTACGTTCTAATCCTTTAATCTTATTCGCAGGTATATCACTATTATTCTTGAATTTTTCAATTGCTTTTTTTTTATTTTTTCCTGTACAAATGAATATAATCTCACGTGATCGATTTAACCGTTTCACAGAAAGACTGACTCTTTCATTAGGTGGCTTAGGGGAATTATATACAGCAAGCACATCATCTGCTTTTTCATCAACTCCAATATCATGCTCTGGGAAAAGACTAGCAGTGTGACCATCTTCTCCTAATCCAAGTAAAACTTGATCAAATATGTCCACACTTTCTATGTCCTTTCCATATTCTTTTACAGCTCGCTCTATTCCTAGTTCCACTTTTATGCGCCGGATATTACAAGAAGGTATTGGAACATGTTGAAAAAGGGCCTTTTTCACCATGTTATGGTTTGAATCATTATGTTCCATATCAAAACATCTTTCATCACCAAACCAAAAACACCATTTATCCCAATCAGTACTAATATTCGTCAATTCAGAATAAATAAATTTCGGTGTTGCCCCGCCAGAAAGGACAACATTATATATTCCTTTCAACTTAATTGCCTCATAGGACGTTTTTTCTAAGCGATTAATTGCGTAATTTAAAAGGTCTTTTTGTGCAGAAAATTTAATTATATTTTTTCCATTCATGATTTTAATTGCATAGCTGGCACAACGTTTTATACGTACGAATCAATAATTAATTCTAATTTAGAAACCGAATCACTAGTTTATGGAATTCTTTTCTTGTTTCGTTATATTGCAGTAGGTTTTAAATAGCCATTCCTCCAGGTTTTTAACGCCTGATATTATTTCTATTCCATGCGCAGATCGATCATCTTTTTGTAAAGACGCAAAAGGATCATAAAATATTGAGGGTTTACCTAATTCTCTAGCTTGCACAGCAGGCGAACTAAATGGCATTGATATAACTACTGAACATTTTTTAATAACTCGTAATGCACTTGTCTCGGAAGGAACCAAGATAAAATCTTCCGCCTTACATAATTCATCCAGAAATTTATTATATTTTGGATGCAATAACTTTCCTATATCGCGCTTCCGTTTAAACGCAACACTAACATTAAGTTTTGATGCAACTGAATGTATATCTTCTAAAAATTTATTCGCAACTACAGGAGTATAGTATTCTTCCGGAACCCCTAATAATTGATAACGTGAATCCCTAAAGGGTTGCACATCAAAAACAGCTATGAAATTTACTGGGCATGGGTCTATTTCATTTTCACTCTCATGGAACCATATTGGTCCTACAGTTAAAACACCCGCAGACTCACCTACTTCGCGACGCACGAAATCTGCTTGATACTCATCCCAAACTAAATAATATTGCCATGTCATTGGCTTCCATCCTGGAGCTGTGACGGGATACCCTTTTTTTGTTTTCCACCCTCCCGAATTAATCGAATAAAGATACAGTGATATTTTTGCTCCTAATTTTTCAGCTTCATATGTCCAGAGCGGTCGATAGATGACTCCCGTAGTTCCAAACATATACTCAGAAGCAAGTTTATTCCCATTTTGTATACGAATAATCGCAGCAATCGCGGCTTCACTTAAAATAAGTGCGTGATACCATTTACCCTTAAATATATCAGTTAAGGATATCCAACATGCTCTTAGCGCCCATATTATATAATCAAATGTTTTTCCAATAGTTAAATCATAAGGAATAGGTGAAGACAGACTCACAACAGACAATTCATTAATACTCCCTATAGGTACATCTTTAACATCATGACAAATTGCATCAATATCTTTAACTCTACCTGACCATTGCTCATACCATGAAACAATGTCATAGCTTTTCTTCTGTTCTTGGTTCTGTGGAAGATTCCCAGCTGACAGTCCAATAAAAAATGTGTGTTTACCCGAGAATTTTAATGAATCATCTAAATTAGATTTAACTACTAAGACTATACTCTTAAGAACAGTTAGCACACCTTTAAAAAAGTACATGAGAATATATAAATTCCATTTTAAGGAGCACATTCTTTTGTTTACAATAAAGCCTTTATTAATCAGAAGCTCTTGCCATTCTTTCGGCATTGGATAGTTTATGATAGAAGCCTTTCCTCCAAAATAAGAAAGGAGTTCTTCATTAAACTTAATATATCGAAAACGCTCGAGTAGATATTGTCTAATAACAATTTCAGCATTCGCTAATCCTGCACCAAAAATAAATTTTGACGGGTATAAATTCTCAGCAATTATTTTATGCGCAGCTACATCTCTTTTTATGTTGGAAATTTCATCCAACTTATTTTCATTTTTTAAATATCTATAACCACGCATAGCTTTACGCAGTTTTTTTCGTGCAATACTTTTCAAATATTCAGACACAATAGATTTTATCATTGCGTCAACTAATCATATTCACTACGCATATTGAAAACCATTGCGACAGATTTATTCGTTCCATCATCGATTAAATGCGTTTTTGTTTGACTGAATCCTGACTTTTCATATGCTTTAATTGCATTTTTATTTTCCAGATCAACACCCAAATATATATATATTATATTTCTATTATCCATTAGCCATCGTGAACTAATTTCAAACACCTCCTGAGTCACGCCTATGCCTCTATATGCTTTCTCACCTATAAATATTCCCATAATTGCATAACCTTCACCTACACTAATAGGCTCATATTTAATGTTGCCAATATGTATTTTTCTTGCTTTATCAAAAATAGCGAGGAATAAAATATCCTCTCTGTTTACGCGTTCGCAAACATAGGTCTTGAGTTCATTTAATGTTTTTTTATTTGCGGAATAATAAATGTGCTTTTTAGCTTCTTCATCATTGAACCATGCTAAATATTGATCTGTTACATCTTTCTCATCAATTTCACGCAGAACAAACCTTTTCGTAGTTAAAGTTATTGTCACTGATTTCTTAAATATCGTTATGCATGAAAGAGTTAGATTATTTCCATTTAAATTAAATCTAATGACTGATGAGAGTTTCCAATAAATGTTTCATATTCGGCATGTTCAAAATCATGTACAACATAAATGTGATTATTCCATGTTGATTTTATTTTTCTTGAGGTAGATAAGCCTTCTATTCTAGCAATTTTTTTTGATGAATTTGTCTCATTGAATTCTTCAATCGCTCTTAAAACACCAACATGATTATTCATTGCACGAAGAGCACTGCCTGCAATATCATCAAAATAACAATAAATGCGTGGTAAATAATTAGTTTCATCAGCATTAAATATATTAAATGAATCAATAGTAGATGAATAGTAATCTAAGTCGAACATAGCGCAGCCGATCGGTGCTGGAGTATAGTCTTCAAAAAACGTTGTGCATGTTTTTTTTACATTACCAATTATTAATTTAGAAAACTTCAATCGACTTTTTAATAAATTTAAGTCCATTTTGTAAAACCCTTCAGCCCACATATATGGCATATCACGAAAGCCCATGGGGTTTGGCAATCCAGATCCCATGTCGAAACCGTAAATTTCGAATTCAATATCTAATGCTTTGCTAATTTCTTCAGCATGCTGTTCGAGATTAACAAGTCCATTGCCTCCTGCAACACCAAATTCAATGATACTAATTCTTTTTAGACCTAATGATTTCGCAAGCTGAGCAGCATTGTAGATACAAAAACCATAGTTTGGTCGGACTAACGCATCAAATTCTAATCGTGTTGAATATGGCAACCATTTATTAATCTTTAAAAGAGTTTTAAAAAAATGTACTCTTAAAGGTAAAGGATAAAATGCAATACGGGATAATAATTGAATAATATTTTTCATTTAAAATTAAACTCTATATAGGATAATAATGATTAGATACAAGTAAGCTTTTAATCTCTTTTGAGAGAAAGGAATCAGTCACTCATTAAAATATTTAATGACTCTGAACCGTGATTAAAAATCAGATCTACAATACTCATGTATGGAATAAATTCACCATGATATTGTTTATATTCAGGATGAATATATTCTGAAAATTCAACATCAATGTTTTCTTCGGAAAAACTTTCTAAATCAAGATAATCCCTGCCAAACGGTCCTGAAACATAAGTATCTGCGCCAACTTCTTTACAAAAATTTAAAACCAGCTCACTTTTATGACCGCCTACATTCATTTCAGAACTGTAGAGTAAAGGTGTTTTAATTCCTAAGGTATCTAATAGATTCTCTGTTGATGCTTTCAACATTGGCGCAAGATATGTCCATTGCTGCGCATAAAACTCTTCAAACCATGGTTGATGCTCTTGATAAAATGGGGTGCGAGTATACGATTGATTTAAAGATCGGAGATGTTTTTTTTTCCAATGAATATTATCTGTCTTAACGTTTTTAATAATCTCATCTTCTAATGTTTCACCACGACTGACAGGAACAGTTAACCAGCTCCAATCTTGAGTCGTTCTAATTTTATTTCTATTAGTAAATGAAGTCTTTGTGTTTCTTTCGATTTTCACATCATCAAGCACAATGTGTAAATCACTTCGTGCAATACGTTCAAAGTATCCTAGCCATGGAAGATAAGCGGGTTGATTAATGGAAAGTATCAAGTTTAATAATCTCTTAGCACGTAAATAGTAAAATCACGAGGATGGTAATCATGTCTAAAGATAATTTTAGTAGTATATTTTTTAACGATATCTATAACTAATGACGGATCAGCATAAAATTCATTTTTATCTTTATCTTTATCTTTAGCCCACTTTGAAAGACTATTAAAAGCAATGCCCTTATTTGAAAGCTGCCAAAATCTGTCAATACACGACTCCATATAATCATAACCACCATCTTTATATGTAGAAAATATTCCACTTGCCATTACATAATCAAATTTTTGACCGCTAAATATAGATGCATCAAGAATATTGCCTTCGAAAAAACTTGGTTTTTCATAAAGACTTATAGCCCTTTTAATAAAATGAGGAGTAATATCAAGACCAGAATATTCAATGTTTATATTGTTTTTAACCAGCCACTTATAAAAGTCACCAAGACCGCACCCAACATCTAAAACACTTTTTCCTTGTAAATTTGCTATATTTGCTAATACTTCGAATCGTAGATTTTGTGATTCACTACTACCCCAATCTAGTGATTTAAATGAATCATCATGTTTTTCAAATAATTTTGAAAAATGATTAACGGTATAATTTTCTTCATCCCTATCCATTACTTAAAAACATTTCACCTTTATTTAATTTAACAGCCTTATTGTTAGTAACCTCATATTCATCTATTAACAAAGAAGAATTCACACAACTAATTACTGGCTTGTCTTTTTTAAAATATATTATAGTCCCAACGGGACTGTTAATTTTTTCTGTGATAACTGAAGCTTTCCATATTATTATTTTAGTATCATAATAATATGAAAATGCGCCTGGATACGGTTTTGCAACTGCCCGGATTAGATTTAATATAGACTTTGCTGGCATATTCCAATCGATCAAACCATCTTCTGGCTTACGGGCTGGGTATAATGTTGAGTCAGTAATACATTGTTTTATTCTAATAATTTTGTCTTTTTTTAACAATCCAAATATTTCTGATGTGATGTTACGATAGAGTGGATATAGTTTTTCTAAAGCATCATTAATATCTTCAGTATTAGCCAACATATACTTTTTTTGCACCAAAATATCTCCTGAATCAACTCCATCATCAATAAAATGAGCTGTTAAACCAAGTTCTGTTTCACCATTTATTATTGCCCAATTGACAGGTGCACGACCTCGATATTCTGGTAAAAGTGACGGGTGTAAATTAATTGCACCAAGTCTAGCGGCATTTAATACTGCGTTCGGTAATAAATATTTGTAGTCCACAACCCATATCAGATCTGGACTTTTTTGATTTATAAATTCTAATGTTTTTGAGTCTGTGGCTTTACCTCTCAAGGCAGGAATATTTTTCTCAATGGCATAATCATAAACTGATTTATAAACTACTCCATCATTATGGTCTAAAGGATGGGCGACAACTCCTGCGACATCAACATTACTATTTAAAATGACCGATAACGACTCCACACCAACCGTATGATTTCCTAAAAATACTATCTTCATGAGTTATTTCTGGGCGATAACATGCCACTCTGCATGAGTACCACTCTGCTTTAAAAGCATTTCCTCTTTACTTAAGTGAACCATGCTTTTTATTTTAAACAACTTGAGAAGGGAAACTATATGTTCTTTATTGTAAAAACATAATTGTCCTACATTCTTCAATGACCCTTCGCTTATGTTTATAGTTAAGCCATCTTCAATTTTTTTACCAGAATAAGAACTGGTACTCTTATCTGAGTATGGATTAAAAAATAACTTTCCCCCTGATTTCATAACCCTATATATTTCAGCCATCGTATCCTTTGCCTTAGATAGGCCGACATGGGTTATAGATCCACGGTCAATAATCAGATCAAACGTACTATCATCATAAGGTAGACTCGCAAAATCACCAGTATTAAAGTTCCCTACTAAGCTATCTTTAATAAATCTCTTTTTTACTATATTAATTGCAGTTACTGAACAATCAATACCAGTAACATTAAATCCCTCGCGAGCTGCGAACCATAAATTTGCGCCTGTTCCACATCCTACTTCTAATATGCAGATATCATGTCTTAATTTTTCAGCCGGCATATTATTAAAAACAAAACTAATGACAGCATCCCATGGATAACGTTGAATAAAACCATGACTATATTTTTCTTCCCAAAAGTCATTACTCATAAAGCAATGATCACAATGAAATAATCTTCATATACGCATCTCTCAACACATCAGTCATGAAAAATGCATCTTCTGAAGCTTTGCCAATGAACATAACATTCTCAAATTGATCTCGATAATAATGATTATTTTCTTTTGAGCTTTGTACATAATCAGTAGTTAAAACAGGAAATCCATTTTTAACTTCTCTTGTCTGTTTAAAACAGCATGTTGCCTGACCATCAATCAAATTCATTTTCATTAATTCATTAAGTATTTCTTCATCTGTGGGCACCTCATCAGATAAGACTTCAACAGTACAACTAAATCCTGACTCGTCTTTAGCTCCCAGATTTTGATAAACTGTAATTCTCCCAGATTGCATTGATGGTTCATACACATTAATGAAACAACAATCTGTATTGAGTGGTTTGTTAAATGAAAAATCATATAACATTGTTTTCCTAAATATAGGCCTTATTGATTTTCTTTGAATCTTTGCAAGATTGGCTAAAAAAATTAATGGCACAGACCATATGCACCTGTCACATTCGTAACAACCATTGTCTGTAATAAGCTTGGAAATATTCTTGTTATTGACTTCAAGATCTTTGATGGTTGTGCCTGTCATGACATGAACACCAACCTTACTAATTTTTTCAACAAGATGATTAATTAATGCTCCGACCCCACCGACTTTAGGGTAATACTTCATTACACCTTCAGTGCGTTTATGATGCCCAAGAATTTTATTGTACAAATCCAATTGATTTAAGTTATCGACGATTTTTTGATCAAATGCTAATACACGTGACATATCAAAAAAATAACCTATAGAATAATCCAGGTTTTGAGGATCTTCGCCCATATATTTAATTATCACTTCCTTGAAAATATATTCATAGATCGTTTTTCCATATCGATGAATAAAAAAATCAGAAAGATTCTCTCTTTTTGAATCATCACTTTCTAATAACTCTAAACAACTATTTTTATATAGTTCATCGGATAATTCTGAAATATCTACATAACAGCTTTTCTCATTAAGCCTATTGTTATAAAAATTACCAGCTGATATTAATTTAGTCTTTAAATAATCCTCATCAGTTAAATCGCCAAAAAGAAATTTATCTATTTCCTCTACTTGCACTTCTGGCAAAATATGCGTTCCATAATCAAAATAAGTTTTTCCATTAAAATCACTTTTTAACAAGCCTCCTGGAACACTATCAGTTTCAATTAATTGCACTTCATTGCCTTTAATTGCTTCAAAATAACTAGCTGCAATTCCAGCAATCCCAGCACCAACGACGATTACTTTCTCTTTTTTCATATTAATTCATCCAAGTTAAAGGGCTTGTTTTGAGTAAGATTCTTTTTCAAAACACGATTAATTAACAGTTCTACATTCTTTGGCAAAATCCCCGTTCCTGGCCGACCAAACCTTATGTGCTCTTTTTTTAATTTTGTTCCAGCAGGTAAATCTTTAGCGGCAATACATGACAACCGAAATTGTAAGCGACTTTCTTGTTCTGAAAGTGAAGGACCTAACTCACGGTCTCCCATTGCTACTTCAACATAACGCACATTATCAATCATCTTTTTAAACTCTTTCGGATCAGCAGAAAAATAATGGTCTGGACCTGGAAGCGTTTTATCCAAAGTAAAATGCTTTTCAATGAAACATGCACCCATTATTCTTGCTCCAATAGCTGCTGTAGTTCCTTCACTATGATCACTAAACCCTGACAAACAGTCAAAAGTCTCTGCCAAAGTTATTATTTTATTTAGATGAACTTCTTCAACCGGGGTTGGGTAACTGGATGTACAATGCAACAAAACAAGCTCCCTGCCCCCTGCTTTCTTAAATATATTGACCGCATCTTCAATTTCATCCTCTGTTGCCATCCCGGTAGACAACACGGTCGGCAAACCTGTCTTTGCCATCTCACTAATCAATTCTAGATTAGTGAGGAAGTCGGAACCATTTTTTATTAATGGTGCGCCTATTTTTTGAAGGTCTGAAATACCTTTCTTACTAGTCGGCGTCGTGAAGAATAAAATACCTAATCTGTCACTGTATTTCTTTAATTCGATGAGTTGCTCTATTGATAGTTCACACCGTTTAAACATTTCCCATTGTGATTCAGTAATCGACTTACCTGCATTTTTATAGGTATATACCAATTCTTTATTCTGTACAAAATCTTCTGTTTTATAGTTTTGAAACTTTACGCTGGTCGCTCCTGCTTCTTTAGCTGCATCAATTGCCTTTTTTGCAAGACCCATATCACCATTATGATTTATACCAATCTCTGCTGCGATGAAACAGGCACCGGTAGGTATTATTTCATAACCACCGATATTAATAGTTTTAGAAAATGACATTATATTTAATGTTTCATATCAGATAACAAATAATCACATATTCGATCGACACCATTAGTATCAATCAATTTTCCCGCTGAAGAGGACATAGCCTGCAATTTATTATTATTAATTTTCAGCAAGGCATTACGGTAAGTCTCAGGACTTGTACTTTTATAATCACCAATACAGACGATGGCATTCATTTTCTCTAATGCAGTTGCATTCGCTTGTTGATTGTCAGCCATTATCGTTACTAATGCTGGCGCCCCCAAGACGCACCTCTCCCAACTATTTGCACCTGCACTTCCAATGACCAAATCTGCTTCTAAAATGAGTTCTGCCATATAATCGATTTGGCAATGAAACTGCCAACCTTGATGTATACATATATTTTTAATGTCATCACTATCGTAATTGTTTTTACCAACAACAACATCCACATGACTAAATTTAAATCCTTGACTTAAACCTTTAAGCGCTTTTAATGTTTCTCCATTATCATCTCCTGCTGTAAAAAATATCAGTAGATGCTCTAGCTTACCTTGTCGCACAACCATTTTCTTTAGGGCTTGTTTGTATGCCGCGGAAAGTAAAACATAGTCCGGCCCTAATAATAACTGACAGTTTTCAGGAATAAGCTTGAGATAATCTTCCTTGGCTGAAAAGTAACCTTGATTGATGACAATATCACAAAGATGTTGTTTCTCTGCCAAATCATCAATTAAAATAAGACGTTTAACATGTTTCTTAATTTGTCCTTCCCATTTTGCATCAAGCGCATAATGGTCGACTATTAAATAGTCAGGCTTACTCCCTTGTAACGCACAAATTGTTTCTTCTGCGTCTTCCTTTTGTGATATTCCTAGCCAATCAGCATAACTTTCGTTGTTCAACTCGCTTTTTTTTTTCGTGTTTATCAACGATAAAACAGGTATCGATTTATCTTTCAAAAGATCATTGAGGTTTCTATCCAGGTCTTTACAAATAAACTGCGTCTCTGCACCTCGTTCAATTAATCCTTCAGCAAGACTCAAACAACGATAGAAATGACCATTACCAATTTTTTCAGATGCATCTACACGAAAAATAACTCTCACTTTAAATGTCTGCCTAACATAAAAGCTTCTGCTGCTCGCATACTTACTGTAGCGCCGCGCCAACGAGCTAGAGATTCAACGCCTTTATGTGAGCGTGGGTGCGGCCAGTCTCTTAATTCGTCAGCATAGGCATCTAAAGCCGAGAGTTTGACATCTAATGTTTCTGTGATATCCACAAACCAATTTGGATTAAAAATGCCATTATTCCCTGAAATTTGCCACTCTGTACTTGATGGCACTTCAAAAGATAAGATCGTTTTGACTGAACTATCTTGCTGTGGTCGGCACGCTGTTATGACCGCTTGATTAGTCAATCTATGATCAATATTTAAATCACTAAAATGATGTGTAAAAATAGTATCAGGCTGATATTGCTCTATAAGTGCTTCAACTACTTTAGCAATATCTAATAAGGCAACCGTATCCATACAGTTATCGGGAAAATCCCTAAAAGAGACTGACTTGGTTCCCAATATACCACAAGCTTTTTTTGCCGCTGCACGACGTATTTCTAAATCTTCATTTTTTTCTTCTTTACTCTCTCCACGAGACATAACTCCATCAGCCAGAAAAGCAATGTTCACAATTGAGCCTTCGTTTATAAGACGAGCAATAGTACCACCACATCCCAATACTTCATCATCGGGATGGGCTGCAATGACAAGAACAGATTTCATCATTAATTTAATCTCCTAAAACCATCATGACATACCGGACCATTAAGCAAGCTCATCACATCTCGACCTTCTTCGCATTCTTTAATCATCGCAAATACAGGATCGAGATTTTCTATATAGGCAGAAATTATCTCTTCGGTATGTTCGATGCAAACATATACATTTGTTCCAGCTAAAAAGCCCTTTGATAACATTTCCTGCGCAATCAGCGTTTTGTAAGCTAACGCCTTAGAACTATTAAATGAAAATCCAGTTAAGGCAGGCAAGCCATAAGTCTCTATCGAAAGTTCATGCTTCTCTGCTAATACCATCCATTTGGAAGCAATATCTTTTCCAATTTGCGTTATCTTTTCCCATGAACGTGTCTGTTCCATTACTTCCAGAGTTTTCAATGCCGCTGAAGGTCCAATTCGTTCGGTCCAGAAAGTACTACTAATAAACGTACTCTGGGCAATTTGCATAATTTCCTCTTTACCAACAACGGCGGTGATGGCATAACCATTACCTAACGCCTTGCCGAATATAGCCATATCCGGTTCAATGCCATATTGCTTATGTAGTCCACCAAAGGTTTGTCGAAAACCTGAAGTGCACTCATCAAACATCAAGATAATGTTTTTTTCAGTCGCTAGCCGCCGTACTTTTTCAAGAAACTGATTAATAGGTCCTTCGTTACGAGAGACTTCCATTTTAATAACACCAATGTCATGTACGTTTACCAGCTTTTCGAGGGTATCGTAATCATTGTATTCAAAAGGATAGACCGTTCCCTGTAGGTTTCTAGGTACTCCTTTAGGTTCAAGTCCCGGAAGTAAGTGACCATCCAAGTTTTTGTCATCATTTAAATTCGCAGATAGATACCAGTCATGCCAGCCATGATAACCACAAATAGCAACCTTATCTTTTCCCGTTGCGGCGCGTGCAATTCTTATAGCAATTGCGTTTGCTTCACCACCAGTTCTTGCTAAACGCACCATTTGTGCCCAAGGGTGCATTTCTATTATTTTTTCAGCTAAATAAACTTCTTCCGCACAATTCAACGTCGACATGTTTCCTTGTACGACCGTTCTTTGCACTGCTGCATCCACTTCAGGATGTCCATAACCAAGAATATTCGTCCCTACCCCCATAATATTGACATCAATATATTCTCTGTCAGCTAGGTCCCAAACCTTACAGCCTTTCGCCTTACTAAAGTAATTTGGCCATTGTTCTGGAAGAAACATCTCAGGACGTTTGGATAGCAACATATTGCCACCAGGAATAACTTTCTTTGCGCGTTTCCAAAGTTTAGCACCTTCACTCATAGCTGAACCTTCGTTACGTATCATATGTTTATTTGCTAGGAAACTCTCCGGATGTTCATTCTTAAACTGTAATACTTCTTTCCAGGAGAAATCAACTTTCGGCAAAAAATGCGTGAACACTGCAGATACCACTTCAAAATCTTCAGGTTCATCCACCGTCCATCGCTCACAAGAATTATCCTCATTATTCGAAACATTAACTGTTTGGAATTGACCTGTTTCACTGATATAAGAAGTGACATGTTCTCTTTCCGAAGGAAGTACAGCGTCTCGCCAAGCTTTTTCTAAAGCCGTAAATGAAAAAACCTCGACATCCAAACCATCAGGATAAGTAGGAGGGTAAATATTGCTCGCATAGTCAACTTGTGAATCAAGAAATGCATTAATAACCTCATCCACTATCTCGGGATCAATTAAGGGGCAGTCTCCGGTTATACGAACAATCGCATCAGGCTTAGTATACTTTACTGCTTGATAATAACGATCTAGAACATCATTTTCATCCCCTTGAAAAACACGACATCCAAGCTTGGTTACATGTTTTACCAAAGGTTCATTGTTCACATTAGATGAAGTCGCAACTATTATTTCATCGACTAATTTTGCTTTAGATAAACGCTCAAGCAACAATTCGATTAAAGGAACATCATTGACGCATGCCATCACCTTCTTGGGGTAGCGTGTAGAGCCCATTCGAGCTTGAACAACAGCAATAACGTTCAAAGATGCTCCCAAAATGATGGATTGAGTAATGCAGCATCATCACATTTCAATTCATTAGGAATCGCTGGCAATTCTCCATCGATAGCATCAATAATTTCCTTCAGTTGTTGACAACTATCAACACCTATAACAATCTTTTTGACTGAAGTAATTGAAAAAACGTATCGTAAACATGCTTGCAAATACGTTAATTCATTATTTTTCACCCATTCATCCCAAATAGACCAAAGCGAAGACCATTTATTAAATATTCTCGGCCGCTTTTCTGCCGTCATTAACAACAATCCCTGTAAAAAAACAGAACGGGCATGTAACTCGATACCTTTTTTATGCAAACATTGGTGCCAATCAGATTCAATTATTCTTCGATCAAAAATATTTATTGGCGCTTGAATAATACCAAACTCATATCGACCACAGAGCTCGTCAAGCTCAAGAGGAGAATAAATAGATATGCCAATATTTTCAACAATACCAGACGCTTTTAATTCATTCATGATTGAGTATATTTCATCACCATTATTTTCTAACAAACACTCTGGGTTATGTAATAAAACCCCGTATAATTTATCTACTTTGAGCCTTTTCAAAGAAGCATTTACCTGTTCTTTAACAGAGACTATTTTATCTTTTTCTCTATTATTCAATATTGTTATCTTGGTGACGATATTCCAATCATTCACACCTAATTTACCAAGTTTGCTTTCACTTTCACCATAGGCTATTGCTGTATCCAACATAGAAATATTATTGTTTTCTGCATAGTTCAATATATTTCTGACTTCATTTTCAGAAACACACCCGTGCTGATTTGCTATTCCATAATCACAACCAAACTGAGCAGTACCTATTGCTAGTTTCAAACAAGCAATTCCCTTAAAGTTTGAATCACATAACCCTGTTGCTCATCACTAAGGTCATAATACAAAGGGATACTTAATGCTTGCGAATAGTATTCCTGCGAACACATATAATCTTCTGGATTAAACCCAAGTTTTCTATAGTACGGTTGAGCAGGCAGTGGGATATAATGAACTTGTGTAATAATTTTTCTCACTCTTAATTCAAGCATTAACTCTGAACGACTCAGCTTAATTTTATTAAAATCTATCCTCAACACATATAGATGATGCGCACTTCGTTCGCATTCGCTTTCTTGAGCAGGCCTACAATTCTCAAACTCTGAAAACGCTGAATTATATCTTCTGACAAGGTCTCTTCTGCGTGAAATAAATTTTTCAATCTTTTTCAATTGTGATAACGCCAAAGCACATTGAATATCAGTAATACGGTAATTAAAACCTAACTCTTGCATCTCATAGTACCATGGGCTTGGAATACTATTTTCTACCGACTGTTGTGGAAACTCATAAGGGTCATTAAGCTTATTGATCCCATGGCTTCGTAACCGTAATAGTCTTCGGTATATATTCTCGTCATTTGTTGTGACCATGCCTCCTTCACCTGCTGCGATGGCTTTAACAGGATGAAAAGAAAATACAGTCATCAAAGAATTCTTGCAACTCCCCACTTTACTGCCATCTGCATATTTTGCGCCGAGCGCATGTGCTGCATCTTCAATAACAATTGCATCATATTTATTAGCTGCTTCAGCAATAGCAACCATGTCGCAAGTCAACCCAGAAAAATGTACCGGCATAATGCCTCTAATTTCTGAATCATTAATTAATGCTATATTTAATTTATCAGCTGATAAATTAATGGTTTCAGGATCAATATCTGCAAAAAGTGGATCCCCTCCTGCATAAAGCACGGAATTAGCGCTGGCAACAAAGGTAATGGGAGATGTTATTAATTTTTTTCCCTCAGTAATGCCGGCAACTAATGCCGCAAGATGTAAACCGGCCGTCCCACTTGAAACAGCGACGGCATATTTGACACCAACATATTCGGCTATAGCTCGCTCGAAAGCTTCAACCGCAGGCCCCTGTGTTAATACTCCGCTTCTTAAAACTTCAGAAACAGCCTCTATATCATCTTCATCAATATGATGTCTACCATACGGTATCACTGTACGACCTTCCCATTAAGTAAAATTATATTCTCAAATTCAATCAATTTCATTAATATATCCCAGTTAGCATTCAAGTATTAATATAGAAACTTAAAAACAATAATATGATTAAAATTAAATACCGTGCAGAAATTGATTTTCTTCGTGCAATAGCTGTTTTGGCCGTTATATTTCATCATGCTGAAGCAACTATATTTGGCCTTCACCTCTTCCGAGGAGGTTATGTTGGCGTTGATGTTTTTTTTGTGATTTCAGGGTATCTAATTTCGTTATTAATATTAAAAGAACTAAATGTGACAGGTAAGTTTTCATACTTTGATTTCTACAAGCGGAGAATTAGAAGGATAATTCCCATATTACTCACCGTTATAGTTTTTTTTATGCCCTTCGCCTGGTTTTTTTTACTACCAACTCCATTTGTCAATTTTGCTGAATCAATCTTGTCATCAATCTTATTTTCATCAAATTTATATTTTTACTTCACTGGACAAGTTTATGGCACTGATCCGACACTACAACCTCTCCTTCACACATGGTCATTATCCGTTGAAGAACAATTTTACATTTTCTTTCCACTGTTAGTAATAACAACTAATAAATATTTTAAAAAGGATTTATTGGCTATATTTTTTACCACCGCTCTAATCAGCCTATGTTTTGCTCATTGGTATACTAAGCAGGATTATTCTTTAAGTTTTTATACTATTCCTACAAGAATGTGGGAATTATTAGCCGGAGTGATTTTAGCAAAAGCTGAGTTGACTTATGGAAGAAATAATTACGCAGGATATTATCAATCAATACCAATATTAGGTATAGCTCTAATCGCTTATTCTGTCGCTTTCTTCAATTATGGTACACCTAACCCATCTTTCTATACAGTTATACCTGTATCAGGAACCATGTTATATATTTGGTTTGCGAATCAAAACCAGCGCATAGTTAAGTTACTTTCAAACAAATTATTTGTCGGCACCGGATTAATCTCTTACTCACTTTATCTATGGCATTTTCCAATTCTAGCATTAGAAAAATTCATAGAATTTCGAAATAATATTACTATAGAATTATTATATGTCATTTTATTAATCTTCACTCTTTCAATTCTTAGCTACAGATACATTGAAAAACCATGCAGACAACAATCGGTTATATCAACAAGAAAACTACTAACCATACTATCTATACTTATCATTACATTAGGTGTCATTTCAATAACAGTCATCACTAATCATGGTTTTAGAGATAGATTCTATATATCCGAAGATTTTGAATTGGATAATAAGTTACTACTAAACAAATGGATTGAGTCTGCTGAAATCATACCGTCAATCAAAGACGTCACAAAAGAAAAAATATTAATAGTAGGAGACTCTCATGCCAGAGACACATTCAACTTTCTTTATAGCAACCAACATTTGTTAAAGACATTTGAATTCTCTGTATTGCCTGCAGACATAGAGTGTTTCTTACATTTCATAAACAAAACCAAGTGTGAGAAAAGTTTAGAAACTGCTAATAATGAAAGAAAAATACATCTAAATAATTTTGCAAATGCAGACACATTATTACTCAGCACACAATGGTCTGATAACGACATCAATGCACTAGAAGATATATTATCTCTTGCTAACTATCACAGAAAAAAACTTATCATCACATCAAATGCCCCAGAGTTTATAACATTAAGCGGCACCACATTGATTGATCAATTTGTACTCACAGAAAACCGTTTGCCAAATGAAATAGAATTAATAAAAATAGAAAAAAATTATTTCAACAATCTTAATCTAATAAAAACAGACTACTTTAATAAAAAATTGATGGCATTCTCAAACAATAACAACTTAATATATCTTAATAAATTTGATTACTTATGCAGTAATAAGACAGAAAGCTGTGATGTATTAACTAATAATAGCGAAAAAATTCTGTTTGATTATGGTCACTCTTCAGTAAAGGGCGCAAAGTATATAGGGAAAAAAATACATGAAAGAAATTGGTTTAGAACTGAATAAATATTATTTCGTTTATTAGTTGTTTCACAGTGAAGTTATCTCTTTAGTGACACCAAATCTTTCCTGCTCCCTTAATCTCACGATATGCCCTTCAACACCCCCTATCTTTTCCCCTATTAATTTTGTTACCTTTTTATTTGACAACCCCATTTCATTTGGGCGCTGAACAATTCCAGTTAACTCTGACAATTGACTTGATCTAATTAAATTTGAGTCTAGCTCAAACTCTTTTGCAATCAATAAACCAAAATCGTATTTAGAAATTTGATTATCCCCCACCACATTACAAATACCTGTTACATTTAACTCAATTAATTCATGAACAGCACCAACTAAACGCTCAATTAGTATTGGCGTGTAAAAAACATCTTCAAATAAGTCCAAACTGTTTCCATTTCTTAATGTATTGATAATCATATCACTAAAAGAATCACGATAACTTGGTCCCCAACCATAAAAATTTGTCCGGACAATTAAGGCATTAGGATTATTTTCAAGCACAGCATTTTCTGCTAAAGCTTTGGTTTGACCATACTTGTTAATTGGATTTAGTTTGGCAGTCTCATCTGCTAATGAAGCAAAACCTGAAAAGAAATTATCTGTTGAAATATGGACAAGTACTTTGTTAAATTTTGCAGCAACACTTGCCATATTTGCCGCTAGTGTTGTATTAATGCTTTCAGCTAGTTTAGGGCTTGATTCACATTGCTCAATACTGGTTAAACCAGCAGTGTGGATAATAATATCTGGATTAATTTTATCTATAGCTTTTTCTATACTACCAATAGTATCTAACTCTATAAAACATGAGCCTACGCTATCTAATGCAACTTCTCTTTTGTGCAGACCGAGAATAGTACTGCATTCTTCTCTAATGGTTAGCGCCCAATTTAATGCTAATAAGCCAGAACCGCCAGTTATTAATACTTTATTCAAATTATTTAGTTCAAAAGGTATTGATTGTTGCGAAGAAAAGAAGACCCAATTATTGCTTTAAACAACTCTTTATCTTTCAAAGGGTAATATTGATTATATATACTCCAGAATGCAGCCTGTAGTTCATCATCACCATTTGAACTTTGCCATTCACCTTTAATTCGTTCATCGACTTCAATAGCAAGATCACGAATTTCTTCTGATGTGTTTTCTATTAGCTCAACACCTGCTGACTCAAAGCATTTTGAATCTGACGTATTTGCTAAACCTAATTCGAATATTTCCCTTAAACTCAATCGACGTTTTTCATTTTCTAAATAAAAATGCTTAAAGATAAAGGGGGTGCTATTCCAGTAATAATTCGTGCCTATAGGTTCCGGTACAGGAAAATTAACAAATGAAAAGGGTCGGTTAAATATCGTTGATACAGCAAAAATACCTGAATCACTTCCCAAATAAAAATGACAATTACCCAACAAATAGATATCTGCAAACTCACTTCTTTCAACACAATTAGCGTAATCAATTATTCTCACATTATTAGAAGCCATAGTATCTTTACTAACCGCGCCCATTCTAATAACGTAGTACCCACGTGAAGCCAATTCTTCTGCTGCTAGCAGCATGCTTTCCACACTAAAATCCCTAAAATCATGATAAGACCAATCGTAATCAGGCATTACCGATTTAAGATAACTACTGTCACGGTTATGAATACAAACCCAATTCGCATTCTCCGAAACCCCCAATTTTTCTAACAGCTCAAGACCTTTCTTATTTTCACTAACTGAAAACCTTATTTTACTTTTTTCATCATGGACAAGACGTAAATCACGGACTGGAAAATTAACCACATGCACATCATTTTTATTCCAGAATTTAATTGCCCATATTATTCTTTTGCTAAAACCAGTTATTGGTAAAGGCGAGATGTATCTATTAATTATTTTTTGCAAGCATTTATTACTAATAATGTTGGAATAACTAAGTATATCAACAACCCTCTTATCATTTTTACTCGCATTGTCTAAACCGATATAACCAGACGCACAACATAAATGACCAATTCGTGAGGAATCAATGACACCAAACCGAATTAATATAATTGGCTTCAAAGCCATTACTACAAGAACAATTGGAAGTAATATAATTGCTTTAACTATATCAAAGTATATTGAATTATTATTTTTTAAATTCATTCGATTAAAATTAAATCAACAAGTATATTAAAACTAATTTAATATATTATTTAAATGTTCATCTAAGTAATTGTTAACGAATTTGCTAACGCATAGGATTCTGGGGTACCAATATCCATAAATGTTTTATTAGTATGATACGTATAAATTTTCCCTAAATAATGTGGCAATATATCTGTGGTAAACTCTTTAGCCCCTTGGTATTTTATTTTAATATCAGTCATTAATTCTGAAGATAAAATATAAATAGCCCCGTTTGCAATATTTCCGTGGGAAGAAGCTACTTTTTCATAAAAACCAGTCACGATTCCTTTTGTGTCTAATTCTACAATACCACAGGATGAAGGAGTGTCCGTTCTAAATGTCATCATCGTTAATAAGCATTCCTTTGGCCTTTGAGTATGTGCCTTTATGAATTCATTAAAATCAGCCATACAATAATTATCGGCATGTATCAACATACCGTCATTATCATTATAGAATTCAATGTTTTTAATAAGTGTACCCGCGGTGCCTAATAATATTGGCTCATAAACTATTTCTGTTTGTTTATAGTATTTTGTTTTACTGATAAATTTTTCAACTTTTTCAGATAAATAATGTGTATTAATTAGGAAAGGACCAACTTGTGCGTTACTTAACTGCTTTAACCATATATCTAATAATGCCTTATGTTTAATTGGCACCAGACACTTGGGAAGATTATCAGTAAGTGGTTTTAATCGGGTTCCGTAACCAGCTGCTAATAATATAGCTCGCATATATATATCAACTTTTAGAGCTATATTATTTATGTGATTTTAATTCGAACATTAATTCTTTCATCCTGATCGGAGTATTACCCACTCGACTTACCTGCACGGCGGCAGCAAGAGAGCCCATGTAGGCTGCTTCCCAGATATCACCGCCACTTGCTTGTGTTAATGCGCTAGTAATTAACAATGAATCTCCTGCACCAGCAACATCTTTCGGAGCGGAATTCAATGCGCCAATCCGATCAGTCAACCAATCACCTACTTTACCGCTATCTGCATGGATCAATAATCCTTCATCACCAAGTTTTAAAAGAATATTTTTTGAAGCAGACTGCTTTTTTAACAATTCGGCTAGTATAACCAGACCATCTTCATGATTTCGGGTACTTATCCTTGCTTCATGTTCTGTAGGTGTTAGTAGATTCATTCCTGTGAAGCGGCTGATATCACCGATTTGAGATGATGACTGACTATCTGCTGCAAAAATGATATCAGTATTTTTTGTCGCTAGAATAATTTTGTCGACCAATTCTTGCGGCAAACAACCATAATTGAAATCTGAAAAAACACATAAATCGGCATCATTTATACAGTCTATAATCTCATTCAACATTTTTTCTTGTAATGCTGAAGAGATCGCTCCTTGATGTAAATGACTTACTCGCAATAAGCTTTTACCTTTACTGCGATAGCGTTGCTTTAAAGTGGTTGGTCTGCTTTCATCTTTAAATAAGTGTGCTTTTACTCCTGATGCCGCCAATTTTTCACTGGCAAAGTCATGTGTTTTATCATTACCAGTAACTGAAAAAAATTCTACTGAAGCACCTAAACCTGCAGCATGCGCTGCGACAATACCAGCACCTCCTACAAATTGCGTTGTATCAATCGGTGTTACCACTATTGTAGGGTCTTCCTGAGACATTCCCAATGGTTGACAAGTAATATATTCATCCACAATAAGATCACCAATGACACACACCTTGCGTTTTGAAAAACTTTTTAAAAGTTCACACAAACGTTCCTGTGCTATTCCATGTCGTTCTAAATATTCACTTGATGTATTTATCGATCTTGGATCTGAGTTATAAAACTCTTTTTGAATTAAATCTACTGATGAAAAAACTGTTTCACCTGAACTAAAAAGTAATTTTCCGCCATAATTCTCCAGCACATCTAATTCAGAATTAAAACGCGACTCGTGCTCTTTGCCCTTAACAACTATATCAGGCTTGATATCCGAAACAATGTTACTTACAGGTTCATACATAATAAAAGATTCATCAACCCAACTATTACTTTGAACCCCCTCTAGTCTTAGTTTCTCAGGAACATGTGCACCATTTACTGCAAGCTGATCAGAATGAACTCCAACAATCAAGTAATCACCACATTCTTTTGCGAAGCGTAGTAAACGAAGATGGCCAGGGTGGAGTACATTAAATGCTCCTGATACAAATACTTTAAGCATATTATATATAATATTTTTTCAGCGAAGGATTCTCAATTAAATACTTAATTGGAGGATGTAAATATTTTTGCATTTTTATTTTACTGTCTAATTTATCTAATAACAGAAAATCGACTACGCTATCAGATGTTTTAACTCTCAATAACTTTTCTTCCATATATAATATTTTGCCAGGCTCAATATTATCAACATTATTAGGCAATGCTTCTTTTGGTGTCTTATAAGCATCAGTAATATAAAGAACTTTATCTTGATTACAAATCATGGCATATGAAAATGGCTCAGTGAAAGACTTCACAAGAGAGATAATATTATTTCCATTCATTCTAAAATCAATAGTTACATCATATAAAGTTCTTTTTCTCCAAGTATTAGAAACCTTGTGGTTTTGTACTTTCCCTATTGGAAAAGTCTTTTCATGAAGAAGAACTCCTAATTCTCTAGAAGCCTTCACTGCCAATTTATCTATACGAATAGACAATGACTTTATATTATCACCTGAGTAAATATTATATGGTTTTTGCAATAATATCCGACCTGAATCAAGCCCTTCATCCATTATAAAAAAACTCAGCATAGATTTTTTTATTTTTAATACAATTTCCCAATGTAAAGGGTGGCGTCCTCTATTGTATGGTAATGATGTAGGATGAGAACCAATTACCCCATGTTTAGGAATCAGAAGAACTTCTTTTTTTATCAGCTTTGGCCATGCCGAGAAAATAAGTTCCGGTTCTAATGCCTTTAAATAATTAATTGATTCATCTGAATTAATATTTTCTATTTCAAAATAGTTTATATTTAGAGATCTTGAATGTTTTTTAATATTTACAGAATTTACCGGAAGCGACTTTGTAGGTTGAGAAACTAAACATATAATTTCGTGACCTGAATCGGCTAGACCTTCGACAACGGACATCAAAAAACTCGAGGTACCAAGTGCAATTATTCTCATAACGAACTAAACAAATATTATTTATTGGTATTAAATGAATTGCTTCAATGATTCGATGACTTTTTGTATGTTAGATAATGGTTGTTCCGGACCAGACGGAAGATACAGTCCATTTTCACCATAAATTTTCGATTCAGGATAAACACTTGAATCATTAAAATATTTTGCATTGTTAAGGTCTGGATAAAAAGGCCTACATTGTATACTACGGTGTTGCATAAACTTGATCAGTTCATCTCTTCTGTCACATAGCGCTTCAATATAGACTGGAGCCTCCCCTGCTTCAAGATTAACTGGAATTAAGTCTATAAAATCAAGCGTGCTCAAACCTTCAGCATACAAAGTATAGATCTGCTTAAGTTTTTCTAACCTTTCAGGTAGCACTTTTAATTGCTGTATACCTATTGCTGCAAGAATGTCTGTAAAACGAAAATTAAAACCAGGTTGTTCCCAATCGGCTTTAATAATATCCCCAACTCCTTGGGTTCGTATTTTTATAAGACTCTCATAATATGCCTTGTTTCGAGTGGCAATAAATCCACCTTGCCCAGTTGATATTACTTTAGCTACAGAAAAAGAAAAACAGCCCATATCAGATTGAGTGCCAAGATAACCAATATCATTACAAGAGCCTAGTGCCTGAGCCGCATCTTCAATTACCTTTATATTATGTTTAGCTGCAAGTCCATTTATTTCATGCATATTGGCTGCTCGACCACACATGTGCACAGGCATAATAGCTTTAGTTTTATCTGTAATTGCACTTTCAATTTTATTCACATCAATTATTGGTCTGCCTGATTCTACATCGACTAATTTAACTTTTGCACCTAACATTAATGCTGCATGAGCCGTTGCGATCCATGTCCGGTTCGGAATAATCACTTCATCACCAGATTTAATTCCAGCGCCCCATAAACTCATTAATAAAGCCATACTGCCACTAGTAGTTGTAACAACATAAGGCACACCAAGATAATCAGCTAATTGCTGCTCAAGTTCTTTGACTAAAGGCCCCTGGCTTACATGCTCATTCGCTAGTGCATCTGCAATAGCAGCAGCTTCACCATTATTAAAACTGGTTCGCCACCAGCTAATATTGAATTGCATTAACTTAATTCATCTATAATTTGCAATTCTGGTAGTGGCAGAATAAAGCTAATTCCTTTATCCAATACCTCTTTATGCTTATTCAGAATGCTATTACCATGTTGCCAAGCCAAAACTATCACGTAATCGGGCATGTCATCATGTAATTTTTTTGTTGGATATACTGGCAAATGGTAGCCTGGAGAATAACTTCCATGTTTTAGAGAATTATCATCTACGATATATTCCATGAATGGAGAGAGTTCAAAGTGATATGTTAATGTTGTCGTACTATGTGATCCCCCAATACCAACAATTCTTTTTCCAGTTGATTTTATAGCATTAAGTTCCACCAGTAATTTATTTTTTGCAGCTTGTATTTCTTCAGCAAACGTTTCATATACAGAAGAATCATGCATGCCATATTTATTTTCTTTTTCAATTAACATGCTCACTGACGAATCAACCTTCCTACCCCCGCCTTTTAGTTGTCCAATAACGCGAATTGATCCTCCTTTTGGAGAAATATTTATGGCCTGTATTAGCTCAAGACCGCACAGATTAAAAATGTTATTGAGTACTCTAACTGTAAAATAGGAGAAATGTTCATGGTAAATATAATCAAACATTTTAATCTTCATCTGTTCTGGGTGATATCCTGTTTGGATCACAAAAATACCATCTTCCGATAATAACTTAGCCACTGAACGGGTAAATGACATAACATCATCTATATTTGCATACATATAATTAGCAGTTACAACATTTGCCTTACCATGTTCCTGTAAAATATTCGAAACAACATTTTCAGTAAAAAAGTCATTAATCGTTGGTAAATCATTTTGGTTAGCTTGCGTGGCTATCGCGCTTGCTGGCTCAACACCTAAGACTCTCATTCCTGTTTTTTTAAACGATGCCAGCATCGAACCATCATTACTACCAAGGTCAACAACAAGAGAGTCTTTGACTAATTTAAAATCATCAACAATCTGTCTAGCATAATCATCATAGTGATTTCTTAAGCCTACCGTTACACTACTTTCATACACATAATCAGCATAACTTGCTTCAGGGTTAACTATATATGGCAAATGCAGGTAACCACAATCCTCACATAATGCCAACTCAAGAGGATATACAGGCTGCTTCTGTTCTTTGTATTCTTCTCGCAAAAATTGATCTTCAAGGGGAGTATCTTCTAAGCGCAAAACCGTTTTTATTTTTTCACTGCTACAAATTCTACAATACGTATCATGGCGCAGGACTTTATTATTCATAATTTTTTTATTTGATTATTTGATTATTGGATTAAAGATTCTACTCTTGAGATGAAAGCATCTCTGTCCTGACATTGTTCTTCAGGAGCCCATTCAGGGAAGATCGTCTGTTGTCTTAAAAAGGGCCCTTCTGTAATTTCATGAAAAACAAGAAAGGGCGAACGAATTAACAGCATATGATAGATAGGTCCTTTCAAGCGATAATAAAAAAGCTTCCCTGTATCAGGAGCTCCCATATTAAATACCTTGTTAATCTCCCCATTCTCATTAAACAGAACCACATCGACCTCACCTTCCATGATTGACATAGATTCAATCTTGCCTACATGTTTATGAGGTCTGACATAGCACTCAGACGTATGAATTATGAACATTTCATGCAGCTTATCTGATGGTGTTTTATGCGTGCATAACCTGATTCTTTGTCGAGGATTTAAAACAGCCATGTCTTTTAATTGTTGCATGTCTTGTTTATTAATACTGACGATCTCTTCTTCTGGATAAAGAACTTCATCGCTTTCTTTATAAACAGAAATCAAAGAACGTCCTCCAAGTAGGCATTACTCCCTGGAAATATTGAAACAAAGATTCCTCCATGCTCGACATAATGTTCGTGTTTTTTAATAACCTTAGGCTGGTTCTGAGGGTTCAGTCCCAATAAACAGACAGAAATATTTTTATCATATAGTGCATCTGAACCAATAATTTCAAGATTGCCGATCGGCATTTTCATCCCTTTTTTATTGTTATTATCGTCAATTACATAATCAATTAAATCCGTAATTCCCATCAAAGATAAAAATGCGACGGATAGATGCCCTGCACCAAACAAAGCAATAGTTTTATCTTGTTTGTGTATAGACTCGAGCTTGTTACGTATGATTGATTGCCTGCGTTCAATAGCACTTGCAAATCCTTCTGCACGGATAAGTTCTTTTTTAAGAGATTCCTGATCATGTTCTCGATTGAAACTGTTGTTTGTACCTGTTTTTGAAATCGCAATAATTGAGTTTTCCAGAGGATATGGCACTGATTCAAAATGAACAATTTCAAAACCAGCTAAATGTAAAAGTCGTTTAAACGTAAAGCCAGTAAAATAATAGACATGTTCTTCCCAAACTGTTGTACAGTCACCTAAAGCGATAGGCCTTTCACAATCAGGTAGTTCCCAAACAATATAACCATTTTCTTTAACTAACTTAGAAAGGTTTCGTATAAAACTTGGCAGGTCATAAGCATGTTCAACAACATGCCTGACTATCAATAAATCAGCGGCACCACTTTCTTCTCTAATTTTATTAGCAACTTCTTCAGAGAATGTTGATTGATAAGTTTCTACATTTGCGCAGTTATCTCTTATACCAAGCTGCTCTACTGGATCAATTCTCCATGTATTCGTATAACCATGTTTAATTAAACGTTCAAGTGTTGAATCATCTTTAAAACTATACGCACCAAACAAGGAATCCTTTTTAATTCCTGGAAGCTTAATAATTGTTTCAACTAGTTCATCCAGATGGTCTTCTGGCTCAAAGCAGGTTAACCAGTCATATTGTGGCTTGACTTCTTCTATCGGAAATGGTCTTGAAAGATGAATAATGCCTGTGTCTCGACATATACGAAGCTCTAATGGATACTTTGGAACTTCCTTTAAACAATTGGCTGATAAAAATCTGTTTGAAATGGGTTGCATTCCAAAATCGATAAATACCTCGTCTGCTAATTCGAGATTTGAAAACTTGGAGATATCTACCATCTAGTTCTCTTGGTTACATTCAATGAGTTTATTCACTCCCGTTTCAAGGTCAGTGAATTTAAAATCTGTTGGTAATATGGTCCTTATTTTACCTGTAACAAAAGCATTATCTGCCTTATCTTTACTTCTTGGTTTTGAATTTACAACCAATTCTGGAAATCTAATTTTAAGCGTATCGATGATATCGGCAAAACAATATCTTTTACCACTAACAACATTAAGCTCGCCATTAAAGTTATTATTTAATAGAACTTCAATCAAAGTGCATAAATCATCTACATAAACAAATTCTCTTAATTCTGTTCCGTCTCCCCATAAAGTAATCTCAGAGCCTTCACAGGCAGCCGCAGTAAAACCAGCTGGCCCATATGTTCTGCCTTTATCACCGGCTCCATATATCAGAGGAGGCCTAAGACAAACCAAAGAAGTGAACTGATTATCAGCACAGGCTTTTTTTAGTAACCTCTCCGCACTGTATTTTACAATACCGTAATACGATGTGGGGTTTATAGGACTTGATTCACAAATACGGGTGTTCTCAGTCTCCTCTCCATAAACAGCTGCAGAACTTAAAAAAATAATTTTTTTGATGGGATGCTGTCCCAATAATTTACAAACATTTTCCACAATCAGCATATTTTTTCTAAATGCTTCCAATGTATCTCCGAACTGTCGCTTTACAGCGGCTAATAAGATAACAGTAGTTTTTTTATCGAAATAATCGATTAGCTGAAGAGCGCTTTCCTCATTAGTAAGGTCTATGTCTGGTAATGATTTTCCAACAATCTCAAGTTTATTGTTCTGAGATAGTCTTTTCTCTATATGTGTCCCGATAAAACCTGAATGGCCAAGAAGAACTACCCTGTTAATGCCTGCTGTCATTGCTTCTTAGCTACCTACCTTATTGCCAGTTGCAAGCACAAAGAGATACTGACACATAGGAGCAAAGCCTGTGTGTAATACTTCGTCATTCATACCAAAAAGAAATGTATGTTCAAAATATTTTTCTAATAATGCCTTCAAATCATACCCCGACTTACAATTAACGTGTCCTTCCTTACTAGGTGGGGAGGCATACTCTTGTGACTCTAGTGAAGGCGCACCACAAATAAATACAGCCCCAGGTTTAATCGATTGACATATGTTTTGAAGATATATCTCTTCATTTTCTTGTTGTATATGTTCAATCACATCTAGAGAAAATGCCGCATCAAATAGTTCACCGTTTCTGTAAGGCCCAGATAATATATCGTGTGTTGCTAATGTTACCGGCCAATCGGATTCAATATGTTTACCAGCTTCTTCAATAAAAACCGGGTCAAAATCAATCCCGTAAAGATGGTCAATTTCAGGATGAATAACACGGCTCGCATAAGCATCGCCACAACCAACTTCCAACACTCGAGAATATCCTTTTAACATTTTTGCAACAAATTTATGCCTGGCCAAAGTAAATGCCATTAGTTTGGGATCAAGTCGCCACATTACGCTAGCCCGGAGACTCATCTTGGCATTCCCTTTTTCTTTCATCATATCTAGCATGAATTGATATTGTTCTTCTTTCGTATACTTTTGCGTCATCTTGATGTTATCCAGTATTCAATTTAGATTGATAGTAAACCTTGGTCTGCATACTTTTTAATAAATGTATTGCCTATTCTTCCCATATCCCCATAACCGCTATATTCCTGATATAGTTTTGTTAATTTATTTTGCCGTTGCTCATCCTCATCTGTATAACTCATTTTACCATCCAATTTATCCATCATCTCTATTACAACATCTCTTAACTCTTCTTCAGAATTATCAACCAACTTAATATTGCGATCCTCATAACCCTCAGAGGTGAATATTCTGCTTATATCCGATGAAAGTACTTCTTCAAACGACGCATAGCGTTCTTCTTCCTTTAACCACAACATTTTCGGGATAAACAGGCAATTACCTGCATGCGGCCGACCCGATATGGGTGCAAAATTAGACATCACTACTGGCACACCAAATAATACTGGTGTTAAAACTGGGCCAGAAGAGACTCCTACAAAAAAACGGCATTGAGAAAAGAGGTATATGTCCATTCTATTAGATCGAATATCACTATGAGAATAATCAAACAAACCTTCCATTTCATCGACAGGTTTCATGTTGGCGTCACCAACACGTATCACATACCCACCTCGCTTCACAATTTCTTTAATTGCCAATTTATATGTATCTATATCTGAATTTCGATATGAATCATATAGTTCTTCATTTAAGTGTGAACCTGTTTTATAGCCCGAATCTCTAACATGCAAACAAACGAACCAAGCATTTCCAGGAATTCCCTTCTCTAAAAGTTTATTTCTACCAAATGAAATATCTTCATCATCTAGTTCAAAAAGTGGCTTACGTTTCTGCTTTTCCCATTCTTTTTGAACGACACATTTTGCATGCTCAATATATTTATACTTTCCCTTTAAATTAGCGACGAAACTAATATCCTGCTCTAAATACCTACTTAAAGGCAATAATTCTTTTGCTAATTTCTCGTCATCAATAAAAGTTACGTATTTTCTCCAATAACGAAACATAATTGGATTAGATATTGTTTCATTAGAGCCAGAAAGTTGAACCAAACGCTTTTTACTCTTCCAACCTAATTCCATTGCCTTAATATGGGTGTCCAAGTATGCATGTACGTTATATCCTGAGAAAATATTGCCATTTATAAACTGAATATTTAATTCCGATAGATTTGTACTATTTAATACTTCTTCTTGGATGCTGTAATATTCATCCATTGTTTCTTCAAGTGCTTTTATATCATGCAAAAATAAATAGCATCGTGTTGCTGGCCTCCCTGTATTCAACACAGCTTTGGGGTTAATTAACTTATATTTCTCATAATACGATATATAAAGTTTTGAATAAGCAACCACATCTTTAAATCGGTACTTATATATTTGAGAGAGCAACCTTTCGTATCCTTTATGGCTCCTCGGTAGAATCATAATATATAATTCCAAAATTACCTTTTTATAAGGGAAGAATAATGAATCCACCTTTGAAAAAAAACACGACATCCTTCTTGTTAACCATGAGGGAAGAAATATTTTTAATATTGATTTTAATTTAGAATAAAATGACATAGCTTAAGATAATATTTTATACGCTGAGAAAGCAAAACTCTTTAATAGATATTAATCTTCCTCGTTTTTGTTCAAAAATCGTTCCTTCCGAGTGAGTTTCATTTTATAAAACAACTCTAGCTTAATAAGCTTATATGCAGACACACCATTTATTTAAACAGCAATATAACATCATTATTTGATGCATTAAAAAGAGAATTCTTCGTTATGTATTCACTCTTCAAATCATGTTTACTCAAAATAAATAAATTCATAATCGCCAGTATAACCAAACTCACCATATAGCCATACCCATTCTTCTTTATCAAAAAATGATTCGCATGTTAATGCCCAACATTGTAAATTGAAGAGCTCCATCTCATTCCGATAACTCTCCAACATGATATAGCCTTGTTTTCCAACTCGTTCTATTTCTTCGAGAGAAGTCTTTAATTCAGGCAGCCTTAGGTTATGCAAAGTCCCTAAAGAAATAACCAGATCAAATTCATTATTGTCAAAAGGAAATTCTTCTTGTGCTTTATGTAAAAAAAGATTCTGCTTCACTGGATCTATTGAATCATTTATTCCATGCTCAGAAACATCAAAACCTTTTACTAACAACCCGGGTTCTAGCAAAAGCATTTCATATAAGAGATAAGCTTTACCACACCCCACATCCAATACTTTGGAGCCGGACATTAACCCATACGTTTCGATAAGTTTTCTTGCAACAGATTCCCAACGACCTGGAATATATTTATATCCACCGTAGCCATAACGACGGTCACCATCCCAATATTCAGCGCCGTATTTCTTCGCAACATGCATACAGGATACTTTTTCATCTTGCATACGAGGAAGATATTCTCTATTACTCGATTGATGTAATGATGTTACAAAGTTTTTAAGATTGCCCATAATGTCTTATTATCAATTTTAGACGAAACTAGAATGCTCAGTATCCAATGTCATATATTCATTAATCGCAAGATTTTTTGAATGTGAAACACAATGATGGGGACATTGTATACTTGGATTAAATGAATTTAGAAACTCACGATTTTCATCAGAAAACCAGAATTCCTTAAACGTTTTATCACCGATATAGCCCATTCGACCAGTTTCTGTATAAGCCTTATCTTGACAGGTATATACATACTGATCAGCCCCAACTACAGTTAAAAAGCGCAGGAATGAACAAGTATGGTAGTTCTTTTCAAAACGCTCATCTAGATCGTGATAGTGATCAAGTATCTTAAATTCATTATCAGCCAAATCACCTGCTTCCTTGATTTGTTGGCCAACATGCTTTTTTATTTTTCCATGATATTGATTATTGCCCTGAATATCGTTACTGACTACTGCGCCCGTTATTTTCACATGATTGACGCCACAATCTTTCAGCAAAGCGCAGACCTCTGAAATATGTTGGTAATTATCGTCGCCGACGATAAAACTTACTCCCAGAACACAATGACTTTTTCGCTCTGTAAAAGAACGAATGTTATCAATAAGCCTAGTAAATTCATTATTTTTTGCCCCTCGACTCTTTACATAACTGGCATCATCCCAGGCATCCAGTGAAATGCGAATCCAAGTCCCATGTGCTGCAAAGGCATCAGCCATGCGTCCTTTTAGATTGCTACCATTAGTTAATGCCGCTATTTTTATTCCACCAGCGGCTAGGATATCAATAACTTTTGGTAACGGTTTGTAAAGCAAAGGTTCACCACCGCCTGAAAACGTTACAGCTTTCACACCCAATTCAACAAATTCATGGGCCAGTGCAAGCATTTTTCCTTCAGGGATACTGTCCTGTTCCCGCATTTGTCCACCAAGTTGTAAATCATCAGTTCTGTAAGCACAAAACCAGCATTTATGATTACACCAATTAGTAGGCTTTACCCGTACATGAACCGGAGCAACTACATTACCGTTAGCTGATGACTGTAACTGATCATTAAACTGAAGAAACTTCAAAGAACTATAATATGTAGACATCTCTATCTCTCTTTAATCAAATAAATAGCAGTTTGGTAATGTTTTTTTTATTTTCCATATGGTTTCAATGCGAGCAGAACTATCCTCATCATTAAAACACAAGCTTTCAACAGCAAAATGATAAGTTTTTCCCTGATTTAATACTTGTCGATAGATCTTACTTCTCTCAGTTTCATTTTCTGGAAGTTGAAAAATACTGTATGCTGCAATTCCATCAACCTCAGTCAGGTCTCTCATCAACTGTTCATGGATTAAGTGACTATTTTCCATGGCATATTCAGTTGCGCTTAACAAATATTGTAGATTATTCCTATTGCAATAGTCTCTAATAACAAGGTTTTGAATATGTTGAGGTACTCGTTCGCCCATAAATGGTCTACTAAATATATAGCCACGAACCTTCTTCATTTTAATTCTGGCAACTTGAAACTCATTCCTCTATGGGATGCGGCTCTTAATGTAATTGGTTCAAAAAATTCACCAATCTTTTTATCACCATATGGAGTGAATACACCCTTAAATCTACAATTCATAGACCACCTTGTTTCTTCTTCATCATTCAATCTATTACCATGAGGTAATGATTGGTCAAATATAAGTACTTCTCCATAACGTACTTCTAGAAACTCTACTTGACCTTTTATAGATTGGTATAAGCCTTCACTACTTGCATTCGCTTTTTTAGAAAATTCTTGATTGAGTTCATCAGAAGACTTTGGCGGCAATATATACATAGCCTTTGATTTGTAACAATTGACTAAAGGTATCCACAAAACTACCTCATACGGGGAATCTCCAGACCAGACATCTGCATGTACAGGCAACAATGAGCTATCATCGCCCGGTAGTTGGATACTAAGATTAATACGAAGTTGCATTGCTAGCTCATTACCGACCAATGCATCGAGGTAATCCATAGCAACGCGATAATACATTTCTCTAAATTTATCTATGGCATTAATTTCACGAATCACACTTAATCTAAAATCGTTTAATTGTGAAACGGGCACATAAGAATGTATATTATTTAATAAATTTTCCGTACTTACATCACTAACATTATTCAATAATTCCCTTATAATTCTATCAAACTGATTTCTTATCCAATCTAACGCATCAAGGTCAGATGCAGCACGTATTACGTAGCCCTTTTCTAAATATTCAAGCGATAGAATCTTTTCTGCTTCTGTCTTAAACATTGTTTAATTGTTTTTTCATAGTCTCACATAATGAGTCTACAGTTAAATTAAAGTAACTTAATAACGAGTCCTGACTGCCATACTCTTGTGCAAAATTATCAGAAAGTCCCATTCGATATACTTTCTTTGTTTGTTCTGGCATCTCATCACTACAATACTCGAGAACAGCAGAACCTAATCCTCCAATACGTGTGTTCTCTTCTACAGTTACAACACCATTAACTTTGGGGATCCATTCTTCTAATGCATCATGATCGAGTGGCTTTATTGTATGCATGTGCATTATTCCACAATGGATACCCATACTCTCTAGTTTTTCACATGCTTGTAAGGCGATCTGGGTCATTACACCTGTGGTTATAAATAGACCTTCTTTCGGTTCCTGCATAAGAATTGCCTTTCCAATTTCAAAACCAAAATCTTCTTTACTCACAATTTCGTCATACCCTTTTGCAAGTCTAATATATATTGGGAAAGGCCAATCTATCGTCTTTTCCATAAACCGAGCCATTTCATCTGCATCACATGGAGCAACCACTGTCATATTGGGTAATGCCCTCATTATAGAAATATCTTCCACTGCTAAATGAGTTGGGCCGAGTGGTGCGTAAACGAGTCCACCACCGTTGGCTATCAAACGTACAGGTAAATTTTGCAAGCAAACATCTAGCACTACCTGTTCGTAGCACCTTCGCGTCAAAAATGTTGCAATAGTATTAACATAAGGAATATAACCTTCCATTGCCATACCTGCTGCCATCCCAACGACATGTTGCTCGCTAACACCTTCCATATAAAAACGTTCCGGCATTTCGCTTTTCATTTCTTTTAATACACCCGGCCCAAGATCTGAACCGATAAAGACAACTCGCTCATCCTGTTTGGCTAGTTTATAAACATGGTCTAATGAAGTTTTACGCATTGATAATATCTCTTTTAAATTAGGCAATCATACATGGCTTTAATTTCTTCTGGTTTTAAACCAGATTTATGGTGCCACTCTGCTTTACCTTCAGCAAAAGGAAAGCCTTTGCTTTTTATAGTGTGGCAAATAATTGCCGTTGGTTTATCTTTATTAAGTGGCAAGCGTTTAGTAGAAGCATCTAAGGAATCAACGTCATGGCCATCGACCTCGTCTACTGCAAAGCCAAAACTTCGCCACTTATCTGCTAGTGGTTCAAGATCTAATACCTCTTTAGTGGGTCCATATGATTGCAATTTATTGTAGTCAATCATTAGAGTTAAATTAGATAACTTGTGCTTAGCCGCTGACATTGCTGCCTCCCAGACAGAGCCTTCATTAATCTCACCATCACCGACCACAACAACAACACGATAATCCTGCTTACGCATTTTAGCGGCAAGAGCAACACCAACCCCAATAGGCAAGCCATGTCCCAAAGCACCTGTTGATGCTTCAACACCAGGTATTTTATTTCGTTCTGGGTGCCCCCCAATTCGTGAGTCAGACTTACAAAATGTAACTAGTTCTGATTCATCAATGAAGCCCTTATCTGCCAAGATCGCATAAAGAGCAAGACAGCCATGTCCTTTGCTTAAAATTAACCGATCACGGTTATCCCACTGAGGCTCATCGGACTTATAATTTAAATATGAATCGAAAAGCACTCTCATTATTTCAACTAGCGACATAGACGAACCAAGATGTCCTCTACCTCCGCCTTCGAGTGCTTTAACAATTAATGTTCTAAGATGTTTGGAACGTTGGTCCATGATTTGGAAGATCCTTTATGACTTGATGTAGTAGATTTTTTGATTTTTTAAGTTGATTTGATAAAAGAATGTCATTATCAATTTCATTCTGATTACTAGCATGTAGCCGCTTGGCTAATCTATCTGGTAAAAATTCATTTAGTACTATCAGGCACCACCTCAATGCATAAAGTGGTAAATAAGCATTGAGTCTTTTTGCGAATGCTTCATCTTTAATAAAAACAGATTTTATACTATTTAACCAATATTGTTTTAATTCTAATGATAAATTCATTCCTGGATGCCAATAAAAATCACTAACTAGTTTTACAGGATCATCCCAGCCAAAGTATTCAAAATCAATAAAGACTGTTTCTCCTGTTTCTTTCATAACAGTATTATGAGAGCCAAAGTCTGAAGGACTCAATATTTGTAACCTTTTATCCAGCACTAATTCAAATAGTTCTCCAGTCTGCATGGATGAAGATTGAGAAATTTTTTCAACACTGGGTATAAACTCATTATTGAGATAATGGTTAAGTTCTACTGAGTCTGTCTTTTCAAATAAAAGTAATCTTGACTTAATCTGCCCGACGATATCTTTGCCACATAAACAGGCCTCGGAAGCAAGCGAAAAGTCAGTGCCTGTGATTGAATGTCGACTTTTATTAATGAGTAATTTAACAAACTGAACCGCTTCATCAATAAAATACTTATCTGGCTCTGTAATTGGTGAACCAGATACCCAGTCATATATTGCCCAGTTTAATTTTGTATCTTTTGCAATGGGGCAAGCAACTGGAAGTTTAGATTTCGTTAAAAAATCACTTGCAGCGTACTCTACATCAAGTCGCGGTCGTGTATCTAAATGAATGTCTGGATAAATTTTTAGAGCATAACAAGCGTCGTTCATATTAGTTAATTGGTATATACGACTATTACCCCGACCATTAACTAATTTTGCTTGTTTTGTTTCTAATCCAGTAAAAAAATGATCTATCGTACTGCTAATTTCTGCCTCATCCCAACCCTTGTGAATATACTGTGTTATTTGACGCCATGATTTAATACTTTTAATAGACTTCGGTAAATCTTCCGCCAAAGAGTTAAAGAGTATTTTTTCTGTGCTCTCAGGAAACAATGTGTCAGTTAAAACTTCTGATAAGTCATCGATATAATAATCACATTGTATCTCTTGTATTCGTTTGATCTTTGATTCGCGTGTAGATTCAAAATAGATTTCATTTTCATTAAAAGAATAGAGTGTGCCATCTATCAATCCATTATCCCCTAACCAACTGAGTGCAGCGTCTCTTAAAGGGATTTTTTCTTCATCAAAATGTCCAAACTCTGTCTTATGACTCACTAGGTATAAACGACAATCTCTTATTTTTGATAGGTGTAGAAACTCAACAAACCCGGGAAATATTGAGGCAAGATGCATATATTTACCATATATCTTCCCCTGAAGTTTTTGCCACAACAAATCACCTTCATTCTGTCGAAGAATTTGTTCTTTGACTTCACTCTTTGTAAAGAATACACCTCGTTCTAATAGTCCTGTTTCACTAGCAACATGTGAAAAAACATGATCATAACAAGCGATTGTATTATCAAAATCAATCCCAATTATCACTGGGTTAGGAAAGCTCTAAATTTTGCATACGTCTTATATTAAAATAACGTTCATCATCAAAAGAATTTGGTAACAAACCTTTTTCGAAAGCAACCTTCAAGTCTTCAACAGCATCTTGAATAGTATGCGTTGTTTCAAAACCAATTTTATCTGCAATCTTTTTTGAAGAGATATGATATGAGCGATTATCATCCGTTTCAGATTGAACTAGCTGAACATCATCGCCTATAACACTCTTAACTGTTTCTGCTAATTCCAAGACAGACTGATTTTCATAGCCAGCATTAAATACTTCACCCGCGACTTTTTCATCCGGTGCCGCTAATAATGCAATATAAGCATCGACCATATCTGCAATATGGATATTGGGTCGTAGTTGAGATCCACCAAAAACTGTAATTTGTCGTTTATGAAAAGCCAGGTTTGTAAGAATATTTACAACAACGTCTAACCGCTGTCTTGGAGAATAACCACAAACTGTAGCCGGTCTAATCGTAACCGTAGTAAAGTCATCAGACTGATACTCAGCCAAGATAGATTCACAATCTGCTTTAAATTTTGAATAATCTGTTAATGGTTCTAGTAGCATATCTTCATGTACATTTTCTTCATCTTTTACACCATATACTGAAGATGAGGATGCATAAATAAAACGCCGTATTGAAACGGCCTTACTAATTTCTACGAGAGGTCTAAAAGAGTCAAGATTTATCGATTTTCCAAGGTCAGGGTTTAATTCAAAACTAGGGTCATTTGAAATACACGCAAGGTGTATCACCGCATCATGTCCAGGGATGGATTGTTCAAGCAATGTTTTGTCTCTTATGTCTCCTTTGATGACATTTAATTTAGGGTCTGATTGTAAGACATCTTCCCCGTAAATCATCAAATCGAAAACCGTTACCTCGTGCCCCTCTTTCAAGAGTCGAGGAACAAGCATTGCACCTACATAACCAGCACCACCGGTAATAAATATTTTACTCATCTTTTTTCCATTTCGTTATTATTGATTCGTCTGATATCGATTTAAATATATTTTTGTCTAAATTACGATTAGTCATCGCTCAAATATTTAAACCAATCTTCTGTTGCTGCCGCAATACTTTCCGGGACCCACACCGGAGCATCACGCCAGTATTCTATGTTTTTTACCACTTCAGAAACGCCTTCTTCGATTGACACTTCTGGTTGCCAACCCAACTCTTTTTTTATTTTTTCTATATCAGCAAAAGTACAATCAGGTTCGCCAGGGCGTTTGGGAATAAATGTTTTGTTCGTACTAAGAAGTTCGACTAAACGATTTACTGAAACGGTTTTACCGCTTCCAACATTGTAGACAGTGTTTGCTTTATCACTTCCTGCTGCAGTGACTAAGGCACCAGCAACATCGGTAACATAAGTAAAATCACGTGTTTGTTTACCATCCCCAACTATCGTTAATGGCTGATCTGCCAGCTTTTGTGCAAGAAAAACACCGAATACAGCACCGTAGGTGCCCGAAGTTCTAGAACGTGTCCCATAAACATTAAAAAACCTTAATGACAATGCTGGAAGTTTATATACTTGTGCCCAATGCAAAACCAGCTCTTCGCCAATCCGTTTCGTTAATGCATAAGGATACTGCGGACACATATCAGTAGATTCCGGTGTTGGAAAAATCTCTGGAATGCCGTAACAAGATGATGATGCGGAATAGACAAACCGTTTTACATTTGCCGCATAACTCGACTGCAAAACGTTAAATGTCCCATCAACATTTGAACGAAAGTAACTATCTGGGTTTTGAATACTAGGAACAATATCTGCAAGCGCAGCAAGGTGAAATACCCAATCAACATTTTTAAACTCTTTAGTCCAGCCACTTACAACCGACAAGTCACATTCAACAAGATTAATTTTATCTTTAACATGCTCTAAATTTCCTCTATGACCCGTACTAAAATTGTCTAAAACGGTAACCTCATGACCAAGCTCAAGAAGCTTATCGACAAGGTGGCTTCCAATAAATCCTGCGCCCCCGGTAACTAATGATTTCATTAAACTATTTTCCTTCTGAGATATTTTGGTTACAAAGCCATTGCATACACATATGGCCAATAATTAGTTGTAAATCTTCCGAAATCTGCATATCTTCAATCTCAAAATGAATGGGATGCTGCGCAATATTTTTGCATGCACCACCCTTATATCCCAAAATCGCAAATGTCTTCATTCCTATCTCGTTTCCCTTTTCTAGAGCTTTTATAACATTGGGAGAATTGCCGCTGCCAGAAAGAATAATTAAGACATCATTTTTGTTTGCCTTAACTCTGAGTTGCTCTGAATATATATCTTCGTACCCCAAGTCATTTGCTAAACAAGTTAACACTGCAGGATTTGCGCTTAATGACTCAACTCTTATTCCTTTTTCATTATTGATGCCTGCTCCGTATAAAAAATCATTTGCAAGATGTATAGCATTACCAGCACTACCACCATTGCCACAGAAATACACAGTCCGTTCATTTTTCCATGCTTTCAGTATAGCTTCTCCAAGCACAGGCACTTGTTCCATTGCCTTATCTGTTAATACTTTTGTTAATCTCTTTGTATATGAATTAATAAGTGTTTGCATAATGTTTATTTGCTATAAAAAACGTTAAATATATATCGTGTAGAAATTTTACTATTAAGTATTGATTGCACTTACTTTAAGCACATCCTCAACGGTACCCTCATCAACAATTCGTCCTTTCTCCAGACGATATAGCCAGTCACAACCTTCAACTGTCGATAGTCGATGGGCAACTATAATAATTGTTTTTTGCCCATGAAGTCCTTTAATTGTATCCATCACATCTCGCTCGGTAGATATATCTAACGAACTAGTAGCTTCATCCAGCACAAGAATATCTGGTGAGTGGTAGAGAGAACGTGCGATACCAATTCTTTGTCGCTGCCCGCCTGACAGACGAACTCCCTGCTCTCCTAATATTGTGTTGAGTCCATCTGGTAGTTCATTAATGAAATCTTCAAGCTGGGCAGAACGAATTGACTTCCATATAGCGTCATCATTAATTTTTTCATTTGACAAACCAAATGCAATATTTCTACGTATCGAGTCATCAGTAATATAAATATATTGCGGCACATATCCTATGTGGTTTTGCCATCCACGAAGATTATCTTGAACATTGATTCCATCAATTAAAATATCACCATTAGAAGGGGTTAATAAGCCCAAGAGTGTATCAACCAATGTGCTTTTACCTGCGCCAGTTTTTCCTATAAAACCTACAGTCGCACCTTTGTTAATAGTTAGATGCATATTTTCCAAAACAGGCGTTATAGTATTAGGATAGCTAAAGCTAATACTATTTAGTTTTATATGTTCATCAAAGATCAGGTCGTCAGCAGAAGAATCCCGTTTGTCCGAATGTTCGACTATTTTCATAAATTCATCGTACAACTTATTAATTGCTGGTAATGCAAATCGCACACTTTGAAAAGCAGAAAGCACTCTGTTGGTTGATGGCATTAATCTAAATGCAGCAGCGGCAAACAACCCCAAAATAGGAAGAATTTCATCTGCCTTTGAACCCTGAATTATCATAGTTAAAACCACTGAAACCAATGATATTACTGCAAGAAGCTCTAAGAGCAAACGCGGCATTGCTTTCATCGTAGCCCATTTCTGGGTTATTTTTGATTCTATATAGTTATGAAAATTATATTGATCAATAAATTCCTCTTCACGGCCTAGCAATTTAATATCTTTCGTACTACCAAAGCCTTGTTGTAAATGTTGCATTCGAAAACCATTGTGCTCCAAACGCCCTTGTCCCCATTTTAAGATTATTCCCCGAGTCGATTTATATATAATCGCACCACCTAATCCAAGAGTAATTATAATTAACAATGCACCTAGGGGTTCAACAGATAATAGTAATATCGATATGCCGATAGCAACTGACACTTCGGTCATGATCGCAAGCGAAGATTGAGTTGCACTAATAAACATACCTACTTCAGTTGTTACGTTATGTATTAATTGAGCAGAATTATTTTGCAAATGAAACGTATAAGGTTGCCGGAGATATCCCGTAAACAACTTTTGCGAATAACTGACTTGCAAATCGGCAATAAACTTAGCTTGATACCATGCAAAGAAACCTGAAAAAACAACCTTGACAGTATAAATAGTAGCGAAAGCAATCATTACTATAATTATCAACTCTTCTCGCGAAGGATTCCCCATATAAATATACCATTCTTGAATAATCGGATACTTGATATGTAAGTCATCTTTGGTTATGAAAGCTATTAGTGGGATAACTAAGCCAACACCTAATGTTTCCAGTATCATTCCCAAAAACATAAGTACAATCAGAGTGAAAGACATCATCCGCTGCTGAGTCGAAAGAATATGCCATAGCTTTTTGGGTGTAGAAACCTTGTTCATGTATTAAATTTTGTCCTATATACTTTCTAAATAGCTAAAGACATTCAGGCACGCTACCGCCATACCACGTCAAAATGTCGCAGCGAAATAAGAGATTTAATCTCTATCTAAAACCAGTGTTCTACTTAACTTACCCCTAGTATTGATGGGATCAGTATTTTTACTCGTCCATTACAGCTTTCAAATTGACTTAGCAGCTCTACCGTATTGTTCAGTGAAGTCAATAAACCAGCGTCATACCCGTCTGTTTTAGATAGCGAACTCCAGACAGGTAGATGAAGAAATGTTTTTTTGTCGAAATTAGGATCCCAAGTTCCAACTATTTCTATGTCATGCTCCTGAGCACGAATAGAGGCTATCTCCGCAAGCTCAGATACGCCGCAGAATAATATATGTGTTTGTTTGTTTTCTTTACATGCATGGAATATTTGATTGAGGCTATCACTAGCTCCTCGATAATAATTAAATGATGAACTCAGATACTCTGCAGTGAGCCTGCTCTTTTCTGTAAAACCCTTGGGAGTTAAATAATAGAGGTAGCGATTGGCAGGTGCTTGTTGTACTTTTATCAAGCCTTTATTGACGCATCGTTTTAGATATGAATTTGCAAGTCCAAGCGCAACATCGAGTTTGAAAGCCAGATGTCGTTGTGTAACATCATCCTGCTTTTCAATTGTTTGAAGAATTTCTAGTGTCGCCGTATCTTCTTTTAATTTGCTGTTCATAATCTGAACAGTATATAGCAGAGTGTTCATATAATGAACCACAAGATATAGTGAATTTAAACTAAATTATGCTCGATTATTTATTCTATAGCTTTTCAATCCACTATCGAAGGTCACTGGATCGAGTAGGTAAGTAATTGTTCTATATGTTATTTTGTAAATTTCAGCAACTTTTATGTGCGCACTAACATGATTATCCAGTTTTAGCTATATATGTCGCTTCATGCCTCTATAATGCTTATTAATCAATAGCTTAACTTCAGCAGATAGAGACTAGTTCTCATACTTATTTATTCCTAAACAATTTCCATTTTGTTTCAAATAAATTAATCAGGACTTCCGGGGGCTATATGTAGTCTAGCTCCGCATTAGAGGGACAATAAATCAAGCGTTCCATCACATCAGTAACGACATCATAAATAACTTGATTTGAATCTATGCTCTTGGGAAAGCACTGACTAATCAACGCGATTGTATATCCATTATTCCCCGTCCTCATAACGCATACGGATGGGTAAAATACTCATCAATAATCATGGACTTTAGAAAAAAGGATTATTATTCTTCATTCTCTTCAAATTAATACTATTCAAATCATGCCCAATTCATCATCCCAAAAACTACCCTGGATAATCGGGATATCTGGATTAATCGCCTGCATCCTGTCTGTTCTTATTGCTTCGTTGCGCGCAGTAACCATTGATTTATTTTATATTGCGATAATTTCTATTTTTTTATCTATTCTTATTCAATTTATAATATCTGAAAACAGAAAAGCCGGTTTTACAAATGGCCGTTTCATTGTTTTCTTGTGTATTTATGTTCTATTAATTATTTGGCTTGGACTTACTAAGGTTATTCCAGAATACAACCAGATTACAGCTTTTGAAAAACATCGAAATGATTTGGTTTTTAAACTATTGACGGCGGACAAAGATGATCAAGAAAAATGGAAACTGAAACTAGCGAAGCACTATTTGAGTGCGCCGACTGTGATTATCAGGAATGAATTATTTGTCCATTATAGAGGAGCGAAGATGATGGAAAGTTTCTTAACGGATAAAATGAAACAAAACTTAGGCCAAGAATATAAACACGATATGTTTTATCTCGCCGAATTTGCATTTCAATCTTCAAATGATATTTCCAAACTTTGGTATAAAAATGCATATGAAGCAGGTCGGTTGGATGCCATGGAACGCTATGAACAACGAACTAAAGAGAATTTTAAAGATTCAGAGCCTGATAGATTTGAGGCCCTAGAAAGATATAATCAGCGAATGCGAGAAAAACATGAAAACTTGTAAGTGTATAATTCGAATATAAAATCGTTTGCTATATTTTTTGTTGTTCATTTAAATGAATGGTTGAAAAGTAAATCGCCATTAACCACCAGATCATAGTTGACCATATCGATCCATAAAATGCCATATGCGCATTAAAGGGAAATATAGCAATTAACACTGGCAATATATAAGGGAAATCATTCTTTAATCTTTTTCTCTTTAGCAGATCTTTTACTAATAGAAATAATAAAACAAAATAACCCAGCATGCCAATCAAACCTGTTTCGGTCATGATTTCAAGAATGAGGAGATGCGGATGAGTCTGACTTTTAAAGTAATTATCTTTTGATGCGTATTCCTTGTAGACATGGCGAAAGCCTCTAGGTCCTATACCATTAATTGGGTTGGCTTTAAAAGCTGCATAAGCAGTTCCCCATATCGGCAGCCGTATTGCTGTAGCAACATTAATAGAATTATAATTATTACTAAACAGACCTAATGTTTCCTTAAAGCGATCATTAGTGGGTTTATGTAATATAATCGTTGAACTAAGCGCAATACTGATAGCAAGAGTAATAACCCCGGTTATTTTTAATATCATTTTTTTATTATTAGAATATAAATAAAGATAAATACAAAAACCGAAAGAAGATAGCGCCAACATTACCCATGCAGCTCGCCTACCACTTATAAGAACCACAAAGAAAAGCGGCATAAGCGTCAACCATAGCCATTTATCTTTATGTGTATTTTGGTATACCGTAAAAAAACAAAAAGCAGAGAGTATTGAACATATGTGAGAAATAGTATTTCTCGGGTAAAACATGCCAGATATACTAAATTGTTTAGCATACAGATATCCGAACAAATCATGCCCGATAAAAAATTGTAGGGCAGCATCGACACACCAAAACGTCACAATAATAAATACAGCATAAACAATAAACTGTAATCGTTTTTTATCTTTCGATAATTCCTGAATAATAAATAGCCCGGCAAATAGAAATCTGAGGTAGGGAAAGATAGTTTTGGCTGAATGCGATTGATTAACGGCATCTGGGAATGACAGCAATAGTGGCAACCATAAACATAAAAATACAATAACAAATGTTTTTTGTACTTGATCGTTCCAAATAGATTTTGCTGATTGTGTGACTCGGTATAAACCTATTACGGCCATTATCCCCATCGGGTAGTTGTAGAGCGACTTACTAACAAACCCTATTATTGTTAGTAAAATTAATATGCAAGGCCAATATTCTTTTAACCAGATAGATAATTTGTTAATCATTTTTGAGTCAGTGAGTGAGAGACATAATGCATAATTTGATATAATGAAAAACCATTACGTTTTATAGTGCAGAATTAGTTTAATGGTTCAATAAGAGACTTCTCTAGTTTAACTTTTACAAATTTTTCAGCTATTTTTAAAAGTACAATAACACGATCATCTGATTTTTGACTAAATAAGGTTGCTTCATAGCCCTCAAACGGTCCTTCAACAATCAAAAGTTTATCCCCATGAGATAAGATTTTACTCGGAAGCTCGTAAATCCCCAGATTATTTTCATTTTGTTTTAATGAGTTTATTAGAGCCTCCGGTACTTTTGCAGGTGTAATACCAAACCGTACTAAATTTGAAACCCCAAGTGTTGAACGAATAGGTCCCCAGTCGTCTGTTTGATCACTAAGATGAATAAATAGATATCTCGGGAACATCGGTTGAATGGCTTTAATTGTTTTTCCGCGCCTCTTTGTTCTACCAAGTATAAGAGGAAGGTATGTTACGTATCCTTGTCTTTCAAGGTTTTCTTTCGCTGACTTCTCAGACTTTGGTTTGGCTTGTATTAGATACCAGGATTTCATAATTAACTACTGCCTAATGTAATAATGTGTCTATCTTTGAGATAACAAAATAATTTTTCAATACAGTCATCTAAGTTAGCCTTACTCATATTACTTATTAAAGATAATTAAAATCAGATAGTCTGTTAGTATTCTAATTGATGTATTAGATAAATGAGACTTATCGACCTATGCAATGATAATCAAAACCAAGCGATTTCATCGTATCGGGTTCATAGACATTTCGCAGATCAACAAATACCGGTTGATTGATTTTCTCTTTTATTAAATTCATATCCAGATTCCGATACATATTCCATTCTGTCATTAGAACGACAGCATCTACTCCCTCTATTGCAGTATAAATATCTTCATAGTAATTTACATCGGTAGGGAGCAATGACTTTGCTTCATGGACGCCTTGTGGATCATGAGCATTTACCTGACAACCGTTTTCCATCAACTTTGGCAATATAGCGAGTGAGGGTGCATCACGCATATCATCCGTTTCAGGTTTAAACGTCAGACCTAAGACAGCTATGATTTTACCACTTTCATTTCCACCCAGCGCGTTGCGGATCTTTTTTATCATTCTTGCTTTTTGAGCTTCATTGACTTCAATTACTGTTTCAACAATTCTACTTGAAGCACCATGTTCTTGAGCTATTCTTACTAGTGCCTTGGTATCTTTTGGAAAACAGGAGCCTCCATAACCCGGTCCCGGATGTAAAAACTTGCGACCAATCCGTCCATCCATGCCCATACCTTTTGACACTGCATGAACATCAGCACCAATTGCCTCACAAAGCACAGACATTTCATTGATAAAACTTATTTTTGTTGCCAAAAATGCATTCGATGCATATTTTATCAATTCAGCACTTTCTAGATCAGTTGATAATATTGGCAAATCGATCAAATTAATGGGGCGATAGAGCTCTCTTAATACATTTTCCGCACGTTCATTTTCTATCCCAATAACAATCCGATCCGGGCGCATAAAGTCTGTGATTGCTGCACCTTCTCGAAGAAATTCAGGGTTTGAAGCAACATCAAAATCAGCATTTGGATTTGTTTCCGCAATAAGCCGCTTAACGTTTCTTGCCGTACCAACGGGCACAGTCGATTTATCAACGACAACCGTATAATTTTTTAAGAATGGTGCAACATCCTGTGCAGCTTGATACACGTAACTTAAATCAGCATGGCCATCTCCCCGTCTCGTTGGAGTACCTACTGCTATAAAAACAAGATCGGAATCAGAAATGCAATCATTCAAATTATTCGAAAAAGAAAGACGCTCTTGTTTTACATTTTTTTTAACCAATGCATCAAGACCGGGCTCATAAATTGGGATTTTTCCGTTCAATAATTTATCGACTTTCGTTTTGTCGATATCAAAACAGGTAACATTGGCGCCAAATTCTGCAAAACATGCACCAGAGACAAGGCCAACATAACCACAGCCTAGTATTGTGACTTTCATTTATTTATTACAGTCCGCATAAATTATCATAAACGAAAGAGTTTAATATTTTCAGGCTTATTATTTCTATCAAGAATGCTCTTGATATCATAAACGGTACCGTCATCAGAATTTAACAATTCAGAAATGAGCTCCCAACCACGACTGACAAATTCATCATGTGGGACGGCATATATCACTGCGTCAGCCTTTTTAAGATCTTCATACTCAGTCAATTCAAGCTGATATTCATCTCGAACATCTGTAGCATCAACGCAAGGATCATAAAGCTGGATTGTTACAGGATAACGGCTAAGCTCAGCTATTATATCGACCACTCTGGTATTACGGATATCTGGAACATTTTCTTTAAAGGTAATGCCTAGTATTGTTATAACAGTTTCATCGAGCTTTTTATTTTCTTTCTTTAAATCAGTTATAAGTGTATCTGAAATATATTTACCCATGCTGTCATTAATCTCTCTACCTGAAAGAATAACTTGAGGAGAATAACCTAATGATTCTGATTTATGTGTTAAGTAATATGGATCTACCCCAATACAATGCCCGCCGACCAAACCTGGTTCGAATGGCAGGAAATTCCACTTAGTACCTGCTGCTTCCAACACATCATGTGTATCTATATCCATTCGCTTAAATAAAACAGCCAGTTCATTCATCAATGCAATATTCAGATCGCGTTGTGTATTTTCAATTACCTTTGCGGCTTCAGCTACTTTTATTGAAGCGGCTTTAAATACGCCTGCATCGACTACTGAAGAATACACTTCTGCCACGGTATCCAAAGTATCTTCATCTTGTGCAGAAACAACTTTCTTAATTGTTTTGAAGGTATGTTTTTTATCACCTGGGTTGATGCGTTCCGGAGAATATCCCAGAAAAAAATCTTTACCACTTATTAATCCGGATTCTTTTTCTAGAACAGAGGCGCATTCATCCTCTGTTGCCCCAGGGTAAACCGTAGATTCATAAACTACGATGTCGCCTTTTTTTAATATTTTTCCCACTGTTATAGACGCTGATAAAAGCGGTTTCAAGTCTGGTTTTTTAGAATTATCTATTGGTGTTGGAACTGCAACAATATGGAAGTCAGCTTTAGACAATTCACTTAAGTCTGATGTAAAGTTGATACTAGAAGACTTAAGTTCGGAAGTGACAACTTCACCTGTTCTATCTATTCCATCATTCAGTTCATCAATTCTCTGCTGATTCGTGTCAAAACCAATCACTTTCGAAGTTTGTCCGAATGCAACTGCAACAGGCAGTCCTACATAACCTAATCCTATAACGGAGATATTCCGGTTCATGTCCTTGTTCATCCTTTGTAATATTCTTTATACCAGTTAATAAATTTTTCTATCCCTGATTCAACCGAAGTTGAAGGTGAATAGTCGACATACTCAATCAAGGCATTTACATCTGCATAGGTCGCTGGCACATCACCCGCTTGTAATGGCAAATAATTTATTTCTGCTTTTTTATTCAGATTCTTTTCGATTTGTTCGATGAAATACATCAACTCAACCGGAGAATTATTACCTATATTATATAAACGATAAGGCGCTTTACTGGTTGCAGGATCAGGTTCATCACTATCCCAATCAGTATTACTGGTGGCGATGTTATCAGATACACGTACAACGCCTTCAACGATATCATCGATATAAGTAAAATCACGTTTGTGCTGACCATTATTGAAAACATCTATAGGTTCACCATTAAGTATTTTCCTGGTGAATATAAACAATGCCATATCAGGCCTACCCCAAGGACCATAGACTGTAAAGAATCGCAGACCACTGACAGGTATGTCATATAAGTGGCTATACGTATGCGCCATCAACTCATTTGATTTTTTTGTTGCAGCGTAAATTGAAAGCGGGTGGTCAACATTATGATTTACACTAAAAGGCATTAGTGTGTTCGCGCCATACACTGAACTGGAAGAGGCAAATACCAGATGCTTAACCGGGTAATATCGGCAAGCTTCTAGAATGTTCATAAAACCCGTAATATTTGAATCTATATAAGCATACGGATTTTCAAGTGAGTACCGTACACCCGCCTGAGCTGCTAAGTGAATGACATAGTCAGGAGATTCTGATTTAAAAACATTATCGATAGCATCCTTATCGATAATATCTATCATATGGAAACTAAAATTATTATTATTTTTTAATTTTAAAAGACGCGCTTCCTTTAAGGAAGGATCGTAATAATCATTCAGATTATCGATGCCTATTACCGCATCCCCTCGATCAAGCAAATACTGTGACGTGTGAGACCCAATAAAACCCGCAGCGCCTGTTACAAGAAATTTCATAAATTATTATTAGTGGTTTTAATTCGAGGCGAATTATAGCATTGAATGGTCAACTAGATAATGCTCAAGAACCCTGAGGAAATTGTTAAACAACCCCATTTCACACAACACTTACTCAATCCTTTAAACAAACAAAAAAGCCACCATAAAGGTGGCTTTGCATATATGGCGTCCCCAAGGGGATTCGAACCCCTGTTGCCGCCGTGAAAGGGCAGTGTCCTAGGCCTCTAGACGATGGGGACAATATTAAAATATGTCCGGTAAAACAGCCTACATAATTACAATTTGGTGGAGCTAGGCGGGATCGAACCGCCGACCTCTTGCGTGCCACGCAAGCGCTCTCCCAGCTGAGCTATAGCCCCGGTAAAATCCGCGAAATAACAACAGGCGGCGACTGTACGTGACAGTATAATCAGTGTCAAGACGAACTACGATTTTCGATAAATTCAATGCCTTTTCGTAAGCGCTTCAAGGTCTTATCCTGACCTAATAATCGCAATGTGTCGTCAATACTAGGAGAGACACCTGCCCCTGTCACGGCTACCCGCAAAGGCTGTGCAAGTTTTCCCATCTTTATTTCCAGATCGTTTGCAGTCTTCTCGATAGCGCTTTTAATATTATCATTGTCCCAAGTCTCTAAACTCTTTAATGAATCATATAGTTGTTTTAGTGGCTCCAAAATCACAGGCCGAAGATGCTTTTTTGCTGCATTTGCATCATATTCTTCGAAATCATTATAAAAAAACGTACTTTGCTCAGCCATTTCCTTTAATGTCTCTGTACGCTGCTTTTGAATATCAATTAAATCTTCTATTTCTGGTCCATTCTCTATATTAATATTCATAAGCAGAAACAGATCGGTTAACGGTTTTAAGAGTAATTTATTTTCTGCATTCTTAATATAATGTTGGTTTAGCCACAATAATTTATCGGGATTAATACTAGAAGCCGATTTATTAACGTCCTTAATATCAAATGCTGAAACCATTTCATCAATAGAAAATATCTCTTGGTCGCCTTTAGACCAACCTAGCCTAACCAGGTAATTCAACAAGGCCTCAGGCAAGATCCCATCATCACGATACTGCAATACACTGGCTGCACCATCGCGCTTTGATAATTTTTTACCTTCTGGACTTAGTATCATAGGAATATGTGCATAATTAGGCGCTTTTGCACCTAATGCGTTAAATATATTAATTTGTCTCGGCGTATTATTAAGGTGATCATCGCCTCGAATCACTTCAGTAATTCCCATATCCATATCGTCGACAACAACAGTTAGATTATAGGTCGGCGATCCATCTGAGCGCGCGATAATCAAATCATCAAGCTCACTATTTTCAAAAATAACGTCTCCCTGTACTTGATCACTAACAACAACATCTCCATCAGTAGGATTCTTAAACCTAATAACAGCATTCTCATCCGTCAGGTTCAATGACCGGCATAGACCGTCATAGCGAGGTTTATCTCCACGAGACATAGCTTCATCACGTATTTTGTCTAATCGTACTTTAGAACAAATACAACGGTATGCATGACCGTTTTCCAGTAATTCATTGATGACTTCTTTATATCTCCCAAACCGCTGCGTCTGATAAAACGGACCTTCATCATGATCCAGACCCAACCAAGCCATACCATCTAGAATAACTTGTACCGCTTCATCGGTAGAACGCTCACGATCAGTGTCTTCGATCCTTAGAATAAACTGTCCTTTATGGTGTTTGGCATATAACCAAGAGAATAAGGCCGTCCTTATACCCCCAATATGTAATAAACCAGTAGGGCTTGGTGCAAATCGTGTCCTTATTTTCATAAACTTCTCTAAAATATTAAAAATTAATTAATCGATACAATGACTTACGCTAACCTACCCAATTCAGGGTATATATCAAGTGAGTAAATTTACTCTCAGCTGATGATTCGAAGAACGTATGTGGATGCTATATTGCGATCTGTAAAGATTAATCACTTTACAAAATCTCAAGATCCCTTATGCATTATGCAAACCCCGCTTTTAGCGGGGTTTTTTTAATTTGTTCTCGGTCTCTGTTCCAGACTCGACTCTACTGATTACATCCATGTAATCAAATCCCTTGAAACATCCAAGGCGTAATTTTTGCTCTATTCTTCTCATAACGACGGATATCATCTGCTTGTGCCAAAGTAAGGCCAATATCGTCCAATCCTTTAAGTAAACGATCTTTCAAGCCTGCTGCAATATCAAATGAATATCTATTTCCATCCTGAGTTTCAACAACTTGCTCTTCAAGATTGACCGTTGCTTTAAATCCTTTTTGAGAATCTACGGAAATGAATAGTGCATCTATTTCATCTTCTGCTAAACGAATCGGTAAGAATCCATTTTTGAATGAATTACCATAAAAGATATCACCAAAACTTGGTGCTAACACAACCTTGATACCAAAATCTTCCAATGCCCATACAGCATGCTCTCTGGAAGAACCACAGCCAAAATTTTCTCTTGCAAGCAAAAGTTCTGCCTTATCATACGGCGATTGATTCAATATAAAATCAGGGTTTATAGCTCGTGATTGATTTTCATTGATTGGGTCGCCTTGCTCCAGATAACGCCAGTCATCAAATAAATTAGGTCCAAAACCACTGCGCTTTATTGATTTTAAATACTGCTTTGGAATAATCGCATCAGTATCCACATTGGATCGGTCTATAGGTGCAACAATACCCGTAAATGTTTTAAATGCTTCCATGAATGTTTCCTTATAAATCTCTAATATCAACAAAATGACCCGCAATTGCGGCCGCAGCAGCCATTCCTGGACTCACCAAGTGTGTTCGTCCACCCTGCCCCTGTCGACCTTCAAAATTACGGTTGGAAGTCGATGCACAACGTTCGCCAGGTTCAAGTTGGTCTGGGTTCATCCCCAAGCACATTGAACATCCTGGCTCACGCCACTCAAATCCAGACTCAATAAAGATATCTGCCAAACCTTCGTCTTCTGCCTGTTGTTTTACCAAACCTGAACCAGGTACAACCATCGCTAATGTAATATCGCTAGAAACCCTTTTACCTTTCACGACAATGGCTGCAGCACGCAAGTCTTCAATACGCGAATTCGTACATGAACCGATAAATACTTTATCAACTTTAATATCCGTCATCGCGGTGCCCGGAACCAAATTCATATAACGCAATGCATTCTCAATACCTTCACGTTTTGTGGCATCGTCAGCATCAGCAGGATTGGGAACAACATCATTAACAGACACGACCATTTCTGGAGAAGTACCCCAAGTTACCTGTGGTTCAATCTTCGTCGCATCAATCTCTATAATTTTATCGAACTGCGCATTTTCATCACTTTTGAGTTCGCTCCATAATGCGACTGCCATTTCCCACTCCTCTCCTTTGGGTGAATAGGGACGACCTTTAACATAGTCCAAGGTAGTTTGATCAACGGCTATGAGTCCAACTCTAGCGCCGGCTTCTATACTCATATTACATACGGTCATTCGACCTTCCATTGATAAAGCTCGAATTGCATCACCACCAAATTCAATTGAGTAACCTGTGCCACCTGCTGTTCCGATTTCTCCGATTATTTCAAGTACGATATCTTTTGCCGTTATTCCATTGCCGACTTGCCCATTAACATTCACCAACATGTTCTTGGCCTTTTTAAGCACCAGCGATTGTGTTGCTAATACATGTTCAACCTCAGAGGTACCGATACCGAAGGCAAGTGCACCTAATGCACCATTGGTTGACGTGTGCGAATCACCACAAACAATAGTCATCCCCGGTAAGGAAGCACCTTGTTCTGGTCCAATCACGTGAACAATACCTTGTCTTGAATCCATCATTTCAAACTTGGTTATTCCTGTCTCCTTGCAGTTTGCGTCTAGGGTATCAAGTTGAAGTTTCGATATCGGGTCTTCAATAACCTCTCTATTGACCGTGGGAACATTATGATCAGGCACAGCCAGATTAGTATTTAGACGCCAGGGTTGTCGTCCAGCGAGTTTAAGACCCTCAAATGCCTGAGGTGAGGTCACTTCATGAATAAGGTGTCGATCTATATAGATCAACGCCGTGCCATCACCGTAATCATGAACCACATGGTCATCCCAGAGTTTGTCGTATAATGTTTTTGCCGTCATAAAAAATCTCAGTTAATTCTATTTATTATTCGTTGGGGTCAATCGCAACTACCGTCCGACCCGTAGTCTTACCAGCCAACATATTCTCAAATACGCCCGGTAAATCTTCTAATCTAACCGTTTTTGTCACGATCTTATCCAAATGTTTAGGTGCAAGGTCATTGGCCAAGCGTTCCCATAGATGATGTCTAAAATTAGTTGGGCATCCTTGTGAATTGATGCCCAGCAAACTGACGCCACGTAAAATAAAGGGCATCACAGTGGTATTCAGTTTAAAACCACCTGCTAATCCTACCGCGGCAATATTTCCCCAAGGATTGGTTGTTTTAGTCAGCCATGCAAGGATATCGCCGCCAACATTATCAATCGCACCACCCCACTGTCCTTTTTCTAATGGCGGTCCATCAAGTTTGAGTATATTTCGATCCAGGACATGACTTGCACCGATATTTGTCAATAGATCATTGCTATCTGATTTACCAGTCAATGCAACGACCTCATATCCCAAAGAAGACATAATATCGACGGCAATACTACCAACACCACCGGTCGCGCCAGTCACAATGAATTGGCCTAATTCTGGAGATTGATTATTGTCTTCCAGGCGCTGAACGCACAAAGCAACTGTAAATCCAGCAGTACCAATCGCCATAGCTTCAAATAAACTCATCGAATCAGGTACAGGGACGACCCATTCTGCTGGTACTCGAACATATTCGGAAAACCCACCATCATGGTCAACACCAAACTCATATCCTGTTACAAGTACAGAATCACCCTCTTTAAAACGCTTATCCTGTGATTCAACTACGGTACCAGAGACATCTACTCCGGCATTACAGGGAAAATGACGGAGAATCTTGCCGGCACCAGTGCCAGCTAATGCATCTTTGTAATTTACAGCCGAATACGCAGTTTTGATCAGCACTTCGCCCTGATCGAGATCATCGACAGTAAGGCTGTCAAGGCGGCCTACGACCTCATTATTCTCCCGAAATACCCTAAACGCCTGAAATTTAGCCATTTGTGCCCCCTTAATATTTACAATCTTCGCCTCGCATGAAACAATTCGCCGCTTTCATGGCCTAAGGCCATATGAATACATTATATGATGTATTCCACAGCACCCTTGCAGAGTGGCGAGCGGCGCATTTTACGAGACTTCATATCGCAATACCAACCATGAGTTTTAAAAATATGAAAAAAATTAGTCCAATATTCATCTTATTATTTAGCCTATTTACCTCTTCTGTTTATGCTGATTTCAATGATGGCGTTGTCGCCTACCTGATGGGAGACTACGATAAAGCATTCACAACCATGCAATCACTCGCTGAAACCTCAGATCACGGCTATGCGCAATATTATATGGGCATGATGTACATGAAGGGCCAAGGCGTAGAACAAGATTATAAAAATGCCGGACAATGGTTCCGAAAAGCGTCAGAAAAAAATATTCCACAAGCACAATATAAGCTAGGCGATCTTTATTTCAAGGGCCGAGGAGTACCAAAAGACTACGAATATGCGTATATCTGGTATAGCGTTGGCGCATCACATGCACATAAGTTATCCGTAAGTTCGATTGATAAAGCAAAGACAAAGCTTTCTGAGGAAGAATTAAAAGAAGCAGATAAAGTCATCGTAACTTACGTTAAAAAATACGGACCAAAAGAAGATGTTGATCCAAATCAACCCATTAGTATAGATAACGAATAGCGCAATCCAGAAATATTTAGGCGTAATACTCTATTAATTGCCCCGGGAAATGCCGGGGTTCAATCCCGCTCATTTTATTAACAATCTCGTTTAATAGATTAGCGCGGTAATGTTTACTATCAGATAATAAAAGTCCTGAAGTCGCATGTGACCGCTTCTGATTTGACTCAAGATTATTATTTAATGGCTTTATATTTTGCTTTTTCTTACCTGTCTCAATTGCAGACTTCAATTCGCCGACAGGAAGGATTTTTTTTCGAGAACTAGCGTCAGCATACCTAGCGCTATTTACATCAAATCGAATTGAGTTTATTCCATTCAAGGCAAATTAATCCTTAACTGATTCGTTTCATTAATTCATTAAGATTAGACAAAGAAGCCAAATGCGCAAATATCAATTCCATTTGATCAGACTTTAATAACTCGGCTAATTTTGCTGGTTTAAGCTCTTTTAATTTTTCTCGATTGACACCCATAAAACCACCTAGTGACATCTTTTCCCCGCTTGAACGTTCGATGTTTGCCTGCATTGGTTCTAGAATGTCTAGTTTAGACAAGTTTTCGCAAAAGAGTGAGGTTAATTTAACATGTGTCTGATAATCCTTAAGAAAATCAACTGCTTGATCTAAAATATCGCTCTGCTCACCTTTATCATCAAACAGCGCTTTCCCTTCTTCTGCTGTATTAAAACCAGGAAAACTTTCGTCAATACAAACAGTAAAGTTATCTTTACTATCATCAGGAGTTGCGAGAATAAAAGGATAACGTCTCACATAAGCGGGAATATACTCTGCCGCCCAATCACCTTTTTCATCGACAAATAGATTTTTGTTTTTCTCTAGGCCTAACAGAGCAACTGGAAATATTACATCATCTATCCCTTTAGCAAATACAATCGGGTATTCGCGGGATACTCGTAGAAATTCGATAGCAGCAATATAGATACTGTTTGTTTCTTTAGTGTGCGTATAACCTTCAATGCCCTCAATATAGAGTTCCCCATGGACTTCTTTATTTAAAGGCACCACTTTTTTATAAAATAAAGGCAATGCAGGAGTAGCAGTGTTAGCAGCTGATTTTTTTGTCATGATTTTAATTTATGGGGTTGAGTTAATATCGTCTAATTCTGGTAAGTCTTCTAAATCTTCGTCATCTTCAAGTTCTTCATCATCGAATGCTTCAAGTTCATTAATGTAATCAAGTAACTCTTCATTTCTTGCTGATTCAACAGGAAAATCTGCTTCAATTTGATCGGCTTCTTCCAGTAGGTCAATATCAGTATCGAGTGTGCTGGTAATGCTCTGAAGCTTTTCTAAATGGGCATTATAGCTATCACGTTCATTCATATAGGCAGTTATAACACTATCAATACTATCTGGGTCTTCTGCTTCTTCCTGCTTTAATATTAGGCTACCAATTCTTGAATCAAGCGCCTTAAGTAACTCTCTGATTTCGCTTTCTTCAACAGTAAGTGAACACAAATCAACGCCATCACATTGAGCGAGTGATAACGCAATCCCCATTCCAATAGACTGAAATACTTTAGTTTCATCAGTCAGTAATGATATATCTGCTTGTTCAACTTCTTCATTAGTAAGAATGACAGCAAGGACATTTACATTAACAAATAATGTAAATAAGATTAAGTAAAATATTTTCTTCCTTAAATTCATATTGATATCTTAATTAATATTCAATAATGATTTCGTTAACAAACTATCAAAATCAATGAATTCACTACCATAGTGAACAGTCTGCATCGAATCATATCCACGTGCTTCAGCTGTAAATATAGGTGCTGGCGATAGCATGGCTTCTGTGCCTTCAATCAATAGTCTTATTTGGTTTTCAATAAAGGCTGCTTCTGATCGGGCAGCCTCAATAATCGTATCAAGTGCTTCTTGAGTCAGTTCAATTTTTGTTGATTCACTTAATCGCGCGCGTTCGTCTGGATTTGCTTTTAAACTTTCCAACCATTCAATACGGGCATTAATAGTTTCAAGTACCTTGGCTAAACGCGCAACTTCTCCCGCATCAGGCTCTTCGTCTAGTAAACCTCCTTCATCAGGTAAATCTTCATCGAGATCTTCTTCTTCGAAATCTTCCTCTTCTTCCTCAGCACTAAAGAAATCCTGTAATTCCTGACGATAGCCTCGGAAATCTTTTAGTTCTTTGTTAAAACCTTCTATCAGTTCTTCAAGTTCAGCCCGTACATTTGAATCGGCCTCTTCAGCCAAGCGTCGCTCAAGTTCTAATAAACGTGCCTCTAAAGATTTAATAAGATTATTTAATTCGTCTTCGGTAACGTTAGGTGCACAACCCTCTTGTTCCTCACACTGTGCCAATGCTAACGCGATACCGGTACCAATCTGACCATATAACGTTAACTCTTCTTCAAACAATCCAACATCAATAAACGCAAGTGTTTCCAGGCCAATCAATGCAGAGGCTGGGTTGATAGAAAATGTGGTTGTTACGCCAGCCGCAATACCTTTAGCTGCAAGTAGACCCGTCGTGAATGCTTCGAAATCTGGATCGGTAGTAGTATCAATATTTTGACTCGCCCCATTGAATTCGAGTTCATCATCAGAACCAACCGCAACATCGATTTCACCAGCACCACCAAAATCCAGTGTTATATTCTCAGAATTCACTATCGTATCATTAGCAACTAATGCAGCCGATGGGTTAGTGTCAGAAGCAGGTGCCGTTAACGTAACATCACCTGCAGAAGCATCAATAACACCTGTAGTTGAACCCGGCACTGCAGTCGGTCCACCAGCTATCATTCCAATAATCCCATTGGTGAGCGTTATATCGTTATTTAGAAAAATATCACCTGCAAGTAATGTCACAGAACCACCACTTGTTATAGCATCAGTTATCGTCAATGTAACCGTATTTAAAGTTAAGTCCGTAGCAGTATAAAAAGGATCTACACCGTCAGGAGTTAATGTTCCACCAATAACGGTGTGACCGGTGAACCCAGTTAAATTTGGGAGTCGCAAATCACCTGCATTATTGACATCTAAATCACCGCCCCCTGTATCTGGAATTGTTAACGAACCTGTACCTGTTACTGAAGTTGCTAGGCTTACATTACTTGTATGGTTCCATGTATCACTTCCTGATGCTACATACGTACCATTTATGGAGACGCTTGGGTTTAGTGTATTAGTACCAGCACCTCCTGTTACTGTACCGTTGATTATACTATTGATATTTAACGTGTCATTTCCAGCACCACCTGTCAGGTTACCAGTTAGTGTGTTGCCTATGGTAAACGTGTTTGTACCACCGGTGTCGGTAATATTACCGTTGACTGTCGACGTTGTTGTAATCGTGTCATCACCTGCACCTGTTGTCAGATTACCAGTTAATGCACCGCCTATTGAAATAGTATTAGTACCTGCACCTGAGTTTATATTGCCGTTGACTGCCGCCGTTGTTGTAATCGTGTCATTACCACCACCTGCTGTTAGATTACCTGTTAGTGTGTTACCTATAGTAAACGTGTTTGTACCACCAGTGTCGGTAATATTACCGTTGACTGTCGCCGTTGTTGTCACCGTATCATTGCCAGCGCCTGTTGTAATATTACCGGTCAGTGCTTGGGAAACAGTGACAGTATTAGTTCCCGCACCTGTGTTTATATTTCCCGTATGTGCAGTTATGACGTTAAACGTATCGTTACCAGTACCACCTGTAAAATTTCTTATATTTGAATCTATGTTTAATGTATTGCCACTGACATAAGTATTGGTACCATCAATATCCCAAGTACCTGCCGATCCATTTTGTAAACCTACTACGGTATCTCCTGCGCCACCACTTCCGATTACAGTATTAATATTATTGAACCCGCCAGTCGAAGTGGCTGTACCATTAAAGCCATCAACGGCACCTGGACCAGTAAGAGTAATAGTTGCGACAGGTCCACCTGTATAACTCAAAGTATCATTGCCACCCAAACCATCTGCAGTACCCGAGATTGAACCACCTGTTTGAAAGTTAAATGTGTCACCAGCGGTTCCGCCAGTAATATTCACAAAACCAGACAAATCTGCAGGTGTTCCACCACCATTAATTCGGGAATTGGCTAACGTAGGTGTTGCGTCAATTGCGAAGGTATTCGCTACATTTGATGCTCCAACTACTGTGTCATTTGCACCACCCGTAAGGTTAATATCTGTCGCAGTTAATGTCCCGCCTCCTTGATCAAAGGATGAGGTACTATTATTGTCGTTATCCACTGTGGCATTTATTGTCCCAGCTGCTGCAGCGATAGTAACAGTTCCTAAACTAATACCTGTATCGGACGTGATATTAATATTTCCACCACTAGTCACATTACCATTCAAGCTAAATGATTCTGCAACCAATGTCACATTACCAGCAGTGCCACTACCAATAGCAGCTGAATTGGTTATTGTGCCATTTGAATTGTTGTCTGTATCCGCGGTAATACTGATAGTGCCAGTTGTCGATGCACCGACTGTCCCTGCAAGAGTTATCTGACTATCGGCAGTGAGCGCTATATTTCCCGATGTTGTAGAATCGATAGAACCGGCTGAAGCACTAGTAATACTAGAATTCGTACCATTCGCATCAATTGTGACACCGCCCGTGTCATCGGCTGACACTGCTTCATTAATATTAATACTGGTACTTGAAACAATACTGATAGTGCCATCTGATCCAGCTGCAGATGACACACCATTTACACTACCAACCCCACCAATGGTTAAATCATTGGTAATGTTATCAATCTGAATATTACCGGTGCCAGCACCACCACCCAATCCTGACGCCACTTCCAGATTTGAAACAGCCGTATCTATATCATCGGCTCCACCTACATTTTGTTGAGCCGACGCCACCAAAGATGCAGCTGTAATTCTGGTTGAACCATCATTATTATCAACAACACTTCTGCCTGACGTGATTAAGACTGCACCACCTGCACCGCCAGTGCTCGCACCTGCAGAAGCAGTAAGAGTATTGTTCAATGTCACATCATTGGCACCATCTGAAGTAAGAACTATATTGCCCGCATTACCGCCACTGTTACCTGAACCACCACTGGTTGTAATTGTATTAACCGAAACAGAACCATCTCCTGCACCACCACCAGCATCGAGTACTTCAACTGTCACTGTATTACCTGCACCGCCTGCAGCCGTTGATCCATTTCCACCATTAGCTGACAAGGAGCCCGTAACTGATATATCCCTTGCTACAGCCTCTGCATCAACAACGCGCAGAGTTATCGATCCTGCAGCGCCACCAGCATTACCAGCACTACCATTGCCGCCGCTTGAATCTAGATTAGTTACGTCAATTGTACCGCTTGCAGTTGTTATCAACATATCACCACCTGCAAACCCAACGCCTCCTGTATTATTAGCTCCACTGGAATCAACAACACCAACCGCACCAGTCAATGTAACGTTATTATTTGCACCACTTACGGCAATACTAATATCACCACTATCGCGTGTAGCACTACTATCCTGAGTCTCTATTGCAAAACCAGCATTAGCGAAACTACCCGCAACCATTAAATCAATGTTGCCGCCTTCCGTATGTAGTCCAGCTGCACCAACGTTTAAGGCATCAGATTCATTTATAAATATGCCACCGGTTCCACCAGCAGTTGCTGTTAAGGTAGCAACCGTTGTATCAAGTTTGCTAGTACCGGTTCCTGTTCCAACACCACGAGTTGCTGTCGCTGCAAAGGTGCCTGCAATAATATTGTCTGTAGCACCATTACCATCGACAATATCCTGACCTGAATTAATTGTGACCGTGCCATCCGTACCACCACCACTCGCAGAAGCTGTTAAAGTGCCATTCAAGGTCACATCAGCACCGATTGACGTCAGGGTAATATTGCCTGCATTAATAGCAGTCGTACTTGTTCCGCCACTAGTGTTAATCGCTGCTACAGAAACACTACCCGTTCCGTTATCAGGAGCATCTGTATCTCTGACTTCAATAAGGACATTTGATGCAGTACCACCAGCCGCTGCATTGCCATCACCACCTCTGGCATCGACAAGACCGGTGACATTAATATTTCTACCCGTGCCTTCCGTGTCAGTTACAACAATATTAACTGCTCCCGCATTACCACCCGTACCACCGCCGCCGGTTGAATTACCACCAGAAGCATCAATTGCGTTTACATTTATTGCACCATCAGCAGTCGTGATATTAACCGTGCCCGCATTAAAACCATTACCTGCACCATTGTCAGCACCAACACTATTGATATTTCCCGCCAGATTGATAACGCCTGTACTACTGCTATCAATAGCAATATTGCCACTATTTCCAGCCGTTAAGGTTGTAGTTATGCTGGTTGCTGCAGCCTGATCAATTAATGTACTTGCATCGAGATTAACCGCAGCACCATTGGTCAAGACATTCGCATCAATATCAATAGTGCCTGTGTCTACAATGAAGTCTCTTGTCGCATCTATAACTGTAACAACACCACCAAACTGAGTCGTCCCTGTACCGGTTGTAGATTGTTGGAAAGAATCAGCGCTGACTGTCGTAGCAGCAGTGACATTGTTGGCCTGATTCACTGTTATGTCATTTAATGTAGTTGCTCCGCCAGCCGCACCAGTAAAGGTAATATTGCCCGTGCCCGATGTCAAAGCAATGTCTTCGGTAGATCCCGTAGAGCCATCCAATGTATTCGTAAAATTAATGTCTCCACCAGTAGCACCAGTTGTAATTGTTGCACTTGCAAGTAAGGTTGTTGCGCTATTAAATGTAATATTTCCACCGGTACCAGAAGAAGTACCCGTGCCCGCGGATGTGTTTATATCTCCACCAAGATCAATACGCGTTCCTCCTGTTAGAGAAACGGCACCGCCTGTTCCACCAGCATTAGTACCAGTCGTTGCATTACTTCCCGTAGCAGTAATAGCACCCGTAGTTAATACAGTGCCAGCATTAAGATTTATTTGTCCGGCATTTTGACCTTGTGCATCAACAGCATCAGCACCGCCGGTCGTCGTTATACCACCTGTAGTTAATGCTGCAGTTGTTGTAACCAGCACATCGCCACCAATTGAATTTGCTGCACCAGTTGTAATTATTGAAACACCAGATGAATCAAATATGGCCAAATTACCGTTATCGGCATCAAGACTCGCTATTTCCAAAAATGCGTCAACATCGACTTGACCCGCACCGTTAATCGTTACAGCACCTAATTCCCCGTTAACAGCATTACCAACAGCAGCATTAAACGTAATAGTGCCTGTCCCAGCATCTAATGTCAGTTGGTCGGCAAAGGCATTCGTCGCATTAATAGTATTTTGGAAGGTAATATTACCTGCGGTACCGGCACCAGAGCTTAATGCAACATTTCCGGTTAACGTAACCGCGCGAAGGAAATCAATATTATCAGCTGTAGTAGTGATATCCCCAGCTGTTGATACAGCGCCGGTACCGTCCTGAGTGAAAGCGCCACCGAGGGTCATATCTGCTGCCGCGGCGATAGTTAAAGCACCACTATTGGTTATGGTCACGGCACCGGCGGTGCCAGTATTCACGGTATTGCTGAATGTAAAGGCGCTGCCGTTTAAGTCGAGACCGTCTCCCGCCGCTGTGCCGAGTGTCTGCACTGCCCCCGTGAAGGTCGTTAAGCCTGAGCCTGCGGTCTGATCTATCTGCTCTGCAATAAAGGCTGCATCTGCCGTCACATTCGTCGCACTCACTATCGTGACCACGCCCAAATCTGTCGTCGCGCCTATCGCTGCGTCAAAGTCTATGTTGCCGGTACCTGCAGTTAAAGTCAGGTCTTCTGTATGATCGGTGGTGCCATCGAGCGTACTCTGGAAGGTAATTGTTCCTGCACCCGCACCCGTATCCAATGCCACTGGCCCGGCACTCAAAGTCACCGCACTCAAAAAGTTGATGTTGTCATTCGTCGTTGTGATATCACCTGCCGTCGATACCGTACCCGTTCCATCCTGAGTGAAGGCACCACCGAGGGTCATGTCTGTTGCTGCTGCAATACTTAAAGCGCCACTATTAGTTATAGACACTGCGCCGGCTGCGCCGGTATTAACGGTATTGCTGAAAGTAAATGCATTTCCGTTTAGGTCGAGACCATCACTGGCCAAAGTTCCAAGCGTCTGGACTGCTCCCGTAAAAGTCGTAGTCCCTGTCCCAGCAGCCTGGTCTATTTGCTCTGCATTAAAGGCCATATCTGCCGTTACGTTCGCCGCGCTATTTATTGTTACGACACCCAGATCTGTCGTCCCGCCTACAATACCGTCAAAATCAATATTACCCGTGCCCGCCGTTAGCGTTAGGTCTTCAACATGGTCCGTTGTGCCATTCAATGTATCCTGGAAGGTAATCGTGCCAGCGCCAGCACCTGTATTAAACGCAGTGTTACCGGTCAAGGTTACCGCTCTTAAGAAATTAATATTATCGTCCGTGGTCGTTATATCACCTGCTGTTGTGACTGCACCCGCACCATCCTGAGTAAACGCGCCATCCAGATTCATATCGCCTATTGCAGCAATCGTTAAGGTACCAGCATTTGTAATATCAACAGTACCACCACCCGTTGTTGTAACAGAGTTATTAATATTGAAGGTTTGGCCAGTCAAATCAATACCGGCAGCACCACTTGTATTCACAGCGCCTGTAAATGTCGTCGTACCCGTTGCAGCTCCAGCAGCCTGACTAATGCTTGCCGCTGTGATGCCTGCATCGAATGTTATATTTTCAGCATTAGTAATCGTTAAAACACCTAGCCTTGTAGTGCCACCAATTGCAGAATCAAAATCAATATCACCCAAGTTGCCGGCATTCAATGTCAGATTTTCAGTTGCCGCAGTTGACCCATTTACCGTTCCCTGGAATGTGATGTTGGCTCCATTCGCAGCTGTATTAGTTGTATTTAAAGTAACTGTACCACCATCAGTCAGGGTAACTGCTCCGTTAAACTGTATGGCATTGCCAGTAGTTGTAATATCACCTGCGGTTTGTACTGCGCCCGTACCATTTTGTAAAAACGCTCCATTTAATGTCATATCACCTGCTGCTGCGATGTCTAACAGACCGGCGTTGGTAATCGTGACCGTGCCACCATTTACAGTCGTTAACGTATTATTTAAGGTGACATTGTTTGAAGTAATAGCTACGTCAGTTGCTGCACCTGAATTTATCAATACAGCACCATCAAATTGAGTTGTTCCTGTACCAGCACTTTGAACAAAGCTGTCTGCATTAAAAGCGGCGCTTGCAGTGACATCACCTGCTGCCGTAATCGCAACATCGCCTAAGTCAGTTGTCGCACCTACCGCACCGGTGAAAGTAATATTTCCGCTATCGGTATTAAATGTAACATCTTCAACAAAGTCGGTCGATCCATCCAAGGTTGATGCAAACAAAATATTACCATCGGTATTACCGGTGGTATTAAACGTATTCGTCGCATTACTTAATACAACGGCATCATTAAAAGTTAAATCGGCGCCATTACCCGCCGTGCCTACACCTGTGCCACCAGCAGCTGTAACACCGCCATTTAATGTAATTAATGGACTACCATCTGTTGCATCAATAGAAACCGTACCTGCATTACCGCCATTACCTGCGCCAACAGCATTACTACCTGAAGTAGTAATAGTACCTACTGTAACATCACCACCGGACAAGGTAACTGAACCACCATTGTGTCCACCATCATTACCTGTATCAGTACCGCCTGATGTTGTTACCGTACCCAGTGTTAATGCACCGGTAGATGTGATACTGACATCACCACCGTTTTCTTCATTACCACCTGAGGTATCAATATTTTGACCGGTACCATTATAAGTCGTACTGGTAGAGGTAAAGCTTGATGCATTGATTGCTGCGTTTTGATTTACTGCATTAGCTCCTCTAAAAATAATCGTTCCGCCACCTAATACTTGATCAATTGTAATGTTGCCTGACGTTGCCTTAACATCCAGAGTAGAACCATTTGGTATGGTGCTACCAGCTCCACTAAATGAGAAATTGCTAGAAGTCGTTAATAATTCAAGTGTATTTGTATGAGCCGCATTCGGAGTGAATGTATCAATTGTATAATCGCCAGTATGTGCAGCAGTTGCTATTTGAATCGTTGGTGTATCAGTTCCAACCGTACCAAACGCATTATATCCAGCGTTGCTTAGCGAGAAATTAGCTGCGGTTGCACCTGCACCATCACCTATTCCAATCGTTCGACTGTTATCACTAGGTTGTAATTGAATTATTCCGTTGTTGTTATCAATTAATGGAGTCGTACCACCAATAGCAAGATCGGCAGCGATAATTTGAATCGTTGTGTCATTAGCAGTTGAAATAATTTCAGGGTTTAGGCCTGTCGTCGTAAACGTACCAGTATTATCATCTTCATTATCGGCATCTACCTGAATCGTACCTGTACCGCTTTGTGTCACTGTTGCATTATTAATGGTGACGCCTTCATCGGCTTGGATTAATAATGTCGCACTTGAACTTGCCGTAACATTATTATTAATAAAAATTGAATCATTACCGGTAGTATCAGCTATCAGGTTAACCGTGCCACCTGCAGCACTAATGGCTTCAGTAACTGTGATATTACCGACCGTGTTATTGATAACTATATCACCACTGGTCGCAGTAACACCGGTTACAGAATTTGCGGTACCGATTGTCAAGTCATCACCTGCCACACCAGTAACATCAATATAAATTCCACCACTGGCTGTAACAGCTGAAACGGTACTGCCAGCAGCAGCAGTATCAATCTCAATAGCATCTGTGACAGAACCAATACCGCTACCTGCACCAAGTGAAACAGCTCCACCATTACTAACATCAATCTTTCCTAATGCACCAGCACCAAGATCGATGATTGCACCGTTACTATCACCGGCCTCGACAGTTGATGCTACTGCATCAAAATTTGCATAAAGGAAAATATCGGCTCCAGTACCTATCGTGGCGATGTCATTCGTCAGGTTGATATTTTCAAGTGCGGTAATGTTAATACCAGAGCCACCAAAAGGATTATCAGTAATATCTGCGAGAGTAATTGTACCTAGACCATCCAGAAAAACGCCGAGTGTAGTTGCCGTTACACTTATAACTTGTTGTGCTGAATTGCTATTATTAGCAAATTGAATGCGATTATTAAGAGAACCTACCCCATCAGCAGAGACTATCGTAACTGTTGCACCGGTTGTCGCCAATTCTGCCGTTGTATTGGTAGCGTTCGCCGTGATATCTCCATTACCAGAACTCAGTGTAATCGTGCCACTACCCGCATCCAGTGCAGTACCGCCGGCATCATCCAGGATAATGCCACCTACAGTGGTATCGGCATCAACAATAATCGCGGCATCATTGACTGTTGCGTGATCCACAGAGGCCAGAGTGATAATACCAGATTGAGAATTACCAATAGTTAAAGTATCGAAATCTGTAATACGTCCGAGTTCGGCATCTGAGACTTCATAATCAAATGCAGTACCTGGCTCATTACCCACTGTTATATCCTGTGCGATTGCACTGGTAAATAGTCGCACACCCCCACCAACACCCGTCGCACTTATATTACCTGTAATTAAATTAAGGTCTTCGCCTTGCAAGGTAATCGCTGACGCTGTGGTATTCGATGAAGTCAGTATTGAACTATTGTCAATCGTTAGAAGACTAGCGGTCGTTGCTCCATCCGAATCGCCATCGGCATTAACAGTTAACGTGCCGGTATTACTGTTAATGGTATAAGTCGCACCCGTTCCGATAAATATACCATCATCAGCAGTGAGGGTGATGTTGCCCACCGTATTCATGCTATTTAATCCATCAACGATATCGATGGTCATGGTACTGCCATCAAAACCTTCAAGGATGGTGATGTCAGCAGTTGCGCCACTTGTTGTTGCTGATACCACATCAAAATTATGACCGGCATTATTAATATTAATTGTACCGCCTGCCCTAACAACCAAATCTTGAGCATTAGTGCCAAGGTCAATAGCACCTGCTGTACCGGCTACAGTATTGGTCGTTCGCAAGGCCAGGAAGTTAGTTGCAAACGCCGCGTCAGCTGCAAATGCACCATCAAAAGTAATTGTACCTGTAGTCGTTGCATCACCTATGCGTAACACCGGTGATGCTATTTCATTTAGTTCTGCTGCACTTAAACCTAAACCACCACCGCCCGTACCGAGTGTAATAGCTGTACCAACAGTACTCGCCTTGATACTGACTTCACCTGTGTTGGTGACGATTTGATTTTTACTTGTACCATCATTTTGTTCAACAGTAATAGCATTAGCTGTGATATTAATATTACCCGTACCGGTTGCAGTCAATAATGCAATTTCATTCCCGGCTGCACCTTCATCTTGCAAGATTAATGTATTTGTACCAGCATCGACAGTTAAGACACCATTCGCTGTAGAGACAGTAACGTTATGCAGACCACCTGTCGTTGTATCGATATCGATACCCGCACCCGTCAGGCTGATCGCACCGGTTCCTGTCGCTGTTACGTTTTGAATTACCGTTAAAGCTCCGCCCGCGACTAATGTAGCTCCAGTTGTCCCTGTTATTCCTGTAACACCATCAACGGTATCAACTGTTAATACATTGGTATCACGGATATCAACCACGCCCGTAGTCGTTACAGCGACATTGGTAAAATCATTAGACGTTTCATTAAATGTGACATTACCTGAACCCGTTTGTGCTGCCAGATTACTGGTACCTGCAGCTAGATTAACGGTCGTACCAGCACTCTGACCTACTGTTGCCGTACCGCTCGTTTGTAATGACAAGAAGTCATCAGCAAAAGCACCATTAGAGGTAAAGTTACCAACAAAAGTAATATTACCTGATGTTGTTCCATCACCAATGCTAACTCGGTCTGCATTAATCAAGTTGAGTTCGGTATCGGTTAATGCGAGTCCTGTTGATGCACCCGCACCGAGATTAATATCGGTACTCGCAGAATCTGCTCTGACTAAGACTTCACCATTTACACCACTAGCTGTGACAGTCCCTGCTAATGCCATCGAATCGGCTATCAACTGAATATCATTTCCTGCAACCGATGAGGTCGCTACCGTTGAGCCCGCTGACGTCGTCAAGGTACCGGTGTTAGCATCAATCGTGACAACACCGGTTGCACTTGCACCCACTGCTGAGGTAGCACCGTTATTTAAATCAACGCCTTCACCTGTAAGATTAATTGCGCCGGACGTGTTATTCACTGCTTGTGATACTGTTAACAAACCGGCTGCTGCGACATCGACTTGTGCACCACCGGTAACAATACCACTCAATCCATCCACCGTACCAACCGTCATACCATCGACACCGTCAGCAATGGAGATTGTAGAAGCTGTGTTATTTGTTTCAGCGGCGACGATATTCAGATTATGTGCTGCCGAATCAATTTGTATATTCGCACCGGCTGTATCAGTACGTACCACTAAGTCACTCGTACTTGCTGCTAAATTAATCGCACCCGCTATTGCCGTAATCGTGCCGGTCGCAGAAGTGGTATGTAGTTCAAGGAAGTCTGTTGCAAACGCACTGTCTGCTGTAAATGCACCGTCAAAAGTAATCGCATTGGTATTCGTGCCATCACCGATTCTGACTCGCGCTGCTTCTATCGTATTTAATTCCGCATCGCTTAAGACCAAACCACCGGCTGCTCCCACACCTAAATCAATTGCGCGACCGACTGTGTCTGGAGTGATAGTGACCGTTGATGTACCACCCGTTGCCTGAATCAAACTTGGCGCACCCGATGTATCAAAGGTCATTGTGTCTGCCGTTAACGTGACGTCACCGCTGTTCACAATACTGGCACCCGATGCCATATTAAACGTTCCGGCATTCGCATCGACAATCACGTTACCGCTCGTCGATGTGACATCCGAGTTGGCCGTTGATAAATTAACACCGGTACCATTCAAGGTTACAGCGTTGGCTGTTGCAGTGACGTGATGTGCGATGGTCAACGCGGCACCTGTTGCCGTTAACGTTGCACCGCCCGGAGCAGTTGCACCGTTTACTGTACCAAGATCATCTGTCAGGCTGGTGATGGTTAGCGCACTGGCATCAGTCAGCGTTAACGCACTTGCTCCACCCGTCAATACCGCCGCTACATTCGTAAATTCATTGGCTGAACCCAGCGATACCGAACCAGCTGCACGGATAATCAAATCACTAGTACTTGTGCCTAAATTAATTATTCCACCCTGACCTATGGTCGAGGAAGACGCCAGAGTCAACACACCTGTTGCAAAGTCTGCAGTGGGTGTCCAAGCATTAACAGTTATTGCACCATTCGCTGCCGTAGTATTACCAATGCGTACATCAGTTGATCGGATGGTGGCTAATTCAGCAACTGATAAATCAAGACCAACTGCAGCACCAGCAAGTCCAATCGCACCGGCACTACTGCGTTCAATAATTGTTGTTGCTGCAGTTCCTGTTCCTGCCCCAGTACCACCGATTTGAGAAGCGGCATCTAAGGTCATGGTATCAGCTGTTAAATTTGCAGTACCCGTTGTTAATAAGATTGTGCCACTTGCCGTGGTTAGAGTTCCAGTACCCGCGTCTACTGTTAAGTCAGCGGTGCCACTAGTTACATCTCCATTAGCGGCAAATATCACACCACTACCAGATATGCTAATGGCATCATTGGTCGAACTCACCGCTTCGTTGATATTCAACGTGCCAACATTACCATCTAGGGTAACTCCGTTAGTTCCGGTAATACCGGTTACACCATCTACGCTACCAACGGTAAACCCATTTGCAACTCCTATATTAACTACCCCTGTAGTAGTTATAGCGACCGTACCTGATAAATCGTTGTTGGCTGTATCGTTAAAGGTGACATTACCAGAACCATTACGTACAACTAAATCACTACTGCCTGCAGTAAGATTGAATGTTGTACCACCACTCTGACCTACAGTTGCAGTACCACTTGTTTGTAATGATAAAAAGTCATCTGCAAAAGTACCATTGGAGGTAAAGTTACCGACAAAGGTAATGTTACCTGTTGTCGTACCATCACCAATGCTCACACGATCAGCACTGATGGTATTTAATTCTGTATCGGTTAACGCAAGTCCTGTTGACGCACCTGCGCCTAAGTTGATATCGGTGCTCGCCGTATTCGCTTTAATTAACACTTCACCATTCACACCGCTCGCGGTAATCGTACCTGCTAGGTTCATCGAATCCGCAGTTAAACTAATATCATTACCTGCTGCTGAGGTCGTGGCCACTGTTGAATTAGCCGACATGGTAAAGGTGCCGCTATTCGCGTCGATGGTGACTATGCCGGCAGTTCCTGCACCAACCGCTGATGTGGCACCGTTATTCAAATCAACACCTTCACCGGTCAGGTTAATCGCATTGTTACCCGTATTATTAACCGCTTGAGAGACAGTTAATAAACCTGTAGAGGAGACATCTACTTGTGCTCCACCGGTCACAATGCCACTCAATCCATCAACTGTGCCAACAGTCATGCCATCAACACCGTCGGCTATTGAAATCGTTGATGCCGTACCACCTGTTTCTGCAGCAACGGTATTAAAATTATGCGCCGCCGTATCAATTTGGATATTGGCCGCGTTGGTATCCGTACGCACGACTAAATCACTGGTACTTGCTGCTAGATTAATCGCACCAGCCGTCGCAATTATGTCACCGGTCGCTGAGGTGGTATGTAATTCAAGAAAGTCTGTCGCAAACGCACTGTCTGCCGTAAACGCACCGTCAAAGGTAATCCTATTCAAATTTGTGCCATCACCAATACGCACGCGTGCTGCTTCAATCGTGTTTAATTCGGCATCCGTTAAGACCAAACCACCGGCCGCGCCCGCACCTAAGTCAACGGATAATCCTGTAGTATTTGGTGTGATGGTGACGGTTGAAGTACCTCCCGTTGCCTGAATCAGGCTCGGCGTACCGGACGTATCAAACGTCATCGAGTCCGCTGTTAAGGTGACATTACCGCTGTTAACAATGCTCGCACCCGATGACATATTAAAAGTACCGAAGTTCGCATCGACTATCACATTGCCCGTCGTTGATGTGACATCCGAATTCGCGGTAGATAAATCAATTCCGCTACCATTCAAGGTGACATCGTTTGCAGTTGCACTCACTGCTTCGGCAATGGTTAAAATATCTGCAGCAGCACCGCCGGCATCTGCTGTTAAAATAACCCCGCCGGGTGCAGTCGCGCCGTTCACTGTGCCTATATCATCTGTCAGGCTAGTTATGGTTAACGCACTTGCATCGGTTAATTGTAAAGCACTTCCAACTCCAGTCATTAATACTGAAACATTTGAAAATTCATTTCCGGCATCAGTTAATGTCACATCATCAGCTGCACGGATAATCAGATCACTGGTACTCGTTGAAAGATCAATACCACCCGCGCCTTGAGTAATAGTTGAGGATGACGCTAATGTGAGAACACCTGGAGCGAATGTTCCGATAGGCGTCCAGTTGTTAATTGTCATAGCACCGGTATTAGTCGTGTCGCCTAATCGAATATTCGTGCCGCGTATATCACTAAGTTCGGCAACGACTAGATTTAAGGTGCCAGCACCACCAGCGATACCCATCGTTGTCGTATTGGCATCACCTGAAATAATAACCGACGATGCTGTACCCACACCTGTTGATGAACCACCAATCTGCGTATTGGTACCACTAGAGCCAGTACCTACTTCAATATTATTTGCGGTAATCGTAATCTTACCGGTACTAAATACTTCGGCATTATCATTCATGGTAAACGTAGCGGCATTTGAATTAATATTCATATCTCCGCTGCCAGAATCCACATCAAGATTCGAATTGATAGTGATGCCATCACCTGTAAGATTGATGGCCGCATCATCGGCTGTGATATCACTGGTTATCACTAAAGCACCTGTACCCACTGCGCCTGCTTCCAGTGTTACACCTTTCGTATTCCCTGAAATACCCGTCACACCACCCACATTATTTATTGATAATGCATCAGTATCTCTAATTGTTACTGTTCCTGTATTCGATACGGCCACAACTTCGAAATCGTTCGCTGTATTGTCTAACGTAACGTTTCCTGTACCTGCTGTTATAGCTAGACCACTACCATTCACTGTACCTGCAGTCAGATCAACAGAACCTGTTTGCGTCACATTGGCATTATTAGTCGTTAATGCAAGATAACCACTGGTGCCATCGGCAAATGCAGCATCAGCAACAAAGCCTCCCGTAAACGTAATCGTACCGGTCGATGAATTGCCAATTCGAACAATATCAGCATCAATTGTATTAAGTTCATTCGTATCCAGAGCAAGACCATTCGTTGCCGTTGCCCCTAGTTCTATATTTGTTCCGGCAGTTTTTTGCACTGCTAATACTTCACCATCCAATGCACTGGCAGTAATAGTGCCACCCAATACCATGGAATCTGCAATAAGGTCTATCGCGGCACCACTTCCAAGACTACTTGTAATTGTAGAGCCTGCAGACATCGTTAGTGTGCCAGTACCGGCATCTACTGTAACTTTACCGGCTGTCGTGCCAACTGCCGATGTAGCGCCATTATTTAGATTGATACCAACACCAGTAAGATTGATCGTGTTATTTCCGCTGTTATCGACTGCTTGTGAAACAGTTAGCAAACCACCCGCAGTGATATCAACTTGTCCACCACCTGTTACGACACCGTTTACTCCATCGACGGAACCAACCGTTAAGGTATCCGTATCAGCGACATTTATAGCAAAGTTAGCTGCACCAGTTGTAGCTGCAACCGTATTAAAATTATTTCCCGTGTTATTTAACGTTATTGCATTACCTGAACGTACAACTAAATCACTGGTGCTGGTATTAAATAAAATACTTCCGCTTGCTCCATCGCTAACAAAACTGGTTGTTTGTAATTCCAGAAAATTAGTAGCGAACGCGGCATCAGCATTAAAATCACCAGTAAATACAATTGAACCAGTACTTGCAGCAGCATAAGGCGCAGCACCTGTACCATCACCAATTCTTACAATTGCTGCTTCAATTGTATTGAGTTCAGTATCAGTTAAGGCCAATCCATTTGTAGCACCTACACCCAATTCTATGACTGTCGCCGCGGTGTCTGGCGCGATCTTCACTTCCGAAGCACCACCACTAGCCTGAATCGCTCCCGCTAGTGAAATAGTATCTGCCGCAACGGTGACATTTCCAGTATTGGTAATGCTTGATCCGGACGCCATGTTAAATAAGCCCGTCCCTGCATCAATGGTTACATTACCTGCACCAGCTGCGACATCTGAATTAGTTGTTGAAAGTGTTACTCCGTCACCAGCAAGATTAATAGCTGAACCTGTTGAACCAATACTTGAGGTAACGGTTAATGTCCCGCCGCCAGACGAATCGACATCAACAATGGATCCACCCGTCGTTGAAATCGCATTCAGACTTAATGCACCCAAACCATCGAGGAAGATATTATCGCCTGCAGCGGATGTCGTTACTGCAACATCGGTTTGTCCTGCGATAAATTGCAAACGGTCAGTTGTTGATTGTCCTACGAGTCCATCACTGGTAATCGTTACCGAGCCACCAGAAAGTTCTGCTGTCGTATTGTCCGCTCCTGGCGTAGTTGTAATACCACCCGTTCCGGCTCTTAATGTGATATTGCCATCAGCGACAAGAGCTGTATTTGCATTAGTATTATCATCAAGGACAATTCCACCTGCGCCACTGTTTGAATTGATAACAATATTTTCACTACCAGTCACTGCATTGAAATCAGAATTTCTAATGGTTATTACACCAGATTGAACGCCAGCTTCACCAATCGTTAAGGTTCCAAAACCAGTTATGTCTCCGACTTCGGCAGCAGTTTCCAAATCAAAACCAGCATTATTACCGGCACCAACACTAATAGCATTGGCTTCTTGTGTATTAAATAAACTAATGCCAGCTGAAGTACCGCCCGCAGCTAATGAAGAAGTTCCGCTTAAATTAATATCCGCTGCACGAATAACAATGGCACTGCTGGTATTGTTTGTTGTTGTTATAGTACCTGTGCCTGTAAGAGTTAGAGTTCCGGTGCCATCATCATTGTTATCTGCGTTAACATTGATCGTACCGTTAGTGCTTGTCACATCAACTCCAGTTGCAACAGTAACATTGTCATCTGCTGTCAAGGTCAGATTGCCAAGGTTAGTATCGATATCACCGTTAATGGTAATACCACCTGTTCCTGCGTTCAGTGTTAATGCACCACCATTAATATCATTCGCGCCAGCATTAACTGTGATCGTACCTGCTCCGTTATCAGAATTAACAATGATGGCGCCGCCCGATACCGGATTAGTTATTGATTCAATCGTTATGGTACCCGCACCACCTTGAACTCCGGCTTCACCAATAGTTAATGTATCGAAGTCGGTAATTTTCGCGAACTCAGCATCGGTGACTTCAAACCCACCGCCGGCATGACCGATGCTCATGGTACCGGTACCAGCAGATGTAAATAATCGTATGCCACCGTTCGTACCTGTAGCCCGAACAGCAGTAGCATTTGTCAGATCCAGACTGTTACCTCTTATGGTAATAGCATCAACAGCCGCATTACTAGATTGAACAGTACTAGTGTTATTGATTATGACATCATTACCCGCACCTGCTGTTAATGAAATTTTACCGCTTTGAATGATGTCATCCGAGATAGTTAGATCAAATGCCGTGTTCGTGGTCAGGGTTGTGGTACCCGTGCCCAGACTGGTAAATCCAGTTACGATGAGATCGTCGAGACTCAGCACATTAATGTCACCATTACCGGTACGTTCTAATACCAGCGTGACATCACCACCACCATCGTCATCAATAGTAAATGAATTACCTGTTGCAGCACCGATCCCGGTTTCAGCAACAAGTGTAATCGTGCCATCAGTCAAGATACTCGCCGTACCTGAGTTTTCACTGAGAATGGATCCTTGTTTCGATTCAAGCCGAACATCACCACCGCCAGCCCCTTCACTAATATCAACGATTGCGCCATCACCAACAACGATATTGCCTGTCAATGAAATTAATTCGAAATCAAAATCAGCACCAGAACCCGCGCTCTCAACCGTATGAATACAAGCTGTGGCATTTAAGGTACATCCCGTTACTTCAACGGCGCCACCAGTACCATCAGCATCACCGTCTTCATCAATGCGTATATCAAGGTTAGTGCCAGTATAGGTAATATCAACGTTTTCACCGGCTAGACTTGGATCAACAACAAATGTTAATGATGCCGGATCGGTAGAAGCCGTATCGGACTCAACATTTGCTGTGCCACCACCAGCAGAAATAAATAGATTATTTGTACCTGAAATATCAATATCTTCATGAGTGCCCCCGCTATTGCCGATATCACCCGATGCGGTTAGAGATACTTGACTCGCTGCAGATGTGATCAGATTTGCAGGAGATGCCGAGCCATCAGCAGTTGCATCATCATTATCAGTAATATCACCACTAATTGCGGTAATGGTAATGTTACCGCCACCACCACTCAGGTCGACTGCTTCGGCAACCGTGTTATCTTCTAAAATGATATTACCGGCTTCATTAACGATAGTGATATCCATTGCTCCAGTGCTGACAATTCCAGCAACATCTAAATCATTAGTCGAATCTGTAAAACCACCTGTACCAAAAGTTAAACCACTAAAGTTGGACAGGTCATAACTACCACCGCCGGTATCATTAGTGGTATCGACTCTTAGAGAAAGATTAGTTAGAGCTGTTGTGGCATCACCTGCAACAAAGATGTCATCGTTAACTTGAATGGTTAAATCGGTCGTACCATCAAGTTCTATATCATTTGTATTCGCATCACCAACACTTCTCGTTGCAGTTAAGCTAACGACGTCGGCATCGATTTCGAAAACCGTACCGGATGTTGCATTCGTTGCTGTGATATCTTGCGCAGAAACTAAACTAACTGTTCCTGTTCCACCGGCTATTGCATTATTGCCAAGGTCAATATCATTAGCACCAGTTGAAGTAATCGTAACCGTACCGGTACCGGTATTCGTAATTGTTTCGGAGGTTGCATTAGCACCATCACCAATCGTGATACCCAAACCATCCATAGTTAAATTTGTACCGTTACCGCCGGCAGTAATACGAGAATTTGCAACAACATTAATCGTCGCAGCAGCATTAACATCAATAGAACCGGCGGATGAACTTATAGTAGAACTTCCATCTACAGTTAAATCATCTGAATTTACAGTAATTGTGCCGGAAGCTGATGTAACTGAACTTGCTGCTGTATTAAATGTGACATCATCAACAGAAGTTAGTGTAATTGTGCCCGTACTTGTTGTTTGAATGGTTGAAGCAACGCGTACATCAATACCAGTTGCACCAGTATTACTATTACCAGTTAATGAAATATTACCCGTAGATGAAGCACCACCTATCGTTGCAGCAGCGCCTGAAACTAATAAGCCAATCGATGAATTACCACCAATACCACCCGTACCACTCATTGTGATACTGCCACTACTGGTTGAAGTTACATCAGATCCTCCATCGATAGTTATACCCGTATTACTTGCACCACCATCGGAACTACCAGTACCTGTAATAGAAACATTACCTATTCCAGTTGTAGACACAAGCGCATCATTATCTAAAACGACACCGTGACCACTATTACCACTGCCTGCGCCATTACCAACAATCGTAAGATTACCACTGACGTCAGAGCGCACGATGGTTCCTGTGCCATCAACATAAACGCCTTCATTATTTGTACCTGTTGTATTTGCGCCAGTACCATTAATATCAATAGTTCCGCTGCTAGTGGTAATTACATCGGCACCCGCAAAAATTGACACACCTCTATTACTATTACCTGCCGTTGCGGATTGCATTCCATCAATATCAATCGCACCTGTAGCTGATTGAACTAAAACATTAGAGCCATTAAGAGAAACACCAGCTTGACTACCACCTGATCCTCTAGCCGTACCATTAATATCGATCAAGCCATCAACCGTTGTTACTTGAACCGTTGATGCTGTTCCATCTAACTCGACACCGTCATTTCTTGTGCCGCTACCCGTACCACTGTTACCGGTAATCGTTATTGCTCCCCCACTACCTGTCGCTTGAACTGTGGTATCAGTAGAAAGACGAACGCCCTGATTAAAACTTCCTGTTCCTGAATTGTTACTTGTACCAGTCAATACAATATCGCCACTGCCTGTGGTCTGTATTGTGGTGCCTGCTGTTGCTATACCTTCATTACTACCACCACCTGTACCCCTAGCCGTTCCTGTAATACTTATGGAACCGTCAACTGCTGAGATCATTGTGCCGGTACTGACAAGATTAACGCCTCTATCATTGTTAACGGCATTATTACCACCAGTACCGTTAATTGTTATTGTGCCTGAACCAGTTGTAGATATAGTGGAACTACTTTCAATACTAATACCATAATTATTGCCACCCGCCTCTGCACCACCTGTAGCAAGTAAAGAAATATTACCGCCACCTGCATTTAGACTTGAGCTAGAAGCGATACGAATACCACTACCCGTACCATCACCACCCAAGGCACCATCACCGGTTGCCGTAGCATCGCCACCGCCTAAAGTAATATTACCGCCCGCTGTAGTAATTGAAGCTTGATTAATATCGATACGACCACTAGTTGTATTATCTGAATCGGCACTCAAGATAACGTTGCCGTTGACTGTTGTGATTTCCGCAGGAGTCGCACTTGCCAGACTAATACTTTTACCCGCTGATAATGTAACGGTGTCTCCGTTGGTATTTGTTTGGAGATGCTCATGTAGAATGACATCACCGCCAGCACCTGTTTGTAATGTAACTGAGTCATCAAAGGTAAAACCCGCACCTTCACCAAAGCGAAGATTAACCGTACTGTCTGTACGGCCAAGGGTAATTAAACTAAACCCATCTGCAAGTGCTGCGAGATCGGTTACTGATAATTCAAGAGTCTCAGTACTACGTGCAACACCGACTGTAGTCGTTGTTGTTCCACCTTCTATATTAATCGTGCTGGTACCACTTATTGAATTTGCACCGCCGGTAAGATCAATTTCATCACCACGTAAGGTCAATGTGCCTGCAGCGACATCAAATGATGTATCCGAAATTGTTAACGTTCCGGTGTTTGAATCAAAGACAACAGTATCGCCGTCAACATCTTCTGCGACATTGGTAATATTTAATGCGGCACCACCAGTGGTATCTATCGTGACGTTTTCACTAGTGTTATCAGCTGTGTTCAGCACACCGACATTCAATGCACTGTTTGAGGTGATTATTATTTCACCGGCAGCACCAACTCCATCAGTAGTAACATTTAAATTATTATTTACATCTGTACCACCGCTGTTTGCGGCACCCAATGTTACGCTTAATGCATTTGTTCCATCACTGGATACTTCATTTGCGCTTAAAGTTATTCCACCCGCTGTAGCAGTATCATTAGCATCACCAGTAGTTACTGTTGCTCCACCTGTAATTAACGTTCCTGCACCAAGAATATTGCCTGTGCCTCCTGCTGTTATCTGGATATCACCTGATTGAGCTGATGTACCGATACCTGCTTCTGCTACAGTTGCAGTCCCGGTGGTTACATTATTTGTAATTGTTATATCACCTGCGCCTGAGACAAGTGTGACGCTACCGGTTGCTGTACCATTAACAGTACTCGCTGCTGTGGTGATACCTGCTGTATTCACAGTGCCAACAGTAAAGGCATTTGTATCGGTATAACTTAAGGAACTACCAACACCAGTCAGGTTAGCTGCCAAAGTTGTAATATCGTTACTTGTATTCGTTAATGTATAAGCACCTGCACCAAGTAGTTCTAAACCTGCAGCTGAGATTGCCTGTGATTGCGTTACTGCACCAGCAGCATTAATCGTAAAATTGCCCGGAACCGTTGCACCATTCACCGTACCGATATCATCAGTGAGTCCAGTTATTGTTAACGCACCTGAATTTCCTAAAGATAAATTGCCTGCTCCTAAAACTGCCGCGACATTAGTAAACGTATTACCCGTATTTGATAAATCGACAGTATTTCCAGCACGGATGATTAAATCACTCGTGCTTATTCCTAAATTAATCGCACCACCTTGATTAATAGTTGAGCTGGAAGCGAGAGTTAACACATTCGTTGCAAAAGTTGCAGTCGGTGTCCACACATTAATATTAACGGCACCGGTATTGGCGGTATCACCCAGTCTGACATCCAATGCACTGATGGCAGACAATTCCGCGGCCGTTAGATTTAACGTCCCAGCACCACCGGCGATACCCATTGTTGTGGTGCCGGTTCGAGGTCTTATCGTAACCTGACCCGATGTTGCTGACATTGTTGCACCGGCTGTCATCTGCACATCATTTGCCAAGACCTCAATCGCATCACCCGCTAATGTGGATGTCAAAGATGAATTCGCTGCCATGATCAAAGCATCTGTACCGGAAACACCCTGACCTACAGTTAGTGTGATCTTGCCTGCACCCGCATTGATATCAGAATTTGCCGTCGTTAAATCTACGTTTGTAGAGCCTACCGATCCGACTGTAGTAATATTAATCGCAGAAGCGCCAGTATTCGTGACCTGCTCTTCTATGGTTATAGTACGAACGCCACGTAAATCAATTTGACCATCACCCGTAGCAATACCGGATACACCATCAACAGCTCCGACTGTAAAACCATTTAAATCACGAAATTCTACGGCAGAGTTTGTACTGCCTGTTGTGGCGGCTATCGTGCCAAAATTATTTGATGCAGAGTCAAATGTGATTGCACCACCTGAACGAACGACTAAATCACTTGTGCTTGTATTTAATTGAATAGAGCCCGTCCCGTCTGAAACAGTACTCGTTGTTCGAAGTCCTAATGTATCTGTCGCAAAGGCAGCATCTGCGTCAAATGCGCCATCAAAAGATATCGCGCCCGCTGTTGTAGCATCACCAATGCGGATCACATCTGCTTCAATCGTATTTAATTGCCCATCCGTTATTGACAAGCCACCCGTTGCACCGGAACCCAGGTTGATGGCTGTGTTCGCTGTGCTTGCCTTAATCAACACTTCCGCACCAGCACCCGTATTGGCATCGATTAAACCAGTCAGGTTCATATCATCACCAATCAAATCGATCGCTGAACCACCCGCTAAATCTGACGCTATACTTGCACCGGCATTACTTAATGCTAATGTGCCCGTACCAGCATCAATAGTCACTTTACCTGAGGTACTTGCACCTACATCTGAATCCGCAGTCGTTAAGTCAACACCGACACCGGTTAAGTTGATTGCATTCGCACCGGTGTTATCCACTTGATGTGCAACGGTTAAAGCACCACCAGCAGTGACATCAATTTGACCACCACCGGTGACGATACCATTCACACCATCAACGGTACCTATCGTTAATGTATCGGTATCGGTAATTGTGACGGCAGAAGCAGTGCCACCTGTTGTCACCGCGACTGTTTCAAAATCATTCGAGGCATTATTAAAGGTAACGACACCACCCGAAGTCACCATTAAATCACTGGTGCCCGCACTTAAATTAATAATGCCACCGGTTTGAGTGACTGTGCCGCTCATCGTCTCGAGACTTAATGATGTATCGGCAAAATTGGCGTTAGAATTAAAATTCCCTACGAAAGCGACATTACCTGTCGTAGCAGCACTATCACCAATCAACACTAAATCGGCATTGATAGTATTTAATTCTGCATCGGTTAAAGCTAAATCAGTTGAAGCGCCTGCACCGAGGTTAATATCCGTAGCTGCAGTTGAAGCTGTAATTGAGACTTCCGCACCCGCAGTTGCATCGGTAATCGTTCCAGCTAATGACATACTATCCGCAACCAAACTAATTTCATCACCAGCCGCCGCACGCGTTGATGTCAAACTTGAACCCGACGCCATTGTTAGTGTACCCGTACCTGCATTCACGGTTATGGAACCGGTGGTAGAAGTGACATCTGAATTTGCTGTGGAGAAGTTAACACCGGCACCAGTTAAGCTTACGTTGTTCGCCGTTGCACTAACCAAGTGTGCTACATCTAATGCACCAGTTGCATTAACAGTGACACCACCCAGTGCTGTTACACCATTCACGGTACCGATGTCATCGGTCAAACTGGTTAAGGTGAGTGCACTGGCATCCGTTAATGATAAGGCACCGGCCGTTAATACTGCAGCAACATTACTGAATTCATTCGCGGCATCCGTTAGCGTAACCGTGCCGCCTGCTCTAATAATTAAATCACTGGTGCTGGTACCTAGATTAATACCACCTGCACCTTGTGTAATTCCTGCACTACTGGCCAAGGTTATAACACCCGAAGCAAACGTACTTACCGGTGTCCAGGTATTAATTGTAATCGCACCGGTATTAGTCGTATCACCCAAACGTACATTTGTTGCGCGTACTCGTGCCAACTCTGCGGCATCTAACTGAATAGTACCTGCACCACCGGCAATACCCATTGTCGTTGTTGCCGTATCGGCTGCTAACGTTACTGTCGCGGCTGTACCGGTAAACCCTGTTGCACCACCAATCTGTGCATCCGCAGCAATAACATATTGATCTGCTGTTATACTAATAGTACCTGTGCTCAGTACTTCGGCCGCAGCACCTAATGTTAGCGTACCGGCATTCGCATCTAAGGTGATATCTCCACCGCCCGTACTGACACTGTTCGCACCTGAATTAATATTGACACCCAGACCCGTCAAACTAATTGTACCCGTACCCGTTACCGCAATATCCTGTGAAACAGTTAATAGACCCGTTGACGTTAATTCAATATTTTCATTCGCCGCACCGACTGAAACACTCGCCGTGCCACCCACATTTAATGCACCGTTCTGTGAGATATAGATACTACCTGCACCACTGGTACTCGCATCTAATGTATTTACCTGAATATTGAGAGGGTTCCCAGAGTTTGTACCAATGTCAGTCACCGACGTTAAGGTCAGCGCATCAGCAACAATTTCATTGCCCGTTCCTGCGGCGTCCGTAATATTCGCGCCTGTTATTAAGGCTACATCCGTTGTCGCAGCGCCCGCTGTTGTAAAATCTGCAGTAGCGACTGTAATCGTACCGGCTGTCGATGAACCAATCGTTAATAAGCCAGTGCCTGTTACATTTAGTTCAGCAATCTCTCCGTCATCGATAGCTAAATTACCCGCACCACCACCTAATCCTATTGTTCGGCTCGCTGAACTATTGGCAATCGTTATATTTTGATTTGCAGCAACCGTAATTTGATCTGTTGCATTACTGTTTTCAATAACTAAATCATCTGCTGTGATACTGATGTTACCGGTACCTGTTGCTTGAATCAGTGCAATCTGACCACCTACTTCGTCCTGTAAGGTTAATGTATTAGCTCCAGCGTCCAGAGTAATATTGCCGACAGAAGTAATCGTAACGTTATGCGCGCCACCTGTTGTGGTATCGACATCAATACCTGCACCGGTCAGATTAATATTGTTAGTGCCGGTATTGGATATGCCCTGCGTGATCGTTAACGCGCCACCTGCCGTGACATCAATTTGTCCGCCACCCGTAGTAATGCCATTGGTTCCATCAACAGAACCTATTGTTAATGTATCGGTATCGCTAACTGTAACAGCATGATTACCACCACCTGTCGTCACAGCTACAGTTTCAAAATCATGGCTGGCATTATTTAGATTGACTGCACCACCGGAACGCACAACAAGATTACTCGTGCCTGCACTTAAATTCACTCCCGCCGCAGTTGCCGTTACCGTTGAACCAGATTCCAGTTCGAGTAAGTCAGTAGCAAAGGCTGCATCACTGGTAAAACTACCTGTAAATGTAATCGCACCTGATCCACTATTACCAATTCTTACGGTAGGACCGGATAAGGTATTTAACTCTGATTCTGTTAATGCATATGCTCCTGATGCACCAATACCTAGATTAATTGCTACGCCGCCAGAGTCATCGTTCAGTATGATCTCGCCGCTGGTCGTTGTGGTTGAACTTGCTGAATTCAAGCTGATAGTGTCTGAAGAAACCGTAATATTGCCTGACGTCGTTAACAAACTTGCACCTGACGCCATATTGTAATTACCCGATTGGGCATCTATGGAAATCGCACCAGTTCCGGAACTAATGTCTGAGTTAGTCGTGGATAAATCTATACCGTCACCAGTCAGCGTAACAGCGTTATTCGTGGTACTTACTTGTTGCGCAATAGTTAATGCGTTGGTTGCCGTTACGGTTACACCACCCGGTGCAGTTACACCATTTACTGTTCCAATATCATCAGTCAAACTGGTCACAGTCAGTGCTGTAGCATCGGTAAGCTGAAGAACACCACCATTTGTGCCACCTGTAAGTACAGCAGCAACATTGCTAAATTCATTACCCGCATTAGTTAAAGTGACATCATTCGCTGCGCGGATAATCAAATCACTGGTACTTGTACCGAGATTAATCGCACCGGTTTGTGTAATCGTACCGGACGATGCTAACGTCAATACGCCTGACGCAAAAGCTGTCGAGGTCGGCGCCCAAGCACCAATCGTAATTGCACCTGTGTTTGTTGTATCACCTAAACGAACATTTGTTCCACGTACTCGATCAAGTTCCGCTGTCGACAATAGGATTGTGCCAGCACCACCGGCAATACCCATTGTCGTTGTTGCCGTATCGGCTGCTAACGTTACTGTCGCGGCTGTACCGGTAAACCCTGTTGTACCACCAATCTGTGCATCCGCAGCAATAACATATTGATCTGCTGTTACACTAATAGTACCTGTGCTCAGTACTTCGGCCGCAGCACCTAGCGTTAATGCTCCGGTGTTCGCATCAATTGTGATATCACCACCGGCAGTTTTAACACTATCTGCACCGGCGTTTACCGTAACACCCACACCCGTTAGACTAATCGTACCGGTTCCCGTCACCGCCATGTCTTGTGCAACGGTCAGTAAACCACCCGATGTTAATTCTATACTTTCATTTGCTGCACCAACTGAAACGCTCGCTGAACCGCCAACTGTTAATGCGTCAGCTTCTGATATAAAGATACTACCCGCGCCACTGGTACTTGCATCAAGCGTGTTGATATCTATATTTAATGGGTTCGCTGAATTTGTTCCAATATCCGTTACCGAAGTCAGCGTTAACGCATCGGCTACGATTTGATTACCCGCGCCGGAATCAGCAATGTTCGCACCTGTAATTAAAGCTACATCCGTTGTCCCATCACCTGCAGTACTAAAATCTGCAGTATCAACAGTAATCGTACCGGCCGTCGATGAACCAAAGGTTAATACACCTGTTCCTGTAACATTCAGTTCAGCAATTTCTTCATCCGTTAAATTTAACGTCCCTGCACCATCACCCAAACCAATTGATGTACTGGCCGAACTATTTGCAATCGTAATGTTTTCATTTGCATTGGCCGTAATTTGATCTTGGTTTGTTGCATCTTGTAGTTCTATTACCAAACCATCAGCTGTGATATTTATATTACCGGTACCGGTTGTCCTGACTAATGCTATTTCATTTGTGGTTTCATCTTCGAGTGTTAGGGTATTGGCACCCGCATTCAAACTGATATCACCGTTCACTGCAGAGATCGTGACATCATTACCAGAGCCATTTGTTGTTTGTACAGTAATTCCTGCACCGGTCAGATTGATATTATTGGCACCAGTATTGGATATATTATTTGCTACGGTTAAGGCATCACCAGCGGTCACATCAATCTGACCATCACCGGAAGTAACACCGTTGACACCATCAACTGTTCCTATCGTTAATGTATCGGTATCAGCTACTGTAACTGCTGAAGCTGAACTATTTGTTGTTATAGCAAGTGTATTAAAATCATGGCTGGCATTATTCAGATTAACCGCGCCACCTGATCGCACAGCTAAGTTGCCGGTACTGGTATTCATGTTTAATGTACCGGCTATTGCCGTAACAGTGCCTGTCGTTCTTAATTCAAGGAAAGTATCGGCAAAGTCCGCATCGGGAGTAAAGTTACCAATAAGTGTGATCGCACCGGTAGTTGCTGCAGCGACTGGACCACTTCCATCATCACCGATACGAACGATGTTAGCGTTTATGTTATTGAGTTCTGTTTGATCTAATGCAAAGCCACCGGATGAGTTTGCACTAGTACCTAAATTAATTGCCGTTGCGGCTGTATCGGGTGCCAACTTTACTTCTGATGAAGCGCCGCTTGCGGTAATCGTACCGGCTAAAGCAACAGTATCGGCAGCAACAGTGACATTACCTGTATTAGTAATGCTAGAACCGGTTTCCATATTAAAGAGTCCAGTACCCGCATCGATAGTGACATTACCTGCGCCTGCAGTAACATCAGAATTCGTTGTTGAAAGGTTGACCCCCGCACCGGCAAGATTCACTGCACCACCGTTTGATCCTATTGCCGCGGTCGCGGTCAACGCACCGGTGACGGACACATCAACAGTTGATGAACCAGTAGTAGAAATTGTTCCTAATGATAATGCACCTGAACCACCCAAGAAGATGTTACTTCCTGCATTTGTTGTTGATGCTGTAACACTACTTGCACCTGGCGCAATCTCTATTCGATTTGTTGAAGTGCCAATTGCACCATCACCAGTTAAACTTATAGATCCTGATGTTGAAATTTCATTTGCAGATGAATTGTTAGCATTAGCCGTAATACCACCCGTTCCTGAATTGACTGTAATATTTCCTGACGTTGTCGTTATTGCATTCGTTGAGCCACTATCAAGTAATGCAACGCTACCAGCGCCACTATCAGAATTAATAATGATGTTGCCATCACCTACCGTTGTGAAATCCGCAGTGGTAACAGTAATCGCGCCTGACATGACACCTGCTTCACCAATATTAATTTGGTCATAGTTGAGTAACCTTAGAATTTCAGCATCACTCAAATTATAAGTTGAACCCGTATCACCAATCGCCATAGTGTTGGTAGCACTTGCCGTTTGTAGTGAAATTTGACCACCGACACCGGTTGCACTCACTGAGCCCGTGCCTTGTATAACGATATCGGAAGATTTCAATAGGACTGTATTTGCTGATGTTCCAGTACCAACCATGTCAGCACCGGTAAGGATCGTTAATAGACCCGTTCCGTTAGAATTAATCGTCGTTGCCGTGACATCATTATTAAACGTCACTGCACCACCACCCGATCCGAGTGCATTAATAGCTAGATCATCAATGAAGTTACCACCGGCACTATTAAGAGTACCAAGTGATACTGCACCTGCTGTATTGCCTGTACTACTTGTTGTTAATGTTAAATCAACTGAAGCGGCTGTTGCCGAGACGGTGGCATTAGTTAATGTGATATTACCTGCTTGAGTTGCGTCACCTTGTTCGGTATCAATCTCCATCGTGGCACCGATACGCACATCACCGGCTAGGGTTACGTCGGCAAAATTACCACCGCTTTCATCAACACTTATATTGTTACTTAAATTAATTAATCCTTTTGTCGTACCTCGTGTGTCGATGGAAAAATCATTTATGTATTGATTACCACCAACATTATTATCAACAAGACCAATGGTAACAGCACCACCAGTATTTCCTAAACTACCTGTATTAATTGTTAAGTCGCTACCAACAAAACCTGCATATAAATTAGAGGAACCAAAATTTACTGCACCACCGTTTGCACTGTTTCCATTTTCAGTATCAATTGTTAATGTTGTTTGTATCCTTACATCACCAGCACCTGTAAGAGAGAAATCGCCAGTATCACCTGCACCAGAATCGTCAAGAGAAATACTATTATTTAAAAGTAAGTTTCCTGCTGTACCGCCCGCACTTGAGGTATCAATAGTTAAATCGTTTATAAAATTGCCGGCGGTGTTATCAATAGTGCCTAATGAAACTACACCACCATTATCAGTGCCACTTGTTGTTGCGGTGTTGATTGTCAAATCATAAGTTGCAGCACCCGAAGCTGATACAGTTGACTGGTTCAAAAATACAAAACCACCTGTTTCATTATTTCCTTGCTCTGTATCAATGGTAACGCTACCACCTAATCGCACATCGCCAGATATCGTTACAGAACCTGCATTACCAGCACCGTCATCATCAACACTGATATTATTACTTAAATTAATTTGTCCATCAGTTGTCGCCTGCGTATCGACAGAAAAATTCTGCAGATAGTTATTACCACCTGCGTTGTTATCTACAAGGCCGACTGTTACTGCACCACCCGTATTTGTACCCGCTTGTGCATCAAGTGTTAAATCAAGATCAGCTGCATTGGCATAGATGTTAGAACTACCAAAATTAATTGCACCGGCATTGGCATTATCTCCATCTTCGGTATCAATTGTGGTATTGGCTGTAACATTAACATCGCCACCACCTGTCAAGGTGAAGTCTGCAGTACCCGTAGCTGCATTAAGCGATATATTGCCGGCAAGTGATAATGTACCGGCCGTTCCACCTGCACCTGCGGAGGTATCTATATTGACATCTCTAATGAATTGCCCACCTGCATTACCAAGCACACCAAGACTGACTGCGCCACCATTTAATCCAGCAGCACTCGTTAAGGCATTGAGTGTAAGGTCAAGATTCGCAACTGTTGCAGTAACAGTGCCTAAGTTAATATCACCACCAGCTGCTGTATTACCAGCTTCAGTATCTATTGTGACAGAGCCGCCAAGACGGACATCACCCGTTAAGGTAACAGAACCTAAGTCTCCTCCGCTTTCATCTACAGAAATATTATTTGAGAGATTAATTTGACCATCGGTAGTTGAAGTTGTTATGACTGTTAAGTCATTAATAAAAGCAGTGGTATTATCAACAGCGCCTATAGTTACATTACCGCCTGTCGTTGTACCTCGGGTATCAACCGTTAGATCAAAACCAGCTGCATCAGCATATATCTTTGAAGTACCAAAATTTACATCACCACCTACTGCATCGTCTCCAATTTCGGTATCAATCGTAACTGAGTTAGAGATGATTACATCTCCTCCACCGTTTACAGTAAAACTGGCTGCATCTGAACCACCGATAAAGTCTAATGAGATATCATTATTGAGAGTTAGAGTGCCACCGCCACCTTCTACTAATACGTCACCCATATAACCACCAGTAGAATTAGTAAAGGTACCTAAACTAACATTTCCAGCCGTTCCACCCCTTGTATCGAGAGTTAAATCGCGACCCGTTGAATCAGCAAAAAATGTGGCTCCTGATAGGTCAATAATGCCTGCTGTATTGGTACCGCCTTGTTCTGTATCAAAGGTGACATCAGCGCTTACGCTAACTCGGCCAGTTAATTGAATCCCTGCATTCGCTAATGCATCTGAGGTATCATCCGTGGAGATATTTCTAGTATTGATTCGTCCGGTACCTTCTGTCGTTGCTGAAAATCGACCGAGATAATTACCGCCACCTGTATTACTTACTCCACCTAATAATGTCACCTGTCCGCCGGTGCCACCGCCTGTTGCATCTAACAACAAACTTAAATCAGCAGCATCGCCAGAAACAACACTACTATTTAAAATAATATTACCGCCGTCAGCATTAGCACCGTCTTCGGTATCAATCGTAACTGACGTGGCCGAGACAATGACGTTACCATCTCCTGAGAAGGTAAACTGTGCAGTGTCTCCACCATTCGCATCCAATGAAATATTATTATTGAGGGTTAATGTGCCACCACCACCAGAGATAGACAGATCATTGATGAATCCTGTGCCACCTGTGTTATCGAACGTGCCTAAACTAACATTGCCTACTCCTGTCCCACCTGATGTATTCAGTGTTAAATCACTTCCTGCTGCACCACCAAAAACCGTTGCACCAGATAGATTAATTTCACCCGCAGTATTATCACCGCCCTGTTCAGTATTAATCAAAACTGTGTTACTGACTTCTACTCGACCGGCTAATTGAACACCGGCATTAGCTAATGCACTTGACTGATCGTCGGTAAAAATATCTCTACTACCGGCACTACCTAATTTAATTTCGCCTGTACCTTCCGTCGTCGCTGACAAGCGTCCCAGATATTGTCCACCACCGGTATTCGTTACGTTTCCACTAATCGTGATATCACCACCGGCACCACCACCAGTTGAATCTAAAATTAAACTTAAATCATTGGCATCACCTGAAATAACACTGGTACCAAAATTAATCGCACCACCGTTATCTGCAGCACCTTGTTCAGTATCAATCGTGACTGAAGTCGCTGAGACGATAACGTTACCCTGACCAGTAATCGTTAAATCACCGGTATCTGAACCGTTCGCATCTAACGATATATTTTCATTGAGTGTTATTGAACCTGAGTTTGCAACGGCTGCTGCAGTAGTATCAATCGACAAATCGTTAGCGAAATTCCCACCACCCGTACTATTAAAAGCTCCAAGAGCTACTGCACCACCACTTTGTCCTACTGCGGTTGTCGCAGAATTAAGTGTTAGATCAAAACCTGCTCCGGTTGCAGAGACATTGGCATTAGTTAGTGTGATTGCTCCGCCATCAACGCCCGCGGTATTAGCGTCCTCAGTATCTATTGTTACACTGGCACCTAAGCGTACATCACCCGCCAAAGTGACTGAGCCTGCATTAGCTGCAGCATCATCATCCACACTAATATTGTTAGCAAGATTGATTTGTCCATCAGTAGTACCTTGCGTATCGACACTTAAATTTTGTACAAAGTTATTGCCACCGGCGTTGTCATCTACTAATCCAAACGTTACCGCTCCGCCCGTGTTACCCGTGCTCGCTGCATTTAATATCAGATCAAAATTCACTGCGTCTGCATAGATATTCGATGCACCAAGATTAATTGCACCAGCATCATTAGTGTTATCCGCTTCGGTATCAATCGTGACCGATGTAGCAGATACAATTACATCGCCGCCACCAGTGAAAGTGATATCACCCGTGTCACCACCATTTTCATCAAGTGAAACATTATTGTTTAGTGTTAATGAACCACCTGTACCGGAACCACTTGTGGCATCAACAGTTAAATCGTTAAGAAACTGAGCGCCACCCCCATTGTTATCGACTAAAGCAAGTGTGACGTTTCCGCCAGCGCTACCTGATGTATTTAAGTTAAGATCAAACCCTGCTGTATCAGCATAAATTTTTGAACCACCAACATTGATCGCACCACCAGTATTAATGGCACCGTCTTCTGTATCAATTGTTAGTGTTGCTGAAACAATGACATCACCATCACCTGTTACCGTAAAGTCACCAGTGTCTGTTCCACCATCGTGATCGAGAGAAATATCATTGTTAAGTGTGATAGCACCATCTGTCGTGCCACCATTGGTATTGATAGTTAGGTCATTAATAAATTGACCACCAGCTGTACTATTAAATGTACCTAAAGAGACAGCGCCACCGGTTGTTGTTGCTGATGCATCCAGTGATAGATCTCTTCCAAATGCATTACCACTTATTAAGGCATTTGTTAGGATAATTTGTCCTGCTGTTGCTGTCGCAGCTGCTGCGGTGTCGATTGTAATCGTTCCACCAAGCACTACATCACCGTCAAGTGTCACGTTACCACCATCAACCGAGATGTTACTGGAAAGTGTTATATCTCCATCTGCTGTACCACTGCTATTAACATTTAGTGAGCGTAGAAAATTATGACCAGTAGCGTTGTCATCCACTAGTCCTAAGGTTACTGCTCCACCGGTCGTCGTTCCTTGAGTATCTATAATGAGATCAAAATTGGCTGCATCCGCATAGATATTTGAAGCCCCTAGATCAACCGAGCCACCTGATGCATTACTGCCAACTTCGGTATCAATCGTAATCGAGTTTGATAATCTGAAATCACCCCCACCAGTGATTGTAATATCAGCTGTATCAGTACCATTGGCATCTAGTGAAATATCATTATTTAGTATTATTATTCCATCTGTTGTTCCGCCATTGGTATGAATTGACAGGTCATTCACATAAGCAGTACCAGCAGTATTGTCAAACAAACCAATGGCGATATTGCCAGCGGTTGTCGTAGCGGAAACGTCGAGTGTTAAGTCATTGCCTGCAGCATTTGAACTGACTTGTGCGTTGGTCAGGACTATAGTACCAGCGGTCGCGGTCGCGGTATCAGCGGTATCAATTGTAACGCTTGCACCTAAAATCACATCACCACTTAGGGTGACATTACCGCCATCAACAGAAATATTATTTGATAATGTTATGTCACCGTCAGCGGTACTACCAGCATCGACACTTAAGGCTTGGAGAAAGTTATTACTACCCGCATTGTTGTCAACTAGTCCAAAATCAACCGCACCAGCCGTTGCTGAACCTCGTGTATTAAGCGTGAATGTAAATCCTGTTGCATCGGCATAGATATTGGATGTGCCCAGATTAACTGCACCACCTGCTGCATTGTTTCCATCTTCAGTATCAATCGTGCGCGATTCAGAAACAATAACGTCACCACCCGTGAATGAAAAATCTGCCGTATCACCATCATTATTCAAAGTGATATTTTCATTAATCGTTAACGTACCATCAGATGTACCTGTACCATTTGCACTGATGGTGACATCATTGATAAAACCAGTACCACCCGTATTATCAAACGTTCCTAGCTTCACAGAGCCTGCAGCTGCAGAGGTGCTATCTGTTGTAATAGTTAAGTCGCGACCTGTTGCATCACCAAAGACAGTTGCTGATGATAGGTCGACTTCACCACCGACATGGGTCCCACCATTTTCTGTATCCAGTGCGACATTACCACCAACTTCAACTCTACCCACGAGTTGAATCCCTGCGCTCGCAACCGCACCCGTTGAATCATCGGTAGAGATATTATTATCAAGATTTACTTTTCCTGTACCTTCGGTTGTAGCTGATAATCGCGCCAGGAATTCCCCACCGCCTGTGTTGTTAACCGGGCCTAATGTAATATCACCACCATTAACATTTCCGGTAGAATTTAATATCAATGATTGACCAGCAGCATCACTGGATATATTTCCACTACCCAGATTGATAGCACCACCATCATTAGTTCCAGTTTTATTTGTTTCAATCGTAACTGTGGTATTCGATACAATGAGATTACCGTCACCAGTAAAAGTAAAATCACCCGTGTCACCACCATTCTCATCAAGTGAAATATTGTTGTTTAGCGTTAAGGTGCCATCCGTTGTTCCGCCGTTCGTATTAACCGTAAGGTCATTGATGTAATTACCACCAGTATTATTGAAGGTATATAAACTGACAGCACCACCAGTAAATGCCCCTGCTGTATTAGCATTAAGTATTAAATTTCTATCCGCGGCAGTACCTGAGATTGAATCTGAACCCGATGTGTTTACAAATGATATTGCCCCGGCATTACTATCATCTCCGGACTCAGTATCTATCGTGACAGTAGTGGTTGTGAGTTCTACAGAACCATCAATCGTCACACTTCCGGAATCAGTATTAATATTTGCGCCGAGACTAATTTTGTTTGACGTGCCAGTTGTGATTGAAACATTACCAGCGTTAGTCGATGTTCCAACTGAACTAATAGCCGCATTTATACCTATGTCACCGGTTGAGCTAAGGGTGATCAGACCACCGTCTGTTTGTAATCCCGCTGCAGCATCAATATCAATTCCACCCGTGCCACCTTGAACAGCTAATGTAATATCACCAGAGACTCCAGCAGCACCAGCTGTACTAACTGTGGCATTAATATCGATGAGTCCAGCCCCGCCAAAAGCACCTGTTGCTGAATCAGCATCAGCAGTAAAATCGATATCAGCCCCGCTAGTAGTAATAGCCGAATCGACAACGATGTCTTGTCCAGCAATGAAACGAACAGTTTCACCATCACCTTGATTAGTTAGCGTTAAGCCGCCAGAAAGACCCGCATTTACATTGATATCTTGATTAGCTTGTAAGGTGATATTGCCCGTTAATGCCTCAAGCGCTTCATCACTCACACTAAAATCAACAGCGCCACCATCTGCAAATAATGTTTCAGAATCTCCAGAGACCTGACCATCATCAGCTGCAGGTGTTGCATCAACGATGTTAATGTTATTTGGATCTAATAGGATTGAGCCATCTTCACCATTTTCTGCAGTGACATCGATTTTTCCATCAAAGGCGAGGTTTTCTTTACCTGAAACTTCGACAAAACCACCATCACCCGATTGCGCGCCGCCTTTACTAGTTATTGCACCGTAGTAACGTGTAGAGTCATCTGCCCAGACAATGACCTTGCCTCCATCACCGTTTTCTACTGCATCAGCACTGATTGTTACATTTGAACCGACAAACGTTTGAGCAGCATTTTGTATTTCATTATTATTGCCTTGAAAGTCACCACCTATTAGGACAGTTCCACCGCCATTTACACCAGAAGCATCAATTGACGTGCTGTCAATAAGGCCTACTTTGTCACCTGTTATTTGAATGCTACCGCCTTTGTCAGAACTTGATGCTGCGGTGATAAGTGCACCTTCAGAAATTATTGCTGTATCACTGGCATAGATTTCAATTGTGCCACCATCACTATCTGATGATGAAACATCGAGTGTGCCTGTGTTGATGAGTGAGTTACTTGTACCACTTGCAACGAGTTTTATTACGCCACCTTGGTTTTGAATTTTACTAGCGCCAATCACACCACTGTTATTGACGACATTAGTAAACACATCTTTAGCTGCTTTACCTTTTAATAAAACACTCCCGCCATCGGCACTAATGGTGCCTGTGTTTGAAACGGCATCATCAAGGTCGTGTACGTTTTGTAAAATTTCTTCATCAACGGCAAATTGAATTAAACCATCGCCATCGAAATCCATCGTTACTTTTTTACCAGCAACAAGATTTACTTGCCCTGCTGTTGCGATGATGGTGCCTTCGTTTCTGACTGCACCGCCTATGAGTGTGACTGAACCACCAGTCGCGGCTTGTATTAAACCCTGATTAACAACTAAACCACCTTCTGATCCATTCGTGTTCACAAACGTATGGTTACCATTCATGAATTCGTTATCAGAGATATCGAGGCCTGATGCGACTAGGGAGCCTACATTGACACTGGCACCGGGTTTAAAGAAGACTCCGTTTGGATTTATTAAAACAACTTTACCGCTAGCATTAATCGACCCTAAAATCTGGCTAGGATTTTGATCGAATATGCGAGCCATAAAATGATCAGTTGCCCGCTGATTAATGTTTACTATCTCATTAACATTAATATTAAAAGATTCAAAATGCGCGATAAGTTTAGGCGTTATTTGATTAACATTGTAAGTTTGCCCGTTAACGACAAAATTACCCTCTCCAGAAACAACAACGCCGCCTACTGGATTTGCTGATACAGCACTCGCATAAAAACCAAATAACAACCCGGCTGGGAGTGACGTCCGAATAAATGACGTAACAGGATTTAATCGCTCAGAACATAACTGACGATTTTTACGGGGCTGCATAGTTGCCCGTTTACCTGTTTTTCTTTTTAGTACCATTTGTTTCCTTGCTTGTGTGTCTGTGATTTTCATTATCATTAATGAAACACAACCCCTTTAGTACCAGATTTAAGCTCGAGATACTGTGACTCAGTTCACACTCACTACTGGTTTATTATTATTAATTATAATGCGTCTTTTTTACGTCATATACTGACAATTTATGTCATGTTTGTTCACTAAAAACTATAGGTAAAATCACCCCAAATATGTCCAAAACGGCCATCATTGGGGATTTCAGAACCTAACTCTGTGGCATACATCAAACGGCTATCAATCGAACCGGGCAGATTAAAGCGCAGCCCCATGCCCACACTCTTGAATGTGACCCAACTACCCGAAGTATTTCGATCACTAGCTGTGTTGAGTGCATCGTTTTGTTGTGCTGTGGCAAAATCATAGAAAACAGAAAACTGGAGTAACTCACCCCAGGTTCGGTTTTGAAATGCCGGCACATCCGCGATGAATGGCGCATTGAAAATATATTCAAGTGAGAAAAAATAGGCCCTGTCAAATAAACCTTCAGCATCAGGATAGCCTCTGACATTCTCGGGTCCACCCACTGAGTATTGCTCCAATGGCGCCAAGATATCATTGCTCCATTGGAATTCAGTTTTGAATAAGACTGATTGATTCTTGGTCATCAATTGTAGGCGTTGATAAGTGCCGGACACCTTTGTGAATTGACCTTCTGCAAATTCTGTTGGTTGATTACCTCGCCGACTCGATCGACTACTTGGCGATCCGGCTACTTGATCACCGCTAGAACCCATAGCACCGAAAATATCATTGACGCCTCTATCGACATTTAAGGTCACAAAGTTTAAACCGCCACCAAAATTTTCAGATGTGCTTTTGCTAATTAACCTGATTAGCGACCTGAACGGATGAAAAGTATCAACCGAATCATAGTTCAACTCTAATCCAAACACACTCAACCTATCTGTATTGGTCTGTAGACCTTGAGTTCTGGTTGTTGAATTTTTAGAAGTAAAGGAAAACCTTGAAGACAGGTTTTTTTGTCGGCTACGTATGAAAGACTTTTCTATATAGGCCGCACGGTTGTCAGATTGCGCTGATATTTTACTTGCTTTGAATTCGCCACCAATATCGAAACGGTTTTTGAACAAGTTACCGCCGAGTGTAAAGCCCCGACCCAAAAATATTTCATAATCAATTGCCCAAAAATCGTTATTTTTGGGATTGTACGTTTGCTGTATTGTCACGCTCAGTTTATCAGCGAGGCCTGTAGGGTTGTTCCAATCAATAGTTGTTCTAAATCTATTACGCCCTGTCTGTTGTAAACCATGATTATCCACGCGATAAGCAACGTCATACCATTTTTCTTCTTGTACCTTGAGGACGATATCTGCTTCACCAACTTTTTGACCGGGCTGGAATACGCCAAAGACACTTAAGCCCGGATAGTCCGTCAACGTCAGCAGTGCTGCTTCAATATCTTTTTGCGTTACAGGTTCGCCGACTAAACCCAAAAATGGCTTTCTTAATACACTCTCACTAAATTTCTCGTTGCTCTCAGCAATAACGCGGCCCAAGGTTCCGATATAGATCTGAACATCGACAATACCACTACCCACAGTCTGAACGGGAATCACTGCAGTCGACAAGATCAGTCCCTTAGAACGGTAATAGCGCGTTACCTCATCAGCGACTTCTTGCATTTCACCAATGCTATAACCCCTATCAGGTTGCGCTTGCTGAAATTTATTAAGAATTAAAGTTTTTATTTCATCGACGCTGACATCGTATTTGGGCATATCTTCAGCATCGAGTAAGCGGAACTCTTGCACTGAGACAAATGGCCCTTCTTCGATGTCAAATGGTCGGTCAATTAGTGCAGGAATATCAACAGCATCACTTTCAGATGCGATGGGCTGCTCTGGCTGCACCTCAGGTTGAGGACGTACAGCACCGGGTCTTGCAGAATCGGGTAATCCGAGTGGACCTGCTACTATTAAATCACTGATAAGTAGCAAAGAAATCGCAAGCAATATATTGCGACATTCCCCTTGAGCTTTCACTGTAGACTTAGTTGACACAAATAGTCTTATCTTTCAATTAGTTATAGTTCTTTCCGTGCTATGAAATAAAATCAATCTCAAGATTAACCTTATATACTCCTTCCCAATGAAAGACTATAACACAGTGAACACAAGGAGCAAAAAAATATGAGTAATAATCTGATAGAATTTATCACTCTAACATATTGATAATTATTAATATTTTAAGATCATAAAACGAGCATAATAATGTTGTAAATAAACAACACTATCATGGTGAATTAGAGAATTAAAAGTAAATTGAGATTGGAGATTATTGGTTTGTTTTAGTCTTCAACCTCAAGCGCCATTCTTCAAGTTTATTATCTGAAATTGCTTGTGGATATTCCTTTCTTGCCTGGTTAAAGATCGCATTTCTCAGCTGTGCATTGGCTTGTTTGATCAATAATTGCCGTATTTGTTGATCAACTTGTGACAATTCGAGTGATTCAGGTTTAAGAATTTTTCCTCTTTTCAGGATATGTATCCCCGTTTCAGATTCGATAACTTTACTTATCTCCCCTTCTTTTAACTTCAAGATTGGGTCTTTTATTTCTGGAATCAGATCGCTAGTTTTCAGTAACCCCATATAACCACCCAAAGCCTTGCTTTGTTCATGCTCAGATTGAGCAAGAGCAATGTTAGAGTAATCCTTTTTTCCTTTTTTAAGATCGGAAATTATTTCTTCTGCTTTTTTCTTGAGTGCAGCCGTCGCTTTTTTATCACTAGGATCTGTTTTTTTGAAAAAAATCTGCCATACATGAACACGTTCAGGAACGACAAACTGCTCTTTATTCGAGGTAAAATATTCAGCTACCTGTTCACCACTTGGGAAGTCTTTGGGTAATTTACTCGAGATTAAACGATTGAGATAAGCTTCTCGCATGATATTTTCTGCGCCACGACGCATCATGAACTCAACATTACGATCTTCGACAAGATTATTCGCTATTGCAGCAGAGACAGTAGAGCGATTATTTGCTTCATTTTCAATAACTTGCTTGAACAATTCTTGATCAGCCAATACTTTTTCACGCTCCTGCTGATTCATATTTGTTAACAATAATGAGACATAATCCAGATCAATCTGCGGATTTGAACCTGCCTCTTGTACCGATGTTTTTGCCCATTCAGTGTTACCTGTCTGCCCATCAGATGGCGTTGTTTGTTTCGCCTTTGATTTTTTATTTTCTACTAACTCAGGATCGGTTTTTTTTAAACCTAATAATTCTTTTACAGAGATCGCTGAAACCTGAGATGTTTGTGCGATTATAAATATCAGGCATACACCGACTATGCCAATGAGTGCCTTAAAATTTGCTAGTTTCATGATTAGTTCTTTTAGTACTTTTAATTTACGAAAAATCATCTTGAATCATATCATTTATTTTTAAGATTCATAAATTCTATTCTGATACTTCATTTTCCCCGTTAACATTATGCGGTAAGATGATGACTATAGGTCTTTGAATGGCTATTATCTGTCTGCTTATTGATTTTTTGGCGTCGAAACAATATCGGTTTGAAAAAAATCTGTCTCATACATGAAAATTCAAGAGATTAACGACAAAATTTATATTACTATCTAACTGTTTTATAAGGACAATAAATAAAGAATAATATGTCGCCGAAAACAACTAATATTGCCATTATGTTTGCTGATATAAGTGGTAGCACCCGCTTATTTGAAGTACTCGGTGATGCAACCGCACGTGTTACCGTATCAGACACTTTGGATTTACTAGCCAAAGTTATCCACCTTCATAATGGTACGGTCATCAAAACAATTGGTGACGAAGTGATGTGCACCTTTCCAACTGCAGATGATTCAGCGAATGCAGCGGTTGAGATGCAAGAAACTCTTGAAGATGCCAATGAAATGAAAGATGCAGATGCACCTGACATCAAGATTAGAGTCGGTATGCATTATGGTCCAGCACTGCTTGAAGGCGGTGATGTATTCGGAGATGCGGTTAATGTCGCCGCCAGAATGGCTGCCCAAGCTAAAGGCGGTCAAATAATCACGACGAAATCTACCGTAGATCTGCTAGAACCCCTTATGCGCGCCAGTACTCGATTTGTTGACCGCGCACCTATAAAAGGTAAAAAAGAAGATATAGAGATCTTTGAGATCATCTGGCAGGAAGAAGATGTCACCCGTATGGCAACTGGCATGATGCAAGACCCGCCAAAAATGAAACAAATTACACTTCAGGTTAGTTATGCAGGCAAGACCGTCATCCTCGATCAAAACAAACAAGGATTGGTCATGGGGCGTAGCCAAGCCTGCGATCTACCCATCAATGAAAAACTAGCATCAAGGCAACATGTTCGAATTGAGATGCGTCGTGATAAATTCTTTATAATCGATCAAAGCACTAATGGGACACATGTAAAACTGGACCAAGCTGACGATGCTTTTTTAAGACGTGAAGAAATGCATATCTCTGCAAATGGTGCTCTCAGTCTCGGTAAGTCATTTGCGGAAAGTCCCACTGAGATTGTTTCGTTTATCCTTCAATCGTAATAAATAAACTGATTATATAATGTCTAATTCAGCTGACCAAAACACTACAAAAACTCTTTCATGGCATTCCCATGGGATTACCAATGTAGGAAAAGTGCGTAAACATAATGAAGACTCGATGCTGGAGAGACCTGAAACAGGAATGTGGGTTGTTGCTGACGGCATGGGTGGACATGCTGCTGGTGATGTTGCCAGTCAACTAATTGTCAATTCTTTGAAGAAAGTCCATGAAGGCTTATCTCTCGAAAGATATATCGATGACATAGAAGATACATTAATTACTGTTAATAAAAAATTAATCGATAAAGCAAATGAAAGCGCAAAACGTACTACTATTGGAAGCACGGTAGTAATAATGGTGACCTATGATAAATATTGCATTTATCTCTGGGCTGGTGATAGCCGTTTATATCGCTTACGTGATACCAAATTACGGCAAATGACTACTGACCATTCACAGGTTGAGCAATATGTAGAACAGGGTCTAATCAGCCGAGAAGAAGCGGAGGTTCACCCACACGGCAATATGATCACTCGTGCAGTTGGCGCAACACCGAATTTTTTTCTGGATATGGATATACAAGAAATGAAAAAAGGAGATCGTTACCTACTTTGCAGTGATGGTCTCACTAAACATACAGAAGATTATGAATTTCAGGAAATATTAGGCAACGGTACTGCCGAAGAAATTTGCAAAGAGATGATCGACATGACATTAGATCGTGGCGCTGGGGATAATGTTACTGCAATCGTCATCGATATAGACTAGATTTTTAATCGTACTCACGTTGTGAGGGAGTAATAGATTGGCTGATTTTAAGACTGCACTCGAGGCACTAGCAAAAGGTGAATTAAAGCTTGAGACGCTATCTAAGCAGATGGATATATTGCTTAGTAAAACACCAAAATTTGCAAACAACATGCTCGTGCAACTAGATGAGATTTATGAAAAGAAAAATCTCGACGATAAGCAATACGCGCAATTAAAACGGCAAATTAATGAGTTCAGACGAGCTAATTCAGCTGAGACTGAAGGCGGTCCAGCGGTTGGCGGGGCAGACTCTACCGTCTTTTCAAGTGATTCCGTTATCGAAGAAGATAAAGCACCTTCACCACAGGAAAGTAACAACGCTGCTCCTGATTCAACTGTTGTCATGAGTGACGATGAAAAGGCAAGCAATACCAGTGCTCAAAATACGTCCACTGATGTTTCTGATTTTTTTGATATCAGCATGCCAGGCGGTCCCGATACAGCCACTCCCTCGATTACTTCTGCAACCGGTCCTACCGGAACAGAGTGGAATGATCCCGAGGTCCCTACTGGCGATTTATCCGGTGGTTATGGTGTGGGCTCTGTCATTAAGCAACGCTTTAAACTTGAAAAAGTACTCGGTATTGGTGGCATGGGTAAAGTATACAAGGCGCTGGATTTACTCAAGGCAGAGGCGAAAGATAAAAAACCTCATGTAGCCATTAAATTATTGAATGATGACTTTAAAGATCACCCTGAAGCATTTATCTCTTTACAGCGGGAATCAAGTCGACAACAAAAGCTAGCTCACCCAAATATCGCAACAATATACGACTTTGACCGTGTCGGTGGTCCTAATACACCGGTCTACATCACCATGGAATTGATGGAAGGCATGGAGCTGAAGGACTACATCAAAAAGAAAGTCCGCCCCATGGGAGGCCTACCCTTTGATGATGCATTCGAAATAGTCAAACAACTTGGCTCTGGTCTAATTTATGCGCATGAACGTCGTTTGGTTCACTCCGATTTTAAGCCTGGCAACGCCTTCATGTGTGATGATGGCACGGTTAAAACACTCGACTTTGGTATCGCACGCGCCGTTAAAAACCCCGTCACCGGTGAAGCAGAAAAAACGCTGTTTGATCCAGGCAAACTTGGTGCTTTAACACCTGCATACGCTAGTTTAGAGATGTTAGAGGGTGAAGAACCTGATACCCGAGACGACACCTACGCCTTAGGTTGTACTGCCTATGAATTATTAACAACAAAACATCCTTTTAATAAGTTACCAGCAAATAAGGCGTGTGAGAACAACCTCGTACCGCCTTATATAAAGAAACTGAATAAAAAACAAAACCGAGCTCTAAGACGCTCTGTTGCATTTCATCGTGACGATCGAAGTCCTACTGTTGCTCATTTTATTGAAGAATTTGAAGGTAAGGCCACCTGGTATAAAAATCCATTTGTTATTGCAGCAGGTGTTTTACTAGTCATCAGTATGATGTTGATTGCCCCTGCCCTCGATTATATGCATCAGAAAGAACTTGAAGGCATGGTCGTAGAGATTAACTCAAGCGATGGCAATGAAACTATCATTGTGGCGAAACTGGATGAGATGCGATTGCTTGAGAAAGCGGATAAGACAACAGTCGCTGATGAAGCACAAGAAAATATACAAAACTATTTTAGTGATAAAGTAACTGATTCTATTATCACTGCTGAAGAGAACTACACCTATTCTAATGTTGAAAGTGTTTTAAAAGAGATCGAAGAATTTTATCCTGAGTCAATTTATCTGCAGGAAAAAACAGAACTTTTGGATGAGAGTAAAAAACGTGTCATTAGTAATTTAACTACAGAGTATGTTGCCGCACTACAAGATGAAAGCTTGATTGGTAACACAAAAAATATTTTAGAAAATATTAGTAAAGTAGATTCAGAAAACGCATTACTTAAGGATACTTCTCCCAGTAATGCATATAGATTACTGGCACAGGAAAAAATTGAATCGAATGATTTAGAAGCAGCGTTAGCTCTCGTAGAATCAGGCATCGAATTTTCTGAAGGTGCCGACCAACGTCTCATCGATATGAAAGATAATATCGTAAGGACACAAACCATTGCCAAGCTTGAAAATGATCTTGGTGTCGTTCAGGGACAATTGACAACATTATCTGATTTCAAACAACAACAAGATCCTATTGTTGAACTTGCTAGTTTGAAACCTAACAGCGAATTACTTGCAACACTATCAACACAATTAAAACCCGTCATTGATGCTGAACTTGAGAGCATTCAGAAAACTGGCACACGTGAAACTGCTGAAGCCCTGGCTTCAGACTTTGGCGATCTGATGAATGGCTTGCAACTGAGTAAAGAACTGACCCAGATAAAACTAGCAAAACTGACTGGTGAAGCACGCAAACAAAAAGCAACAGAATTGGCTAGCGTCAGTACAAGCAGCATAGAAACTGCGCTTGCAGATGCACAAATTGATGACCAGCAATGGGAAAATGTATTATTAAAAGATATACAACAACTGGGAAGCTTGGTCAGTGAAGATGAAAGTATCAGTGCCAGCCTTGATCAATATCGTAGCCAGATAGCAGAGAAGTATATCGCAAAGGCAAATGAAACCTTACAAGCCGAACGTTTTGATGCAGCAGACAACTATATAGATAAAGCTGATCGTTACGCACCCGGATTACAAAATTTAATCGACACACGTAGCTCTATTGCCAACGCAAGAGAGGAATCAGATCGGTTGGCGCGTGTTGAAGCCAACAAAATACCTTTTCAATCATTTACCGAAGGTAACAATGTTACTGAAGCATTAAAAATATTTGAACAATTCAAGGCTGATTTACCAGCTGATGATCTTTACCTGTCGACTGAAGCGGCACCCATGTTAGCAGAGGCTTATGCCAGATTAGCAAAGAGCAAGGCAGAGACAAAAGATTACTCCACTGCTTTTGATTTTGTTTCAGGAGGCCTAAATATTGATCCAGGTAATATTGAGCTAAACGATTTAAAAACGGAATACCAGGCTGAAGCAAATATTTTAGAATTAACAGCGCTATTTAAAACTGCGACCTCGTTTCCAAGCGATGTAAAAACGAAAGTAAATCAAATTGCCAGTGCCGATCCAGGTCGATTTGCTGAGTTCAGTAATGCTTCTTCCAGTGAATTAGTTAAACGCATCAATGCTATTCGTGATACTGATGAAAATACAGCAGCTAACATGGCCAATAGTGCAGCAAGTTTATTTCCTGCAAGTTCAGCGCTTGCAGATTTGAAAAAACAACTGCAACTAAAACCATGGGATCAATTTACTAATGCAAACGCTGCTATTAGTGCAGGGAAATTGACTCAGGCAACACAAATTCAACAGCAAGCTGCAACGGATTTTGCTGGGCATCCTCAATATGTCCAATTTTCAGATTCCTTAGCGCAAAGAATAGAAGCTGTTAATGAAGAATATAATGATTATTTAAAAGACAAAGAGGCAGCAGGTGAAAATTATGATGACCTCAGGTTCGCTAAGAAACTGTTAGAACGTGTGAAGAAAAAATGGAACGATAATCCAGATTACGATGCCGCTGAAAATGACTTGGCTGGACTAATCGCTAAACACAAACCAGTCTCTAAACCCAAGATTAGAACAGTTGAAAAAGAAATTACTGCTGAAAGTATCGCCAGTTCGGAATCTGGTACCGGTGCTACAGCTGAAACGGCTCCATGGAAACCTATTTCTAGTGATTCAGAATGTACCAGTCGTCTTGCTGGCTATGGTAAACGCGCAAAAGCAATTTGTTTCGATATGATTCACTCATCTGCTCGCGGCCCATTGATGGTAGTCGTGCCAAGTGGTGAAGGCGCTGAGAAATCATTCGCCATTGCAAAATATGAAGTCTCGGTTAGTGATTGGAGTAAATATTGTATCCTTAGTGGCACTTGTAAACCGATTAAGGATAAAGCAAGAAAGAACGATCCAATTACCGGCATTACTTTGCAACAGGCCCAAGGCTATGCAACCTGGCTCACAGAACGAACAGGGAAAACTTACCGCATTCCAACAAAATCTGAGTGGGAATATGCTGCCAATGCCGGTGGCAAACAACCGAAAAAAGATTTTAATTGTCGTGTAACAGTCCAGGAAAAACTGATTAAAGGCACAGGTATTGTCAGTGTTAAATCAGGGAAATCTAATGGTTGGGGTCTAAAGAATTACGTTGGTAATGTACAAGAGTGGGTGATTGATGGTAACACCACAACTGCACGTGGTGGTGCATTTACTGATGCTCATTCTAAATGTGATATTTCGCTAGAACGTTCCCATGATGGTAATGGTGATGACGCTACCGGGTTTCGTCTAATTCGTGAAGACGTTGGTTAATAAAATAATTTTAATATAGGTCTGATATGAGCAATCAAACATTGCGTGAACTGGCAAAGGATTATGCCCGAGGTGAAATCGATAAAGATATTTATCGAAAATCACGCGTCGAACTTATAACGGCGATAACTGCGGGTAAAGTGAATGTTAAGGCCATCGACTTTCCTCCACCGCTTATGCCATCTGAAGAAGAAGCTGCTATAACAGAGACTGCTCACAGGGATACCACCGAAATTGTTTCTTCGCCAGCTAAAAATAAGTCTGCGACGAGAAAGCCTCCGACGCACCAACATTCCTTATCTGAAACAAATAAAAAATCGCCTCTAATCTTTATTTCAGTCAGCGCAGTGATAGTAATATCGTTAATTATCGTAGTTATTCTATTTTACCCGAAGCCACCTGGCTCGACGGCTACTGAAACAACTAATATCTCTAATAAAGCTCAAGCGCCTACTCCCACTGCTACTGCAAACACCAACATGGGAGGCGAGTCACTGATTGCTGACTTTTTGAGACAAAAGAGCTGGACAAAAGATAGTCTGGACACATTTTTAAATACTTGGTTAGCCCTGTCTCAAAAAGATCGTGACTCAGCTCAACCGAGCAAACGTATGCAAAGGATGCACGATTCTATCTATAAACAGTTCCTTGAAGAAAAGGCACTCTCGAGTATAGATAGTGAAAAAGCAGCTCTAAAACAACAACAATTAATTGAGTTCGCTAGCGCTATTGGAATAGTCGATTCACGCCTTATTCTAGAATAGCTATTAAATTAAATATTACGGATTATTATTCTGAATAATCCGTAAATTCATTACCACTTATCTTGCTTGCCCTCTTTTCAAAATAGGCATTCTTGGTAAATTCATATTTATCAAGCGCTGCTTCTTCAAGCAAATCTACTGCACTGAGTAAATCTGATTTAACATCTACGAAAGCAAGTGACATGAGCCCTGCTTTAGTCAGATCGTTATCTATGTATACCAGTGGATTCAAAGCACCATCAACAGCGTAGCCTGCTGCGTGTCTTACCGTGCCAGGCCCAAAGAATGGCATTACTAAATAAGGCCCCGAATCGACGCCCCAATGGGCTAGTGTCTGGCCAAAGTCAGCTTTACTGGAAGGTAAGCCAGCTTCCGATGAAACATCGAGAAAGCCTAATAATCCAACAGTTGAATTAAGAAATAGACGGACGGTGTCGTTAACAGCCTGATCAAATTTAAATTGGAGTATGTCATTTGCAATAACAGGAACCTGAGCGATATTGCTAAAAAAGTTAGTTACTCCAGAATCTAGAAAATCCGGCGTTATGAAATCGTACACTTTAGCTATCGGGTCAAAGAGAACCGTATCCATTGATTCATTAAAGGTATAGACACCTCGATTAAACCCTTCCCATGGATCGCGTTCATCTAATGAGCCAGTAGTCGCACAAGCAGACAAAAACGTCATGCAAAGCCCTACTGACAATATTCTAATCTTAGCCACGAATCTGTTTTTCATTATTGTTCCTTATCGTGTTAATTCTATTTATATAGTGTTGTGTACTTAATTCCCCTAAAGCACATCATTATGGTTATATGAAAATGTATCGTCAATAATAGCGTTACAATTCAAAGACAGTCGTTTTATATGACATAGGAGATAAACTTTCTATTCAATATCTTATGCTAACAAGTTAAACTCTTTTCATAAGTAAAAAGTTTATTACAGAAAAATATAATGGCTGAAAACGAAAACATTGACTTAAAAGAACTGGATAAATTTTCCTCAAGAGCGGATCAATGGTGGGATTTTGATGGGGAATTTAAAACATTGCATGATATAAATCCTGTTCGATTAAATTATGTCACAAAGCATGTCTCACTTAAGAATTCACAAACCATGGATATCGGTTGTGGCGGTGGTATTTTTTCGGAGGCTATGGCTAAACAAGGCGCTATTGTCACTGGACTGGATGCAAGCAAAGAAAACATCGACATCGCATCTCAACATGCCTCTGAAAACGATCTTGAAATCAATTATATCGTTAGTACAGCAGAAAACTTCGCTGAAGATCATATTGATAGCTTTGATGTAATAACCTGTATGGAGTTGTTAGAGCATGTGCCAGATCCTGCATCTATAATTCAAGCCGCTAGTAAAATGATAAAACCCGGTGGTCATGTGTTTTTTTCAACTATAAATCGCAATATTAAAGCCTATGTGCTTGCCGTGTTAACAGGCGAATATCTGCTAAAGCTTCTACCAAAAGGGACACACGAATACGAAAAATTTATTCGTCCTTCAGAGTTGGTTAGCTGGTGTAAAGATAATAATCTTGAGATGAACGATTTAGCTGGAATGCAATACAACCCTTTATCAGGTCAGTGTTCATTAAATACACAGCCTGACGTTAATTATCTGCTCGATACCATAGCCAAATAAAATAAATGATCGAACACATTCTATTTGATCTAGATGGTACATTGGCTGATACAGCTGATGACTTAGCCAATGCGCTCAATGCCATTCGTTTAAAACATGAGTTAACAACGCTTCCGAAAGAAGTTATACGCCCTACTGTTTCACTTGGCGGTAATGCCATGATCAAACTCGCATTTGATCTTGAAGAAGGAGACAAGGGCTTTGAATCAATTCGTGATGAGTTTCTTAATTATTACCGCGACAATATTGCACAAGAATCACATCTATTTGACGGTATGGAGGAACTACTACTCTCACTCGAAGGTGAGAATAAGCCTTGGGGGATCGTGACGAATAAATCTTCCTGGTTAACAGATCCTTTAGTCGAGGCACTGTCTCTCGATAAACGGGCTGCTTGCGTAATAAGCGGCGATACACTGGAACAAAAAAAACCCCACCCTGCTCCGATACTCCACGCATGTAAACTAATGCAATCTGATCCAGCAACGACAATCTACATCGGTGATGCCCAGCGCGATATTGAAGCAGGTCGTCGTGCCGGCACAAAAACACTTATAGCGCTTTATGGTTATATCGATGATGGTGATAATCCCACTGACTGGTGTGCAGATGGCATGGTCTCTAGTCCATTTGAAATATATGACAAGCTAAGTGAACTCTGTAGCTAACAATTCTATCGCCCTTGATTATTGTATTAATAAGGCTATTCCTGACGGCTCCAATCTTTACTATGCAACACTTTTTGAGGAAGAAAAAAGTAAAGCCGTTATTACCGGGCTACATGCATTTCTCTATGAACTTACAGATATTATTCAGGAATGCTCAGATCCAGGCATTGCAAGAATAAAACTGCATTGGTGGCAAGAAGAGATAGAACGACTTTTCCAACAACAACCGCGACACCCGATCACAAAGTATTTAATAGACTGCATCACGCTCGATCAAAATCTAAGAACATCTTTCATTTCAATTATTAATAATTTTGATAATTTTTTGTTCATTGATCAAACTGAGAATCTAAGCACGGCCTTAGTTTTATATAATTCAACAGCCGGTGAAATTTGGCATCTATGCGGAATCCAACTGGGTGTAACAGATACTTCATCGTTACAAAAATATCGCGCCTTAGGGTCTGTTTATCATTATCTTCGATGTCTGCAAGATCCAAATACCTATGTCACTGAAACACGCTGCATAATTCCAGAAAATATCATTAAGCAAGATGATTTGCTTAATTTGAGGCTTGAAACTCAAAAAAACACAATAAATCAAACAGACAGTTTCTCCCCCTTAATAAAGGAGTTAAAAAAGCTGTTAGAAGAAAACTATATCGGTTTACGTAAGGATAATTCCTCTGCCTTTAAACAGGGCTTGATTTTAAATCGATTGGCACTCAATACTTGTGATGAAATTCTTAATGATGGTTGTAAATTGTTGAGTACAAATACAAGTCTCACCCCCCTTAGAAAGCTCTGGATAGCGTGGTGGTCGCATTTTATTTCATAGCATCTCTCGATTGTTCACCATTAACTTTAAAACGAAGTCTGACACGTAATCTCCTAAATAAATCATCATCAATATTATCAGGTGTAAAAATGAAGTAGTCCTTATGTCGTCCATACTTTAATAAGATAATGGTCAATAAAGGATGTACAAATAGTGAATCAGCCAATGTGGCCTTATACACTTCGCCATCAGCCATTTTTAGCTGCCAATCATCTTCAGAACCGAGTATTAGTTCTGTCACTCGCTCTGTTGTCACTTTAAACCTGTATTTATAGATTAAATAACACAAATTCAAAGTAGGGAGAGCTGTCAGCAATATCTTCAAATTCAAATCTAGACCTGTTAACCAAGGCACAAATATACAAAAACCGTTGGCTGAAATAAGCACGATAGTGATTATCGAAGAATCTCTAATAGGTAGTCTTAACGTGACAAGAAAAGGGTTTTCGTGACTGTCCATGTGATATTGCTGATTGTTGGGAGTCCATTCTCCGATATTGTGATTCTAGCGTGATTTTTATTCAAAATAACCTTAGTATTACGCTCTTGCATTGCAGCATATAGATAATAACATCTTCACATGCGTATCATTATGAAAAATAAAATGGATAATAGTAAAAATTCAGATAATAAAGGGCACAAGGATGTTAATACTTCCTATCAGCCTGAAAAAACCAAGTCTAAAGCGAAGCTGACAGAGATTGGCGGCCCTAAGGGTCCTGAACCTACTCGATATGGTGACTGGGAGAAAAAAGGGCGCTGCATCGATTTCTAGCAAAAAGAATAAAAAAAAGTGCAAAAACCGACTGGCTTGAAGATTGCTACAGGTCAAAACAACAAATTACTCTAGAGGATATCAATTATGGAATCGGTGAAACGACCGTTATCACCCCATTTACAAGTCTATAAACCTCAATTGACGTCGATTTTATCGATTACTCACAGAGGTACTGGTGTCTTACTGAGTCTGGGAGCATTGCTACTAACCTGCTGGTTAGTTGGTCTTGCTACCGGTGAAGAGGCATTTAACAATTTACAATTACATGCAACTACTTGGTATGGAAAAATCGGCCTTGTTGCATTTGTTTTTTCGTTTTACTTCCATCTCGCCAATGGCATCAGACATCTATTCTGGGACGCTGCAAAAGGACTGGAAATATCAACTGTCTACATGACTGGCTATGCCTCCATTGCCTTTAGCATCATCTTGACAATTATTACGTTATTCCTTGGAGGTGCGCTATGAGCCTGCAAACTCCTATAGCACGTGTTCGTGGACTCGGTTCAGCTAAAGAAGGTGTTCACCATTGGTGGTCACAACGTCTTACGGCGCTAGCACTAGTGCCACTTAGTTTATGGTTTATCTATTCTTTAGTAGTGGTAACAGGCGCTGATTACGCAACTGTTGTCGCCTGGCTAGCGAATCCATTAAATGCAGTCCTTATGCTGCTTTTTATAATCTCACTCTACTACCATGCGGCCTTAGGTCTACAGGTAATTATAGAAGATTACATCGACTCAGAATGGCAAAAAATTGCTTGTATAATTCTGGTCAAATTTCTTGCGTTGTTGGCTGGGCTTAGCGCCGCAATTGCTGTTTTAAAGGTTTATTTGGGACTGTAAATAATAATGACAAAATCATACGAAATTATTGAACACAAGTACGACATCGTCGTCGTTGGTGCAGGCGGTGCTGGTCTTAGAGCGACATTCGGCATGGCCGCGAAAGGATTAAAGACAGCGTGTATCACTAAAGTTTTCCCAACTCGCAGCCATACTGTCGCTGCACAAGGTGGGATGAGCGCCTCACTTGGCAATATGGGAAAAGATGATTGGCGTTGGCACATGTATGACACCGTAAAAGGCTCTGACTGGTTGGGCGATCAAGACGCCATTGAATATATGTGTCGCGAAGCCGTACCAGCTGTTATCGAACTAGAACATCAAGGAGTGCCTTTCTCTCGAACTGAAGAAGGGAAGATATATCAACGACCCTTTGGTGGTATGACCACAAATTATGGTGAAGGTACCGCACAACGAACTTGTGCTGCTGCAGATAGAACCGGACATGCTATTTTGCATACACTCTACCAACAATCGTTAAAACACGAAGCAGAATTCTATATTGAATACTTTGCCTTTGATTTAATTATGGATGATGACGGCGTCTGCCGTGGAGTGATGGCCTGGAATCTGGAAGACGGAAAGATTCATCGTTTCCGCGCACATCAAGTCGTATTGGCAACTGGCGGTTATGGTCGATCTTATTTCTCGGCAACCTCAGCCCACACATGTACTGGTGATGGCAATGGCATGGTTCTCCGTGCAGGCCTACCGCTGCAAGACATGGAATTTATTCAATTTCACCCAACTGGGATTTACGGTTCAGGCTGTTTAATTACCGAAGGTGTACGTGGAGAAGGTGGTTATCTTACTAATTCGGAAGGTGAGCGTTTTATGGAGCGCTATGCACCTTCTGCTAAGGACTTAGCATCACGTGATGTTGTTAGTCGCTCCATGACTATGGAGATACGTGAAGGCCGTGGTGTTGGCAAAGATAAAGATCATATCCATTTGCATCTTGAACACTTGGGTCCAGAGGTTATTAATGAACGCTTACCTGGTATTGCTGAGTCGGCAGAGATCTTTGCTGGAGTTGATGTAACTAAAGAACCGATACCGGTTATTCCAACTGTCCATTACAACATGGGTGGCATTCAAACCAACTACCATGGACAGGTTGTCACTTTGAAAGATGGAGACCCCGATACGATTGTCGAAGGTCTAATGGCTATTGGCGAAGCGGCTTGCGTATCAGTTCATGGCGCTAACCGTTTAGGTTCTAACTCATTACTCGACTTGATTGTCTTTGGTCGTGCAGCAGCCAATTACTGTGCAGAAAACATTAAACCCAGTCAGGCACATAAATCGATGCCTAACGCCGGTGATGAAGCTTTGGATCGTCTGGATAAATTGCGTCATAACAAAGGCTCTATATCGACCGCTGAAATACGAAATAACATGCAACGTACCATGCAAAACGATGCTGCTGTTTTCCGTACTGGTGAATCCATGAAACATGGCATCGATGAGATGGCGAAAATCTGGGAATCATTCTCACAAGTGAAGGTTGAAGATAAGGGCATGGTCTGGAATACCGATCTGGTAGAAACACTAGAACTCGATAACCTCCTACGCTGTGCCATGGTCAGTATTCATGGTGCATACAATCGTGAGGAAAGTCGTGGCGGCCACGCCCGCGAAGATTTTCCGGATCGTGATGACGAAAACTGGATGAAACATACCTTGGCTAAATTTAATGATCATGGTGAAGTCAGTTTCGAATATCGACCTGTACATATGTTTACGCTGACAGATGAAGTCGATGTCTTTCCACCAAAGAAACGTGTGTACTAATCGAATTATAAAATAGAGAATAATTATGGCTGAATTTACATTACCCAAAAATTCTAAAGTAAAAGCGGGCAAGACCTTCTCTGCTGCAGAAGGAGCGTCTAACAAGAAAACGTTTCGTATATATCGATGGGAACCTGACTCCGGTGAGAATCCAAGATTAGATAGCTATGAAATCGACCTCAATAACTGTGGCCCGATGATATTAGATGCCATCATATATATTAAAAATGAAATTGATTCTACATTAACCTTTCGTCGCTCCTGTCGCGAAGGTATATGTGGCTCTTGTGCCATGAATATTGGTGGCACAAATACCTTGGCCTGTACCTCAGCGATTGCAGAGTATAAAGGTGACGTTCCAATCTACCCATTACCACATATGCCTGTCGTAAAAGATCTGGTTCCGGACTTAACGCACTTTTATGCGCAATACGCATCAATTAAGCCCTGGATGCAAACTCAAACTGCTCCTCCACCAGATGCAGAAACGCTGCAATCAAAAGAAGAACGTGCTGAACTCGATGGCCTATATGAGTGCATCTTGTGTGCTTGCTGTTCTACAAGTTGTCCGAGTTATTGGTGGAATAGTGATCGTTATCTAGGCCCGGCTATTTTATTACAAGCCTATCGCTGGATTGCCGATAGCCGTGATGAATATACCGGTGAACGACTAGATGATCTGGAAGACCCGTTTCGACTTTACCGTTGTCATACCATCATGAATTGTACTAACACTTGTCCAAAGGGATTAAATCCAGCGAAAGCTATCGCTGAAATCAAAAAGTTGTTGCTGACTCGTACTCTTTAAAATGGAAGGAGAACGTTCTCGTCTTCTCTGGCGCTGTCGCCGTGGAATACGGGAAATGGACATAGTCCTTCAGACGTTTCTAAATCAAACCTATGACACATTGAGTAAGGCAGATAAAGATTCATTTGCGCAGTTACTGGATGAGGCCGATCTTGATATCCTCAACTGGATAATGGGAAAAGATGAACCGGAAAATGATGGTATAAAACGCATCATTACCTTAATTAGACGATCCAGGCAGATAGACTGAATTACAATTATGCACGAATCATGGCAAGCCTTTCTTGAACAAGAAGGAGCAACAATACAAGATAACGGTGTCATCGATTTTAATCATTCAGACATCGATATTTCTGAAACACCCTTAGCTACTCCCCTTTCTGGATTTGCTATGCTGGCCGTCGGTGGTAATGACCGTCATGTGTTTTTACACGGACAATTCATAAATGATTTGAATCTTATTGAAGAACCTGCCGCGCAAATTTCCGCATGGTGCAATCCTAAAGGCCAGTTAATTACAAATTTCTTAATCATCAACACCGGTATTGCCTATCTGCTGATATTCAAAGAAGACTTAAAAGATTTTGTACAAAAAAGACTGGGAATGTTTGTCATGCGATCTGATGTGACAATAAATGATATATCAGACTCATCACCTTTAGTTGGCTTAGCCAATTACAATGAACTTGATACATTAAACAAGAACTTTCCGACAAATACTGGAGAAGTAAATGCCGATGATGGCTTAATTGTAATTTGTCATCCCGATGGTTCTGGCCGCTATCTAATTACAGGCAGCATTGATGCATTAAAGAATAATATATCGAATTCTAAAAATCGCGTAACAATAACAAAGAGTCACATCTGGAATCTGTTAGATATTCTTGCTGGACTGCCGTGGATAACATCTTTAACTCAGGAACAGTATTTACCACAGATGCTAAATCTTGATGCCCTAAATGGATTAAGTTATCAAAAAGGTTGTTACCCAGGCCAAGAAGTTATCGCGCGTTTACATTATCGCGGGGAAGTAAAAAAACGGCTTTGTTTAATAAAAGCAGAACAACAACTATCGATTGGCGATCGTTTAACTTTAGAACAGTCTGATAATGTCGTTGGTAATATTCTAAACGCTGAGATGCACCCAAACGGATCATGCTATGCACTAGCGGTAATTGCGCTAGATAAATTAAATGACAAATTGATAATTGAAAATCAAGAAGTCACAATCATTGAACTCCCCTATACTATCGAATCATAAGCAATAATTATTAAAAGGCTTCATCAATCAACATCATCAACAGCGAATTCAAACCTGCATGGTGGTGCTCCAACCGTCACTTACAAACGCTGTATTCGAGATTATTTCATACATCAACTTCCATAAATCTCATCAATGAAGAGTTCGAATTACCGGATGGTGATTTCGTCGATCTTGCCTGGACTGATAAAACAGAAACAGGTCCACTAGTTGTTCTGTTCCATGGCCTCGAAGGCTCAATAGATTCACCCTATGCACAAGGATTATTAAAAACTATAAAAGCATGTGGTTGGCAAGGTGTTCTTATGCACTTCCGGGGTTGCAGCGGGCGACATAACCGTTTAGATCGTAGCTATCATTCAGGTGATACCGGCGACATTAATTCTTTTATCACCGAATTAATAATTCGTTACCCCAATAGAAAGATTGCAGCGGTAGGAATCTCACTCGGCGGAAACGCACTGATTAAATACCTAGGTGAACAAGGTGATGACTGTCCTTTAACAGCGGCAATGGCTATATCAATCCCCTTTGATCTTGGCATATGCGCCAATGAATTAGAAACAGGATTCTCCAAAATATACCAAGGCCATTTGATCAACAGTCTCACAAAAAAAACGCGCGATAAATTCAAAGACAATCCCGCGCCCATCGATTTAGATAAACTAAATGAATGGAATACATTCTATTCATTCGACCACAACGTCACCGCGCCCATACATGGCTTCAAAAGTGCAGATGACTACTACACCAAATCCAGTTGCAAAAAATTCATAAAACACATCACCACCCCTACTTTAATACTCCACAGCAAAGACGACCCCTTCATGAACCAGAGTGCACTCCCTCACGAAGATGAACTATCAGATCGCGTCACATTAGAACTTACAGAACAAGGAGGTCATGTTGGCTTTGTTTATGGCGACATACCCTTAAAGCCAAAGTATTGGAGTGAAAAAAGAATGGCTGAGTTTTTTGAATCTAAATTTAATTGATTGTATTGAAGTTTAAACTAACCAAATCTCGGTAACACATATACCAATGCCATCGGTATAGAAACAACTGCAAACGCATTTCCAAATAAAACCATCGCCGCTACTTTTGATGGTTCCTGATTATAATGTTCAGCAAATATAAAATTCATCACCGCTGGCGGTAACGCACCAAACAAAAATAAAACACCCTGCTCTAAACGCGTTAAGTCTATGAACGGCGTAATCAACAAAACGATAGCGACGCCACAAATTGGCGCGAGCAAAGCAACTGAGAAGCCAATCTTCCATTCAGATAACTTTATATCAATAAGGCGTACACCAAGTGCAAACAATAATAATGGTACTGCTATATTTCCTAACATGCGTATGGGTTCTAATAGTGTCTGCGGTACCGTTATATGTAACAGACTCACTGTCACTGCCAATACAACCGCTACAATCAATGGCGAGAGAAAGACCTTTAGAATATTAGATTGCCTATTCAACAGGTATCTGCCAAGTGTAATGTGAAAAAAATTACAGACAATAAAACAGTTCACCGCTGCTGACAATGCCACTTCACCAAAACTTAATATGACTAATGGCAAACCCAGATTCCCTGCATTGGCAAACATAATAGGCGGACATAGGCTACGGGGATCGATATTGAACATATATGAGGCCAACAAGGCAAGTAATCCCGAAAGCAGAATTACCAATGTAATTGCGAGCGTCAATCCGCCAAACAGGTCAGAAATACCACCGCGTTCAATCAATGCACTGAACAACAGACAAGGAATAAATATGTCCATATTCAAACGATTGGGGAGCGCCATATCCGGCCTGAATCTTTTGGCATAAAACAGACCTGCTGCCACTATCGCAAAGATAGGAAAGGTGATTTCAAAGATCCTGACAGCGATCATTGTTGGTTTTTAGCGACATATTAAATGGACGTTTTTTGAATGGATTTTTATTTTTAGTCTCTACGCGATATTATGCTGGATTGAGGGGAATTCGATAATCATTAAATCTTTTAAAATCTCGTAAAAACTACAATAAAAATAATAACGTTATGCTGACTTCAAGACTATTTTATCTCGCACTTTTTATCATTTGCCTATCTTTGCTTGGCTTTGGACTCTATCTGGAACATGCTCAGGAACTTGAACCCTGTCCACTATGTGTGTTTCAGCGTATGTCTTATATAGCGATCGCCGTTATTGCGCTTATTGGCGCTATTCATAATCCAATGAATGTATCTCGAATTGTGTACAACATTCTGTTGATTATTTTTGCCTTGATTGGTGTAGGCATTGCTGGCAGACAGACATGGTTACAACATTTGCCACCGGAACTGGTGCCTGAATGTGGCCCGGGACTAGAATATATGCTTGAAGTATTTCCTTTTTCAGAAGCATTAAAGATGATCTTCACTGGTTCTGGCGAATGCGCTGAGGTTCAATGGCAATTTATCGGTCTGAGCATTCCTGAATGGAGTCTGATTTGTTTCTCCAGTATTACTATTGCCACTATCCTGGCGATATTCATTCTAAAGCCCGAGAGAAGACTGTTTAATTTCTAACTTCCAATAACGACCGCGACTCATTCGCCTTTATCTGCGCATCAACAACAGCAATAGCACTGGCATTCACTATTCTGCGTACCGTGGATGAAGGCGTCAGGATATGTACCGGGTGATTAAGTCCAACTAAAATTGGACCAATTGAAACTGCCTCACCCAGAATCTTGACCATATCATAAGCAATTTTAGCCGCATCGAGATTAGGCATGATCAACAGGTTTGCATTCTCAACCAGCTTTGAATACGGCAATACCCGTCGGCGTATATCACTCAGCAAAGCCGCATCGGCTCGAATCGGCCCCTGCACTTCTAAATCAGGATCCTGTTTATGAATTATCTCCATTGCCGCAGTCATTTTTTTGCTAGTATCAGAATCAATATCATCACCATTTGAAAAAGAAAGTAATGCCACTTTTGGCGTCAAGCCAAAACGCTGCACTGTTTTCGCAGCTAACAAAGTGTTGTCTGCGATTTGCTCCGCAGTGGGATCAACTGTTACTGCTGTATCGCAGATAAAAAAGGCACCTCTTTTAAGTAATATCACATTGACTGCTGCTGCCTGATTGAGCTCTTCATGAATACCTAGCTCTTTGGTGACATGGTCAAGGTGATCGTGGAAGTGTCCATCAGTACCGCAGATCATGGCATCGGCTTGCCCTTGCTCTACCATCTTGGTCGCGACACAAGTATTGACCTCTGTGACGCCTTCAAGACTAATGTTCATCTTATCCATGTATACATTAGGATTAATTATTTCAATATCAATTCCGGGTCGAAGTCGAAGCCCCATATGTTTTATTCTGTTTTCTATCGTATCTGGATCACCGATCAATATTGGTTTTGCTAATCGTTCATCAAGCACCGATTGCACACTATGCAGAACCCTGGTTTTTTCACCTTCCGCATATACCAGTCGTTTAGGATCACTTTTTGCTTTTTCAAACAATGGCTTCATCAAGATAACTGACTGAAACACATATTGTGATAGATGCTGACGATAGGCTTCCATATCTTCAATCGGTCGCGTGGCAACACCACTGTCCATCGCAGCCTGAGCTATTGCTGGTGCCAACTTAACGATTAACCTTGGATCAAAAGGCTTCGGAATTAAATATTCCCTGCCAAACTTCAGTTCTTCACCACCATAGACGGCAGCAACTGCTTCCGGTGTCTCTTCAGTGGCCATTTCTGCCAAGGCATGAACCAAAGCGATCTTCATCTCATCATTGATAGTAGTGGCAACAACATCAAGTGCACCACGAAAGATAAAGGGGAAACACAACACATTGTTAACCTGATTAGGATAATCCGAACGCCCCGTGGCAATTATCGCATCATCACGCACTGCCTTGATCTCTTCAGGTAATATTTCCGGTATCGGATTCGCCAAGGCAAATATTATAGGATTGTCGGCCATACTCCTGACCATCTCCTGTTTTAAAACACCTGGGCCAGATAAGCCAAGAAAGATGTCAGCATCTTTCATCACTTCGGAAAGAGTTCTTAATTTGGTATTACTGGCAAACAGTCGCTTATGGGGTGTTTGCTCGGCACGACGGTTTTTATAAATCACACCAACATGATCAACGGCAATAATATTATCTTTTTTCATGCCCATCTTAACCAGCAGTTTAAGACAAGCGATGCCTGCTGCACCCGCTCCCGTTGACACAACTTTAACTTCAGAAATTTCTTTACCAACAATTTTAAGTGCATTAATAATTCCGGCAGCAACAATAATCGCCGTGCCATGTTGGTCATCATGAAACACCGGGATATTTAATCTTTTGCGTAATTTGCCCTCAACGATAAAACACTCTGGCGAACGTATGTCTTCCAGATTAATGCCACCAAAAGTAGGCTCCAGACTGGCAATAATCTCGATCAGCTTATCCGGATCCTTTTCGTTGATTTCAAGATCAAAGACATCGATACCGGCAAATTTTTTGAACAATACCGCCTTGCCTTCCATAACCGGTTTTGCTGCAAGAGGGCCTATATCACCCAAACCTAAAACTGCTGTGCCATTAGTAACAACGGCAACGAGATTTGAGCGTGCAGTTAATTCAGCAGCCATTCGGCTTTCTGTTGCGATAGCCTTGCATGGCTCAGCCACACCTGGGCTATAAGCCAAGGCTAAATCACGTTGATTTGCCAGCGGTTTGGTTGCGGATATTTCAATCTTCCCGGGTTTGGGAAAGCGATGATAATCTAGTGCGGACTTTTCTGTTTCGTCTGACATTACTATTTGAATGGCATCCCAGGTGGCGGCATATTGCCGCCCATCCCACGCAGCATCTTCGCCATGCCGCCTTTGCCAGACATTTTTTTCATCATTTTTTGCATTTGTTTAAACTGTTTAAGTAGTTTATTTATGTCTTGAATTTGTGTGCCTGATCCACTGGCAATTCGTTTTTTACGTGAGCCATTAATTATGGTGGGATTAAATCGTTCCTTGCGCGTCATAGAATCAATAATCGCGCCTAGTTTAACAAACTCCTTATCATTAACTTGGGCAGCTGCACCGGGCGGCAATTGCGACATACCCGGTATTTTATCCACCAACCCTGCAATACCGCCCATACTACCCATTTGTTTTAATTGCTCACGAAAGTCTTCCAGATTAAAGCCTTTACCTGTTTTAAGTTTCTTGGCTAACTTCAGTGCTTCTTTTTGATCTGTTTTTTCTTCTACTTCTTCAATCAGGCTGAGGACATCACCCATGCCTAATATTCGAGAAGCAATACGTTCTGGATGAAATGGCGTTAATGCATCACTTTTTTCACCGGTACCAATGAATTTAATTGGTTTTCCAGTGACGTGTTTGACTGTTAGTGCGGCGCCACCACGTGCATCACCATCAGTTTTGGTCAGGATAGTACCTGTTAAAGGTAAAGCGTTATTAAATGCCGCCGCCGCGTTAACGGCATCTTGCCCCATCATGCTATCAATAACGAACAAGGTCTCGACGGGTGTTATCTTGTCATGCACAGTTTGAATCTCTTGCATCATCTCATCATCGATATGCAAGCGCCCTGCACTATCAACAATGAGTACATCTATCAGCTGGCGGCGAGCTAAATCAACAGCATTGGCAGCGATGGTAGCCGGCTTTTCAGTCTCCTTACTTTCTATCCAGACCAAATCATTTTCATTCGCCAAGGTCTGTAATTGTTTAATAGCCGCAGGCCGATAAACATCGCAACTCACTACGGCGACTTTTTTATTCTCTTTCTGTTTAATCCAGCGACCCAATTTTGCAGCGGTGGTCGTTTTACCTGCGCCTTGTAATCCTGCCAGTAGAATAACCGCGGGAGGCTGTGCTTTGAGATTTAATGGCTCATTGCTTTCTCCCATGAGGGAAACCAACTCTTCATTAACAATCTTAATCAGTGCTTGCCCCGGAGTTAGACTGGTAACGACTTCTTTGTCCAGCGAACGATCACGGACATGTTGAATAAAATCACGCACAACCGGCAAGGCGACATCGGCTTCAAGCAATGCCATACGGACTTCGCGTAGGCCAGCGCCTATATTCTCTTCGCTAAGACGACCATGGCCACGTAGGTCTTTAAAAACCCGAGTTAATTTATCAGAAAGAGCATCAAACATAGTGTTCTAGATTCATCATTTCATTTTAGTAAAATAGTCGGCTATTCTAACTTATTAATTCAATAACTTAAAAAATCATTCGCATGTTTGCAACAGAATCAACACTTCTACAGCCCGTCAGAATATGCAATCATCTACTTATCCCCATAGAAAATATTGAACTATGAGTCTTCAAGCTATTGCAGCTGTATTACTTTACCTGTCATCAACTTGCCTGCTAGGTGCCAGGATAATTACTGCGTCAGAATTATTTAACAAGAGACGAACAATCGCGTTGATATCAGGCGCTATCGGCATCGTTTTACATGGTCACTTACTGTATCAGTCGATTATTATAGGAAGTGGTTTTGATTTTGGATTTTTTAATGCTATTTCATTGATTAGCTGGCTGGTCGCATTAATCGTATTACTGTCTTCCTTGTTACGTCCGTTGGAAAACCTGCTCCTGATACTCTTTCCAGCCGCTGGCTTAGCCATATTGCTAGAGCTTTTTATACCGGATGAACGTCTATTAAGTGAATCCTTATCACTTGGGTTACGCATTCACATCTTATTATCTATCTGCGCCTATAGTTTATTAATGATTAGCGCTGTTCAGGCTATTATGCTCGCAGTACAGGACAAACTGATTAAGGAAAAACGTGCCGCAATCATCATGAATACACTGCCTCCCCTACAGGTGATGGAGGCTCTACTGATACAAATTATTGTCATCGGTTTTTTCATGTTAAGCCTTAGTCTTGCCTCAGGAACAATGTTTATTGATGACATCTTTGCGCAACACCTTGCACATAAAACCATATTGTCGATGGTCGCTTGGGTCATCTACGCAATCTTGCTTTGGGGTCGCTGGTCGGCCGGCTGGCGTGGAAAACAAATCATACGCTGGGCTTTAGGTGGTTTTACGGCATTATTACTCGCCTACTTCGGTTCAAAGTTTGTCCTTGAAGTCCTCTTACAACGCGTTTAAGCCCACATAATTCACGCTATAACTTGACATAGGTACGGGGTGATCCAGCACAATACCCACTGGTCATTATTGAGGTCATCATTTTTTGGACGACATTCCGTTATCGGTTCTATTAGGAACCCTATTCTTCTTAGTCATTTTTTCTGCATTTTTCTCCAGCTCAGAAACTGCCATGATAGCCTTAAACCGCTATCGTCTGCGCCATATGGCAAAAGAAGGCAAACGTAGCGCCATTATTTCTGAAAAGCTGCTGGCAAGACCTGACCGCCTGATTGGTCTTATTTTACTCGGGAATAATCTGGTTAACTTCATGGCAGCCTCGATAGCGACGCTAGTAGGAATACGTTTATTGGGTGATTTGGGTGTTGCTTTGGCACCGATTGTATTAGTTATGGTGTTTTTAATCTTTGCCGAAGTTATGCCAAAGACTATTGCCGCACTTAAGCCGGAGTCTATTGCCTTTCCGGCAAGTTACATCCTTGCACCAATGATGAAGCTGGCTTATCCGGCAGTTTGGCTAATAAACTGGGTTTCAAATGGCCTATTAAATTTGATGGGAATTTCCTTAAATGATCAAGGCGATGACCATCTCTCACGAGAAGAATTAAGAACTGTCGTATTAGAAGCCGGCGCCTTAATACCGCAACGTCATCAACGTATGTTGATCAACATTTTGGAACTGGAAAATGTGACTGTTGATGACATCATGGTACCCAGAAATGAAGTTACAGCAATAGATCTGGACGAACCCATAAATGAAATAATTGAACAGATAAGCCATTGCCAACACACGCGTTTACCAGTGTACCAATCCAGTATTGATAATATTATTGGGGTGATACATCTACGGCGCGTGGCTCGACTCATGACTGAAAAAAATGAGCTTACACACGAGGCTATCAAAGAGGTTCTGATTGATAGTTACTTTGTCCCCAAAGGGACACCACTGCATACTCAGTTGATGCATTTTCAGCGCAATAAACGTCGCTTTGGGATTGTTGTTGATGAATATGGCGTCATCCAAGGTTTAGTGACTTTGGAAGATATACTGGAAGAGATTGTCGGTGAGTTCACGACAGACATGCAGGCACATAATCTTGATATTCAAAGTCAGGAGGATGATTTTTACCTAGTTGACTGTTCAGTTCACCTGCGTGAGATAAATCGTCAGTTGAAATGGAGCCTCCCAACTGATGGGCCAAAGACTTTAAATGGACTTTTATTAGAGCATCTGGAATTTATACCCGAATCAGGCACCACATTAAAAATCGATAATTATCTTGTAGAAGTCACCCAAGTATCTGAAAATTCTATAAAAATGGCTCGTATAAAGCTACTTGAAGAGAACCTAGAAAGCACCCAAGCCTGATTTTCCGGTCTAGATTTTGCATTGATCATGCATTGCAACTGTATACCCTCGCAAAAATTGCAGGATCAGCGCTTGCTACACAAATGAAGACACACTCTTCTTAGACAATTAGACTGGAGACTAGCATGAGTATTAAAACCGTTTACACAGATAAGCGTCAATTTAACCGTATCGCCTTTGACGCCCCTCTGACCATACACAGCGAAGATGGTGATTGGGGATCAAACCTAATCGATATTTCGCTAAAAGGTGTACTTGTCACAAGACCTGAAAACTGGAACCACAACGATAATGATGAATTCGATATAAGCGTTGAACTAGAAGACCACAATTCAATTATCAATATGAATGTTAAACAAGTTCACATTGAAGACGAATCATTAGGTCTACAATGTACAAATATTGACCTTGAAAGCGTGTCGATTCTAAAACGATTGGTTGAATTGAATCTTGGTGACGAACAGGTACTTGATCGAGATATTAAAAATATGATGGCTAGCTAAAATTAAACTATAAGCCTACTTTTTCCATCACCTGAGAGACATGTGTCACTGTTTGAATATTCATATCAGGGACATCTACTTTAGGTTTATTCGCTATTGGAATCAATGATTGCTCAAAGCCGTGTTTGGCTGCTTCATTCAAGCGTTCCATACCATTTTGAATTGGACGGATCTCGCCAGACAAGCCAACTTCGCCAAACATCACCATATCATTAGGTAGCGGTTTGTTTTTAAAGCTAGAAATTATTGCCAGCAACAAAGGTAAGTCTGCCGCTGTCTCGGCAATTCGTACACCACCGACAACATTAATAAACACATCCTGATCACTCATGGAAATTCCAGCGTGACGATGTAAAACAGCTAGTAACATTGCCAATCTATTTTGTTCCAGACCAAGCGCAACACGTCGAGGGTTACCTAGGTGTGATTGATCAACCAAGGCCTGCACTTCAACCAACATTGGCCGTGTTCCTTCCCTTGTTACCATGATGGCACTACCTGACACTTGATCATCATGACGCGATAAAAATATAGCCGATGGGTTAGAGACTTCTCTTAAGCCTTTATCGGTCATGGCAAAGATGCCTAATTCATTCACTGCACCATAACGATTTTTTACAGTACGAACGACACGATAACGACTACTGCTATCACCCTCAAAGTAAAGCACCGTGTCAACCATGTGCTCTAAAACTCTTGGCCCTGCTAATGCGCCCTCTTTAGTAACATGTCCAACCAAAAATAATGCTGTATCGGTTTGCTTGGCAAATCGAACCAATTGCGCAGCACACTCCCTTACTTGTGCGACTGAACCCGGCGCAGATTGCAACATATCACTATAGACAGTTTGAATAGAATCAATAACGATCACCTTCGCCTTTTCTTTATTGGCGACATTCAAAATATGTTCAAGATGATTCTCTGTTAAAATTCGTAGCGAACCTAAAGATAATCCTAAACGCTTACCACGCAGTCCTACCTGTTGTGCCGATTCTTCACCTGTCACATACAAGCTTGGTACACCTGAGGCACTATCCAAACAAGCTAATGTCTGCAATAACAAAGTTGATTTACCGATACCAGGATCACCGCCAATTAATGTCACTGAGCCATTAACAAGACCACCGCCCATGACACGATCCAATTCTGTTAATCCAGTTGCTTGCCTTGGAGTCTCCGACATTTCAACAGAATCAAGTGAGCATACTTCTGAGGGCCCGGCCAGGTGTTCACGAAAACGACTAGAGTTAGATGCTGCTTTCTTTTCAACTACACTTTCCTGAAGTGTATTCCAAGCCATACACTCGGGACACTGACCAACCCACTTTGGTGTCTCAGCTCCACATTCATTACATTGAAATTGAATTTTTGGTTTAGCCATGTTCGATGAATTCCAGCCGTTTATGCACACCGCATAATAATTCATAGGGAATGGTATCAGCGTATTGGGCAATTTCTTCTACCGGTAAGGACTCACCCCATAAGACGACCCGGTCACCAACCTTAGCCTGCGGTTGATTTCTAAGATCGATAGTTAACATATCCATTGAGGCTCGGCCAATTAATGAACAACGAACATCATTAACAAGTACTGGTGTACCAGACTTGGCATGACGTGGAAATCCATCTCCATAACCAGCCGCTACGACACCAACAGGCATGTCTTCAGGGCAACGCCACGTTGCGCCATAACCCACTGGCTCACCTTTTTTTAAATTTTGAATCGATATTAATTCTGATTCTAAAGTCATCACCGGTTTTAGGTTCAGTTCATGCGCATGTCTGTCGGCGATTGGCGATACACCATAGAGCATCAACCCGGGTCGATTCCAATCAGCATGTGTTTCTGGAAAACCAATCACTGCTGCAGAATTTGCAATGGTCTTTTCTACATCGAAACCGTCACAAACCTGTTTAAAGTTTTCTAACTGTATCTGTGTTAACGGGTTATTTTGTTCATTAGCAGTAGCTAGATGCGTCATCAAGCGGAAAGAAGATTTGATGTTTTTGCAATCTGCAACACGTTTTAAAATGTCCCTTATATTATCAAGTGGGAACCCTAATCTATGCATTCCGGTATCAATTTTTACCCAGACTTGAAGTGGTTTTTCGAGTGTTGTTTGTTCTAATATCTCTAACTGAAATGCATTATGGATTACTATTTCAAGTTGCAATTGAACGATTGATATTAATTCAACGGCCTTGTGTGGGCCTTCAAGCAAAACTATGGGAGTTGTTATCGATGCCGCTCTTAACTGTTCAGCTTCTTCGAGGCAGGCGACACCAAATGCATCTGCATCACTAAGCGTATTAGCAACTCTGACCAAACCATGCCCATAGGCATCGGCCTTGATGATCGCCATAATTTTTGAGTTGGGAGCAAGCTCTCGTACTCGTTGGAGATTGTGTTTCAGTGCCTGTTTATCAATGACAACCCTTGATGGTCGTGTCATTCAGAGAACCCGTTAGGAGAATGAACATAATCATCTGCTAGATTCTCAAAGCGTGTGTATTGGCCACGGAAAGCCAACTTAACCTTTCCTATCGGGCCATTACGTTGTTTACCGATAATTATTTCTGCTACGCCCTTATCATTACTCTCTTCATCATAAACTTCATCCCGATAAATAAAGAGAATGACATCAGCATCTTGCTCAATAGCACCTGACTCACGTAAATCTGACATTACAGGTCGTCTATCAGTACGAGACTCCAGACTTCGATTTAACTGTGATAATGCTATGACGGGCACTTTAAGTTCTTTTGCCATCGCCTTTAAGGAGCGTGATATTTCTGAAATTTCTGTAGCCCTATTTTCATTTGTACCTGCTACTTGCATTAGTTGCAAATAATCTACAACAACAAGGTCAAGTCCATGCTCTCTTGAAATACGCCGACAACGTGCTCTTAACTCAGCTGGTGTTAGTGCAGGAGTATCATCTATAAACATGCGTGTTTCTTGTAACATACCCACTGCTGATGTTAATCGCGGCCAATCCTCATCATCCAGCTTTCCTGTACGAACCTTATGTTGATCAATTCGGCCTAAGGAAGACATCATACGCATGGCAAGTTGTTCGCCTGGCATTTCCATACTAAAAATAGCAACACTGTGCTGTCCTTTTATTGCTGCATTTTCTGCTATGTTGACTGCAAAGGCAGTCTTACCCATAGAGGGTCTACCAGCAACAATAATTAAATCCGAACGCTGAAACCCAGCTGTCTTTATATCGAGGTCTTCAAAGCCAGTAGCGATACCCGTTATGGGGCTATCTTTATGAAACAATTCATCCACTCTATTCAGTGCTTCTTTCAGATACTCCTTGATCTCTTGGTAACTTTTTCGGCCACGATTTTCATTTTCGGCGATCTCAAAAACCGTTTGCTCGGCGAATTCAAGAATTTGTTCGCTGCTGCGACCTTGAGGATTGAATACAGTATCGTTGATGTCAGTTGTTGCACTAATCAGTTGTCTGAGAATAGAACGTTTACGGACGATATCAGCATAGGCACTGATATTACTTGCGCTGGGGGTGTTTTCAGCCAATGCAGCAAGGTTACGCATACCGCCGGCTTCGTCTAGTAACTGGTGATTTTCCAACCACTCTGCAACGGTGACAATATCGTAGGGTTGGCCATCTTCACTGAGAGAACTTATAGCTCGGAAAATTATACGGTGATCTTTTCGGTAGAAATCTTCTTCGCGAACGCGTTCGACTACTTTGTCCCAGGCTTCTTTATCTAAAAAAGCGCCGCCTAAAACGGCTTGTTCTGCCTCTATGGAATGCGGCGGGATCTTTAATGCCAGCGTCTCAGCATCACTCGATAAAGATGTATGTATCGATTCCTGCATAACAGTCCCTGGATCGAGTCGATCCAAATAAAACAGTAAACAGCCTAATTAAAGGCTATTTAGAAGGATTAATTGTATTGTTGTGCCGGGGTGAAAAACTAATCTTCTTCTTCCGGAACAACATTCACCTTAATTTTAGCAGATACATCGGCATGAAGATGAACATCAACTTCAAATTCACCCGTACTACGTATCGGGCCATCTGGTAATCTAATTTCATGCTTCGCCAACTCGACACCCGATTCAGTAACGGTATCAGCAATATCGATAGTCCCAACCGAACCGAATAATTTACCTTCAGCACCCGCTTTGCGTGCGATTGAGATGCTTACTGAATTTAAATTCTCAGCACGAGCAGTAGCTGCTGATAGCGATTCTTGTTGGTGTTTTTCCAGCTCAGCCCTGCGAGCATCAAACTTGGCAATATTATCTGCAGTTGCAGAAACGGCTTTACCACTAGGGATAAGATAGTTTCTACCAAATCCAGGTTTGACCTTGACCTGATCACCTAACTCACCGAGTTTATGTACTTTTTCAAGCAAAATTACTTCCATCAGATTACCTCAATTCATAACAATTTAATAATAACAGATTCTTTACAAACTGACTCGTCTCACAATTCGTTTTTGGAGCCAATTTTCCCTCTACGCCAACTAACATAAACGTCGGTCATACCCAAACAGGCAATAAATAATGCCATTTGCGGCAGGAGTATTAATAAACAATACATCGATACAATCCATGCTGTTGATAGCTTTAATTTATCAACATTTCGATGTACTGACGAGATGCCTTGTATCAGATACATAAACATCAAAACAATCATAATATCCCTGAACACATCCTGCCAAGGTTCAGGTAGAACCATTACCAACAGCACAATCAGGGCACTTACTGGCAATATTTGCGATGGTAAGCTCAGTGCATAAAATTCCTTTCGAAATGCCCCTGGGTTAATCAATCTTGATTGCCACCACCTGCCACACAAAACACTCATTACAACATTCAGCATAAACCCAGCAATCATCATCGCATTGATCATACCCGCTGCTGGTGCCAATACTTCCTTATATTGGTCTATATTTTCTGGCGGCACCGTTTTCTCTAACATGATAGCCAACCATTGCTGCCACCATCCTGCTACATCACCAATAATGAAATATATCGCAACGATTAACGCAGTTGCCACTAACCCTGCTGCAAGCAGTAATATACCCTGCCGTTCACAATAACGAAGTACGACCGCTGCGGACCAGACTGGTAGCCAAATCACTAATGCGTAAGCAAAAACCAGTTGTATTGGTAAGTTTGCAAGTAGTGAAAATGCCACTAACACCAACAGACTTGCCATCAATACTTGTAGTGCTACAGTTGCCCCTTTCCTCAGGGTAATCAAGGCAACAACAGAGCCACAAATTAGAAAGGCAAGTGGTGGCAATAACAACGAAATCAGGGCACTAAAGGTTGTTGCTGCAATGGCCTGAACCCTGCCACTCAATATATAGTTGCCGATCATTTATGACTACTACTTGACCAATTTACAATTGGTTTTCACTTTAAAGATGTCCATCTAAACAGTAGATGAACATGTGCAATATACTTATTCAGTTCAGCCTAATGCGCGTCACAATAAGGAATCAAAGCAAGAAAGCGCGCACGCTTGATTGCAGTTGATAACTGTCTTTGATAACGAGCATTTGTACCTGAAATTCGACTTGGAACAATTTTTCCATTTTCAGATACATAATTCTTTAATGTATTGAGATCTTTGTAATCAATCTCTTTAACACCATCTGCCGTAAATCTGCAAAATCTTTTACGTTTGAAATAACGAGCCATCTTATAATCCTCTCAATTTAGTCTTCTGATTCAGGCTTATCGGCTGCTGCTTCAGCTGCTTCGTCCTGACTGGTTTCTTCAACAGCTGCTGCTGGTGCGGCGGCTTCAGCAACTGCAACAGGTTCTGTTGGTGCGGCTTCTTCAGCTGCAACAGGTTCTACTGGAGCTGCTGCTGGTGCAGCGACGGGTGCTGGTCGAGACTGTTCTTCTTCCTTGGCTTTAATCAAGTGAGATGCCTCAGTAACAGCTTCATCCTTTTTGACAACCAAATTACGGATAACTGCATCGTTGAAACGAAAACCATCCGTTAATTGATTTAGAGATTCGGCATCACATTCGATGTTCATAAGAACATAGTGTGCCTTGTGGATTTTATTAATTGGATATGCCAAAAGTCGACGGCCCCAATCTTCCAAACGATGGACTGTGCCGTTGTTGCTTGTGACAATGCTCTGATAGCGATCTATCATCGCAGGAACTTGCTCGCTCTGATCCGGATGAACCAGAAAGACGATTTCATAGTGTCTCATTGTGTATCCCCTAGGTTTATTAGCCTCCCCGGTCATTTCAGGGTGAGGCAAGGATGTATAAAGTGGCGCGATTCTAATGGATTGGATTGCCTACTGCAATGCGATACAGCCTGAAATTCCAGAAATCTGTCTGAAAATTACAGAACATCACTAATTTTCTACATTTTCGAGCTAAAACATTGAGATTCAGATACTTCGTTGCCTCATAACTTCATATAAAACTACGCCGGCCGCAACTGATACATTCAAGCTCTCAACCTGACCATGAATGGGTAGTGAAGCCGTGTAATCGCATTCTTTCTGAACCGAATCTCTCATGCCTTTACCTTCCCCGCCCATGACAATGGCTGTAGGAATCTTTAAATCAAGCTCATAGATCGTTTGCTCAGCATCGCCTGCGGTACCCACTACCCAGACACCTGCTTCTTTTATCTTCTTCATTGCACGCACCAGATTCACCACGCTGATAACGGTAACATTCTCTACCGCGCCACTCGCAACTTTACGCACTGTTTCATTAATACTTGCCGCGCGATCATTCGGGATGATCACTGCGGTGACACCCGCCGCATCTGCCGTACGGATACAGGCGCCGAGATTATGTGGATCTTGTATTGAGTCGAGAACTAAATAGAGTGGATTATTATCTTTGTTTTGTTCCAATACATCATCGAGATCGTGTTCTGTTTTCTTTGCCGCTTTTCGAACTTCCAAAATCACACCCTGATGATTCTGATTTTTAACCATCTTGCTCAAGGTAGTACGTGGTACCGTCTGAATCGACACACCTAGTTTATTAAGTGACCCATGAATTGAACTCACTGATTCTGATTGAATTGATTCTTGTATCAAGGCACTCAAAATTATTTCCGGTGTGTTTTCTAGAACCTGTTTAACTGCATGCAGGCCAAATATTTGATCTGTTCGTTTACCCATTCTCTTTTAACTCAAAGTCTATTTTACGTTCTTCTAAATCAACTCGTGTAACAAGCACATCGAGTTTCTGTCCAAGCTTGAAAACCTTACCTCCACGTTCACCACGCAAGGTATGTGTAATTGCATCAAAGTGATAATAATCTACCGGAAGATTACTAATATGAATCAAACCCTCAATAAATATATCATCCAGTACGATAAACAAACCAAATGATGTAACTGAACTCACCATGCCACTAAACGTTTCGCCAACCTTATCTTCCATAAATGCACACTTAAGCCGTTGTGCCGCATCGCGCGAGGCTTCTTCAGCCCGACGTTCAGTCATTGAGCAATGTTCGGCCAATTCCAACACTTGTTGTGGAGAGTAGTTAAACGTCGCAGCTACATTGCCTTCAATAATATGTACTATCCCACGATGGACCATCAAATCTGGATAACGACGAATAGGCGATGTGAAGTGAGCATAGATAGGAAAACCTAAGCCAAAATGGCCTTCATTCACCATGCTATAAGAGGCAAGTGGCATACTGCGTAGCAAAACCGTTTCCAACATTTGCGCATCATCACGTTTTCTAATGACGTCCATTAATATTGCATAATCTTTTGAAGTCGGCTCTTCACCACCACCTAATGACAAACCCAATTGCGACAATAATGACCGCACGTTCTCAAGCTTTTCCAACTTAGGCGTTTCGTGAATACGGTACATTGTTGGGATTTCATTCTTTTCAAGAAACTCTCCCGCAGCAACATTGGCCACCAACATCATCTCTTCGATTAAACGATGCGCTTCATTTCTTTCAACAGTATGAATTGCTTCAATATGACCTTTATCATTAAACTCAAAACGCGACTCAAGCGAAGAAAAATCGATTAGACCTTGTTTCTTGCGTTCCCCATGCAGCAACTTATATAGCTGATATAAACCATCAAGATGAGATACAAGTGCCTCACGTTTCTGTCTAGCATCATTATCCTTTTCGACAACAATCTCAGACATTTCCGTATAGGTTAACCGGGCCGCCGATTTAATAATCCCCTTAAAGAAAGAAGAATGCTTAACTTTGCCTTTAGCATCAATATTTAATTCGCAAATCAGACTATATCGATCAACCTCAGGCTTAAGCGAACATAAGCCATTCGACAATATCTCTGGCAACATGGGAATAACGCGATCAGGAAAATATACCGAGGTACCTCGTAAGCGCGCTTCATCATCGAGTGCACTTTGTTTTTTTACATAGTGAGAGACATCTGCAATCGCAACTAGTAAACGCCAACCACCACCCTCACTCTCACAAAAAACAGCATCATCAAAATCGCGTGCGTCTTCACCATCAATGGTAACGAAGGGAATATCACGGCAATCAGTCCTATCGGAGATATTTCCAGAATCGACTTCCTCTGTTAATCCTGCAATCTCATTGTTGATGTCCTCTGGCCATTCGAATGGTAGGTCATAGCTTCTAATAGCAATATCGACGGCCATACTAGCATCAAGGCCATCACCTATAATGCTCAACACTTCACCAATTGCTTGTCGATGTTTTTCAGGTTGGTGCACAATCTTAGCAACAACATATTGCCCGTGTTTTGCCTGGTTTCTATTTTTTGTCGGAATTAATAAATCCTGACTCAAACGTTTATTGTCAGGTACCACATAGGCAATATCACTCTCTTCGTAATAACGACCTACCAATTGTTCGTTAGCACGTTCTAAAACTTCAACCAAGGCACCTTCTCGTTTACCTTGTTTATCTACACTCACCTGACGCACTAAAACGCGATCGCCATTTAAAATCGTACGCATTTCTTTTCCTGACAAATACAGATCTTTTCCACCTTCATCGGGAACGACAAAACCATAACCATCCGGGTGTCCGATTACGCGACCTTTAATCAAGTCCATCTTTTCGATCAGACCATAACTACCACGACGATTACGTATCAATTGACCATCACGTTCCATCGCCTTAAGTCTACGACCTAATGCCTGACGAATCTCTGGATCGTTGATAACAAATGCCTCAGCAAATTGCTTACGCTTTAGAGGTCGTCCAGCTTCACTCAGGACAGTCAATATGGCTTCACGTTCTGGTAACTTGAAGACCTTATTTGAGGATGATTGTGGTTTAGATTTTTTACCCATGTTCTTTGTAGATTGACAATATTATAGGGGCTAGTTAAAGTCCGCCCTCTTTAGTTCCAACACTATAACACATGCCGAGGTGGCGGAACTGGTAGACGACGTGCAGGATGCACAAGTGTTACCGAAGGGTATGCCCTTGGGTGCGTGAAGGACAGGACGTCCGAGACGAATACACGGATGTATTCGGTAGAAAATGTCAGGAACATATTTTCGAGCGACCGTGCGTAGCGCGTGAGTAAAAATATAATAGAATATTAGATTTGGTGCCAATTTAAATAATTGCCGAGGTGGCGGAATTGGTAGACGCGCTAGCTTCAGGTGCTAGTGAGCTTATGCTCGTGGAGGTTCAAGTCCTCTTCTCGGCACCAATACGATTTTACAGTTTCAACTGAACTTTAAAATTATATACGAAGAAGCATTTTTTTGATGGCTTCAAACAGCCCCATGTTACAACGCCATAACTCAGTCAAACTACATATTGCGATATAAAATATCTCGTACACATTCCTTTAAGTCTTACGGCTCAGCACCAAGTTTAAGTGGTAGTGATTCATCGAGAACCCATTCGTTCATAGAACCATCGTATACAGATACATTATCCTGTCCACATAAACTCATGGCGAGGCAATCCATCGTTGCAGAAATACCACCACCACAGTAGGCAATGACTTTATCTCTCTCTAAAACACCACTCTCTGCAAACAATGGTCGCAACTCATCCGGCTCCAAAAACTCGCCTGTATCAGGATTAATGATAGAGTCATAAGGTACGCTGTAGCTACCAGGCAGGTGCCCGGGTCGACCATAACGATTTAATTCCCCTGTATACACCTCGGTGGGCAATGCGTTAACCATGGTCGGACCACCCTTATCTATCACGTCACGCATCCGATACTTGTCAACCCACATCTCGGGACGCGGATTCACAGAAAGCTTACCTGCAGGATAATTGGGAACCCCACTATCAGTGGAACGACCTTCACGTTGCCACTTCTCCCATCCGCCATCCAATACGGCCACATTGTCAAACCCGATTGAGCGCAGCATCCACCAGACTCTTGTAGCCCACATCTGGGAACCCTTGCTGAAAAGAATAACAGCCGTATCATCAGCTACACCATGCGCAGCTATCGCTGCAGCAAATATTTCCGGTGATGGCATCATGAATGGAATACTGTTATTTGAGTCAAACAGTTCGCCATTAATGTCGATAAAATCTGAGCTCGGTATATGTGACTGTTCCCACTCTTCTCGTGGTGTTTCAGAATCCAGGTTATAACCACCGAAACTGTCACCAGCATCACCTTTATATTCAACATAAAGTGTTACGTCATAGATTCTTAGATCTGGCTCTCCAAGATTCTCTTCGAGCCAGTTGGTCGATACAAGAGGTGTTAGTAGTTTCATATCGTTCTCCTTTTTCATTTATTTATTATATTGTTCTTTTGAAGATTAGTAATTCTAGTATTCACATACACCAGCCTTCAAATGCTAAACATTTTTATCAAGCAGCAATTTCTTAACCAACTTGAAATCAGTCTTCCCACTACCCAGCTTAGGTATCTCTTCAGTTACAGAGACTGCCGCAGGGATCATTAACGGATTTGCATCTGCATCCAACATTGCCTTTTTAACGTCAGCTAGCTCGATTTCTTTTGCGATCATGAGCATGACCTTTTCACCTTTCTTTTCATCAGGCAGATTGACTGCGACTAACTCTAACTCAGGTTCATTTAAAGCATTTCTTACTGCTTCTTCAACCGCAGTCAGGCTAATCATCTCGCCGCCCAATTTGGCAAAACGTGAATAGCGATCAACAATGCTTAAAAATCCATCTTCATCAAGATGGCCTTTATCACCGGTTTTATACCAACGTTTATCATCAAGCATGGTTATAACTTCATTAGTCTTTTCTTCATCATCCAAATAACCCAACATTACCTGACTGCCACCGATTAAGATTAAGCCATCTTCGCCAGTAGCTAGCTCGTCTAATGACTCAGGATCAACAATCCTAAAACTTGTACCTGGTAATGGCATGCCTACCGTGCCTTGTTTATTGCCCATTTGTACTGACCAATAATTCACATCGAGTGCATCAGGAATATTCACACTGGCAACCGGTGTTGTTTCGGTAGCTCCATAACCTTCATAGATGTCTTTATTGAATTTCAACTTAAACGCATCACGCACATCGGGACTAAGTTTTTCTGCACCAGCGACAACTATGCGTAGCGATTCCAGCATCAATGGATGAATGCGCTTATTCTTCGTGTAAAGTCTTAAGAAGGTTGAAGTGCCACAAAAGATAGTTGCACGATATTTTGCAATCGCTTTTGAGATATTAACCGCATCAGTTGGATCGGGATGACAGATCATAGGAATACCTTCAACCAATGGCATGAAGGTTGTCACAGTTATACCAAAGGCATGGAACAGCGGCAGGCTTGCCATCACCACATCGGTATCTTGAGTATTTAACATATCCGAGATCTGTTTCAGGTTCGCCATGATATTACGATGACTCAACATCACGCCTTTTGGCGTCCCTTCACTACCGCTAGAAAATAAGATTGCTGCAGGTGTATTGATATCAACGCTCTTACAATAGAGAAATTTTAATAAACCGGCGGGGGAAATGATCACCGTTATTAAGGTACGTAAGCTGGTTGCTTTACTGATTTCAGTTTTAAGATCTTCCATATAGATAAACTGGCTATCCGAAAAGGCATCATTTAGATCAACGCCCTTCTTAGCCAGCTTCTCCAAAAACTTACGTGAGGTATAGATTGTTTTGATACCTGCTTTCGTTACTGAGCCCTGTAATGCTTCGCGACTGGCGGTGAAGTTAAGATTAACTACAGTCTTACCGCGAAGGATAGCGGCTATATTGGCAATCGCACCTGCACTACTGGTGGGCAATAGCAAACCCACATTTTGTTCTTTTGAATATTTCGTAATTAAACGAGAGAAACAAATCACACCGGTCAGGAATTTGTTGCCCGTTAACGGACCGGCCAATGAATCGGCAACGGTTAATTCATCGCCGTTACGTTTAGCCGTATCAATAAAAGCAGCACCGATAGAAGGTAAATCACTGGTGTAGTGTTCCCAAGAATCAATTGACAAATCAAACACACGTTTCTTTAAGTCATCTGTTGTTGTATCGATTGGTAACGTTTCACCAAATGCAACGATGATGTCGTGTTTAATGCCACTACTCCGCAGGTTCTTTAATTTTTCACTGGAACGTGAAAACCAACTGCCCCATAGACCACGCAGGTAAAAAGGCAGGATGACAGCGTTTGCTTCTTCGGCTGCTTTTTCATAACCACGTTGGAACTCACCTAATTGGCCAGTACGACTGATGGTGCCTTCTGGAAATAAACAAACCACATCACCATTGTTTAAACTCTCATTAATTTTTTGAAGTGCTCCTTTACTTGCTCCAGCTGAGACAGGAATCACATTGAAAATGTCCAGAAACCATTTCAGATACCAACGTTCATAGATATTACGGATCATAACGAAACGAATAGGTCTCGGTGAGGCCATCTGAATAATTCCCCAATCGATCCAACTAATATGATTGCCCAACATTAATACACCACCCGTTTCAGGTATATTTTTTAAACCTAATACCTGAAGACGATACCGATGACCGATGATGTAACTGACAATAAACCTAACCAATGATTGCGGTAATTTATAGACGGTGTAGATCGTTCCAACAATGGCAACGACTAATAATATATTAAACAATCCAAGGCTATTCATGCCGTAGAAAGCAAACAGCACGGTCAAACCGAGGAAGGTCAACATCACCGTGTTTTGGATCAAGTTGCTACCAGCAAGCACTCGACCAAGTTCATCTTCTTCAGCATGAAACTGTATCAATGAGTTTAACGGGATTAATAAAAATCCACCGAACATGCCCCAGCCGAAAAAGAGAACCGCTTGTAAATATGCATTGCCCAAGCTTGGCAAGATTAATAAACAAAGCGCAATCCCAATTGATCCAACTGGAATCATACCGGTTTCAATATGTGTTCTTGATATGCGCCCTGCAATGATTGAACCCAACATAATGCCCATGCCGGCACAGGCCAGGATCCCTTGAATGATGATGGTGTTGGTAATGCCCAATGATTCCTTGGCGTAAGCGGGGAACGCCGCCAGCATCACTTGTGATATTGCCCAGAATATTGCTAAACCAATAATTGATAAAAATATAACTTCACGATCAAGTACCGCGCGCATATTCGATTTTAAATAATGTCCGCTGGTATATTCTTTTAATTCAAACTTCATCCCGTCATCAACTGGATGTTTCTGCGGTAACTTATAGGCGAGACCTAATTCAATAATACTAAATGCAACCAGACCCCAACCTATCGGTGCAATGTTCATTAATAATGAAGATGTACCGTCATATATTGTGTCGATTAAAAATCTTTCAAAAAGAATTGAAAATGCAAAGATGCCAGCAAGAATAGCTATCGTTGTCGTCGCCTGTACTAATCCATTAGCTCTAGCCAGATTATCCTTCCCGACCATCTCTTTGATATAGCCATATTTCGCTGGCGAATAAAATGCACTTTGTAATGCAAGCACAAAAGTCATGGCAAATGCAGGCCAAAACCAGCCAAGGTAATAAAACAAGGTTATACATAAGGTAATACCAACAGCAACCCAGGCGCTGATCCGCATCACTTTATTTTTTGGGAACTTATCGGAACAAAAACCTGCTGGCGAGATGAGTAAAATGAAAGGTAGTAAAATTAGCGCATTAACGATTGCGGTTAAAACAATTTGTTCCTGACCATCATAAACCTTAAAGACCGTATTCTGAATGATGATCTTATGCCCAAGATCAACAAAGGCATTCAGAAAGACAACTATGATATACGGTAAAAATCCTGAGTATTTAAATAACGTTTTCATTTGATATATCCCCTAGCACTATTCCTAAGATTCCCTGGAGACTAATTTATAGTCTTAATATAAACTACTAATATTGTATTTGTATCATTTATATGTTCTATTCGTATTAATTATTACTACCTTAATTATCACAATGGCACAAACACATCACCTTATTCAGACCCTAAAAAAAGCGCTTAAGACACATGGATTAACTTATAGCGATATAGCTAAAATGATAGATCTATCTGAGGCCAGTATAAAACGTATGTTCTCAGAAAAGAACTTTACCTTGAAACGACTAGAACAACTATGCCAATGCATGAATATGGAATTGTCCGATCTATTAAAACTCATGCAAGAAGAGGATCAGCACCTTAGTAAACTCAGTGAAGAGCAAGAAAAAGAAATCGCAAGTGACTTAACCCTGTTATTAATCACTGTCTGTGTCCTGAATCGTTGGAGCTTGGATGACATATCAGCTCATTACAAGATTACAGAAACAGAAGGTATACGCTATCTGGCAAAATTGGATAGATTAAAAATTATAGATTTGTTGCCCAAGAATCGTATCAAATTATTAGTTGCCTCGAATTTTGCATGGCTCGAAAACGGTCCCATTCAACATTTTTTTCAATCTAAAGTAGAACAAGATTTCTTCAATACACGGTTCAATAAGGCAAATGAGCGTCTATTAGTTGTTAATGGGATGTTGGCAAATAACTCCAATGCTGTTTTTCAAAAGAAAATGGAAAAACTTATAAAAGAATTTAACGAACTAAATGACAGCGATGCAGGATTGTCTCTGGATGAGCGTAATGGTACAACTGTAGTGATGGCTATTCGGCAATGGAAGTATGGTTTGTTTGAACCTATGCGCCGATAAAAATAGTTTATCTATGCAAATGGATTTTTTAAGACAATCGTTTCTGCTCGATCAGGGCCTGTTGAAATGATATCAATCGGGACGCCTGTTATTTCAGATAGACGGTTTAAATAATCAACCGCATTCTTTGGCAAATCATCATAGTTTGTCGCGCCGACGGTATTTGATTGCCAACCAGGATGTTCTTCGTAGATCGGTTTACATTTGGCAAATTCTTCTGCGCCGATAGGTGGTACCTCAACAGTCTTACCGTCTAGCTCGTAAGCTGTACAAATGTTAATCGTTTCCAACTGATCTAAGACGTCGAGTTTGGTAATGCATAAACCGGTTAAACTATTAATTTGTGCTGAGCGGCGTAATGCAACAGCATCATACCAACCACAACGTCTGCCACGACCTGTCGTTGCACCAAATTCATGACCAACTTCTGCAATGTGTTTGCCAATATCGCAATGTAATTCTGTTGGGAAAGGACCTGATCCCACTCGCGTTGTATAGGCTTTCGTAATACCTAATACATAATCGAAATGACAAGGACCAAAACCAGTGCCTGTAGCGGCACCACCTGCTGTTGTATTTGAAGATGTTACGAATGGATAGGTACCGTGATCAATATCAAGCCAAGTACCTTGTGCACCTTCGAACATAATGTTCTTGCCTTCGGTATATAATTCATTAAGACGCGTGCCTGTATCAGAAATCATAGGAACCAGATCTTTCGATAACTTTCTAATGTCGTCCAACGATTCCTGATAATCAATCGCGTCGCATTTATAGTACTTGGTCAGCATGAAGTTATGATATTCCAATACTTCTTCAAGCTTCTTTGCTAGCAGCTCATCATGCATAAGATCGCCAACGCGCAATGCACGTCGTGCAACTTTATCTTCATAAGCCGGGCCGATACCTCTACCTGTTGTTCCTATCGCTGCTTTGCCTTTCGCTTTTTCGCGCGCCTGATCAAGTGCAATATGGTATGGCAAAATTAAAGTACAGGCTTCTGATATCTTTATGTGTTTACGTGCTGAAACACCATTCTCTTCCAGCATATTAATTTCTTCCATTAGCGCATGTGGACTAAGCACAACACCATTGCCAATAATACAATCAACACCATCATGTAAAATTCCTGATGGAATTAAATGAAGAACTGTCTTTTTACCTTCAATAATAACGGTATGACCGGCATTGTGTCCGCCTTGGAAGCGTACAACGGCGGCGGCATCTTCGGTTAATAAATCAACTATTTTACCTTTACCTTCATCACCCCACTGGGTACCCAGTACAATTACGTTTTTACCCATTTTTATAATTTCTTTTTTTTATTGATTAATGTCTTTAACGATCCACTCACCATTTTCTAATGAGAGTTGCTGATCACAATTCATTTCGCTTGCTGAGGCTTGTTGCCCTTCTAGCTCTTCAACTACAATGCTTCCGGTTTTGCGAAGTGCATTTATTTTTTCATGTAATTTCATATCAGATGATGTCGGGGCAAAAATACTTGTTGGTGTTTTATTGATTATGCTCTGGTGCTTTAATAAAGACTTAACGTCTGTACTAAACCCTGTTGCTGGTCTTGCACGACCAAAGGCACTGCCAATATCGTCGTAACGTCCACCAAAGGCTATGCCGTCACCCTTACCGGGAACAAAAGCAGTATAGACCATGCCCGTGTGATAGTGATAACCACGTAACTCAGCCAAATCTACATTAATAGACACTGCTGACTGCCCGGTTATTGACTCGGCCAATGCCTTAATTTCATCAATGTATTGCGCACTCTCTGGTGAAAGTTTAGATAATAGTTTTTTAGCTTCATCTAATACTGTTATGTCGCCATTTAGATCAACTAATTCAAGTAATGCATTGCTGGCAGCATTAGTAATATTCCATTCTTTGTATAACAATTTTAATTCGTCTTTCGCTTTCCTTTGTAACGCTTCAAATACTTGTGCTTGTTGTATATCGCTTAGTGAAGAATCGGAACTTAATGTTCTAAAAATACCTATGTGACCAAGATCGATATACGTCTGATTAATCCCCACCTGTTTCAACGTTGCCAACATCAATTTAACGATTTCAATATCACTTGCAACACCAGAATGCCCGTATAGCTCTGCACCTACTTGTAATGGTGCGCGTGTTTCACCGGACTTGCCGGGACGCGTGTGTAGTACTGATCCAAGATAGCAAAGACGGGTAGGCGTATCACGTTTTAATAAATGTGCATCAATACGTGCGACCTGTGGCGTTATATCTGCACGAATCCCCATTAATCGACCACTTAGCTGATCGGTCAATTTGAACGTCTTTAAGTCAAGGTCTTCACCTGTGCCGGTAAGCAAAGATTCCAGATATTCAACCATAGGAGGAATAACAAACTCATAGCCCCATGTAGAAAATAGGTCAATGATCGTCCTGCATAGATTTTCAAGTTTTTGTGCCTTAGGCGGTAGAATCTCTTCAACACCTTCAGGAAGTAACCAACGATTTGTAATATTCATAATTTAATCGATTAAATAATCTATCTAACAATGTATAACAATATCAAACCAACCATCATGCTTGAGGCACCCAAAAATCTTAATGTTTTATTATCCAATTGAGCCGCAGCAAGAAAAACTTTTCGAATACCTTCAGGATTCAGAAATGGCGTCAGGCCTTCTATTATAAAAACTAAAGCAAGTGCAGACAAAAGGTCAGAAACATTAATATCAAACAAACACTTTCACCATATCATTTTTAATAGAAACAGGTTTATTCAATCTATTAAATAAACCTGTTATCTGTTTAAACCTGAATTTATTTGCCTTTTGAATTATTAAAATATCTAAAGAAATCTGATTTAGGTTCAAGCAGTAATACATCATTACTGTCGTTGAAACTATTCTTATAGGCATCTAGACTACGATAAAACGAGTAGAACTCTTCGTCCTGGGTATAGGCCGCTGCATAAATTTCAGTTGCCTGCGCGTCACCCTCACCGCGTATCATTTCAGCATCCCGATAGGCATTTGCCAGAATAATCTCACGTTCACGATCAGCATTAGCACGGATACGCTCCGAAGCTTCAGAGCCACGTGCTCGAAAATCCTTAGCGACACGATTGCGTTCTGCTCGCATGCGCTCATAGACTGAATTACTGACTTCTGTCGGCAAATCAATTCTCTTGGTACGAACATCAACCACTGTAATACCTAATTCTTGAGGCAGGTTTGAAGTGCTTGCTGTAACTACACTGAGGATTTGAGTACGTTCGCCCGCAACCACTTCCTGAACAGTACGCGCACCAAATTCATCGCGTAATGCTCGGTTAATACGCTGACCTAATAGGCCGTTGGCATAGAGTACATCACCACGAGTAGCTGTATAAAACTTATCAACATCGGTAATTCGCCATTTTGCGTAATAATCAACAATCACATCTTTCTTTTCTATCGTCAGAAAGCGTTGTGGTTCTTGATCAAGATTTAAAAGCCGCTTTTCAAACTTCTTAGCCGCGTTCACCACCGGCATCATGAAATGTAACCCGGGTTGGTCATCAGCTCGAACAATCTCTCTAAACTTGAATACCAGAGCCTGTTCCCACTGGTTCACTGTAAAGACAGATGAATAGGCAACGATCGCAATGAGGATTAAAGGAATTAAAATTTTAGGATTCAAAGGCATTAGCGTGCTCCTCTGAGTCGTTCATCAAGTCTTTGTCGAACATCATTCATAGTTGTGGATGATGAATTAGTAGACTCATTAAAATTTGGAATAGCATTATTCGAGCTATTGTTTTGTCGTTTATCTATCAATTTATCTATCGGTAAGTACATCAAGCTATTTCCATTATCATTATCAATAAGCACTTTATTGGTATTCCTGAATACGGATTCAATTGCATCCAAATATAACCGTTCACGTGTAACTGCAGGTGCACGCTGATATTCCGCCAATAGCTGTCCAAAGCGACTCGCTTCACCTTCAGCCTTGGATATGATTCGTGACTTATAGCCATTTGACTCTTCACGTAATCGAGCTGCACCACCACGAGCCTTTGGCAGGATATCATTCCTATAGGCTTCTGCTTCATTCACCTGGCGCTGTTCATCTTCTCGTGCCTTGATAGCATCATCAAATGCTGCTTTTACTTCTTCTGGTGGTTTCGCTGGTTGCATTTCTGCGGTGGATATATAAATACCTGTTTTATATTCCCCCAGAGTTTCCTGTATTAAGGATTGTATTCTTTCTGCTATTTCACTTCGTCCTTCGGTCAAAACAAAATCAAGCTTACTCTTACCAATAACTTCACGAACTGAACTCTCGGTTACTTGCCTTAATGTTGAAGCTGGAGAGTAAACATTAAACAAATATTGATCTGCATTTCCGATTCGCCATTGTACTGCCACTTCAACATCAACAATATTTTCATCTTGTGTCAGCATCAATGCTTTATGTGTAATTGATCGAACCTGTCCAACATTAACCTTTTGGACGACTTCTACCGGCCTAGGAAAACGAAAGTTTAATCCCGGTTCAAGAGTATCAACGTGTTTACCGAAACGCAGTACAACACCGCGTTCTTGTTGATCTATCAAGTATGTTGCATCAAAGGCCAACCAGACTAAAAGCATGATGATGCCCATGAAAAAAGGAAACATTGAATTATTGTCACCTATTTTACTAGGTCGATTACCAAACATACCGCCTAGTCCTTTTTGCATCTTCTTGATAATTTCGTCAAGATCCGGTGGCCCGTCTCCTCCATTGCCACGATTACCCCAAGGGTCTTTACCCTTATCTTTATCAGGTGGTTCATTCCAGCCCATTTTGTATTTCTCCGAAGAAATTTATGAGTATTTAAAAATACCCTTGTATAAAATATTAAAAATGAATTTGTGTGCGATCTTAATAATGAGCAGGCAATGTCTGCAACTGCGTTATGTCCAAGCTAGCTTCTTCACAAAGCTTATTTAATCTGAATTGCTCCAATTCAACTTCCATTATCCAGCCGCCTTTTTCGTTCTCATCATCCTGTCTTACGGCTCCAAGATCAAATAATTTTGCTCGTAACTGACCTGCTGTGACCGGTAGGTTCAGAAAATGCGGCTTTCTGTCTTGTCGTAACTGTTGCTCAATGCCTTCTCGCAAAAGATCTAGCCCTTCGCCCGTCTGTGAAGACAACCATATCCTTATATGGGGATAATTATCCGCCATTTCAATTCGTGCTGTTTGCTCTGAATATTTATCGATCTTGTTATAGACCTCTATTTGCGGAACATTTTCTGCACCAATTAACTCGATAACCTTGTTCACTTCATCAATTCGTTGCTGACGTTGCTCATGATCAACATCAATGACGTGTATTAATATATCGGCTTCTCGTACTTCTTCCAAAGTCGCCTGAAATGACTCAACCAGATCATGCGGTAAATCTCGAATAAATCCTACCGTATCCGTTAAAATTATATTCCTTCCAGAATCCATCTCGACTCGTCTCAATGTCGGATCGAGAGTCGCAAATAATTGGTTCGCAGTTCTTACATTCGCCCCGGTCAGTCGATTAAAAAGCGTTGATTTTCCTGCATTGGTATAACCAACCAAAGAGATAACTGGCACATCATTTTTCTTACGCTGCTGCCTACTCAAATTTCGTTGCTTTCGTACTTTGTCCAAGCGCTGATTAATCAATTTGATTCGAAAACCGACCAACCGGCGATCAGTTTCAAGCTGAGTTTCACCCGGACCACGTAGACCAATACCACCTTTTTGGCGTTCTAAATGGGTCCAACCTCTTATTAAGCGGGTCGATAAATGTTGCAATTGAGCCAGTTCAACCTGTAATTTACCTTCATAGCTTCGCGCGCGCTGGGCAAATATATCCAAAATCAAGCCTATTCTGTCTATGACACGAACTTTGATGTGATTCTCGAGATTTCTTTCCTGTGCTGGTGTCAGCGGGTGGTTAAAAATGACTACATCAGCATTCAATTCTTCTGCTTGTTGTGTGATTTCGTCGGCCTTACCCTTACCTACAAAGAGCTGGGCATCAGGAAATTGACGTGGGGCTTTAATAGAACAAATTACGTCTAGGCCAGCGGAGACGACTAATTGAACAAATTCACTAAATGCATCATCAGCAGTAGATTTATAAAAATCGACGTAAACGATTAAAGCACGCTGAATGTCAGCGGATTTTGATTCCAAATGCTTACCAAACTAGATTAATTGAGGTCACCCTTCTTCGGCAGAATCCTCATCTGCGCGAGGGAGTTTGACGTTTCTCGCTGGTACAATTGTTGAAACTGCATGTTTATACACCAATTGACTCACCGAATTTTTAAGCAATATGACAAATTGATCGAAAGATTCTACTTGTCCTTGTAACTTTATCCCATTGACCAAAAATATGGATACTGGAATGCGCTCTTTCCTTAATGCATTTAAAAAAGGATCCTGCAATGAGTGCCCCTTACTCATAATAACTCTCCTTTGAATCTAATTATTCTTATTTATCAGCCGTCTATATAGTACCACGACCATTTCTACTTATTATCCAACAAGTATATTACAAATGAGATAAATAAACGGCTAATTATCTAGATTTTTCAATATTTCAGAGAAAACACCCGTTTTGTATGGATCATGCCATTCAGCATTATCTTCTGAACGGCACCAGGTGATCTGACGCTTGGCAAGTTGCCGCGTTGCAATAATGGCAAGATCTTGCATTTCTTCGTAGCTACACTCTCCATTTAAATAACGCCAAACTTGTCGATAACCAACCAATCGCATAGACGGTAATTCTAATGATAAATCACCACGTCGAAATAAGGCCTCGACCTCATCGACAAATCCAGTCTTCAACATATCTAAAAAGCGACATTTGACCCGGTCGTGAAGAACTGAACGGTCTTCAGGCGACAAAATGATTTTTTTGATCGGGTATGGAAATGGCTCTTTATGTTCAGCAGATATTAATGATGACAGGGTTTTACCTGTAATTTCAAAGACTTCTAATGCTCTTTGAATACGCTGCGGATCATTTTCGCTAATGCGATTCGCAGCCTCCGGATCAATTTCTTTCAACCTGCTATGCAGACTCTGCCAACCGTCGGCATCAGCCTCTGCTTCAATCTTGGTTCGTATTTGCGAATTTGCCTCTGGCAATTCCGCCAAACCATGCTCAAGAGCTCGAAAATATAGTCCTGTGCCGCCAACAAGCACGGGCGTTTTATTTTTAGCCAAGATCTCTTCGATAGCCGAATTTGCGTCTTCTCTAAATTGTGCCGCTGAATACGATTCCAAAGGGTCACATATATCAATCAATCGATGTGGTGCCTTTTCTAACAACTCTATATCTGGTTTTGCCGTACCAATATCCATCCCTTTATAGACCATGGCCGAATCTACGCTGATGATTTCACTATCGATATTCTCATGTAAGTGCACGGCCAAATCTGTTTTACCCGTTGCCGTCGGTCCCATAATAAAAATCACTTGCGATGAAGCAATCATGAACGTGCGTTTAACAATGTCGACAGGGTTTCAGAATCAAGTTTTCGCCATGGCAAAGGTTCTGATTCATGTGGCATTTTCTCAAATAAAGAAATCTCATTAATTAATTCTCCTGTACTGCTCTCATCCAGCGTTGTACCAGAATCGTTAACGTGTTGTGCAAGTGTATTGGAGATCACCATACTCGCTTCATTTTTGTATAGCGCACCGAGTAGATCTTTAACTAAAGGAATTACCTCGGAATAGATTAATACTGCGGGAATTGAGCGAATTAATATTTGAGTTGGTGCAATTTGTTCTAATTTAAAACCCCATTGTTCAATGAGCATGTCATCTTTACCAACAAGTTCCAGTAAGTCCATATTCAACTCACAAGCCACCGGCACAAGAATGGGTCTCATGGTCATAGACTGTGACAGAAAGTCTTTATTTAAATGCTGTGCAGTAATTACTGCCCTTGATCTAGCAGTATCAATTAAATATTGATCGTTATTAATCGTGGCAATTAGAAATTGGTTTGACAGTAATGATAAGTATTTTGACGATGATCTCCTGCTATCGAGAATATCAGTTTGATTAAAATTAGCCGTACTATAAACATTAGTTTCTTCATTAATGTTTTTCTGTTCGTTTAATCCATTCGTTTCATAGTTAACATTATTGTCTACAACGACGATCGGTTTTCTTAAGGTTTCCAAAAGACTGCTATAAATAAAATCATGCACATCTCTGGTTTCTGAAAAGCGGACTTCTGATTTCGCGGGATGGACATTAACATCAACTAATGAAGGGTCAATATCAAAGTGCAGCACATAACTTGGATAACGACCGGTAGCGATACGATCTTCATAAGCTAAACGTATAGCGTGATTGACGTGCTTATCACGAACAATACGCCCATTGACATAAAAATACTGTCGATCAGATTGACTACGAGCCACATCATTCAATCCCAACCACCCCCATAAATGCATTCCTTCTTTTGCTGTATCAAGTTGCACACTTTTATTAATAAATGAGCGTCCACAAACACTGATGATACGTTGCTCAATATCATTATTACACGCAGGCAAATTAAATAGAGACTGCCCATTATGTTTAACGAAAATACCAGTTGAAAAGTGACTTAAAGCAAGCGCTCTGATCAAAGACTGTATATGTAGATACTCAGTTTTCTCTGCCTTTAAAAATTTACGGCGTCCTGGCGTAGAAAAAAACAAATCATTAACTTCAACTGTTGTCCCGGTCTCATGGGATGCAGGTTTTATTTGGAGTTGATTATCGATAGTCCAAGCCTCCTCAATACCTTGAAGCCGTGATGTCAGTGTAAATCGTGACACCGAAGCAATACTGGGGATTGCTTCTCCTCTAAAACCCATACTGACTATCTGTGACAGATCAGAAAATGTTGATAATTTGCTGGTGGCATGTGCTTGTAACGCTAGCTCGAGATCGTCTTTGTGTATCCCCTGTCCATTATCACGCACGCGTATCAAACTTTTACCGGCTTCTTCAATATCGATTTCAATTTTTGTCGCAGAGGCATCAATACTGTTTTCAATCAATTCCTTCACTACAGAAGCCGGACGTTCGATCACTTCACCCGCAGCAATCTGATTTGCAACTGAAACAGGGAGTTTATGGATGCGAGGAAAACTTCTACTATCTGACATGTGCCGTATGATACGGCAGGTATTACTGACTAGGTAGTACTAGTGTGTGAGGTTTATTAAGTACCGCTGCTTCTTGGGATACTTATAGTCTGCCCTACACGAACCAAATCACCTTTCAGGTCATTGTATCTTCGTAAGGTATCAGTGCTGACCTGGTAGTGTTGTGCAATAGTCGAAAGCGTTTCACCGCGTCCTATAATGTGCTTTCGTGACGCCAGTAAGGTTCCTTCTGGAGCAAAGTCCCGGAAATAACCACGTAGACCAACCATGATTGCATTTGCCATATTGGTCCGGTGGTCTTTACTCAATAATTTTCGTTCTTCATGTGGATTCGAAATAAATGCTGTCTCGATCAATATTGAAGGAATGTCAGGTGACTTTAAAACTGCAAATCCAGCTGACTGCACAGTACGCTTGTGTACCTTGCCAACGCTTTTAAGACCTTTTAATACTCGGTCTGCAATATCGATACTGGCTTCAAGACTGGCAGTTTGTGATAAATCTAGCAACACAGAGGCAAGTACATCATCTTTGTTATCTAAACTAACACCACCTATCAAATCAGATGCATTTTCAGATTCAGCTAACCACTTAGCCGCCTCACTACTTGCGCCTCGTTTAGATAAAACATATACCGAGGAGCCATGTACCTTCGGGTCACGAAATGCATCTGCATGGACAGACATAAATAGATCTGCCTTATATTCTCGTGCTTTGTTTATACGCTTGCGTAAAGACATATAGTAATCACCCTTGCGAATCATAAACGCACGCATGCCGTGTTCTTTATTAATAACATCTACAAGTTGTTGAGAAATCTTCAAGACGACATTTTTTTCATAGACGCCGCTTGGTCCCTTGGCTCCAGGATCTTCACCACCATGACCAGCATCAATAGCAATTATCACATCTCGCGGTCGATTCGCAGCTGTCACTTCTTCTTGAACACTGTTTGTTTTTATTTTGTCATTGTCAGCGCCATAAAGGTCAACAACTAGTCGATGACCATATTGTTTATTAGGTTTTAGCTGGAATGTTTTATATTGAACGAATTTTTTCAGATCCAATACTATTCGAAGATCATCTTGATTACGGGCAGCTGAGCGAATAGCTTGTAGATACTTATCCTCAGAGCCAGGTTGCACCGGCTTTTTAGTCATTGATGCTTGCTTAAGATCTATAACCGTTCGATAAGGCGCTGTTAGTAGCGACAACTGATGTTCAACTGGACCACTGACATCAAAAACGACACGTGTACTATCAGGGGCGGCCCAAACTCGCACATTATCAATCGTCACTGTCTCAGCGAGAATCGATGATGATAGAAAGACGAAAATATTTAATAAAATAAGACGCATTTTCGTTGACCTAAACCCTAACCTTTTAATTGTTTATATTACTGTAGGGTGAATAGTTTCAAGTTTTGTTTAAAAAAGCAACCTATATCCATGTTTTATATGAATAATAGTAGATATATTTCTAGTGTCAACTGCGGAAATCAGAGCGTTTATGGAGCTTATTTGATGCGTTTTAGAATGTTCTCACCGGTGACTGAATGTGATTTAATTTCAACCTCCCTACCAGACGAAAGATGTGAAAGAAGCAGAGTGATATCAGCCTCGGGTAGAACATCAGCTCCCTGCTCAGGCCATTCAAACAGGCAGATTGCTTTACCGTCACAATAATCACGAATGCCCATTGCCTCTAGCTCTTCAGGGTCATTAATACGATATAAATCAAAGTGATACACGTCATGGCCAGTAATCGAATAGGGTTCGACCAAGGTATAGGTAGGGCTTTTCACATTGCCAGAATGCCCTAGTGAATTTAATACTCCACGTACAAAAGTGGTCTTACCCGCCCCAAGTTCACCCTGTAAAAAAATAATCTCACCACCACTCAACGCACTGGCTATTTTAGCGCCCAAGGCGATTGTCTCGGACTCATCTTTAAGTGATAACAACATTATTTAGGATTTACTAGATTGCGAAGGTGCGGCATCAGATCCATCGCCAATAGGCCGCGTTCACCTCTGTTGCTAGCTCTATCAGCAGCAATGGCATGTAAGTACACGCCTAATTTAGTGGCATGATTAATCTCAATACCTTGTGCAATCAAACCAGCAATAACCCCGGTTAAGACATCACCCATACCGCCGGAAGACATTCCAGGGTTGCCCGCATCACAGACGGAAAAATCGCCATTAGTATCGGCGATTAATGTTCCACTCCCTTTGAGTACAACTGGTCCCTGAAATTTTTCATGTAATAAGCCTAGCGAATTGAATCTGTCTTGCTGAATTGTCTTTGTATCCGTATTTAACAAACGTGCTGCTTCACCCGGATGTGGCGTAATCACCCATGAAGTTGAGGCCTGTTCTTCTTCAACCAAGAGATTTAAAGCATCAGCATCAATGATTATTGGAAGCTTTGATTCGAGTACTCGTGCTAATGATAATTTGGCCCATTCCGATTTTCCTAAGCCTGGCCCAATCGCAATCACCGTTGCACGTTTGATCAACGGCATTAAGTCATCCAGTGTTTCAACACCGTGTGACATTATTTCAGGTCTCACAGTACTGAGCAGACTTGCATGCGATGAACGTGTTGCAATACTTACTAAACCAGCACCTACACGCACCGCTGCCTCAGCCGCCATGCGTGCGGCACCAAGATAACCTTCATCGCCTCCGACAACGAGTACATGTCCAAAATGGCCTTTATGTGAATTACGATGTCGCGGTTCAAGTACTTTACTCAAATCCTCGAGATTTAATCTAGAAGCAGCATGGCTACCACTGTTTAAATTCATTTGCAGATAGACCTCATCTGGCACTTCAAGGCTATTGAATTTGATCTGTCCCGATGCGGCAAGCCCATCATGGGTAAACATTCCCTGCTTTAGTCCTATGAATGTAGCAGTGACGTCAGCGTTAACCGCGATATTCATCCTATCCCCTGTATTCGCATTTATTCCTGACGGGATATCAATTGAAATAGTCGGACTTGCAGACATATTCATCAACTTTATTAAATCAAAGCACGTCCCTTCTATATCGCGATCAAGCCCTGTTCCAAATAGAGCATCAACAATGACATCAACCCCATCAAATATTGAAGTAGAATAATTTTGTGGACATATGTTTGTAGTACTCAAATCCTGAAAAACAGTTGCAGCATCACCTTTCAAATCTTCAGGATTGAACATATTAATTACCGAGACTTGTTTACCGTCGTCTAATGCCAATTTAGCCAAGACATAGCCATCACCTGCATTATTTCCACCACCACAGACAACAGCGATATTATTTGCATCCGGCCAATGCTGTTTTAGTACGTCATAACTAAAGCGTGCAGCCCGCTGCATGAGGGTGAAACCAGAAATACCATGTTCTTCTATGGCAAGCCGATCAAGTTCTCTAACCTGCTCGGCAGTATATAACTTAGCCGGCAAGTTTCGATTAGATTCGTGCATGGTTATATTTTAAAGACGTGCTCTCTATAGAACTTCAATTCATTGATTGAATCGATGATGTCGTCCATAGCGAGGTGGTTGCCTTGTTTCGCATAGTCTTCTTGCTCTGGTGCCCAACGTTTTGTGATTTCCTTGATAGTACTGACATCGAGATTTCGATAATGGAAATAGGCTTCTAATTCAGGCATTAACCGGTGCATAAATCTCCGATCCTGACATATACTATTACCACACATTGGTGATTTTCCTTTTGGAACGAACTTTTGTAGAAATGCCAGTGTCAAACTCTCAGCTTCAGCAACGTCATATGGGCTTTTCTTGATTCTTTCCACCAGACCGGATTGATTATGTTGTCGTGTATTCCACTCATCCATTTTCTCCAGTACTGCATCAGCTTGATAGATTGCCATGACGGGACCTTCTTCAAGGATATTAAGCTGTGGATCGGTGACAATAGTGGCGATCTCTATGATTAGGTCATTATCAGTATCAAGACCTGTCATTTCCAGGTCGATCCATATGAGGTTATTTTCAGAATGTGACATTATGTATCCAGTTTTTATTTGTATATTAAACACTATTTACTAAATATGAACATAATTAGCGACTTATTACAAAACAGACAAGAATTTTTTCAGGAGATAAAAACCGCGTGAACCTCTTTACCACCCTATTCGTACTTAGCTTGAGTGTCAGCATCATTGTTCAATGGTTTTTAGTACAACGACATGTCAGCCATATTCGTTCTAACCGTGAAAATGTGCCCGATGCCTTTAATGGCAAAATTCCAGTTGAAGCACATCACAAGGCAGCAGACTATACCCAAGCCAAGGTAAAAACAGGTTTGGCTGAGCTCATCATTGGTTCAGTATTTTTATTATTATGGACACTGGCAGGTGGTCTTCAACTGCTCGATAGCTGGTGGCGTTCATTTGGCTTGTCGGAAATTTGGACTGGTGCTGGGTTCATTCTCAGTGTATTCGCTATTATGTCCATACTCGATTTACCAACGTCAATTTATCGTACATTTAAACTAGAACAATCCTTTGGCTTCAATAAGATGACGCCAAAAATATTTATCATCGATTTACTTAAAAATGCTGTAGTAGGTCTGTTAATTGGTACGCCTATTTTATTACTTGTTCTTTGGATTATGGAAAATAGTGGCAGCTATTGGTGGCTATATGTCTGGGCGACATGGTTGAGTTTTAGTCTCATCATGATGTGGGCCTACCCCGCTTTTATAGCACCGATTTTTAATAAATTCAGGCCCTTGGATAATGAAGAATTAAGAACCCGTATAGAAAATCTACTGACTCGTAATGGATTCAAGAGTCAAGGTATCTTTGTGATGGATGGTTCAACCCGATCGACACATGGCAATGCCTACTTTACTGGCCTTGGTGCAAATAAACGTATTGTCTTTTTTGATACTTTAGTTGATGAACTTAGTTACGATGAAATTGAAGCTGTTCTTGCGCACGAACTAGGACATTTTAAATGTAATCATATTCGTAAACGGATATCCGTTTTGGGAAGTGTATTTTTGATTGGCTTGGGAGTACTCGGATGGCTGATTAATGAGCCCTGGTTCTACAATGGTCTAGGTGTCGAACAAGCATCTACCTATATGGCATTAATATTATTCTTAATTGCCTCACCTGCGTTTACATTTTTTCTGCAACCCTTGTTCTCATTCATATCACGCCAACATGAATTTGAAGCTGATGATTTTGCGGCGGCTCAAGCACAAACAGAAAACCTGATTACTGCACTAGTGAGTTTATATCGTGAAAATGCAAACACATTGACACCAGATCCACTGTATTCAGCATTCCATGATTCACATCCACCCGCACCGATACGAATCGCACATTTGGAGAGTAAATTTGCATGACATTTTTCAATAAGGTCTCACTAACAAACTTAATAACACTCTTGTTATTAAGTGCGCCCGCATATGCTTTTGATAGCGAAAACGGTAAAGCACTTCACAATGAGAATTGTGTACGTTGTCATGATGATGCTATGTACACGCGCGAAGACAGGAAAACAAAAAGCTATTCGTTACTTCGCGAGCGTGTCGTTCAGTGTGAAATCATGACTGAATTAATTTGGTTTGAAGAAGAAATAGATGACGTCACGGTTTACTTGAACGAATCATTTTATCACTTTAATCCTGAAAAATAATAATTTGCATATTAGAACTTCTTAAAGACAACAATTTATAGTTACACAATTGTTGGCTCTAATTCGTTTTCAATAAGATCCCCTATATGCCTGATTGATTGGCCTTCAAACTTTTTAAACTTCAATCCAAAAGCAATATTTTCTCCTGAAACGTCAGGAAGCATAACGAAATAGTAAATTTGACAAGAGACCGCAACCACATGCTGTTCATCATCAATGGGCACCGTAAATTTAGTATTAACAACAATATTGTCTTCATACTTTATTCGTTTACCACGTGGGTTTAGTGCTTCAGCAACAGCTCGAGTGCAACGAACCTGCAACCCATCCGGTGAAATATCATAAATGCTTGCGGTTATATATCGCTTGTTATCAAGATATATCGTAATGGGTAGGTTGATATGTACCCGAGGATACTTCCTTGTCTCTTCATAAAAATCATAGGGCTGGTCGCCATGTTTAGTATTCATTTTTAAAACCTCGCTGTTTTTCAAATGACATCACTAAATATAAGTAATTAGTCCTTACACAAACAAGGTTGTTGTGTGAATTATGTGACACATGCACATAGTCTGCTCTAAAGTTTTACTGAGAGAGAAAAATGCATGAATAATCAGTGATAAAAATATCACCTTAAAACAAGATTAATCTTGATGTGTTGCTGTAGGGAGACGGTTTGTTTTTGATGCGTTCAAATTTATCAGGTTGCCAAACAACATTAAACTGGCACCCAAGATAACTGCAAATTCAAATGCTTCGTTATAAAAGATGACTCCAACAACTGCAATCAATGGTAATCGCAAAAAATCCAAAGTAACGACAATGCCTGCTTCCGCTAATTTCATCGCATTGGTAATACAATAATGCGCTGTTAACGCTGTTATCCCAACCGCTCCTAACCACAACCACTGCTCTAGGTTAGGAAACACCCAGTTATTAATGGTTAATAAAAACCCAATCGGCAATTGTATGAGACACATATAAAACAAGACAGTGAGTGAATCTTCCGTATTCGATAATGCCTTGGTCGTAACATGCGAGACCGAATAGCCAATAGCTGCAACTAATACAATAATTGAAGCAGCATCCACAATCTCTATACCGGGTTTTAATATGACATAAACGCCTGCTATACCAAATAAAACAGCTATTATCTTCCTGATGGTTATGCCTTCTTTTAAGAATAGCGCTGCTATAAGCAATGTCCACATGGGCACAGTAAATTCTAGAGCAAAGACATGTGCCAAAGGTAGTAATCCAAGCCCAAGGAACCAACCGTATTGTCCAACGAAGTGGAAAACATTACGCACAACATGAAGCTTTATGCGTTTACTTGAAAATAGTCTGGTATTTTTCGACTTAACTATTATTAAATTGATGATAATCAGACTGATTACACTGCGAAAAAAAAGAATTTGAAAGGTCGTGATTTGCCCGGCAAGTTCTCTCGCTCCAATAGCCATCAAACTTAGTGAGACCAACCCTCCAATCATCCACAGCACTACATTCATTTTATTTTACAGTTATTATATTTACGAAGATAAAATATTGAATTGATCTGCATTAGATATTTTTTTCGTCATGCCGTTGTATTGCTTTAACTGAAGAATAAGTGGACACACTATAGGGCACTAAAAAAGTTAGAATGATCTGGCATACGTTTCCTAGAGTTAATGTTCCCTCAATGAGCGCATCGCCATGATTAATTAATGCTAAAATAGAACCGACAATAAGTGACATTTTAAGTGCCATAAAGACAACTTCTTTCAACAATGCAATCTTTATAAATTCATTTATTTGCATGCTATTGAATCTTCTTTCCAAGGCGTTGAACTTCAATTTTACAAGTTTAATCTAAAGCACTTGTAAATTTATAAGCAACTTATTATTAGATCGCTTTTCTACCATCTATGGCATGAGCGATGGTCAAGCTATTAACGTATTCAAGCTCTCCACCCATAGGCACACCATGCGCAATCCGGGAGACTGCTTTACCACGGGCTTTAACCATCTCGCTTATAAAATGTGCTGTCGCTTCGCCCTCTACTGTACTGCTAGTCGCAAGTATCACTTCTTTTAATTCTTCATCGTCCAATAATTTTGGTAATTCATTCAGGCCTATATCATCAGGACCGATGCCATCTAGTGGCGACAAGTGTCCAAGCAAAACAAAATAACGACCTCGATAATTTGCTTCTTCAATTGAATCAACATCGGATGGATTTTCTACGATACAAAGCATGCTGTCATCACGCTTTTTATTTTCACAAAGATGACATAGTGTGTTTTCAGTGTAGGTACGGCAACGTTCACAATGTCCAATGTTTTCCATTGCATCTGCCAGAATTCTGGAGAGATGTTTTGCAGCATCGCGATTTCTTTGTAATAGCTGATGGGCAATCCGTTGAGCTGACTTTCTTCCAATGCCGGGCATACAACGCAACGCTTCGACCAGTTGCTCTAACAAGGACTGTTGGATCATAAGTCTATTAATTGAATGATATATTAAAAACTAAAACGGAAGTTTCATTCCTGGTGGCAGACCCATGCCATCAGTAACGCTAGCCATTCTTTCCTGCGTCATGGTTTCTATCCGACGATTTGCATCATTTACGGCTGCGGCAACAAGATCTTCCACCATCTCTTTATCATCTTTCATCAACTCAGGATCAATAACGACTCGTTTTACATCATGTCGACCATTCATTGTTACTTTGACCAAACCTGCTCCTGATTCACCAATGACTTCTGCATCAGCAAGTTCTTTTTGAGCTTTTTCCATATTGGCCTGCATCTGCTGGGCCTGTTTCATGATATTTCCCATACCACCTTTCATCGTTTTATTTCCTCTTTATTGAATATGTTATCTATTGGGGTTGTATTGAATCTTGGTCAACTGATCCATTAAATGTATCCATTAATGATTTAACTGCTGGGTCATTGTTGACAGAATTTTCAGCGGCCTTTTGTTTTTCTCGTTCTAATCGAGCATTGGTTTCGGCAGGCGTTTCATTGCTTGAGTCTTCGACCAGGATTACTAATTTAACATCTGTTCCAAACCGTGTTTGGATGGCTTGCTCCAAACGTTCTTTTTGATTTTGGTTTAGCAGCAAGTGCTCTTGAGATGGTGCTAATGCCAATTCTATGCGATTGTCAGTGTGTGTTTTTAAGACACAATTTCCAGCCAGTTCTTTCACTAATCCAACCAATGCCATCTCATCGATAATCTTTTTCCATTCATTATCAGAGTTTACACTTTTTATTGGTGCTTCAACGTGTGGTGCATCTGGTGTCTGTGTAGGAGTAACATCGTTCTTTACTACTGTATTGGACGATGCTTTCGGCGTTGGTTCTTGTGCCTTTGGTTGACTTGCCGGCTTGAGTGCTTGCGGTTTGGTAAGCACTTCATTTCCCGCCATCGGTCTAAATGCCAACATCCTTATCATGACCATCTCAAAACCTGACTTAACATCTGGTGCCAGATAAAGATCCTTCCGTCCCATCATGCCTATTTGATAATAAAGTTGAGCATCTTCTTTATTCAGTGCAGTAGCAAAATCGACTAATACTGAATTATCTTTTATTGGGTTGCTAGAATCTGCTGGTAATATTTGAATGATTGCTATTTTTTGTAACAGGCTCAATAACTCTGCCAACAAGGCATCAAAATCAGGACTTTGTAGTGCAATAGTTTCAATTGTATTTAGCAATGCTTCTGGATCAGCATCAATCAACGCCTGAATCAAACCATTCAGATCAGCACTGTCGATAGTACCCATCATGGCACGTACTTGCGACTCTTCTAAAGCACCACCGCCATAGGCTATAGCTTGATCCAATAAACTTAGTGCATCCCGCATACTCCCCGCAGCTCCACGAGCAATGAGTTCTGTCGATCCGGAATCAAATTCAATATTCTCTTGCCCTAAAATCATTTCAACTTGCTTGGAGATTTGATCATTAGTTAAATGACTCAAATTAAATTGCAAACATCGTGACAATATCGTCACCGGTAATTTTTTCGGTTCAGTGGTTGCCAGTAAAAATTTTACATGCGGTGGTGGTTCTTCGAGTGTTTTTAATAAGGCATTAAAACTGTGATTGGAGAACATATGGATTTCGTCTATTAGATAGACTTTATATCTACCACTGCTCGGTGCGTATTGAACATTGTCCATCAAGTCGCGTGTTTCCTCGACCTTGGCGCGAGATGCAGCATCCACTTCAATTAAATCAACAAACCGACCTTCGTCTATCGCAACACAGGCATTACATGTTCCACAGGGTGTAGAACTCACACCAGTATCACAATTCAAGCACTTGGCCAGAATCCTCGCCAAGGTCGTCTTGCCGACACCACGGGTACCTGTAAATAAATAGGCATGATGTAAACGGTCTTGATCCAAGGCATTAGTCAATGCCTTCAATACATGTGATTGTCCGACCATGTCTTGGAATGACTTAGGCCGCCATTTACGGGCAAGTACCTGATAACTCATTGAATTTTCGTTGCTCTTCTTTAAAGTAAGGTTAAAAAATATCGTCAGAATTTAATGGTGCATCATACATGAGGTGAGCCTTCCCCGCGAAGCGTTTTGGGTTTCAATTCAGACAAGTCTCATAAGGGTACTCTATATAATAGAGTAAAAATTGGAGGCGACCCGTACCGTCCCTACCCCGGCACACACATCAACTGCTGCCGTTGCTTCCTTCCGGACCTGGCGGGATTCACAATATCGTGTTGCGAGGGGACCGGCACAGGCCACCATTGAACGAGGACGGATGGTATCAATTAAGAAACCATTTTGACACCACGATTATTTATACCTGTCTAAATCGAATGTCACTTACGTAAGACCGTCTTTCCCGCACAGGCGGGAATCCAGTTAAACATGAGATACTATATTCACTAGATCTCCGCCTGCGCGGAGATGACAAACGAGAAAAATATTACCTTTGAAGCTTAAGTAAGTGCCATTCATATCTCATTTTAATTATTAGAAATGATTGTCGCCATAACACTGGCCAAAGTCGCCAAATCATCATTACTTATAATGTAAGGCGGCATTACATACACCAACTTACCAAAGGGACGTATCCACACGCCTGCTTCTACAAATTTCGGCACTATCGCTTTCATATCAACGGCTTCTTTTAATTCCACAACGCCGATGGCTCCCAAAATACGGACATCATTTACCTGCGGTAATTGTCGACAAGGAGCTAAGCCTTTTTCCAGAACATGCTGAATTCTATTAATGCTCTCTTGCCAATCGGATTCTAGTAATAAGCGAATACTGGTAAGCGCCGCAGTACAAGCCAACGGATTTGCCATAAAGGTAGGTCCGTGCATAAAGACCCCGGGTGTTCCACCATCAATCGTTAAATGAATATCTCGTGTCGTTAAGGTGGCCGCAAGAGATAAATAGCCACCAGTAAGTGCTTTACCAATACACATTATGTCCGGGACAACATCAGCATGCTCACAGGCAAATAATTTTCCTGTTCGACCAAAGCCTGTCGCAATTTCATCAAAGATCAGCAACACATTATGCTCATTACATAATTTGCGTGCTTGCCTCACATAATCTGCAGAATAAAACCACATACCACCCGCACCCTGCACTATGGGCTCCATGATTAACGCAGCGCAATCTTTTCCGTGTTCTATTAATGCTTTTTTGAGTGCCGCAATGTCATTATCAGTGCAAGGCTCGCCAAAACGACATTGCGGTTGTTCAATAAATATTTGTTCAGGCAGTACACCTGAAAAAAGACTGTGCATACCTGTTTCAGGGTCGCACACCGACATCGCGCCTAAAGTATCACCGTGATATCCCGAACGCAGACTAATGAATCGTTGTCGTTTGGATTCTCCTTTCGCATGCCAATATTGAATCGCCATCTTCATAGCGACTTCAACCGCAACTGAACCAGAATCAGAATAAAAAACGGCGTTTAAAGGCTCAGGCGTAATAGCTATTAACTTCTCAGTTAGTTTAATTGCCGGTGTATGTGTCAAACCACCGAACATGACATGCGCCATATCCTTAAGCTGCTGTTCCAAGGCCAGATTCATCTCTGGATGGTTGTAGCCATGAATTACACTCCACCATGACGACATACCATCAATCAGTTCCTGTCCATTACTAAGCTTTAGTCGCACGCCATCGGCAGAGGCAACATGATAAACGGGCGAATCAGAAGACATGGCGCTATACGGGTGCCAGATGGAGTTTTTATCTATATTGAGTAATTCGTCAAAGTCTTGCATGGTAGTTTATGATAATACGTATTAGCACTTGTGACATTGCATAATGTTTAATATAAAATTTTATTATTGAACTTAGAATTCTTTCTTAGCGTCATAAGTTTAGAAAACATTTTTTAATATCTAAATGGAGTAAATCGTGTCTATTAACTTTTTTAATACAAAGAATATATCCCGAATCAGTGCCAGCCTTTTGCTTGTATTCGTTTCTGTATTTGCTGTTGCTGATGAACATGTACCAACAGCCGTCATCGAAACAAAATTCGGTGATATAGAGCTCCGCTTTTTCCCCGGCGATGCACCAAAGCATGTGGAGAATTTTTTAACACTGGCTAAATCCGGTTTTTATGATGGCACTATTTTCCATCGCATCATCCCAGGCTTTATGATTCAAGGCGGCGATCCAAATACAAAAGGCACAGACAAATCACTCTATGGCACAGGTGGTCCAGACCACAGAGTCCCTGCTGAGTTTAATAAACGGCCACATAAAAGAGGCATACTCTCCATGGCGCGTTCACAAGATCCTAACAGTGCAGGCTCACAGTTCTTTATTGTTGTACAGGATTCAAATTTTCTTGACGGCCAATACACCGTCTTTGGTGAAGTTACTAAAGGGATGGAGATCGCTGACAAGATCGTTTCGCAAAAACGAGATGGTAGAGATAATCCAGATGAACGTATAGAGATGAATGTACGCATAGTTGAAGCAGAAGATAAAGAATAGTCTAAAATATAAAGCCCCTGTAAGAGGGGCTTTTTTATTACTGCGATAACCAGATCTATCATTTAAAAATTGTATTTAGTGCGAACTCTCGAGCAATCCCATCTCGACATGATATAAAAGAGATTGTCACACTTTGTAAAAAGTTAAGAAAGTCTTCCTGAGGTAAGAAGTGGAACAACCCAAAAATGTATCTTCGTTTTATTAAAAGTCTGTTTAAGATCTTTAATAACTGTATCTTGAAGGTCAGATGAAATGTGTAATTGAAACATGAATTGCTTTTTCCGGCCTTCGACTTGTTCAATTAGACTGAGGGAGTCGGGTTCACTGCCATGACCATAGACTTGCGAACTGGTAAATCCAGAAATCACATCCTGTTCCAGCAACCAATCAGTGATCGGGCGCTCTAGTGATGGCGGACAGATAATCGTAAGTAAAACTCGATTCATGACAATACTCAATTGTTTAGCCAGCGATACAACACTGGTAAAATTAATAGGGTCAAAATAGTTGACGTGATCAGCCCGCCGATGACAACGATTGCCAGCGGCCGTTGAATTTCTGAACCAGGTCCAGAAGCAAACAATAATGGAATCAACGAGAATGCAGCGATACTCGCAGTCATCATTACCGGGCGTAACCGTCTGCGTGCACCTTGAATCACAACCTCATCTATGTCTCGGCCTAATGCTCTGAGTTGATTAAAATAAGTAACCAGAACCACTCCGTTTAATACGGCTATTCCAAGCAACGCAATAAATCCCACGGAGGCAGGTACAGAGATATATTCATCTGCAATCCATAAAGCGATAACCCCGCCAATCATTGCAAATGGAATATTGGTCAGAATCAATAGAGACTGACTGACGGATCGAAAGGTGCTGAATAGCAATAAAAAGATAAGTCCAATAGCCGCTGGAATGACGATTGCGAATCGGGCTGCGGCACGTTGTTGATTTTCAAACTGTCCACCCCATTTCAAATAATATCCTGTTGGCAGTTGAACCTGATCTGTTACGATTCGTTTTGCTTCATCGACAAAACCTACCAAATCGCGTCCGCTAACATTAGCAACAACGACCGCTGAACGACTACCTGTTTCGCGGGTGATCATTACCGGTCCTTCTACCCTTTCTAGATGTGCCAAATTAGTAAGCGGGATGCTTCGACCATCATCCAGAGTGAGACGAAGATTGGTAAACTCTTCTGCTGATTGACGCAGACCGCCACCACCTTTAATAATTAAAGGCGTGCGTCGTGAAGCTTCATAGATAGTACCCATGTTTTGACCTTCAATCAGCGAACGCAGTGTATCTTCCACATCATCAATCGATAATCCAAGACGGCCTATTGCCAACCTGTCAATGACAACGCGTAAATATTGTACGCCTTCATTTTGTGCGGCAAACACATCTTCCGCACCGTCCAGTTTTTCAACGACACTGGCGATCTCATGTGCTTTCTTGTTAAGAATATCTAGATCATCACCAAATAATTTTATCGCTACATCGCCACGAACACCGGTAAGCATTTCTGAAACACGCATCTCGATGGGTTGAGTAAAACCGAACACAAGGCCAGGAAAATTACCAAGTACCACTCTCAGTTTTTCGATAAATTCTTCTTTCGTTTTAAAACGCCATTCTTCCCGTGGCTTGATTTCCAGAAACATGTCAGTCTGATTCAGCCCCATCGGATCAAGCCCTATTTCATCCGAACCGGTTCGTGCTACGACACCCGTTACTTCTGGCACATTGTCGAGTATCGCTCGCTCAACCATATTGTCGATGCGCATAGATTCATTGAGATCAATCGAAGGTAACTTTTCTGTCTGAATAATAATATTGCCTTCATCCATAGTCGGCATAAAACTTTTACCCAGTTGCATATAGAGTACGACCATCACAAGCAAGCCGGCTAGTGCCAACATGATAGGTATCCAACTACTTTTTAAGCAGCGCTTAAGAACAGGGGTATAAATGTTATCGAGCATCCTGACCAATAGAGGTTCTTTATGGTCAACATTTTTTATCAGTATAGAAGCCAACACGGGAATAACGGTGAGAGACAGAATTAATGATGCTCCCAGTGCAAATACGATCGTGATCGCGACTGGGGAGAACAACTTTCCTTCCAATCCTTGTAGGGTCAACAAAGGTATAAACACCACCATAATAATAATGATCCCGGTACTAACTGGCAGAGCGACATCTTCCACCGCACGATAGATAATATGCAGACGTGGCACCCGTGTTGTGTTTTTTTGATGTGCCAACTCAGACATAATGTTTTCTACGATGACTACAGCAGCATCTACCAGCATACCTATCGCAATCGCAAGTCCTCCGAGGCTCATGAGATTCGCTGATAGGTCAAACTGCCGCATGAGGATAACCGTAGACAAAGCAGCCAATGGCAGGATGATGGCAACAGTTAATGCCGCACGTAAATTACCAAGAAATAGTACGAGTAATATCAAAACCAATCCGATGGCTTCCGCAAGTGCTTTAGCTACTGTATTTACTGCGCTATCTACTAGCACACCACGATTGTAAAAGACTCTGGTTGTGACACCATCGGGAAATGCAGATTCAAGTTGTTGCAGTTTTAGTCTGACGCCCTCTACCAACTCGCGAGCATTAGCCCCACGTAAACCGAGCACCAGACCTTCCACAGCTTCACCATTACCATTACGCGTTACGCCACCATAACGGGTGAGAGCACCAATGTTGACTGTTGCAATTGCACTTATTGTAACTGGCTCTATAGGGTGTGGTTTAACAACAATATTGCCGACATCTTCCAATGTCAGGATACTGCCATCACTTCTAATCAACAGCGTTTCCTCGCCATCTATTAACTGCCCGGCACCATCATTACGATTATTTTCTTTTAATGCCCCGCGCAGTGCGTCTAGTGTAATTCCTTGCGCATTCATCAAACCAATATCGGGGGTGACTTCATAGGTTCGTACCAGCCCTCCCAAGGCATTGACATCAGCGACACCAGCAACCGTTCTTAGCGCAGGACGAATAACCCAATCCAGCAAACTACGTTTCTCCATGATGGAGAGTTGCTCACTTTCAATGGTAAACATAAACATCTCGCCCAACGGTGTGGTCATGGGAGCAATTCCACCATCAATATCGGCAGGTAGATCACCCCATATAGCATTAAGACGCTCGGCAACCTGTTGTCGTGCCCAGTAAATGTCAGTGCCGTCTTCAAAATCCACAGTGATATCGGCCAAGGCATATTTAGACATAGAACGCAGCATGCTTTGTTTCGGAATCCCTAGCACTTCAACTTCTATTGGTGCAGTAATGCGGGTTTCTACTTCTTCCGGCGTCATACCTGGTGCCTTGATAATTATTTTAACCTGCGTCGTAGAGACATCAGGAAAGGCATCTATCGGCAGGCTCTGAAATGATTTCCATCCAGCGACGATCAGGATAAGCGTTGCCATCAGGATCAACAGACGTTGGGTAAGGGAAAATTGAATAATTTTATCTAGCATCGGGTGTTAACCTTCGCCACCAGCGCCAATGAGTATCGCCTTCAAACTAACTGCACCACTGGTAACTACGGGAGATGTGATGACTTGAGGCAAGGTAATGATCAATTGTTCTTCATAACTCCCGACTAAATGAACATTTATCGCCGTAAAACCTTCTTCAGTTTCGTAGAAGATCATGGTCTCATGATTAATTCTCACAATACTCTTACGAGGAATAAGGTATCGTTGTTGTTCATTCAAATTTAGTACTAGGCGTGCTTGAACAAACTGACCTGGACGCAATTGCTCAATGTTATCTCTGACAATAGCGCGAACTAATGTCCCTTGATCTGCCGCATGGACTTTACGTCCAATCGTAATTATTTCACCGACAACATCCAGCTCAGGCACAGAGATGGTATCCCCGATAACGACACCATTAACAATACTCACCGGCACATGTATTTCTAGCCACAACGGTGAAAGTTTCCCCAGTTGGAACACGGGATCAGCAGCTTCCAGTTTTTGACCTGGAATAGCCATTTGTTCCAATAACACACCGTCAAAAGGTGCTGTCAGCGTCATGCTGCTACTCAATTTTCTGTTTTTTTCTAATGCAGTGATCGCGGTACTATCCATCCCGGAAAATTGTAGGGTGGCTTCTTGCTGTTCTTTTTGGGTAACCAGTTCTTGCCAGGCACTTTGCGATTCCAGAAAGCGACGCTTAGGGATAATCCCTTCATTGAGTAATTGTTCATCGCGCTTCAATGTCGATCTTGCCAGATTAAGTTGTGTTAGTGTTTGCAATAAATCGCGTTGCAGTTCAAGTAAACCAGGACTTTGAATGCGAGCTAATATCTGTCCTTTCTTAACATGCTCACCTTCAGCCACCATCAAGGCTTCAATCAATCCACCCTGCAAGGCTCCAATGACATGCAATTGTGAATTGGGAACGACGACCTCTGCAGGATAGCGAGAACCTAATACTTCCGTCGCAGGCAGTAACGATTCTGTTGTAATACCATATGATTTTCTTTGCGCGTCAGAAAGCGTAATGCTACTTCCATTGAACTCAGTTTCGGCGACTGTATTAAAATTAATTACAATCTGTAGTGTAAGAAATAAAAACAACCTCATGGAATAATCCCCTTTGCTTGATTTAGCCGGGCACTATGTAGACCGACCTCAAGATGTTTTTGATGCACGTTGCGTTCAACCGCGAATGCCTGTGCCTGAATCCTGATCAACTCCAACAGACTGGTTTCTCCCAGTGAAAAAGCCTTGCGCGACATCGCCAGGTTTCTTTTTGATAATTGATTTTGGCGCCGGGCAAACTCATACTGATCACGTATTGCTAGCAGTTCTCTACTGGCATCTTGTATGGCGATATTCAATTCCCGATAGATGATTTCCATCTGACTACGGTTTTCGCTTAGATCGACCTCGGCTGCTGTTAGTTTTGGATTTGTATAAGTATCTAGTCCCAACGGTATGCTGATACTTAAGCCAATTGCATTGGCGAACCCCTCATCTGAGATGCCACGTTCATGGCGTGTCCCTAGAAACAAAGTGGGGTTCCCACGTTTTTCAAGAACAATCTGATCGCGTTGAGCGCTACTGAAATTGATTTTTTCGCGGAACGCTTTTAATGCCGGGTGTTCGGTGGTGATAGAAAGATCATCACTGGCTACTTCTTCGAAATTTTCCGGCAATATATTTAAGCCAGAAATCATGTCATATCGATGTTGGGCATGAACATATTCCTGTCGCGCTATTCTGAAGACGGCTTCCTTCGAGAGTGATTCCTGTTGTGACAAAATTAAATCAGATTGAGCAAGGTCACCTAATTCCACTCGTTTTTTTACATCCTGCTGTAACTTAAGAACGATATTCCATTCCTGCTCTGCGATAGTCATCCTGTTTTTTGTGAGCGTAATATGCCATAACAATTCACGCACAATACCGGCAATTTCTAATTTTAAAGCCGGCTCAGATGCATTAATGGCTGAACGTTGTAGCTTAACTGTCTTTTGTCTGGCAGCCTTCTGTCCCGGTAACCATAAGGGCAGTTGCATACCAATTTCCCATTCTTGTAAACCATCACTGTCCATTAATTCGTCATTATAATGACTGATATTAATTGACGGATCGGAGGCCCAAAAACCTTCAGCACTTTTGCTCAGTGCTTGAGAATGGTTTAAGCGAGCTTTTATAACATCGAGTTGCGGATTGCGTTCGTAGGTCTTTTCCACTACTTCACGCAAAGACAGGTTAGCTGAACTCGGTAATGATGTTTCGTGTTGATGGTCTGTTGCTGCCAAAACAGAACACGACAGGCATAACCCGATAATCAAATTTATAATCGTTAATTTCATATTGATTTATTTATTTTCATCTTGCGTATGTTCGGTCTCCGTTCCTGACTCGACTCTACCGCCTACATCCATGTAGGCGTCATCCAGTACTTTCTCACCACTAATCATCGCCGAAATTATTCCATTCTTTTCTCGAACTTCAGTCACAATGACGCCAATGATATGAATCAGTATCAAAACCGATAATATGTAAAAGTTATATACGTGGGTTGTGATAAAAGGTTTGCGGAAAGCACGCATCTCCGCATAAGCACTTTCAACCACCTGACTTTTATCACCCGGTTTCAATTGCTTTAATCGTTCTGGATCGCCGTCAGTTACCCACTCTGCAAAATAACCACCAAGCGGTGGGTAATATAGATCGGTACCGGCAATGACCACTCCGGTAATTGCCTGCATGCTGAGCAATATAAAAAAGAGGCTGATGATTAATCTTGCTACGGGATTATGTCCAAGATACTGTTGTCGAATACCTGAGAAAAAGTTAGCCGTATAGGTTTTCAACGAATGCAGATAATTTTTTTCTGTTGGCAGAATTTGGTGCCAGCGTGCATGATAACTACCGACAAATGCCCAGATGATTCGCCAGAGAAGATTAACAACAAACACATAACCAATGCTGACATGTACCGTTTTTAATATAACCTTGGCCTCGCCTTCAATGCCCAAAACCTTTGCATTTAAGATAAGCAGACCAAAGATAATCAATGACAATACAGAGGCAGCATTAACCCAATGGAACACCCTTGTAGTTCGATCCCAGACTTTGTGTCGTTGTAATTTTGTCGTCATACTCTAATTTCAATATCTAATAAAATGTTATTAACTAATACTGTAGAAATATGCTCTCTAGTTTGAATGTTAACTATCCGCTATTTGTGAAAGACAATTAAATCAACATGTTAGACATTAATAAATTATTATTTGGTCGACGTTTTCGGTTAATACTGTTAACCGCTTTTGTCTTTATTGGCGTTTTGGCGGCTGTAGATATCATTGCAGACATACAAGAAGGCACTGAGCTGATACATATAATTATAGAAAGTGTTGTCTTTATAATTGCAATTCTCAGTGCTCTCGCAATTTCTCTGCGTTTATATAAAGAAGCCAGAAGCTCACGGCGATTAGTAGAAGAAATGTCGCTTGAGTTACAACAGAATAGAGAAGAAGCAAAAGAATGGAAAAATGAAACGCAGGTATTGTTACAGGGCTTAGGGGTTTCGATTAATAAGCAGTTTCAACGATGGGAATTGACGCCAACAGAAAAGGAAGTCGGTTTATTTTTGCTAAAGGGTTTAAGCCATAAAGAAGTAGCCTATATACGCGGCGTAAGCGAAGCAACGGCGAGACAGCAAGCAGGTTCTATATATAAGAAAGCAGGACTGAATGGTAGGCATGATTTATCCGCATTCTTCCTTGAAGAACTAGCTTTACCTATTACAAAAGATTAAGGCCAAATAAAAAACCCGCAATTGCGGGTTTCTTTATTTTGGCGGAGAGAGAGGGATTCGAACCCTCGATACGCTATTAACGTATACACGCTTTCCAAGCGTGCGCCTTCAGCCACTCGGCCACCTCTCCTAATTCATTGAGGTTGCGAAGATTAAAGAATAAAGACTGTGGTTGCAATGAGTAACGAGAAGTTAAAATGAATGGGCGCTGTTTTTAGCTTTCGCTTTTTGTAGGTGAGCAATAAGGTTTATCTCCCCACGACTCAAATCACAGGTAGATAGCATTTCGTCTTCGGTCGCACCGCGATTGAATAAGGCAATCGCCTGTTTATAACCTGCCCCACCCGTCTCACCGACTTCGAGCTTATCCTGACGATCAGTTATATTGCGAAATTGATGCTGATAGCTATGTAGTTTTTCAGAGATCCCACGACTACAGGATAATAAGGCATTCACTTCTTCGTTTAATTGATTAATGCGCTGATATTGATGCAAGGTCTTTTTGCGAAGATGCTGTGTTGAGAAAAATAATACCGCAACCACCACACTGAGGAATAACGGCATCAAATTATAAAGAAGCTCTAGATATGCGATATTCATTAGTATCCACCTGATAATTAACTATTAAAATTTTATAAAAATGAGGTATGCCTTCCATGGCACCCCTCATGACACTGGTACTAAATCTATCCGATTGCACCAAATAGCTCTTCATTAAGAGACTTTGTCATTCCTATATATACTCATCTACATGCCCTTCAGGTTTTGCAGTATCAGAATCATGATTTTCTTTCTCATCCTTCTTCTTAGCATTCTCTTTATTGGCAGGGTCTTTATTGATAGGTGTAACCACTATCGGTTGAACCACCGGTTTAATTGGGCCGAGCTCAGTCATTTTATTACATGGATATTAAAATCCGCTCACTGCATTCAATTCAGTTTCAGTAAGCAATTTATTGACATCCACTAGAATAAGAATTTCATTGTTATTGCTATAAAGCCCCTGAATATATTTAGAGCTTTCATTGTCTTCGCCCAAATTAGGAGTCGTTTCAATTTCTGACATACTTAAATTTACAACTTCGGCGACACTATCAACCAATATACCAATCACTTGGCTATCAACTTCAGTAATAACAATCCGGGTCGAATCATCTGGTTCTTTAGGGGATAAACCAAACCGCTGACGGGTATCTATGACGGTTACAACATTGCCGCGCAGATTGATAATTCCCATTACCGCACTAGGTGCTCCAGGGACAGGGGCAATTTCCGGCAAACGGACAACTTCCTGAACTTGCATGACATTGATGCCATAGATCTCATCATCCAGTTTAAATGTAACCCATTGAATTATTTCATCGTTAGTATTGGTAGTCTGGCTGCTCATAGTTGCGCTCATCAGTCTTTCCTCTTTATCCCAATTTAATTTGTTGTCGTCAAAAATCTGTCTTATCTATAGTGTTAACGTAATACTTGCATTAGATATGCCAATAATTGAATTTTCACTGTAAAAATTACACGCTCAAGTCATTGTAATTACTATATATTTTTATTATATGCCATTAAAATAAATGCACTATTCAAGCCAGTTCGGGTAGGATTAGAGTTGCAGGCGCAAAATCTTAAATAATGTCACATATGAATCAATAATCAGGGCAAACTGAAATGGGAACACGCAATAATTTACAACTAGATAAACTTAGCGGGCTACTGGGTGTAATCAATAAATTATTTGGCCGTCTTAAGGATAGTTGCTCACGAATCTATCGACCGGGGATGTCCGCACAGGGGCCTATTCAGGTTGTTATCGATTGGGCAGGCGGTCGAAATATAGCAATTGGGGCGGCTGTTATTTCATTACTGGTTTCTCTTCTAGCATTTAAATTATTTGCACTCATTTTTGCTCTTATATTCTCAATAGTTGCATCGTCACTTGTTTTTATAATTGCTAAAACTATCTTCTATAAACCAAAAGAAATTTCCATTGAGCTTGATGGAGAAAATACAGTCTTATCATATGTAAAAGATGTACATATAAGTGGTGAAAGCGAGATTGTCGTCCATTCACAACCGGGTTACGGAAAAGAGAAAAACACATTCGTTATGCTTCAATTATTTGACACCATATCAATCTTGAACTGCCGCAACATAACTTCAATAACAGACACCAGCTATCGTGATATTACAATTAAATATTTTCATCCGGTAGAAGGTAACTATTCTATCAGCGCTTTTTCAAATGATGGCAACGTGACCTTTGAAGTTATAGAACAATCTGCAGATCAATGTCGAATTGAATTTTTAAAACCCATTCGCAAAAACGTTAGATTAAATTTTATTCCATCTTAAAGACAATTATTACTCAACGACTGCACAAAAGGCATAGTTAAAACTCGTTGATGTAGATTATTGATATTAACTAATGGGCATAAATAATCTTTTACAATACCTGCATACATCAGCTTGTTATCACCAGATTTTTTCCAGCGCACATCCTCAGCATGCAGGGTTATCATTTCACTAACCTCATCACAGGCAAAAGCATAAGATCCATTCTCCATGACCAATACATGCTCGATATGATGCGAGGTGACTTTTGAATTTTTTGATGTATTTTGATTCTTGTCTTCTGTTATAAGGCTGAATAGATCAATCACTGCTACACTTTTTTCCCTGAGCGTTATCACACCATGAAACGAATCTACTTCTATAGGAATTCGAATAATCTTTTTATTGATTCGTTCAATATATGAAACTGACATAGTCGGGACTATAAAATTCATTCCGCCGGCTTTAATTAATAAACAGTCAAATGGGGTTTGCGCCCATACAGGTATATCAGATATTTCTTCTTCAATTATTTTGTTGTTAATTTCAGACTCAGAATTAATGACCTCTAAAGAAGTTTTTACTTCAAGCTCGACTTCATCTCCTCGCTGAAAGAGTCCTTCAATATATAATGTTAAATCCTGTCTGGAATCCAGAGCTGTTTTATCTTTATACATAGTATTTAAGCAGATTGTAGAAACTCATCAGGTGTTTCCATAGAGTTCATCATTAAAAATTTAAGAAATTTTCTGTACGCTATTACTCCATGTGATTCTGGATACAAAAATGAGATAGGTTTTCCCTTACTACTCGCTTCACGAAACTTTGTGTCGACTGGAATACACCCTTGCCATAAATACTGGTGATATTTATTTTGAATGTGTTGTAAACTTTCACGAGAGGCACAAGTACGACGATCATACATCGTTGGCGCAATGACATACTCAAGACTTTGTTTCCCTGTCATACCGATCATATTGATAGTATGTAAAATACGCTCCAATCCTTTGATCGCCAAAAATTCTGTTTGTACCGGGATGATTAATTTCTCACATGCCGCTAAGGCATTGATCATTAGAATACCCAGTGTTGGTGGGCAATCGATCAAAACATAGTCGTAATGGTTGCTATATGGATATAACGCATCCTTTATAACCAGCCCCATTCCTTTTGTCATTCCTGCTTGACGATCAAGTGAGACCAAAGAGGTACAAGCCGGTAGTAAATCAAGATTGTCTATACCTGTTTTGCAGAGCATTGATGCTAATGGCATACGTTTATTACTTATTTTTTTTTGAAATAGAGAGTAAACACTTTCATCCATCGAATCCGGGTTGTATGAAAAATAACTGGTTAGAGATCCATGAGGGTCCAGATCTATCACCAATACTTTATAACCTTTTTGTGCCAGTAATCCCGCTAGTGTTACTGTACTAGTCGTTTTACCAACACCACCCTTTTGATTCGCTATTGTCCAAACTTTCATGATTATGTATTCACTATAATTAATTTGTTTTTAATTCTTCTCTTGCGTCCGGTACTGTTGGGATAACTATCAAAACACGTCGATTTTCTTGTCTGCCTGCTTCTGTAGCGTTATCTGCAATTGGACGAAACTCTGCAAATCCAACCGCGGACATTCGTGTAGGATCAATCCCTTTTCTCATAAACAGGTGCACTACACTGGCTGCTCTTGCTGCCGATAATTCCCAGTTAGATGGGAATGTTGTTGTCTGGATCGGTTGATTATCAGTAAAGCCTTCAACTTGAATTGGGTTATTAAATGTTGAAAAAATAGTCGCTAGGTTTGAGAGTACCGGGATTGCTTTTGAGACCAGACGTGCATTCCCACTCGGGAATAACAATTGGCTCTTAATCTCAACTTCGATCGCTTCATCGGTATTGTTAACGCTAATTAATTCCTCATCGATAAAAGGCAATACTTCATAGCGAATATCATCCGCTATCTCACCCAAACTTTTTTTAATGCGATCTTGTTCTGTACCAGGTTTAGCAAGCTCTTCTGCTTGTTCATCATTTTCTGCCAGAATTTCTTCTTTAATTCCTTCAACTGCCTCTGCTTTTATAGTCCCTTCTGCTTGTTCATAAGGAATGCTTTGCTTAATGGGTAGATCGATGGGATTGGGGATTAGCGATGCAGACTCCTGATTACTATCGAATGCCTGATTCAAAGCATCTGATAACACGCGATACTTACCTTCACTGACTGAGGAGATTGAATACATCACCACAAAGAAGGCAAACATCAGTGTAATAAAGTCGGCATAAGAAATCAGCCAGCGGTCATGATTTGCCTCTTCATCGTGATTTCTGCTGTCACGACGCATTCGTTAGTGTCCTAATTGATAAAGACGTAGAGACGAGATTGTATAATCCGCGGGTTATCACCCTCGGCAATGCTAACAATGCCCTCGATAAGCATTTCTCTATATTGACTTTGTACCCGTATAACACTTTTTATCTTGTTCCCTATTGGAATAAACAAGAGGTTCGCAAGAGCAACCCCATATACTGTAGCTACAAATGCAACAGCTATGCCACTTCCGAGTTGTGTGGGATCCGCAAGATTACCCATAACATGAATCAAGCCCAAGACAGCCCCGATGATGCCAATGGTTGGTGCATAAGCCCCCATGCCATCAAAGACTTTGGCTGCTTGAATATCAAAATTTTCTTTATTGATCATATCGATTTCAAGAGTAGTTCTGATTGATTCTGGCTCATGGCCATCAACCAACATTTGCATTCCCCGACGAATAAATAAATCTGTTTCACCATCGATAAGATTTTCCAGTCCTAATAGTCCTTCACGACGAGCAACGTCACTCCAACGCACGATACGCTGTATTGATTCTTCAAGAGGATGTTGAGGTGGTTTGAAAGTCCATGAGCTCAATTTCATGGCATGAGAAAATACGATTAATGGTGTTTGCAGCATAATCGCACCAAGCGATCCACCCAACACAATGATAAGTGCTGGTCCATTCAGCAGTGTTGAGACATGTCCACCATCAAGATACTGACCTAAGAGTATTGCACCAACACCAGTGATGATGCCAATAACACTTAGAATATCCATTTAACCTGGAAACCGCAGTTGAACTCGCTTAAGTGTGCGTTTTTTAGTCTCATTTGCGCCGATTAGAAAATTGCGCATAGTAATTCTACGTAAGATTTTCGCTGTCAAGCGAATGAGACTAAAAAACGTGCAATCAAGTGAGTAAGCCCAAAGCATATTGTGCTTGCGGGAACCTGATTCACTATAATGTTTTAGTTTATTATTTATCATCCTGAGTTAAGGCTGGTCAACTACGGTTTCCGGGTTACACACTAATGTCGCGCGAGAGATATTCCTATCTCATCAACCGACATTACCTTATCTGCTAAATTTTGTTTTACTACTGCCAAGGGCATGCCATAGACAACACATGACGCCTCATCCTGTGCCCAGACTGTGGCTCCTTTTTCACGCAACATCTTTGCACCATTACAGCCATCACTTCCCATCCCGGTAAGAACAATCGCCAAAACGCGACCACGATAAGCTTCTGCAATAGAGTTAAACGTAATATCAACGCTGGGTTTATAGGTCGTCGCAACAGGTTCATCTTCTATACTGATTATATTGCTGCGACCATTTTGTTTTAGCCTCATTTGTCTGCCACCTGGAGCAATATAAGCAGTCCCAGGTTTAAGCTGATCACCATCAGCTGCTTCCTTTACACTGATGGCACACAATTTATCCAGACGTTCTGAAAAAGCCCCGGTAAAACTTGCCGGCATATGCTGAATGAGTAATATCGGTAACGGATAATTTTCTGGTAATTGTTTTAAAACTTTCTCAATGGCAACAGGGCCTCCGGTAGAAGCGCCAATCACGGCTAGCTGATAGCCTTTTGAACTGGCTGCTGTAGATGATCTTAATGCCGTTGGAATTTTTATCTTTGCTACATCTGTCCTTACACTACCATTTCTTGCCAGTGAGCATATGCAATCACATAGCTTCTTAATAGCATCCTTCTGTTCACTAGCAATATCCTGGAATCTTTTTGGTAAAAAGTCAGAGGCACCAGCATCGAGTGCTTCAAATGTAGCCTTTGCACCTTCATGCGTGAGAGATGAAAACATTAATATCGGTGTGCGTTTTGTTTCACGTATCTTTTTAACTGCACTGATTCCATCAAGCTTTGGCATCTCAATATCCATGGTAATGACATCTGGATTCAGCTCTTTTGTTTTTTCAATTGCATCCATACCATCAACAGCCTGTCCAATCACTTCAATGCGATCGTCAGACGAAAGGAATTCTGTTATTCGGCGTCTAAAAAAACTTGAATCATCAACTACTAGTACTTTAATCAAAATAAGTTACCATCCATTTTCTGCACAAGTTTTTATATGCTTTATATTTAATATCCATTATTAGCTCTAGCCTGAATCAGGCTAGGTAAATCAATTATAAGAGCAATATTCCCATTACTTGTTATTGTTGCACCAGCTAATCCCTTAGTACCTTGTAATAATGCGCCTAGTGGTTTTATAACCACTTCTTCGCGACCTAATAATTTATCAACTAATAAACCAACATGGTGAGTACCAATAGTGACCACAACGACATGTGCTGTAGTGCTTTCATAGCCGGTACTATTATTTGTCAACCAATGACTTAAGTAAAACAAAGGAATAGGTTTGCCTCTTACAATGAGAACCTGATGACCATCAACCATATTAACCTTGCCCATGTCTAATTCGATGATCTCATTAACATTAACTAATGGCAGGGCAAACGTTTGCTGCTCTTCACCAAGCTTAACCATCAAAGTTGGCATGATTGCTAATGTCAATGGAACCTTAATCGTTATACTTGTGCCTTTCCCTGGTTTTGAATCAATATCAATAATGCCATTTAATTGATTTATTCGCGTTTTGACTACATCCATACCAACGCCACGACCAGATATATCAGAAATTTCTTTTTTAATAGAAAATCCTGGTAAGAAAATCAGATTATAAATTTCTTTCTCGTCTAATCTGGAAATAGCATCCTCATCCATCAGGCCTTTTTCAATAACATTTTTACTTAGACCTACGGCATCAATGCCGGCGCCATCATCAGCGATGGTGAGTAGAATATGATCTCCTTCTTGTTCAGCAGAAAGAACTACTGTTCCCTGTCTCGGCTTACCGGCAGCTTCACGTACGTCAGGCATTTCAATCCCATGGTCTACAGAATTACGTACTAAATGGACTAAGGGATCGGCTAAAGCTTCAACCAGGTTTTTATCGAGGTCAGTGTCTTCGCCAATCATTTCCAAGACAACATCTTTTTCCAGGCTTCGTGCCAAATCTCGTACGACCCTGGGGAATCGACCAAATACTTTTTTGATCGGTTGCATGCGTGTTTTCATTACGGATCTTTGTAAATCTGCCGTTACCACATCAAGATTACTAACGGTTTTAGTCATATCGTCATCACCAATCTCCGCTTCTAGTGTGGTTAAACGATTACGAACCAAAACAAGTTCACCGACCATGTTCATAATCTTATCAAGCGTACTCGTTTCTACACGCACGGTCGTTTCTGCTGCAGGTGTAGCCGCAGCTTTTGCTGCTACAGGCTTGTCTTCAATTTTTCGGGTATCAGTAACCGTTGGCTTTAATTCGGTGTTAGCACAAACAGTTGTTTCTTCTGCAGGTTTAGCTGCTGGTTCAACTTCTGGTTTATCTGTAGATGCCTTAAAAGCACCCTGTTTATTCGCCTGTAAATCATCAAGCAAGGCTTCAAATTCATCATCGGTAATAGCTTCAGAACTTGTATCATTGTTTTCCTTCGTTTCATTTTCAGTTACAGGTTCACTTTTACTTTCGACTACAGTCTCAGTTTCTGGAACGCCACCGTGCGCACCCTTGCCATGTAATTGATCTAATAAATCTTCAAATTCATCATCGGTAATCTCTTCTATTGAGCTGCAACTTGAATCTGCTTGAGTTGATTCAGCTTTAGTTGATTCTGCTTCAGTTTTGGCAACAATATTTTCTGTTGCTTGAGGCTCTTTGTTTACCGTTCCCTTATTTTGTTGTTCTACTTGCTCGACGCTAACTTCTGCTGGTGATACTTCGAGTTCTGCTTGATCCGGGCTGTCTTCTGATTCAGGAACGGAAAGTAATTTTAAACGTTCCATCAAGTGATCCTCTGCCGGAGTTGGATCCTGTGCATGATTAATTTCCTGGAACATTACATTGACTACATCCAGCACTTCAAGAACGACATCCATTAATGCGGCATCTACTGAACGTTGCCCCTGACGTAATAAATCAAATACATTTTCAGCTGTATGACAAACCTCAATCAGAGGTTCTATCGCAAGAAAGCCGGCACCGCCTTTAATTGTATGAAAACCTCTGAAGACAGCATTTAACAAGTCATTGTCATCAGGACTAGATTCCAACTCAACTAATTGCTCATTTAATAGCTCAAGAATTTCTCCTGCTTCAAGGAGGAAGTCCTGCATAATTTCATCATTTAAATCAATTGCCATAGCCTAATACCTAAGTACCACTGTTAATTGCTTATAATTTTATTTAAAATCCAAGACTTGATAACAAATCATCGACATCATCTTGTCCTGACATTACATTGGGGTCATCTTCTTTATTGACTTGCGGTCCTTCGGCAACAATATCTATGCCGCTAGTTTCTTCTGCAGCATTTCCCATACGACCTGATTTTTTAATGACGCTAACTAAACCTTCTTCCAGATCCTGAACCAGTTCGATAACTTGCCTGATGATTTGTCCGGTTAAATCCTGAAAGTCTTGCGCCATCATCACATCAGA
>JAJFKL010000031.1 GCA_021773235.1 Gammaproteobacteria bacterium | reverse complement strand
GCTGCCTTCTGAGTGGGTAATTGAAAGCTCTGACGACTTTAATGGTGATGGCAAGGCTGACATCGCTTGGCGTAATACGACGGATGGTCGCTTTGTGATGTGGTTGATGGACGGTGCGAGTATCCAGAGTTCAACGATTGTCAGCGCGCTGCCTTCTGAGTGGGTAATTGAAAGCTCTGACGACTTCAATGGCGATGGCAAGGCTGACATCGCATGGCGTAATACGACGGATGGTCGCCTTGTGATGTGGTTGATGGACGGCGCAAGTATCCAGAGCTCGACGATCATCGCGGCATTGCCCTCTGAATGGTTGTTTTTGAATAAGGATTGAAGAGGATTATTTAGCTACTAAAAATATGACCAGTCGAGGTGACGCGGTGTTGGGAAATATTCAGTAGCGAGTATTGACCGTTTACGTTACTACACTGTTGAATAAGTAAAATACCGGTAAAAAGGTTCATTTCTAAACCTAAAATAATGTGATGGACTTTAGATATTTTAGAGGCTTAATATAATTAATACGCTGTCTTTTATTTGCGTCAAGTTGTAAAAGTTGGCTGAATACAATACTTCTGTACATAACAGTAAATTTACAATAAAAACAAGTGCTTAGATGTGACTTAAAATAATAACTAACAAGCGTAAATTGCTAATAGTACTGGTATTTTTTGATATGTTTAATTGCACGTAATTTTTCAATTAAGATAATGCTATTTGAGCATAATGGCAATGACCGTGTTGATGTTACGGTTAGAAATAGTAGCGAATATTGGCGTCATTATGCACTGGGTGTTTCTGGCATTGTTGGTCAGAATGACCTTAGTATGAATCCAAGTCTAAATTATAATATAGGTCAATAGGTTAAGGTTAGATGTGGTTTATGAGATAGTCGACTCTAATATGATCGCAGTTTTTATTTCGCTAAAACGAGCAAAGAAAAACCACCTAAAATTCGCACTGTTAAATCTTGAGAAAACAGGAAGGATAATTTTCTTGAAAATTTTAATAAGTTTGCTTTCCATCCATTAACAGGAAGATCTGTAGAACTGTTGGTATAATAATAATCAAGAATTTCATAGCCTGTATCTTTTAACGTTTCTATTGCGGTGTCTCTTGTAAAGTAATGGATGTGTCCAACTGATTTTCTTCCATTAATAATTGGTGTAGAACGGAGTACTGTTTGAACTGACAAATCAAGTGGAACATGAAATATTTTATATTCTCCTTTCGCTTTTAATTTTCTCAGGAACCCCATGTAATCTTCTACATGTTCAAACACATCAATTGCTAAAATAATATCAAAATATACAGTTTTTTCTTTTAATAAATCTTGGTGATAAAAAATGAGGTTTGGCTTAGACTTTTTTTTACATAACTCGAATGCTTGAGGTGATATATCATAACCATAAAAATTATTTTTAATATCATAATATTGTGTTAATTGATTTAGTACCTCACCAGCGCCGCAGCCGACTTCGCAAACTGTATTAGTCTTTACTTTATGTTTATCAATGATCTTTTTTATTTGCTGCGCTTTCCATTGAGAATCTTCTTGATGCCACAAAGGATTATTATCAAGATATGTGCCATCATCATAAATGTGTGTCATTCTTCATTCCTTTAAACATTCCGTGATATATAATCATACCTCAAATATGTATTATATTAATAAGAAAAGTGAGGATGAAAAGTTAATTGATATGATAATTGGTTTTGAAATCCATACTAATTTAGTAAAAAACCATAGTATATCTCGAATAGATCTACAAAATGATACTTATTCAGTGATAATGCAATGCGAACTATGATGAAGAGATTTATTTTAATCTGATTTTATTTTATCAGTTATTTAAATAAGTCCGTTCTTATAACCTATCTATAAAGTGATTAAATTTGTGCACATAAAAAAAATTCTCGTCACCGGTGGTGCAGGCTACATTGGTTCACATGCCTGTGTTGAATTATTAAATTCTGGATACAAAGTTATAGTGATTGATAACTTGAGTAACAGTAATGAAGAATCAATTAAACGTGTACAAAAAATAACTAAAAAAAAAATACAGTTTGTTAAAGCAGATTTATTAGATAAAGAAGCTTTATTATATGTTTTTGAAAAAAACAACATAGATGCTGTAATTCATTTTGCTGGTTTGAAAGCGGTAGGTGAGTCTGAGGAAAAGCCACTTTTATACTACCAAAATAATGTTATTGGCACGATTAATTTGTGCCAAGCAATGATTCAACACAATGTTAAAAATATTGTATTTAGTTCATCAGCAACTGTTTATGGATCTTGTGAAAATTTACCTATAAATGAAAATAGCAAGACTGCTCCCAAAAATACATATGGTAGAACGAAACTAATTATTGAAAATTTTCTCGAAGATATCAAAAAGTCTGATCATGATTGGGGGATTCAAATATTACGTTATTTCAATCCAGTTGGAGCACATGATAGTGGGCTTATAGGAGAAGATCCAAAAGGTGTCCCAAATAACCTAATGCCTTATGTCGCTCAAGTAGCTCTTGGTAGTTTGGAAATAATCCCAGTTTATGGAAACGATTATTCAACAAAAGATGGAACAGGTGTGCGGGATTATATACATGTTGTTGACTTGGCTAAAGGACATATAAAAGCGCTTGAGAATATAGCTAAAAATTCTGGTTATAGTGTTTTAAACCTTGGTACTGGCAGGGGATATTCTGTCATAGAAATAATTGATACTTTTAAAAAAGTATCAGGTGTTGATATTCCTTATAAAGTAACAGAAAGAAGAAAAGGTGATGTTGCTGCTTCTTACGCAAATGTTACTCTTGCACAAAAAGAACTTGATTGGATAGCTGAAAAAAGTCTTGAAAAGATGTGTGAAGATACGTGGAATTGGCAAAAAAACAATCCTAATGGATATGTATAATAATTTATTTTTATGTCATAAAAAATTATTATGGTTGAATAATTTCGATTAACTTATTGAATGAATAGTACATCACTTAAATCATATCTGCTGAGTGGCGGAATATGGACATTTATAGGAAAAGTATTCACAGTTCTTTCTGGATTCTTTATTTCTGTGGTTTTAGCAAGGCTGTTATCTACAAATGATATGGCCATCTTTTTTATTTCGAATAGCTTAGCCATTTTTCTAGCTCTTATAGGCAGATTTGGCTTAGATAATACGCTACTTCAATTAATTTCTGTTGAACTCGCTTTGGATAACATGGCTAAAGCAAAAGGAATAATTTTAAGTGGTATTACTCTTGTAGGCTTTATAAGTATTGCTTTGGCTTTCTTTCTTTACTTTGGTGTTGGTAATTGGATCTTTTCTCTGATTTTTCAAGACAAGCAAATAGATAACTTTCTAGGTTTTATTGTTATTTGGTTGGTAATACTATCATTTCAACTACTTCTAGGTGAAATATTTCGAGCCTTAAAAGATATAAATATGGCTGTTATTTTTGGTGGCTCATTAACTGCTTTTTTATCAGTCGCTATTCTTATTATTTTGTATTTTTCGAAGATAAGTATCAACCTTTATAGTGTATTGATGATTATTTTGCTCTGTGGGACCCTGAATCTCATTTTAGGCATGAGTGTTTTATACAGTAAAACTAAAAAAATGCTTGCTATAGAAAAACAAAAAGTTAAATTCATAGAATTGTTGCAGCAGAGCTGGCCTTTTTGTATGCATGCTGTTATGCATTATATTCTGGTGGTTTCTGGGTTGTGGATCATTGGGTCATTTGGGACTGAGTTTGAAACTGCTCAGTTTGGTGCAGCAATTCGTTTAACAATGGTCGTTGGTATGCCAATGGTTATTGTGAACTCCGTGATTCCTCCTCTTATTGCAGGCCTAAATGCTCGTAATGAACATGAAGAGTTAGAAAAAATTATAAGAGGAGTCGCGACATTAGCTGCAATTCCTACAGTATTAATAATCACCTTCTTATTTCTTTATTCTACTGAAGTGATGTCTTTTGTCTTTGGCGAAAGTTATGGTGCTGGTGCTGATGTCTTTCAGATATTACTTATTGCTCACGCATTTGCAATGATCTGTGGTTCGTCTAGTTATTTACTAATGATGACAGGATATCAGAAAGTCATGATGTATATTACAATTACGTCTGCAACGGTATCTGTTGTTCTAGGGTTGTTTTTTGTATTAAATTTTGGTGCGATTGGAGTAGCGTGGGCCTCAACTATATCAATTTTGATTCAGCAAATAATGACTCTGATATTAGCCTATATAAAAACGGGTGTATGGAGTCATATAAGTCTTAATAATGCACGTCTTTTTATATTAGATATAAAATAAAAGGTAAGCTTTTAAAGTGCACTCTAAAAATAAAAGGTTATTAATATATCAGCGAGTAATTACTCCATACCGTTATGAATTATTAGAAAAGCTATCAGCTTATTTCAAAACGATAACTATAATAAGTTCTTATGGAGAGAAAACTGGAGCCACTAAGCCACAAGAGTATATCGACAGGCATAATAATGTAAGAATAAAGTGGGTGAAGTCAATCAATCTACCTTACAGCGGAGAATCAAGATCATGGTCATTTTTTTTATATCCACAATCTGTTATTCAACTATTAGGTGAAGATATAGTTTTAGTAGAAGGTGTTAGTAATCTTGCAAATAACATTTATTTAGTTCCATTAGCAAAGTTATTTAGAAAAAAAGTAATCTGGTGGGATGCTGGCTACTCTCCAAAAGTGCGATCATTACGTAGACAAAAAATTGATGCGTTTGCTTCGCACTTGATAAACATGACGGATAGACAAATTGCCTATTCATCGTATGCAAAAGGTTACATGGAACAATATATGCGCGCGTCTAATTGTTCGCTTGTATTGAATACAATTTCCACTACATATTTTGAAAATATTTATGATGAGGTTGTCTCTTCTGTGAAAGAACATAAGATCATCAATACTAAAATTAAATTATTGTATGTCGGAGCAATAGAAAAAAGAAAAAGAGTTGATGATCTTATTCTATTGATTCATCGATTAAATGAGAATGAAAAAACATTTCATTTGACAATCATAGGTGATGGAGATGAGTTAGAGACATGTAAAAACCTCGCAAAAAATTTATCTATGACTAATATAGAGTTTGCAGGTCGTCAGTACGATAAAGATAAGTTGAAACATTGTTATTTCTCCTCTGACCTGTTTGTGATGCCTGGTGACGGTGGCTTGGCGATTGCGCAATCATTACTATTCGGCTTGCCTGCAGTTTGTGTAGCTTCAGACAGAACAGAAGAAGATTACATTGATGACAAAAGATATATACTTAATGAATTTGGAGAACTAGAAGTCTTTTTGCAAACATTTCATGAGTATTATGACAGGCATTCTGTTTTGACTTCTATAGATAGGCTGCAAGATAAGAAATTCATAGATGCTTTTGTTAAAGCAGTTGGGTTTGATGAAGAAATTAATAAATAAGGCTGTTTAAGGAATAAGTAGTTATTTAAAAATGACAAAGTATATACATAAATTAAAATACATATGGTTTCTCTCTAAAGGTAATGAGTTAGTTAGAACAAATAAAGTTAAAACTATAATAAGATTTATAAAGTGGCAAATATTAAGCAGACTCACTAACTGGAGTTTTTTAGTTCCTTTTGTGAATGAAACAAAATTAGTTGTTAATAAAGGAATGTATGGCGCAACAGGAAATGTTTATCTTGGCTTAATTGAATTCAATGACATGTCATTTCTAATACACTACTTAAGAGATACTGACTTATTTATTGATATTGGTGCAAATGTAGGAACATTCTCAATCCTGGCATCAGGAGTAGCAGGGGCTACAACCATTGGCATTGAACCTATTCCTGTAACGTATCAGAATTATTTAGATAATATTAATATTAATCGTCTAAATGATAAGGTTACAGCTTTAAATATTGGGCTTGGATCATGTAAAGAAAAATTGCAGTTTAGAACAGATCTTGGGTGTTCTAACTGCGTTACTGACTCTATCGATGACACAAATGTAAATGTTGATGTGTCAACATTAGATGAAGTATCTAGAGGTAAGATAGCCACAGTTTTGAAAATAGATGTCGAAGGATATGAGTATAAAGTGCTATCTGGTGCAAGCAGTGTTTTAAATAGTGGAAAATTAAATATTATTATCATTGAGCTTAAAGGACATGCTCAGAATTACGGTGTAGGTGATGATGAAATACATGAATTATTATTGTCGCACGGTTTTTCACCTTTTAAGTACAAGGCAAGTAATAGAGAATTAATTGCATTGGATAATTATGATGGTGAGCATAATACAATCTACATTCGCAATATAGAATTAGCCATGCAACGTATAAATGATGCGCCAGAATTTGAAGTGTTGAGTGAGAAAATATAAGTATTAAATATATTTTGTAATATTATATTTATACAATTAGGTAATTATTATAGTGGAAGCGAATAAAAATATAATTACGACCCAGTTCTTAGATTGGGTGCTTGTTGCAAAAGGTATTGGAATCATTCTTGTTGTAGTTGGTCATTATTCTCCAAACGAATGCCCACTGTATTGGGTTTCAATACAAAAAATTATTTATTTATTTCATATGCCGCTATTTTTTCTGCTTTCTGGTTATCTATATCATCATGGACGGTTACCATATAAAGCTTTAGTTGAGAATAAAACTAGACGTCTCTTTATACCATTTATGTCCGTAGCGTTTATCTTTCTTTTGATTAAACTTGTTGCAGGTATGTTTTTTAACTTACAAAACCCAGTGACAGTTTCAAAATTATTTGCATTGATAAGTAATCCGTTAAACTCCTATATCCCATTATTATGGTTTGTTCATGCTTTGTTATTGATCTTCCTTATTTACCCTGTCTTGAAAAAGCTTGTCAAGCACGATGAATTGTTGTTGTTGTTTGTAATTTCTATAAATATAGTAACAGGAAGCGACTATGAATATTTTGGAAAAGTCATCGAGTTTTTTCCTTATTTTCTTTCGGGTCTTTTATTACGTGAAAAATTCAGGGTATTAATAATTGAATCTTCTCAATTTAGAGGGTTGATTATTATTATGTTGGGATTTGCCAGTTTTGTATTTTTTGAATTTGATCGACAACACTATTTAATTGATTACTTCGTAGCAATATTTGGCGCATTGGGCGTGATCAGTATAAGTATTAATATAACAAACTATAGGAACAGTAAAATATTTAAGTATTTTAAAGTAGTTGGTTATTATTCAATGAGCATCTATTTGTTCCATACATTATTCGAAAGTTTTGCACGAATAATATTTGTTAACATGGACTATATTGATGGTGTTAAATTTATAATAGCATCATTTTGCTCAGTTTTAGTTGGTATAATTTTTCCATTGATACTAGAAAAATACATTTTTAGACGATTTGAAATTACTAATAAATATCTTTTGGGTATCTATAAGTAATATGTCACTAAATAAAAGTTACCTTATATTATTTTCATTGGTATTCGTGCCTATGTTGCAGTCTTTTCTGTATAAGTTTAACTTTAGTAAAAATATCCCTCTTATAAATAATATTGATGAAATATTCTTGTTGTTCCTTATCATCCCGGCGATACTTGGTTTCCAAAATATTCTCAGAAATAAGTATTGGTCTTGGGTACTCATTTTTTTTTCATCTTATTTAATATTAGCGTCAATTTCTTCTGTTTTTTATGGAATTACAATTTTTCAATTTGTTTCTCAATTATTTATATCACTTAAATTCCCCTATGTTCTGTGTGTGTTCCTTGGAATTAGAAATGGTAAAGAATTTTTAAATGGCTATATAAGACTAGCTAAATTCGTATTAACTGCATCTATTATTTTGATGCTATGGCAATTCTTGCTTCCTCAGTTTTACAGTTTGATATTTTCTGCAGGATTACATAAAGGAACAGCTCTAATTAGCGAAGGAGTATATATTTCACGTGGTGCAGGAATTTATGCGCATCCTGGGCAAATGGGGATTTTTGCTGGAAGTTTTACAATAATATTATTTTATAAGCAACTAAAAACGAAAGGGTTACTTTACAATAAAAATGCAGCTTGGTTGGCAATGAGTTTTATGGCACTAATCCTTACATTTTCCCGACTAGAAGCGGCTGCAACAATTATTGGGTTGTTGGCAGCGTATCTTTTTGTCTTCAAGGGGCAAAATAGGTTGTTTAGATTTGCCATATGGTTCTGTTTGGTTTCTGTGCTTACTTTTGCTATATATCCTAGCATTATGTTTATTTATGCAAACTCTGTTGGTGATGGTTTTGTTTTCTCCAGTGATCCTAGGATCGTTTTCTTCGTAAAGGGAGTCGAAATAGCAAATGATTATTTCCCCTTAGGGAGTGGCATGGGAACTTTTGGAGGATATGTCGCGGCTATTTATGATTCTCCTTTGTATATACATTATGGATTTCAGGAATATTATTGGTATAGGCAAGGTAATTTTTTAGCCGATACATTTTGGCCACATATATTAGGAGAATCGGGTTATTTAGGTCTCTTTTGTTATACGATGTCTTTGTTGGTAATAGTTCGAATCGCAATAAAGCAGGCTAAAAGAACTAGTGTTCATCGGGCAATACCAATGACAGTAATATCAACTATGTTCTTAATCGGATTGAATTCAATGGCCTCTCCCGATTTGGTATCGACCTTATCTTTATCACAATGTCTAATTCCAATTGCATGTATGCGTATCAAGAGGGAATTGTATGCTTAATAAGTTTCTTACACATTTCAGAACGGAAATATTTTCTATTATATTGTTTCCGTTTAATTATCTTCCTGGATATCATTACTCTAATAGACTTAGAGGTTTTGTCGTGGGAGTTTTCTTGAAGTCGAGAGGAAAGAAATTGATTATTAATCGAGAAGTCATCATTGAATCACCCAGCGGTATTGTAGTTGGTGATAATGTTGCTTTTAATGCAAGGTGTTGGCTTAGTGGTGGTGGTGGATTGGTAATTGGAGATGATGTGCTAATAGGGCCTGATTCTAAGATAATAACAGTTAATCATGCTCATGAAGATTTTAATACCCCGATTAGATTGCAAGGTGGAAAAAGTAAAAAGGTTGAAATTAAAAATAATGTTTGGCTAGGTGCTAACGTTATTATTTTGCCTGGAGTAACAATTCATGAAAATGTTATTGTAGGTGCTGGAAGTGTAGTGACAAAAACACTTGATAAGAATTCAATCTATGCAGGAAACCCAGCTAAAAAAATTAGTGAACGAATTTGAAAAGATTATGGGCAAATCTAACAACAAATATAGTATGGGGCATTCGGATCGTGGAGCGGTAAAGCTTTACAGGTTATCTCAGTATTTTTATTTACATAATTGGAAGTATTTATCAAAACTTGTTAAATACTTTAATACTTTAATTTTTAAATGCTTTATTCCAGCTGAAGCAAAAATTGGTGAAAGGTTGGATTTGCCACATGGTGGCTTTGGTGTCGTAATACATCCTAATGTTGAGATCGGGAATGACGCAATAATTTTTCACAACGTTACTATTGGTAATGGCGGTGCGAGAATTGGTGATAGAGTAACTATTGGGGCTGGAGTATCAATTATCGGAACTGTAAATATTGGCGATGATGCTGTATTGGGTGCAGGTGTTGTCGTGACTAAGGATGTTCCAGTCGGTGCAGTTATTGTAAGTGCTGAACCACGTGTGTTCCTGAATAAATCTATCAATCTAAAAGAAGATAGTTATTAAATATATGATTGATGGTGAAAAATGAATATTTTATCTGTTAATAAATATTTTTGGAAAAAAGGGGGAAGTGAATCCGTATTTTTTAATGAGATGGAAATGCTTGAATCGGCTGGCCATTCTGTAATTCCATTTTCAATGAAAGGATCCAAAAATCAACCTTCGGAATTCACTAAGTACTTCGTTAATGAAATTGATTATGCCAAGCCTGGCTTCAAGAATAAAGTTTCTTCAGCTGTAAAAATTATTTATTCTTATGATGCACGAAATAAAATGGAACATTTATTATCAGAACATCCCATTGATATAGCACACTTCCATATTTTTCAACACCAAATATCCCCTTCAGTTTTTGGGCCTCTAAAGAAACGCAATATACCTATAATATTAACGTTACATGATCTGAAACCAATTTGTCCAAATTATAAAATGTTTGTTAATGGACATATTTGTGAAGAGTGTAAGGGACAGAAATTCTATAATTGTTACAAGAACAAATGCACGAAAGGTTCTAAATTAGGTAGCTTTGTTAATTCAGTTGAAATGTATTTTCATTATGCTATGAAATATTATCAAAATGTAGATAGTTATATAGCGGCAAGTAGATTTCATTTAAATAAAATGGTGGAGTTTGGTTTTGACGAAAATAAAATCACATATCTACCAAATTATATTGATGTTAGCCAATATCAACCAAGTGACCAAGATGATAGTTATATACTATATTTTGGTCGGTTATCTTCAGAAAAAGGAGTTTCTGTCTTATTAGATTCTGCAAAATTACTTCCTCATATTTGTTTTAAGGTTGTCGGATCAGGGCCCCAAGAAAATGAGCTTTTAGAAAAATGCAAATTAGAAAGGATTAATAATGTATCATTTCTTGGGTATAAATTTGGGATTGATTTAAAAAACATACTCTCAGAGTCAACTTGTGTAGTTTTACCATCTAAAGTATATGAAAACTGTCCTATGACAATTCTTGAGTCGTTTGCTTCCGGGCGACCAGTAATAGGCTCAAATATTGGAGGTATTCCTGAGTTGATTGAAGAAGGTGAAGATGGATTAACGTTCACTTCTGGTAATGCAAGTGAGCTTGCTGAAAAGATTAAATGTATTTGGGATAACCGTTCCACTGCTACAGTCATGGGAATGACGGGACGAAAAAAAATCGAGAAAAAATTTAATACCAATCTTCATTATGAGGGTTTATTGTCAATATATAATTCAGTTTTAAATGCATAGACATAAATTCATATGAAGCTTATTGCCACAATAAAGAATGATGTTATGAAAAGTTCCAGAAATAAAAAATTGGAACACTTCTATTCTTTATGTGATATTACTTCAAATGTTCTTGATGTGGGTGTTACTGATAATGAACATAACTCACAAGTGAACCTTTTTCTAAATGAATTCAGGTTCTCTTCAAATCAATATACAGGGCTTGCTGTCGAGCCAATGAATAATATAAGGAAAAAACACCCAAAAAAAAGATTTGTTGAATACTCGGGGGATGAAATTCCTTTTAATGACAATGCATTCGACTGGGTGTTTTCTAATGCTGTAATAGAGCATGTAGGTTCTGAAGAAAAACAAGTTAAATTCATTAATGAAATGAATAGAGTTGGTAAAAATACTTTTTTTACTACCCCAAATAAATATTTTCCAGTCGAGTCTCATACGAACACATTATTTAGGCATTGGTATCCACCATTATTTTATAGATGGTGCGAGAAGAACAGCCCATATTGGAACAAAAATAATCTTGTTCTACTTGGACATAAAAATCTAAAGGAATTATTAGAAAAATCAGATGCTAAAAAATACGTTATTAAAAGAAATCTTATTTTATTTTATCCGATGACTTATACAGTTATATGCACCAGGTGAAGTAGTGAGAATATTTGTTACAGGAACAAGAGGTATTCCAAGTATACCAGGAGGAGTAGAAAGTCATTGTGAACAGCTCTACCCTAGAATATTTTTAATGGGAAATGAGATACTTCTAAGTCGACGAACCTCTTATATTACTAAACCATTGGAGCAGTGGCAGGGTATTTTACTTACAGATGTTTACAACCCAAGAAGAAAAAGTCTTGAAGCTATAATACATACTACACTATCCATTTTTAAAGCATGGATGTGGGGGGCAGATATAATCCACATCCATGCTATCGGACCAGCGTTGATAACTCCGCTTGCTAAAATCCTAGGTATGAAAGTAGTTGTCACAAATCACGGCCCAGATTACGAACGCCAAAAATGGGGAAGATTAGCAAAAGTTGTATTGCGACTAGGGGAGTACATCGGTTGTAAATATACAGATGAAGTTATTGTTATATCTAAGCATATACAGGGCATTGTTCAAAAAAGAGTAAATAGGAAAGCACATCTGATACCTAATGGTGTCGTAATAAATAAAATATTAAAAGAAACAAATTACATTTCTTCTGTAGATATCCAGCCGAAAAAATATATTCTTGCCGTTGCTAGGTTCGTACCAGAAAAAGGCTTGCATGATCTGATTGATGCATTTGAATTAGCTAACTTACATGATATCAAGCTTGTTATTGCTGGAGATTCTGACCATGAAGATAAATATTCAAGTGAGCTAAAAAATCGAGCAAGAAATAATTCTGATATTGTAATGACTGGCTACGTTAAAGGTGACGGTTTATATCAGTTGTATTCTCATGCCAAGTTATTTGTATTGCCGTCGTACCATGAAGGGTTACCCATATCGTTGCTAGAGGCGTTGAGTTATGGCTTATCAGTATTGGTGTCAGATATTGAAGCGAATACAGAACTTGGTTTGGATGATAGTTGTTATTTCTCTGTGGGCAATATAAATGTACTTGCTGATAAAATTAAAAAAAGACTCCAAGAAGGTAGAAACGAGTTCGATAGAAAGAATATAATTGAATGGGTGCAAAAGAAATACGATTGGGACATTATCGCTGATAAGACATTAAGTGTTTATCATAAGGCAATCAATAAATAACATGTTTAGGGTGAGAGATGGATCTAACTGTAATATCTACATATAGATGTAATTCAAAATGCCAGATGTGTTATATCTGGAAAAATCCGACTCATCCTAAGGATGAAGTTAGTGTAGAAACACTAAAAAAATTACCTGGAGGTTTTGATAATCTTAATCTGTCTGGTGGAGAGCCAACATTAAGAACTGATTTAATGTCACTTGTTGATGTGCTATATCCAAAAGCCAGAATAATGGAAATCAGTTCTAATGGATTAAGACCTGAAAAACTCATTCCTATTATAAAAAAATATCCTGATATTAAAATTCGATTTAGTTTAGAAGGTGATGAACTTACAAATAATGCAATACGTGGGGAAAGCGATGGATATAAAAAGAAATTAGAAGGAATGCGCGCTTTACAAGAAGTCGGTGGTACAGATTTAGGTTTTGCTCTAGTTATTCAAGATGAGAATATTGAGCAGTTAATGGATGTTTATGAGCTGACTCAAAAAATGGGAATAGAACTAGCAACCTCTACATTACATAATGCTTGGCAATTTTATAAAAATGATAATTATTTTTATGAACGAGAAGTTGTTGCCAGGAAAGCAGAACCATTAATAACGGCTATGTTAAGGGGGTGGAAAATAAAAAATTGGTTCCGCGCTTATCTAAATCTTGGTTTAATAGAAAAAATACTAGGTCATGACAGATTGATACCATGTGTTGCTGGCAAGGGATTTGCTTTCATTGATCCTTGGTCAGATGTCTGGGGATGCAATGTCAGGTCTGATTTAAAAATGGGAAACTTGACTGAGCAGTCATGGGAAGAAATATTAGAAAGTAAAGAAGCAAATAATGTTTATAAAAAAGTTTCTAAATGTTCTCAAAATTGTTGGATGGTAACAACGGCGAGAACTGCAATGAGGTCAAATATAATCCATCAGTTCCCAAAGATGAAACCTATTGTTTGGGTAGTCTTTAATAAAATTAAACTAATGTTGAATATGGATATCGATTTTGACCGATACATCAATTATAAAAACGTAAAATCTTCACCATTCAAGCAAAGACAAAGTTATCTTGATACAAAAGAGAAGCCAGTGCTTATAAAAAATAGGAAGGGAGTTGATGAACACTACCCGTTGAAATCATTTATTAATGAGTAATAGTAAAAAATATTATCCAATGTTTAATATATAACAAATATTGTTAAATCATATATATATGAGAATTTGTTTTATTGTTGGTACTCGTCCAGAGATCATAAAAATGGCTCCTGTGATTAGGGAATGTCAGAAACGTTTAATTCCATTCTTTATTATTCATTCTAATCAACATTACTCGGAAGATATGGATAGCATATTTTTTGATGAATTAGAGTTACCTGCTCCTAATTATAATCTAGATGTTGGTTCGGGACAGCACAGTAATCAAACGGGTAATATTTTAATTAAGATGGAGCCCATCTTATTGGATGAAAAGCCTGATCTTGTTTTGGTTCAAGGTGATACTAATACAGTACTTGCTGGTGCATTAGCAGCTTCAAAATTAAATATAAAAGTAGGGCATATTGAAGCAGGATTGCGTAGTTACGACAGAATGATGCCTGAAGAAACTAACCGTGTTTTGACTGACCACATGAGTCAATATTTATTCGCAGTTTGTTCTAATCAGCAAAATATATTATCCGGTGAAGGAATTTCCGATGATAAAATTTATACGGTAGGTAATACTGTGTCAGATTCGTTATTTCAGCATCTAGATATTGCCGAGAGTAAAAGTAATATTTTGTCTGAATTATCAATTGATGCGGGTGATTACTTTTTAGTGACTGTTCATCGCGCCTCTAATGTTGATGTTAAAGAACATTTGCTAGAAGTAATGCAACTGTTTGATGAAATACATAATCATTACAGTAACTCGATTATATGGCCTATCCACCCTCGTACTAAAGTGAAACTTTCCGAATACAAGATTACAACCCCGCAATACTTAAAGCTCATTCCTCCTGTAGGATATTTAGATTTTATTAAGTTACAAAAAAATGCAAAATTAATTTTAACAGATTCTGGTGGTATTCAAGAGGAAGCTTGTTTGCTTGGTGTGCCTTGTATTACTTTGCGAGAAAATACGGAACGTCCCGAAACTATAGAAGTGGGCTCTAATGTACTTGTAGGTCGTAACGCGGATAAAGCTTTGGCTGAGACCAAAAAATGGTTGTCGACTTTATCTTATAATTGGAAAAACCCATTTGGTGATGGTCATGTTTCAAAAGCAATTATTGATATCATTACGAATGAAAATGAAGAAGATAGTTCGAGTAAATTTATTACGCAGAAAGAAACCATCGCCGTTGTTGGTATGGGCTATATGGGTCTACCTATAGCATGTCTATTAGCCAATGCCGGTTATAGAGTTACCGGGGTAGATTTAAATACTGAAAAAGTAGAAGCCATAAATAACGCAGCGTGCCCCTTTGATGAAGAAGGCATGCCTGAGTTATTAACGAAGGTGGTTGGCACAGGTTTTTTAACAGCAACTACAACAATCCCGATCAACGATTATTATTTAGTTGCCGTACCCACACCACATAACGATACAAAATGTGATCGTTCTTATGTGTTTTCAGCAGTCGATGCTATCGCTAAAGTAGCTAAAGATGATCAAACTGTCATTATCGAATCAACTATTTCACCCGGAACCAGCATAGAAGTAGCCGAGAGATTTACCAGCACAGGTTTAAATATTAATGTTGTTCACTGCCCAGAACGAGCCATTCCTGGTCAGACCTTGCTTGAACTAGTCCATAACGATCGCATTATCGGTTCAGAAAACTCACAATGTGCTGATAAGGTTAAAACCCTTTACCAGTGTTTTGTAAAGGGGAAAGTGTTTTTAACTGACTTAACGACGGCTGAATGTATTAAATTGGTTGAGAATACCTCACGGGATGTCGGTATCGCATTTGCCAATGAGTTAGCTCAAGTATGCGAAGAGCTTAATGTTGACGCCTTTGAAGTGATCAAACTAGCCAACCGACATCCTCGTGTGAATATATTAACACCCGGTCCAGGTGTTGGTGGTCACTGCATTCCGATTGATCCCTGGTTCCTTGTTGAAAATACACAAGCTGGAGAGCTTATCCGTTTATCCCGCGCAATTAATGATAAGCGTCCAACAATTTTTGCAGATAAAGTAATGGCACTATTAGTGGAACAGCAAGGCAATAATGTGGGTATCTTAGGTGTCGCCTATAAGGCGAACGTAGACGATTGCCGTGAAACACCTGCAGCGCCATTATTAAATTATCTTAAAGATGCAGGTGTATTAGTAAAGTACCATGATCCTCATGTCTCGTCATGGTTTTGTGAACGAATTGAAAGTATGAATGAAATTATTGAATGGGCTGATATTTTAATATTAGTTACAGATCATGATTGTTATAAATCAATAAGGATAGATATCCCCCTTATTGATACAAGGGGATGCATTGATTAGTAATAATATAATAAAAAACTTTTGAATGATCTCTAACTTTTAATTGAATAATTCCAAGCATTTTACGGCATGTTGATGTCCTGTGCTCAGGTTGTCATAGACAATAGGGGTATAACCACTCTTAGCTAGTGCTTTACAGGTATGTGAACCAATATAACCAGCACCGCCAGTAACAAGAATATTCATCAGAGCAGTATAACAAAATCTGGTTTAACTGGTTTTTTTAGCAATAGCGAAAAAGCTGAGAGGTATTTGACCTACTAGATGGGTTTTAAAGGTTCACGTAGCTGATTTTTGATTGAAATTCAGCTATATTTAATATCAATAGTGGCACATTACTGATGCAAAACGAGGGACCAATGTGATGTTAAAAAAAATATTACTTATATGCTTGTTGTTTAGCTGGCAAGTGGCTGTGGCTGATGAGGCGTCTGATCTAGCAGCAGCCCAATTAGCGGTACAAACTATACTGGCAGAAAATCCTAATGCAGATGCGGCAACAATCGCCGCTGCGCTTCTTGAAGCGGGTCTTAGCGCTGAGACAGCGGTTACGGCAATGGTGGCTGCGGGTTTCGATGGGGCTAGTGCAATCGATGCGGTTGCGCCATTATTTAATGTTGCCCCTGCTGATTTAGTTGCTTCATCGATTAATGTCCCGCTGCGTATTAATACGGGTACAGAAACGGGTAACAACGATGGTTCAAACCCACCCGCTGCTGGCGGCACGCCGCTACTGACGAATCAACTGATTACGATATTTGAGCGGCTTAATAGTCCTAGTTAGGGATTAATTTAGGGAAATAATGAAACAAAATACGGCGTTTTCGCCGTATTTTTTTGTCTGAAAAATTAATTTCAGGTATAGCTAAGTCTTTGAACTTAAAGAAATATTAATCTTTTCGGATTTAATCCAGTCTGGTTGTTACGGGGGCATTTATTCTTAAAACAACTAAAAATGCAAAATAGGTCTAGTTTTGAACCTTTTTCTTTAGCTACGTATTCCTTTTTATGTTATATAATTCGTCTCAATATCAAGACAAACACATAGGTACAGCATGAAGCTTTCTATCATAAAATCTCTAACACACACACTCCTTTTTCTCTTCGTAGTTATCGGCGCACAGGCAGTGCAGGCGAATACCGGCAAGGCCTTCAGTATCAAAGGTAAAGTAACGGTTAATGGTGAACCCATGACTCTGGCAACGACGCTTAAGGAAGGGGATACCATCGTGACTGCCGAGAAAAGTGCGGTCAAAGTGATTATGAAGGATGGGACGGCTATCGATATATTGGAGAATACTGAATTCAAGATTTCAAAATATTCGTTTAAGCAAGATGCGCCTGAAGAAAATAGCAGTGCTTTTAACCTAATCGGCGGCGCATTTCGTTATGTCAGTGGTTTGATTGCAAAGAAAGACCCATCAAAAGTTAAATTGAGCGCAGGTACTGCAACGATTGGTATACGCGGGACATTTGTTGATGTGTCAACTCCCACTACCGCTGGAATATCAGGGGCAGGCGATGGTGCGGGAAATACATTTGCTGTTAGAACTTCTATAGGTGAAGCAACGGTTACTTTTCCAGATGGTAGTACTATGAACGTTGGACCAGGACAGAGAGGTACAAGAAATCTTAGTACTGGGCTTACTACTACCGGCTCGGCTCCAGCCGATCCGGTTGCAGCAGCAGCCATAGCAATGGCGGCAAATCCGGAGAATGCAGCAGCAGCATTAAGCACAATGAGCGCTGCTGATGCGGCATTAGCAATGGCGACATTACTCAATAATGCGGAAACATTAGGCGCAGATACAACAGCGTTGACTCAAGCTTTAGCTAGCGTAGTCGCTGCTAAACCCAGTCTTGCGGCAGGCTTAGCCTATGTTACTTCTGCTGTAAGTGCGAGTAATCCAACGCTTTCAACTGCTTTAACAGGCGCTATTAAGACGGCTGCACCAGAACAAGCAGACGCTGTCGATGCGGCATCTAACTCAGGTGAAAACCTAGAGCAGGCCCCTACTCCTCCTACTTCAGAATTTAACTTACGAGTAGATACAGCTACTGGCGACGTTATTGTGACTGATGAGGACGGTACTGTAGTAACAACTATTGAAAATACAAATTCGGGTGGTAGCCCGCTTACTACAGAGCAAATCCAAGAAGCAATTGAAGAATTAAACAGTGGTTCATAGTCGTTAAAATAAGAGGGCATTTCACAGAAAAAATACGGCGTTCTCGCCGTATTTTTTTTGCCTACATGGATGTAGGTAGTAGAAAATGTATGGAACAAGTTTTCGAAATAGTATGTACAGTCAGGATTCATGCTCCTGCTAATCCTAAGTACCTGCACACCCCTCAAGGGGGTACCGAGGTCCATGCAGGCAATGTCGAGGATCAACGAAGCGGTGTAGCGGTGAGTCTACGATTAATGCATCATAAGGATCATGCACACCAGAAACGCTTCCCCAGATAAAAGACTGTTTTATGCCTTTTGTGCATTACTTGTATGGCTGCCTTTGCCCTTAGCCAGTAATCGAGCCTGGGCCTGGTCGATTATGGAAGTCTGGACGGCCTGCTTGTTTGTCTTGTGGTGTTGGCTTTATTTTCGAAATAAAGTGGTTATATCTAAAAGCTGCACTGCCGCTCGCTATGTTTTACTGTTTTTTGGTTTGTGGCTTGTGTATATCGCGCTGCAATTAATGCCGCTCTCTTCATCAATTCTTTCTCAGCTTTCGCCTTTGTCTTTGTCTCATTGGTCTGCACTCGACAATAATTCAGTTGTTGCCAGCATCAGTGTCGATCCCAAATTAACGCAGGTGTCATTGTTGCTCGGCATTTCGTATTTTCTGATCTTTTTTCTGACGCTGGCGTTGGTGACAAATCGACGACGATTAAAAACATTAGCCATTACCTTGGTTTGCAGTGGCTTGTTTCAAGCTGTGTATGGTGCAGTGATGACCATGTCGAATTGGGAGTATGGCTTTTTTGTAAAGAAAACGCTCTATCTTGGTGTGGCTACCGGTACCTTTGTGAATCGTAATCATTTAGCCGGTTATTTGGAAATGACCATGGCGATTGGTATCGGTTTGTTAATTGCTTCGCTTGCAACGGAGTCGGGCGCGACAACAATGAAGCGAAAACTACTTAATTTATTTCGTTTATTGCTCAGCGCAAAAGCAAGGCTCAGGTTAAGTCTGGTGATGATGGTGATTGCCTTGGTGTTAACGCATTCCCGCATGGGTAATACGGCTTTTTTCGTCAGTTTATTTATCACGGGTGTGATTGGCTTAGTTTTTTCAAAACACGCGACACGATCGATGATTGTTTTATTGGTGAGCTTAGTGATTATTGATATTCTAATCGTCGGTCAGTGGTTTGGTTTTGAAAAAGTTCAGCAACGATTAGAACAGACCAGTGAAATGTCCGAAAATAGAGATGAAGTGTATCGATATGGCTTAGAGCAATGGCAGGATTATCGGGTAACGGGCAGTGGTTTGGGTAGTTTTTACGCTGTGTTCCCACAATATCGGGGTGTCGATGTGGTCGGCTATAACAGAGAAGCACATAACGATTATCTACAATTTGCGACGGAAACAGGCGTAATAGGGCTGGTTTTACTCGCATTAATCACATTGGTATCTCTAACTGCAGCCATATTGGCGCATTATCGGCGGCGTGACCCTCTAATGCGTGGGCTCTCATTTGCATCAATAATGGGGATATTGGCGATTCTGATTCATTCTACGGTCGATTTTAACCTCCAGATCCCGGCCAATGCCGCTACATTTGTCGTTTTGTTGGCATTGGCGTGGGTAAGCCTCAGTTTGAGAAATAATAAGATAAAAAGTCAGGTTTCACTGATTAGCCAATGATTTTAGGAAATAAGCAGATTAGTACTGAAATTTTGGTGTTATAAAAATTTAATATAATTAGATACATATATTGATTTTATAGCTGAATTACTTGAAAATGCCCTCTTTAGAGAACTGAATGTAATATTAAAGGGACATTAGGGAATTGAATATCAAATATACGGCGATCGGCGTGGCAACCTCATTGTGCTTACTCAGCCCGATAGCGAACGCAGAATTGCTCGATGGAAAGGGCTTTGATGTCGCTGGTGGAAAACTCTCTCCTAAGTTTACGGTTAAAGAATTCTTTGATGATAACCTGACCAGTGCACAGACTAATGAAATTGATAGTTTTGGTACTTTGGTTGCGCCTCAATTGACCTACGAATTAAAAAACAACAAAAATCTTTTTACACTGGATTATCTCTTCACTGCTGCGACACACTATAGCAGTCATAACGATGACTATATTGATCAGACAGTGAGTGCTGATTATGAATTCACGCCGACCAGTAAAATTACATTGGGTGTCGAGACTGAATATTATCAAGGACACGATCCGCGTGGTACAGGTGGTGCTGAAGGTACCGGTGTCGTTCAGAATAGTTTTGATCGATATCACCATTATAAAATAGATGGGAATGGCGCTTATGGTGCGAAATCATCAAAGGCACAGTTTGAAATCGATATGGGTCATATTGCCAAAGATTATGATAATAATGCGTCAGCCACGGCTGTGCGTGATCGTGAAGATCTTTATGGAAGTACTCGACTCTATTATCGCGTAATGCCAAAAACGCAATTGCTGCTAGAAGCTCGCGTGGCTGAGTACCATTATGACCAAGATGCTGCCGGTACAGCGAGCCTTGATAGTACGACATCAAGGGCATTGGCTGGTGTGAAGTGGGATACCACGTTTAAAACAACGGGTACTGCTCAGATTGGCTACATCCAAAAGAATTTTGATGACACTGCGCGCGTCGATGGTCAAGATTTTACTTGGGAACTGGGTGTGGAATGGAAACCAAGAACTTACTCCACATTCAATCTTAATACCTCACGTGATTTTTCCGAAAGTAGTGGTGCGGGTAACTTTACATCTACCGATACTGTCACTGCGAGTTGGTCACATGATTGGTCTGAGAAAATTAGCACTAAGCTTAATATGAGTTATTCTGAAGACAGTTTCGATCAAGACACGACGGGTAGATCGGATGAAAATTTAAATGTTGGCGCCAGTGTCGATTATGAGATGCGTCGTTGGCTTGCCTTTGGTGCCGGTTATACCTATAGCGAACGTGACTCTACGCTTAATAGTTTTGACTACGAACGCAATCAAGTAGAAGCATTTGCTACGGTAACCTTCTGATTCATTTTGTAGTTAGAGTTCCAGTTCTCCATTCGTTGAATTCCCGGATTTCGTGTTAGAATACACGGCCTTTTTACGTTAATTTTAGAAGTATGTCCGAGTCTAAAAAATCCATTCCTATTCAGTTTAGCTTATTAGTTTTTCTGTGTTTGTTGTGCCTGATGACGCAGAATATTTTTGCTGGTGTCGCCAAAACCGGTCTTCCGGATTATGTTTTGGGTACCGGGGATACCGTTAGGATTCAAGTTTATGATGAAGAGGACCTTTATCTAGAATCCAGAGTGAGTGATCGAGGCACAATTTCTTATCCTTTTTTGGGTGAGCTAAAAGTGATTGGTTTAACACCAAGTAATCTGGAAAAAATTATTACCTCAAAACTCAAGGGTGATTATCTGATCAATCCTAAGGTATCCATTGATATCCTTGAATACCGAGAGTTTTATGTGAATGGCGAAGTTGAAGATCCAGGTGGTTTTCCATTTCAACCGGGGGTTACTGTTCGTAAAGCGATCTCAATCGCGGGTGGATTTAAAGAACGTGCTTCGAAAGACAGCGTTAATGTTATTCATGACGATGATCCAGGTGGTGAGCCGAAGTCAGTTAAATTAGATCAATATATCCGGCCTGGCGACATTATCACTGTTGAAGAAAGCTTCTTTTAAAATCGCTTATGAATGATTTTCCACAATCTATGAATACCCATCAGACTCATCTTGATGAAGATGAAATCAATCTGAGTGAATACATTCGAATTTTGTCCATTCATAAGTGGTCTATCATTGGTTTTGCCATTGTTATTACGCTATTGGCAATGTTAGTTGTTTTTTCAATCGAACCGGTCTATGAGGCGACAGCGACAATACTGATCGAATCAGAAGAAGAGAACGTCATCTCTATTGAAGAGGTTTACGGTATTCCGGGTGCGAACGATGAATATTTTGAAACGCAGAATCAAATTTTACAGTCTCGAGATCTCGCTGAAAAAGTAATCAGTACACTTAACATTCCAAAGCATCCAGAATTCGATCCCGAACTGCAAGAACCAGGTCCATTACAAACAGTTTTAAGCTGGCTACCCACAGGTCTTTTAGATGACGACGAAATTGTTCCTGACTATGCCGTGCATAATAGTATTGTTGGACAATTCAGAGATAGTCTTAAGGTTGCGCCAATCCGGAATAGTCAACTGATTAATATTACTTTTGAATCAACCGATCCACGATTGACTGAAACAGTTCCGAATACCTTGGCGAGTATTTATATTGGTAGTGATCTAGAAGGACGTCTCGCTATAACACAAAAAGCGACGGGTTCGATTACTACTAAATTAGATGACCTTAGTGAGAAGCTAAAAGAATCAGAAAAGGCATTGCAAACCTATCGCGATAAAGAAAATTTGATCGATATTGAAGGCGTGGATAGTCTCGCGGCAAAAGAGCTAGATGAACTAACTGTCGAGTTGGTTAAAGCACGTCGCAGTCGTAACGAAGCTGAGACGGCATATAAACAGGTGACCGCATTAAAAGGACAGCCAATTGAGGCGTTTGAATCGATCCCGGCAGTTTTAAAAGATAAAGGCTTACAAAATGCTAAGGACATAGAGGGAGAGGCAGAACGGAAGATATCTGAACTTAAAAAGCGCTATGGCCCCAAGCATCCCAAAATGATTGCGGCAGTTGATGAGCTTGAGTCGGCTAATAAAAATGTAAAGGCACAGATTCTAAATGTCGTTGAGTCAATCAAAAAAGAATTTGAAATTGCGCGTAATAAACAAAGCCACTTAAGTGGTGCGATGAGTCGTACCAAGCGTGATGTTACCGAGATCAATCGCAAAGAAAGTCGACTGCAATCTTTGGAACGTGATGTTGAAGCAAATCGTGAAATCTATGAAACATTTCTAAATCGTTATAAAGAAACCAGTGCGGTAAGTGAGATGCAACCGGTCAATGCCCGTGTTGTTGACCCTGCGGTAATTCCATCAAAACCATCAAAACCAAAGAAAGCATTGATCATATTAATTGCGTTGGTATTAAGCACACTCGTTGCCACCATGATAGCCTTCTTGATAGAAGCGTTGGATAACACCATGGAAGATGGACAGGATGTTGAAGAAAAATTACATCTATCCTTGTTAGGGATATTGCCCAAACTAACCATCTGGCTAAATAAAGATGTCAAAGTATTACGCTATTTTACGGATAATCTTCATACGCCGTTTGCAGAAAATATTAGGACGATTCGATCGGGTATCCTGATGTCGGGTTTAGATGAAAAACAAAAAGTGGTGTTAGTGACGTCATCGATACCGGGCGAAGGTAAGAGTATGACGGCAGTGAATCTGGCCTTATCGCTTGGACAAATGGGTAATGTGTTATTGATCGATTGTGATTTACGACGGCCTTCGGTTAGAGAAGTGTTTGGCTTAGATGACAAAGATGTTGGTCTTAGCCACTTTATGATGGGAACACATACACTGGAGCAATCGATTCATGTCTTTAAAAAAGAACGACTCAGTGTGATGCCTGCGGGTGATATTCCTCCGAATCCATTAGAGATGTTGTCTGCCGAACGATTCGCAAAAGGTCTGGATGCATTAAAAAAGAAATATGATCATATCGTGATTGACTCTGCACCTGCGGTGGCGGTGAGTGATGCGATTGTGATGAGCCAATTGGTTAATCAGGTGATCTATTTGGTTAAGGCGGATGAAACACCTTATCAACTCGCACAGGAGGGCATTAGACGGTTACAGAAGGTTCATGCGCCTATCGTCGGTATCGTTTTAAATCAGGTGAGTCCACCTAAGAAATCTGCACGCTATGGCCATTACCATGGTTATTATGGATATGGTAAGACCTGATAATACCTTGTAATGATTGATATACATTGTCATCTATTACCGGGTATTGATGATGGCCCAAAATCATTAGAAGATTCTCTGGCAATGGCAAGGCATGCTGCCAATGCGGGTATTTCTAAGATTGTTGCTACACCGCATATTACACCGGGTCGTTACGATAATTCATTGGACACTATACGACCTGTCTTTGAAAATCTAAAAGCCACAATAAAAGAACAAAAAATTCCTCTAGAAATAAGTTTTGCAGCTGAGATTCGTTTTGATCCCGTGATTATGGACTTGGTCAATAACGATGAGTTACCCGTGATCGGAGAATATGAAGGGGAACGTTTAATCTTACTTGAGTTTCCGCATTCACACATACCACCGGGGAGTGAGGAATTGATTCAATGGTTAGCAGATAGAGGTGTGCGTGTGTTGATCGCACATCCTGAACGTAACCGTAGTGTATTAGGCGACATTGAAAAAATAACGCCGTTGGTAAAATCAGGTTGTTTATTACAGATTACTGGTGGGTCATTAACCGGCGTTTTCAATGATGCACCAAGAGATTGTGCTAATGAATTACTTAAACGTGGTTGGGTCAGTGTCATTGCCAGTGACGCACATAACCTGCATGCACGTTGTCCTGAATTAAAAGCGGCAAGAGAGGAAGCTGCTAAAATTGTCGGTGAAGAAGAGTCTTTTGATATGGTGTTAGGTCGTCCGGAAAAGATTAGCAGTATTCATTTCCAAAAACACCAAGAATAAGCGCAGTATTTATTCATGGATAATAAAATATTTTTGCGGTTGCTAGCCTTAGTATTGATCCCTGCATTTTTATACATGATTTATATTGCAGGTAGTTGGGGACTCGCTGATATTTATTTCAGCTCAGCAAAGAATGAAATTGAGCACTGGAAATCAGGAAAAATCACTCTTGAAGATAAAGATTGGGATAGATTACGTGCTAATTTATCAAAGGCAGTTAAATTAGATCCGAATAACCCTGAAATTCATGAAAAATTGGCCTATGTAATAGAAGGTCGTTTTTTTAATGTAGTGTCTAAAGAACCAAAGGCACAGATAGTTCGATTACTTGCATTAGAACACTATAGAAAATCTGTTCATCTTAGACCCGTATGGCCTTATGCTTGGGCAAATGTTGCTTCAATCAAATATCGACTCGGACAGATTGATGATGAGTTTTTTGAAGCATTACACAATGTTGTAAAGTTTGGAGCATGGGAACCGGGCTTACAAAGGTTGGTGGTTGAATTATGGATTAATGAATTGAAAGCTTTTCCTCAAGAAGAACATCAGTTTGTATTAGAGGTTGTCTCGCGTGCTTTGGAGAAACAGCCTAATAGAATCTTAGACTTAATTAGGAAAAAAGGCTTATTAGGTTTAATTTGCCTTATAAAAAAAGATAATTCATTGGTTGTTGATTACTGTGAAAAATATAGAGAAGTAAAAGAGAATTAAAATATTTTGAAAGATTTAAATAAAATTGCAATTGTCGGAATTGGAGGCGTCTTTCCTGGCGCTAGAGATCTGGATGAATTTTGGCAAAACATTCTGGATGCAAAAGACACTGCCATTGATGTTGGCGCTGATAGGTGGCGTCTGAATTCTGATGATTTATATTCTCCAAACCTAGAAGCCGATAAAGTAAATTCACGTCGTGCCTGTTTGATACAGGACTTTGAATTTAATCCTGATGGATTCAATGTTGACGCAGATTTATTAAATCGTTTGGACCCCATGTATCAAATTCTGCTACATGCTGGACGCGATGCCTGGTTAGATGCTAAGACCGACTTAATCAATAAAGAACGTGTGGGTATCATCATCGGTAATATTGTTTTACCCACCGAATCTTCATCGCTGTTCAGTGATGAACAATTCAAAGTATTATTTGAAACACAATTAAACACAACATCAAGCAATAAAGATAATACTGAACCTTTAAATCGCTATGTTGCCGGTTTACCGGGTGGCTTACTGGCAAAGGCATTGGGTTTGGGCGCAGGTGCGTATACCTTAGATGCAGCTTGTGCCTCATCACTCTATTCATTGAAGTATGCCGTTGATGAGTTATTGGCTGGTCGCACTGATGCGATGTTGGCCGGCGGTGTGTCCCGTCCGGATTGTCTTTATACGCAGATGGGTTTTTCACAACTTAATGCGATATCAAAATCAGGTCGTTGTTCACCATTTGACAGCAAGGCAGATGGATTGGTTGTCGGTGAAGGCGCCGGACTCTTTGTCCTTAAACGTTTAAAAGATGCCATTGCGCATGATGATCATATCTATGCCACGATCGCAGGTATTGGTCTCTCTAATGATATTGAAGGCAATATCATGTCACCGGATACGGAAGGACAGAGTCGTGCCATGCAGTCCGCTTATGCCAAGGCTGGTTGGTTACCTAATCAAGTGCAACACATTGAATGCCACGGGACCGGAACACCGGTTGGTGATGGTGTTGAATTCAATTCATTAAACAACCTCTGGCGAGAACATAATGCCGATGGCGAGTGTGTTATTGGATCAGTTAAAAGTAATGTTGGTCATTTATTAACAGCGGCGGGCGCAGCTTCATTAATGAAGACCTTGCTAGCAATGAAACATGGTGTTCTACCACCGACGGCAAATTATGAAACGCCTTCAAGCAAGATTGATTTAAGCAATAGCCCTTTTAAAGTGTTAGCCAAAGCTGAAGTATGGGATGTAAAGAATAATTCGCCACGCCGAGCAGCGATCAGCGGCTTTGGGTTCGGTGGGATTAATGCGCACGTACTCCTTGAGCAATATGAAACAGATACTGCTAGCGATAACCCAGCGACTATAATTCAAGCGAATAAAACTGATATTGCGATTGTTGGTATGGAGTCCCGTCTTGGTCCATGGAATGATCAGTCAGAATTTGATTCGGCTGTTTTGTTTGGTGCAGATAAATCAGCGACTCCCCCCACTAATTGGTGGGGTGCTGAAACTAATGAATGCAAAGGTCATTTAATTAATGAAGTAGATATTCCTCTAGGCCGTTATCGAATACCTCCTGCTGAATTAAAAGAAATGCTGCCACAACAATTGTTAATGTTGGAAGTGGCTGCTAATGCATTAGATGATGCTGGGCTTTCAGAGCTCACTGCTGAGCAACAATGCCGGACAGGTGTCTTTATCGGAATTGCGCTTGATTTAAATACTACAAACTTTCATTTCCGTTGGATGCAAAAGAAGTATGCACGTGAATGGTTAAAAGCTTTAGGTATTAAGCTAAATGAAAAAGAACTTGATGCATGGATAGCAAACCTTCGCGAAGCATGTGGTCCAGCTTTAAGTGCTAATCGAACAATGGGCGCATTGGGCGGTATTGTTGCCAGTCGCATAGCACGAGCATTTCGTATAGGTGGGCCATCGTTTACTGTCTCAGCAGAAGAAACATCTGGATTACGTGCCTTGGAATCGGGACTACGAGCATTGCAACTAAATGAACTTGATCAAGTCATTGTTGGTTCAGTTGATCTAGCCAGTGATTTAAGAGCAGTAAAAGGTCATGTCAAATATCATGAACAATCGAATATCGCAGATGGCGCAACTGCATTTATTTTAAAGCGTCATGAAGATGCGCTACGTGATGGTGATAAGGTCTATTCGATTATTAAAGGGTTTGGTGCTGCTTCTGGCAGTGGCTGTGATGATGAAAGTATTAGTCCTGCTGTTCAAATTGAATCTATTCAGCAGGCATGCACCGATGCAGAGTGTCATTTAGATGAAATAGATCAGATAGTCTATTCAACACCGGATGAAGTTTTAGCAGATAGTCCAATTTTGAATAATGTAGAAAAGAATATATTTCTGTTAGGGCATTCAGGTGCTGCTACAGGTTTAATGAGTGTGGCTAGTGCTGTTAGTGGCTTGCATCACCGCTTAGTACCAGCAAATGAAGAATCAAAAGTTCATTATTGGTTAAAAGATAGAATTAAAGGATTGAGAAAAAGTTTAGTCAATGCGACTAGTGTTGATGGGAACTCCGTCAGTGTTTTATTAGAAGAGGGTGATGCAAAGGGCTTTGCAATAAAAAGTACACCAAAACTATTTGTTGTCTCTGCGAAAGATAGGCAGTCGTTAATTAGTAAGATTAAGAGCTTATCATTTGACAGTGTTTCTCAACAGAATAAGGCTAATGACAAATCACGAATCGCATTAGTCGTTAATGATGCTAAAGAATTTAGCATGGCATGCGACGAAGTCGTGATTGCCGTTGAAAAAGGTGAATCGATAAATAATGGTCGATGTTTTTACTCTATTGACCCGTTAGCAGCAAAAGGCAAGATTGCTTTTGTCTATCCTGGTTCTGGTAATCACTTCTGGGGAATGGGGCAAGAGTTAGGAGTTACTTTTCCTCAGGTATTAGAAAAACTGAATTCAGAGAATGAATCACTAGCATCTCAATTTGCCAACGGACGATTTTGGCAGTCACAAAATAGTAAAGTAAATCGTGATAAAGAATTAAGTCATGAAGAAGTTATTTTTGGACAGGTTTGGCTAGGGACTTTTGTCAGCGATGTTGTTTCAGGTTTTGGTATAAAACCTGATTCTGTGATTGGTTATAGCCTCGGCGAGACGGCCGGTTTTTTCTCAACACGTACCTGGACGGCGCGTGATGAAATGTTACAACGTATTCAGAAAAGCACTTTGTTTACTGAAGAACTCGCTGGCCCTTGCACATCAGTGCAAAAAGCATGGGGTACAGACGAGCCGATCGATTGGGCCTTAGGTGTTATCAATACCAGTGCAGACAAGGTTAACGAAGTATTAGAAAATCATCAGCATGTGTATCTATTGATCATCAATACACCGAATGAATGTGTGATCGGTGGCGATCGCACAGAGCTGAATAAGGCGGTTAAAGAACTCGCTGCGCAATATCATCCACTCTCGGGAGTAACCACAGTACATTGTGAAGTGGCGAAACCAGTTGAACAGTCGTATCGCGATCTACATATCTTTGAAACAACACCGCCTGATGATGTTACTTTCTATAGTGGAATTCGTGGCGCTGCTTATGAAGTTACACAAGACTCTGCGGCAGATTCTATTTTGGATCAGGCGTTGGCTCCTTTTGATTACACCAAGGTAATAAACAGTGCCTATGAAGATGGTGTGCGTTTATTTATTGAGATGGGACCCGGTGGTTCTTGCACAAGGATGATTGATCAAATACTGTCTGACAAACCACATTTCGCTAAGGCAGTTTGTGTCAAAGGACAGAATAGTGTTGAAAATGTGATGCAATTGTTAGCGAGACTCTATGCTGAGGGTATGTCATTAGATTTATCACAACTTGATAGACATAATGAAATAAATACAAAAGAATATAAAAATCACATTACCGTTAAGACAGGTGGTGAACCCTTTAAAGTTCCTTTACCGCCAAATGGGAAAGTAGATGAGTTAGCTTCAGCAGTTGTTGAATTAAAGCAAAAACAAAGCAGTGATGAAGTAGACCAGTCTAAGCAGCAACAACAGAATATAAACTCATTACCTTTGGCCGCAAACGGCGGAATGCAACCGATTATCGAGCAGATGCAACTCGCAGTACAAGCACGTGCAGGCGCACAAGAAACTTTCTTGCGTGTCAGCCAGGGTATGACACAGACGCTTGAACAAGCCATTAATATGCAAATGCAATTGATTGAAGGCAGTGATGTGCAAGCACCATTGACCTCTTTCACACCAGAACAATACAGAGAAAATAACGAAATTGAATGTCAATACGATAGAGATGCATGTTTAGAGTTTGCTATAGGCTCAATCGGTAAAATGTTGGGTGACAACTTTGCCGATATTGATCAACATCCATCCCGCGTAAGATTACCTGATGAACCATTAATGTTGGTTGATCGTATTATAGAGGTGAATGGTGAAGCAGATGCCTTAACGCATGACTTAACTGCTAGCGGCAGTGTCATAACAGAGCATGATGTCTTACCCAATGCATGGTACTTAGACTTAGGTCGAATCCCAACCTGCATAGCAGTGGAAGCGGGACAAGCCGATTTGTTTCTATCAGGATATCTCGGTATTGATCATATTACGAAAGGACTTGCGGTTTATCGCTTGCTCGACGCACGTATAACCTTTCATGGTCCATTACCCACAGCAGGGCAAACAATTCATTACGATATCCATATTGAAGAATTTTTTAGCCAAGGTGATACGCGCTTATTTCGTTTTAATTTTGAAGGGAGCGTCAATGGACAACCTCTGCTCACCATGACGCATGGTTGTGCCGGTTTCTTCACGCAACAAGAGTTAGATGCCGGACAAGGTATTGTGCTAACGAGTATGGAGAAAAAACAGGCGCAAGGTAAGTTAACTGAGGACTGGCAACAGCTGGTTCCGCTGCAAGTTGAAAGTTATAGCGATGAGCAATTGAATGCGCTACGCGAGGGTGATCTTGTTTCATGCTTTGGGAATGACTTTGTAAATACAGGTTTAAACAATCCTGTTGGCTTACCTAGCGGTCGTATGACCTTGGTACATCGTATTTTAAATTTAGATCCGAATGCCGGACGATTTGGTATTGGTCAAATTACTGGTGAAGCGGATATACGTCCGGATGATTGGTTTCTTACCTGTCACTTTGTTGATGACCGTGTTATGCCCGGGACTTTAATGTACGAATGTTGTTTACATACCTTACGTGTTTATCTCTTACGTATGGGATGGATTGGTGAAACGGATGAATTTGTCTACGAACCGATTATTGGTGAAGTGAGTCAGTTGAAGTGTCGTGGGCAGGTCACTGAAGAAACCAAGGCAGTGCAGTATGAGATCACGTTGAAAGAAATTGGTTATAAAGCTGACGGCACACCCTATGTCTTGGCCGATGCATTAATGTACGGCGATCATCGTGCCATCGTGCAGATGAAAAATATGTCGGTACAACTGAGCGGCTTGAAGCGTGAGCGGTTGGAGCATCTTTGGGCTAAGCAAAGTTCAGCTCAAACAAAACAGGTCCTATTTGATAACGAATCAATACTTGCTTTTGCCGTTGGCAAACCATCAGAGGCGTTTGGCGATCGCTATAAGGTCTTTGACAGCGAGCGCAAAATTGCACGATTACCCGGACCACCATATAAGTTTTTAGACCGCATCACTTCAATCAAAGATTGTGAACAATGGGTATTAAAAGCAGGCGGTATTATCGAAGCTGAATATGATGTGCCTATAGATGAATGGTATTTCACGGAAGATAATCAGCCCTATATGCCGTTTGCGGTATTGCTTGAAGTAGCATTGCAACCTTGCGGCTGGTTAGCAGCTTATTTGGGTTCAGCATTAACCAGTGAAACTGATATTTCGTTTAGAAACCTCGGCGGTAAGGCGACACAATTCATCAAAGTCTCCCCAGAGATTGGGACTTTAATTACCAAAGTAAAAATTACCAATGTCTCTCAATCGGGAGGCATGATTATTCAGAATTTTGATTATGAAATGCATTCAAAACTGGGCATGGTCTATAAGGGTAATACTTACTTTGGTTTCTTCTCGCAAGATGCCTTGGCGGAACAGGTCGGGATTCGAGATGCTGGTCCTTATAAGGCGAGTCAGGTAGAACTAGCTAGAGCTAAATCATTCTCCTATCCCTCCCAAGCGCCGATGCCAGCAGATATGATGCGCATGGTCGATGAGATAACCCTATACGATTCTGATGGTGGGCCAAATGGCTTGGGGTTTATCGAAGGATTAGCGAATGTGAATCAAGAGGCCTGGTTCTTTAAGGCGCATTTCTTTGAAGATCCGGTCTGGCCGGGTTCTTTGGGGCTCGAATCCTTCATGCAATTACTGAAGGTATTTGCCTGGGAGCGTTGGCAGGATGAACTGGAAATAGGGCAATTCGCCTTCGAAAGTATGGCTTTGGATCAGTTACATGAATGGGTCTATCGGGGGCAGATATTACCTGTGGATGACAAAGTCACCGTACAAGCGGTGATAACCGAGATTGATGATCAGAGCAAATTGTTAAAAGCAGATGGTTTTTTGACCGTAGATGGCAGAATTATCTATCAGATGAAGGATTTTGCGCTCCGAATCACTTAAACTACGGCCATGAAATATTCAAACGTCCATATGGAGTCAATTGGTTACGAATTGCCTCCTGTAGTCATCACTTCTGAAGACCTCGAGCAGCGGCTAATGCCTATGTATGACGCGCTACATATAGCGCCAGGCCAATTAGAAGCCCTGACGGGTATTCATGAACGCCGTTGGTGGGAAGAAGGGCATGTGTTGTCTGATGGTGCAGCCAATGCGGCTCGAAAGGCACTAGAACAGTCAAATGTAGAGGCAAAAGACGTTGAAGCACTCGTTTATACAGGGGTGTGCCGAGAAAACTTTGAACCAGCAACGGCATGTGCAGTAGCTGCGCAATTGGGTATTAGCGATGATGCCAATATCTACGATATCTCCAATGCTTGTTTGGGTGTCATGAACGGCATTATTGATATTGCTAATCGCATCGAATTAAAGCAGATTCGTGCCGGCATGGTCGTTTCCTGTGAGACCTCACGTGAAATCGTCGAGATCATGATCGAACGTATGTTGAATGATAGAACGATTGATATGTTTTCCAGTTCGCTGGCGACTCTAACGGGTGGCTCGGGTGCTGCGGCTGTATTGCTGACGGATGGCTCATTTGATAATAAAGAAACACATCGCTTAATCGGTGGTGCAAATCAATCTGCACCAGAGCATCACAAACTTTGTCGTTGGGGCGTTTCAATATCACCTGTCGCCATCGGTGAATTGGTATTTTCACCTGATAAATTGTTAGCTGCGATTGATCAGGTAATGGAACCTGACGTTATTCCTTCAGTGGTTAAAGATGTAATGTCCAGTGATAAATTGCCACCCGCTTTATCCAGCATGTTACCCAAAGAGAAGCTACCGGCGGCCCTGTCTGAATTCATGTCGACCGATTCTGTTTCTGTATTAAAACATGGTGCCATATTAGGTGTAAAAACCTGGGGTACATTCTTAACGAGAATGGGTTGGGCCAGAGATCAGGTTGATAAAGTGATTTGTCATCAGGTCGGAGAAGGCCATCGCGATACCATATTGAGAGAATTGGGTATTGCGCCGGAGAAAGATTTTAGTACCTATAAATACTTGGGGAATATTGGAACTGTATCAGTACCCTTAACAGCAGCAATTGCTGATCAAAGACAGTTCTTAAAGAAGGGCGACCGTGTTAGTTTTCTTGGCATAGGCAGCGGTTTAAATTGTCTGATGCTTGGTTGGGAATGGTAAGCAATCAAACTTGTTAAAAATTTATTCTTAATTTTTATTAAATTTAAATTTTGTATTCTTAACGATACGTGAATACGGAAGAACCTGAAGAAAATCCAGTTCAACGTAAAATCATCCATGTCGATATGGATGCCTTCTATGCTTCAGTCGAACAGCGTGACAATCCTGAATATCGTGGTAAGCCAGTCGTTGTTGGCGGTACGCCAGAACAGCGTGGTGTCGTCGCTGCCTGTAGTTATGAGGCACGCAAGTTTGGAATACATTCAGCAATGTCGGCCACGCAAGCGCATCAGCGATGTCCTAATGCTATTTTTCTAAAGCCACGGTTTACTGCGTACCGGGAGGTCTCTGCAGAAATTCAGGCAGTGTTTCGCCAGTTTACAGAACTGGTCGAGCCCTTGTCTTTAGACGAAGCTTATTTGGATGTCACGCATAATCAGGACTATTCTGGTTCGGCAACCTTAATCGCGAAAGAGATCAAACGATTAATTAAGGAGAAAACCGATCTCAATGCTTCTGCTGGTGTGTCTTACAATAAATTTTTAGCGAAGATAGCATCGGATATGGATAAACCAGATGGTCTATATTTAATCACACCTGAACAAGGCCCCGAGTTTATCAAGACATTACCAGTGCGACAGTTTCATGGCATTGGAAAAGCAACCGAGAAACGAATGAAAGAATTTGGGATTCATACGGGAGAAGATCTTTTACAGGAAGACCTGAACGAACTCGTTAAGAAGTTCGGCAAGGCCGGTCATTTTTATTATTCTATTTCACGTGGTATCGACCTTCGACCGGTTAATAATCTTCGTGTTAGAAAATCTGTCGGGAAAGAAACAACATTCAGTAAAGATATGGATGATATTAATGAAATGTTTTCTATTCTGGAAGAACTATCCAATAGCGTCTCGAGAATATTGTTTGATAAAAAACTATCCGCACAAACAATAACTTTAAAAGTTAAATACGCAGATTTTGAACAAATCACACGCAGTCGCACAATAGAAAAATCGACATTATCTGCGAGTAATATTTTTGAAGTAGTAAAAGAATTATTAATAAACACAGAGGTAGATCAGCGTAAAGTTCGTTTATTAGGAGTGAGTACGTCCAAGCTGCAGGAAAAGGGCGTTGAACAAACAGATAAAACGGAGCAGATGAATTTACTTTAGACTCTACTAACATATTCGCCGTTTAAGCTTGGTGAATAAGGCAATATTCAGTAAACTAACCCGCTTTATAATTATATTTTTTACAGAAAAACCAATAGCTTATGCAATATCCCGATTACCCCTCAGAGTCTTCCTGCTATGCCTCAATAAATAACAGGCAATTGCACTATCTAGAAGGTGGAATGAGTAATTCTGAAGCAATTGTGATGCTACATGGGAATCCGAGCTGGTCTTTTTATTACCGTCATCTTTTTACTGCGCTAATCGATAAATACCATTGCATCGTACCCGACCATATTGGTATGGGTTTATCAGAGAAGCCTGCTGATGGTGAATATGAATTCACACTAAAACAACGAGTTGATGATCTTGATTCGCTGTTATCTTCATTGGGGATTGATAAAAATCTAACGCTAATTGTGCATGATTGGGGCGGTATGATTGGTATGGCCTATGCCACACGTTACCCTGAAAAGATTAAACGTCTGGTGATATCGAATACGGCTGGGTTTCATATTCCATCCGGTAAACAAATTCCCTGGCAATTAAAGCTGAGCCGTACCCCATTAATAGGCGCGTTACTCATACAAGGATTAAATGCATTTTGTCGTGGGGGCGTAATTCAGTGTGTTACACGTAAGCCGATGACAAGCGATATAAAGAATGCCTATTTAGCGCCGCATGATAATTGGGCAAACCGGCTTTCGGTGTTACGCTTTGTAGAGGATATTCCGTTAGATAAAAATCATGTTTCATATGATGTTGTAGATAATGTAGATAAAAATTTAGACCAGTTTTCAAAGCTGCCAATGTTAATTTGTTGGGGATTGAATGATTTTGTCTTTGATCGACATTATCTTGATGAATGGAAGAGACGTATACCAAATGCTGAATATCATGAGTTTGATGCTGGCCATTATCTACTTGAGGATGCGGGCGAGGAAGTGATCCCTCTAATACAAACATTTCTAGAAAAGACGAATACAGGCCAGAAAAAACATACTGGGGGACAGACTTAAGTCTGTCCCCGGTAGCAATGATTACTGCAAACATAGCCTCTCATCTGCCAGTTATGGCACAACAACAGCCGGATACCCATGCTGTGGTTGTCCAATCAACAGGCGCTAGTGAAAAGTCTGAGTCGGCTCTTTATAAAAAATCATACACCTATAAGGAACTCGATGAAGCCAGTAACCTTATTGCCAATGGATTAAAAGTTCATGGCATCAGCAAAGGTACACGGACAGTTTTAATGGTTAAACCGGGGCTTGATTTCTTTGCTCTGGTATTTGCCTTATTCAAACTTGAGGCCGTACTAGTCGCTGTCGATCCGGGAATGGGTATAAAAAACCTGGGTAAGTGTTTGGCAGAGGCGGAGCCGGAAGCATTTATTGGTATCAGCACTGCACATATTGCACGACTAACCTTAGGCTGGGCAAAAAAGACAATTAGTAAAACCGTGCTGGTTGGTAATAATCTTTTATTAACTGGTTTTATAACTAACCTGGGAAAGATTAAAGCGAGCACAAAAGATAAAAATTTTAAAACTGCCAAGACTGGCGCAGAAGATATGGCTGCGATTTTGTTTACTAGTGGTAGCACGGGCATTCCAAAAGGTGTTGTCTATACGCATGCTAATTTTACTGCGCAGCACGAGGCATTGAAAAAGCTCTATGATATTCAGCCGGGCGAGATAGATTTGGCCACATTCCCGTTGTTTGCTTTATTTGCCCCTGCTTTAGGCATGACGTCTGTGATACCAAAGATGGATTTTACGCGACCAGGTCATGTCATTCCTAAAACTATTATTGATGCGGTTAATGACTATAAGTGTACAACCATGTTTGGTTCGCCGGCCTTATTAAATCGTGTTGGGAAATGGGGCGAAGCGAGCGAAATTAAATTACCCACTCTAAAACGGGTATTATCAGCGGGTGCTCCAGTCGCACCTTCCGTACTTAAGAGATTCAAATCATTACTCAATAATGATGTGCAAATATTTACACCCTATGGTGCAACTGAATCACTTCCTGTGAGCTCTGTTGGGAGTAATGTCATCCTTAATGAGACTGCAGATGCAACGGTCGAAGGCAAGGGCGTCTGTGTTGGGAAAGCCGTTTCCAATCTAGATATCAGAATTATAACAATCACTGACGATGTTATTTCTACTTGGGCTAATGATTTAGAGTTACCAGCCAATCAGATTGGTGAAATTTGTGTCAAAGGCCCACAGGTGACACGGTCTTATTATAATCGCGATAATGCAACGAGTTTAGCCAAGATACAGTCTGATGATGGTTTTTATCATCGTATGGGAGATCTTGGTTATCTTGATAATGACAGTCGTATTTGGTTCTGTGGTCGTAAGAGCCAGCGTGTCATTACAGAAAACGAAACCTTATTCACCATATGTTGTGAGGGTGTTTTTAATAAGCACGCATCCGTTTTTCGAACAGCACTGGTTGGCGCTAATCTTGAAAATAAAATTATTCCAGTTCTTTGTGTTGAATTAGAACCTGAAAGGAAAAGTGTGGATAAAAAGAAACTGACTGAAGAACTATTTGAGTTAGGTAGTCATTACTCGATCACTAAGAATATAAAAAATATTTTATTTCATTCTGGTTTTCCGGTTGATATTAGACACAATGCCAAGATTGGTCGCGAGAAATTAGCGATATGGGCCGAGGGAAAATTAACATGAAGGCCTTGGTGACAGGTGGCGGTGGATTCCTCGGCGGTGCAATTATCAGGGCCTTATTGAAAAGGGGCGATACTGTTAGGTCAATTCAGCGAGGACATTACCCTGAGCTTTTAGAATTAGGTGTTGATGCGATACAAGGTGATTTATGTAAGGCTGATGATATAGATGCTGCGGCGAGTGGCTGCGATATTGTTTATCACGTTGCAGCTATGGCAGGCGTATGGGGTGAATACGATAAATATTATCAGGCAAATGTAGTCGCAACAAAAAATGTCATCGATGCATGTAAAAAACATAATATTAACTACCTGGTTTATACCAGCACCCCAAGCGTGGTGTTTGATGGTACTAGCGAAGAGGGTATTGATGAATCAACACCTTATGCAGAAACATTTTTTAATGCATACCAGGAAACGAAGGCAGAAGCAGAGCAGCTAGTATTAAGTTCAAATAGCGTAGAACTTAAAACAGTAGCCTTACGACCACATTTAATCTGGGGCCCGGGTGATCGACATCTTGCTCCACGTGTTATTAGCCGTGCAAATGCTGGTCGTTTAAGACTGGTTGGAGATAAAGAGAATAAGGTTGATTCATGCTATATCGACAATGCGGTTGATGCACATCTGCTTGCCGGAGATGATTTACAGAATAATGGAAGATGTGCGGGCAAGGCCTATTTCATTAGTAATGATGAGCCCATCTCGATGTCGGATTTGATTAATAAAATATTGGCAACAGTAAATTTATCACCGATAAAGAAAAGAATTAATGAACACCTGGCTTACTATATTGGAGCCGTATTTGAAAGAGTCTATTCCTTATTTCAGATCGAGCAAGAACCCATCATGACCCGGTTTGTTGCTAAACAATTGTCGACATCACATTGGTTTGATCTAACGTCGGCTAAACGAGATCTATCATATAAGCCGATGATAAGCATTGAAGAAGGCATGAAGCGTCTTAAGGCGTCATTTGATACTGAAAAAAAATAATGAATACTCTTGAGCAGATTTTACAAGAAAGATTAGTACTGTCAGATAATAAAATTCATGTCTATTTAATTCAATTCGATTTATTTGATAATAAACAATGCATTCAGTATTTATCAGAAGACGAACGTATCCGAGCAGAAAAATTAAAGATAGATGAAAAAAAGAATCAGTTTGTTATAGCGCGAAGTGTATTAAGACTCTTATTATCTAGTGCACTTGGTAAGTCATACCAGAATATTGAATTCTTTTATGGAGAACATGGAAAGCCGGGCATTATTGAATCGTTAAATAATAAACCAATAGAATTTAATATCTCTCATTCAGGAAATTATGCGCTGATAGCAATTACCTTGAGTAACAAAGTAGGTGTCGATATAGAAGAAGTAAATTTTGATACAGATTATCAATCATTATCAAAGCGGTTTTTCAGCGAAAATGAAAAAAATGAGTTAATAAGTTTAGGTGATGAGCTGCAACTCGATACCTTCTACCGTATTTGGGCAAGAAAGGAGTCCTTTATTAAGGCAACTGGCAAAGGTGTTGCATTTGGCCTTGATCGATTTTCTGTCACATTAGATGAGGCAATTGATGGTGGGATGGAAGTATTAACGTTTACTCCATCAAATGATAAATGGTTTTGTTACGATCTTATTAAGATAGATAATTATAAAACAGCATTAACTACGTGTGACATGACTTGCGATGTTGTTATTCATGCATGATTTATCCGGAGTGGTTATTAATTTTTCCCGGTTAATAATTCTGCAAGACGCTTTGTCGTATGTCTAAGACGTGCTGTTAGTATTCTCGCAAGCTTCCATAACAATTTATTACCTAGCTCAATATTTTGGCTAACAATATCCTCAAAGTCTTCACGAGTAATCAATAATACAATCGAATCTTTAGATGCGATCGCTGAGGCCGAGAAAGGTTCACCATCAATAATACCCATTTCACCGATTGATTCTCCAGAATTAACTTCGGCTATTTTTAAATGCTCATCGGGTAATTTTTTGAATATATTAATTTCACCCTTAATGATTATGCATAGGCAATTGCTTTTATCACCTTCATTCAGTACTACACAGCCTGTTGCTGCAGAATAGGCCTTGGTCCAGCGTGACAAAACTTCTATCTCATCATCGCCAAAATCAGCAAAGAAATCGGATTCTTTTATATGCCGATAAGCGGATTTTCTGAATGAATCTCCATCATCAAGTAATTGAAGCTCTTTCAAAGCTAAGACCTCTCCATTAATAATATTCGTATTCTATAGTATTATTTTCTTCCTTAAAGAACATTTCAAAATTAAAGGCTTAATATAGTCAAAATAATCAGTAAATTGAGGATTAATGCAGCAATGAATTGGTACAACTTGCCTACATATTATGATGTTTCTTTCTCTCATGAGATGAGAGAAGAATTGCTGTTTCTGCAGAATATCTTCAATAGCCATTGTAAGTCTGATCGTCCGAGCTTAATTGAACCCGCTTGTGGTACTGGTCGTTTGATTATTCCCCTTGCTCGCAGTGGTTTTGATTGTTCAGGCTTTGATTTAAATGAGCATGCATTGTCGTATTTAAAAGACAAACTAACTCGTAATAAATTAAAGGCGAATATATTCCACGGAGATATGACTAATTTTAAAATTAAAAGGAATAAGTATGATGCTGCGTATTGCACCGTTGATACTTTCAGACACCTATTATCAGAAAAACAAGCAGTTCAACACCTATTGAATATCTCAAAGTCATTAAGGAAAAATGGAATATATATTCTCGGTCTACATCTGATTCCTGAACAAGGGGTAGCTGATAAAATAACACGTTGGACGGCAAAGAGAGGTCGTTTGACAGTCAAGACAACAATGGAAATGTTAAAGCTTGATAAAATGAATAGAACAGAAACCTTAAAAGTTATATTAAATACAAAGACGGAGTATATAAATGAGAAGTATGACTCTATTTATAAATTACGTACCTATACTCTGAGACAATTCCATAAACTTCTTTCATCGACAAATGTATTTGAAATCGTCAATTGTTATGACCATTTCTATGATCTATCGAAACCAATAAAACTCAATGCAAGATCAGACTATGGTGTTTTTGTACTAAGGAAGAAGAATTGAAAGTTAGTCTGAATCGGCGAGGGCCTCACCGATTCAGACAGGGCAATATCAAGATATCAGAAACTATTTGGCAAATTCAATCAGGCTTGAATGGGAGAACATATAATCATTATTTGGCATTGGTAAATGACAACTCGCACACTCTAATTTGTTGTCTTTAACGGTTCCATCTGTTTTGTAAATAGCAAAGCCCCAATCTCCAGCACGTTCTTTTGCATCAAAACTGGCATCCCAATCCGAACGTTTTTCCATTACTGCGACTGCAGCGAATTTACCCTTCTTAAAAACGCCACCTTCACCAATAGTCGGTTTACCATCTTCTCCGACTACAGTTTTATAAACTTCCATTATGATCTTTGCACCATCGCCTAGTTTCCCACTAGCAGCGGTATCGGTAGCAATTTTATTTGCATAGAGTACGGCCACTTGTTTGCCATTAGCTCGATTACGCGTGTCGTATTTTGTAAACTCAGCTTGATATCCTTCTGGAAATTTAACATGGTCAGGGTTTCCACCCGCATAAACAAGGACACTGAGGGATAGTGAAATAAGGGCTAATGCTATTTTTTTCATTTTATATCTCCACTTAAGCAAAATTAGTTGTAAAATAGTTAGTGTACGAAATAATATAATTGTGAGTATAGTGAAGATGATTTATTATCGCAAGTATTTCGTGCACGAACTAAAATAATGAAGCAATATAGAGAATTATGACCGGTCCTAAATTAAATGAACAGGTGTGCTATGCCTTATATTCCACCTCAAGGGCGATAACGCAGGCCTATAAAGGCTTGCTGGAACCATTGAATTTAACCTATCCGCAATATGTCGTGATGATGGCATTGTGGGATATAGAGGCAATAACAATCAGTGAAGTTGCTGATATTACTGGTATCAGTAACGCTACTCTAAGCCCACTTTTAAAACGTCTTGAAAACAACGGATATATAGAACGCCGATCAACTGAATCAGATGAACGACAGAAGCAGTTAGTATTAACTAAAGAAGGTAAGGCGCTTGGCAAAAAAGCGAAGAAGGCCAGTGAGATAGCATTATGTGCGACTGGTTTGAGTGAAAAAGATGTTAAAAAATTAATGTCGCTCTGTGAATCCATAAAAAAACAGCTTCTTAATACGCCACAATCTTAGAAGAAACTATTGGTTTTTATTCTTAGGGAGCCGATACCAAGTGATTAATGCAAATATGGGGGCGCCTACGGATGCACCGATAAGAAAGGGAAAGTGCCAGTTAAGCCAAACGAGCGGTGCGAATAAATAAAGTACATCATCAAAATCAAAACCAGCAAAGCCAGCATAGGCTTTTTCACCAGTATCTTTTTGTGCCTGATCAATAATTTCAGCTAGTACCTCTGCGGCAACGACACCTGTTGCTGCGCTGATCCCCATGAGGATAGTCCAGAAGCCTAATGAACTCTCTCGTAAGCCGATCCCAATCCCGACAAAGAACAGGGTGGTTACTGTGACATCACTAAAGTAATCGAACTTATGACCCCATTCACTGGATTTGCCGGAGACTCTTGCAAGTTCACCATCGGCACGATCGAGAAAGGAAGAGATTAACCATAATATACCGCCCCAAAGATTCCATTCTTGTGTACCTATAGCAAAGGCAGTACAAGCCGCTAAGCCAGTTGCTAAACGAAGAACCGTGAGATGATTTGGTGTTATTGGTGTTTTAACTAAAGGCAGTATACAAACACGCGCTATTTTATGTGTCCAGGAATCACCGACCATAAGAGTTTGCCGTGTTTAGGAATTGAACCCAGAGAGTTCTATATCGAATTTCTCGACTGTTCGTTTAGTGCGCGCATGTATCAAGGCTTTGTATTCAGCTTCAAATTCGTAGTCGCTTGCAGCAGGATCGATATCATCCCATCGTTCTGTTGCTGGGTGGCTATAAATTTCTGTAACACCATCGGCTATGTGGGGAATGATACGAATCAATGTATCAATAGTCATATGACCACTATCATTTAAACCGTAGATTGTATCGTTGTGTTTAATATTATTTTCGACACATAGTTTTTTCATGCGTGATACAAATAGCTTTAAGAAGAGAAAACGAAATTTACGTAGTAGCTTATCTTTTGTCCCACCAGTGATTGAGTCTAATGGTGGTTCATTGGGTATGCGGATGGCCGTTATTCCGAATTCTTTTCCTATCTTTATAATTAGATCAAACACTGTTGGATGCAAATGCATATGATTATGTGCATTGACATGATCTAGCTTTAAGCCAGTTGCTTTAAAGGCTTCAAACTGTGCACGAATTTCTTTTTCTAGTTGTTTCTTTGTGCTTGGGTCAAAAAACATCATCACACCAGTGCGTACTAGATTGTTATCTAATTTGCCATTGGCATGTGCTAGAGCAGGTATCTCTGTTGCAGGTGACGTTGCTTTGCCGTTACTTAAGACAAGGTGTAAACCAACATTTAGATCAGGAAGGCTTTTAGCACGTGCTACAGCATCTTCAGCAGCAGGTGCTGAAACCATCAAACTGGTAGTCGTCAGAATACCTTTCTCGTGAGTCTTTACTATTGCATCATTAACCGGTGTGGAAAGACCAAAATCATCACCAGTAACAATCAACTTTTTCAGGCTGTGCTCTCCCGACCAAACAGGAACTTGAAGAACTCGACACCTTCACGTGCACGACGCTTCATTACTTCCCAGTCGCGACACATCTCGAAAAATAAGATGGCCATTTTCCACGGACGGAAATAGAAGCGTTTGTAAAAATTATCAACCGCTTCAAATATATCTTCGCTAGGTAAATGAGGATAGTTTAATACAGAGTGCTGTACTCCATCATCACCAACCAAGTCTTCATCAACGATCAGCCAGCCATTTTCCGTTGCTTGTTTATACAAGAAGGTACCAGGGTAGGCAGCAGGTAATGAAACTTGAATGGTTTGTGGATTCAATTCCTGTGCATACTTGATTGATTCTTCGATAGTATCTTTGGTTTCGCCAGGAAGACCAACGATGAAAGTACCGTGTATAACAATCCCAAGCTTATGACAGTCTTTGGTAAATTGACGTGCAATATCGGTACGAATACCTTTCTTGATATTAATCAGAATCTGTTGATTACCTGACTCGTAACCCACTAATAATAAACGCAGACCATTGTCTTTCATGATCTTCAATGTTTCATAAGGAACATTTGCTTTTGCATTACATGACCATGTAATGCCCAGTTTACCGATTTCTTTAGCTAGCTCCTCAACATAAGGAATGTTGTCGGTTAACGTATCATCATCAAAAAAGAATTCTTTTATTTCAGGAAAGTTGTCACGCGCATAGGTTAATTCGTTGATAACATTTTCAACCGATTTATGGCGATAGTTATGTCCGGATATCGTCTGTGGCCAGAGGCAAAATGTACAATGTGATTTACAACCACGACCGGTATAGAACGACATATAAGGATGCAACATGTAGCCGTTGTAATAATCCGTTGTTACCAGATTTTCTTTATAAACTGGGGTTACCCAAGGCAGGCTATCCATATCTTCGATCAAGGCACGCGGTTTGTTATGAACCGGTTTTCCGTCTTTTTTGTAGATAATGCCATCAACTTCTTCCAAGGGTTTGCCTTCAGCAATTTCTTTAATGGTAAAATCAAACTCATTACCTGCGACGAAGTCGATTGCATCTGATGCAATAACGGTTTGGTCAGGATTAACCGCAACATGAGCACCGCAAAAACCGATAATCAGGTTTGGGTTCTTTTCTTTGAAGGCTTCAGCGATTTTCACGTCATTCCCAAAGGATGGTGTACTTGTATATAGCACCAAAAATTCGTATTCCGTTGCCAATGGTAAGACTTCGCCAAGAGATATTCCTCTAGCAGGTGCATCGATTAAACGGCTACCTTCCACTAATGCGGCTAATTGAGCCAGCCATGTTGGGTACCAGAATGATTTTACTTCACGGGTACATTGGTAACGCGAACCTGCAGCGCCATCAAAACCGTTGAACGAGGGGGGGTTGAGAAATAAAGATTTCATCATTGCTAACTAATACTCCGTATTAATAATTTTGTTGTGTGGCCAAATCAGGGGTTTTTTCTACAGAATCCAATTCAATTAACAAATCTTCCTCAGCATGTATCAGCCCAGACTGATCAACATTGAAAGCATTGTTACGCCATTGGATAGAGGTGCCAGTGAAACTAATCACTCTAATGCTAAAAGATAATACATCTCTCAGCGGAATTAACCAGATTGAACCAGCGCTACTCGAACCAGTAATCTGCTTTGTACGAGTATGTAAAACTATACGCGCCAATAATACGAGTAAAATCGGCAATAATGACAAACCTGCGTTTTGTGTTGCCATATAAAAGATAGCAGCGGTAAAGCTACTAATAACAAATGTATCGGTTAGGAAAGTGCAAAAGTATCCTAATGGTTCAACTCTTCTCAATGTTCTTGCCCAACGCAACTCGTGCAGCATGAGATCCTTAAACGAGGCTTCTTCAACAATGTTTTCAACAATAAAGTCAGATAGATGAACCTTATAACCAAGGTCGGAAATTAATTTACCGAGCATATAATCATCAGCTAGATAATCAGATAATGATTTAAACCCGCCAATCTCTTTTAATAGATCGCGACGTACTATCATCGTCGCACCCAAACAGAATTTAATGGGCTGTAGAATTCGAGAGATTAAAACTGATGGTAGAAACCATTCATTGATAAACATCGCATTCAGTGATGAAGCAAGTTTACCTCTTGCAGAGCCAGAGTAGAGAGAGGTTACTGCGCCAACAGATGCATCGGCAAAGGGTGACATTAATTCAGACAGGTAATTGGTCGGTACACGCATATCACTGTCCGCAACAAGCAAGTAGTCGTGTTTTGCTGTTGGATACATATTGATTAGATTTGATACTTTATGATTACAACCGTAGATTCGTGAATCAACAACGTAGCTTACGTCAATGTTTTTGAATTCTTTTATAATTTTCTTAACGATAGGGAGAGCAAGATCTTTGTCGTTATGTAAGCCAAATATGATCTGGTAGTTCGGGTAATCCTGCTGACAAAAACTTCGCAAGTTTTTAATTAATTCAGCATCAAGACCGTAGATGGGTTTTAAAATTGTTACCGGAGGTTGAAAATCGTTTACTGAATTTGATCTTTTACGTTTGTAGTTGAAGCGCTCAAGGGCGAATAAAGCAAACGCTAAATAGCCGACCGAGCACAGGCAAATTAGTGCGACAGATAGGTTAAAAAAATTGAAAAATTCAATCTGCATGGGTCAACCGTAATAATTTAATCAAATTCCTAAATGCCTCTGCAGACATAAAATAAATAAATCTATTAATTAACAGTAACTTAGAATGTTTTATTATAATTCTTTTAAAGATAATAAAACAAGAAAATTATACTGCTTATTTCTAGTGAAACTAACCGCGCAGCATATTGATTTTGGCGGCTTAAAGCAACTAATTACATTTAGACTATTTTCTTACTGCGCTATTGTTAGCAAAGGGTTTGGAGGCGATTTATCCGGGTTTTTTGAGCAAATATTTGGCTTCAACATGCTGCCAGTAGAGTAAACCGGGCAGATCGACGATTAGCTCACGGATACGTGTTGCCAGAGAGATGGCCAAAGAAAATTCAGGGCTTAGGCCAATCAAAGCGCCCAACATCACATATCCACCTTCCTGAACGCCATAGCCATTGGGGATTACAAAGGCGATATCGGTAATAATCGAGGTCAGACTTTTTAGCATTAGTGCCTCAATAATGCCGATGGGATGTCCTAAAAGGTAGCAGGCAAGCCAAACTTCGGATGTTTGTAGGATAAGTCCCAGTGTTCGCCAAAAGATGGAGATGATGAATCGTTGCTTCTCACTGTAGATCTCCTTCACCAAGATATCGACATCATTGGCGTTATTAGTGATCTTGCCCCAACCGTCAGAGGTATTGAATTTGCCAATAATTCGGGCAATAAAGCCAAACATGCCTGCACGCTGTACTAGCACAAACCCGACAATGCCGAGTCCAAGTAGAAAAGTGCCGAGCATGATGAGTTTGGCTAATTCATTATCTATGGCGAGATAAACCAATAAGCTGGTACCGATGATGGCCCAAGGGACGAGCGCTAGCGCTTGTACTGTTTTATCGACCAGCACCGATGCGCTGGCATCAACACCAGGATGACCCCAGAGAATTAATAAACGAGCCTTGGCGATTTCACCCCCAATCGAAGCAACGGGGAGCAGGGTATTGATGGCTCTGCCCATCCATAAAGATAGGAAAAGCTGTTTGAAAACAGGTATGCGCTTAATGGGAAATAGGTAATGCCAAGAGATGACAGCAGCAATTAGACTCGGAAACCAGACTATGGGCAAGAGTAATAAGGAAAAGCCAGATTGGCTTAATAACTCGAATATCTCATCTATGCCTTGCCAAACAATCAGCCAGACCAAGACTAACAGGCCAACTAGTAGTCCAATATAGGATGCGATTCTGATCATGAGGTATTAAGTGCTAAACAAGAGATGTGTGAGTAATGCGTTTCATTTTTTCGTGTGCATATTAGAATACCAAGCGAATCCATATCATACTAGGCAATTTCACTGCCCAAAAATTTCAGACACTATTATGACGACAGAATCTAGCGCAGCGCCGACACAATTATTTCCATTAGTGAGACATTTATCTTACCGGCTGACGCCACTTCTATTAAAGACACCAATCACTCCGAATCAAATTACGGCTATTTCATTATCGCTCGGATTGTTGTGTGCAGTTTGTTTTATCACTGGCAACCATATTGCCGGAATAATTGGCGCATTATTCATGACTGCGAGTTATACCTTTGACAATTGTGATGGTGAAGTTGCCCGGGTAAAAAACATGTCATCTGAATTTGGCGCCAAGTTTGACGATATGTCCGACTGGATGGTTGACGCCAGTTTTTTTGCTGCACTGGGGTATGGCACGAGTCAGGTTATGGAACAACCATTTTGGTTTTGGTTCGGTTGTGCTGCTGCTGCTGGTGCATTTATCGATTATGTTGTTGATCTGTTTTACCACGCCAAGAATGAAGAGAAAGAAGATTCTCTGAGTAGAGAAGAAGTAGCCACTGAGGGGAAAAAACCAGAAGATACTTTGGATTGGATAATTTATGTTTTCCATAAATTAAGCCGTGCAGATTTTTGTATTATTGTATTGGTTCTTGCTGTCTTTAATGTGACATGGATATTGTTACCGTTTGCTGCTATCGGTGCGCAGGTTTATTGGATTACAGATTTATTCGATCGGGCGAGGGGTTATCACACTTAGAGGTTTGATTTATGTCTGTTGGTCTAGCAGCTTTTTCATGATTTCAATATTTCTATACACATCGTATAACCATGGGTTTACTGCTAACGCTTTTTCAAAGGCATTTAATGCAGATTGGAATTTTTGTAACTCGAAATAACATTGACCCTGACCTGAAAGTGCACCGAAATGACGTGGCTCTAACCTGAGTGTTTTTTCAATGTCGACAAGCGAGGCATGGTAGTCACCCATCAAAAAATAAACGGTTGCGCGTTTATTCCATCCTTCAGCAAAGTTTGGCGCGAGAACTACAATCTTGTTAAACTTTTCCAGTGCGGTTTCATATTCTTTTTTATACATGGCATTTTCACCATCTTGAAAAAGATCATTTATTTCTTTTTTATTATGTTCCGACCAAATGCGCCATATTTCGCTGGTTAATTGTTGTGATAACCCTAAATCGGCATTTACCTTTAGATTGAAAAACAATTTATCCAGGCGTGGATCACTTTGATCTGCCTTAGCCAAGCAAGGTACTAAAGCGATAGTTATCAATAATAAAGAGATATGAAATATTTTCATTGTCGTTAAATATGGCGCATAAACAGGTCTTTCTCAAGCGAGATATATAATTATTTTAAAGTAGATTATGAATATTAAATGTTTACATAAAGCTGAATTGTTTAAATAAAAGCATGTGTAACACAAAATTTATTGAGGGAAAAACTCGGTCAATGTTATTGAGATGTGGTCAGTTTACATTTGCAAAAGACGATCAGCCTCAATTATTAAATAGTACTATAGATGAGCAATTTTGATTGGTTCAGGAACTTGTTCTAACAGTTGGATAAAGTCGTCCTTTGATAATGGTTTTGCATAGTAATAACCTTGTGCATAATCACAATTTAATGATTTTAATAGTTCAGCAGTCTCAATATCTTCAATTCCCTCTGCAACCACGGTGAGGTTTAATGAGTGACCCATTTTAATAATAGTGTCAACTAGTTGCTTCGCATTGGGATTAACATTGGCATCATGAAGGAAAGACTTGTCTATCTTTAAAATATCTACGGGAAAACGTCTCAAGTAACCTAACGATGAATACCCTGTTCCAAAATCATCTAACGATGCTTTAAAACCTTTCGTTCTTAAGTACTCCATTGATGAAACAGCAAAAGAATCTTCTACATCGATAAACAAACCCTCAGTTATTTCCAATGATATCTGTTCAGCTTTTATGTGAGATTCTTTTACAACCTTTTCAACCACATCAATAAACCCAGTATTTTGAAATTGACGAGGCGAACAGTTAATAGCAATTTCTTTTATGATCGGAGACGTTGCTCTGAAATCATTGAAATCATCGCAGGCTTGTTTAAGCACCTGTTCTCCAATGGGCACAATAAGGCCAGACTCTTCAGAGATTGAAATGAACTTATCTGGCGAGAGCATGCCATGTTTTGGATGTTCCCAACGTAATAATGCTTCTGCCTTTTCTATAGTATTGTTTTGTAGCGAGTAGATTGGTTGGTAATAAACTTTAAACTCATTTCTTTCAATGGCTCTTCTTAAATCATTTTCAATCTCGTTGTGTTCTGCTGCCTGTATGTTTATCTTTTCTGAATAGAATTGATAATTATTGCGACCTAATTCTTTCGCTCGATACGTTGCCATATCAGCATGTTGAATAATTTTTTCAGCATCTTCACCATCAGCAGGATATAAAGATACTCCAATACTGCATGACGCATACAATTCAGTTTCATTTATAACAATGGAATCATCAAGGCTATGTAAAACTTTTTTTGCCGTTGCTTCTACACTAGAAGAATTTTCAACATCACGTAGTAAAATAACAAATTCATCACCACCTAGCCTTGCTATAGTATCACTAGTTCTTAGGCAATCTTTTAAGCGAGCGCTTATTTTTATCAAGTAATCATCACCAGCAGAATGACCCAGAGTATCGTTAATTTTTTTGAAATTATCTAAATCTATAAACAACACTGCAAATATAGTGTTTTGTCTTTTACTATGCGATATTTCCTGATTGAGTCGGTCAAGAAATAATGTTCGATTGGGTAAACCTGTTAGATGATCTGTTGTTGCTTGTTTAATAATTAGTGCTTCATCTTCTTTTCTATTGGTAATGTCGTCTTTAACAGCAACAAAGTTAATGATTTCACCCTCATCATTTTTGATTGGGCAGATAGAGATATGTGCCCAATATAACTCACCATTTTTCCTCCTGTTATAGAACTCGCCAACCCAAATATTTCCGTTATTGATTGTTTGCCACAGTTTTTTGTATTGATCCTCAGGGGTATGACCTGTCCTGAACATCCGGGTGTTTTTTCCAATTAAATCGTCATTTGAATAACCGGAGACTTCAAGATACTTTGGATTAACATACTCAATATTTCCTTTTAAGTCCGTGATTACCATAGACACGGGGCTTTGCTCCATTGCTGCGGAAAGTTTTTTTAATTCAAGTTCTGTTTTTAAGCGCTCTACTATTTCTGTTTTAAGTCTCCTGTTCCACTTAGCATAAAAATATAGAATTATTAACAATCCAAATAATATTGGAGACACCCAAAGTAGAATTGTTTTTAAATTTAAACCTAGATCAACATAGATAGAAATCCATTCATTTAAAATTGCTGACCGCTGGCCAGCAGGTATTTCATTGAGTGCTTTGTTCAATATGCTTACTAGTTCGGGCCAATCCTTTCTGACCCCCATGTGTAGTTCAAAACTATATTCTGTTGGTGCGGCAACCTTAATATTTTCGATTTGTAATTTAGTAATGCCATAACTTATAGCAGCAAGATTACCAACGAATGCATCAATTTTTGAATTGGATAAAGCATTTAATGCAATATCAAGATTCTTAAGTGGTACTAAGTTGAGTTCAGGGTAATCGCGCTTTAAATTCTCATGTGTGACATAACTTTCCACTACGCCGACACTTAATCCAACAAGGTTATCCAAACTGCCAACATAGGATGTTTTATTTGTCGTGGCGATTACTGTAGGAAATGAAATATAGGCTTCGGTAAAATTTAAATACTCACGTCTTTCAGGGGTTATTGCAACTGCGGGGAGTACATCGATCTTTCTTGCTTTCGCTTTATCAACAACATCAGGCCATGATTCTATGTATAAAGGTTTAAGTTCTACATCAATATGACCTTGAATGATTTTTATATAAGTAGATGCAACGCCACTGTATTTTTTATTTTGATCGAAATATTCAAAAGGGGCCCAGGCATGATCAACACCTAAACGTATCGTTTTATGATTTTGCAACCATTGTCTTTCTTTGTCAGTTAATACGGAGTCATAAAAATGATTACTATGTATTCTTTTCGATTGTTCTTGGGATGGTGTATTTTCTGTAGCAGAAAACACATTTTGAATATTAATAATAACGGGCGATACAATAAGGAAAATTAATATTCGTGAGAATATTAAGTCCAAACCACCTTTATTGTTTCTTTTTTTACTCATTTTTTCATTCAAGATCGAATCATTATTACTAATGATTAATGGGTTAATAATGGTTGGCAATATGATTACCGCCATACACCCCCATCAAATTGTTGCTATATCTATACTGATATATTTATTTTACCTATGTAATAGAAGCAATTATTAAGCCATTAAAGGCGATTACACGTTTTTGCAAGCTTGGATAGTTTTTAGTAAGTAATCGCTTAATTAGCGGAGGTTAAAATAGAGCCAGATGAAGATATTGTGTCATAATTTAGTGACACTGTTGTGTCTTGAGTATGAGGAATCTAGCTAATTGCTAGTAAGTTCTTGGTCAATTGTTGTGATAGTTCTAAATCGGAATTTGTCTTTAGATTGAAAAATAATTTATCCAGATGTGGCTCAGCTTGAGCCTCAGATGCTCGAAGCGAAGAAGTGTGAGAGAGAAAAAGCAAGGAAGAAAATGAAAGAGTCATGCAGAAAGTACGGCTTTGAGGTTGAAATTCCGGAGAGTATAAGACTAAATTGAATTAACGTTTTGCTACTTTCTAAACTTTTTGACTAAGAGTTATTATTTTGAAATATCGTCCCGAAATTGACGGCTTGCGAGCACTTGCTGTCGTTCCAGTTATCTTATTCCACGCTGGAATTGAATTTTTTAGTGGGGGGTTTATTGGCGTAGATGTTTTCTTTGTTATCAGTGGATATCTGATTACAACAATTCTTGTTGAAGATATAGAGAAGAAGAGATTTAGCATCTTAAAATTTTATGCAAGAAGAAGTAAGAGGATTTTACCACTTTTGCTATTGGTAGTAGTTTCAACAGTAGCATATTCCTTTCATTTAATGCTCTTTGAAGATTTAAAGTTACTGGCATCAAGTTCGCTTTATGTTGCGCTTTTCGCCTCTAATTATTTCTTTTGGAAAAACACTGGCTATTTTGATTTGGGTTCAGACTTGCAGCCGTTGCTGCACACATGGAGTCTGGCAGTAGAAGAGCAATTTTATCTTCTATTTCCAATTTTATTAATTCTGTTGTTCAGATGTGCCAATTCTAATATTCGCGTAATTCAAGCGATTCTATATTTCATTTTGTTAATGAGTATTGTATTGGCTGAATGGGCGTCTGAGTATGCTCCAACGGCAAACTTTTACTTTTCGATAACACGAGCGTGGGAATTATTGGTGGGTAGTCTTTTGGCTTTCTACCATATATATTCAAAACGAAATTGTAGTACTAAACAATATGCGTTTGGATCTGGTGTCGGTTTAATAATACTCCTTGCCAGCTATATGCTATTTCATGAAGGAGTGACGCATCATCCCGGCTTAGTAACAGTTTTACCGGTTATTGGTGTTTTGTTAATTATCTTAGATAAGGGTGCAGACTCTTATACAAATAAGGTTTTGAGGTGGAGACCAATCACATTTGCGGGGTTGTTGTCTTATGGCTTGTATCTTTGGCATTTTCCAATATTCTCTTTAGCTACTTATCAATATGGGTATTTGACTTCATTCACAAAGGTATTTCTTCTATTAGTTGTTTTTTTTATTTCATGTTGCACTTGGTATTTTGTTGAGACACCAATAAGGAGAGCTCAATCTCCTGATAAAAAAGTTATCATTGTCAGCGTATTTTTTATCATAACGCTAGCTATTGGCTCGATAATTATTCCAGCGCTGAAAGAAAATATTTTGAGCGAAGGCCAACAAGAAATTATTAAAATGCAACATCAACCAATTGCGGAAAATGATTGTTGGTTGAATTCAACTACAGAGGATGGAGAGAAACTGCCTCTAAGTTGTATACACGAAAGCCGCAAAGTGTTTCTGTGGGGTGACTCTCATGCGAAAGCGTTATCATTTGGGATGTTAGAAGAGTTTGGGGAAATAAGTATGATCTCTTCAAATGCTTGTGCTCCTATATTGGATCAAAGATTCTATAATGTAAAAAATTGTGAATCCATTAACAACTTTGCTTTATCTAATATCAAAAAAACCAAGCCTTCTTTGATATTTATAAATGCATACTGGTTTAATTATAACGAACAAAAGCTAAATAATTTAGAAAAGACTTTAGCGAAAATTCATTCGGCTTCACCGAATAGTAAAGTCTATGTTATAGGTACCGTGCCATTGTGGAATCCAAGCCTGTCTTCAATTTTACAAAGGAAGAATATGCGATTGACAGAATCAATGGTTTTAGCTCCTCCTTTCATGCAAAGACAAATACAGCTTGATATCAAATTGGAATCAAGGGTTCGTAAAACATCTGCAACTTATATTTCTGCCATTAATGCTTTTTGCGACAATTCGAACTGCTTAATATTATCTAAAGACCGAGTTGGAAACCAATATCTCATGACAAACGACTATGGACACTTAAATCCAGTTGGTGCGGTGTATTTAGCTAAAAAAATAAAGTCGATTGTTGAGTCAATGTGATTTATTTATAAATGAATAAATAAATTGGTTTTGGTCGATTACATGAATGCATTTTCGGTTGAAATGGAAGGAGCATCTTTTCCAGAGAGGATTTAAACTCCGACTCCACGCCCCAAAAGTGGTGCTTTACCAGACTGAGCGCTAGAAAACATGTCCCATACGTCGCCTAGAGCGCCTACTTTTGGTTTCTACCTACGACGGTCGGCTCGGTAATTGCTCCTGCATTACTCTACCACCTACATCCATGTAGGCGTCTTTGATATCCATATCATCGCGACACTTGTGCATCGATGCACATCGTCCTTGTAGGTAGCCCCGAAAATGAAAAACTAGTATTGACGTTCAACTGAGAACTTTGCCAATGCGTGTAGCGCATCAAGGTATTCAGATGATGGTAAGTCTTTAATAGCATCAATGGCTAACTCAGCTTCTTCATTTGCGATTCTTGCAGTGTATGAAATTGCACCAGTAGAATTTATGGCGGCTTTAATTTGCTCAATATGCTCAAGCCCACCATTTTCTATAGCATTGCGAATTATCTGAGTATCAGCTTCATTGCTATGCCACATGGCGTAAAGCAATGGTAGCGTGGGTTTTCCCTCGGCAAGATCATCTCCAATGTTTTTACCAAGTTCATCAGGAGTCGAGTTGTAATCAAAAACATCATCAATTAACTGGAATGCGGTACCAAGGTGCCGGCCATAAGCCGCCATTGCTTGCTCTTCTTCTTCTGATCTGTTTGAAATAACCGCGCCTAAATGTGCTGCGGCTTCGAATAACTTGGCAGTTTTATTTCGAATGACTTTTAGATAATTCTCTTTACTGGTTTCCGGGTCATGACGGTTGATGAGTTGTTGTACTTCACCTTCTGCAATGGTGTTGGTCGCTTCGGAGAGGATTTTCATGACACGCATGGAATCAATATTGACCATCATCTGAAAGGCACGGGAGTAAACGAAATCCCCAACCAATACACTTGCTTCATTGCCCCAGCGTTGATTGGCCGTTGCATGACCACGCCTTAATAATGAAGCATCAACCACATCATCATGTAACAGAGTGGCGGTATGAATAAATTCGATTATTGCCGCTAAATTAATATTTTGCTCACCTTGATAAGAGAAAACCCGTGAACTCAGCAGCACAACTGCGGGCCGAAGACGTTTTCCGCCACTATTAATTATGTAATGACCCAATTGGTCAATAAGACCAACCTCCGAGTACAGGCTCTTTTCTATTAAATTGTTTACTCGAGTCATATCAGCAGAGATAAGTCCTCGAATGTGCTCAATATTCATGATTTCGCGCTTTTCAGCGGTTGCTTCGTTTAGTTTCACGTTCTTAATATATGTATTTAATTACTGAAATCTCACAATCCGAGAGGAAATTACTGTCCAAACACAGTTATTTCAAGGATATTATCAAATTTTAACATTCTTACCTTGTCACCACCTGTCGAATTTCTTAGAATCTGCCCCCTTTGTTGAATGTGCACAATCGTGCAAGGTATGGAGAATCAAGATGTACGCGGTAATCAAGTCCGGTGGCAAGCAGTATAAGGTAGAAAAGGGCGATAAGCTCAAAGTTGAGAAGATCGACGCTGAAGCAGGTAAAGACATTAAGATTGATGATGTGCTGATGCTTGTTGATGGTGAGAACGTCACTGTCGGGACGCCGCTGGTAAAAGGCGCCAAAGTAAGCGCTACAGTCGAAAGTCATGGCCGAGGCCCTAAGATAAAGATCGTAAAGTTTCGTCGTCGTAAACACCATCGTAAGCAGATGGGACATCGTCAGGCCTATACCGAAATCTCTATAACCGAAATAGCAGCAAGCTAAGAATTGGAGTGTAACAATGGCTCATAAAAAAGCAGGTGGTAGTACTAGAAACGGACGTGATTCACAATCCAAGCGTTTAGGTGTTAAAAAATTTGGTGGTGAAGAGGTTGATGCCGGTAATATCATTATTCGTCAACGCGGTACTAAATATCACCCTGGAGTAAACGTTGGTCTGGGACATGACCATACAATATTTGCTACCGCTGAAGGCAAAGTTGAGTTTAATCAACGTGGACCTAAAAATCGGACATTTGTAGACGTAGTCGCGGGCTAGGTCTAATCAGGTTTGTTAATAAAAACCCCGCCACGGCGGGGTTTTTTATTTGTAAGACAGTAAAATAATATTTAAATCGGATAGTCATCCTATTGTGGATATACCAAGCAGTTCGTTTCAGTACGAGGCGCGAGCCTTTTTCCGAGCGGAATGTATGGTTTATACATGAGTACTGAAAAAGGCGAGCAACGAAGTAATGGAACGAAATGCGAAGGTAGATCATGAAGTTTGTTGATGAAGCGACGATCCGTGTCGAAGCCGGTAAAGGTGGTGATGGATGCCTTAGTTTTCGCCGTGAAAAAAACATACCAAAAGGTGGCCCCGATGGAGGTGATGGCGGTGATGGAGGCAGTGTCTTTCTATTTGTCGATGAAGGATTGAATACATTGGTAGATTTTCGACATAGCCGCATGTATCGCGCTAAGGCGGGGCATTCAGGTGAAGGGCGAGATCGGATAGGTAAAAAATCAGATGACCTATTCATAAAAATTCCATCTGGCACACTGGTTTATGATGACGATACTGACGAATTAATAGGTGATTTGGTCAACAATGGTGATGAGCTTCTTGTTGCTCAAGGTGGGTTTCATGGACTGGGGAACGCACGATTTAAAAGTAGTACTAACCGCGCGCCACGTCAGACGACAAGGGGTTCCGAAGGAGAAGCGCGAAACCTTAGGCTTGAGCTACAAGTTCTAGCTGATGTAGGTCTACTCGGGATACCTAATGCAGGTAAATCGAGTTTTATACGTGCAGTATCATCTGCAACACCGAAGGTAGCAGATTATCCGTTTACAACCATGTATCCCAATCTAGGGGTTGTTAAAGTTGATACTGAAAAGAGTTTTGTGATTGCAGATATTCCCGGTTTGATTGAAGGTGCCGCAGAAGGAACCGGACTTGGGATAGAATTCTTAAAGCACTTAAGTAGAACAAATTTATTGCTACACATTGTGGATGCCAGTAATGATCCCGAACAGGTATTTAAAGATATAAAAACAATTGAAGCTGAATTGAAACGGTACGATGAGGGGCTCTCACAAAAAGAACGTTGGTTGGTCTTAAATAAGTCAGATGTTTTGCCAGCTGAATTGTTTGATGAGTTGATAGATGAGTTACAGACTCAATTGAAATATGAAAACAAGATTTTCGTTATATCTGCTGTGACAAAAGATGGATGTAAAAAATTGACCTATGCAATACACGATTGGGTCTCTAGTCAGGAAAAAATAAGTGAGTGACGATCGAAAAAAATTAAAAGACACACGACGTTGGGTTGTAAAAATAGGCAGTGCCTTACTCACGGATAATGGTTGTGGTCTTAAACACGAATTACTCGATATTTGGGTAAAGCAAATTGTCGCGCTGAACGATCGTGGTATTGAGATAGTCATCGTTTCCTCAGGCGCTGTAGCTGAAGGTATTGCACGGCTAGGCTGGAAAAAGAGACCTAATGTTATTCATGAATTACAAGCTGCTGCTGCGGTAGGGCAGATGGGGTTAATTCAGGCTTATGAAGTCTGCTTTCAAAAATACGGCAAACATACGGCACAGATTTTATTAACACACGATGATATTGCTAATCGGGCACGCTACCTTAATGCACGCACCAGTTTAAATACCTTGTTGGGTCTAGGTGTCGCACCGATTGTTAATGAGAATGACTCGGTAGCGACGGATGAAATTCGATTAGGGGACAACGATACTTTAGCAGCTTTGGTGGCAAACCTGGTTGATGCGGAATTACTTGTTTTATTAACGGATCAAGAAGGCTTGTTTACAGCTAATCCAAGTATAGACAGTACTGCTACATTAATTGAAGAGGCGAGAGCAGGTGATAAAGCATTAGAAAGTTATGCCGGCGATGGGGGTAGTTTAGGCAGAGGTGGCATGCGCACTAAATTGAAAGCCGCAGTTATCGCGACTAGATCAGGAACACAAACTATTATCGCATCGGGTAATGATGACAGTACCTTAATTGACATCGCTGATGGAGAAAACATAGGTACATTACTAACGACAAATAAAGAACCTATAACGGCACGAAAGCAATGGCTGGCAAACCAATCTCACTTACTGGGTACGGTCACATTGGACGATGGTGCTATTGTCGCATTGACAAAAAATGGGAAAAGCTTGTTACCTGTCGGCATTAGTGCTGTAGCAGGTAATTTTAAACGCGGTGAAATTATCTCTTGTGTTGATAAGTCTGGCAATGAGATCGCCCGTGGATTAACGAATTATGATTCGATACAGGCCAAATTAATCATGGGTAAGTCTAATAAAGATATTGAGCAATTATTAGGTCAGCTTGATGAAGATGAGTTGATACACCGGGATAATTTGATATTGGTTTGATCTGTTGAGGGGGAGTTTACTGTTATAAGTACTGCATTATCAAAAACGCCGTTCCTGCGCATCCATGCGCCCACGGCATACAGTACATCCCGTACATAAAAAAACCGGCTTAAAGCCGGTTTTAGTAAAATATTATGTAAGCTTTTAAAGCGCTTTCACGTGACTGTTCAATCGTGATTTATGTCTAGCAGCTTTATTTTTATGAATGATTCCTTTTGAGACCATTGCATCGATGACAGGAACAGCAGCCTGATAAGCAGTTTGAGCTGCTTCTTTATCTTTTGATTCGATAGCGCTGATGACTTTCTTTATTTGGGTCCGTAACATAGAACGTTGACTCGCGTTGTGTAGACGTAGTTTCTCGCCCTGACGCGCACGTTTTTTTGCAGATGCAATATTGGCCACTCTTAAAACTCCTAATTCATTCTCTAAAGGCGCGACATCATGCGGATATTGGGGCAATTTGTCAATGCTTCAGCCAGTATATGATATCCTTCCGAGAATTGTATTAATTGGAAGAAAAAACAATTAGATAGGCTTGGTTGTTAACGATCGATATTGATTATGGAAATGTAGAATGAGCAGCAAATTATTGAAGTCCACCTTCACAGTGGGTGGAATGACCACAATCTCACGTATTTTTGGCTTAATACGGGATGTTGTGATCGCGCGTCTGTTTGGTGCTGGCGCCGGTGTGGACGTCTTTATTGTTGCTTTTCGTATCCCTAATTTTTTGAGGCGTTTATTTGCGGAAGGTGGCTTCTCACAAGCATTTATCCCTGTTTTGGCAGAATATAAAGAGCAACGCGATGAAGCCTCAGTGAAAGCCTTGGTCGATCAAACATCCGCAACGCTAGGTCTGGTCCTGTTTTTGGTGACTGTGATAGGTGTTTTTGCTGCGCCGATACTCATTATGATCTTTGCCCCGGGTTTCGACGATGCTAAACATGTCATAGCCACAGATATGCTGAGAGTAACGTTTCCCTATATTCTATTTATTTCTTTGACGGCTTTTGCTGCCAGTATCCTCAATACTTACAAACAATTTGCCATCCCCGCATTTACCCCTGTCTTGCTAAATCTGTCCCTGATCAGTTGTGCTATTTGGTTAGCACCAAAAATGGATGTGCCTATAACAGCATTGGCATGGGGTGTTTTGATCGCGGGTGTTGCTCAATTGTTATTTCAATTTCCTTTTTTGATGCGGCTTAAATTATTTCCTCGACCTGGACTAAACAGGGACAAGGCAGGCGTAAACCGAATCCTTAAATTGATGTTACCGACCTTATTTGCTGTCTCAATCGTGCAGATTAACTTATTGGTTGATACCATCTTTGCTTCTAATTTGGTAGACGGCAGTATTTCCTGGTTGTATTTCTCTGATCGTATGGTTGAGTTTCCGCTCGGTGTTTTCGGCATAGCCTTAGCGACCGTCTTATTACCCAATTTATCTAGTGAGCATGCGAAAAATGAAACGGGTAAATTTTCTAGCATGATGGATTGGGCATTACGCTGGGTGTTTCTGATCGCAGTACCTGCGGCGATAGGTCTAGCCGTACTTGCTATTCCTGTATTAGCGACCTTATTCCAATATGGTGAATTTACAGCCTATGCAACGATCATGTCTGGACAAAGTTTACTGGCCTACTCAGTCGGTTTACCCGCATTTATTCTGATCAAGGTTTTTGCGACGGGCTTTTTTTCCAGGCAGGATACAAAAACACCGGTAAAGATTGGTGCGCTTGCTATGTTTGCGAATATTGGACTTAACTTCTTATTAGTTGGTCCATTGGCACATGTCGGATTGGCACTGGCAACATCATTATCCGCTATCTTGCAGGCCTTTCTGTTATTTTGGTTATTACGAAAAGAGGGTGTTTATCGACCAGAACCGGGTTGGTTTCTATTCGGCATCCAAATCATTGTTGCGGTCAGTACAATGGCGTTTTTGATACATTATTTCATTGCCATGCCAGAACAATGGTTTGCTTGGAATATGTTGCAACGTATAGGACAGCTGTCCATGTGGATACTCGCTGGTGGAATTTGTTATTTTGTCGTTCTCTGGATTACCGGCATTCGTTGGCAGAAGATGACAGCGCAGCATTGATCGGTATAATTCACGGGTTTTAATAGTATATGGAATTTATTCGCGGACTACATAATCTACAGCGACAACGAAAAGAGTGTGCTGCTACGATTGGAAATTTTGATGGTGTTCATTTGGGCCATCAAAAAGTTCTGGAGCAATTAAAGAAAACCGCGAAAGAATCAGGCTTAATATCAACGGTGGTCATATTTGAACCACAGCCCATTGAATTTTTTGCACCAGAAAAAGCACCGTCACGATTGACGCGCCTACGTGAAAAACTTCAACAGTTTTCTCGTCATGATATTGATAGGGTGGTTTGCCTTAGGTTTAATGAGCAGATTGCCAACTTATCGGCAGAACAATTTGTCGATGATATTTTATTAAACGCATTGGCGGTTAAAGAGTTGATTATTGGTGATGATTTTCACTTTGGTAAAAACCGACAAGGCAACTATCATTATTTGGTTGATGTGTCAGAAGCTAAGGGGTTTGCTGTAGAGATGACAAATACCTTGAGTTGCCAAAGTGAACGCGTGAGCAGTACTTTAATTCGTCAATTATTAGCTAATGGCGAGATGACTAAGGCGAGCGAATTACTTGGACGGCCTTATAGAATAAGTGGGCGCGTAGTGCATGGTGACAAACGAGGCCGGCAGCTTGGTTTTGCAACGGCCAATATAGAATTACATCGCTACTTGTCGCCAATAGTCGGTATATTTTCTGGCCGAGTATATGGCATTGAGGATAAACCGTTAGACGCTGTTGTTTATGTTGGATCGAGACCCGTCTATAAAGGCGAGCATGTTATTTTGGAAGTGCATATTCTGGATTACGATGAGGATTTGTATGGTCGCCATGTCCAGGTTGAGTTACTGGAAAAATTGCGTGGTGAAGGAGATTTTAAAACTGAGGAAGAATTAGTTTTACAAATAGCAAAGGATATTGAGAGTACAAGATGTAGCTTGAAGAAACATATAACAACGAATTAAAACAAATCAATAATAAATACTAGCAGTAATGACGAAATATAAAGATACACTAAATCTACCTAAGACCGCATTCCCAATGAAAGCGAATCTTGCCCATCGTGAACCAGAAATGTTGAAAAAGTGGCAGGAAGATGATCTATATGGACAAATACGTAAAAGCAAAGAGGGCGCCAAGAAATTTATTTTGCATGATGGTCCTCCTTATGCCAATGGTGATATTCATATTGGTCATGCCGTTAATAAAATACTGAAAGACATCATTGTTAAATCACAAAGTTTGAATGGACTGGATGCTCCGTATGTTCCTGGTTGGGATTGTCATGGTTTACCTATTGAACTACAGGTAGAAAAAAAGATTGGTAAGGCAGGTGTTAAAGTCGAACCTGATAAGTTTCGAAATGCTTGTCGCGAATACGCAAAAAAACAAGTTGATAAACAACGTACAGATTTTATTCGTTTAGGTGTTCTTGGTGATTGGCAGAATCCTTATCTTACAATGGACTTTAAAACCGAAGCAAACATTGTTCGTTCGCTCGGAAAAATAATCGATGCGGGACATCTTCATAAGGGTGTAAAGCCTGTGCATTGGTGCACCGATTGTGGATCGGCACTGGCCGAAGCAGAGGTTGAATACGAAGATAAACAATCCCCTGCGATTAATGTGCGTTTTGCAGTAATCGATAAGAGCGCCTTATTAAAAAGTTTTAATGTTGAAATAGATGCTGAAACTATATCGGTTGTGATTTGGACCACGACACCATGGACCTTGCCTGCAAACCAGGCAGTAGCTTTAAATCCCGGCTTTGAATATGTGTTAGTGAAATGTGGTAATGAAGCACTAGTTTTGGCTGAAGGTTTATATAAAGCCCTTATGTCACTTTGTGCTATAGAAGATTATTTGGTGCTTGGAAATTGCCTTGGTTCTGATCTTGAAGGTTTGAAGTTACAGCATCCATTTTACCAAAGAGAGGTGCCTATTATCTTAGGTGATCATGTCACGCTTGAGGCAGGTACCGGTGCCGTGCATACCGCACCAGGTCACGGTCAAGATGATTATGCTGTTGGTTTACGCTATGGCTTAGAGGTTGATAATCCTGTCGGTGATAATGGTTGCTTCTTATCCAATACCGAACTGTTTGCTGGTGAACATGTGTTCAAGGCTAATGCCTCTGTATTAAACGTGTTAGAAGAGAAGGGGGCCTTATTACACCAGGAATCAATACAACATAGCTACCCTCATTGCTGGCGACATAAGACTCCGATCATTTTTCGAGCTACACCGCAATGGTTTATCAGCATGGATGGCAATGGCTTGCGCCAACAAGCACTACATGCTGTTAAAGATGTGAAGTGGTTACCTAGCTGGGGTGAAGAACGGATTTACGGCATGATAGAAAGTCGTCCTGATTGGTGTATTTCACGTCAACGAACATGGGGAGTACCTATCGCGGTTTTTATTCATCGGGAAACACAAGAGCTACATCCGGATACACCAGCTTTGATTGAAAAGGTCGCTTCTCTTATCGATGAAAAGGGGATTGATGCCTGGTTTGAATTAGATGCATCTAGTTTGCTGGGTGATGGAGCTGAACAATATGCAAAAGTGATTGATACCTTGGATGTTTGGTTCGATTCGGGTGTCACACATTACAGTGTATTGAATGACAAAGAAGATTTACATTTCCCAGCTGATTTATATCTGGAAGGTTCCGATCAACATCGTGGTTGGTTTCAATCGTCATTACTAACATCGGTTGCGATGAACAATGGTGAAAAACCATATCACAATGTTGTAACACACGGTTTTACTGTTGATGCCAAAGGCATGAAGATGTCGAAATCGAAGGGTAATGTTGTTGCTCCTCAAAAAGTAATGAATGCGCTCGGTGCTGATGTACTACGTCTTTGGGTCGCTTCTGCCGATTACCGAACAGAAATGAACGTGTCTGATGAGATTCTTAAAAGAATGGCAGATGCCTATCGGCGTATTCGTAACACAGCAAGATACTTGCTTTCTAATCTGAATGATTTTGAACCAGAAAAAAATAGTATTGCCTATTCGGATATGTTGGAGCTTGATAAATGGGCTGTTGAACATTGTCTACGTTTACAAGAAGAAATTATTTCTGCCTACAATAACTACGAGTTTCATTTGATCTATCAATTACTGCACCAATTTTGTGTGGTTGAAATGGGTGGTTTCTATCTTGATATAACAAAAGATCGACAGTACACGATGCAAGAAGATAGCGTAGGTAGACGTTCAGCACAGACAGCCGCTTATCATATAGTTCAAATGTTAGCGCGTTGGTTAGCGCCTATTTTAAGTTTTACTGCTGATGAGATATGGAAGTATATTCCTGGGAAAAACGCTGATTCAGTTTTTCTTGAAGATTGGTATCAATTTGAGGTTGATGCAGCTGGTTCAAATGAACGGCAATCTAAATGGGAAATGGTTATTAGCATTCGTGATGAGATAAATAAGCAACTTGAGACATTGCGTGTTGATGGCGCGATTGGCTCATCATTAGATGCTGAGGTTGATCTCTATTGTGATGAAAATGTAACTCCGCAGCTGAGTGAGATCGAAGATGAATTACGCTTTGTTTTAATCACTTCATATGCGCGCTTACATAATCAAGACGCACGAGATGAGGTAGCGATTGATTCTGAAATAGAAGGGCTTTCTATTGTGGTTAAACCTTCGCTGCATAGTAAATGTGTTCGCTGTTGGCATCACCGCGAGGATGTAGGTACAGATAAAACTCATCCTGAGTTATGCCAGCGATGTATAGATAATGTTGATGGTGAAGGCGAGAGTAGGTTACATGCCTAGCTGCGTGGTGCGCTATGATTAAATGGCTGACATTGTCAGTGGTCATAATCATTTTTGATCAACTTACGAAGTACTATGCAGTACAGGAATTAGTTCTTTATCAAGCTAACCCTGTTTTTCCGGGATTCAACCTGACATTAATGCACAACACAGGTGCTGCATTCAGTTTTTTAAGTCAGGCGGGTGGTTGGCAACGATGGTTTTTTGCCGGGTTAGCCTCGGTTATTTCTATAGGTATTATTGTTTGGATGTATGGTCTTCCATCAAACAAACGCTGGTTGTTAGCGGCACTGGCTTTTGTTCTTGGTGGTGCAATAGGGAATTTGTGGGATCGAATAAGCTTAGGCTATGTAGTTGATTTTATAGAAATATATTTGTCATTCATGCCGTGGCGTCTATTTAACCCATGGCCGGCCTTCAATATCGCCGATTCAGCCATATTCATAGGTGCATTCATGCTGATTATTGATGCGTTTTGGTTTAATGAGTCCGAGAATGATTCTTGAGATTTGATATACTGGCCACAAATTTTAAAATGAACATTTATAAGGTAAAACTAAATGCAAATATTACTCGCTAATCCACGCGGCTTTTGTGCCGGTGTTGATCGTGCTATTGAAATCGTTGAACGTGCGTTGACACTTTTTGGTGCACCTGTATATGTTCGCCACGAGGTGGTACACAATAAATATGTTGTGCATTCCTTACGTGATAAAGGCGCAGTATTTGTCGAAGAGTTGGATGAAGTGCCCGATGATTCAACTGTTATTTTTAGTGCACATGGCGTTTCTAAAGCGGTACGTGAAGTAGCAGCTCAGCGTAGCCTCAGAGTTTTTGATGCTATCTGTCCACTTGTTACCAAGGTTCATATGGAAGTGGGTAAATATCAGGATGAAGAAAGAGAATGCATACTTATTGGTCACGAAGGGCATCCTGAAGTCGAAGGAACCATAGGCCAATACCAACCAAAGAATGGAAATGGCGGCATGTATCTGGTCGAGTCAGTCGAGGATGTCTTGAAACTAAAAGTTAAAAACCCGGAGTTTCTCGCATTTGTAACGCAAACGACTTTATCTATGGATGATACTGCTCAGGTAATAAACGCATTAAGGGAACGTTTCCCTAAGATAGATGGGCCGAAGAAAGAAGATATCTGTTATGCAACCCAAAATCGTCAAGATGCAGTTAAAAAGCTTGTTTCAAAATGTGACTTGATATTGGTTGTAGGTTCACCTAATAGCTCTAATTCCACACGATTGATGGAGCTGTCACAAAAAGCCGGTGTACCTGCATATTTGATCGATGATGCTTCTGAAATTAAAAAAGAATGGGTCGATGGAAAAGAAAATATTGGATTAACCGCAGGTGCATCAGCCCCAGAAATATTAGTTGAAGAAGTTATCGCTCAACTCAAAGAATGGGGCGCGTCAATGGTAGAAGAAAACCCAGGTATAACTGAAAGAGTTGTCTTTTCGTTGCCAAAAGAATTGATTCAGGAAAAAGAGACAGCCTAAGAGTCGTCTTTATATCCAGCTGCTTCCAAAGCGCTTAAAAATTTAGAACGGCTATAGCCAGTAATTACATCTGCGCCGATTACTGTTGTTGGGACTTTTAATGCGCCTGATAATTCAGTTAATTCGTTTTGTATTTCAATGTCGTCATTAGCATTTTTTTCTGTGATTGGAATATTTCTCGCACCCAGAAATTCCCGGATTTCATCACAAGCCTCACAATCAGGGATCATATAAAGTGTCGCATGAATACTTACATTATCTGATTTAGTTTCTTTTGAGCTCGTTCCGGTTGCTAGCTTTTTTTCACCAACCTTGGTGAAGCCCGGAGGGCAAACTTTTTGGAAACTACGGTTGCCTTCCTCATCTTCACATTCAACAATGTTTACAGCGGAATGAACGTTTAAGAATACTAGTGACGATACTAATAAAGTGATTGTTTTAGCTAGTCTGGAAGCCATAACTTAGACCCTCGTTATGTTAGGTAGATAGACTGCATTTCTTAACTGAATTACAATCCATAAATATTGTCCAATCAAATGAATACAAAATTTCATTTGATACGTATACTTAATTATACACATTTATTTATAAAAGGTTCATTACTATGATAAAAAACTACTCTCTGACATTCCTGTGTTTGATTGTCGCAGGTTTTTTTCTCAGTTTGAGCGCAAATGCGAAAATGTATAAATGGGTTGATGAGGATGGACAAGTTCAGTATTCACAATCCCCGCCTAACTCTGATGTAAAAGTCGAGGAAATTAAACCTCCAGGTAAAGTAGATACTGAATCAGCTCAAAAGCAACTTGAAGCTCAGAAAGATCGTGCTAACGCATTTTCTGAGAAAAGGATAGAGGCTGAAAATGAAACTAAAAAGGCAGAGGCAGAAGCAGAGCAGAAATTAAAACAGTGTGAACAGGCAAGAGCTAGGTTAAAGAGTTTTCAGAGACCAAGAGTGAATCTCCTAGATGAAGATGGAAATCGTGTAAGAGCAAAGGAAGAAGACCGATTGAAGGGTCTGGAAGATGCAAAAAAATATCTAAGTGATAATTGTAATTGATCTAATAAGCCAGATTAAATAATTCTTTTTAAGTGTCAGCAGGATTGTTTAAACTCGGTTCAACGTCATAAGCATTCTTTAAAACTTCTTCTATTAGTTTTCCCCGCGGATTTTCTTTATGTTTTTTCCATAGGGACCCAAGGGCTTTTTTTGCAGTTTCGCCCCCCATTATTGCAAGACCAGTGATTGCCGATTGAGTGACATAATGGTTATCACTGTCAGCCATTGTCGTTAAGTATTCTACATCGGCTGGGTCGCCATTGAATGCTAAAGCAATTACTACTTGTGCGCGATGAAATTCGTGTTCATCTTCTTTATGACTGTAAAGGTAATTTTTATACTCGTCGGTATCGATGATCTTTATGCGATTGATTGTGCTTGCGATTGCAAGCTTGACAGGGGTTTTTCCAATTAGCTCCCATGATAATTCAGGATATTGGCTAGTATCCGTTGTCCACATATCATCCAACAAATTTTGCACAGCTCTATGCCAGCGCATGCTGTATAGGGCATGGACAACATTTGTCAGGTTTCCTATGTCTTTATCAGTTAATGCTTGTCTGACTTCAGCAATGCTTGCCTTACCGTATGCGATTTTTTTATGAAGTAGTTCAAAGTTTATATTGTTTTTATGTATAACAGGTTCTTCATTTTGTTCGATAGGTAGCTGTGTTTTTGAAATATCGTGATTTTGCGTTTCCACATCATCGTTCGAACAGGCAGATAAAGAAAGTAATAAAAATATAACAATAAGTTTAAACATACTAAAAACACAATTCCCTTGTTAAGGAGCTATCTACCCCAACAGGTAGCTACATCAGAAGTGCCTGATTCGGTTCGAGTACCATCTTGAGCCAGTGAAAAGTTACCACAATCGACATCTGGAAATCCTTGTGGAGTAGCCGTCAGTATAAATTGTTGCCATGTGCCTGTAGTTGCTACGGTTAAAGCGTAGTACCCATTTTCACTAGTGGTAGGTATGCTAGCGGGTAGCGTATTATCTGCGGCCGCATATTTATTATTATCAGAATAATAGCGTTCTAATCGTGCCGCTGAATCGGTTAGCATCTGCCTTGCCTCAGAGCGCTTACCTCGAAGCACATGTGCTGTGTATGATGGGTAGGCGATAGCGGCAAGAACACCAATGATTGCAACAACAATCATAAGTTCTATCAGGGTAAACCCGTTTTGTTTAGGTGCTAACATTCTTATCATTTCTCTTCTTCCCTATAAGCAGTTAATTGTTTAAATATATTAATACAATTTTTGGCTAAGTCTAATCATCTAGACGATTATTAAAAAATTCAGATAGCATTTTTATTAACTCTCATCATACCAGTATGTTCTATATCGAGGCAGGCCTGTCAGGGTGCCTAGTTGAGCAGCACCACCTTCGATACCGACAATACCGACAACTCCTTCTTTAGTAAAGATAGGTACAACGTCGGAAGGTATACCGCCACCTAATGCTTTTCTTCGGTCATCATTATTATTACCTTCTAGAGTACCGTCTTCATCCCAGTCTTTTACAGCCTGTGTTGTTAAGATGTCAAAGTTAAAAGCAGCACCACTACCGACATTTGCAGAACATAGATCTGTTGATGTCGATTCAGGAAAATAAGTGGTAAAGAATACAGCGCCAGCAATTGACGTCGAGGCCGATAATACCTTTTCACCATCAGTGCCTGAGCTATCAAAATCAAAATACCAACCAAGTGAAGCAGTATGTGTAGTATTTGAACTATCTAATACAGTATTAGTGACATCAATCAGGTTGCCCGACACTGAATGAGATATTGGCCCCACTGTAGTTTGTGGATATGAAGCAGGGTCTGCTAGATTATCGTTATTTGTATCCGGCAGTTCATCGATAAATTTGTCTCTGAGAGCATAAAATCGATTGCTGACAGCAGTTTCAAGAGGATTGGCACGATCTCCTGTTCCTATCAAGACGTAATCATATTCGCCACTGGAAGCATCTGAAAAGTTAGTATCTTTCACTTGAACTACTGCGGGTGGTTCAAACATCTTACGTTCAGCAGCAGCAGTACCTGAAGTTGAAAGATTGGCGAGCCTTCCAACAACGGAGCTGCCATATTTACCAGTTCCGGATAGCTTGACACCATCCAAATCTACTCGCCAAACCTGACCACCGGTATCCCCAACATAGAGTCTATCATCTAGACCATCACCATCCGTATCCAGAATGGTTATTCTAGAGGGGATTGAGTGTTTCATGTCAGCTACTTGAATAGAGTTGGCATTATTACTACAACTTCCACAAGTCCCTGTTACTGAGAAGATAACAGAACCATCATCTGGGTCGACTACATAAATAGCATTACCCATATTATCTGCACCACCGGTATTGGTGGTGCCAAAGCCATCATCGACGCGTGAGTCGTACCCACCCCCGAAGATCAATACTTCTTTTGCGCCACTGGTAGTATCGATATTGGCCAGTTTTGGTGTTGACCAAGTATCGTTAAGACGTTCAAAACCAGCAGTACCACCTTCTATACGCCATAGATATTTAGGTGCAATGCTTGCTGAGTTGTTAGACAATGTCGCTCCAGGAGTCACATCAAGAGCATATAAGAAATTACCCCCGCGGCGCATACCAGCATAGATATGTACATAATCAGTGCTTGGTTCAATGTTACCATTACCATTACTATCAAAACGTCTAATAATAGGAGTTGTATCCAAGCCATAGAGGTGTTCACCTTCTGGGTTTGAAAAATGGGTCTTCAAATTACCCAACACACTTTGGGGATAAAATGCCCATTCCTGTAGTCCGGTAGTACCATTTATAAAGCGAAGCGCGCCGTCGTTAGTACCCACGACAAGCCGGTCAAAGAAAGTATCGGTTACACCATCTGAATTAGAATCTGAACCGCCGTAAGTAATTACGTTTGGAGAGCTATGCAGCACATCAGTTACGGACCAACGTGTAGTCGCACTGGTATCACTATCCCCATCAGCGTCAATAATCTTGCCTAATAGCCATAGCATTCTGTCTTCACAGTCTGAGTTCGCCGATGTTGAAACAGTGGGGCAAACTGCCGTACGAACATGCGCCAGATTGGCATCGTTCCAGGTGTCTTTATCTATTTGAAAGCCAGGGTTACTGCCGAAAGCAAGTGATGTCCCAACCGCAGGTTGTGTCGTCGTGCTTGTGGCTTCGGTGAAGATAATTTGGTTTGTGTAATCGATAATTTCACCACCGCTACCACCTTTTATAGTGGCCCTACCATCAACGACATCTGACCAGACACTCTTTGCTGTGTTCTTGAATTTATTATCTGTTGTGTCAATTGCTTCAACATCATTCTGATCGAGTATATTACCCAGGGTACAGTTGTCTCCCGTGGTAAGGATATCTTCATCGTCACCGCCAGAATTTACGCAGATAGTGTATTTCTTAACATTACCCTGCCAACTTCGATCATACGATGGTGTAAAGAGGCCGAAATAAACCTCATCCCTGCTCAATAAGCGGTTGAAGGCATTGGTAGCCAACGAAGGCGCTACGAAAGAGGTAGGGTCACTTTTAACGTCACTCAGGATATCTGTAAACACTGCCACGAGGTCAGCCGCAGTAACGGCTTCATTGAAAGTACCTTCACCCGCTTCAGCGACATCTTTCAGAAAGTTTGTTGCATTCGTGAGACCGGTTGTATTGAATCCAACGGTATAAGTCGTAACGGTTTGATCACTGTCCAATGTTGAATTTTGGTCATTATCATGTATGTACTCAACAATATCATAAGCACATTTTTCACCGCCTCCGAAGGTGCCTCGATTAGTTCCAGTAGCGTCACAAGCACCGCTCCCAGATATAAAGCTAATATCACCCTCATCAGCGATGTTGTTTCCATTAGCTTCACCATCAGTGAGTAATACTTGGTAATTCGACTGACAAGATAAGGTAGAACTAAAAGGACTAATATAATTCGGAGTGCCTTCAATTGATCGGCTTGAGCAATTAGAACTATTCAAGTTTGTGGTAGAACAATTAGTTGGTGTAAAGTTACCAAATGCGTCAGTTACAGGTGATGTACCATTTACTGTTGCACCATTACAGCTACTGGCCGCATCGCAATACGAACCGGGATGACTGAGCCTTGTGCTCGATGAACTAGCTCTTGATTTACCATAGATAACACTATCGCCACGCCAGTAGCGTGCTGCCTCATAGAGGGTTTCGACAATCGGAGTTGATCCCGAAGTTGGTATACCATTGACAAGCTCAATCAAACGATCGCGTACCGTCGTGACTGAAGTCGCCACCGCAGCAGTCGATTCATAGGTGATAGTCAATTTAGCCCCTTGGTTTGGGTCGTCATCATGCGTTTCAGCAGGGCGATTTTTATTAGCATCATCAATCACAAAGCCCATGGCATTACCACTCGCCCAGGTTCCAAGATCAACGATATCTTTTACTATTGAACTAATGTCTGGGGAGGTATGCCATTCACCATCGGTATTAAAATCTCCTAGACTCCAGTTAATGTTTTTATCTACTTTTGCAATATCTGTAAGGTAATCAGTAGTCGTTGGAAATTGTGCAGTATTGGCTTCATTAATACCCCATATTTCGACTGTAGGGTTAGGGTTTGCCGTGCTAGTACCGTCAGCACTAATCTGTATTGTTGCACTCAGTATGGTTGCATTTTTAGGGACATCAATTTCTTGAAAACGTAAACCTATTAATTTATCGCTGAAATCCAGATCACCATTAGTGCGTTCAATCGTACCATCTGATTTTTCTTCAACATCATCATTATTGGTCGAAATCTGAGCGGTTTCCGTTTTACGATAACAGCCACCACTAGAAGCGTCATAGGTCACTTCCAATTTGGGTGAAAGGGTAGAGTTGCCTTCATAACTGTGGATGTTCCGTTTTCCTGTGCTACCGGTCTTGTTCGTTATAATTAGTGTCAAGGCATTGCCACCACACCAACCCGCACGACTAGTAACAGCATTGATGACATCTTTTAGATCACCCGTACAAGTACCGCTTGCGCAAGTCGTGTAGCCGGTATTAGATGACATACTGGGTACAGCCCATTCAAGTTGATTAGCTGCGCTGGTCAGGGTTCTAGCGGATAAATTATTATTAGTTGCTGCGAGTGCTGGTGATGTGTCTGCATCTTCAGCTCTGATTATCCATGTTGCTGCATCGCTTCGTTCATCCTTTGATGTCAAAATCAGTTTTGCACTGGTAATGGTAGCGCCTTGAGGGATATCAACCGCTGAAAAGCGCAAACCGATAGTGTTTTCGGATGCAACACTGCCAGCGTTATTCCAGTCTACTGTCAATTTTGGTGCAAGTGTCGCATCGCCAACACTAACAGCCTTGTCATAACTATAGAATCGTCTGTTATTCTTTTGATCATTCGAGATAATTGCCAAGGCATTGCCTGAAGCCCAGCCAGGCCGGTCGACGATTTCCTTGACAATAGCAGTTACATCTTGTGTTACCTTTGCTGTAGTAGGGACATTCCAGTTATCGACCTTGGCTGTTGTTAATACTCGGGTAGAGATATCAAAAGCAGAAGTTGTGAAGGCCTGTGCGTCATCGACATCTTCAGCAGAGAGATCCATGGTAAGAGTGCCGAGGTCTTTACTTGATAGTTCAAAGGTGGCCGAGTTAATCGTTGCACCTTGGTCTATATCAAGCCCGACAAATCGAGCACCATCGTGATTATTGCCAGATGGAAAAGGCCAAAACCACTGAGTAAGGGACACACCGCCGTTAAAAGCATCGGCATCATCTTCTGAAGCAGAAACTTGCTGTACTTCAATTTCATTTGTATTAGCTGCCCTGAATGGCGTATGAGCTATTTCCAGGTTTGTATCAGTAAGTGATGCATTGACGCCAATCCCTTTTTGTTGGGCATCATCATTTCCGTTACTAATGTTGTAAGTGACCGTAGGGTTAGAGTCACTTGGTTCAGAAACTACTACCGATGCTGGATCGTCAATATATGTGATTGGAAAAAGAACCGGACCGCCACTACTGCTGGTAAAACGCATCAGACCAACATTTACATCTTCCATACTGTTAATGATAGTCAGCATAGCTTCTCGCATAACTTCCATGCGTGTATCGGGAAAAGTTCCTGTAGTCCAACCCATACTGCCTGAAGAGTCTAAAATCAATAAAATATTAGGGCGTACGGCTGCTGCATTACTGCCTGAACTGGTTGAGCTGAAATAAATTTCGGTGTCATCAGCATGGCTAGCACCACTTGTGATGGTCAGCATAAAAAACAGTAATGAATAAAATATTTTTTTTATGTTTGGTGTCTTCATATTAGTCGCCTCAAATAATTCTGTCTGGAACATCCTAAAGTTGCAAATTCACTTTTTAATTACAGCGCACAACTGGCTTTAGCAGCCGTATCTAGCTCCCAGGATGGTCGACATTGCTCATCACCATTATCCAACTCGATACATACCTTGATTAATTTAGGGGGTACAGAAATCCCTGCGGACTGACCTTTCTTCTCAATCTTATCAGGGTCTGTATCTACTATCGGTAATTCAAAATGTTTTGTCACACTGCCTCTGGTGCCATCGGTACAAGTAATCAGGTATTGGCGTTGATCTCCATCAATACCTCTATCGATCACCTGAAATTTATTTTCTGCAAATGCACTGGCAGAAGAAAATAATAATGTAGCTATAAAAAATGTTTTAATGGTGTTCATATTGCTCTTCTCCGAGAAACTGGTATTGAATCTAAAATTATTTTTTGCCTACTTGATAAGAGCCAGCATGTATTGACGCCGATGCGCCGCTAACTGTACTGGCCGAGCTGTCAGTATCAAAATGATATAAGGCATAATTGCTGTCCCAACCGGAACCACGTTTTGGTGGCGTCGATTGACGAAAGGCAACGCTATATGTCAAATCAGCGTCATAATCTGCAAATCCGGTATCGGTGTATGTATTCGGGTTTGCAGAAGTATTATTTATATTGAACGAATCAACATCTGCGTAGGCCAGGTCAAGGCCTGATTCAGCAGCCTGGAAGGCTCGGTTTACTTCTTGTGAATTGGCCGCCATGCGCTCATTCATCGTGTTCGTCGTTAAAGAAGATAATCCAAGCATTGTTAGTATCACTAACATCACTAACGCTGTTATTAATGCGGCACCTTTTTGAGAATTTATTCTGTTCATATATATATCCTGCTATGTACTACGGTTGCGAATTTGAATGGTGGTAGTGAAAATACGTCGACGGCGGTTGTCTCCAGGGTTAGCAACGGTGTAACCACCATTTCCGGTGCCGCCCAATAATGTATACGTAGCCGTATCTGTGGTAAAACTTTCATTAATAGTTCTGATCAATAAAGCTAAGCGAACCGCTACGACATTGTCCCAACCGCTGACGTTGGCGGCATCGACGTAGGTATCTGCTATTTTATCCCCAGAGGTGTCTTCCCCATAAAGCAGTTGCATGTTTTCTACACCTTCTATGAGTTCCTGCCCAACATATAAAAATTCTGTTGTATTTCCATCACCATCTGAGTCTTCTCCATCTTTTGCATATTGGTATCGGAATAGGGCCGGTTGGCCACTTGCGCCAGTGCCGATGATATATCGACGAGATACAAATTTTACGACTGATGCATCACCTAGATATTTTTTCTGAAAATCCTTTGTGGCATTTTTAGGACCGGCATTGTTTGCCCCTGTCCCATGAGTGAGAGTTCCACTATCCGGATTGGCATTGGCGATAGAAAAGATATCTGCACTATCACAATCTGCGACGGCGATAACTTCTCCTTGGGCAAGGCCACTGTTTGTTGAGATGTGTAAAGCTCCCGAAGCAGTCGGCATATAGGGTGTCCCAACGTCAAGACCTAAATCTTGTAAATAGCGGACTGAAATGCCATCTGTATTGGGCCACATCGTAGCGCCAACTGATTCAGTGCTGTCAGAGGGTTCCCAAGCAGCTCTAGATTCCGAACCTTCAACGGCATTTGAAAAATTGAGTAAACTGTCGTCATCACTCGCGCCTTCGACATGATCAACGACATTACCCATATCGCTTGAGCAACCCGAATACCCCGCCATGCGGATATCACGCAAGAGAATGTCAATAGCAAAGCGAGCATTTTCTTGTAAGCGGCTCATCGATTCTTGTTCGGTATAAATGCGTTTATTACTAATGAACATGGTGATGGCGCCGGCGACTAGTAGTAAACCTAATACCATAGCTATCATTAATTCAAGCAGGCTGAACCCTTTGCTTTTATTGTGTGTATGAAAATTAAGCATCATTTTCTTAGTCTCATGGTTGAAATGTGTATTCGATGGCGTGACTCGTTCCTTCTCGGTCTAACCAAGTTAAGGTTACGGTAAACAGACCGCTTCCATCATTATTAATATTGGCAATACTATCTGGCGGTAATGCGGTATAAAGCTGCAACTTCCAACAATCAAGATCATTCGCCATACCGACAGCTGCCGTTCCCGTTTGGTCACAACCCGTCGGTGCTGCTGCTGGCACTGTCCAATTAGTCAAGTTCGCTGCATAAGTCGCCGCATTAGCCTGATTCAATCGCATTCGGTCAGCAATGTCATAAGCTATGATGTTTACTTGACTACGATAATAGGCGTCTTGGTTATATTGCAATCCTTTAAATTGAAGGGCGGTGATGCCCAAGACACCAATAGCAAGAATTAACATAGCTATTAACACCTCTAAAAGAGTGAAGCCATTTATACTTTGTGAACCCTTATATATTCTAGTGAGTCGCTTGATTCTTAATTGATTAGACATATTTACTTTCCTCAAAACTAACTGCATGAGAAGCCAGAATCTGTATTTGGTCGCCCGGTTATTGATACTCGCACTTGACGTCCTGTCTCTGCGGTTCGGTCATCACAGAAATCGAATGTTGCCGCTTTATCTATAAACCCATCTGAACCATAAACGAAGCTGGTGTCACCTGCTGAGTTATCTCCAGGATTGATAGCAGCAGCGGCATCAATTTCAGTTATTGTGTTTGTGCAGCCTAAGGTTACCGTTCTGACTAATGCATCAGCATCAAGGTCGCCATCTCCATTATAGTCTTCTCCAGTATCCATCACAGAATCACCATCTCGATCTTCATTTAGTTTAATCGTCCAGCCATTAGCCCAAGTGCCATCTGCTGCAATCGTTACATCTGTGCGACGTTTAATCGCCTCGCTGCGAGCTTGTTGAAAGGTGACTACTAGTAGATTTGTATTAGTCGTGAGGCAATTATCTTTTACAAAACTTCGATAGCTTGGTATTGCAACACTGAGTAATACACCTGCCACGGTTAAGGTGGTTAATAGTTCAATAATGGTAAAACCACTAGAGGTATAATTTTTTATTTTCATTGTTCAGTCCGCACGATTAAAAAAATATCATAATCATTTATACTGCTAGTTATAGCAAATATTAAATATTACTGAAGCTTGATTAGATAAACGGTGGTGTTTGAGGGATGAATGGTAGGGCTTCTTTAACTAATGTGAACGGGTTCACACTCTGATTTATGACTAAATACGATTTCATTATTATTGGCGGCGGTATCATTGGCATGACGACCGCCCGGGAATTGGCTGTTCGTGGTGCAAGCGTTGCCCTTATTGAAAAGGGCGAGTTGGGTAAAGAATCCAGTTGGGCTGCAGGTGGGATATTGTCGTCTATGCGTCCGTGGACAGAAAACCCTGCATCAGCTGAGCTGTCTGAGCATGGCAAAATGCACTATCCGCAATATATCAACTCTCTGTTTGATGAAACGGGAATTGACCCTGAATACGTGAAATCGGGGTTAATTATCATTGAGGCAGAACATATTGCCAATATTAAGCATTGGGCACGTAGTAAGTGTATAAAAGTTAATGAAAAAATAGAAAACCTAAGTACTGAGATAGAGCTTGCCGAGGAGGCAGTTTTACTTCCCGAAATAGCGCAGTTAAGACCGCCCAGACTTATAAAGGCATTACGTAAGAGCTTAAAGCAGTTGCCAGTTTCACTTTTTGAAAACACGAACATCACTAATTTGGTGACAAGGGATGGTCGCTGTGAACAGGTTGAATTTAATGGCGCTAAGCTATCCGCTGAATCGGTGATTGTTACTGCTGGTGCCTGGAGCAAATTAGTACTAGGAGACAGGTTTAATATTATGAACATCAGACCAATTCACGGTCAGATGATGTGCGTTAAACCTACTGAATCGGTATTACAATCAATAATATTGGACGGTGGCCACTATTTGATTCCGAGGTTAGATGGGTATGTATTGATAGGCAGCACCATGGAAGATATTGGTTTTAACAAAGAAACGACAAAAAGAGCGCAAGAAGAATTACGAGATTGGGCAGCTTCTGTATGGCCCAGCCTGAAAAGTGCACCATTGGTGAAGCATTGGTCGGGTTTACGACCATCAACCGATACTGAAAAGCCGGTTATAGGTCCAGTCCCGGGTTACAAAAATCTTTATATAAGTACGGGACATTTTCGGAAAGGGATTTTACAGGCACCTTCATCGGCGAAATTACTGGCGGATTTGTTCTCCGGGAATTCATCCTTTATGGATATCGATAAGTTTTCTATTAACAGACAGGCAGATTTAACTGAAATTGAGAGATAAATGATAATTCAGCCTGTACTAGCTCCACTTTGTTCTTGGCTTCTATTATAATGTGTCTATGAGTGGAAAAATTGACAAACAAATTGGTGAGGGCGAAACCCAAGAAACCATCAAGACTAAGTTGCTTGAATGCGATATCAATCCTACGTTTCAGAGAAACGAGATCGCTAGAGTCATGTTGAGTAAGCCCCAACATTTGTCTGCCGATCAAGTACTCACGCTTGTTAATGCAAAAGATGGACATGTTTCAAAGGCAACCGTATATAACACGTTGAATCTGTTTGTTGAGAAAGGATTGATTAGAGAAGTCGCTATCGACCCGACGAAGATATTCTATGATTCCAATACGTCGCATCATCATCATTATTATAATGAAGATACGGGCGAAATTTATGATTTTGAAACCGATGTTATGAGCTTAAATCCAAAATCCTCATTACCTGAAAATACAGTTCAATCTGGTCTCGATGTTGTTGTTCGAGTGAAAAATTCGACATAATTTTCTTTTTTTGATATTCACCATATGCCGGAATAGCTCAGTTGGTAGAGCAACTGTTTCGTAAATAGTAGGTCGGAGGTTCGAATCCTCTTTCCGGCACCACCACCAACACTTTCAGCGATAGAACTTACTAACCTTGTCCCATAGATTGCTATTTGTCCCATAGAATTAGTTCTTATGCTCTTTTTTGGGGCGTGAAAACGGGGTTATAACCTTACCTTTACGGCGATAATGTTTGCGCGTTACAGCCGCACTTGAGTGGTCAAGTTTATCAACGGCTTCAGCTTCAGTCGCATCCGATCCTGCTTTTGCACGTAAGTCTTGTTCGGTAAAACGCTCGGTCAAATCTGTTTCAGCTAGTGCTTTGTCCATACTGCGCCGCCATACAGAATCAAAACCGCTCGTGGTGTGATCGGCCTTGATGTATGGCTTGCCTGCTCGTGTAGCAAATAGGAACATTGTTCCGACTTTACGGGGTAGGGCGCGAATGTTGTTTATAGCCGTGCGTAATTCATCGTCCCACTTAATGGTAATTTTCTTACCCGTTTTATTTTGTATTGCATGGATGCCATCCTCTTTTAAATCAGATAAACGAACCGAGAGCATGTCTCCTTTACGCAATCCGAGCATTAGCTTTAGCGGTACATAGACTTTGATCATAGGGTTGGCTACTGATAAAAATGCATCTACTTCCCAATCTTCAGCGTAACGTTCACGTTGCTTAACACCATATTTTATAACATTACCTTTAATAGGATGTTGATCAACATAACCCCACTCGATTGCTTTGGTGTAGGCATGCGATAAAACAGCAATGTGTTGGTTGGCGAGACTTTCACTTCGTTGCCCGATCTTATCTTTCATTTTATAAACATGAACAGCACGTAATGTTCCGATTGGCATGTGTCCAAAAGCACTTATCAAGTTTTTAAT
>JAJFKL010000004.1 GCA_021773235.1 Gammaproteobacteria bacterium | reverse complement strand
TGATTCAATCGGTCTAGCACGACTTTTTAAAAATAAATCTGTGCCTTCACGCCGACTAAGTTTACATTTTGGTCCGAGATAACGTGCCATTCTAAAGCTCCTGAATTAAACCCGACGTTTTTTGGGCGGGCGACACCCATTATGTGGAATCGGTGTCACATCAGTAATATTAGTGATCTTAAAGCCGATTGAATTAAGTGCCCGAACCGCTGATTCACGACCTGGTCCTGGCCCTTTGATATATACTTCTAAATTCTGCATGCCAAATTCCCGTGCAACTTCACCTGCTTTCTGCGAAGCAATCTGTGCAGCAAACGGTGTGCTCTTACGTGAACCGCGGAAACCACTACCACCAGAGGTAGCCCATGACAGAGTGTTACCCTGACGGTCGGTTATCGTAATAATAGTGTTATTAAATGAAGCATGTATATGTGCGATACCATCTACGACGGTCTTCTTTACACGCTTACGAGTCTTTGTTGCTGTTTTGGCCATAGTTTTTTAAAACCTGTTGTTTTATTTTTTAATCGCTTTTCTGGGACCTTTACGGGTACGGGCATTTGTTTTGGTACGTTGCCCTCTAACCGGTAGCCCACGACGATGACGAATACCTCTATTAGTACCAAGGTCCATCAAACGTTTGATATTCATTGAGACTTCACGACGTAAGTCACCTTCTAGGTCATACTTACCTACTTCAGCACGTATCTTGTCCAGTTCTGCCTCGGTAAGATCTCTAACCTTAGTGGAACCTTCTAAACCCACTGCATCACAAACCTGTTGTGCACGGGTATCACCGATACCATAGATGTATGTCAAAGCAATTACCAAATGCTTATTATCTGCTATGTTAACGCCTGCAATACGAGCCATTATTCAATATCTCCAATATAATTTTCTAGCGCTTGTTATCTAGCCTTGACGCTGCTTATGTCGCGGGTCAGTGCAGATAACTCGTACAACTCTATTACGCCGAATGATTCTACAATTTCGACAAATTCTTTTTACTGATGCTCTAACTTTCATTTTCTTTCTCCGGCATGCTCAAGCAAACGCATTAACGTCGGCCGTGCCCCTTTAGATTAGCTTTCTTCATTATCCCCTCATATTGATGGGACATTAAATGTGACTGAACCTGGGACATAAAGTCCATAACAACCACAACAATAATCAATAGCGATGTACCACCAAAATAAAACGGCACATTAAATTTCAATATTAGAAACTCAGGCAATAAACAAACAAATGTAATATAGACAGCACCGGCCAAGGTTAACTTGGTTAAGACCTTATCAAGGTAAGCCGCTGTCTGTTCACCCGGTCGCATACCCGGAATAAACGCACCTGATTTTTTCAAATTATCTGCTGTTTCACGCGGATCAAACACCATCGCTGTATAAAAGAAACAGAAGAATATAATCCCTGCTGCATAAGTCATTACGTAAATCGGCTGCCCTGGAGATAGTGTTGTTGCAATATCCTGCAACCACCCCATACCTTCAGTCTGTGCAAACCAACCCGCGATCGTCGCCGGAAATAAAATCAAACTTGATGCAAAAATAGGCGGTATTACACCGGCCATATTTAATTTCAATGGCAAATGACTTGTCTGGCCGCCCATCATCTTGCGTCCTACCTGACGTTTCGCGTAATTAATCGTAATACGACGTTGGCCACGTTCAACAAAAACGACAAATGCAGTTACGGCAATCGCTAGTGCAAATAAACCAACCACTGCTAACAGATGCATCTCACCTGTTCTGGATAATTCAATCGTTCCACCAATCGCAGAGGGTAAGCCTGCAACAATACCAGCAAAGATAATCATCGAAATACCATTGCCTATACCACGTTCGGTAATCTGCTCACCTAACCACATCAAAAACATGGTGCCGGTAACTAATGTTGTTACTGCTGCAATTCGGAAACCTACACCTGGGTCCATAACAACTGCATAACCTGCTGCCTGTTGTCCTTCCAGCGCAACTGAAACACCAAAGGCTTGAAACGTTGCTAATACAACAGTGCCATAACGGGTGTACTGCGTAATCTTGCGTCGTCCTGCTTCACCTTCTTTTTTCAGCTGTTTTAATTTCGGCTCAACAACCGAAAGCAGCTGCATAATAATTGATGCCGAAATGTACGGCATAATTCCCAAGGCAACCACTGAGAATCGACTCAAAGCACCGCCGGAAAACATATTAAACATATCCAGTATCGTGCCTTGCTGCTGTTGAAACAGATCGGCCAAGGCAATCGGATTAATACCCGGCACCGGTATATGTGTTGCAATTCGATAAACAAATAACGCAAATAATACGAACAACAGACGTTGGCGTAGTTCTTTTAACTGGCCAAGACCGGAAAGTCCGCCTGGAATTGCTGGGCTAGAAGCTGACATTTATTCTTCTATTTTCCCACCAGCAGCTTCAATAGCCGCTTTAGCACCTTTAGTAAGCATCAAACCTTTTACTGTCACTGCTTTTTCCAATTTACCAGAAAGCATAACTTTCACTCGTAACGTACTTTTATTAATTAGTCGTGCTGCTTTAAGCGCTTCGACATCGATCACATCGACATCAAGATTTGCTAACTCATGCAAACGAATCTGTTCAGTTACACGACCAACGCGCGAACTAAACCCGACTTTTGGTAAGCGACGTTGCAAAGGCATCTGCCCACCTTCGAAACCTACTTTGATATAACCACCGGAACGTGACTTTTGTCCTTTATGTCCACGGCCACCTGTTTTACCAAGACCTGATCCTATTCCACGACCTCTACGTTTTGCATCCGAGGTTGAATCAGGATGGGGTTTAATTGTATTTAAACGCATTAGCTTAGTCCTCTTCCACTGCGAGCAAGTAACTTACTTTATTAATCATGCCACGATTTTGTGGTGTATCACCGACAGTGACACTATGACCAATACGTCGTAAGCCCAAACCACTAACACAGGCTTTATGTTTTTGAATACGTCGATTAGTACTCTTTATCAACGTAACTTTTAATTGTTTGTCAGATTTCTTAACCATGATTAGCTAACCACTTCTTCAACAGACTTACCGCGTTTCGCCGCAATGTATTCAGGCGAAGACATTGATTTTAATCCTTCAATCGTAGCGCGAACTACATTGATAGGGTTAGTTGAACCGATAGACTTGGCCAGTACATTATGAATACCGACGACTTCGAATACTGCACGCATAGGACCACCAGCAATAATACCGGTACCTTCTGAAGCTGGCTGCATATAGACCTTGGCTGCACCAAACTCTGCCATAATGGAATATTGAAGTGTACCTTCATTCAATGGCACTGAAATCATATTGCGACGTGCATCTTCCATTGCCTTTTGAATCGCTAGAGGTACTTCACGAGATTTTCCTCGTCCTACACCAACACGACCATTACCATCACCAACAACTGTTAATGCTGCGAAACCAAATTGACGACCACCTTTAACTACCTTGGCAACGCGATTGACGTTAACAAGCTTTTCTTGAAGATCTTCGTTTCCGGTTATTGAGTTTCCTAATGCCATTAGACCCTTCCTTAAAATTCCATACCTTGTTCGCGTGCAGCATCGGCTAATGCTTTAATACGACCATGATATTTAAAACCTGAGCGGTCAAAAGCAACTTTCGAAACACCTGCTTTCTTCGCACGTTCAGCCAGAATTTTACCAACAGTAATGGCTGCATCGACATTACCACTGTATTTAATCTGACCCTTAACTTCTTTATCTAAACTTGACGCACTAGCAAGCACTTGCGAACCACTTGGCGCAATAACCTGTGCGTAGACATGTCGTGGTGTTTTGTAAACACACAAACGATTCACACCAAGCTGTTTAATTTTTGCGCGTGCCTTAGTGGCGCGACGGATTCTATCTGATTTTTTACTCATATCGACTAGCTCTTCTTAGCTTCTTTGCGAATGATACGTTCATCCGAATAACGAACACCTTTTCCTTTATAGGGCTCTGGTGGACGGTATCTGCGAATATTTGCAGCAACCTGACCAACTTGTTGTTTATCACTACCCTTAATAATTACTTCGGTTTGACTCGGTGTTTCAATTGAAATGCCTTCCGGAATTTGAAATGCGACCGGATGTGAAAATCCTAATGTAAGATTCAACACTTTTCCGGAAACTGCGGCACGATAACCAACACCAACAATCTCCAATTTACGTTCAAATCCTTCACTAACACCCGTCACTAAATTTTGAATCAATGCACGTGTGGTACCTGATAAGGCATTAGCTGATTTGCTGTTATTATTAACAGTCGTCTTTAATACATTGTCTTCTTGCTCAACCTTAACCAAAGGGTGCACATTATGTGTCAACTCACCTTTATTACCTTTAACAGTAACCATGCTGCCGACGATATTGACATCGACGCCACTAGGAATTGTTATCGGACTATTTGCTATTCTTGACATATCAATTCATCCAAATTAAGAAACAAAACACAGTACTTCACCACCAATACCATGTTCGCGTGCTGATTTATCTGTCATAACGCCTTTAGCTGTAGAGATAACTGCAACACCAAGGCCACCCAGTACTTTTGGTAAATCATCAGCTGAGTTATACCTACGAAGGCTAGGTTTACTAACGCGTTTAATTGACTCAATAACCGCTTTACCTTCGAAATATTTAAGCTCAATAGTCAACGTTGCCTTTTTATCATTTTCGGCAACACTGTAATCAAGAATGTAACCTTCTTGTTTCAGGATATTTGCAATCGCCACCTTTAATTTTGACGATGGCATTTTCACATCACGCTTATTGCGTTCTAGTGAATTACGAATTCGCGTCAACATATCTGATATTGGGTCTGACATACTCATGTTTATATTCTCTCTTTAATTACCAGCTCGCTTTAACCAAGCCTGGCACATCGCCACGCATAGCCGCTTCACGCAATTTATTTCTACCTAAGCCAAATTTACGATAATAACCGTGTGGACGACCCGTAATATTACAGCGGTTGCGTACACGAACAGGGCTCGCATCTCTTGGCATTTTATTTAGCTTTTCTCGCGCTGCTGCGCGGTCACCTTCGCTTAAAGACGTATCTTTAATCATTGCCTTCAATTCAGTTCTTTTTGCCGCGTATTTTTTTACCAAACGTATGCGTTTGACTTCGCGATTAACCATGCATGACTTTGCCATATTAAATAGTCCTCAAGACCTTAACGGTAAGTTAAATGCCGTTAATAAAGCACGGCCTTCTTCATTTGTTCGCGCTGAGGTAGTAATCGTAATATCCATACCTCGCAGTGTGTCGATCTTGTCATAGTCAATTTCAGGGAAAATAATTTGTTCTTTAATCCCCATATTGTAATTACCACGACCATCAAAAGACTTTGCATTTAATCCACGAAAATCCCGAATACGAGGGATTGCAATCGAGATTAAACGATCCAAAAATTCATACATACGTTCGCGACGTAAGGTCACCTTACATCCTACAGGCCATCCTTCACGCACTTTGAAATTCGCGACTGATTTTCTTGCATTACAAACGATTGGTTTTTGTCCCGCTATTTTAGTCATGTCACTTACTGCGTGCTCAACGACCTTTTTATCTGCGACTGCCTCACCGATACCCATATTAAGAGTAATCTTGGTGATCTTAGGGACTTGCATAGATGATTTATAACCAAACTGCTCGGTTAACTGCTTAATCACCGTACTATTATAATGTTCTTGTAATCTGACCATGAATATTGACCTTATACATCCACAACTTCGTTGTTTGACTTGAAATATCGTACTTTTTGCCCATCTTCCAGTGAACGATAACCAACTCGGTCACCCTTATTTGTTACTGGATTCCACATAGCGACATTGGAAATATGAATCGCTGCTTCTTTTTCGACGATACCACCCGGTGTACCCTGCATAGGGTTGCCCTTGGTATGCTTCTTAATCATGTTGACGTTTTCAACAAAGACTTTATCCAATTCATCAATCACGGATAAAACTACACCACGCTTACCTTTATCTTTGCCAGCTATGACAACAACTTCGTCACCTTTCTTAATGCGAGCCATTTTTAAAGTACCTCCGGTGCCAGAGAAACAATCTTCATAAACTGTTCTCCACGTAATTCTCGTGTTACAGGGCCAAATATGCGTGTGCCAATGGGTTGTAATTGAGCATTCAGCAACACAGCCGCATTGCCATCAAATCTAATCAACGACCCATCTGCTCTACGTACGCCTTTACGGGTACGAACGACAACTGCGTTATAAACGTCACCCTTTTTAACCTTACCGCGAGGAATAGCTTCCTTGATGCTGACTTTAATGACATCACCAACATTAGCGTATCGTCGCTTTGAGCCGCCCAATACTTTCACACACATCAGACGACGTGCGCCGCTGTTGTCTGCTGCATCAAGCATTGTTTGCATTTGAATCATGTGCGCTCTATCTCCCTAATCCTGTTATACAACTTGTGCCTTAGTGACGACTTTCTGTAAGCGCCAAGACTTGTTTTTGGATAAAGGTCGTGATGCTTCAATTACAACAACATCGCCCTCATTACATTCGTTAGCTTCATCATGTGCCAATAGCTTGGTAGAACGACGCATAAACTTACCGTACAACGGATGCTTTACTCGGCGCTCAACCATTACCGAAATAGTTTTATCCATTTTGTTACTCGTTACAGTACCGGTAACTGTCTTTGCTTCTGTAGATTCTGTGCTCATGCTTCTTTACCTGATGCGATTTTTTTCTCATTAATAAGCGTATGGAGTCGTGCAATATTGCGTCGAGTCTTTTTCATCTCACTAGGCTTATCTAATTGCCCGGTGCCTTTTCTCATTCGCAAATTAAATTGGGCACGTAACTCTTCCAATAAAATTGTTTGCAGCTCTTCAGCTGTCTTTTCTCTTAATTCTGCTGCTTTCATTACAGTACTGTCCTCGCAACAAAGGTTGTCTTAATCGGCAACTTGGCTGCAGCTAATTCAAATGCTTCTCGTGCCAAATCTTCAGGCACACCTTCCATTTCATAAAGCATTCTGCCTGGTTGAATCTGGGCTACCCAATACTCAACATTACCCTTACCTTTACCTTGTCTAACTTCCAAAGGTTTCTTGGTAATCGGTTTGTCAGGAAAAATTCTTATCCAAACCTTAGCGCCACGTTTTACTTTACGTGTTAATGCACGTCGTGCCGCTTCAATTTGGCGTGCCGTAATACGGCCTCTGCCAATAGCTTTCAAACCAAATTCACCAAAGCTAACTTTATTAGCAACAGTGGCAAGACCACGATTACGTAATTTACTTTGTTTTCTATATTTCGTTCTTTTTGGTTGTAACACGTCAAATTCCTATTAGTTGCTTACTCTTAACTTAAGCCTTGGCTTTTTCTTTTTGGGCTTTATCTTTTGGTGCTTCTTCTTTCTGAGCTTCTTCTTCTACAGTTTGCTCATGACCAACAAACACTTCACCTTTAAAGATCCAGACTTTAATACCTATAATTCCGTAAGTTGTATTGGCTTCAGCAGTGCCGTAGTCAACATCTGCACGTAATGTGTGTAGTGGCACACGACCTTCGCGATACCATTCCGTACGGGCAATCTCAGCACCATTCAAGCGACCACCAAGGCTAATCTTGATACCTTGAGCACCTAGACGCATTGTATTTGTGACAGCACGTTTCATTGCGCGACGAAACATAATGCGTCGTTCAATTTGTTGCGCAACACTTTCAGCAACAAGATAAGCATCCAATTCCGGCTTACGAATCTCTTCAACACTGACATGTGCCGGAACACCCATCATTTTTGATATTTCAAAACGAAGACGTTCAATATCTTCACCTTTTTTACCAATCACAATACCTGGACGAGCAGTATGAATAATCACACGTGCGTTACCCGCAGGTCTTTCAATCTGAATTCGGCTTACTGATGCATTAGCTAATTTCTTACGCACATATTCTCTAACCTTTAAATCTGCATGCAAATAATCAGCGTAATCTTTACTGTCTGCATACCAGGTTGAGGTCCAGTCTTTAATAATGCCGAGGCGTATCCCCGTTGGATGTACTTTTTGACCCATACTATTTATTAGCCTCCGGTTCAGATACCGTCACGGTGACATGACTGGTTCTCTTTATAATTCTATCGGCACGGCCTCTAGCGCGTGGACGTAAGCGCTTCATTGTTGGACCCTGGTTTACTTGTACAGCACTGACTCTTAACTCATCGATATCAGCACCATCGTTATTTTCAGCATTAGCAATCGCAGATTCGAGTACCTTTTTAAGAATATCCGCACCCTTTTTGTTACTGAACGCGAGTAGATTAATTGCACGGTCTACTGCTAATCCGCGAATCTGATCTGCCACTAAACGCAATTTTTGCGGTGACAAATGAGTATGTTTTAATGTTGCTGAAGTTGTCATAAGTATAGTTTTCTAATAATTAAGATTTTCTATCTGCAATGTGTCCACGAAAAGTACGCGTTATCGCGAACTCACCTAATTTATGCCCGACCATATTCTCAGAGATGTAGATAGGCATATGATCACGACCATTGTGTACACCGATGGTCAAACCAACCATGTCAGGCATCACCATGGAGCGTCGAGACCAGGTTTTAATTGGACGCTTATCGTTACTTTCCTTTGCTGTTTGCACCTTTTTTACAAGGTGATGGTCAATAAACGGACCTTTTTTAATTGAACGTGGCACGGGTATTCCTCTCGTTTATTTACGTTTACGAACGATTAACTTATCGGTTCGTTTATTCTTTCTCGTCTTATAACCCTTGGTTGGTGTTCCCCATGGACTAACTGGGTGGCGTCCACCAGAAGTACGACCTTCACCACCACCATGTGGGTGATCAACCGGGTTCATTGCTACACCACGAACAGTAGGACGAACACCACGCCAGCGTTTTGCACCGGCTTTACCTAATGAACGTAGCGAATGTTCGCCATTGCTTACTTCACCAATAGTTGCTCGACAATCTGCTAAAACTTTTCGCATTTCACCGGAACGTAATCTCAAGGTTGCATGCTGACCTTCTTTTGCAACCAACTGAACTCCAGCACCTGCGCTTCGGGCAATTTGTGCACCCTTGCCTGGCTTTAATTCAATACAATGTACCGTAGTACCTAACGGGATATTTCGTAGGGGCATACAGTTACCAACCTGAATACCTGATTCAGAACCCGACATAACCAGGCTACCTTCTTTAACACCATTCGGTGCAATGATGTAGCGTCTTTCGCCATCGACATAAAGCAGTAATGCAATATGTGCGGTTCTATTCGGATCGTATTCAATACGTTCTACTTTCGCTTGTATTCCATCTTTATTACGTTTGAAATCAATTATGCGATAGCGCTGTTTTGAACCACCACCACGATGACGAACAGTAATACGGCCATTATTATTACGGCCTGAATGTTTCTTTTGACTCTCCAACAATGGCTCATAAGGTTTGCCTTTATATAACTCAGGGCTAACAACCTTAACCATTGAGCGGCGACCTGGAGATGTCGGTCTTGGATTAACTAATGCCATAATATATACCTATCAAGCGCCCATGAAATCTATGTCAAAACCAGGTTTCAATTTGACATAGGCTTTTTTCCAATTAACACGTTGCCCTGGTCGACGCGCAAACATTTTTGTTTTACCTTTCACATTGGTGACCTGTACTGATAAAACTTCTGCGCCATCAAACATAAGTTCAACGGCCTGTTTTATTTCAGGCTTGGTCGCATCCTTTGCAACTTTAAATACATATTGATTATATGCTTCACCAACCATTGTCGATTTTTCAGTAACTCGTGGCTCAAGCAAAACCGTCATTAATTTTTCATTATTCATGATAGCCATGCCTCAACTTTTTCAACTGCTGCCTGCGTCATTAATACTTTGTCAAAACCGATCAATGAATACGGATCAATTTCATTTGTATCAATCACATCAACCTTTGGAATATTTCTTACACCAAGATAAAGATTCTCGTTCAATTCTTCAGTCACGATTAATACATCATCAAGACTAAGACTCGCCAGTTTATCTTTAACCAATTTTGTTTTTGATTCATCTACATTGAACTCATCGACACAGATGAAGCGTTCTTGACGAACAAGCTCAGAAAGAATCGAACGCATCGCTGCACGATACATTTTTTTATTCAGTTTTTTACTATGGTCTTGTGTCTTAGCTGCAAACGTAACACCACCACCGCGCCATATCGGACTACGGATTGTTCCAGCTCGTGCGCGACCGGTGCCCTTTTGTTTAAAAGGTTTTCTACCACCACCACGAACTTCTGCACGCGTCTTTTGCGCCTTGGTACCTGAACGGGCACCTGCCAAATACGAGGTTAATACCTGATGTATCAATGGCTCATTAAATTCGACAGAAAAAACACTATCGGCAACATTCATCGTGCCTGCTTTTCCACTGTCTGATTTTTGAATCGTAAGTTCCATTATTACTGCCTTATTATCGTGTTTTTACCGAAGGTTTAACTACAACCTTGCCACCCTTAACCGAAGGTACTGAACCTTTAATTAAAAGTAGATTTCGCTCACTATCAACGCGGACTATCTCAAGATTCTGGGTTGTGCGTTGTACATTCCCCATATGCCCTGCCATTTTCTTACCCTTGAATACTCGACCAGGCGTTTGACATTGACCTATAGAACCCGGCGCACGATGTGATAACGAGTTGCCGTGTGTGTTCCGCTGATGACTAAAGTTGTGTCGTTTAATCGCACCAGCAAATCCTTTACCGTTAGTAGTACCAGTAACATCTACTTTCTGACCCGCCTCAAACATATCAACCTTAAGTTCTGCGCCAGCAGTAAACTGCTCAAGCTCTTCATTACTTACTCTATATTCCAAAAGGCCTTCACCTGTTTCAAGGTTAGCCTTGGCAAAGTTACCAGCCTCTGATTTAGTCACAGCTGATGATTTTTTTGCACCCCATGAAACTTGTACAGCGGTATAGCCTTTCGTTTCTGGTGTAATCAAAGTAGTAACATGATTAGGGGTAGCTTCAACCACGGTCACAGGTACGGAGTGTCCTTCTTCAGTGAACACACGTGTCATGCCACGTTTTCGACCTACTATTCCTATTGTCATTGTTTTATCCGCCAGTCTCTATCAGTTAAGTTTAATCTGGACGTCAACACCTGCCGCCAAATCAAGTTTCATTAGCGCATCAACAGTTTTATCTGTTGGGTTGACGATATCCATTAAACGTTTATGTGTGCGAATCTCATATTGGTCACGCGCATCTTTATTAACGTGCGGAGAGATCAGAACTGTAAAACGCTCTTTCTTCGTCGGCAGAGGTATAGGACCTTTAATTTGGGCACCGGTACGTCGCGCTGTTTCGACAATCTCTTTAGTAGATTGATCGATCAGTCGATGATCAAATGCCTTAAGGCGAATCCTGATTATTTGTTGTTCGTCGGCCATTTAATAATTACTCAATAATTTTAGAAACGACGCCAGCACCTACCGTGCGACCGCCTTCTCGTATTGCAAAACGTAAGCCCTCTTCCATCGCAATCGGGTTAATCAACTTAACCGTCACTTTGATGTTGTCACCCGGCATTACCATTTC